>CAVVDZ010000002.1:0-153851 GCA_963747145.1 uncultured Gammaproteobacteria bacterium | reverse complement strand
GCTCGAAGCTGCACCGCGGCGCGCCGGTGCGCGCGCTGTGGCCGGCCACAGGTCCACCGGCGGACGCAACAACGTCGGCCGCATGACCACGCGCCACAAGGGCTCGGGCCACAAGCACAACTACCGGATGATCGACTTCCGTCGCGACAAGGACGGCATCGTCGCGAAGGTCGAGCGCCTGGAATACGATCCGAACCGCTCGTCGTACATCGCGCTGCTGCTCTACAAGGACGGCGAGCGCCGCTACATCCTCGCGCCGAAGGGCGTGGACACCGGCGACGAGCTGCAGTCCGGCGCCGACTCGCCGATCCCGCGCCGGCAATGCGATGCCGCTGCGGCACATTCCCGTGGGCTCGCTGGTGCACAACGTCGAGCTGAAGCCCTCGGCAAGGGCGGCCAGATCGCGCGCGCCGCCGGCAGTTCCGCGTCGTACTCGGGCCGGGAGGGCGCGAATGCGATCCTGCGCCTGAAGTCCGGCGAGACCCGCAAGGTCAGCGTGGACTGCCGCGCGACGATCGGCGAGATCGGCAACGACGAGCACAACCTGCGGGTCTTCGGCAAGGCCGGCGCAAAGCGCTGGCGCGGCATCCGCCCGACGGTGCGCGGCGTCGTGATGAACCCGGTCGATCACCCGCACGGCGGCGGCGAGGGCCGCTCCGGCCAGGGCAACCCGCACCCGGTATCGCCGTGGGGCTGGCATACGAAGGGCAAGAAGACGCGCAATAACAAGCGCACCGATGCATTCATCGTGCGCCGGCGCAAGAAAGGAGCGTAAGCGAGATGTCACGTTCCCTGAAAAAGGGTCCATTCGTGGACCTGCACCTCGCCAAGAAGGTGCAGGTGGCCCGCGACAAAAACGACCGCCGCCCGATCAAGACCTGGTCGCGGCGCTCGATGATCCTGCCCGACATGGTCGGCCTGACGATTGCCGTGCACAACGGCCGCCAGCATGTGCCGCTGCTCGTGACCGAGAACATGGTCGGTCACAAGCTCGGCGAGTTCGCGCCGACGCGGATATTCAAGAGCCACTCGTCGGCCAAGAAGTAGAGACTCCACCGGAGTAATGCGATGCAGGTGTCAGCCATTCTGCGCCATGCGCGCATCTCACCCCAGAAGTGCCGGCTCGTGGCCGACATGGTCCGCGGCCAGCAGGTCGGGCAGGCGCTCGCCGTGCTCGCATACACGCCGAAGAAGGGCGCGCGCATCGTGCGCAAGGTGCTCGAGTCGGCGATCGCGAATGCCGAGCAGAACCTCGGCGCGGACATCGATGAACTGAAGATCTCCCGCATCGAGGTGGACGCAGCGCCGACGGCGAAGCGCTTCCACGCGCGGGCGAAAGGCCGTGGCAACCGCATCGTGAAGCGGCTGAGCCACATCAGAGTGACCGTGGCCGACAAGGCGCGGTAACAAGCGGGAGAACGGAGCAGCAAATGGGTCAGAAGGTCAACCCGATCGGCATCCGCCTCGGCATCACGCGCGATTGGGCGTCCCGCTGGTATGCGGATACCAGGAGCTTCCCGGCGTTCATCCTCTCCGACTGGAGGGTGCGCGAGTTCCTGAGGAAGAAGCTGGCCGACGCGTCGGTCAGCCGCATCCACATCGAGCGCGCGGCGCGCAAGGCAAACATCACGATCCATACGGCGCGGCCGGGCGTGGTGATCGGCCGCAAGGGCGAAGACATCGAGAAGCTCCGGGTCGAGGTGGCGAAGCTGATGAAGATGGCGACGCAGGACGTGCGCCTGAACATCGCCGAGATCCGCAAGCCCGAGCTGGACGCGCAACTGGTGGCCGAGAGCATCGCGCAGCAGATCGAGAAGCGCGTGATGTTCCGGCGCGCGATGAAGCGCGCGGTGACCAACACGATGAGGAGCGGCGCGCTCGGCGTGAAGGTGCGCGTGGCGGGACGCCTGAACGGCGCCGAGATCTCGCGCTCCGAGTGGACGCGCGAGGGCCGCATCCCGCTGCACACGTTCCGCGCCGAGATCGACTACGGCCTGGCCGAGGCGCGCACGACCTACGGCGTCATCGGCGTGAAGGTCTGGGTCTTCAAGGGCGAGGTATTCGACCGCGAGGAAGCCGAGGCCGAAGTGGTCGAGGACCAGGAAAAGCCGGCCGTCGCTGAACCGGTCGCAGGTTGAGCAGGTAGCCGGCTGAACGATTAAGGATTACGGGACATGATGCAGCCCAAGCGGACCAAGTACCGCAAGATGTTCAAGGGGAATCTCTCCGGCATGGCAATGCGCGGAAGCTCGGTCGCGTTCGGCGAATACGGGCTGAAGGCGATGGACCGCTCGCGCATGACCGCGCGCGAGATCGAGGCGGCGCGCCGCGCGATGACGCGCTACGTCAAGCGCGGCGGCCAGATCTGGATCCGCGTCTTCCCGGACGTGCCGATCACGCAGAAGCCGCTCGAGGTCCGCATGGGCAGCGGCAAGGGCAATGTCGAGTACTGGGTCGCGAAGGTGACGCCCGGCAAGGTGCTGTTCGAGATCGAGGGCGTGCCGGAGAACGAGGCGCGCGAGGCATTCAAGCTGGCGGCGGCCAAGCTTTCGGTCGCGACTTCATTCGTGAAGCGGCAGGTGCGCTGATGAGCGTCAAGGATTTGCGGAGCAAGACCGCGGTGGAGCTGCGCGACGAACTGGTCGCGCTGCGCCGCGAGCAATTCAACCTGCGGATGGCCGCGGCGTCCGGGCAGCCGGCGCGGCCGGACCAGCACGGCAAGGTCAGGAAGAACATTGCACGGGTGAAGACCGTGCTGAAAGAGCTCGGGCGCGGCAAGAGCGCCGGGGGTAAGGCGTGATGACGAGTGAAGTGGCGGCGCCGGCAGCGGAGAAGGCAGCGAAGACGCTGACCGGAACCGTCGTCAGCAACAAGATGAACAAGACAATTTCCGTATCGGTCGAGCGGCTCGTGAAGCACCCGACCTACGGCAAGTACGTGCGGCGCACGACAAAGCTGCTGGCACACGACGAGAACAACGAGTGCCGCGCGGGCGACACGGTGGCGATCGCCGAGTGCCGCCCGTTGTCGCGGCACAAGGCATGGACGCTGGTGCGCGTGATCGAACGCGCGCCGGCGGAATGAACGGCGGGAGGCCAGGACCATGATCCAGCTCAGGACTCGCCTGGTGGCGGCGGACAATTCCGGCGCCCGCGAACTCATGTGCATCAAGGTCATGGGCGGGACGAGGCGCCGCTACGCCGGGGTCGGCGACGTGATCAAGGTCAGCGTCAAGGACGCGATCCCGCGCGGCAAGGTCAAGAAGGGCGAGGTCTACGACGCGGTCGTGGTGCGCACCCGGCGCGGCGTGCGCCGCGGCGACGGCTCGCTGATCCGCTTCGACGGCAATGCGGCCGTGCTGCTGACCCCGAAGCTCGAGCCGATCGGCACCCGCATCTTCGGGCCCGTGACGCGCGAGCTGCGCAACGTGCAGTTCATGAAGATCATTTCGCTCGCGCCGGAGGTCCTGTGAACAAGATCCGCAAGGGCGACACGGTCGTCGTGACGACCGGGCGCGACAAGGGCCGCACCGGCACCGTGGTCAACGTCCTCGACGGCGGCCGCGTGCTCGTCGAGAACGTCAATATGGTCAAGAAGCACCAGCGGCCGAACCCGGCCAAGGGCGTGAACGGCGCGATCGTGCAGAAGGAGGCTTCATTGCACATTTCGAACGTCGCGCTGTGGAACCCGGCGACCAAGAAAGCCGACCGCGTGGGCCGCAAGAAGCTCGAGGACGGGCGGAAGGTCCGCTACTTCAAGTCGAACGGCGAAGTCGTGGACGCCTGAGAGTGGAGACCGCAGAAATGGCCGCAACAGCAAGGCTGCACAAGCACTACCGCGAGGTCGTGATGCCGAAGCTCCGCCAGGAGCTCGGCCTCAAGAACGACATGCAGGTGCCGCGCCTGACCAAGATCACCGTGAACATGGGCGTCGGCGAGGCAGTCGCCGACAAGAAGGTCATGGACGCCGCGACCGCCGACCTCGCGCGCATCACGGGCCAGAAACCGGCCGTGCGCAAGTCGAAGAAGTCCGTCGCGACATTCAAGATCCGCGAGGGCCTTGCGGTCGGCTGCATGGTCACGCTGCGCGGCGCGCGCATGTACGAGTTCCTCGACCGGCTGATCAATGTCGCGATGCCGCGCATCCGCGACTTCCGCGGCGTGAACCCGCGCTCGTTCGACGGCCGCGGCAACTACAGCTTCGGGGTCAAGGAACAGATTATCTTCCCGGAGATCGCATACGACCAGATCGACCAGCTGCGCGGCATGGACATCACGATCACGACCAACGCGCACAACGACAAGTCGGGCCGGGCATTGCTCGAGGCATTCAATTTCCCGTTCAGGAAGTGACAGATGGCGAAGACCAGCATGATCGAGCGCGAGAAGCGCCGCGCCAAGGTGGTGAAGAAGTACGCCGCCAGGCGGGCGCTGATCAAGGAACAGATCCGCGACCCGAAGGCCTCGCAGGAGGACCGCATGGCCGCGATCGAGGCGCTGCAGAAGCTGCCGCGCGACTCGAGCCCGTCGCGCAAGCGCAATCGCTGCGCGATCACCGGGCGCACGCGCGGCAATTACCGCAAGTTCGGCCTCGGCCGCGTAAAGCTGCGCGAGGCGACGATGCGCGGCGACGTGCCCGGGCTTCGCAAAGCGAGCTGGTGAGGAGCAATACGCGATGAGCATGTCCGACCCGATTTCCGACCTGCTGACACGCATCCGCAACGGCCAGGGCGCCGGCAAGCCGGAGGTGTCGCTGCAGTCCTCGAAAGTGAAGCTCGCGATCGTCAAGGTGCTGAAGGACGAGGGGTACATCAGCGATTTCGCGGTCGCGAAGGACGGCGGCAAGGCGACGCTGACGATCGCGCTCAAGTATCACGCCGGCAAGCCGGTGATCGAGCGCCTCGAGCGGGTGTCGCGGCCTGGTCTGCGCCTGTACCGCGCGAAGGATGAACTGCCGAAGGTGCTCGGCGGCCTCGGCATCGCGATCGTCTCGACGCCCGCCGGCGTCATGACCGACCGCGAGGCGCGCCGCGCCGGCCAGGGCGGCGAAGTGCTGTGCCTGGTGGCCTGAGGAGCCCGGATCATGTCCAGAATTGCAAATATGCCGGTCGACCTGCCGAAGGGCGTCAATGCGACGCTCGCGGCCGACGCCGTGACCATCAAGGGCGCCAAGGGCGCGCTGACGATGCGCCTCGAGCGCGGCATCACGGTCGCGCAGAAGGAACAGCAGCTGCTGGTGGCGGTCACTGAATCCAAGGATTCCGCGACGCGCATCGCCACGGCCGGCGCCACGCGCGCGAACATCGCCAACATGATCACGGGCGTCACGAAGGGCTTCGAGCGCAAGCTCGAGCTGGTCGGCGTCGGCTATCGCGCGGCGGTGCAGGGCAAGAACTTGAACCTGACGCTTGGTTTCTCGCACCCGGTCAGCTACCCGGTCCCGGAGGGCATCTCGATCGAGACGCCGAGCCAGACCGAAATCATCATCAAGGGCGTCGACCGCCAGAAAGTCGGGCAGGTCGCAGCCGAGATCCGCGGCTACCGCTCGCCGGAGCCCTACAAGGGCAAGGGCGTGCGCTATGCCGGCGAGAGGATTGTCATGAAGGAAGGCAAGAAGAAGTAAGGCCATGGCACAGCTCACGAAGAAGGACAAGCGGATCCGCCGCGCGACCCGGGGCCGCGCCAAGATCCGCGAGATCGGCACGGCGCGCCTGACGGTGCACCGCACGCCGCGGCACATCTACGCGCAGGTGACGACTGCCGACGGCGCGCGCGTGCTCGCGGCCGCATCGACCGTGCAGGAAGCCGTCGCGAAGGACCTGAAGGGCACGGGCAACGCGACCGCGGCGGCTGCGGTCGGCCGCGCCATTGCCGAGCGCGCCAAGGCGGCCGGCATCACCGCGGTGGCGTTCGACCGCTCCGGCTACAAGTTTCACGGGCGCCTGAAGGCGCTTGCCGAGGCGGCCCGCGAGGCCGGCCTCAAGTTCTGATTGCAGGGGAAGCGTAATGGCACGAGTGGAAAGATCCTCATCCGGCGACGACCTGATTGAAAAGCTGGTCGCGGTCAACCGCACGGCCAAGGTGGTCAAGGGTGGCAGGCAGTTCGGCTTCACCGCATTGACCGTGGTCGGCGACGGAGCCGGCAAGGTCGGTTTCGGCTACGGCAAGGCGCGCGAGGTTCCGACGGCGATCGCCAAGGCGATGCAGCAGGCGCGCAAGAACATGACGACCGTGCCGCTGCGCAGCGACTCGCTGCATTACGCGCTGCAGGGCCGGCACGGCACGACGCGCGTCTACATGCAGCCGGCCTCGGACGGCACGGGCGTGATCGCCGGCGGCGGCATGCGCGCGGTGTTCGAGTGCGCAGGAGTCCGCAATGTCCTCGCCAAGAGCTACGGCTCGCGCAACCCGATCAACGTCGTGCGCGCGACCTTCGATGCGTTCTCGCGCATGACCGCGCCGGACCGCATCGCGGCGAAGCGCGGCAAGACACTTGAAGAAATACTGGGCTGACCCATGAGCAAGGAAAAGCTGAAGGTGACATTGAAGGGCAGCGTGCACGGGCAGCTGCACAATATCCGCGCCTCGGTGTACGGCCTCGGGCTGCGGCGGATCCGCGATTCGCGCGTCGTGGCGGACACCCGCGAGGTGCGCGGGATGATCAAGGTCGCGCAGCACCTGCTGGGCGTCGAGCGCGCGTGAGGACTGGAGAGCAGAGATGCGACTGAACACGTTGAAACCCGCCGAAGGCAGCAAGCGGCCGCGCCTGCGCGTCGGGAGGGGCGCCTCGGCGGGGCAGGGCAAGACCTGCGGCAAGGGCGGCAAGGGCCAGAAAGCGCGCAAGGGCGGCTACCACAAGGTCGGCTTCGAGGGCGGCCAGGTGCCGCTGCAGCGTCGGTTGCCGAAGGTCGGTTTCCGTTCCGCGATGCATGCGACCCGCGCCGAGGTCACGCTGACCGACCTTTCCAAGGTGAAGGCCGACTTGATCGACCTGGCGGCGTTGATCGCCGCGAGCGTCGTCCCGCTGCAGACCGAGAAGGCCAAGGTCATCCTGTCGGGCTCCATCGCCCGCGCCGTGACGCTGCGCGGCCCCGCGGTGCGCGCGACCAAGGGCGCGCGCGCGGCCATCGAGCAGGCCGGCGGCAGGATCGAGGAGGGCGCCGCGGCCTGAGCGGCCTCGCGGCGGAGAACAGCACCCGATGACGACGACGGCAGGCAACGCAACGCTCGCGCTCGGTGAAGTCACGCGCTACACCGAGATGCGCCATCGCCTGCTGTTCCTGCTGGGCGCGCTGGTCGTCTACCGCATCGGCACCTTCGTGCCGGTGCCCGGCATCGACCCTGTGGCGCTCAAGCGTCTGTTCGACAGCCAGGAAGGCACGATCCTCGGCCTGTTCAACATGTTCTCCGGCGGCGCGCTCGCGCGCCTGTCGATCTTCGCGATGGGCGTGATGCCCTACATCTCGGCGTCGATCATCCTGCAGATGATGGCCGTGGTCGTGCCGACGATGGCGGCCATCAAGAAGGAGGGCGAGTCCGGGCGGCGCAAGATCACGCAGTGGACCCGCTACTTCACGGTAGTGCTCGCGGCCTTCCAGGGCTTCGCGGCCGCGATCGCCTTCCAGAACCAGGGCGTCGTCATCAATCCGGGCACGGTGTCGTTCGTGATTCCGGCGGTGCTGACGTTGACCGCCGGCACGCTGTTCCTGATGTGGCTCGGCGAGCAGATCACCGAACGCGGCATCGGCAACGGCATCTCCATGCTGATCCTGTCCGGCATCATCTCCGGCCTGCCGGCGGCGATCGGCGGCACGCTCGAGCAGGTGCGCTCGGGCGAGATGAACCCCGCATTCGCGATCCTGCTGGTGCTCCTGATCGGCGCGGTGACCGCCTTCTGCGTGTTCGTCGAAAGCGGCCAGCGCCGCATCCCGGTCAACTACGCGAAGCGCCAGGTCGGGCGGCGGATGTACGCCGGCCAGACCAGCCACCTGCCGTTCAAGCTGAACATGTCGGGCGTGATCCCGCCGATCTTTGCCTCGTCGCTCCTGCTGTTCCCGGCGACGCTCGCGAGCTTCTTCGGCACGGGCAACAGCGCAAGCTGGCTGCAGAACGTCGCTGCGGCCCTCGGCTGGGGCCAGCCGCTGCACCTCCTGATCTACGGCAGCCTGATCATCTTCTTCTGCTTCTTCTACACCGCGCTCGTTTTCAACTCGCGCGAGACGGCGGAGAACCTGAAGAAGGGCGGCGCATTCATACCGGGCATCCGGCCGGGCCAGCAGACCGGCGAGTACATCGACAAGGTGCTGACCCGGCTGACGGTCTGGGGCGCGCTGTACGTGACGGTCGTGTGCCTGTTGCCCGAGATCCTAATGTCCTACGGGCGCGTGCCGTTCTATTTCGGCGGCACGTCGCTCCTGATCATGGTCGTCGTCGTGATGGATTTCGTGGCCCAGCTGAACGCGCACATGATGTCGCACCAGTACGAGGGCCTGATGAAGAAGGCGAACCTGCGCGGCTTCGGCCGCAGCGGCGCGCCGCGCTGATGACGGCCCAGCCGTCCGGGAGTCGGAGATGAAAGTTCGTCCATCGGTCAGGAAGATCTGCAAGAACTGCAAGATCGTTCGTCGCCGCGGCGTGGTCCGGGTCATCTGCTCGTCGGATGCCCGCCACAAGCAGCGCCAGGGCTGAAGGGAACCCTTATGACCTTGAGAAATATGGTGTTTTCACGTATGCTGCCGTGTTTTCCACGGCTCGGGGGCAAGTAGCCATGGCGCGCATCGCCGGCATCAACATTCCGGTCAACAAGCACGTCGCCATCGGGCTGACGCACATCTACGGCATCGGCCCGTCGCGCGCGCGGATGGTCTGCGCGGCCGCAGGCGTCGACCCGTCGACCAAGGTGCGCGACCTGACCGAGGCCGAGGTCAACATGCTTCGCACGCACATCTCGCGCTTCCTGGTGGAAGGCGACCTGCGGCGCGAGAACTCGATGAGCCTGAAGCGGCTGATGGACCTCGGCTGCTATCGCGGGATCCGCCACCGCAAGGGCCTGCCGGTCCGCGGCCAGCGCACGCGCACCAATGCGCGCACGCGCAAGGGCCCGCGCCGCGCGGCGATCAAGACCAACGTTGCGCCTGCCAAGAGCTGAGCGCGTCGACAGAGTGACCAGGTAAAGAGATGTCCGACGAGAAGAAACCCGACGAGAAGAAGGCTGCCCAGAAGCAGGACGCCGAGAAGCCGGACGCCGACAAGAAGGCCAGCGACAGGCAGGGCGTCGACAGGCAGGGTGCCGACAAGGCCGAGGCCGCGCCGGCCGCTGCCAAGGCGCGCAAGAAGATCAAGCGCCAGGTCTCTGAAGGCATCGCGTTTGTTCACGCGTCGTTCAACAACACCATCGTCACGATCACCGACCGGCAGGGAAACACGCTCGCATGGGCGACCTCCGGCGGCTCCGGATTCCGCGGCTCGCGCAAGAGCACGCCGTTCGCCGCGCAGGTCGCCGCCGAAAAGGCGGGCATTGCCGCGCAGGAACACGGCCTGCGCACCGTAGAGGTCAAGGTCAAGGGTCCGGGCCCGGGCCGCGAGTCCGCGGTCCGCGCGCTGAATGCCTGCGGCCTGAAGGTCACGAGCATTGCTGACGTGACGCCGATTCCGCACAACGGCTGCCGCCCGCCCAAGAAGCGGCGCGTCTGAGGTTCAACTAGATCATGGCCAGATACCTGGGTCCCAAGTGCAAGCTCTCGCGCCGCGAGGGCACCGACCTGTTCCTGAAGAGCGGCATCAAGCCGCTCGAGAGCAAGTGCAAGCTCGAGGTGCCGCCGGGCGGCATCAAGGGCGATCGCCGCACGCGCCTGTCCGGCTACGGCGTGCAGCTGCGCGAGAAACAGAAACTTCGCCGCATGTACGGCGTGCTGGAGCGGCAGTTCCGCAATTACTACACGAAGGCCGCCGGCCACACCGGCTCGACCGGCGAGAACCTGCTGCGTTTCCTCGAGTCGCGGCTCGACAATGTCGTCTACCGCATGGGCTTTGCCGCGACGCGCGCCGAGGCGCGCCAGCTGGTCGGCCACAAGGCCATCGAGGTCAACGGGGCGACGGTCAACGTGCCGTCCTACCAGTGCAAGGCGGGCGACGTGATCTCCGTGCGCGAGAAGGCGCGCGCCCAGGCGCGCATCGCCGCGGCGCTCACGATCGCGACGCAGGTCGGCCTGCCCGAGTGGGTCGATGTGGATGACAAGAAATTCAGCGGCACGCTGAAGGCGCTGCCGGACCGCGATCAGATCCTGCCCGACATCAACGAGAATCTCGTCGTCGAGCTTTACTCGAAGTAAACAGGTGACGGCAATGCAAGGTACCGCCACGGAATTCCTCAAGCCCCGCTCCGTCAAGGTCACGGAGACCGCGGCGCGGCAGGCCCGCATCGTGATCGAGCCGTTCGAGCGCGGCTTCGGCCACACGCTCGGCAACGCGCTCCGGCGCGTGCTGCTGTCGTCGATGCCCGGCTGCGCCGTGACCGAGGTCGAGATCGACGGCGTGCTGCACGAGTACACCAGCATCGAGGGTGTGCAGGAGGACGTCGTCGACGTCCTGCTGAACCTCAAGCTGATCGCGATCGAGATGCACAGCCGCGAATCGGTCGAGCTGCGCCTGCAGAAGAAGGGCCCGGGCCCGGTCACCGCGGGCGATATCCAGGTCGATCACGACGTCGTGATCGTGAACCCGGAACTCGTCATCGCGAACCTGACCAAGCCGATCGAGCTCGCGATGACGCTGAAGATCGAGCGCGGCCGCGGCTACCGCCCGGCAGTCCAGCGCCTGGAATTCGAGGAGCAGAGCCGGCCGATCGGCCGCCTGCAGCTCGACGCGTCGTTTTCGCCCGTGCGCCGCGTGACCTATGCGATCGAGTCCGCGCGCGTCGAGCAGCGCACCGACCTCGACAAGCTGATCATCGACATTGAGACCAACGGCACGATCAACCCGGACGAGGCGATCCGCCGCGCCGGCAGCATCCTGAAGGATCAGCTGACGGTGTTCGTGGACCTCGAGGGCCAGGGCGAGTCGCCGAGCCGCGACGCGGGCCCGCTGCCGGATCCGATCCTGCTGCGCCCGGTGGACGAACTCGAGCTGACGGTCAGGAGCGCGAACTGCCTGAAGGCCGAGAACATCCATTACATCGGCGACCTGGTGCAGCGCACCGAGGTCGAGCTGCTTCGCACGCCGAACCTCGGCAAGAAGTCGCTGACCGAGATCAAGGAAGTCCTCGAGAGCCACGGCCTGACGCTCGGAATGCGGATCGAGGGCTGGCCGCCGGCCTCGCTGCGCCGCGAAGACGAATTGCGCACGGCCTGAAGCCGCGCACAGGAAACAACCAGATGCGACATCAATTGTCCGGCCGCCAGCTTTCACGCAACAGCTCCCATCGCAAGGCGCTGATGCGGAACATGGCCGCCGCGCTGCTGCGGGAGGAGAAGATCCGCACGACGCTGCCGAAGGCCAAGGAACTGCGCCGGGTCGTCGAGCCGCTGATCACGCTCGGCAAGAGCGATTCGCTGGCCGGGCGCCGTCGTGCGATGTCCCAGCTGCGCGACACGACGCTGGTCGAGAAGCTGTTCGGCGACATCGGGCCGCGCTTCCGCGCCCGCGCCGGCGGCTATACGCGCATCTTGAAGATGGAGCCGCGCATGGGCGACATGGCGCCGATGGCCTTCATGCAGCTGGTCGAGGCCGACGCCGTGCTGACGCCGGCGCCGCCCGAGAAGCCCGACCCGAAGAAGGCGGCGAAGAAGGCCGACAAGAAGGCAGTGAAGGCAGCGAAAGCCGCCGCGCCGAAGGCCGCACCGAAGAAGAAGGCTGAGAAGGCCGCCGCGGAGCCGAAGCGCCGCAAGAAGGCCGCAGCCTAGGATTTCCATACCTGCAAGGCCCGCCTTCCGCGGGCCCGGTAGTCGCCATGGAGAAAGCCGGGGTCATCCCCGGCTTTTTTTTGTCAGAATGGCAACCTGGCCGCACCGTCAATCAAAGGGGGAGAACCATGAGTCTCGTACAGGAATTCAAGGAATTCGCGATGAAGGGCAATGTCATGGACATGGCCGTCGGCATCATCATCGGCGCCGCCTTCGGAAAGATCGTGTCGGCGCTCGTCGGCTCGGTCCTGATGCCGGTGATCGGCATGCTGCTGGGCGGCGTGGACTTCTCCGGCCTGAGCTTCGTGATGGGCACGGACGCCAAGACCGGCGAGCCGGTGGCGCTGCAGTACGGCCTGTTCCTCCAGGCATTGCTCGACTTCCTGATCATCGCGTTCGCGATCTTCATGGCGCTGAAGGGCATCAACAAGCTCAAGAAGCCGGCTGCGCCGGCCGCCGCTGCCGGACCCCCGCGCGAAGAAGTGCTGCTGACCGAGATCCGCGATCTGCTGAAACAACAGCGCTGAGGACGCTCAAATCCATTTGGTGCCGGTGCACAAGTTCGTAGTTCTGATTAACTACGAACTTGTGCACCGGCACCAAATCAGGCACCACTTCAGGCGGCGAAGGCCTCGCGCGTCAGGTTGCGCGGCGTGCCGGCGCCCGCGACCACGTTGTCCTCGATGCGGATGCCGCCGAAGGGCGTCAGTGCCTCGACGCGCTTCCAGTCGATCGCGCGGCCGCGTTCGTCGGCCCGGGCCTTCGCGAGCAGCGTCTCGATGAAGTAGATGCCGGGCTCGATGGTCACGACGAACCCTGCTTCGAGATCCCGCGTCAGTCGGAGATAGGGATGTCCCTCGGGCTTCGGGCGCGTACCGCCCCCGGGTCCTGCCATGAATCCGCCGGCGTCGTGCACCATCAGACCGAGGAGATGGCCGATTCCGTGCGGAAAGAACACCGAGGTCACGCCTCCCGCGACCGCGGCTTCCGGCGACCCCTTGACGATGCCGTGCGCCACCAGGACTTCGGCGATCTCTCGATGCGAGGCAAGGTGGATGTCGCGATAGTCCCTGCCGGGCCGCACCAGGTCCGTGAGATTCCGCTGCCTCGCGTCGAGGGCATCGATCAGCGCCTGGAAATCCCCGACTTCGGCGGCGTAGGTGCGCGTGATGTCGGAGCTGTAGCCGGCGAACTGCGCCCCGGCATCGATCAGGAATGAACGGACGCCCGGCGCGCGCCGCCGGTCCAGGTGCTGGTAGTGCAGCACGGCGGCATGGGTGCCGAAAGCAATGATGTTGTTGTAGGGCAGCTCCTCTTCGCGCGCCCCCGCGGCCCGGCAGTACTGGAGGTGGACTTCGTATTCGGTGGCGCCTGCGCGGAATGCCGCCTCGGCGGCCCGGTGTCCCTTGACGCCTGCTGCCGAGGCCCGGGCCATGCACTCGATTTCGTACGGCGTCTTGGCGGCACGCGCGTAGTCGAATAGGGCGATCAGGCCGGCCGGATCATGGTCGCCCAGCCCTTCGGTCACGTCGGACGACTCGCCGAGCACCGCCCAGCGACCCCCGCCGCCCGTGGCTTGCCTCAATTCCGCCGGCGAGCGCACGACCTGCAGGTCGAATGACCCCACCCAGTAGCCCTCCGGCAGGGCCGGAGGCAGGTACCAGTAGTCATCCGGCTGGTGAAACACCAGTGTCGGGCGTTTTCCGGGGCGGTAGACGATGAAACAGCCCGGGGTGCCGTCGGGCAGCCAGGACCGGTAGCGGGGATTCGGCTTGAAGGGGTAGCTGTTGTCGTCCAGATACAGGTATCGGAGTGCCCCGGAAGCGACCACCAGTCCGTCGTAGCCCTGGGCGGCGAGTGCCCGGTCAGCCCGGGCCATCATCTCGCGCAAATGGGCGCCGTAGAGCGCCGAAATGGCAGGCTGCGACATCCATGAACCCTCGTTGGCGAACCCCGGGAAGCGTAGCCGCTGGCGGTCCCGTTGGCCATGCCGACGGCGATTGACAGTCATCTGTCGCCAAATAGCGACCTTTCCAATCTGCTGCAATGCAGCTAAAATCCGTCGACGCGACGAAGCACCGAACCTTAAGAAAGCGATGTTTTCGCCGCGGAATTCACCTTCCCATTCTCACTGAACGAACCTGGGGTAACTGACGATGAATGCAAAGATTTGGGGCGCCATTGCGGTTGCCCTCGTGTTTGCCGCCGGCTGTGGCAAGAAGGAAGAAGCTGCTCCGGCTGCCGCTGAAGAAGCTGCTCCGGCAGCGACCGAAGCCGCACCTGCGGCGGATGCTGCTGCGACTGAGGCGGCCCCTGCCGCTGAAGCGCCTGCGGCCGAGGCTCCGGCGGACAGCGGCGCTGCGCCCTCGCAGTAAGTCCTGACTGCATAAGGCCAATGCGGCCGGGCGGACGGCGCGGAATCTCCGCGACCATCCACCCGGCCGATTCTTTTCAGGGGTCCGCGATGTCGACCAGCATCCGTGAAGCGAAAGCCTCGCAACAGGACCGCGACTGGATCGAGAAGGCCTACGGCGACTATCTCGCCGACCTGGCTGCTGACCAGACCGGCGTGTTCCCGTCGCTGACGGTGACCGGCCAGAGCATCGAAGAGCTTGTGCAGGGATGGTTCCGCGACGAGCGCTCCATCCCGTTCGTGATCCTGCGCGAAAACAAGCTGGCGGGATTCGCACTGGTTCAGCGCGAGTCGGCGTCCGCCGATGACCACAAGCGCCATTACCGCCTGAGCGAATTCTTCGTCGGCCCCGCATTCCGCCGTTGCGGCGTCGGCCGCGGCGCGGCGATGCTGCTGTTCTCGCGCTTCGCAGGCGAATGGACCATCGCAGAGCAGGCGCGCAATCCCGGCGCGATCCGCTTCTGGCGCCGGGTCATCGCCGAGTACACCAACGGCGATTTCCGCGAGCGGCGCGCCCACGGCGAAGTCGCGCACCAGTTCTCGACCCACCGCGCGGCGACCGCGCCGGCGCGCTGATTCAGTCGCGAATCACGACCGCGACGCGCCGCGGTCCGGCGACCTCAAACAGCAGTTCCAGCTCGAATTTCCGCCCCGCGACCAGCGGTTTCTTCAGCCCCATCAACATCACGTGATATCCGCCCGGGGCGAACTCGATCTTTTCGCCCGGCGCAACGTGCAGCACCGCGACCTCGCGCATGCGCGCGACGTCGTCGACGATTTCCGTGCGGTGCACGCCGGCGCTCGCGGCGACGGGAGTGCTGAGCTTGAGCAGGCGGTCCGATTTCGCGCTGCCATTCTCGAGCTGGAAGTAGACGACGCCCATGCTCACGCCGGGCGGCGTCGCGCGCGCCCAGGCGGACTTGACCGTCAGCTGTCCGGCCAGGGCGCTGCCGGTGGCCAGCAGCAGGAGCGGCAGCGCCAGCCAGCGCGAATTCAGGGCGCTCATGCGGCGCTCCTGGTGCGCGCGAGCACCCGTTTCAGGTAGCGGCCCGTGAAAGATCCCGCCGCGCGCGTGATCTGTTCGGGCGTGCCTTCCGCGACGATCCGGCCGCCGCCGTCGCCGCCCTCGGGCCCGAGGTCGATGATCCAGTCCGCGGTCTTGATGACGTCCAGGTTGTGCTCGATGACGATCACGGTGTTGCCCTCGTCGCGCAGCCGGTGCAGCACGGCCAGCAGGTGCTTGACGTCCTCGAAGTGCAGGCCGGTGGTCGGCTCGTCGAGGATATAGAGCGTACGGCCGGTCGAGCGCTTGGATAGTTCCTTTGCGAGCTTGACGCGCTGCGCCTCGCCGCCGGAGAGCGTCGTTGCGTTCTGGCCGAGCCGGACGTAGGAGAGTCCGACGTCGAGCAGCGTCTGCAGCTTGCTCGCGACCGTCGGCACGGCCTGGAAGAACGGGAACGCATCCTCGACCGTCATCTCGAGGACTTCCTGGATATTCTTCCCCTTGTAGCGGACGTCGAGCGTCTCGCGGTTGTAGCGTCGCCCCTTGCAGACATCGCAGGACACGTAGATGTCCGGCAGGAAGTGCATCTCGACCTTGATGACGCCGTCGCCCTGGCAGGCCTCGCAGCGGCCGCCCTTGACGTTGAAGCTGAAGCGGCCCGGCTGGTAGCCACGCGAGCGCGACTCCGCCGTGCCGGCGAACAGCTCGCGGATCGGCGTGAAGAGCCCGGTGTACGTCGCCGGGTTCGAGCGCGGCGTGCGCCCGATCGGGCTCTGGTCGATGTCGATGATGCGGTCGATCTCGCCGATGCCGTCGACGCCCGCGCAGGGCGCCGGCTGATCCGACGAGAGATCCAGTTCGCGCGCCGTGTGCCGGTAGAGCGTGTCGTTGACGAGCGTCGACTTGCCCGAACCCGACACGCCCGTCACGCAGGTCATCAGGCCGATCGGGAAAGCCGCGTCGATGGCCTTGAGGTTGTTGCCGGTCGCGCCGCGCACGCGCAGCGCGCGCTTGCCGTCGCGCGGCCGGCGCTTGTCCGGAATCTCGATGCGCTTGCGGCCGGACAGATACTGACCGGTGAGCGATATCGCGCTGGCCTCGATGTCGGCGGGCCGCCCTTCCGCGATCACGCGTCCGCCGTGCACGCCGGCGCCCAGCCCGAGGTCCACGACGTGATCGGCCTGGCGGATCGCATCTTCGTCGTGTTCCACGACGATGACGGTGTTGCCGAGGTCGCGCAGCCGGTGCAGCGTGTCGAGCAGTCGCTGGTTGTCGCGCTGGTGCAGCCCGATGGACGGCTCGTCGAGGATGTACATGACGCCGACCAGGCCCGAGCCGATCTGGCTCGCGAGCCGGATGCGCTGCGACTCGCCGCCGGACAGGGTTTCGGCGCTGCGGTCGAGCGTCAGGTAGTCGAGCCCGACGTCCACGAGGAACCCGAGCCGGTCCGAAATCTCCTTGACCACCTTGGCGGCGATGTCCGCGCGCCAGCCTTCGAGCTTCAGCGTGGCGAAGAATTCCTGCGCGCGCCGCACCGGCAGCGCAGCGATGGAGGGCAGGGCCGTGCCGCCGACGAACACGAAGCGTGCCGCTTTCGAGAGCCTCGCACCCTCGCATTCGGGGCACTGGCGCGTGCCGAGATAGCGCGCCAGTTCCTCGCGGACGGTCATCGACTCGGTTTCGCGGTAGCGGCGATCGAGATTCGGCAGGATGCCCTCGAACCTGTGCCTGCGCCGGATGGTCCGCCCGCGCGCGTCGAAGTAGCGGAATTCGATTTCTTCGCCGCCGCTGCCATTCATCAATACTTCCTGCACTCGCGCCGGCAGGCCGTTGTAGGGCGCCTCGGGTTCGAAATGGTAGTGCTCGGCGAGCGCCTGGATCATCTGGTAGTAGTAGGCATTGCGCCGGTCCCATCCGCGCACGGCGCCGCCCGCCAGCGACAGCTGCGGATGCGTGACGACCCGCTCGGGGTCGAAGAACTGCTTGACGCCGAGGCCGTCGCAGCCCGGGCAGGCGCCGGCCGGGTTGTTGAACGAGAACAGGCGCGGTTCCAGCTCCGGCAGCGAATAGCCGCAGATCTTGCAGGCGAACTTGTCCGAGAAGATGAGTTCCTCGCGCTTCGGCTCCTCGAGGAAGGCGATGCGCGCGACGCCCTCGCCGAGCCGCAGCGCAGTCTCGAATGATTCCGCAAGACGCTGCTGAAGATCGGCGCGCACCTTGAAGCGATCGACCACCGCGTCGATCGAATGCTTGCGCTTGGGGTCGAGCCTGATTTTCTGGTCGAGCTCGATCAGCTTGCCGTCCACGCGCGCGCGCACGAAGCCCTTGCCGCGCAGTTCGTCGATCACCTGCTGGTGCTCGCCCTTGCGTCCGGCGATGACCGGCGCGAGCAATGCCAGGGGCGTGCCTTCAGCCAGCGCGAGCACCTGGTCCACCATCTCGCTGACCGTCTGTGCGGAAAGGTCGAGCCCGTGGTCCGGGCAGCGCGGAATGCCCGCGCGCGCGTAGAGGAGGCGCAGGTAGTCGTAGATCTCGGTGACCGTGCCGACGGTCGAGCGCGGATTGTGCGAGGTGGATTTCTGCTCGATGGAAATTGCCGGCGAAAGGCCTTCGATCGAATCGACGTCGGGCTTCTCCATCATGGACAGGAACTGGCGCGCGTAGGCCGACAGCGATTCGACATAGCGACGCTGGCCCTCGGCGTAGATCGTGTCGAACGCGAGCGAGGACTTGCCGGAGCCTGAAAGCCCGGTGAAGACGATCAGGCGGTCGCGCGGCAGGTCGAGGTCGATGCCCTGCAGGTTGTGCGTGCGCGCGCCGCGAATCTGGATGGTGGTCGTCATGCGTTCCGATCGCCGCCGCGCGGGTGGCGCGCGGGGAGCCTGATAGAATAACCGGCCCGTTCCATGCGCCGCAAAGGGATTTCCACTGGTGGTTGAGGCTGCCGCGGCGCTGTCGCCCCCCGAACGCCGCGCCGTTGCGACGCTTGCCATCGTCTACGCCGTGCGGATGCTGGGGCTGTTCCTGCTGTTGCCAGTACTGGCACTGTACGCGGGCTCGATGCCCGGGGGTACGCCACTCCTGGCAGGACTCGCGGTCGGAGCCTATGGCCTGACGCAGGCCCTGTTGCAGATTCCGTTCGGCGTCTGGTCCGACCGCCTCGGCCGGCGCCCCCTCATCGTCGCCGGGCTGCTGCTGCACATCGGCGGCTCGGCGCTTGGATATTTTGCGGCCACTGCCTGGGCACTCGTGGTTGCGCGCACCGTCCAGGGCATGGGCGCCGTCTCGGGCCCGGTGATGGCCCTGCTCGCGGATCGCACTCGCTCCGCCTCCCGCACCCGCGCGATGGCTTTCATCGGCATGAGCATCGGCCTGTCATTCGTCGTCTCGCTGGTCGGCGGGCCGCTGCTCGCCGGGAAGATCGGCGTCTCCGGCATCTTCGCCCTGATCGGCGGACTTGGAATGGTAGCGCTCGCGCTGATCCTGTTCGCGGTGCCGCGGGAGGCGGCACGCGCGGTGGCGCCCGGCCGCCGCTCCTGGCGCTCGGTGCTGACGCGCGGCCTGCTGCCCTACTACGCTGGCATCTTCATCCTTCACCTGTCGCTGACCGCGACCTTCATCGCCGTTCCTCACGCGCTGCGCGATGTGCATGGCATCGCAGCACCGCAGCATTGGGAGTTCTACCTCGCGGTGTTTGCCAGTTCGCTGGCCCTGACCGTGCCGCTCCTGCTGTGGTCCGAGCGCAGCGCGCGTCCCGCGAGCACGGTCGTGACTGGCGCGCTGCTGCTTGCTGGCGCCCTGGGCGCGCTCGCGCTGTGTTACCTGGACTTCCTGGCCATGTCGGTGGCGCTCGTGATCTTTTTCGGCGCCTTCAATTTCCTCGAGGCCCGCCTGCCGTCGAGCCTTGCCGGAGCGGCCGGTGAAGAGTCGCGCGGTGCGGCACTCGGCGTGTTCTCGACCTGCCAGTTCGCAGGGGCCTTTGCCGGCGGGATCGTGGGCGGCGGGCTGCTGGGCAGCACGATGGGCATCCCCGGGGTATTCCTGCTCGCGGGCCTCGCTGCGGCCGCCTGGCTGACCGTGGCTGGCCGGTCCGAATCGCGCTGAATCCGCCGCATTGACGGTGCGCCGGGGGCCGCCCGGCGACTACAATGGCGCATCGATAACAAGAGGCGGGGAGACGGCCATGGCACGCGGCGTCAACAAGGTCATCCTATTGGGCAATGTCGGGCAGGACCCGCAGAGCCGTGCGATGCCGTCCGGCAAGGCGGTCGTCAACCTCCGCATCGCGACCAGCAAGCAATGGCGCGACAAGCAGACCGGCGAGAACAAGGAAGCCACCGAGTGGCACACGGTCGTGATGTTCGACCGCCTCGCCGAGATCGCGGCGGAATACCTGCGCAAGGGTTCGCAGGTCTACATCGAAGGCGAGCTGCGGACGCGCAAGTGGCAGGACAAGGAAGGCCAGGACCGTTATTCGACCGAGATCGTCGCCAATGAAATGCAGATGCTGGGAGGCCGCGGCGGGGCAGGAGCGGGCGCGAGCCGCGGCCAGCCGGCGGCGGAACGCAGCGAAGAGCGCGCCCCGCGCCCCGAGCCCGCCGGCGTCGCCGAGAATTTCGACGACGACATCCCGTTCTAGTCAGCGCGGAGCGACGTAACCGCCGCGCACCCCGCGCGGCGACAGCACGATCTGCCAGAGCTGGGAGCGGCGCGCGCGGAAAGTCGCCATCGAGGTCGCCAGGTAGTACCGCCACATCCGCCGGAAGCGCTCGTCGTAGCGCTCGCCGAGCGCCGGCCAGGCGCGCTCCACATTGTCCCGCCAGGCCTGCAGCGTCCGGTCGTAATCGGTGCCGAAATTGTGCCAGTCCTCGATGATGAAGAGTCCGTCGCTTGCTTCCGCAATCTGCGCGGCGGACGGCAGCATGGAGTTCGGGAAGATGTACTTGCCGATCCACGGATCCATCGTGTGTACGGTTTCGTCGCTGCCGATCGTGTGCAGGAGGAGGAGCCCGTCGTCCGCGAGGCAGGAGCGGGCGACCTCGAAGAAGCGCCGGTAATTCGCGAATCCGACATGTTCGAACATGCCGATCGAGAACAGGCGATCGTAGCGGCCGGACAGGGCGCGGTAGTCCTGGAGCCGGATTTCGATCGGCAGTCCGCGGCACAGTTCGCGCGCCAGTTCCACCTGCTGCTCTGACACCGTGTCGCCGACGCCGCTGACGCCATAGCGCTCGGCCGCATATTTCAGCGCCTCGCCCCAGCCGCAGCCGATGTCGAGGACCTGCATACCGCGCGAAAGGCCCAGCTTGCGGCAGACGAGATCGAGCTTGTGTTCCTGCGCTTCGTCCAGGCTGGCAGCATTCGGCCAGTAACCGCAGCTGTAGACGAGACGCTTGCCGAGCATCGCGCGGTACAGGTCGTTGCCGAGATCATAGTGATGCCTGCCGATCTCGAAGGGATGGCGCTTCGGCAGGTTGAAGAGGCGGGCGCGTGCGGCATGCAAGTAGTCGTCCGCCGTGCGCACCCGGCGGTCGAGCCGCGCCTCCAGCAGGCGGCACATCATCGAGTCGAGTTCGACCGCGTCCCAGCTGCCGTCCATGTAGCTTTCGCCGAGGCCCAGCGAGCCATGGGCGAGCACGCGATGGAGGAAGGAGTCGTCGTGCACCTGGATGTCCCACGCGCGACTCCCGTCAAGCCGGACATCGGCGCTGTCGAGCAGGCGCTGGATGCGGTCTCTTGCGCTCATGTCATTCCGTGAAACCGTGCACTGCGGCAACCGTGGTGCCGTCCACTGCGGCCCGTTCTGTGACCGGTTTGGCGTCCCCTGATGCCATATTAAGTCACCATCAGGCCTGTTTCCCGGGGAGTCTGCCCGGATATCCAGGCACCCCGGCGAACGGGAGTTGTTTTGATGGAGCTGGAATCAAACCAGCAGCCAATCAGGGCCTTGCGCGGGCGCCTGGCGCCGTGGTTTGACCATCCGGTGTCCTGGTTCCTGCTGCTTTGCGCGGGCTTCGCGGGGCTCGTGCTGCTGGCGCCCTACTTCGGACATCTCGCGGGACCCGCGCGCCTGTTCGCCTGGTTCGTGGGGCTTCTGGCCGTCATCCTGTTCGCGCGCCATCCATTCTCGAGGCGCGGCACCTCGTCTTCGGATGCCGCGAGCGCCCTCGCGGCCGTGGCCGGCCGCCTGCCGGGCATGCACGATTCCGGCGACCGCAAGGACGTCGAAGAGCAGCTCCGGCGACTCGCCTTCCACGACCCGCTGACGCTGCTCGCCAATCGCGCACTGTTCCGCGATCGCGTCGAACACGCGCTCGCCGTCAGCAAGCGAAGCGATCGCAGCGTCGCGATGCTGTTCATCGATCTCGACAACTTCAAGTCCATCAACGACAGCTTCGGCCACGGCGAGGGCGATCGTGTGCTGAGCGCCAGTGCCCAGCGCCTGATCCAGTGCACCAGGACCGGCGACACCGTCGCGCGCCTCGGCGGCGACGAATTCGCGGTGCTGCTCGAGAACCTGACCAGCCGGGACCCGGTGGTCGAAATCGCCGGCCGCATCGTCGCGGCCCTGCAGGAACCCTTCCCGTTCCTCGGCAGCGACCTGCGGATCTCCGCGAGCATCGGCGTCGCGTTTGCGACGCCGGAGGACGGGGTCGAGGAATTGCTGCACAACGCCGACATTGCGATGTACTCGGCCAAATCCCAGGGCAAGGGTCGTTTTGCCGTATTCGTGGCCGAAATGCCGGATGTCGCGAACATGCGCATGAAGGTCGAGGCGGAGCTGGCGCAGGCGCTGGTCGACGGCCAGTTCCAGCTGCACTACCTGCCGATCGTCGAGCTGCGCTCCGGCTACCTGCTGGGCGTCGAGGCACTCGTGCGCTGGCGCCATCCCGAACGCGGCCTCGTTGCGCCGGGTGAATTCCTCGGCATCGCAGAGGGATCCGGCCAGATGATTGCTCTGGGGCGCTGGGTGCTGCGCCAGGCCTGCATGGAAGTGAAGACCTGGCAATCCCGATTGCCCGAAGGAAGGCAGGTCCGCCTCGCCGTCAACGTATCCATCGGGCAGTTGCGCGACTCCGATCTCGTCGCAGATGTGACTCAGGCGCTGCTTGAATCTCAGCTGGATCCGGGCTGCCTCGTCATCGAAGTGACCGAAAGCGTGCTGATGCACAACACCGAGAGCATGCTCGCCAAGCTGAACCAGCTGAAGAAACTCGGCGTGAGAATTGCCATCGACGATTTCGGCACCGGCTACTCGTCGCTCGCCTACCTGCACCGGTTCCCGATCGACATCGTGAAGATCGACCGCTCCTTCATCGAGCGCCTGGGCGGTGTCGATGACGGCGCCGTGCTTGCGCGCGCGATCATCACGCTCGGCGACACCATGGGACTCGAGGTGATTGCAGAAGGCGTCGAACTCGAAAGCCAGCAGCGCGAACTGATCGAGCTCGGTTGCGTCGCGGGCCAGGGGTATTTCTACGCAAGGCCCGGCCTGCTGGAGGAACTCGAGCATTCCGTGCACATGAAGCGCCGCCGCACCATGGCGGACACGCTGCCGCAGGGCGCCCGCTTCACCGCCACCGGGCGTTTCCTGATCGGCAGCCTGAAGCGTTCCGAACCCCAACCCGCGGCCACCGGCACCCTTGGGTCCGTGGCCCGTAAATAACCTGTTCCAAAACAATACGTTGAGCTGAACTGCGAGTGCATCCCCGCCTGCTGCGGCGCTTCATCGGCAGGCCCAAAACCGGTACCCTAGCAGCCCTTTTTGATGCGGGTCCCCTGGGGTACATGAGCGGCCGGCTATACATCTCTACCTTCGGCTGCCAGATGAATGAATACGATTCGGCGCGCATGGCCGACGTGCTGCGCGTGTCGGCGGGCCTCGAGCCGACCTACGAGCCCGAGGAAGCCGACGTCGTGCTGCTGAACACCTGCTCGGTGCGCGAAAAGGCCCAGGAAAAAGTCTTCTCCCAGCTCGGCAAGTGGCGGCTGCTGAAACGCCGCAAGCCGGGACTCATCATCGGCGTCGGCGGCTGCGTCGCGAGCCAGGAAGGGGAGGGAATCCTGGACCGCGCGCCATTCGTCGACCTGGTGTTCGGTCCGCAGACCATCCATCGCCTGCCCGACATGATCGCCGCGCTGCGCTCGACCGGCCGGCCGCAGGTGGATGTTTCATTCCCGGAAATCGAGAAATTCGACCGCCTTCCGGAGCCGCGTGCGCAAGGGGCCGTTGCCTTCGTCTCCATCATGGAAGGTTGCAGCAAGTACTGCACCTTCTGCGTCGTGCCCTACACGCGCGGCGAGGAGATGAGCCGGCCATTCGCGCAGGTGGTCGCCGAGGTCGAATCGCTGGTCGCGCAGGGCGCGCGCGAGATCACGCTGCTCGGGCAGAATGTCAATGCCTACCGCGGCCCGATGGCGGACGGAACGATCTGCGACCTCGCGACGCTCGTGCGGCACATCGCGCGCATCGGGGATCTCGAGCGCATCCGCTTCACGACTTCGCACCCGGTCGAATTCACGGATGCGCTGGTCGCGGCCTATGCCGAAGTGCCGAAGCTCGCGAACTACCTGCACCTGCCGGTGCAGAGCGGCTCCGACCGCATCCTTGCGCTGATGAAACGCGGCTACACGCGCCTCGAGTACAAGCAGAAGATCCGCAAACTGCGCGCCGTGCGCCCGGATATCAGCCTCTCATCGGATTTCATCGTCGGTTTCCCCGGCGAGACGGAGGCCGATTTCGCCCAGACGATGGAGCTGATCGCGGATGTCGGCTTCGACCAGTCGTTCAGCTTCCTCTACAGTCGCAGGCCGGGAACGCCTGCCGCCGCGCTGCCCGACGAGGTGCCGCAGGAACTGAAACAACATCGCCTTGCGCTACTGCAGGCGCGCCTGAACCAACAGGCCCGGCGCATAAGCGAGGGCATGATCGGCAGCGTGCAGCGCGTGCTGGTCGAGCGGCCGTCGAAACGCGATCCGCGCCAGCTCGCGGGGCGCACAGAGAACATGCGCTGGGTCAATTTCGACGGGCCCGCCGCCCTCGTCGATCGTTTTGCGCCCGTGCAGATCACCGAAGCCATGCCGAATTCCCTGCGCGGCCGGCTGGTCGCTTGAGCAGCAGCCAGGAATCGAGCGTCGACTTCAGCGCAGCGGACAACGCCCGGCTCGCCGCGCTTTGCGGCCCGTTCGACGACAACCTGCACCAGCTCGAGGGACGACTCGGGGTCGAGATCCGGCATCGCGCCGGTCGCTTCGCGGTGAGCGGTGCGAATGCCGAGGCTGGCGCAGCCGTGCTCCGGCTCCTCTATGAGCGTGCGGGCGCCAATCCGGTGACGCCCGAGGACGTGCACCTCGCCATCCAGGAGACGGGCATGGGCGGCGAGTCCGCCGATGACGCACTTTCGGTCCAGACGCTGCGCGGCCGGATCCGCGGCCGCGGCCCGAACCAGCAGGAGTACCTGAAACACATCCGCGCGCACGACCTGACCTTCGGCATCGGTCCGGCGGGCACGGGCAAGACCTACCTTGCCGTCGCCTGCGCCGTCGAAGCGCTGCAGCGCGAATCCGTGCGGCGCATCGTGCTGGTGCGGCCCGCCGTCGAGGCCGGCGAGCGCCTCGGATTCCTGCCGGGCGACATGTCGCAGAAGATCGATCCCTACCTGCGCCCGATGTACGACGCGCTATACGAGATGGTCGGCTTCGACCGCGTCGCGCGCCTGATCGAACGCAACATCATCGAGATCGCGCCGCTCGCCTTCATGCGCGGCCGGACGCTGAACGAGGCGTTCGTGATCCTCGACGAGGCGCAGAACACGACCGTCGAGCAGATCAAGATGTTCCTGACGCGCATCGGCTTCGGATCGCGCGCGGTCGTGACCGGCGACATCACGCAGACCGACCTGCCGGCGCACCGGCAGTCGGGCCTGCGCCACGCGCTCGAGGTCCTGGACGGCGTCGAGGGCATCGCCGTCACGCGCTTCTCGGCGCGCGATGTCGTGCGCCACCCGCTGGTGCAGCGCATCGTCGAGGCCTATGAGCGCGAACCGGGACATGGGGGCGGGAAATGACGCTCGAGGTCCTGCTGCGCTATCGCACGCGCCGGCCCTGGGCGCCGGCGCCCGCGACGCTGCGCGGCTGGGCGCGGCTGGCGGCAGGCGCGCGCGATGGCGAACTGGGAATCCGGGTCGTGGGCGCCGCGGAAAGCCGCAGCCTGAACACGCGTTATCGCGGCAAGCAGGCGCCGACGAACGTATTGTCGTTCCCGATGCCGGCTGACGGGAACGGCAGGGCCCGCGCCATGATCGGGGATATCGTCGTCTGCGCGCCGATCGTCGCGCGCGAGGCGCGCGAGCAGGGCAAGGCCCTGCGCGCGCACTGGGCGCACATGGTGATCCACGGCACTCTCCACCTGCTCGGGTTCGATCACGGGCGCCGCAGCGACGCGCGCCGCATGGAGGGCCGCGAGCGCGAGCTGCTCGCGCGGCTCGGATTCCCCGATCCCTACGGAGACTGAGGCGATGACGGAACGCAAGGCCGGCAGGAAGTGGCTGCGGCGCCTCATCAAGGAGGGGCCGGGCGATCGCGCCGAGCTGGTCGAGATCCTGCGCGACGCCGCGCGCCGCGGCATGCTCGACGCCGATGCGCTCGCGATGATCGAGGGCGTGCTGGGCGTCGCCGACCTGCAGGTGCGCGACATCATGGTCCCGCGCTCGCAGATGGTCGTGCTGGAGCGCGATTCCGCGCCGGGCCAGCTGCTGCCCGCCATCGTCGAATCGGGGCACTCGCGCTATCCGGTGATCGGCGAGGACCGCGACCAGGTGGTCGGCATCCTGCTTGCCAAGGACCTGCTGCGCTATTTCTCGGAGGGTGCTTCAGGCACATTCGACATCCGGGAAGTCCTCCGCCCCGCGTCATTCGTGCCCGAGAGCAAGCGGCTGAATGTGCTGCTGAAGGAATTCCGCGTCAGCCGCAACCACATGGCGATCGTCGTGGATGAGTACGGCGGGGTCTCCGGCCTCGTGACGATCGAGGACGTCATCGAGGAAATCGTCGGCGAAATTGCCGATGAATACGACATCGACGAGGACCAGACGATCCGCCGCGAGGGCGACCGGCAGTTCGTCGTGCTCGCGCTGACGCGCATCCAGGAGTTCAACGACTTCTTCTCGACGCGATTCAGCGAGGAGGAGTACGACACGATCGGCGGCCTGGTGATGCACCAGTTCGGCCGCCTGCCGCGGCGCGGCGAGTCCGTGACCATGGAGGGCTACGAATTCAAGGTGCTGCGCGCCGACCGCCGCCGCATCGACCAGCTGCGCGTGACCTCGCCCGCGCCCGTGCCGCCGCGCGCCGGCGACACGCGCGCCTCCTGAATGGGGCTCCAGCGCCACGGCCTCTGGCTCGCCGCGCTCGCGGGCGGCGCGACCACGCTGTCCTTCGCGCCGCACGGGTTATTCCCGCTCGCCGTGCTGGGCCCGGCGGTCCTGTTCCTGCTGTGGGACGACGCCGTGCCCCGCCGGGCGGCGAAGCTCGGCTTTGCCTGGGGCGCGGTCTTGTTCCTCGCGGGCACCTGGTGGATCTACACGGCGGTCCACGATTTCGGCGGCACGCCCGCCTGGATGTCGGCACTGATCCTGCTGGTGCCGGTCGCGGTCATGGGCGCCTACTACGCGCTGCTCGGATGGTATGCCACGCGCATCGATCGCAGGCCGCGACTCCTGCACTGCCTGCTGCTGCTGCCTGCCGGCTGGACGCTGATCGAATGGCTGCGTGGCTGGCTGCTGTCCGGATTTCCGTGGCTGCAGCTCGGCTACGCGCACAGCGACAGCGCGCTCGCGGCGCTCGCGCCGGTCGGCGGCGTCCATCTCGTGGGCCTGGCGAACGCCGTCACCGCGGGTGCGCTGCTCGTGCTGCTGCGCGGCACTTGGCGCGAACGCGGCATCGCGCTCGCGGTCGCCGTCGCGATCTGGGGCGGTGCCTGGAGTCTCGCCGCGCGGCAATGGACGACACCCGTCGGCGGGGAGATCAGCGTCGCGCTGCTGCAGGGCGCGATCCCGCAGGACGAGAAGTGGCAGGTGGAACATCGCAAGGACGCACTCGACCGCTATCGAGAGCTGAATCGCCAGGCGCTGGGACAGCAGCTGATCGTGTGGCCGGAGTCGGCGCTGCCGATGCTGGCGCACGAAGCCGAGGTCTACCTGGCCGCGATTCGCGCCGAGGCGCGCGCACGCCATTCCGACGTCCTGATCGGCCTGCTCCGCTACGATTTCGGGACCGGCGAAATCCGGAATGGCCTGCTCGCGATGAGCGCCACGGGCGACGCCTGGTACTACAAGCGCCGCCTCGTGCCCTTCGGCGAGTTCTTCCCGGTGCCCGACTTCGTGCGGCACTGGATGCGCCTGATGAGCCTGCCCTATTACGACATGACGCCGGGCGCCGGCAACCAGGCCCCGTTGCCGGCGGCCGGGCAGAAGCTCGGCGCGACGATCTGCTACGAAGATGCGTATGGCTCGGAGCAGCTGGCCGTGCTCGGCGAGGCGACGCTGCTCGTCAATGTCACGAACAACGCCTGGTTCGGCGACTCGGCCGCACCGCACCAGCAGCTGCAGATGGCGCGCTTCCGTGCGCGCGAGGCGGGGCGCTACTTGATGCGCTCGACCAGCAACGGCATCACGGCGGTCATCGGCCCGGACGGCGCAGCCATTGCCCGCGCGCCGCAGTTCGAGCCCGCGGTCCTGAAATCGAGCGTGCAGCCGATGACCGGTCTTACGCCCTATGCACGGTCCGGCAACTGGCCGGTGCTGCTCGCCTGCGTGCTCATGGCAGCCGTATGTATCGGTTATCCTTTCCGGTCGGCCCGCAAGCAGCGCTGACGCATGAAAGAACGCTACGAACCCGCCGAGATCGAGTCCGCCACCCAGCGCGAATGGGAGGTCGCGGGCACGTTTGTCGCGCGCGAAGACCCGGCGCGGCCGAAGTACTACTGCCTCTGCATGTTCCCGTACCCGAGCGGCCGCCTGCACATGGGGCACGTGCGGAATTACACGATCGGCGACGTGCTCGCGCGCTTCATGCGCATGCAGGGTTGCAATGTGCTGCAGCCCATGGGCTGGGACGCCTTTGGCCTGCCGGCGGAGAACGCCGCGATCGAAAATGGCGTCGCGCCGGCGCGCTGGACCCGCGAGAACATCGCGTACATGAAGGGCCAGCTGAAGTCGCTCGGCTTCGGCATCGACTGGTCGCGCGAGCTCGCGACCTGCGATGCGGATTACTACCGCTGGAACCAGTGGCTGTTCCTGCGCATGCTCGAGCGCGGCATCGCCTACAAGACGACCGGCGTCGTCAACTGGGATCCGCTGGACCAGACGGTGCTCGCGAACGAGCAGGTCATCGACGGGCGCGGCTGGCGGACCGGTGCGCTCATCGAGAAGCGCGAGATCCCGATGTACTACCTCCGCATCACGAAGTACGCGGAAGAGCTGCTCGGCGCGCTCGAGAGGCTTCCCGACTGGCCCGAACGCGTGCGCACGATGCAGGCGAACTGGATCGGCCGCAGCGACGGCGTGAACCTGTCCTTCCCGTACGACACCGGCGGCCAGCGCGGTGAGCTCAAGGTGTTTACGACGCGCGCCGACACGATCATGGGCGTCAGCTTTGTCGCGGTCGCGGCGGAACACCCGCTCGCGGAACTGGCGGCGACCCGCGATGCCCGGGTGCGCGCATTCGTGGACGAGTGCCGCCGTGGCAGCGTCATGGAAGCGGACCTTGCAACGATGGAGAAGAAGGGCATCACGACCGGGCTCTTCGTACGGCATCCGCTGACTGACGCCGAAATCGAGGTCTGGGTCGGAAACTATGTGCTGATGGCCTATGGAGAAGGCGCGGTCATGGGCGTGCCGGGTCACGACGAGCGTGATTTCGCCTTTGCGAAGAAATATGGCCTGCCGATCGTGCCGGTCATCGACGTGGATGGCCGGCCGTATTCGATCGGGGAATGGCAGCCCTGGTACGCGGAGTACGGGCGCTGCGCCAATTCCGGGCCCTACGACGGACTCGATTACGCGGCGGCGACCGATGCGATCGCGAAGGATCTCGAGGCGAAGGGACTCGGCCGCAAGCAGGTCGTCTGGCGCCTGCGCGACTGGGGCATTTCGCGCCAGCGCTACTGGGGCTGCCCGATCCCGATCATCCATTGCCCGTCCTGCGGCGACGTGCCCGTGCCCGACGACCAGTTGCCGGTGCGCCTGCCCGAGGACCTGGTCCCGGACGGCACCGGGAATCCGCTTGCGAAGTCGCCGTCATTTCTCGACTGCCGCTGCCCGAATTGCGGCGCTGCCGCGCGGCGCGAGACGGATACGATGGACACCTTCGTCGATTCGTCCTGGTATTTCTTCCGTTTTGCGTCCGCAGGCAACGATCGCGCGATGGTGGACGAGCGCGCGGGCTACTGGATGCCGGTGGATCAGTACATCGGCGGCATCGAGCACGCGATCCTGCACCTGCTGTATTCGCGTTTCTGGACCCGCGTCATGCGCGATTGCGGCCTGACGAAGCTCGAAGAACCGTTCCAGCGGCTGCTGACCCAGGGCATGGTGCTGAACGAGATCTGGTTCCGGAAGCCCGCGTCCGGGCGCATCGTCTATTACAACCCCGCCGAGATCGCGGCAGCAGGCGAGGGAGATTCGCGGCGCGGTGTGCTGAAATCCGACGGAGAGGCAGTCGAATACGGCGGCATCGGCACGATGTCGAAGTCGCGGCGAAACGGCGTCGATCCGCAGGCGCTGGTCGACCGCTATGGCGCCGACACAGCGCGCCTCTTCGCGATGTCGAACGTACCACCCGAGCACACCTTCGAATGGTCGGACGAGGGAGTGGAGGGCGCGTTCCGCTTCATGAAGCGCGTCTGGAAGATCGTCCATGGGCACGTCTCGGGTGTGCCGTCGGGCGCGGCGGCGGCGGGTTCGCTCGACGCAGCATCGCTCGACGGCCCGCAGCGCGAACTGCGACGCCTCGTGCACCAGACGCTCGCGAAGGTCGGCGACGACATCGGCCGCCGGCGGACCTTCAACACGGCGATCGCGGCCGTGATGGAACTGCTGAATGCACTGATCCGGTTCGCGGACGCCACGCCGCGGGGCCGGGCCGTGATGCAGGAGGCGCTCGACCTGGTCGTTCTGATGCTGTCTCCATTCGTGCCGCATGCGGCGCAGGCGATGTGGCGCGCGCTCGGGCATGAATCCTCGATCGTCGACGAGCGCTGGCCGAAGGCGGATCCCGCGGCGCTGGTCCAGGACACGGTCGAGATCGTCGTTCAGGTCAACGGCAAGCTGCGCGGCCGCGTACCGGTGCCCGCCGGCGCCGACGAAGCGATCGCGCGCGCAGCGGCGCTCGCCGATCCCGGCGTCGCGAAATTCGTGGCCGGACAGGCCGTGCGCAAGCTGGTCTACGTGCCCGGCAAACTCATCAACGTGGTGATCTGATGCGTCGACCGGCGCCGTTTCTCGCGAGCTGCTGCCTGTCGCTGCTGTCGGCCTGCGGCTTTCACCTGCGCGGCCAGGCGCCGCTGCCGCCCGCGCTCGCGGCGCCGTACCTGGAAGCCGGCGATCACTACACGCCGCTCTATGCGGCGCTCGTGACGCGGCTGCGCGCCGCGGGCGCGAAGCTCGCAACCGCGCCCGCCGGGGCGACCGCGGTGATCCACCTGCACAGGGACGACACCGGGCGTGAGCTCCTGTCGGTCTCGGCCCGCAACACGCCGGGCGAATTCGAGGTTTACTACAGCGTCGAATTTTCCGTCACGGCGGCCAGCGGCGAATTGCTGGCGCGCCAGAAGGCGACGCTGACCCGGGACTTCGCCTATGACGAGAATGCCGTGCTCGCCAAGGAGCACGAGGAGGAGTCCCTGCGTACGGCGCTCGCCGACGAACTCGCCGGCCTGATCCTGCGGCGGCTGGCGGCCCTTTGAATCTCTCCGTCTTCGACGTCTTCAAGGTCGGCGTCGGGCCGTCGTCCTCGCACACGATGGGGCCGATGCTGGCCGCGCGGATGTTCGTGCAGGACCTGGCGGCCCGCGGGTTGCTTCCGCGCACGACCGAGGTCTTTGCGCAGCTCTACGGATCGCTGGCGCTGACCGGTCTCGGGCACTGCACCGATCGCGCCGTGTTGCTGGGCCTGGAGGGAAACGATCCGGCGGGCTTCGACCCGGCGGTCATGGAGCCCTCGCTCCAGCGTATCCGCGGCACGGGCAGGCTGCAGCTGCTGGGGCGCCACGAGATTGCGTTCGACGAGCCGATGAACCTGTTGTTCCACCGCGACCAGATGCTGCCGGGCCACTCGAACGGCATGCGCTTCACGGCGCGCGATGCCGGGGGCGAGACGTTGCTCGGCGCGGAGATGTATTCGATCGGCGGCGGCGCCGTGCTGCGCGCCGGCGACGAGATCGGCGGCCCGGCCGCGGACGCACCGGCATTGCCGCTGCCGTTCGCCGATGGCGACGAGCTGCTGGTCCGTTGCCGCGAAGCGGGATTGACGATCGACCAGTTGATGCTCAGGAACGAACTGGCCATGCGCAGGGCGGCAGAAGTCGACGCCGGCCTCGCGCGCATCTGGGGCGTGATGCAGGCCTGCGTCGCGCGCGGCTTTGCGGCCGAGGGCATCCTGCCGGGCGTGCTGAAAGTGACGCGCCGCGCGCCGCGCCTCCAGCGCATGCTGCTGGCCGAGGCGCCCGGCGGCCTCGTGGACGCGATGGAATGGGTCAATGCCTGGGCACTGGCCGTCAACGAGGAAAATGCCGCGGGCGGCCAGGTCGTGACGGCGCCGACGAACGGCGCCGCCGGCATCGTGCCCTCGGTGCTGCATTACTACGCGAAACTGTGCCGGGGCGGGGACGACGCCGGCGTGCGCCGTTTCCTGCTGGCCGCCGGCGCAATCGGCCTGCTGTACAAGCGCAATGCGTCGATTTCAGGTGCCGAGATGGGCTGTCAGGGCGAGGTCGGGGTCGCCTGCTCGATGGCGGCCGGCGGAATGGTCGCGGCCCTCGGCGGCACGAGCGAGCAGGTCGAGAATGCCGCCGAGATCGGCATGGAGCACAACCTCGGCCTGACCTGCGATCCGATCGCGGGGCTGGTGCAGATTCCCTGCATCGAAAGGAATGCGATGGGCGCTGTGAAAGCCATCAATGCCGCGCGCCTCGCCCTGCGCGGCGATGGATCGCACAAGGTTTCGCTGGACCAGGTCATCGCGACGATGCGCCAGACCGGGCTCGACATGTCGTCGCACTACAAGGAAACGTCGCGCGGCGGCCTCGCGGTGAATGTGCCTGAATGCTGAGTCAGCCGGCGAACCGATCCGTCGCGCGCACCAGTTCGTCGGTCATGCCGGCCTCGAAGGCCGAGTGCCCGGAGTCCGGGACGACGCGGAATTGCGCCTCGGGCCAGACGCGATGCAGGTCCCAGGCCGTCGTCATCGGGCACACGACGTCGTAGCGGCCCTGCACGATCACCGCCGGGATGCGGCGGATCCTTTCAACATCTTCCAGCAGCTGGCTTTCGCTCTGCAGGAATCCGCCGTTGACGAAGTAGTGGCATTCGATTCGCGCGACCGCGAGCGCGAACTCGTCCTCGCCCCATTTGCGGACGTTGTCGTCATCGGTCAGCAGGAAACTGGTCGCTCCTTCCCAGACCGCCCAGGCGCGCGCGGCGGCGATCGCGGCGGCGCGATCCGTTCCGGTCAGGCGGCGGTGAAAAGCGCGTATCAGGTCGCCGCGTTCCGCTACCGGGATGGGGGCGATGTAGTCCTCCCAGCGATCGGGAAACAGCGCGCTCGCGCCCTGCTGGTAGAACCAGTCGAGCTCGGTCTTCCGCAGCAGGAAAATGCCGCGCAGCACGAGTTCGGTGACGCGGGCGGGGTGCGCCTCGGCGTAGGCGAGCGCCAGCGTCGAGCCCCAGGAGCCGCCGAACACCTGCCAGCGATCGATATGCAGGTGCTCGCGCAGCCGCTCGATGTCGGCGACCAGGTCCCAGGTCGTGTTGTGCTCGAGGCTCGCATGCGGCCGGCTGCGGCCGCAGCCGCGCTGGTCGAACAGCACGATGCGATACCGCGCGGCATCGAAGAACCGGCGCGCGCGGGTGTCGCAGCCGGCTCCCGGTCCGCCGTGCAGGAAGACCGCCGGTTTGCCCGCAGGATTTCCGCAATCCTCCCAGTAGATCTCATGACCGTCGCCGACGGACAGGTGGCCCTGGTTTCGCGGCTCGACGGGAGCGTAGAGACTGCGCCGCCTGTTGACGTTATCGTTCAATCGGACTGCTCCCCGCTATTGACCCAGATCATTCCGGCCGCTGCCGGCGGCCATGTATAAAATATCATGGGGAGGGTGAATCCATGACCGACGTCGAAAACAGGGCATAAGCCGGCGATGCCCGTCCGTTTCTCGATCGCATCGCTGGCCACAGTCCTGTTCCGGCCAAAAGCGGTGTTCGAGGCGCTGGCCGCCGCCGAGCCGTCCGCGCCGAAGGTGTTCTTCGGCTTCGCGCTGTGGCTCGGCCTGCTGCCGCCGCTGTTCGCCTACTTCGGCACGATGCAGTTCGGCTGGCGCCTCGGTGTCGAGCCCGTGTTCCTGCCCCGGGCCACGGTGCTGTTGATCTGCGCCGCGTATTTCGTGGCCCTGCTGTTCGGTTTCCTGAGCAGCGCCGTGGTCGCCCGCTGGATGGCCGTGACCTACGACGCGAGCCAGTCCTTCGGGCGCTGCCTCGCGCTGATGGCGATCGTCGGCGCACCGCTCGCGGTCGGCAGCATCGTCCATCTCTACCCGCACGCTTTCTTCAATGTACTGGTCCTGGTGCCGGTGCTGATCTGGTGCATGTTCCTGCTTTACCGCGGCCTGCCGATCGTGCTCGGCACCGGCCCGAATCGCGGCATGCTGATGGCCTCGGCATTGATCGCCTACCTGTTCGTTGCCTTTGTCGGCCTGCTCGGCATCACGGTCGCCCTGTGGGGCAGCGGCATCGGGCCGCTGATCGGCGCATGAGACCGGCGCATTACGAAGACCGCATCGTCACGGCGTTCATGTACTGCGCCGTGTTCTGGGCGCTGCTCGGCATGGCGGCCGGCGTCTACGTGGCGGCCGAACTGGTCTGGCCGACGATCGATTTCGGCTGGCCTGCGCTTTCCTTTGGCCGCCTGCGCACGGCGCACACGACGCTCGTGCTGTTCGGCTTCGGCGTCTCGGGGCTGATTGCGACCGCGTTCTACAGCGTGCAGCGCACCTCGCACGTGCGCCTGTTCGCGCCGGCCCTCGCCTGGGTCCTGTTCTGGGCCTGGCAGGCCACGATCGTGCTCGGCGGGGCCTCGATTCTCGCGGGCTGGACCTCGGCCAAGGAATACGCCGAACTCGAGTGGCCGTTCGACATCGCGATCGCGATCGCCTGGATCAGTTTCGCCGTCGTGTTCTTCGGCACGATCGCGCGGCGCAGAGTCGAGTCGATCTACATATCGAACTGGTTCTACGGCGCGCTGATCATCGTTGTTGCGATGCTGCATATCGTCAACAGCCTGGCCCTGCCGGCAACGATCGGAAAGTCCTATTCGCTGTTCGCAGGGGCCCAGGACGCCGTCGTGCAGTGGTGGTATGGGCACAATGCGGTCGGCTTCCTGCTGACCGGCGGCTTCCTCGGCATGCTCTATTACTTCCTGCCGAAGCACGCGGAGCAGCCGATCTGGAGCTACCGGCTGTCGATCGTCGCGTTCTGGGCTTTCGTCTACACCTATATCTGGGCCGGCCCGCACCACCTGCACTACCACGCCGTGCCTGAGTGGGTGCAGTCGCTCGGCATGGTGATGAGCCTGATCCTGCTGGCGCCGTCGTGGGCGACGATGGTCAACGGCATCATGACCGTCAGCGGCGCAGCCAAAAAACTGAAGACGGATCCGGCATTGAAATTCATCGTGCTGTCGCTCGCGTTCTACGGGCTCGCAACCTTCGAGGGCCCGATGCTCGCGATCAAGAGCGTCAACGTCTTCAGTCACTTCACGGAATGGACCATCGGCCATGTCCATTCGGGGGCGCTCGGCTGGAACGCGCTGATCACCTTCGGCACCTTCTACTTCCTCGTGCCGCGCCTCGCGGGCGCGCCGCTCCATAGCGCAAGGCTCGCGAACATACACTTCTGGCTTGCGCTCGCCGGGACGATGCTGTACGTGCTCGCAATGTGGGGCGCCGGCGTTTCGCAGGGCGTCTTGTGGCTGTCGCTCGACCAGCTGGGTGAAGTGCGCTTCAGCTTCAACGACGTCATGGCGGCGATGAAGCCCTACTACCTGTTGCGCTTCCTGGCGGGACTGACGTTCCTCTCGGGCGCGGCGCTGATGGCGTACAACCTCGCGAAGACCTTCGCCGGCAGGCGCACGGTCGTCGCCATGCCGCCCCCGGCGGGAGCGCCCGCATGAGCTGGATGTCGCTGCACCGCCGGCTGGAGCGCAACTCGGGACTGCTCATCTTCGGCATCCTGCTGGTCTCCAGCATCGGCGGCATGGTGCAACTGCTGCCGATCGTGACCGATGACTCCCATGTCCATGCCGTGCCGGGACTCGTCCCGTACTCGGCGCTCGAACTCGAGGGCCGCGACATCTACATCCGCGAGTCCTGCGGCACCTGCCACACGCAGCAGATCCGCCCGCTGCTCGCGGAAGTGAAGCGCTACGGGCCGTATTCGCGTTCCGGCGAGTTCGCCTACGACCGCCCGTTCCTGTGGGGCTCGAAGCGCACCGGCCCGGACCTGGCGCGCGTCGGCGGTCGTTACAGCGACGACTGGCACCGCCTGCACCTGCAGGATCCGCGCTCGGTCGTGCCCCGGTCCATCATGCCCGCATATCCCTGGCTGGCGGAAAACCCGGCGGACCGCAACGGCTCCATCCAGGCGCGCATGCGCACGCTCGTGCGGCTCGGGCACCCCTATTCGCCGGGAGAAATCGCCGCCGCGCCCGGCGCGCTTGAAGGCAAGACCGAACTCGATGCGGTGATCGCCTACCTGCAGTCCCTGGGCCGCAGCATGCAGGGAGCGGCGCAGCCATGACCTGGTTCCTGTTCGTGGGCGACATGCTGGTGACGGCCTTCATGATCTGCCTGTTCGTATGGCTGGCCCTGAAGCGCACGCGCGCGCAGTTCGACGCCACGGCGCGCATTCCGCTCGACGACGAGGTGCGCCGTGGCTGACCTGCCTTCGCAGTTCTGGGGTGGCTGGATCATCGCGATCACGGTCACGACATTCGCGGCCTTGCTGTGGTTCGTCATCGACGTGTATCGCGGCGAAGCCCACGAAGACAACGAGAACGAGGTCTGGGACCAGACGCTTCGCGAGGGCGCGATGCCCGCGCCCATCTGGTGGTTCTGGTTCATCCTCGCATTGATGACCGTGTCGGTTGTCTACGTGATGCTCTACCCGGGCCTTGGCAGGTATGAGGGCGCGCTGAAGTGGTCCCAGGGCGGCCAGATAGCGGCGCGTTTCGCAGATTACGATGCGCAATTCGGCGCGGAACGGCAGCGGCTGCAGGGCCTGACGATTGCGGATCTCGCCGGCGATGCCACCGCGATGCAATCGGCCTGGCACATCTTCAACAACAATTGCACGTCCTGTCATGGACGTGATGCGAAAGGGCAGGCCTTGCAGTTTCCCGACCTGACGGATGCAGCATGGCAATGGGGCGGTGACGAAACCCGGATCGTCGAAACCATCCGCTCCGGGCGCCAGGCGGCGATGCCGGCATGGGGACCGATGATTGCGCCTCAGGGTATCGAACAGCTGGCCGATTACGTGCGCGGGCTCGATGCCAGGGCCGGAATGACTGCGGCCGGCGAGGGCGCAGCGCTGTTCCAGCAGTTCTGCGCCGCCTGCCATGGACCGACCGGGTCCGGGCAGGCACTGCTCGGCGCGCCCGCGCTCGACGATAGTGCCTGGCATTACGGTGGCGAGCGCGGGCAGGTCGTCGAGACGATCACTCGTGGCAGGAATGGCGTGATGCCCGCATTCGGGTCACGCCTCGACGAAACGCAGATCCGGCTGCTGGCGGCCTGGCTCTCGGCGGGCGCCAGGATTCCGGACGAACACTAGAAACTGACGGCGAAACCCGCCAGCAATTCTCCCTGGACGATGGTCGAGCCGCTCGCGACGATGCGGCAGAATCCCGAGCCGTTATCGGAGCGGCAGAAGAACGACGTGTCCGAATCGGTCAGCGTCACGTAGCCGCGTGCCTCGAGACGGAATGCGGCGTGTGTGGATACCGGTATCGCGACGCCGAGGCCGAGCGAGCCGGAGAATTTCGTCTGCGAATCGGCGTCGGCGCCCGATGCGGAGAATCGCGTCGCACCGAGGCCCATGGCGAAATAGCCCTGTGCCTTCTCGTGATCGCCGATCGGCACCGTGCCGCCGAAGTGCAGGTATTCGACATTGACGTTGCGCTGGCCGGTGCCGTCGTCAACGCCAGACTCCTGGCGCGAGTACCAGAGCTGCAGGTACCGATCCTCACCCTTTCCGTAGCGCAGTTCGAGCGCCAGCGCGAGGCTCGCGCCGTCGTCGAGATCGTGGCTGTCCCCGCTGACCGAGTCTTCGAGCCCGCCGCCAGCGCGATAGCCCGCATGAACGGCCAGCTGCACGAAGGGGAGGTCGTCGGCATTGGCGAGTGGTGCCGCGAACAAGGCCGCGAGCAGGACCAGCGTTCTACGAGTCATGCGAACCTCGATGAATAGATTGCTGATCCTACGCAATTCATGGTGTCGGCGCGCCTTCGTTGCGAATAAGAGTCATTCGCATTAGCATGCGAATCGATGCGATACCGCGTTCCCGAGTTGCGGCTGGCAATACTGGGTCTGCTCGCCGTGCTGGCGCTTTCCATCGGTTCTTGCGACCGCGACAAGGCACCGTCAGTTCAGGATTCAGGCGCAGAAACATCCGCGCTTTCACCGACCGCGGCCATCGGAAGACTCATCTTCAGGGATGCTTCGCTGTCCGCCTCAGGGCGAATGTCCTGTGAGACCTGCCATCAGCCGGATCACGCCCATGCCGGACCGCCGACAGACAAGGTCGCATTGGGCGGCCCGGGACTCGACCTGCCCGGCATGCGAAATTCGCCTTCGATCCGTTATGCCAGCTTCACACCCGAATTCCGTTTCGACGAGGAGGGCAAGCCGGTGGGCGGATTCTTCCGTGACGGTCGCGCGAAGGACCTTGCCGGGCAGGCGCGCCATCCCTTCCTCGATGAGAGGGAAATGGCGAATTCCGACGTCGCGAGCCTCGTGGACAAGCTGCGGCATGCAGCCTACGCGGCCGCGTTCCGCGACCTGTTCGGCAATGACGTCATGCGGGATCCCGCGCGCGCATTCGACGCCATGATTGCCGCACTTGCCGCCTACCAGGCCGAAAGCCCGGACTTTCACCCATTCGACAGCAAGTACGACGCGTATCTTGCGGGCAGCGCCCGATTGACGGAGCAGGAAGATCGCGGGCGCGCGCTCTTCAACGATCCAAAGAAGGGCAATTGCGCTGCCTGTCACCCGAGCGGGCGCGCCAGCGACGGATCTCCGCCGCTCTTCACGGATTTCACCTACGACAACATCGGCCTGCCGCGCGAGGCGACAATCGGGATGAACCGGGATCCGGCCTTCTTCGATCTCGGGCTTTGCGGCCCGAAGCGAACCGATCTGGCTGCCCGCCGCGATCTCTGCGGTGCATTCAAGGTGCCGACACTGCGCAACGTGGCCCGCACCGCCCCTTATTTCCACAATGGCCGATTCGAGACCCTGCGCGAAGTCGTGGATTTCTACGTGCGCCGCGACACGGATCCCGGTGACTGGTATCCGCGCATCGCGGGTAGCGTCGTGAAATTCGACGACCTGCCGCCGGAGCTGCGGGGCAACGTGAATGTCGACGAAGTACCTTACGATCGCGAACCTGGAGATGCGCCGGCATTGACGCCCGCTGAAATCGACGACGTGGTTGCCTTCCTCAGGACGCTGGACGACGGTTACCGCCCCTGATCTTGCCGGCTATTGCCGTCGGGAAGCGGCGCACCGACAATCGCCCTGATGCGCACCACGACCGATGAACTGACCCGCGCGTTCGGGAAGAAACTGGCCGCTGCCTGGCTGGTCTGCGGCGACGAGCCGCTGCTGGTTGGCGAAGCGGCCGATGCCATCCGCGCGCGCGCGCGCACCGACGGATTTGCAGGCAGGGACCTGTTCTTCGTCGAGCGCAGCTTCGACTGGTCCGAGGTCTTGGCCTCGAGCCAGTCGCTGTCGCTCTTCTCGGAGCGGCGCATCATCGAGCTCAGGATGCCGAGTCCGCGGCCGGGCAAGGAGGGCGGAGCCGTGCTCGCGCAACTGGTCGCCGATCCCGCCCCGGATACGCTGCTCCTGGTGATCACCGGGAGCCCGGAGCGCGACACCTGGAGCACGGCCTGGTTCAAGGCCTTCGAAAAGAATGGCGTGGTCGTGCAGTCACGGCCTGTCGAGATCGGCCGACTGCCGCAATGGATCATCAGCCGTGCGGATCGTGCCGGCCTCGCAATCGACCTGGAAGGCGCGGCGCTCCTCGCCGAGCGCGTCGAAGGAAACCTGCTGGCCGCACACCAGGAGATCGAAAAACTTGCGCTCCTGCATTCAGGCGGCACGGTCGGCGCGGAAGACGTGCTGGCCGCGGTTGCAAACAGCGCTCGCTATGACGTCCGCCAGCTCGGCGAAGCGGCGCTCGCGGGCGAGGCAGAAAGGAGCCTGCGGATTCTCGAGGGCCTGCGCGGCGAAGGAACCGAACCGCCGCTCGTGCTGTGGGCGCTGTGTCGCGAGTTGCGCGCGCTCGCCGAAGCGCGCGCGAATCCGGGCGCCGACGCCGGCTACGGCCACCAGGCCGGGCGCCGCGCGGAGCTCCTGGCGCGCGCCGTGGACCGGATGACGGGACAGCCGCTCGGGCCGCTTTTCATGGATGCTGGGCGCGTCGATCGCCAGATCAAGGGACTGGGCACCGGCGATCCCTGGACCGGGCTCTCGAGCCTGGTCGCGGCGATCGCGGGTGTCCGGCTGCCCCAGTCACCGCCCGCCTGAGATCCGATGCGGCCATTCGGCGTGTTCGGCGGGATGTTCGATCCGGTTCACTACGGGCACCTGCGCACTGCGCACGAGCTGTTCGAACTCCTGGACCTCGAGGCGATCGCATTCGTGCCGGCCGGCGACCCGCCGCATCGCGCAGCGCCTCTCGCTGATGGCGCGACCCGGCTCGCGATGCTCCGCGCAGCGGTCGACGGCGACGCGCGATTCCTCGTGGATGACCGGGAGCTGCGCCGCAACGGGCCTTCCTACACGGTGTTGACGCTCGAGGAGTTGCGCGCGGAGCGCGGCGCACAGCCGATCGTCCTGATCATGGGCATGGATGCCTTCGCGGGCCTGGACAGCTGGCATCGCGCGTCGGACCTGATCGGGCTCGCGCACATGGTCATGGCGGTTCGACCCGGATCGCAGCCGCCGCGCGGCGGGCTTGCGGCAGCGCTGCTGCGCGATCATGGATGCGAGGATCCGCGCCGGCTGTCCGGAACGCCGGCCGGACTCGTCCACGTCAACATGGGAACCCAGCTCGACGTATCCTCGAGCGCCGTGCGCGACGTCGTGGCTGCGGGCCGCGATCCGCGCTACTTGATGCCGGACGCCGTGCGTAGGATCATCATCGCCAGGGGCAGCTACGCCCGGCCAGGTGAAACCGAGGAATGACCGCCAAGAAATCGAGTACGAATCGCCGCACTTCCATGACCGCCCCGAAGAAGAAGACCAGGAAAGTACCTGGCGCGCTGACCGAAATCGCCATCGCCGCCCTCGAGGACATGAAGGCCGTGAATGTCAAGGTCCTCGATGTCCGCAAGCTGACCGATGTGACCGACACGATGATCGTCGCGACCGGAACTTCCGACCGGCACGTCAAGTCGATCGCCGGTCGTCTGGTCGAGCGCTGCCAGCAGGCCGGTCACCGGCCCTACGGCGTCGAAGGCGAGCGCGAAGGCGAATGGGTGCTGGTCGATCTGCAGGACCTGATCGTGCACGTGATGCTGCCGCGGATCCGCGAGTTCTACGGGCTCGAGAAGCTGTGGGACCTGCGGCCCGCGCTGCGCGCGCCAAGCCTCGCCTGAGCCGCCGATGCGCATCCGGCTGGTCTCGGCCGGCACCCGGCTTCCCGATTGGGTCGATGCGGGACATGCCGAATACGCAAAGCGCCTTTCGGCCTATCGCTTCGAATTGATCGAAATTCCGACGCCGCGGCGCGCCGGCGCCGCCGATGCTGCGCGCGCGCTTGCGGCCGAAGGACGACGCATGCTGGAAATCATCGGCACGCGCGACTACGTCGTGGCGCTCGAAGTCACGGGTCGTGCGATGACGACCGCCGAGCTTGCGCGCTGGCTCGAAGCGCATCTCGCGGATGGCCGCGACCTGACATTCCTGGTCGGGGGGCCAGACGGCCTCGCGGCGGATGTGCTGAAACGCGCCGATTACCGCTGGTCGCTGTCGCCCCTGACCTGGCCGCATGGTCTGGCGCGGATCATGGTGACCGAGCAGCTGTACCGGGCCCTGAGCCTGCTGAAGGGGCATCCCTACCATCGCGGCTAAAGGGGGTATGCTGACAAATTTTGCGGCCCCCTCAATGCCTTACGATCGTATTCATCTCGCATCTGCATCGCCGCGCCGCAGCCAGCTGCTGCGGCAGATCGGCGTCCTGCACGACGTCCGGCCCGCGGATCTCGATGAATCGCGCCAGGCCGGCGAATCGCCGCGCGATTACGTCCTGCGCCTTGCGCGTGCGAAGGCGCTGGCGGGTGTCGCGTCGGGCGGCGCCGTGCCCGTACTCGGCGCGGACACGACCGTCGCGATCGGCGACGAGATATATGCCAAGGCCGAAAACGAGGCCGACGGCTTGCGGATGCTCGCCGCCTTGTCGGGCAGGACTCACATTGTCCTGACCGCGGTCGCACTCGCGAGCCAGGGGCGCGTCGAGACCGCAATCAGCGAGACCCGCGTGACTTTCCGCGTCCTGTCCGACGCCGAACGCCGGAACTACTGGGCCAGCGGCGAGCCCGTGGACAGGGCCGGCGCCTATGCGATACAGGGATTCGCCGCGGTGTTCATTGCGCAGATCGAAGGCAGCTACACGGGCGTCATGGGCCTGCCGCTGTTCGAGACCGCGTCGCTCCTCGATGCCGCAGGCGTGCGCCGCTGGCGGAGCGGAGCGTGAGCGTCGAGATCCTCGTCAACGTGACGCCGCGGGAAAGCCGCGCAGCGGTCGTCGAACTGGGCGTTGTCCAGGAACTCTACATCGAGCGCGCCAACCGGCGCGGCCTGGCCGGAAACATCTACAAGGGCCGCGCGTCGCGCGTGCTCCCGGGGATGCAGGCCGCATTCGTCGACATCGGGCTCGATCGCGCGGCGTTCCTGCACGCCTCGGACATCGTGCCGCCGCCGGGCAGCGATGCGGACATCGAAGCGCCCGCGCCGGCAGATATCCGCGGACTCGTCAACGAAGGCGACACGATCCTCGTCCAGGTGCTGAAGGATCCGCTCGGCACGAAGGGCGCGCGGCTGACGACCTACGTATCGCTGCCGTCGCGGTTCCTCGTTTTCATGCCGCAGGGCCGGGGCGTCGGCGTGTCTGCCCGGATCGAGGACGAGGACGAGCGGCTGCGGTTGCGCGAGGCCGTTCAGGCATTCGGAGGTCGCGGCGGCTGGATCGTCCGCACGGTTGCGGAGGGCGTTGCGCCGGAGGCGCTGCGCGCCGACATGATGTTCCTCGAGCGGCTCTGGGAAGTGGTACGCGAGCGCGCTGAGGGCGCCGCTGCCGCGGAGATCGTCCATGAGGATCTCGCATTGCCGCTGCGCGTGCTGCGCGACCTGCTGGGCGAGCAGGTGGACCGCGTGCTGGTAGATACGCCCGCCGCGCTCGAGCAGATGAGCGCGTTCGCGAAGACCTTCATGCCGGCGCTCGCCGGACGCATCGCGCATTACGACGGCAGGCGCCCGATCTTCGACCTGTACGGCGTGGACGACGAGATCGAGCGCGCGCTCGATCGCAAGGTGCCGCTGAAATCGGGCGGGTACCTGATGTTCGACCAGACCGAGGCGCTGACGACCGTCGACGTCAATACCGGCGCCTTCGTCGGCCACCGCAACCTCGAGGACACGATCTACCGCACGAACCTCGAGGCGGCCGTCGCAATCGCGCGGCAGGTCCGCCTGCGCAATATCGGCGGCATCATCGTCATCGACTTCATCGACATGCGCGACCAGGAACACCGCCGGCTGGTGCTGCAGGCGCTCGAGAGCGCGCTGGCGGGGGACCATGCCCGCACCCACCTGTCCGCGGTCTCGGGACTGGGCCTCGTCGAAATGACCCGCAAGCGCACACGCGAGAGTCTGGAACACCAGCTGTGCCGGCCTTGTCCAAGCTGCGACTCCCGAGGTTTCGTGAAGACGGCCGAGACGGTCGCCTACCAGGCCTTCCGCGAGGTGCTGCGGCAGGCAAGGCAGTTCGATTTCCAGGAGTTGCACGTGCTGGCCCACCAGGATGTCGTCGAGTTGCTGCTCGACGAGGAATCGGCGGCGCTGGCCGAGCTCGAGATTGCGGTCGGAAAGCCGATCAGGCTGCAGGCCGAGGCGCTGTATTCCCAGGACCAATTCGACGTTGTTCTGGTATAGGTCAGGAACGGATCACGGCAGCATGAAAGGGACTGGCAAAGGATTCCGCAGGCTGTGGCGCTGGGTGGCGGGCGCGGTGGCGGTGCTTGCGCTGCTCGCGGCGCTCGGCGTCGGCGCCTTCCGCCTTGCGATCGAGCTCCTGCCCGGATACCAGCAGCAGGTCGCCGACCAGGTCCGCGCAGCGACCGGTCTGAGACTCGAGTTCGATTCGCTGAATGCGCGCATCGGCCGATACGGCCCGGAGATCCAATTCAGTGGCGCGCGCGTGCTGCCGGCCAGCGGCGACGAGGCGCTGATCAGCGCTGAATCCGGCCGCGTCAGCCTCGCCATCGGCCGCTCGCTCTGGTTCCGGCGCATCGAAGTGGGGCGGGTCGTGCTGGTGCGGCCGCGGCTGCATTTCGTGATCCATACGGATGGAACGGTGGAGCTCGTCGGCCAGGGCGCCATCCAGCCCAAGCCCGGGATCGAACGCCAGCCGATGACGCTCTCGCGCCTGCCGCGCGGCCTGTTTGCGGTCCAGGATGCGACGCTCGACGTGCTCGACCTGCGTGCCACACAGGGCCATTTTGAACTGACCGGCGCGTATCTGGAGATGGAGCGCAAGGGCAAGCAGGTGCGCCTGCGCGGCCAGGTCGAGCTGCCGGAGCACCTCGGCTCCGCACTGGAGGTGGAGGCAGACCTCGACGGCAATCTCGATGAGCCGGAGACCGTCGAGTGGCGCACGCGGATCGATGCGCGCGGCCTGGACCTGGAGCAATGGGCGGCGCTGCTGCCGGACAGTTTCGTCGTGCCCGCCGCGGGCCACGGCTCCGTCATCACTTCGGTTCGCGGCGTGGGACGCAAGTTGACGAGCCTGCGGCTGCGGCCGCAACTGACGAACCTGAAGCTGCCCAACGACGGCGCCGAATTCGCGCGCATTGCCGGCGACCTGCGCCTCCAGATTGCCGGCGACGTGACCACCGTCGAGGGTTCGGGCGTCGAGTTCTCGCGTGAGGGCGCGAACTGGCGTCCGACCGGTATTGCCGCAACGCTGACGCGCAAGGATGGCCGCATCGCCTCGGTCACGGCGCGCGCGGACTACCTGCGGATCGAGAATCTCGCGGCATTCTCGTCGCTTCTGCCTGCCGGTCCGCTGCGGGAGAAGCTGGAGATGCTGGCTCCGCGCGGCGAACTGTACGGACTCGACGTCGCGGTCACGGAACTCGGCACGGGCCGGCTGCCGGAGATCAGGGGACGGCTGCGATTTACGGATCTCGGAATCGAGGCATTCGGCAAGGCGCCCGGCGTGAAAGGCCTCGACGGATCGATCGAGGGCCAGGGTGCGAGCGGTGTTGCGCGCCTCGCAACGCGCGACGCGGCGGTCACCTGGCCGCTGCAGTGGCGCGCCATCGCCGAACTGCCCCAAGTCGACGGACGCATCGAATGGTCGCGCTTTGCCGATGGCGCCCGGCTGTGGGTGGACGACGCTTTCATCGACACCGGCCATGGACTGGTGAACGGCAAGCTGCGCATGGCCTTCCGGCCAGGCGAGCTGCCGCTGATGGACCTGACAGCGAAAGTATCGGTTTTCGACGCGACGCAGATCTGGCGCTACCTGCCGATCGAGCGCCTGAAGCCGAAATCGCTGGCCTGGCTCGATGCCGCCTTCCGCGCAGGCCGCATCGTCGATGCGACGGTGACGCAGACCGGTCCGACCCGTGGCTTTCCGTATCGCGAGGGGCAGGGCAGATTCCATGTCGATGCCGACGTCAGGAACCTGTCGCTCTTCTATGCGCCGGGCTGGCCGGAAATCCGCGCCATCGATGCGAAGCTCAGTTTCGAAGGGCCCGCGATGCACGTCGTTGCGAGCAGGGGAACGCTGGCCGGCATCGCGATTACGCAGGCCGAGGCCAACAGCGCCGACTATCGGGATTCCATCATCGCGGTGACCGCGAGCGCGCGCGGCGATGCGGGCCGTGCTATCCGGCTGCTGCAGGACAGTCCGCTCGCCGCATCGCTGGGCGCCGGTTTCGCCGACCTGAAGGGTTCGGGCCCGATGACCGGCGAACTTGCGATGTACTTGCCGATCAAGGAATTCGACAAGCGCGTGATCACGGTGATGAGCACGCTCGACGGCGTCAAGCTGCAGCACCGGCAGCAGCCGATCGAGGCCGCCGACGTGAAGGGCGTCCTGTGGGTCCGCAACCGGGAGATCGACGCGCCGGCCCTGACGGGACAATTGCTGGGCGGGCCGCTGCAGGTCTCGATCAGGACGACGAAGCAGAAGAACGGCGACCTCAGCACACAGGTCAATGCGCAGGGAACCGTGGCGGCGGGGCCGTTGCTGCCGATCGCGCGCCTGCCGGTCAACGCGGGAATCGAAGGCAGCACGGACTGGCGTGGGTTCCTCACCGTGGAACGCAGTGCGGACGCGACCGAGCCTGCGCACGGGACGATGCGCCTGAGCAGCGACCTGCGCGGCCTGGCCTCGAAACTGCCGGAGCCCTTTGCAAAGACCGCGGATGCCGCGCGGCCGCTGACGATCAGCGCGACATTCGGCGGCGAACGCGGACCGCGCATCCAGGCGCAATACGGTCGCGACGTCAACGCACTGCTGCAATGGCGCAGCAAGGCGGAGGATCCGCCGGTCGAGCGCGGCATCGTTTCGTTCGGCGCCGGCGCGCCCGCTGCGCTCCCCCAGGCCGCGGGGCTGTGGCTGACCGGCCGCCTGGACTCGGCGAGCATTTCGGACATGGTCAACCTGAAATGGGACCAGCCGCGGGGCCGCCCCCTGAGCGACTGGCTGGCGGGCGCGGATCTCGCGATCCGGCGCGTCGAAGTGCTTGGTTACGAATTTGCCGGCGCGAGCGGGAAACTGCGGCCCGGCAACCGTGCCTGGGAAATCGACGTGAATTCGGAAGCGGCGAGCGGCCACCTCGTCGTGCCGTATACGTTTCCTGGCGAAGTGCCGATGGTGCTGAATCTCGACCGCCTGGTATTCGGCGCCGCGGTGCGCGACGGCGAGGGCGAATCCGATCCGCGCCAGCTGCCGGCGATCCACGTGGACATCCGCGACCTGCAGTTCGAGGGCCGCCAGTACGGGCATCTGCAGGCGGAACTTGCGCGCGGCACGACCGGCATGACGCTGAACCAGTTCACGATGTCGCATCCGGCATTCGAGGCCAAGGGTCGCGGCAGCTGGCTGGTGCGAGACTCGGGAGCCGAGTGCCGGCTCGAATTCGAAGTCGAGAGCAAGAACGTGCTCGCCTTCATGAATGCGATGCAACTCGGCTCGCTGGTGGCCGGTCACCACGGTCGTGTGTCCGCGAGCCTCAGCTGGCCGGGCCCGCCCGAGTCGAGCGCGATCGAGAGGCTCTCCGGCAGGCTCGAGATCGCCGCAGAAGACGGCCGGCTGACTTCGGTCGAGCCTGGCGCGGGGCGCGTGCTGGGGCTGATGAGCATCGCCCACCTGCCGCGCCGGCTGGCGCTCGATTTCGGCGACCTGACCGGCGAGGGCCTGTCTTTCGACACGCTGCGCGGCACATTCCAGCTGACCAATGGCGAGGCTTACACGGACAACCTGACGCTGCGCGGCTCGGCGGCGGAAATCGGCCTGGCCGGCAGGACCAGCCTGCGCGACCGCACCTACGACCAGACCGCCGTGGTCACCGGGCAGCTGGGCGCATCGCTGGGCGTCGCCGGTGCCCTGGCCGGCGGGCCGGCGGTTGGTGCGGCATTGCTGCTGTTCTCGCGGATCTTCAAGGAGCCGTTGAAGGGCGCCACACGAGGTTACTATCGCATCACCGGCAGCTGGGATGATCCCCAGGTGAAACGCATCGACGCCCAGGAGATGAAGGATACGCAGCTGACGAACGCCGCACCCGCGCCCGCGCGAGACGGCGACTCCGGTGGCGCGCAGGAAAAGCCATGAGCCAGGCGATCGTCGCTGCAATCCAGATGACTTCGGCCGCCGATGTCGCGAGGAATCTCGGAACGGCGCAGCGGCTGCTGCAGCAGGCCCGCGAAGGCGGCGCCTGCCTGGCCGTGCTGCCGGAGAATTTCTCCTTCATGGGACGCAGCGAGGCGGAACGCCGCGCGGTCGTCGAGGCCGACGGCGACGGCATCGTGCAGAAGACCATCGCAGCAGCGGCGCGCAATCTCGGTCTCTGGATCGTCGCCGGCACGCAGCCGATCGCCGTGCCCGGCGAGTCGCGCCCGGCGAATGCCTGCGTCGTGTACGACGCCGGCGGCCGGCGCGTGGCGCGATATGACAAGATCCACCTCTTCGATGTCGACCTGCCGAGCGGGCGCGAAACCTACCGCGAATCCGCGAACGCAGTTCCAGGCGCGCAGGCCGTCACGATTGACACGCCGGCCGGCAGGCTCGGCCTGAGCGTGTGCTACGATTTGCGCTTCCCGGAGCTGTATCGCCGCCTGGTCTCCGAGGGAGCGGAAATATTCAGCGTGCCGTCCGCGTTCACCGGACCGACCGGCCGCGCACATTGGGAAGTCCTGTTGCGGGCCCGGGCCATCGAGGATCTCTCATTCGTGATCGCCGCCGCGCAGACCGGACTCCACGACAACGATCGCGAGACCTACGGCGACAGCCTGGTCATCGACTACTGGGGCCGCGTGCTCGCGCGCCTGCCGCGCGGCAGCGGCGTCGTGCTCGCGGCGATCGACCGCGAACGGCAGGCGGCGACGCGCGCCGGCTTTCCGGCGCTGAAGCACCGGGTGATCGGTTGAGCGCGAATGCGCTGCAGCGGGCGCGCGATCTGATCCTCGCGCCGTCGGGCCTTGACGAGGGACGCCTCGAACAGGCGCTCGGATCGCTGCTCGGCGCCGCCGTCGATTCCGGCGACCTGTATTTCCAGCTGGCGCGCGAGGAACACTGGGCGCTCGAGGACGGCATCGTCAAGGAAGGCAGCCACGGCATCGAGCAGGGCGTCGGCGTGCGCGCGATGGCGGGCGAACGCACCGGATTCGCGTACTCGGATGAAGTCGTGCCGGCGGCGCTGCTGGAGGCGGCGCGCGCGGCCCGCGCAATCGCCCGCGAGGGTGGCGGCGGCCAGGTCCAGGCCTGGAAATCGGCCGAGACCCACAGGCTGTACCTGCCCGACGATCCGATCGCATCGCTCGCCGACGCCGACAAGGTTGCGCTGCTGACGCGACTCGACCGCGATGCGCGCGCGCTCGATCCGCGTGTGAAGCAGGTGGTCGCAAGCCTTGCGGCCGTGCACGAGGTCGTGCTGGTCGCGGCAAGCGACGGTACGCTGGCCGCCGACGTGCGGCCTCTGGTGCGCATGAACGTGTCGGTCATCGTCGAGCAGGACGGGCGCCGCGAGCAGGGCTATGCCGGCACCGGCGGGCGTCATTCGCTGGAGGAATTCGTCGCGGACGACCGCCCGATGCGGCTCGCGCGCGAGGCGGTGCGCCAGGCGACCGTCAATCTCGATTCCGTGCCGGCCCCGGCCGGCACGATGACGGTCGTGCTGGGGCCGGGCTGGCCCGGCGTGCTGCTGCACGAGGCGATCGGCCACGGCCTCGAGGGCGATTTCAACCGGCGCGGCACCTCGGCGTTCTCGGGGCGCATCGGCGAGCAGGTGGCATCGCCGCTGTGCACGGTCGTCGATGACGGCACGCTGCCGGGCCGGCGCGGCTCGCTGAATGTGGATGACGAGGGAACGCCGACGTCCTGCACGACGCTGATCGAGAACGGGGTGCTGAAGGGCTACCTGCAGGACAAGCTCAACGCGCGCCTGATGGGCATGAAGCCGACCGGCAACGGGCGGCGGGAATCGTTCGCGCATGCCACGCTGCCACGCATGACGAATACCTACATGCTGCCGGGGCCGCACGATCCGCAGGAAATCATCCGCTCGGTGCAGCGCGGCCTCTATGCCGTCAATTTCGGCGGCGGCCAGGTCGACATCACGTCGGGCAAATTCGTGTTCTCGGCGAGCGAGGCCTACCTGATCGAAGACGGGCGCATCACGGCGCCGGTCAAGGGCGCGACGCTGATCGGCAATGGGCCCGACGTGCTGACGCGCGTCAGCATGGTCGGCAACGACCTGGCACTCGACGACGGGATCGGCAGTTGCGGAAAGGACGGCCAGACGGTGCCGGTCGGCGTCGGCCAGCCGACGCTGCGCATCGATGCGCTGACCGTGGGCGGGACAGCCTGATGCGGCTCTCGAGGTCCGTCTATGAAGCGCTGCCCTACGCCTACATGCTGGCCGGCATTGCCGCGTTCGCGGTGTCCTTCATTTGGCGCAGCGAATTCTGGTCGGACCTGGTGGCGGGATTCGGGCTGGTCGTGCTGATCGCGGGGCTGGTGCTGGTGCTGAAGCGCCGCGACTACCGGATCCAGAAGCGCCGCTACGGCGCGGCGTTCGACGAGGACGACTGATCAGTTCGCCCCGGCCGCCGGGGCGCGTTCGTCTTCCGCTTCCTCTTCCTCCCCGCCGACGGCTTCGTGATCGCCGGTCGAATCCGCGTCCTGATGGGCGCGGCCGCGCGCGAAACGCTCGTCGAGGTACATGATCTCGTGCTTGCCCAGCACGATGACATCGCCGTCATTCAGGTGATGCCTGCGCACGCGCTTCGATTTCACGTAGACGCCATTCGTGCTGTTGAGGTCCTCCAGCATGCTGCCTTCGGCGGTCGTGATGATCTGGCAGTGATGGCGGCTGATGAACTTGCTGTCCACCTGCAGGTCGTTGTCGAACGTGCGGCCGATGATCAGTCGGCCGAGGCGCAATGGCCGCTCCTCGACGCGTTCGCCGGAATGGGCCACGATAATGCGCGCCAGTACATCCTGCGAACCGACCGGCCGCGGTGCGGGCGTGACTTTGACCGCTGCTCGCACGCGGCTACTGCGCGGCGTGAACTCGACCCACTGCAACTCCTCGATTGCCGCCTTCAGCTCGGCTACGCCGATGTGGGTCTGCTCCCGCGCATAGGCGCCCATCATCGCCGTGTCGCACAGCGTGTTGATCAGGCGCGGCACGCCGCCGGTGTAGCGGTAGATGATCGGGAAGGTGTCGTCCGTGAAAATTTTCCGGCCATGCGAGCCCGCGACCTCGAGGCGGTGCAGGACGTAGGCATGCGTATCCTCGAATGTCAGCGCCGTCAGGTGGAAGCGCAGCCGCACGCGCTGTGCGAGCTGGACCATTTCCAGGGACTCGAGCTTGTCGCTGAGTTCGGGCTGGCCCGCCAGGATGATCCGCAGGACCTTTTCCTTGGTGGTCTCGACGCCCGACAGCAGCCGGATTTCCTCGAGCACGCGATTCGAGAGGTTTTGCGCCTCGTCGACGATCAGGAGCACCCTGCGGCCGGCGGCGTATTGCTCGATCAGGAACTGGTTGAGCGTCGCGAGCAACTCGGCCTTGCGCATCTTGAATGGCGAGAACCCGAACTGCACCAGCACGGCCTGCAGGAACTCGATCGGCGACACCTGGGTCTGCCCAACCTGCGCGACCACGACGTCCTTCTCGAGTTCGCGCAGGAATGTCTCGACCAGCGTGGTCTTGCCCGAGCCGATCTCGCCCGTGATCACGACGAAGCCGTCGGTGAACCAGACCGTCGATTCCATGTACGCCTTGGCGCGCGCATGGTGTTTCGACAGGTAAAGGAATGCCGGGTCCGGACTCAGCCGGAACGGCAACTCGGTCAGCTGGAAATGTTCCAGGTACATGGGACTTACAAGGCTAGCATACGGGTTGTCGGGACTCGATCTAAAGCCTTGAAATTCGTCGCAATTTGGCCGCGCCGCGCTCGCGCTCGCGGCGCGTCGGGGCGACCAGCGTGAGGTGGCCGAGCTTCCGGCCGGGCCGCGGCGTCTTGCCGTAGTCGTGCCAGTGAACGCCGCGCAGGTTCAGCAGGGTGCGCGCGGGCGGCACGCTGCCGAGCAGGTTCTGCATGACGGCGTGGCCGCGCGGCCGCGTCGCACCGAGCGGCAGGCCTGCCACCGCACGGATGTGGTTTTCAAACTGGCTGGTTTCCGCGCCCTCGATGGTCCAGTGGCCGGAATTGTGGACGCGGGGCGCCATTTCGTTCGCGACCAGCCGGCCGCGCTCGACGAAGAACTCGACGCACAGCACGCCCACGTAATTGAATTCCTCGAGCAGCCGCCGAAGGTGGAGTTCCGCGCTCTCTTGCAGCCGCGTATGGCGATAGGGCGCGCGCGTCTGGACCAGGATGCCGCGCTCGTGCCGGTTTTCCGCAAGCGGGTAATAGACGATGCGTCCGTCGCGGCCGCGCGCCGCGATCAGCGACACCTCGCGCGCGAAGGGCACGAAACTCTCGTACAGCAGCGCCTGTCCGCGCAACCTCTTCCAGGCCGCGGCAATGTCCGCGGGCCGGCGCAGGAGCACCTGGCCCTTGCCGTCGTAACCGAGGCGCCGCGTCTTCAGCAATCCGGGCGTGCCGAGCGTCGCGACAGCGCGCTGCAGGCCGTGCAGGTCGTCGACGGCCGCATGCGGCGCGACCGGAATGCCGAGGCGCTCGAACAGCTGCTTTTCCGAGAGCCGATCCTGCCCGATCTCGAGCGCGCGTGGCGGCGGCCAGACCGGCACGATCTTCGCGACCGCGCGCGCGGATGCGACCGGCACGTTTTCCCAGTCGAAGGTCACGACATCGACAGAGCGCGCGAAACGGGAGAGCGTGCGCAGGTTGTCGAAAGCCCCGGTCACGATCGGCGCGACGGCGGCGCCCGGCACGTCGCGACTGCGGTCGTACATCGTGAAGCGCAGTCCGAGCGGAATGCCGGAAAGAGCCATCATCCGGCCGAGCTGGCCGGCGCCGATGATGCCGATGTGCATGGTTCAGCTGCTGGCGGGATCGGGCTGCGCGAGCACTTCCGCGGTCTGGCGCTCGCGGTAGGCTCTCAAGGCGTCCAGCAACGGCGGATGGCGGCCGGCGAGCACCGCGGCGGCGAACAGCGCTGCATTTTTTGCACCCGGTATGCCGATCGCGACGGTCGCGACCGGAATGCCGGCCGGCATCTGCGCGATGGACAGCAGTGAATCCAGCCCGTTCAGCGCTTTCGACTGGATCGGCACGCCGATGACCGGCAACAGGGTCTTGGACGCGGTCATTCCCGGCAGGTGCGCGGCGCCGCCGGCCCCGGCAATCAGCACTTCAATGCCGCGTGCCGCGGCGCCCGAGGCATATTCGAAGAGCAGGTCGGGCGTGCGGTGGGCGGAGACGACCCGGGTTTCAAACGGAACCGAAAGGGCCGTCAGCAGGTCGGCAGCGTGGCGCATGGTCTCCCAGTCGGAAGACGAGCCCATGATGATGCCGACCAGCGGTTTCATCCCAAAAGTCTAGCACGCGGTCCCGGAGGGGCCGCTTTGGCATGCGCCTAAGCGTTTGTCTGGAAAGGGAGTTCGCCGCGGCGCCAGGCCTGAAATACCCCCCGCGCCGACAGGGAGTCGCGCGGCGCGGGGGTGATGCCCGAAATCAGGGGATGCTTGACACGTAGGGCAACGACCACAGGCTAGCGCCCCCCGTCCGGCAGGCAAAAATGGCCCGTCGCCGGAAGGCGACAGGGCTGCGAAGCCAGGAAGAGTCAACCGTTCAGGATCTCGTTGATGCGGCGGAACAAGGCCCGCCCCGCGCCCGTCGCCTTCGCGGCCGCCTGTTCTGCAACGGCGGCGGCGACAAGCCGCGAAAGGGCCGCGCGATCGGCGTGCGGGAATTCCGCGATGAACTCGACGATGGCAGGCTGGCCTTCCAGCACAAGCCGGTCCCGCCAGCGTTCGGCGCGCTTGAAGCGCATGGTCGCGAGGCGCGCAGTCTCGCCGACTGCCGTGAGCGCCGCGCGTATCGGTTCCGGATCGACCTTGCGCATCAACTTTCCGACGAACAGTTTCTGCCGCACCAGCGCGCCGTGGCTCGTGATGCGTCTAGCGAGATCGAGGGCGTCGCGGAGTTTTTCCGGCAGGTCGAGCGTGGCGACCAGTTCCTCGGGCGCCTCGATGAGTTCCTCGGCAAGGGCCTGGAGCGTCTGGGCCTGGCGCTTCAGGTCACCCTTGGTCGGGGGCGGCGGTTCCCCGGGTAGCTGGCGGCGACGCATCGCCGCGATGCTAGCATGCGCAGATGGAGCAGCCGGATCTCGAGCGCATCGTCGAACAGGCCCTTGCCCTCGCGCGCCAGCGCGGCGCGACCGCGGCGGAAGCCGGCGTCGGCGTCAGTTCGGGCCTATCGGTCACCGTGCGCCTCGGTGAAGTGGAGACGCTCGAATACCAGCGCGACCGCAGCCTCGGCGTGACCGTCTATGCGGGCCAGCGCAAGGGCTCGGCGAGCACGGCGAACCTGACCTCGTCCGCAGTCGAGGAGACGGTCTCCAAGGCGCTGTCCATTGCGAGCTTCACGGCCGAAGACGAATTCTCGGGCTTGCCGGATGCCGGGCTGATGGCGCGCGAGCTGCCGGACCTCGATCTCTGCCATCCCTGGGACATCGATGCGCCGGCGGCGATCGAACTCGCGAAGCGTTGCGAGGCCGCCGGCCTCGCCGTGGACAAGCGCATCCGGAATTCCGAGGGGGCCTCGGTCGCTACGCATCAGAGATTGCGCGTGTTCGGAAACAGCCATGGATTCATCGGCGGCTATCCCTCCACGTCCCATACCGTCAGTTGCGTCGTGCTCGGCCAGGCGGAAGGCGAGATGCAGCGCGACTACTGGTACACCGCGGCGCGCGACTGGCGCGCGCTGGAGGACGCGGAGGAAGTCGGCCGCAAGGCCGCGGATCGCGCCATCGGCAGGCTCGGCGCCGACAAGCTGCAGACCCGCAAGGCACCCATCCTGTTCGCGCCCGAGGTGGCGCGCGGCCTGATCGGCCACCTGGTCGGCGCGATCGGCGGCGGCGCCCAATACCGGCGCAGCAGCTTCCTGCTCGATGCCGCCGGGCAGCAGATCTTCCCGGCGGCGATATCGCTCTCCGAACGGCCGCATCTGCCGGGCGCGCTGGGATCGGCGCCGTTCGACGGGGAAGGCGTGGCGACCCGCGACCGCGACCTGGTCGTCAACGGCGTGCTGACCGGCTACCTGCTGGATGCCTACAGTGCGCGCAAGCTCGGACTCACGACGACCGGCAATGCCGGCGGCGTCCACAACCTGGTCGTGCAGGGCGCGATGCTCGACCCGAAGACGCTGTTGCAGAAGCTCGGCACCGGCCTGCTCGTGACCGAGATGATGGGGCAGGGCGTCAATCCGGTGACCGGCGACTATTCGCGCGGCGCCGCGGGCTTCTGGGTGGAGAACGGCGTCATCGACCGGCCGGTCCACGAAATCACGGTGGCAGGCAACCTGCGCGAGATGTACCAGGGCATCGTCGCGCTGGGCGACGACCTGGATCGCCGCGGCGCGATCCAGTGCGGCTCAATCCTGATCGAGCAGATGACGATCGCCGGCGACTGATTCCCGCCGCGGATCCTCAGAAACGCCAGGCGAGCTTGACGACGATTTGCTGTGCCGTCGGGTTGTCCACGCCGGCGGTCCACAACTCGCCGAATGGCGACGCTTCGTCCGTGAACGCGCTGCCGCCGAATGAATAGACGACGAACAATTCCGACAGCGGCTTGAACTCGTAGCGATAGCGGGCCTGCAAGGCGATGTCGCTGAGACTGAAGTCGCCGACAACCTCAGCCGCAGGTATCAGTTCGCCATCCGCGGCAATGTCGTATGCCTGGCCGCCATGGGCCTTCACGGCGGCCCACTGCAGGCGGAAGCGGAATTCCGACTTGGGCGACGGATACCAGTTCGTGTCGAATGCCGCCTCCAGTTGCCGCCGCGCGTGCCGGGCCAGCTTGCCGATGTCCGGCCGCCAGATCAGCCAGTCGGGACTGTCGAGATACGTCAGGTCCAGCGTGAAATTCAGGTCGGTGCCGGCGTAGACCTGCGGGCTGAAGTTGTATTGATAAGCCGTGCGCTCGAGGCCTTCGCGAAAGGCCTTCATTTCTGCGGACCACCGCCAGCGATCGGTGCGCCGGCTGAGGAACGAGATGTGCGCGTCCGGCTGCGCAGGCACCCTGAATGCGGGCCCGCCGCGCGTCGTCAGGTCATCGATGCCGGAAGTTGTCGGGCGGATGTTGACGGTCAGCGCGCTTCCGTCACGGAAGGTCCATTGGCGACCGAGCTGGATCCAGGACTGCAGGCGCCGGCCCGCGTCGGTCGTGCGCCAGTGCGCATCGGACATCCAGCGGCTGGACAGCACGACACTGTCGTCGGCGTAGCTGCGCCGGTACCAGTAAGTCTCGGACTGGATCTCGCGGATGTCGTTGCGCGTCATGAATCCGAGGTCGTTGATGTCGTAGTCGCCGTCGTACCAGGACGCGTGAAGATTCTGCTCGAAGCGTCCGCCGGGCGCGTAGAGGGCGGCAAGCCAGGCGCCGGCGCCGCGCGCCGACCGGCCCGGCGCGGGCTCCTGCGTATCCGTGAAAATTGCCTGGCCCCTGAACGCCCAGCCCGGCGCCGGGGAGTATTCGGCGTCGAGCGAATTCACGATCGCGGTCCGGTCGATGGCCGGATGGTTAGCGTAAGTGCCGAGATAACCTGCGCTCCAGTCCTCGCCATGCCGGCGCAGCCGGCCCACGAAGTAAGCCCTGCCGTCCGCGAGTGCGCTGTCGTCCTCCGCGGCGGCGAACATGCCGTATTCCCAGCGCTGGTGCGTGTGGCTGAATTTCGCGGCAGCGAGGATATCGCTCTGTCCTTCAGGACCCGCATCGGGTGCAGCGCCGATTCGCCGCGTGTTGATGAGACGGCCGTCCAGTGTCGTTCGCAGGTCGAATAACTGCTGGTTCTGCGTGAAGAACGGCCGCTTCTCGGTCAGGAAGGTCTCGATCGCCGTGAAATTGACGACCAGGTCGTCGGATTCGACCTGCCCGAAATCAGGATTGATCGTGGCTGTCAGCTGCCGCGACGCATCCGGCCTCCAGATCAGATCCAGGCCGCCGTGACCCTGGCTGCTGCCCTGCAGCAGGTCCGTCGTGCCCGACAGGTAGGGCACCCAGGCAAGCAGATTGCCGCGATACGCTGGTATCACCATCGGGTGCATGTCGGCGACGAAGGTCGGGCTGCGGTAGTCGTTGCCCGGAAACGCGTAATTTACCGACGTGGTCTCGAGATAGAGGCCGAAGAAAACCCCGATGCTGCGCTTGCCGTCGACCACCGGGCCCATCGGCGCGACCGACCACGGCAATTTGACCTCGATGCTCCATCCGTCCTCGTCCTCCGCGACGGCGCTGTACCAGACCGTATCCCAGTCGTAGCTGTAGTTCGTTTGCTGGAGGATGATGCCGTCGCGCACCGAGCCGGACAGCGATACGGTGAATTCGTAGGCGGTCCTGCCGCGGCCCTCGAAATCGATGATGAAGGCGACTTCGTCCGCGTCCATGAATTCGGCGTCGCGCGGCGAACGCCCGTGCTTGCGCATCGCGACCGGCTGGCTGGTATGGAAGCCGATGAACAGGCCCTCCGGCGTCGCGAGCACGCGCGCCTCCGTGGCGACGGGGGCGGCGGCGTTCGTATACGGCTCGGTGACGCGAAAATCGTCGAAGCGCTCGGCGCCGTTCCAGCCGTCATCGTCGAGACGGCCGTCGAGCGCGATGCCGGCATTCGCCGGGCCGTGCGCCGCCAGGCCGCCGGTCAGGCACAGTACGGAGACAATCCTGCGGCTCAGGGCACGGCCTGCCGGGTATTCGGCGTCTGCGCGATATCGCGAAGGCTCATGCCTTCCATGCGTTCGCGGATCGCGGTTTCGATCGTGTCCGCGATGGCATCGGTCAGGGGATCGGTCTTCGCACGCCACAGCAGCCAGGTCTCGTACTGGCGCTCGTCCCTGACGGCCGTCAGGATGTCGTGCATGCCGATGCTTTCGATGTCGCGTGCCGGCAGCACTTCCTCTTCGTCGGTCGTCGTCACGAGGCCGGCGTGCTCCAGGCCTTCGACGACACTCTCCAGTGCGGAGCCCGGGATCTCGAGCTGTTCCGCGAGCCCCCGCAGCCGCCAGGGCCTGGCCCCCGACACGAAGTTCCTGCCGATCAGCAGCATGACGGTCAGCGCGATGCGCTCGCGCAGGCGGCTGGTCAGGCGCACGGGAGCCTGCCCGGCGCGCAGATAGCGCGGATTCTGCACGTAGAAGGAAAGTTGCGCGCCGATCAGCAGGATCAGCCAGCTCAGGTAGATCCAGATCAGCGCCGCGAGGAAGATCGCGAAGCCCGCGTAGATCGCGACCATGTTGGTCGAGGCCGCGACGATCCTCGTGAACAGCGCGCCGCTCATCGCCCAAAGCAGGCCTGTGGTCAGGCCGCCGGCGAGAGCCGGCAGGAACCGCACGCGCGTGTTCGGTATGAACGCGTAGAGGAAAGTGAACACGCCGGTCACGAACAGGTATGGCCCCGCGTAGCCCATGCCACGGATGATCGTGCCGAGCGGCTCGTGGCTCGTCAGCCAGCGCATGGTCTCGTGATGGGCGACGGCGCCGAACAGGCCGAATGCGATCACTAGGAAGACCGGCCCGATGACCATCAGGCTCAGGTACTCGCTGATGCGGCGCATGACCGACCGCGGCCGCTCGACGTGCCAGGCAAAATTGAACGCACTCTCGAGCTTTTGGACCGTCGTGATCACGGTGTAGACCAGGAACGCGAGGCCGAGGGAGCCCAGCACGCCGCCACGGATCTTCTCGACGAAGCCCATGATCTGGGCCGTCAGGTCGGCGGCCCGGTCGCCGATCGGCCGCAGGAACTCGAACAGCAGCGGCTCGAGATCGCGATGCACGCCGAGGCCCTTCAGCACGGCGAAGGCGAACGCAAACAGCGGCACGAGCGACAGCAATGTCGTGTAGACGAGTCCCATCGCGCGCAGGTTCAGCTCGCCGGTCAGGAGGTCGCGAACGATCGCGTAGGGATAGCGCAGGAAACCGAGCAGCCATTCCGCCTGCTTCAGGGGCATCGGCGCGTGGCGATCGAACAGGAGTCGCTCGATGCGCCGGCGCGGGTCCAGGTCCACGCTCATCACGGCAGCGTGGCACAGGCCGGAAGGCCCCGCAATCGGGCGCTTTGCTAGAGTGCCGCCATGCCCGGCGGATTTCCCGATCGCATCGTCTGCCTGACCGAAGAAACGACCGAGACGCTCTACCTGCTCGGCGAGGATGCGCGCATCGTCGGCATATCGGGATTCACGGTGCGCCCGCCCAGGGCGCGGCGCGAGAAACCGCGGGTCTCGGCATTCACGAGCGCGAAGATCGACCGCATCGTCGCGCTCGCCCCGGACTTGGTGCTTGGATTCTCGGATCTGCAGGCGGATATCGCCGCGCAGCTCGCGCGCTCCGGCATCGAGGTGCACCTGTTCAATCATCGCAGCGTCGCCGGCATCCTCGGCATGATCCGCATGCTGGGCGGAATGATCGGCTGCGAGGCGAAGGCGGCGGCGCTCGCGGCGCAACTCGCCGGGGGCGTCGAGCGCGTGCGCGCGGCCGCCGCAGCCCTGCCGCGCCGGCCGCGCGTCTACTTCGAGGAATGGGACGAGCCGCCGATCTCGGCGATCCGCTGGGTCGGCGAACTCATAGGGATCGCCGGCGGCGACAACTGCTTTCCGGAGCTGGCGGCGATGCCGCTGGGACGCGACCGCATCGTCGCGGACCCGCTGGAAATCGTGCGCCGCGCACCGGACCTGATCTTCGGTTCCTGGTGCGGGAAGAAATTCCGGCCCGAGAAGGTTGCGGCGCGTCCCGGCTGGTCGCAGGTTCCGGCCGTGCGTGACGGGGAGATTCACGAGATCAAGTCGGCGGTGATCCTGCAGCCGGGACCGGCGGCCCTGACCGACGGGCTCGCCGATATGCACGCGCTGATCCGGCGCTGGGCGCAACGCGCGGGCTGAAGTCAGGCCATCAGGCGGTGTTGCGCCTCGCGGTACTTGAGCGAGGTCAGGCGGATGACGTCGGGCGGCAGGTTCGGGGCGGGCGGTTTCTTGTCCCAGCCCGCGGACTCCAGGTAATCGCGCACGTACTGCTTGTCGAACGAGGGCGGACTCGATCCCTCCTGGTAGCTGTCCACGGGCCAGAACCGCGATGAATCCGGCGTCAGGACCTCGTCCATCAGCACGACGCGGCTCTTGTGGTCGAGTCCGAACTCGAATTTGGTGTCGGCGATGATGATGCCGTGGGATATCGCGTGCTCGACCGCGTGCGCGTACAGCTTCAGCGACAGCTCGCGGATCCTCGCAGCCGCCGAGGCGCCGACGATCGAGACCATCTGGTCGTAGGTGATGTTGACGTCATGCGCACCGGCCGGCGCCTTGGTCGCCGGCGTGAAGATCGCTTCCGGCAGCCGCGCGGCCTGCGCGAGGCCTTCCGGCAGCTTGATGCCGCAGATCGTCCCGTCCTGCTGGTAATCCTTCCAGCCGGAGCCGGCCAGGTAGCCGCGCACGACCGCCTCGACGGGCAGGGGCGTGAGGCGTTCGACGACGACCGCGCGCCCCTCGAGCATGGCGAGTTCCCCCGGATTGCCGACATAGCGCGACAGCGGTTCGCCCGTCAGGTGATTGGAGACGATGCGTTGCGTGCGCCCGAACCAGAAATTCGAGATCGCCGTCAGCACACGGCCCTTGCCGGGAATCGGATCGGGCATCACGACGTCGAATGCGGACAGGCGATCGGTCGCGACGATGAGCAGGCGGCCGTCATCGATCGCGTAGTTGTCGCGCACCTTGCCGCGATGGACCAGCGTCAGGCCGCCGAGGCTGGATTCGTACAGGGGGCTTGCATCCATGCTCAGCAGGCTCTTGGTACCATGGCGCTCGCGCGCGCCCGGCTGGCGAGCGCGGATTCTTGCAGCCGGGCGATGAAGCGGTCAAGGAATGCAGCATGAACTGGATCGGCAAGCTGGTCGGCGCCTTGCTGGGCCTGCTCCTGAGCCGGCGGCCCTGGGGCGTGCTCGTCGGCCTGATACTCGGTCATCTGTACGACGTCCGCGCGGCCGGCGAGGGCGGCCCGCGTGTGGACCCGGCGATCGTGCAGGTGACGTTCTTCCGCACGGCATTCCGCGTCATGGGCCATGTCGCGAAGTCGGACGGCCGCGTATCCGAGCAGGACATCGCTGCGGCGCGCAGGATTTTCCGCCAGTTCAACCTGGGCGAGGCCGACACCCGCGCGGCGATGGAGTGCTTTACGGAGGGCAAGGCCGCAGCGTTCGACCCCGCAGCGGCGCTGGCGGAACTGCTCCAGGTCTGCCGCGGTCGCAGCGACCTGCTGCGCATGTTTCTCGAGATCCAGATGCGCGCGGCGCTGATGGGCGACGGTATGCAGGGCGCCGGGCGGGCCGCGCTCGTGCGCGTGGCCCAGGGCCTCGAGATCGGCGCAATCGAATTCGCGCACATGGAAACGGTGTTGCGGCTCCAGGGCTATGGCACGGCCGGTGGATACGAGCGGGCCGGCCGCGGACCGCCGCCTGGCGCCGCGGGAGCGCAGGATGCGCTCGCCGAGGCCTACGAAGTCCTCGATGTGCCGCGTAGCGCGACCGATGCCGAGGTCAAGCGCAGCTATCGCCGGTTGATGAGCCAGAACCATCCGGACAAGCTTGTGGCCCGCGGCCTGCCCGAGTCCATGCTCGAAGTCGCAAAGCAAAAGACCCAGGCGATCCAGGCGGCCTACGAGCGCATCCGCGAATCGCGCGGCATGCGATAGGCTAGAGTACGCAGATGCTGGCGCCGGTCATCGCTCCCTCGATCCTGTCTGCGGATTTCGCGCGCCTCGGCGCCGAGGTGGACACGGTGCTCGCTGCGGGCGCCGACTGGATCCACTTCGACGTGATGGACAATCATTACGTGCCGAACCTGACGATCGGTCCGCTGGTGTGCAAGGCGCTGCGAAAGCACGGGGTGAAGGCGCCGATCGACGTGCACCTGATGGTCGATCCGGTGGACCGGCTGGTGCCGGATTTCGCCGAGGCCGGCGCGACCTGGATCAGCTTCCATCCCGAGGCGAGCCGTCACGTCGATCGCACGATCCGGCTGATCCGCGAATCGGGCTGCCGTCCGGGACTCGTGCTGAATCCTGCCACGCCGCTCTCCTGGCTCGATCACACGCTGGAACAGATCGACCTGCTGCTCCTGATGTCGGTGAACCCGGGATTTGCCGGGCAGCAGTTCATTGCCCCGGTGCTCGGCAAGCTGCGCGAAGCGCGAGAGCGGATCGACGCCGGCGGGCGCGAGATCCGGCTCGAGATCGACGGCGGGGTCAAGCTCGACAACATCGGTGCGATCGCGGCGGCGGGCGCCGACGCATTCGTCGCCGGCAGCGCGATCTTTGGCGCGAAGGATTACGCGGCGACGATCCGCGCGATGCGCGCGGCCATCGCGCAGAAGGCCTGAATCCGGCTACTTGGCGGCCGCGACCGCGGCTTTCGCGAATTCCGGCGCGGGGCGCGCCTTGACCTTCGGCCGCGCGCCGAACACGACGATCGTCTTGCCGCGCGCGGTCAGGATGCCCTGTTCCTCCAGCACCTTGAGCACCCGGCCAGCCATTTCGCGCGAGCATCCGACCAGGCGTGACAGCTCCTGGCGGCTGACCTTGATCTGCATGCCCTGCGGGTGCGTCATCGCATCCGGCTCGCCGCAGAGATCCATGATCGCGTGCGCGATGCGCCCGGTGACGTCCACGAAGGCGAGATCGCCGAGCTTGCGGTTGGTGCGGTCGAGCCGCGTTGCGAGCTGCGTCGAGAGCTCGAATACGAGGCCGGGGCTCTCGGACGCGACCTGGCGGAAGCGCGGGTAGGTCATCTCGGCGAGCTCGCACTGCGAGCGCGTGCGCACCCAGGCGCTGCGCTGCTGGCTGTCCGAGAACAGGCCCATCTCGCCGAAGAACTGGCCCTTGTTGAGATACGCGAGGACCATTTCGTTGCCGTCCTCGTCCTCGATCATCACTTCGACCGATCCGCGGATGATGTAGTAGAGGACGTCCGGCAGGTCGCCGGCATGGATCAGCACCGTCTTGGACGGCACCGTGCGAACCCTGCAATAGCTCAGGAAACGGTTGATCGCCGGAATGTCAGTCAGCTGCTTGACGCCGTCTTCCATGATTCTCCCCTGGGGCACACCGCGTCGCCCTTTAGCCATGGCGGGCTTGGCCGCCGTTGTATTACAGGCCCGCCCGCGCCGCAAGACATAATAGCCGCCCCGCTCAGATCCAGTATGCCGTGCCGGTCATAATACGTGCGGTCATGCGCATCAGCTGCGGTACCGGCGGCGGCAGTTCCCCGCCGCCCGCGTCGTGGGCCGATCGGCCGTGCCCGATCTCGTCTGTCTTCATCTGCTCGATGATCGCGCGGCTGCGCAGGTCGTCATCCGGCAGCCTCGCCAGATGTCCCTCGAGATGACCCTCGACCTGGCGCTCGGTCTCGGCCATGAAGCCCAGGCTGACGCGATCGCCCAGCAATCCGGCGAAAGCCCCGAAAGCCACCGAGCCCGCGTACCAGAGCGGATTCAGCAGGCTCGTCCGCGAGCCCAGTTCGTCGAGCCGGTCGCGGCACCAGGCCAGGTGATCGCCTTCCTCGGCGGCCGCGCGCCGCAATGTTGCGCGCACTTCCTCCGATCGTGCCGTCAGCGCCTGGCCGTGGTAAAGCCCCTGGGCCGCGACTTCCCCCGCGTGATTGACCCGCATCAGGCCGGCGGCATGGCGCCGGCGGCCCTCGTCCGTCGGCCCGGCCGAAGAGGGCGTGCCCGGGGTCGGGCGAGTGGCGGAGGGTCGCCCGAAACTGGCTCGCAGTCCCAAATCAGCCAGTTCCAGCAGGCGGTCGAGCGGCGACAGGCGGGGGCCGGTCATGTGACGCATATTATATAGCCGTCCCGGGTTTACTTCCCTAGTCCCGCCAAGGACTTGCGCCGGCAGGCCTGCAGCTTTGCAATGACCGGCCATCTGTGTAAACTTGCCGGCCTTTCTCGAACCAGACCCTTTCAGGGGCCCAAGATGAAGACGGTTTTTGCAAAGCCAGAGCGCGTCAGCCGCGACTGGTACCTGGTGGATGCGTCCGGAAAGACCCTGGGTCGCCTGGCGTCGGCGATCGCATTCCGCCTGCGCGGCAAGCACAAGCCCGAGTACACGCCGCATGTCGATTGCGGTGACTACATCATCGTGATCAACGCCGAGAAAGTCGCGGTCACGGGCAACAAGCTGCGCGACAAGGTCTATCAGCAGCACACCGGTTATCTGGGCAACCTGAAGACGATCGCGCTCGGCAAGCTGCTGGACGAGCACCCGGAGCGGGCGATCGAGTACGCGGTCAAGGGCATGCTGCCGAAGACGATCCTGGGTCGCCAGATGTTCCGGAAGCTGCACGTGTTCGCCGGCACCAAGCACCCGCACGCGGCGCAGCAGCCGAAATCGCTCGAGCTCAAGTGAGCGCGGGCCAGTAACCGATCAGGACCTCACCATGGCGTTGAACGACAACTACGGAACCGGTCGGCGCAAGATCATCGACGGCGCGCGTCTTCCTGAAGCCCGGCAAGGGCAGCGATCACGGTCAACGGCCGCACGCTCGACGAGTTCTTCGGCCGCAAGACCGGGCGCATGATCGTGCGCCAGCCGCTCGAACTCGTGCAGATGGTCGACCGCTTCGACATCAACGTGCTGGTCGACGGCGGCGGCATCACCGGCCAGGCCGGCGCGATCCGCCACGGCATCACGCGCGCGCTGATCGAGTACGACGAGACTTGCGCAAGCCATTGCGGGCGGCGGGTTTCGTGACCCGCGACGCGCGCGAGGTCGAACGCAAGAAGGTCGGCCGCAAGAAGGCTCGCCGCGGGCCGCAGTTCAGCAAGCGCTGATCCGGGTTCCGGCGGACGAACCGAATTTGGGGGATCGTCTAGCGGTAGGACTGCGGACTCTGACTCCGCCAACCTAGGTTCGAATCCTAGTCCCCCAGCCAACTTCAACGCTTGAGTGTCTTCACGCCGTCGGCACCTGCGACCAGCAGCAGGTCGGCGCCGCGCCGGGCGAACAGGCCGACCGAGACGACGCCCGCCAGCAGGCCGATTTCCGCCTCGAGCGCAACCGGGTCCGCGATATTCAGGTTGTGGACGTCGAGGATCACGTTGCCGTTGTCGGTCATGAAACCCTCGCGATAGACCGGCTTGCCCCCGAGCGCGACGAGCCTGCGGGCGACCAGCGAGCGCGCCATCGGGATCACCTCGACTGGCAGCGGGAACCGCCCGAGCACGGACACCAGCTTTGAATCGTCGATGATGCAGACGAAGCGGCGGCTGGCGGCTGCGACGATCTTTTCGCGGGTCAGCGCACCGCCCCCGCCCTTGATCAGGTGCAGGTGACGGGTCGCTTCGTCGGCCCCGTCCACGTACAGGGACAGGTCGCCCGCGTCATTGAGCGCGACGACTTCGATGCCGGCTGCGCGCAGGCGAACGGTGCTCGCCTCCGACGAGGAAACCGTGCCGGAAATGCGATGGCGGCGTTCGGCGAGCGCGGCGATGAAATGATTGACGGTTGAGCCGGTGCCGACCCCGACCAGCATGCCGTCCTCGACGAATTCCAGGGCGGCGAGCGCTGCTGCTTTCTTCCTGGCCTCGGCGTCCATCGTCGTCCTCCACAAAAAACTGTGCCCGCTTCCGCGGGCACAGTCTTAGCATTCAGTGAATCGTCGGCAAGCAATCAATCGATCAACAAACCGCCGATCCAACTGCAGAAAGCCTTACTTCTTCTTTGCGGCCTTCTTCTTGCCCTTCTTCTTCGTCGCCATGATGGATCTCCATGTCGGGTTAATCCGAGGTTGGAGTATATACATGGTTGACGGGATTGCAAGCAAGGGGTATGGCATTCGCGCGCTCACACATCGCTGATGATCGTCGCATCGCATCGCTGGCGAATGAAAATGTTTCGCGATCGGCGTCTCGCGCACGCATCCCGAGAGTGTGCGAAAGATTTTTATCAATCAGAGGTTATGGCTTGTTTTCCCGCGTGGCGCGAGTGTCACGCGGCCGGCGTCGCGGCGAGGCGAAGTATGAAATTCCATTCGTCGTCGGTGACCGGAGTGATCGACAGCCGGTTGCCACGCCGCAACACGATCAGGTCCCTCAACCGGCCGTCCGAATGCGCGCGCAGCGCCTCCAGCGTGACCGGCCGCGCAAACCTGGAAAGCAGCTGGACCGTCACCTGGTACCAGCGCGGATTGGAGCGATCACTCCCGGCGTCGTACTGAGGGTGACGCGGATCGAGCGCGGTCGGATCCGGATGACCGCCGCGCACGATGCGCATCGTTCCGTAGATTCCGGGCACCTCGCAGCTCGAGTGGTAGAAGAACGCCTCGTCGCCGGGACGGAAATCGTCGCGCAGCATGTTGCGGGACTGGTAGTTGCGGACGCCGTCCCAGGCGGCGGTGCGGCGCGGCGCCGCGGCCAGCTGATCGATGCCGAAAGTATCGGGCTCGGACTTCATCAGCCAGCGTTTCACGAGCCATTTCCCGCGGGTTTTGCGCCGGTTGCGGCCGCCGCGCGGCCGTGGACGCCGCGCTCCGTCACGATGCCCCAGAGCGGCACGTCGCTCGGCTTTGCGGGCAGTTTTTCCACGCGCTGAAGCTCGAATGCGAGCCCGAGCATCAGCGGCCGGTGCCAGGCGCTGCGATGACGCAGGAATGCAAAGTGCCGGTCGTAAAAACCGGCGCCCCTGCCGATGCGGTTGCCGCCGTCGTCGAAGCCCACGAGTGGCGTCAGCACGAGGTCGAACCAGTGCGCGGCGTCGCCCGCGGCGCACTTGCGCCGGGGTCCGGGCGGCCAGGGATCGAAGCGCATGCTCCGGCGGCGCAGGCTGGTGATCACGGGCATGTAGACCTTGCAGCCGAGCGCGAGGGCGCGACGCACGATGATGGCGGGGTCCAGTTCGCCGTCATCCGCCAGGTATGCCGAAATCCGCGACCGCGGTCGCGGCAGGCCCATGCGCCGGAGCGCCGAGTCGACGGCGGCCGATGCGGCAAGCCGCTCGGACGAGCCGACCGCGCGCCGCGCCGCGCGCAGGCGCCGGCGCAGGCCGGTGAGATCGATGTCAGGCACCGGTGAAGTCAGGAGGCGCCACCCGCATGTGCCGTTGCAGACCGCTGCTCTCGAACCGGAGCAACAAGTGGAGCAAGCCGCGGCATTTAAGGCTTTCCGCTACGAGGCGGACCTGCACAATGCTGCCGCTGAGCCACGCTCCTGGGTTTTTCACATTAGGGTCGAGAGTACCCAGGCCCACATCGAACACCGCAGGCGGCGCCAAATCGTGGCGGTCGCGATTCGCGCGACCGCCGTCAAATCAGGTATCCAGCTGCCCGCGCGTCAGCGCCGATTCGACGCGTTCACGCAGGGTCTTCAGGCGCGCAGCGAGGTCCGTTTCCGCGCCCTCGTCGCGGCCGCGCGACAGGAGCAGGTCATTGGTGATGTTGAGCGCCGCCATGACGGCGATGCGGTCGAGGCCCACGACCTTGCCGCTGTCGCGGATCTCGCGCATCTTCCGGTTCAGGTATTCCGCCGAGTCGAGCAGCGCGGCCCGCTCCTCGGCGGGACAGGCCACATGATATTCCTTCTCCAGGATGCGCACGCTGACCCGGCTGGCATCCGCGGTCATGCACCGCTCTCCATCGCCTTCAGGCGCCCGATCATCGCCTCGACGCGCGCGCGGACCTGCTCGTTCTTCTGCATCAGGGCCGCCCGCTCGGCGCTCAGGGAATCCTGGCGCTGGCGAAGAGCGCGATTCTCCTCCTTCAGCTGGGCGACGACGCCCACCAGTTCGTCGAGGCGCCGCTCAAGCCGCTTCAGCTCGCGCTCGAGGCCGGGTTTTGTGGTCGCGTCTTCCATGCGGCCATTATGAAACCCCGCTGCGAGGCGGGTCAACGCGCCCTGCACTGGGGTCGCCGGCTGCCGCGGAGTACCATTTGCTGCTACCTTGAGTGACGTGACGTATGCAGAGGTGCAGGCTGTCCTCGAGGGCCTTGGTTCCGCGGTCGGCGCGGCCGAGGCACATGGCTGCCTGTGCGGGGCGCTGTGCGCGCGCGAGGGCTATACAACGCCCGAGTGGATTGCCGAGCTGATCGCGGCGGGCGCGAGCGGCCGCGTCGACGGGCAGTCGCAGCGCATGCTGCAGGAACTTCATCGGGACACGCTCGAAGCGCTCCGGTCGCAGGATTTCGAGTTCGCGCCGCTCGTTCCGGACGAGGAAGTGGCGCTCGAAGAAAGGGTCGAGGCGCTGGCTGCGTGGAGCGGCGGGTTCCTCTACGGGATCGGCGCCGGCGGCGCGGACCGCCGGATCGCGGAAATCGAGGACGTCGGCGAGGTGCTGCAGGATTTCAGCGAGATCGCGCGGGCGCGCCTCGATCCGGAGGAGACCTCCGACGCCGGCGAGGCGGCGTTCACCGAGCTGTACGAATACCTTCGTGCCGGCGCGCAAGTCGCATTCGACGGGCTCGCCGCGCTGCGCGCGTCGCGACCGCAGCCGGAACCCGTCATTCACTGAGCAGGTCATGAAGAAAGACGAATTCGCAAAACGCCGCCGCCTGCTGATGCGCATGATGGGCAAGGACGCCATCGCGATCCTGCCCGCCGCTCCTGTAAGGTTCCGCAACGGCGACGTGGACTACTACTACCGTCCCGACAGCGATTTCTACTACCTGACGGGATTTGCCGAGCCCGAGTCGGTGGCCGTGCTGCTGCCGGGCCGGCCGCAGGGCGAGTACGTGCTGTTCGTGCGCGAACGCGACCCCGCGCGCGAGATCTGGGACGGCGCGCGCGCGGGCCCCGAAGGCGTGGTCAGGAGCCACGACGCCGACGACGCGTTCCCGTTCCAGGACATCGACGAGATCCTGCCCGGCCTGCTGGAACGCTGCTCGCGCGTGTTCTACACGATGGGCACTCATCCCGAGTTCGACCAGCGCGTCATCGGCTGGGTCAACCGGCTGCGGGGGCAGGCCAAGCAGGGCCTGCACACGCCGCAGGAATTCGTTGCGCTCGACCATCCGCTGCACGAGTTGCGATTGTTCAAGAGCCGGGACGAACTGGGCGCGATGCGGCGCGCCGCGCGCATCGCCTGTTCCGCGCATCGGCGCGCGCTCGCAAAGACGGCGCCGGGACGCATGGAATACGAGGTAATGGCGGAGATCCTGCACGAGTTTCACAGGAACCGCGCCGACATCTCCTATCACCCGATCGTCGGCAGCGGGCCGAATTCCTGCGTGCTGCATTACCGCGACAACGACCGGCAGATGAAGGACGGCGAGCTGCTCCTGATCGATGCCGGATGCGAATACCAGTACTACGCCTCGGATGTCACCCGCACGCTGCCGGTCGGCGGGCGCTACAAGGCGCGCCAACGCGATGTCTACGAAGTCGTGCTGGAAGCGCAGAAGGCGGCGATCGCCAAGGTCCGGGCCGGCTGCCACTGGAATGACCCGCACGAGGCGGCGGTACGGGCGATCACCCGCGGGCTGGTCCGGATCGGACTCCTGAAAGGCCCGGTCGCGAAACTCATCAAGGAGGGCGCGTACCGGAAGTTCTTCATGCACCGGACCGGCCATTGGCTCGGCATGGACGTGCATGACGTCGGCGAATACAAGGTCGGCGAGCAGTGGCGACTGCTGGAGCCGGGCATGGTCACGACCGTCGAGCCGGGCATCTACATCGCGCCGGGCTCGAAGGACGCGCGGCGCGAGTGGTGGGGCATCGGCGTGCGCATCGAGGACGACGTCGTCGTGACGCGCGGCGATCCCGAGGTGCTGACCGCGGCGATGCCGACCGACCCGGACGAGATCGAGCGCCTGATGGCGGCGGCCTGAACGGATCACGCGGCGCGCATTCATGACGGCAGCTGCGACCCATCGCGTCGACATCGCCATCGCCGGCGGCGGCATGGTCGGCCTTTCGCTCGCGGCCGCGCTCGGAGAACTGCCGCTCGATGTCGCCGTGATCGAACCGGTCGCTGCGGACGCCGGTGCCCAGCCGAGCTTCGATGCCCGTACGACCGCGCTTTCCGGCGGCAGTCGCCGCGTGCTCGAGGGCATCGGCGCCTGGCGGGCGGTGGCCGGGCAGGCGACGCCGATCCGGAAGATCCATGTGTCGGAACGCGGCGTCTTCGGGTTCGCGCGGCTTTCCGCCGAGGAACAGGGCGTCGCAGCGCTCGGCTATACGATCGAGAACCGGCTGCTGGGCCTGGCGCTCCGCGAGCGTTGCGCGGCCATTCCGCGCCTGACGCTTTGCCACGCCGCGGTGCGCCAGCTTTCGCAGGGAGCCGATGCCGTGCGGCTGATGACCGACCAGGGGCAGGCTTTTGCGGCGCGCCTGGTTGTCGCTGCGGACGGCGCGCAGTCGATGGTGCGCACCGCGCTCGGCATCGGCGCCAGCGTGTCGGAGTACGGGCAGCATGCGGTCATCGCGCATGTGGATACCGAGCGATTCCACGATTACACCGCCTACGAGCGATTCACGCCGACCGGCCCGATCGCGGTGCTGCCGATCGCGGAGGGGAGATCCGCCGTCGTCTGGACGCTCGCGCCGGATGCCGCCTCGCGCACGCTCGGTCTTCCCGACGCGGAGTTCATCGCGGAATTGCAGCAGGCGTTTGGAATGCGGCTCGGCCGCTTCACGCGCGTCGGCCGCCGCCAGTCCTATCCGCTCGCGCTGACGCGTTCGGCGTCGCAGTCCGCGCCGCGCGCGCTCGTAATCGGCAATGCCGCGCAGGGCCTGCACCCGGTCGCCGGGCAGGGTTTCAACCTGGGCCTGCGCGATGTCGCGACGCTCGCCGAGGTCCTTGCCGATGCGGTTGCCGAGGAAGGCCCCGCGATGGACCCCGGTTCGGAAGCGCTGCTCGAGCGCTACACGCGCTGGCGCCAGCCGGACCGCCAGGCAGTGATCCGATTCACCGACAGCCTGGTGCGCGGCTTTGGCCAGCCTCAAGCGCCGCTGCGGGCAGCCCGCGCCACCGGTCTGCTGCTGTTCGACCTGATGGGTCCGGTCAAGCGCGAGTTCGCCCGCCGCACAATGGGCCTCGCCGGCCGGCAGCCGCGCCTGGTGCGCGGTCTGCCGCTCGTGGCGTCGGCGTGAAACGCGACTTCGACATCCTGATCGTCGGAGGGGCGATGGCGGGCGCCGGCTCGGCGGCGCTCTTCGCCGCAAATCAGAAGACCTCGACGCTGCGCATCGCCTTGCTTGAGCCGAGGCCTGCGACGTCGCCGGCGGCCGGCGAGCCGCTGGATCTCCGGGTTTCCGCGCTTTCGCGCGCGTCGCAGCGGTTGCTGGAACTGACCGGGGCCTGGCCGGCCGTGGAATCCCGCGGGGCCGCGGCCTATCAACGCATGGTCGTCTGGGAGGAGCGGGGGACGCCGGACGGGCCCGGCGCTTTGCATTTTGACGCGGCCGAGCTCGGCGAGCCGGATCTCGGCCATATCGCCGAGAACCGCGCGGTCCAGGCAGCATTGCTGGAGCGCGCAATGGCGGCAGGCGTCGTGCTGCTGCGCGCCGGCTTCGCATCGCTGGCGACTGCTGACGACGCGATCCGCGTGACGACCGACGACGGCCGCTCGTACAACGCCGCTCTGGTCGTCGGTGCCGACGGCGGCGAGTCGGCCGTGCGCGCGCAGGCGGGAATCGCGACGCGGGGCTGGGACTACGAGCAATGCGCGGTCGTCGCGCATCTGTCGTCGGAACAGCCGCACCGGGCAACGGCCTGGCAGCGGTTTCTCGATGCCGGTCCGCTGGCCCTGCTGCCGCTCGCCGACAGGCGTGTCTCGCTCGTCTGGTCCACGACACCTGCGCTCGCCGGGGAACTCCTGCGTTGCAGCGAAGACGAGTTCGCCGCGCGCGTCACGGCCGCATCGGCCGGCGTCCTTGGCCGGCTCGCGGCGACGACGGCGCGCGTGTCGTTTCCGCTCCGGCTGCTGCACGCGCGCAGTTACGCGGCGCCGCGGATCGCTCTGATCGGCGATGCCGCGCACACGGTGCACCCGCTGGCCGGGCAGGGCATCAACCTCGCTTTCATGGATGCCGCTGCGCTCGTCGATGTCGTCGGCGCCGCGCTGGAGGAGGGCGACGATCCGGGCGAGTTGCGGGTGCTCAGGCGCTACGAACGCTGGCGCAAGGCCGAGGCGCTGCCCGCGATTGCGTTGCTCGATGGCATCAAGCGGCTCTTTTACGGCGGCAACGAAGTGCAGTCGCGCCTGCGCCGCACGGGCCTCGACCTCGTCGAGTCTTCCGGCCCGATCAAGCGGCTGTTGATGCAACGCGCGCTGGGCGTCGCAGGCGAAGTGCCGGCTTCCGTGCGCCGGCCACCGTCATGATCGGATATCGGCGTCTTTGGTCTCGTGCAGGAACAGGAGCCCGATGATGCCCGTCATCGCGGCGACTGCGATCGGATACCACAGCCCGTAATAGATGTTGCCGCTCCTGACCACGAGCGCCGCGGCAAGGAACGGCAGGAAGCCGCCGAACCAGCCGTTGCCGATGTGATACGGCAGGCTCATCGACGAATACCGGATGCGCGACGGGAAGAGCTCGACGAGGAACGCGGCGATCGGCCCGTAGACCATCGTCACATAGATCATCAGCATCGAGAGCAGCAGGATCGTGATCGGCAGGTTGACCCGCGCCGGGTCGGCGGCGACCGGATAGCCTTGCTCGGCCAGCGCCTCACGGTAGACGCCTTCATCAAAGCCGACCAGCGGCCGGCCAAAGACGGTCGTGACCACGTCATGGCTGCCGTCATAGGGTGCATGCGCGTAGCTGACGCCGGCCTTGGTCAGGAAATCGCGCGCCTGGTCGCAGGGCGTACGCGGCTTCGAGAAGATGTGGAAGCCGCAGTCCCGGCCTGCGACCGTCACCGTGGCCAGCGACTCGAACTCGGCCAGCGCCGGATTCACCGAGTAAGTGAGGCCGTTGAAGATCGGGATGAAGGTCAGGGCCGCCATCAGGCAACCAGTGACCATGATGCTCTTGCGGCCGATACGGTCCGACAGGCGACCGAACACGATGAAGAACGGCGTGCCGATCAGGAGCGCCGCGGCAACCAGCAGGTAGGACGTCTGGAAATCGAGCTTCAGCGTGTTCTGCAGGAAGAACAGCGCATAGAACTGGCCCGTGTACCAGACCACGCCCTGGCCCGCGGTCGCGCCGAAGAGCGCGAGCAGCACGAACTTCGCATTGCCCCAACGGCCGAAACTCTCGGTCAGCGGCGCGCGCGACAGCGTGCCGTCCGTCTTCATTTCGAGGAAGACCGGCGATTCCTGGAGCTTCAGGCGGATGTAGACCGAGACGCCGAGCAGCACGACGGAGAGCAGGAAAGGCACGCGCCAGCCCCAGGCCTTGAAGACCTCCTCGCCGAATCCGAGGCGGCAGCCGAGGATCACCGCGAGCGACAGGAAGAACCCGAGCGTCGCCGTGGTCTGGATCCAGCTCGTGTAGTAGCCCCGCTTGCCATGCGGCGCGTGCTCGGCGACGTAGGTCGCAGCGCCGCCGTACTCGCCGCCGAGCGCGAGGCCCTGGGCCAGGCGCAGCGTGACCAGCAGGATCGGCGCCCAGATGCCGATGTCCTCGTACTTCGGCAGCACGCCGACCAGCGCCGTCGAGAGGCCCATGACGACGATCGTGATCAGGAAGGTGTACTTGCGGCCGACCAGGTCGCCGATGCGCCCGAACAGCAGCGCGCCGAGCGGGCGCACGGCGAACCCCGCGCCGAAAGTCGCGAGGCTCGCGAGGAACGCGGCCGTGTCGTTACCCGGCGGGAAGAAGAGCGACGAGAAGAAGACTGCGAGCGTGCCGTACAGGTAGAAGTCGTACCACTCGAATACCGTGCCGAGCGACGACGCGAAAATCACGCGCCGGTGGGCGGCGTCGATCCCGGTGTCAGGCGAGGGCATCGGCCTTGGCCGCGCAAATGAAATCGTTGTCGGAGAGCCCCCCGATCGCGTGCGTGGAGTAGCGGATCTGGCAGTAGTTGTAGCCGATCTCGAGGTCGGGATGATGGTCCTCGACGTTGGCCACGTGCGCAAGCGCGTTGACGAAGCTCATCGTGCGCCAGAAGTCCGGGAACTTCAGGTCGCGGCGGATGGCGCGGCCGTCCTCGACCAGGCGCCAGTCGGCGTGCAGCAGTTTCATCATGCCGGCGGCGGAATTCGCGTCGTGCGGGCGCACGCCTCCTTCGCAAGGCACGCACTTCCGTTCTTTCAGGGCGTCCATCAGGCCTCCCGGCGCGGGTAATGGCGCGCGACGTAACGTTCGACCAGTTCCTGGAATTCCTCGGCGATGCGATCGCCTTTCAGCGTGACCGTCTTCTCGCCATCCTCGTAGACCGGCGCGACGGGACGCTCGCCTGTGCCCGGCAGGCTGATTCCGATGTTGGCGTGCTTGCTCTCTCCCGGCCCGTTGACGACGCAGCCCATCACCGCGACGGTCATGGTCTCGGCGCCGACGTGGTGAAGCTGCCATTCCGGCATGCGCCGTTGCACGTGTTCCTGGATGCGCTGCGCGAGCTCCTGGAAGTAGCTGCTGGTGGTCCGACCGCAGCCGGGGCAGGCGACAACGCGCGGCATGAAGGCGCGCAGGCCGAGGCTCTGCAGGATTTCCTGGCAGACCCGCACTTCCTGGCTGCGGTCTCCGCCGGGTTCGGGCGTCAGCGAGGCGCGGATCGTGTCGCCGATGCCCTCCTGGAGCAGCACGGAGATCGCGGCGGTCGAGGCCACGATGCCCTTTGGTCCCATGCCGGCCTCGGTGAGGCCGAGGTGCAGGGGATAGTCGCAGCGTGTCGCGAGCGCGCGATAGATCGCGATCAGGTCCTGCACGCCGCTGACCTTCGAGCTGATGACGATCGCGTCGTGCGCGAGGCCGAGTTCCTCGGCGCGCGCTGCCGAGGCGAGGGCGGATATGACGGTCGCCTCGCGCAGCACGTCGAGCGCGTCCTGCGGCTCGGGCAGCCTCGAGTTCTCGTCCATCAGGCGCGTCAGTAGGTCCTGGTCGAGGCTGCCCCAGTTGACGCCGATGCGAACCGGCTTGCCGTAGCGGCAGGCGAACTCGATCATCGCGGCGAACTGCGGGTCGCGCTTGCTGCCGCGCCCGACATTGCCGGGATTGATCCTGAGCTTGTCGAGCGCCTCGGCGCAGGCGGGATGCGCCGCCAGCAGCCGGTGGCCGTTGAAGTGGAAGTCGCCGACCAGCGGCACGCCGCAACCGGCGGCCCGCAGCCGGTCGCGGATATGCGGCACGGCCGCGGCGGCCTCATCGGTATTGACCGTCACGCGCACGATCTCGGAACCGGCCTCGGAGAGTTCACGGACCTGGCGTACCGTCGCCTCGACGTCGGCCGTATCCGTGTTGGTCATCGACTGCACGGCGATCGGCGCCGCACCGCCGACCGTGACGCCGCCGATGCGGACTGCTACCGCCTTGCGACGGGCCGCGATCACGGCCGGCGCCGGGCCTCGATCCAGTCGTCGACCGTGCGTTCGACGATTTCGAGCGGCACGGCGCCGGTCGCGAGGATCGTGTCGTGGAAGGCGCGGATGTCGAAGCGGTCGCCGAGCGCCGCCTCGGCGCGCGCGCGCAGTTCGAGGAGCTTCAGCTGGCCGATCTTGTAGGCGAGCGCCTGGCCGGGCCAGGCGATGTAGCGGTCGATCTCGTTGACGACGTCGGTTTCGGTCTTGGCCGCGTTGTCCATGAAGTAGTCGATCGCCTGCTGCCGCGTCCAGCCCATATCGTGGATGCCGGTATCGACGACCAGGCGCACGGCGCGCCACTGGTCGTAAGTCAGCTGGCCGAAGCGCGAGTAGGGATCCATGTAAAGGCCGAGGTCGTAGCCGAGGCGTTCCGAATAGAGTGCCCAGCCCTCGACATAGGCCGTGACGTCGTAGAAGCGCCGGAACTTCGGCAGGTCGGTCTGTTCCTGCGCGAGCGCGATCTGCAGATGATGGCCCGGCACGGCTTCATGGGAAGTCAGGACCTCCATCTCGTACTTCGGGCGGGCTTCCGGCAGGTACAGGTTCACGTAGAAGTAACCCGGGCGCCTGCCGTCGAATGAGGGCCCGCTGTAGTAGGCCGCGGTCGTGTTCGGTGCGCTGGTCGCCGGGATGACGCGCACGCCGTACGGCGTGCGCGGCAGCTTGCCGAAGAGTTTCGGCAGCTCCGGGTCGATCATCTTCGCGGTGTAGACGTAGGCGCGGAACAGCTCGTCGGGCGTCTTGTAGTAGAACTGCGGATCGGTGCGCAGGTACTGGAAGAATTCCTTCAGCGTGCCCTTGAAGCCGACTTCCTTCATGACCTCGAGCATCTCGGCCCGGTTGCGCGCGACTTCCTTGAGGCCGATCTCGTGGATCTGCTGTGGCGTCAGGTTCGTCGTCGTGTGATACCGGGCGCGATTCGCGTAGAAGGCGCGCCCGTCCGGCGTGTCCCAGATGCCGACGGTCTGGCGGCAGGCCGGCAGGTAGACCTCCTGGAATACCTTCGAGAAGCGGCGGTAGCCGGGCACGACCGCCTCCGCGATCACGCGCCGCGCTTCGGCCGTCAGCCGCCGCCGGTCCGCCTCGGGCACGTTGTCCACGTACTTCCTGAAGCGCTCGAAAAACGGGCTGTCATCCGGATTGTCCACCAGCTGCATTCGCAGCTGGGGCAGAACGCGGTCCATGATCACGCGCGGCTGGGTGCGCTTTTCCGCAACCGCGCGCCGCAACTGGTCCGAATACTGGTCGAGGTAGGCTGGCAGGGCGGCGAGGCGCCGCAGCCAGGTGTCGTAGTCCGCCGTCTTCTCGAACGGCATCGTCTCGGCGATTTCGTTCGCCGACTGCGGTCCGTCGCGGGCGCGGATCTCGTAGTACTCGGGGTGGAAGCGCGCCACCGCGACGCGATTCTCATATTCGATGCGGAACAGGTCCCAGGTCAGCTGGTCGGCCGCAGACAGCGCCTCGCGCGGGATGGCGGCGAGATCCACGAGCGCCTCCGCATCGGCGGCATCACGCAGGGCCTGCGCCTGGGGGCTGATGTCGGGCCAGCGGTCGTTGTAGCGCTCGTCCCCGCGGTAGCTCGCGAGCAGCGGATTGTCGGCGAGGTCCAGCTGCCATGCGCGCTCGAGCAGGGCGTTGAGGCGCGCGGTCGCATCCACCTCAGGCAGTGCCGTTGCCGGGGCGAGCAGGAAAACTGCGTAGACGGTGGCGAGCAGGGGTCCGAGGCTCCGCATTCGATGGCTCCGTTTCGCATGGCCGGCAGGAGCGCGACTATAACCCGAGCCGCCGGCCCTGGCAGGCAGCCCCCGGTGCGCCCGGAAAAGCCCGCAGGACGGGCATTTCCGTTAGAATCCGGCTCAACGCGAAGAGATCCTGCCGGAGAGACCGCAGCAGTGCGGCGCCGAAGGCGCAACCCGCCCGGAAACGCTCAGGCACCCGAACGGCAGGAACTGGCGAACTCTGGAGAGTGGTCCTTGCGGGCCCACCGAAGGGGAGCGGCCCCGGGGGAACGTCCCGGTACCCAATCTCTCAGGTTTCAGGACAGAGGGGCGGTGGGCCCGGAAGGCCCGCCGCCCTTTTGTTTTGGGATGGCGAGCCGAGAGGCAGCACGACGATGAAACGGACACCGCTCTACGACCTGCACGTCGCCGCCGGCGCGCGCATCGTAGACTTTGGCGGTTGGGACATGCCGGTCGTCTACGGCTCGCAGATCGAGGAACACCATGCCGTGCGCCGCGACGCCGGCATGTTCGACGTTTCGCACATGTGCGCCGTGGACCTGCGCGGCGCCGGCGCGCGCGCCTTGCTGCTGCGCCTGCTGGCGAACGACGTTGCGCGGCTCTCACAGCCTGGCAAGGCGCTGTACAGCTGCATGCTGCGTCCGGACGGCGGCGTCATCGACGATCTCATCGCCTATTTCCTCGACGAGCGATGGTTCCGCCTGGTCGTCAACGCCGGCACGACGGACAAGGACCTGGCCTGGATCCGCGAGCACGCAAAGCCGGTCGGCGTCGCGGTCGTGCCGCGGCGCGACCTGGCGATGATTGCCATCCAGGGCCCGAATGCAAGGGCCAGGGCGGCTGCGCTGCTGCCTGAGGCCTGCCGCGCGCCCGCTGCCGCACTCAAGGTTTTCTCTGCGGCTCCCTGCGACGAATGGTTCGTTTCGCGCACCGGTTACACCGGCGAGGACGGTTACGAAGTGGTGCTGCCGGCGGAAGAAGCGCCGGCATTCTGGCAGTCGCTGCAGGCGGCGGGCGTTGCGCCCTGCGGACTCGGCGCGCGGGACACGCTGCGGCTCGAGGCCGGCATGAATCTCTACGGCAACGACATGGACGAGACTGTCACGCCGCTGGAATCCGGACTGGCCTGGACCGTGGCGCTCGATGGCGAGCGCGAATTCATCGGCAAGGCGGCGCTCGTTGCACAGCGCGAGGCGGGCCCGGCCCGCAGGCAGGTCGGACTGCTGTTGATGGAGCGCGGCGTGCTGCGCTCGCACCAGCGCGTCGTTGCCGGCGGTGCCGGCGAGGGCGAGATCACGAGCGGCACGTTCTCGCCGACGCTCGAGCGCTCGATTGCGCTCGCGCGCGTGCCGGCGTCGACCGGCGCCGGCGTCACCGTGGACATCCGCGGCAGGATGCTCCCCGCGCGGGTCGTCAAGCCGCCGTTCGCCAGGAACGGCAAGGTCATCATCGAACTCTGAGACGGAGAACCGGATGAGCAACATACCGAGCGACCTGCGCTACACCAAGAGCCACGAATGGCTGCGCTCGCTGCCGGACGGCAGCATCGAAATCGGCATCTCCGACCACGCCCAGGGGGCGCTCGGTGACCTCGTGTTCGTCGAGGTGCCGGAAGCCGGGCGGGTCCTGTCGGCCGGCGATGCCTGCGCCGTCGTCGAGTCGGTCAAGGCCGCGTCCGATGTCTACAGTCCCGTCGGCGGGGAAGTGCTCGCCGGAAACGAGCTGCTGGCGACGCAGCCGGAACTGATCAACTCGGATCCATACGGCCAGGGCTGGATCCTGCGCCTGCGGCCGTCCGGCGCTGCAGCGAACCTGCTGGATGCGAAGGCCTACGCCGCCGAAGTGGCCGCGGCGGGCTGACGATGCCGTATATCCCGCACACCGGCGACGACGTGCGCGCGATGCTCGACCGCATCGGCGTCAAGTCGATCGACGAGCTGTTCGACGAGATCCCGAAGAACCTGCGCGTCGATTCGTTGCCGGGCGTCCCGGCGGCGCTGTCCGAGATGGAAGTCGCGCGCCTGGTCTCGGCGCGCGCGGCCGCCGACGGCCGGCCACTCAATTTCATCGGCGCGGGCGCCTATGAACACCATATACCTGCGCCGGTCTGGGCCCTCGTCTCGCGCGGCGAAATCTACAGCGCCTATACGCCGTACCAGGCCGAGGCAAGCCAGGGCACGCTGCAGATCATGTACGAATACCAGTCCATGATTGCCGGCCTCACGGCGATGGACGTCTCGAACGCGTCGCTTTACGACGGAGCATCGGCGCTGGCCGAGGCCTGCCTGATGTCCGTGCGCGCGCACCGCCGCTCGAAATCCGCCCGCATCCTGGTGCCGGCCACGGTCAACCCGACCTGGCGTCGCGTCGCGCGCGTGATCACCGAGGGTCAGGGTCTCGTACTGGAGGAACTGCCCTACTGCACGGAAGAGGGAACGACGATTCCGAAGTCGCTGGCACGTTTCGACGGCCAGGACATCACCGCGATCGTCATCCAGCAGCCGAATTTCTTCGGCCAGCTCGAGGACGTCGATGCGCTGACGCGCTGGGCGCGTGCGAATGGCGCCCTGGTCATCGCGGCCGTCAACCCGGTTTCGCTGGCGCTCCTTGCGCCGCCCGGGGAATGGGGCGATGGCGGCGTGGACATCGCCTGCGGCGAGGCGCAGCCGTTCGGCGTGCCCCTGTCCTCGGGCGGGCCCTATGTGGGGTTCATGGCGACGCGCCTGGAGCACGTGCGCCAGATGCCGGGCCGCATCGCCGGATGTACGGTGGACCTCGACGGCAAGCGCGGATTCACGCTGACGCTGCAGGCTCGCGAGCAGCACATCCGCCGCGGCAAGGCGACGTCCAACATCTGCACGAACCAGGGACTGCTGATGGCTGCGGCCACGATCCACCTGTCGCTGCTGGGACCGGTCGGCCTCGAGCGCGTCGCGAGCACCTGCGTGGCGCGCACTCGCGATCTCGTGGCGGCGCTCACCGGCCTGCCGGGCGTGCGCGCGGCTTTCACCGGGCCGCGCTTTCACGAAGCCGTGCTGCAGCTCGACCGTCCGGTACCGCCGGTGCTCGAATCGCTCGCCGGCGAGGGCATCATCGGCGGTCACGACCTCGCGCGCGATTTCCCGGAACTCGGCTTCGCGCTCCTGGTCTGCGCGACGGAGACGCGCACGGCCGAAGACATCCAGGCCTATGCGCGGGCGCTCGGTCGCGTGCTCGGCCGCCAGGCTGCGGCCTGAGGTGCGCGGCATGAAGCAGGCGGAACCTCTGATATTCGAATTGTCGCGCAGCGGACGCGGGGCCACGGCGCAGCATCCACCGGCTGCGGCGGCCGAAATACCCGCGAAGTTCCGGCGCCGCCGCGGACCGGCGCTGCCGGAAGTTTCCGAACTGCAGGCCGTGCGCCACTACACCCGCCTTTCGCAGATGAACTACAGCATCGATACGCAGTTCTACCCGCTCGGGTCCTGCACGATGAAGTACAACCCGAAAGCCTGCAATTCGCTCGCGATGCTGCCGGAGTTCCTCGGGCGTCATCCGCTGGCGCCGGCCAGCACGGGCCAGGGATTCATGGCCTGCATGTTCGAACTGCAGGAGATGCTGAAAGCCGTCACCGGAATGGCGGGCGTCTCGCTGACGCCGATGGCGGGCGCGCAGGGCGAGTTCACGGGCGTCGCGATGATCCGTGCCTATCACCGCGCGCGCGGCGACCTCGCGCGCAACGAGATCATCGTGCCGGACGCCGCCCATGGCACGAACCCGGCGACCGCGACCATGTGCGGCATGAAGATCCGCGAGATCGCTTCGCAGCCGGACGGCGACGTGGACCTGGCGGCGCTCGACGCCGCGCTGACGCCCGCGACCGCCGGCATCATGCTGACCAATCCCTGCACGCTCGGCGTGTTCGAGCGGCGCATCACGCAGATCGCGCAGAAGGTGCACGCGGCCGGCGGGCTCCTGTACTACGACGGCGCGAACCTCAATGCGATCCTCGGCAAGGTGCGGCCCGGGGACATGGAATTCGACGTCATCCACATGAACCTGCACAAGACCTTCTCGACGCCGCACGGCGGCGGCGGTCCGGGTTCCGGTGCGGTGGGCGTGGGCAAACGCCTGCTGCCGTACCTGCCGGTGCCGATCGTCGGGCGGGACGGCGATCGCTATCGCTGGCTGGACGAGCGCGACCTGCCGGACTCGATCGGGCGCCTGTCAGGATTCATGGGCAATGCCGGCGTGCTGCTGCGTGCCTATGTCTACATGCGCATCCTCGGCGCCGAGGGCATGCGCCGCGTCGGGGAATTCTCGACGCTGAACGCGAATTACCTGATGGCGCGCCTGCGCGAGGCCGGCTTCGAAGCCGCCTATCCGGGCCGCCGCGCCAGCCACGAGTTCATCATCACGCTGAAGCGCCAGGCGCGCGAACTCGACGTCAACGCCATGGACTTCGCCAAGCGCCTGCTCGACTACGGTTATCATGCGCCGACGACCTACTTCCCGTTGCTCGTGCCGGAATGCCTGTTGATCGAGCCGACCGAAACCGAGACGCGCGAGGAACTCGACGGCTTCGTCGATGCGCTCGCGGCGATCAAGCGCGAGGCGGAAACCGATGCGCCGATGGTGAAGGGCGCGCCCCACACCCTGCCGGTGCGGCGCCTAGACGACGTGCGCGCGGCGAAACACATGGATGTCGCCTGGAAGCCGGCAGGCACTTGAACGCGCGGCCCGACAAGATGACCGGCCCCTCGCGCCTGCTGCGCGCCTTTGGCAGCACCTGGCGCGGCCTCGCGGCGGCCTGGCGCGACGAGGAGGCGTTCCGCCAGGAATGCCTGCTGGCAATCGTCGTCGTGCCGCTCGGGATCTGGCTGGGCAGGAACGGAGTCGAGCGGGTGCTGCTGGCGGGGCCGATGTTCATCGTGCTGGTGGTCGAGCTCTTGAACAGCGCCGTCGAGGCGACGGTCGACCGGATCGGCGCCGAGCGCCACCCACTCTCCGGCGTCGCCAAGGAACTCGGATCGGCGGCCGTGTTCGTATCCTTCGTGCTGCTCGTCGCGAGCTGGGCGCTGTTGTTGCTGGACCGGCTGCGGGTTCCCTGAGGTTGCAATGGCTGCGTTGATCTGCGGTTCGCTCGCGTACGACACGGTGATGGTCTACCAGGGCCGTTTCCGCGACCAGATCCTGGCGAACAAGATCCACATGCTGAATGTCTCGTTCATGGTGCCGACGCTGCGCCGCAATTTCGGCGGCTGTGCCGGCAACATCGCCTACAACCTCATGCTGCTGGGTGCCGAAGGGCATGCGATGGGTGCAGTGGGCCACGACTTCCTGCCCTACCAGCAGTGGCTCGACCAGAACGGCATGTCTTCGCGCTATCTGCGCATGATCGACGACGAGTACACTGCCCAGGCCTACATCACGACCGACCTCGACGACAACCAGATCACGGCATTTCATCCCGGCGCGATGAATCATTCGCACCTGCTGGAAGTGCCGGCCGACGCCGGCATCAGGATCGGCATCCTCGCGCCGGACGGGCGCGAGGGCATGATCATCCATGCAGCGCAATTCGAGCGCGCCGGCATCCCGTTCATTTTTGACCCCGGCCAGGCCCTGCCGCTGTTCGGCGGCCAGGAATTCGAGTCCTTCATCGACCAGGCGAGCTGGGTGACTGTCAACGACTACGAGGGCCAGCTGCTGCAGGAGCGCACGGGCCTCTCCACCAGCGAACTGGCCGCGCGCGTCGATGCCTACGTGGTGACGCGCGGGCCCGAGGGCTCGCTGATCCACGCCGGCGGCAGGACCATCGAGGTGCCGGCGGTGCGCGCGGAGCGGGTCGTGGACCCGACCGGCTGCGGCGACGCCTACCGGGCCGGACTGCTGTACGGCCTGATGCGCGGCATCGACTGGGAGACGACCGGCCGGATTGCGTCATTGATGGGATCGATCAAGATCGCCAGTATCGGCACACAACACCACAAACTCGCCCCGGGCGAATTCAAAGAGCGATTCCATGCGGCATTTCACTACCGGCTCGACTGAACATCCGGTGCGGCGCCTGTTGGCGCTGGCGGCGATCGCGCTCCTGGCGGCGCTGCCCGCCGCTGCGCAGGAAGCCGCTCCCGGGTGGGCGAAGACGCTGGAGCGCATCTCGACCGGCGTCGTCGCGATCCAGATCGACGAGACGCGCGCATTCGACACCGAATGGAATACTTCGTCCCAGGCAACGGGCTTTGTCGTCGATGCGAGGCGCGGCCTGATACTGACCAACCGCCATGTCGTGACATCCGGGCCGGTGACCGCGCTCGCGACCTTCATCAATCGCGAGGAAGTCGAGCTTCAGCCCGTTTATCGCGACCCGGTGCACGACTTCGGCATCTATCACTACGACCCGTCGAAACTGAAGTTCATCCAGCCGGCGGAACTGCCCCTGTATCCGGCGGGCGCGCAGGTGGGCGTCGAGATCCGCGTGGTCGGCAACGATGCCGGCGAGCAGCTCTCGATCCTGGCCGGCACGCTCGCGCGCCTCGACCGCGAAGCGCCGGACTACGGCATCGGCAAGTACAACGACTTCAATACTTTCTACTACCAGGCGGCTTCCGGCACTTCGGGCGGTTCCTCCGGGTCGCCGGTGATCGACATCGCGGGCCGCGTGCTCGCGCTGAACGCCGGCGGTGCGACCGGGGCCGCTTCCAGCTTCTATCTGCCGCTGCCGCGCGTCGTGCGCGCCCTCGCGCTGCTGCAGGCCGGGATGCCGGTCAGCCGCGGGACCCTGCAGACGGTGTTCCGGTATACGCCCTACGATGAACTGCGCCGGCTGGGCCTTCCCGCGGCGCTCGAAACCGCGGCGCGCGCTGCGGCGCCCGCGCGCACCGGCATGCTGGTCGTCACCGAAGTGCAGCCGGGCGCGGCCGCGTACGGCGAGCTTGCTGTCGGCGACATCCTGGTCGCAATCAACGGTCGCAGGATTTCGGATTTCGAGGCGCTCGACTCCTTGCTCGACGACAGCGTGGGCGGCCAGGTGGAGCTCGCCATCGTGCGTGGCGGCGATTCCCGCACCGTGCGCCTGCCGGTGCAGGACCTGCACTCGATCACGCCGGCCGAGTATCTGGAAATCGGCGACGGCGTGCTGCATACGCTTTCCTGGCAGATGGCGCGGCACATGAATGTCCCTGTCGCCGGCGTCTTCGTTGCCAATCCCGGCTACATGTTCAGCAATGCCGGCATCCCGCGCGGCGCCGTGCTGACCGAACTGGACGGCCGGCCGGTGACGAATCTCGCGGACGCGCTCGCCGTGTTCAGCACGCTGGGCGACGGGCAGCGCGTGACCGTGCGCTTCATCACGATGGAGGAGACTCGCGCGCCGCAACTGAGGTCGCTGCGCGTCGATCGCGACTGGTTCCCGGCGCGCCACTGCGTACGCGACGACTCGACCGGCCTGTGGCCCTGCGAAACCGTCGCGGCGGGGCCGGCCGCGCCGCCGCCGCAGCCCGGCACGACGCAGTTTGCGCGCACCGGCGACCGCCTCGTCGACGCGCTGGCGCCGTCGCTGGCGCTGGTCGAATTCAGCATGCCTTACTCCGCGTCCGGCGTGACCGAGCGCAATTATCACGGCACCGGGATCGTCATCGACGCAGAGCGCGGCCTCGTCGCCGTGGACCGCAATACCGTGCCGGTCGCAATCGGCGACGTGCGCCTGACATTCGCCGGGACGATCGAGGTGGACGGCCGCGTCAAATACGTGCATCCGCTGCACAACCTGGCCGTCGTGCATTACGACCCGAGGCAGCTTGGCAATACGCCGGTGCGTGCGGTGAAGCTCGCCGACCGCCTGCCAGAGACCGGCGAGATCGTGACCGTCGTCGGCCTGCATGCCGACAATCGCGTCGTGTCGCAGCAGGCGACAGTCGCATCGATCGGGCCGGTCGGTTTCCCGCTGTCGCGCACGCTGCAGTTCCGCGACGCGAACCTCGAGGTCATCGACCTGGTGAACGGGCCGGCGGATTTCGACGGGCTGATCGTCGATCGACGCGGCGAAGTCGTGGCGCTGTGGTCCAGCTTCGCCTACGAGAACGGCCGCGAGCTCGAGCAGCAGAACATGGGCGTGCCGGCCGGCATGGTGAAGGACATGCTCGATCACGCACGCGACGGCCTGCCGCTCTATTCCGCCGAGGCGGAATTCGGCCTGCTGTCGCTGGCGGAAGCGCGCCGGCTGGGCCTCGCCGAGCCGTGGATCGAGCGCCTGACGGCGCACAATCCGCAGCGCCGCCAGGTGCTGACGATCGAGCGGCTGGTAGCGGGTTCGCCCGCCGCGAAAACCCTCGTGCCCGGGGACCTGCTGCTCGCCGTGGACGGCCGCGACGTGAACACCTTCAACGACGTCAGCGACGCGGTGCGCTCGCCGCGAGTGACACTGACGCTTTGGCGTTCGGGCGCCGAGGTCACGGTGCCGCTCGATACGGTGCTGCTGTCCGGGCATGACATTGACAGGGTATTGGTGTGGGCAGGCGCGACGCTCCAGGAGCCGCATCGCGCGATGGCCGCGCAGCGCGGCATCGAGCCGGGCGGCGTTTTCATCGCGTTCTTCATGTACGGGTCGCCCGCGTCGCGCTACAAGCTGTGGGCCGGGCGGCGCATCACCGAAGTCGACGGCATCCCGGTGCCGGACCTCGATGCCTTCATCCGTGCGGTCTCGGGCCGGCCGGATCATTCCTCGCTGCGGCTGAAGACCGTCGCCTGGAATGATTCCGCGGAGATCATCACGCTGCGCCTGGACCGGCATTACTGGCCGGCGTACGAATTGCGGCGCCGCGAGGGCGGCTGGCAGCGCATGCCGCTGGAGTGAGCCCAGCGCATGCTGCCCGATCCCGTCCTGATCGAGAAGGCCGCGGCGCTCCTGAATGCGGGCGAACTGGTCGCATTCCCGACCGAGACCGTTTACGGGCTCGGCGCCGATGCGCGCAATCCCGCGGCGATCGCCAGGATTTTCGCCGCCAAGGGGCGCCCGGCCAGTCACCCGCTGATCGTGCACGTGAGCGGACTCGCGGCCGCCAGGGAATGGATCGCCGGATTGCCCGATGCGGCGAAGCGGCTCGCCGAGGCGTTCTGGCCGGGTCCGCTGACGCTCGTGCTGCCGAAGGCCGCCGGCGTTTCCGGCAGCATCACCGGCGGCCAGCCGACCGTGGCGCTGCGCGCGCCGGCCCATCCCGTCGCACGCGCGCTGCTCGCGGCCTTCGGCGGCGGCATCGCCGCACCGTCGGCGAACCGCTATGGCCGAATCAGCCCGACGCGTGCCGCCGACGTGCGCGATGAGCTCGGCGATCGTGTCGCAATGGTCCTGGACGGCGGCGACTGCGACGTGGGGCTGGAATCCACGATTGTCGCCTGCATCGGCGGCCGCGTCACGCTGCTGCGTCCCGGCGCTGTCTCGCGATCGCAGCTTCGCGACGTCGTGGGCGAAGTGGCGGATGCCGATGCGGCCTCGCCGCGCGCACCGGGGCGCGATCGGTCGCACTACGCGCCGGGCACGCCGGTTTCGCTCGTCGCTTCCGCGCGGCTGCGGCCCGAGGTCGAGCGCGCGCTCGCCGCCGGCGAAAGGATCGCGGTGCTGGCGCGAAGCGCCGCTCCCCTTGCATCCGCCGGACTGGTGTGGCGCCGGCTGGGCGAGCGGCCCGCGGAATACGGCCGCGCGCTCTACGCGACGCTGCGCGAACTGGACCGTGCGGGAGCGGCGCGGATCCTCGTCGAGGAAGTTCCGGGCGACGAGCCCTGGGCCGCGATCGCCGATCGCCTCGGGCGCGCCGCCGCGAAAGGCGTGGACGGCGCGGTGACCGACGCTACTTGACCTTTACGTTCTCGGTCAGCAGCGCGTTGATGTCTTCGATGCCGTGGTCGTCGAGCGTGCCGGCCGCGAGCCGCAGCCGCAGCACGTTCAGCAGGTAGTCGTAGCGGCTGCGCGCATAGTTGGTCTGCGCCTCGAACAGGCGCTGGCGGGCCTGCAATACATCGACCGACGTGCGAGTGCCCACTTCGTATCCCGCCTCGGTCGCCTGCAGGGCGGTCTTTGCGGACTCGACCGCCTGACGCAGCGACTTCACCCGCGCGACTTCGGCGTCGACGCCGAGATAGGCGTCGCGCGTTTCGCGTTCGGTCTCGCGCGCGGTGCGCTCCAGGCGTTCCCGGGCGGCCTGGTGGCGGTACTGGGCCTGCCGCACGCGCGAATTGGTCGCGCCGCCCGAATAGATCGGTACCGTGACCTGCAGCGACGCGGTCGTGTCGTGCGAGTCGGAGTTGTCCTGGCCGCTGGTCGTGCCGGTGATGTCAGCCGCCGAATCGAAGCCCGTGCGGGAGACGACGAGATCGAGGCTCGGGAAATGGCCGCCGCGCTCGGCACTGATGTCCTGGCGCGTGATGTCTGCGGCGAGCCGGCTCGATATCAGGCGCGCATTCTGGTTCATAGCGAGCTTCACCCAGTCGTCAGCGTTGGCCGGATCCGGGCCGGCGAGCGGCATGTCGGCGCCGGGCTTCGAGAGTTCGTCGAACGTGTTGCCGGTCAGTTCGCGGAGCTGTTCCTGCGCGGTCGCGAGATTGCGCTTGGCCTGAATCAGGGATGCCGTTGCGGAATCAAAGGCCGCCTTGGCCTCCTGCACGTCGGTCACGGCGATCAGTCCGACCTCGAAGCGCTTGTTCGACTGCTCGAGCTGCCGCTCGATGGCGTCGTGGGCGGCCTGCGCCGCCTCGAGCGTGTCCTGTGCCGCGAGCACGTTGAAGTACGCCTCCGAAGTTCGCAGGATCAGGTCCTGCTGCGCGGCGTGATAATCGGCTTCTGCCTGGGCACTCTCGGCATCCGCGCGCTTCAGCGCGGCCCAGTTCTGCCAGCGGAACACGCTCTGGCGCAGGGTCAGGTTCCAGCTCTCGGCCGTACCATCGCGGCTCTGCTGGAATGGGACCGGTGGAGAGCCCGGATCGATGAAAGTGCTCGTGCCATTCGATTCGCTGTCGTCATAACGGCCGCCGGCGCTCACCTGCGGCAGCAGCGAGGAAAGCGCCTGCGGCTTCGATTCGTGCGCCGCGAGGCGATTCGCTTCCGCTTCGCGGATGACAGGATCGTTCTTCAACGCCTGCTGGTAGATCGAACCAAGGTCGGCTGCGCTTGCGAGCGGCACAGCGGCGATGGCGGCGGCGAGCAGGATGGAACGGATGCAAAGCCTGGTGTTCATGCGAAGTCTTTCCTTGGCACAGGGTGGGCGAGGACTATTACTGTACTAGTAGTGTATATCACCACATGACCCTTCGCAATGGCCCCGAAACGGGGGCAATACGGGGGTTTCATGGGCCCTAGAAGCTGAAACGGGCTGCCGGGGCTGCGTTACGGAGCTGCTCGATGCAGGTCTCGAAGAGCACTTCGCTGAGCCAGGCGTCGATCGCCGTGCGGGTGACGAGCCGCGCTTCCATGACCGGCGGCGAGCCGACGACGACGAAGAGACGCCCGCCGACGGCGAGCGCGCGCTCGAAGCGCGGATCGTAGACCGGCAACGAGCCAGTGACCGCGATCGCCTGGTATTGCGGATCGAAACCGCGGTTCAGGGCGTCGGCACAGGCGACGCGAACGCGCGTGATGCCGAGCCGCTCGAGCGCCCGCATCGCGCCTTCCGCGAGGCCGGCATGGATCTCGATGCTGTCCACATCGCCGCAGAGGTAAGCGAGGCAGGCGGCGAAGAACCCGGTGCCGGTCCCGATCTCCAGCACGCGCTCGCCGCGCCCGGGGCCGAGGGCCTGCAGGATGCGGCCCTCGATTTTCGGCGGCAGCATGAATTCGCCGTGTCCGATCGGGATCGCCGTGTCGGCGAAGGCGACATCGCGATAGGCCTCGGGCACGAAGCGTTCGCGCGGCACGGCGGCGAGCGCTTCCAGAACACGCGGATCGAGCACGTCCCAGGTGCGGACCTGCTGCTCGATCATCTGCCGCCGCGCGGCCTCGATTTTCCCGGTCATTCTGCTCCCGCCCCGTTCGCAGCCGTCAAACCCCGAACCATTATGGTGAATCGCGCGGGGTGTTAGTACAAGCGTGAGATATGCTGCCGAAGATCTCGTAAGACAACATATTCAACGGTCCCGCGGCTACCCAGTCTGCGACAAACCGAAGGGGATGACAGGCCGAATGACGGTTCCGGTGATCGCTGGTGCCGGATTCGCGATTGTCGCCGCCGTGCTCGCCGTCGTCGCCCTGCTGCAACGGCGCGCGCTGCGGCGGCTCGTGGACCAGGCCGAAACGGAGCATCAGGCCGCCCGGGTACAAGGGGTCGCCGGTGCCGATGTCGCGCGCGCAATGCTGGCCGGCCTGCGCGAACCGGCGCTGCTGCATGGCGAGCGAATCGAGGCCGTCAATGAAGCCTTCGCGACGCTCGCCGGCATCCCGGTGGCGGACATGGTGGGGCGCAGACTGGCGGATCTCGTCGCGCCCGCGTATGCGGAGCTCGTCAGTCTTGCAGTCGCCCGCGTGCTCTCCGGCGAACCCGGTCCCGCGATGACCGAAGTCGAGCTCTCCGACAGTCACGGGCAGGTAACGCGCCTCGAACTCTCCGGCACGGCGCTCGATTCCGGCGGCCAACGGATCGCGCTCTTCAGCGCGACGGAAATGCTGCCGCACCACGAGGCGCCGGCGCAGCCGCTGCTGCCGGGCCGCGCGCAGCTCGCCCTCGATTCGCTCGGCGAGGGCCTGATGACGACCGATGCGCAGGGCCGCGTCGACTACATGAACAAGTCCGCCGAGACGCTGACCGGCATGCGGCGCGAGGACGCGCTTGGCCAGCCATTCAGCACGCTGGCGGGATTCGTCGACGAGCATGATCGCCGGCCGCTGCCGGATCCGGTCCAGCTGTGCCTGGGTTCCGGCAGCCGTGCGACGCTCGGCCGGCGCGCGCTCATGATCGCGCGTGCGACCGGCCACGAACTCGGCATCGAGGCCTCGGCCTCGCCGATCCGCGGCGGGGAAGGGGAGATCGCCGGCGCCGCCGTGATGCTCCACGACGTCAGCGAGCTGCGCGGCCTGACCCAGCAGATGTCCTACCAGGCCAGCCACGATGCGCTGACGGGGCTCGTCAATCGCCGCGAGTTCGAACGCCGCCTCGGCGAGGCGCTGGAGATTGCGCGGGCCGGCCGGCAGGGCCATGTGATGTGCTACCTGGACCTCGACCGCTTCAAGGCGGTCAATGACACCAGCGGCCACCTCGCGGGCGACAACATGCTGCGCGAGGTCGCGGCGCTGATCCGCGAGGCGGTGCGCGATTCGGATACCGTGGCGCGGCTCGGCGGCGACGAATTCGGCGTGCTGCTGATCGGCTGCCCGCTGTCCAAGGCGCGCCAGATTGCCGACGACATCTGGCGCGCGATCGGCGAGTACCGTTTCATCTGGAAGGACCGGATCTTCAGCGTCGGCGTCAGCATCGGCATCGTCGAAGTGACGAGCGAGAGCAATTCGCTCGAGGAAATCATGAATGCAGCCGATTCGGCCTGCTATGTGGCAAAGCGCCAGACCGGCAGCCATGTCCACGTCTATTCCTCGCACGACGAGGCCGTCGCGCGCAGCCGCGGCGAGATCCACTGGCTGCAGCGCCTCCAGGTCGCGCTGCGCGACGGCTTCTTCGAGCTCTACCTGCAGCCGATCGAGCCGACGCGCCCGGGATCGACCGGCGGGCCCGCAATGGAGGTGTTCGTCCGGCTGCACGATGACGGCCAGGCCGTCCTGCCGGCAGAGTTCTTCCCGGCCGCGGAACGTTATCGCCTGATGGGCCTGATCGACCGCTGGGTCATCGGCGCGGCACTCGCGGCGCTCGCGGCAGGCGCGATCCGCATTCCTGCCGGGCGCAGCCTGGCCATCAACGTGTCGGGCCAGACGCTGGCGGACTCGACGTTCCTCGAGTTCGTCGTCGAAGAGCTGGACCGCAGCGGCGTGGCGCCGCAGCAGATCTGCTTCGAGGTCGCGGAGACCTCGGTGATCGGCAACCTGGAGCAGTCGCGGCGTTTCATCGACGTGCTGCACGGCATGGGCTGCCGCTTCGCCCTGGACGATTTCGGCACGGACCTGGGCGGCTTCTCCAACCTGAAGCAGCTGCCGATGGACTACCTGAAGATCGACGGGTCGTTCATGCGCGACCTGGGCCGCGACTCGGTCAACCAGGCGATGGTCACCGCCGTGATCAGCATGGCGCGCACGCTGAACTTCCGCCTGATCGCCGAGCAGGTCGAGGACCAGCCGTCGCTCGAGGCTGCGCGCGCGATGGGCATCGACTTCGTCCAGGGCCATGCCGTGGGCCGGCCGCGGCCGCTCGCGCCCGCGGCCTGAGCGGCCGGTCAGCGCGCCGGATAGTCGATCCGTGGCGGATCGACGAAGCGCTTCACGCCGAAGGATTCATAGACTTCAGCCGGCGCCCAGGCGACGCCGCGCGTGATGACGAGGCTGATGCGGCGGATGTCGGAGATGTTCTGCGTCGCGTCGCCGTCCACGAGGACCAGGTCGGCGAGCTTGCCGCGCTCGATCGTGCCGGTCTCCGCGGAGAGCCCCGTATAGCGAGCGCCGATTTCGGTAGCCGTACGGATCGCTTCGCCCGGCGTCATGCCGGCCTTGACGTAGAGCTCGAGTTCGCGATGCAGCGTGAAGCCGGCGATGTTGTCCGTGCCGGCAACCATCGGCACACCGGCCGCGATCAGCCGGCCGGTGAATTCGATCATGCGGGCATAGGACGCGCGATAGGCCTTCAGCTTGTCGCCGCTGACCTCCATCGAGTTGCTGCGCAGGGCGCGCTGCGTCGCAAATGGAAAATGGCCGGCGACGGGAGCCAGGCCCGGGTCAGTCTCTCCCTGGCCCTGCGTGTACATGCTCTCGAAAGTCGCGAGCGTCGCGTCGATGACGATCCGGCGTTCGGCGAGCAGCGCGATGAAGTCGCGCACGGAGCTTGAATCGAGGTCGAGGGTCCGGGCTCGTTCGCCGGGCAGGACGAAGCGGGCGAGGGTGCGCGAGTCGGTGTCCGGATCCGAGACGAAATTCAGCATCAGCTGATTGATGTGCTGCAGCTCGTCGTAGCCCTCGCGTACCACGCGCTCGGCGCGCGAGAACGCCGGCACATGGCCACTGACCCTCAGGCCGCGCGAGTGCGCGTAGGCGGCGATCGGCACGACCCAGTCCGGATGGATCGAGTTGTAGAGCTTGATCTGCCGGTAGCCGCGCTGGGCGTACCAGTCGACGGCTTTTTTCGCTTCGTCGACGCTGTCGACCACGAAGCCGCCGCGCGCCGCGAACGGGCTCTCGCCCTCGATGAAACCTGCCGGCACGACGTGCGGCCCGATCAATTCGCCCTGGCCGATGCGCGTGATCAGGTCGGCGAGCAGCGCGTTGTCGTTCGCCATGTCGCGAGACGTCGTGACGCCGCCCGCAATCTGCAGCGCGGCATTCCAGGCGTCCTCGTGCGCGTGCATGTCGAAGAGGCCCGGCAGCAGCGCCCGCCCGCCGCCTTCGATGACGGTCGCCGCCTCCTGCGCGGGCGAGCCGGCCGGGTAGATCGACGCGATGCGCCCGTCATACAGGTAGACGTCGGCGGGTTCGTCGAGCGAGGCACTCGTGGTGTCGAAGACGCGCACGTTGCGGATCAGCACGGGATCGGGCAGGCGCCGCGCATCCTTCACGGCGATGTCGCGCAGGAATTGCGAGGCGGCGGCCACCTGGCGTTCCTCGAGTCTCGACGACCAGGACTCGTAGCCGCGGGCGATGACATGGGCGGTCCCGGGCGTGATGCGGGCGAACAGGCGCATCTCGTCATCGAGCCAGACATAGGCCGGCTGCAGGCCGAGTCCGAGGATCGAATAGAGTGCAACCGTCCGTTCATCGCCGACCGTGCCGACCCGCATGTCGGCCACGCGCAGGCTCTGCAATTCGCCGTCGGGTAGCGCGGCGATGCGGCCGTCCGGGAGGCGCTGCGACGCGCGCACGATCATCGCGCGAGTCTCGGGACTGCCGTCGATCGGCAGGTACATGGCGGGCCCGGAAGGCACGGCCTCGCCGTGCTCCGACGGCGAGCGCCAGCTCGCCCGGCCGCGCGCCAGCGAGAAGCGCTCGTCGAACACGGCGCCAAACGTGGACTTGCCGGTCAGGCGATAGGACTGGATCGTGCCGTCCGCGGCGAGGCGGATTTTCTCCGATACGTCGGGCCCACGGCCGTTGTCACGGTACGAAAAGCTCACGCTGATCAGACCGTCGTCGCCGATGTCCGTCGTCTGCGAACCCGAAGTCCTGCCTGCGTGCTGAACCGTGTAATGGAGCGTCGTGCCGGCCTGCGCCGTGGCCGCAAATGCGAATGCGGCCAGTAGCGCGAGTTTTTTCATTGCGGGCGGCTTCCCGTCAGCTGCCATTGGATGAGCGTCACCGGGATCATGCCGGCGCCGTTGACCTCGTCGAAATAACGCTTCATCGAGAAGTCGCTGCCGAGCTGGTGCGAGCGCACGCGCATCAGGTCTTCCAGCAAGTACTTTCCCGTGACGTAGCTTGTGCCGTAGGCAGGCTGGCGCAGGTAGAGCTGTTGCTCGAAGCCCAGGAGATCCAGGTCGGGCCGCATCCAGCCGCGCGGCGTCCACTCGACCTGGAAAGCCTTGGCCTGCTGCAGGTCGAACTGGTTGTCATGCGCATAGAGGGAGGCGAGGCCGCGCGCCGCGCGCTGCGCCAACATGATCCAGACGACCTCCCGCGCGCGCAGGCGCAGATTGTAGAGGCCGGCATGCAGCATGAATTCCTCCATCGCGGTCGCCATGCCCTCGGCCCGGTTGTTCCAGATGTTGTAGAGCAGGGGACCGCGGCGGATCGGGCTCGCATGCGGCTCGTCGCGCATCCGCGCCAGGTCCCACCAATGGTAGAAATGCGTGAACAGCGCGAGCGGCTCGATGTGGCTCGCGATCGAGAAGAAATTGCGCTTTTCGATCGGCACGAACTGGCCGACCTGGGCGCGCATCGCCGGGTCCATGCTGTCGCGCATCGGATAGAGATCCTTGCTGCGCAGGAAATCGATGTAGCGCGTGATCTCGTCGTTGGCGCGCTGCTGGTATTCCTCCGGGGTGGCGACAGCCGTCAGTTCCGGCAAGCCGGCGTTGCGCGCTTCCTCGAGCCTGAGCGAGGCATGTGCCCGCGCCAGTTCGCGCTTCAGCAGGTCGACCTCGTCCTGCCAGTCCATCGGCACCAGCACGACGTTCCGCAGGTACCAGCTGTAGTTGTCCCTGCCGATGCCGGACGGGCCGGTCTTGGACGGCGCCTCTGCATCCAGCCAGTCGATCAGCGCAACGGTGGCTGTCCGTGCGTCGGTGATTGCCTTCTTCAGGACTCGCCCGTTGCTGCGGGTCTTCTCCGCCAGCGCGTCCAGGTCGGCGACCTGCGTTCGCAGCGTGCCCGCACCCGTGACCCAGAGATCGCGCGCATTGCCGGTCAGGTTACCGCGCGCCTGCTCGTACAGCGGTGGAACTACCGCGAGTCCGTGCGCGAGCCTGGCCTCGTCCTGCTTCGACAGCGGAAACGAACAAGTCCAGACATCCACGGCAGCATGGTTGGTCGGGCCCTCGTGCGCGGGCGTATCGCTCTGTTCGGTCCACAGGATCTTGTACCAGGCCGGGTCGCGCACCCAGGGCTGCAGCACGCGCAGGTTGAAGTCCATGCCGTTCATCTCGGCGCGCACGATCTCGTAGTCGACCCGCTGTTCCACCGGCCAGGAGGAGCTGTCGATCGCGGCGAGCCGCGCGCGCCAGTTCCCCAGTTCGGCGAAACGCCTGGCGGAAGTCGCGGCCGTGTAATCCGGCGCGCCCCCACGATCGGGCGGCACTTCGAAGCTACGCCATTGCGTGAACAGCGAAAGCAGGTCCTGGTAGGACCCTGGTACGCTGCTGTCATCCGAGGCCTGGGCCGAGGCGGCCATCATCGCCGCAAGGGCTGCAGCGGATACGAAATGGCGAAGCATGTTTCTGGTTTGCATGGCGTGACTTCCACTGGGTGTCGATCGGTCAAAGTGCGTCCAGGTCTCCGTGCACGGGCTTGCCCTCGAACAGCGTGACCAGGACCTTGGCGTCCGAAATCTCGCTCGCCGGAATCTCGAACAGGTTGCGGTCGAGGACTGCGAGGTCCGCCAGCTTGCCGACCTCGACCGATCCGGTATCGTCTTCGTTGCGATTCACGTAGGCAGCGTTGATCGTGAAGGCGGCGATCGCCGCTGGCAGGTCGATGCGCTCGTTCGGCAGGAATGGCGTCCTGGTTTCATCGAGGGGGCCCATGCGAGTGATCGCGACTTCCATCTCCTCCATGGGATTCGGCGAGGATACCGACCAGTCGCTGCCGAACGCGACGACCGCCCCGCTGCGATACAGGCTGCCGATCGGGTAGATCCATTGCGCGCGCTCCTTACCCATGAACGGCAGCGTGAGGTCCGTGATGTAGGAGTCCGCGAACGCCCAGAGCGGCTGGAAGTTTGCGACGACGCCGAGCTGGCGGAAGCGCGGCACGTCGACCGGCTGGATCACCTCCAGATGCGCGATGTGATGTCGGTGGCCGAGGTCGCCGTTCGCCTTGCGCGCCGCTTCGATCGCGTCCAGCACCTGGCGGGTTGCACCGTCCCCGATCGCATGGAAATGAACCTGGAAGCCGTCGGCGTCGAGCTGCGTGACCACCTTCTTGAGGAATTCAGGCTCGACCAGCGGAGTGCCGTAAACCTTTGCCTTGCCGGGCAGCTTGTACGGCTCCAGCACCACTGCCGTGTAGGTCTCGATGACGCCGTCCTGGTAGATCTTGACCGTCTGCGCATTCACCCGACCCTTGGTGTAGATGCTGCTCAATCGGCGGATGTTTTCGATCTGTTCGAGACCCTGATGGCTGTCCCAGGCGATGGAGCAGACCACGTGCAGCGACAGATCGCCGGCGTCGTCCAGCTTGCGGTAGGTCTTGAGATCAGATTCGTCGACCGACGCCTCCTGGACACCGGTGATACCGAATCCATTGAGCAACTTGATCGCGTAGCGCAGCCCGGCCTCGCGTTCTTTCAGCGTGCTCTCGGGCGCCTTGGCCGCCACCAGATCAACCGCGCCCTCGTGCAGGAAGCCCAGCGCGTGGCCGGACTTTGGATCGCGATCGATGCGCCCGTCCGACGGGTCCGGCGTTTCATCGGTAATCCCGGCCACTTCCAGGGCCTTGCTGTTGACCCAGGCCGAATGGCCGTCGACGCTGTAGATCATCACCGGGCGATCGGGCACGACGGCGTCGAGCAGCTCGCGGGTCGCGATCGCGCCGGGTCCGAACGCCGACAACCACCAGCCGCCTCCGGTGATCCAGGCTGCCTCTGGGTGTGCATCGGCGCAACTCTTGACCTTGGCCACATAGGCGTCGACGGTTTCGCGCATCTTGAACTCTCCGCCACCTCCGACCTCGACGCCGATCAGTTCGCAGGAATTGGCTTCGACACCGGAAAGGATCGGGTGGACGTGCGCATCCTGGAATCCCGGAATCAGCATGCGTCCCTTGAGATTGATCACGCGCGTAGCCGGCCCGACATGGGCATCGAGGTCCTTGTCGGTGCCGACGAACACGATGCGGCCATTCTTGATCGCGACTGCCTGCGCCCAGCTCCTTGCCCCGTCCATCGTGTAGATCGCGCCGCTTTTCAGGGCGAGATCAGCCATCGGCGCGGCGTCTTCCACGACCGCCGGCTCTTTCTTCGCGCAGCCGGCGCCAAGGGCCGCCACGCCCGCGATTAGCAGGCCGCAAAGCCCGCGGCGGAAGCTAAAATTTCTCATCGCCATTCGTGTTCCCTATTCCTGTCGCTTTTGCGTCATTGGAAATCGCGCGGAATCGTCCGCGTCCAAGTCTTTTCCCGCACCAGCTTGCCATTCTCCGACAGCCGCCGCAGGTAGCTGTAATAAAAATTGTCGTGGTCGCTCTTGAAAGACAGCTCTGCTTCCCACAGCAGGGTCCGGCCCGGCATCTCGACTTCCATGCGGTGCGTTCCCAGCACCGATGCCTTGCCGGGTTCGCTGTCCGTGACGTCGTGGCGGATGGTCTCGTGATAACGCTCCGTGCCCCAGGGATAGCGATAGCCGCCGCTGTTGGTGGCGGTCGCGACTGCGGCGCCGGTCTGCGGATTGCGATCGACCGAAGAGATTTCGCCGTAGCCGGAGCTCGTGCCGGCATCGAGCGTTTCGTAGCCTGGCATCTGCGGATCTTTCGCCGGCGGCAGGAATGCGGGCACCGGGCGTTTCTCGAACGGCACGACGGGTAACGACAACCGCGACCCGGCGAGGCGCAGCGTCGTCGTCATCGGGTCGGGCGTCGGCCAAAGCATCGGCCACTGCGCGTTGTTGACCGCAAGCCGGATGCGATGACCCTTCGGGAACACCCACGAAGTGAAATGCATCTCGATGTCGATCGTGAATTCCTGGCCGGGGACGATCGCCGAAGGTTCGCGCGCCGACAACCGATGATTGCCGTTGAATGCGGCGCCCGCGACCTGCGTCACCGTGCCGTCTGGCGCGACGTCGGACAGCCGCGCCATCCAGTTGGCACGCGGCGCGTCGGCGGACACCGCGAGCGTGGCGCGCGGCAGTCCGAGGATTTCCGTGTCCTCGGCGAGCGGCGAGCTGTCGTAGGTCAGGCTGTAGGCATCGGTCGGGCGCTGGTCGTGTGCGACATCGCCCCACCACATGACCGGCCCGCCGGCCTCGATGCCGATCGACGGAAAGTAGCGTAATGAGTGCGTTGCGGTGGCAGGAGCGCCGGGCTTCAGCGTGTGATCGTCCTGCGGATACAGGACCTGCTCGCGGATGCGCGCGATCGGCCAGCCGTCTTCATAGCGCCAGCTGCCTGGCGCGTACGCGAGATAGGGGCCGGGCGCATGCCAGTTACGGACGTACACGGCGAGGCGCGCCTCATCGAGGATGCCGGTGTCCACGCCCCGCAGCCATTGGTCGAACCAGCGCACGGCCTCGTGCCGCCACTCCATGCCAGGCTCAGGATAGGGTTCGTGCGGCCAGGCATGCGACCAGGCGCCCATGATCGCTTTCACCGGGGCATTCACGTTCGCGAGCATGCGCGGGACGCTGTCGCGATAGCCGTCGTACCAACCACCGATGAAGAAGGAGGGGATCCGGATGTCCTGCAGGCGATCGCGCGTCGAGGCGCGGTCCCAGAACAGACCGTCGCGCTGCTGGAACTTGTAGGTCAGCATCCACGGGTCGGTATCGAAGCGGTCGCGGAAATTGGCATCGTCGATGACGTAGTCGGGAGCGCCCGGCCGCGAGTTGTCGAGGTCCATGCTCATTTCCCAGGAATCGACGTGCATGATCCCGTCCATGAAGTGCACGTCATCCTGGTAGAGATCGTCCGTCGCATCGACGGCGATGATCGCCTTCAGCGCCGGGGGATGGCGCGCTGCCATCTGGATGGAATTGAAGCCGCCCCAGGAAATGCCGAACATGCCGACATTGCCGTTCGACCAGGCCTGCTTCGACAGCCAGTCGATCACGACTTCGCCGTCCCGCTGCTCGATGTCGGAATACTCGTAGGGAATCAGCCGGCCCTCGCTGTTGCCGGTGCCGCGGATGTCGACGGCGGCGACGACGTAACCGCGCTGCACGAAATAGGAATACATCGAGTAATCGCGGTTACGCGATTCGCGCTTGCGGTAGGGCAGGTATTCCAGCAGCACCGGATGCTTGGCGCGGGCGGAGCCTCCGGTCGGCATGTAGAGGTCGGCCGACAGGCGCACGCCGTCCGGCATCGTGATCCAGGCTTCATCGATGCGGATGCCGAAGGCCGGCGACGATGGCGAGGGAGAGGTTGCCGCCGTGTTCGCGGCGAAAAGCAGCATGCCGGCCAGCAGACCAGCAAGACGGTATATCCTCTTTGGCACGGTGCCAGATTAAACGGATTACGTCACTGCGGGAATGGCGAAATAGCTTTATATTACAAAATGTTACGATTTACTGAATCTTCATTCAAATTACTGAATGAGCATTGAGTCAAGGGCCGGGCCGGGCTAGAATCCCAAGACGACGAATCGGGAGGCGACCATGGCGGCCAATCTCGAAATTACCGGCGAACTCCGGCCGAGCGGCTCGAAGCTCGACCTGATCCATGCGACAGCCGTTGCAATTTCCCGTCACGGCCTCTCGGACCTTACCTCCGCGAAGATCGCGGCCGCAGCAGGTCACACCGCGGCCTCGATCAATTTCCACTTCGGCAGCAAGGAAGCACTGCTGCTCGCCACCCTGCGCGAGGTTTCGGAAGAATTCGCCGAGGTCATGGCGAACGTGCTCGAGGACATCGGCAGCGACGCGCTGCGGAGCCTGCTCGGCATCGTCGATGCGAGCCTCAGCCGGCGGCTGAGCGGTTCAGAAAAGGTCGCGGTCTGGTATGCGTTCCTGGCCGAGTCGAATGCGCGCGCCGACTACCAGCGGATCTGCGGGGACCGCGACCAGGCCTATAGCGAAACCGTGACGCGGCTGTGTCGCGAGCTGATCGCGGCGCAGGGCGTCGCGGGACGGCCGGATGCGGAGGCCGTTTCGCTCGGACTGACCGGCCTGATCGACCAGCAATGGCAGGGCATCCTGTTCGCCGGCGACGGCTTCGACCGGGAAGCGGCGAAGCGTCAGTGCCGCGCTTACCTCTGCAGCGTATTCCCGTGGCTCGCGGACCGCGTCCAGGCGCCCGTGCCTGCCAGGCCCGCAGCCCGCGCGGTCGGGACCGAGTCCGGCACGGAACGCGCCTTGCGCTACACGCTGCCCGCCTGGGTCTATCACAGCGAAGAATTTCACGAACTCGAGAAGGAACGGCTGTTCCGGCCCTCGTGGCAGGTCGTCTGCCATGTCAGTGAAGTGCCTGCAGCCGGCGATTTCGTGTCCTTCGAATTCTTCGGCCAGCGCGGATTCGTCGTGCGCGACGAGGCGGGGACGCTCCGCGCATTCCACAATGTCTGTTCGCATCGCGCCCATGCCGTGGTCGGCGCTGAACGTGGCCGCTGCGGGAAATTCCTGACCTGCATGTATCACGGCTGGACCTACCACCTCGACGGCCGCAACCGCAGCATCAGCGCGCCGGATACCTTCCCGAAATTCGACCGCTCGAAGTTCGGCCTGAAAACCATCGAACTCGAAGTGTTCATGGGCATGGTGTTCGTCCGCTTCGCATCCGGTGGGCCGTCGGTCGCGGCGCAAATGGCGCCGCACGTGCCGGAACTCGCGCATTACCGGATGGAAGACATGGTTCCGCTGGACGAGCTGTGGACCCACGAGCTCGAGATCGACTGGAAGAACGTCGTCGAGAATTACGTCGAGGACTATCACTTTCCGATCGGCCATCCGGGTCTGTCGGCGCTGATGGAATCGAAGTATGACCGCGAGATCTTCCCGGGTGGCACGATGCGCCTGAGCCACCGGATGCGGGAAAAACCGCTGAAGTCCTGGAGCGCCGAGCGCTACGCGAAATTCCTGCCGGTGATCGAGCACCTGCCCGAGGACTTGCGCCGGCGCTGGACCTACTTCGGCCTGTTCCCGAACGCGTTCTTCGACATCTACCCCGAGTGGCTGGATTTCTTCCACGTCGTGCCGACCGGGCCCGGCCGCACGCTGATCCGGGCGCGGTCCTTCGGCTTCAAGGACGATCGTCGCGAGATGAAGGCGGCGCGCTTCCTGTGCGCCCGGCTCAATTCACGTGTGCAGGCAGAGGACGAGATCCTGACGCGATCGGTGCAGCGCGGCCTGTCCTCCGGCGCCTACACGCAGGGCGTCCTGTCGGACAAGGAAATCGTGCTGGCGGGATTCCAGGACTGGATCCGCTCGCGGCTGCCGGTCACGCAACTCCTGCAGGCGCCGGAGGGCGGCTCGGTCGCGGCGCAGAACGCCGCGCTCGCGTCCTGAACGCTCAGATCGCGCGCAGGTACCACTCGTAGTCGCGGTCCGTGATCTCCGCGTGGATGCGATCGCATTCCTCGCGCCGGCAACTCGCATACAGCTCGTGGTAGCGCTTGCCGAGGTAATTCGGCAGCACCTTTGCGGCGTCGAACGCATCGAGCGCCGCCTCCCAACGCACCGGCAGCTCGATTTTTTCCTCGATGATGGTGCCGGGCTCGATCATCGGGCCAGGATCGAGCTTCTTCGTGATGCCGTGATGGATGCCGGCGAGGATCGCCGCCATCACGAGATAGGGATTACCGTCCGAACCGCCCGGGCGATGCTCGACGCGCGTGTCCTCCAGCCCGGACAGCGGGATGCGCAGGGACACGCCCCGGTGATTGCGGCCCCAGTTCGGCGCGAGCGGTACGAACATGCCCGGCCGGTAGCGGCGGTAGGAATTCGCGGTCGGCGCGAAAATCGCCATGGATTCCGCCATGGTCGCCGCGAGCCCGCCGATCGCATGTTTCAGAATCGCAGAGACCGGCTTCCCGGCATTGTTACTCGCAAAGACATTGCGGCCTTTCGCGTCGACGAGGCTCACGTGCACATGCAGGCTGCAGCCGGCGGATTCGGCGAAGGGCTTCGCCATGAAAGTCGCGCCGAGGCCATGCCGCTTCGCGACCGCCTTGACGGCGCGCTTCAGCAGCACCGCGTGGTCGCAGGCGAGTTCGGCGCTCGCGACATGGTGCAGATTGACCTCGAACTGGCCCGGGGAGAATTCCTTCAGCGTCGCGCCGGCGGGAATGTTCTGTGCCTTGCAGGTGGCGTAGAGCTCGGCGAGGAAGGGATCGACATCTTCGACGTCGTCCATGCTGCCGTACTGCGGCCCGTCCTGCAGGCGACGCGTGCCCGGGATGCGGCCGACCCTGGGCGAGGGCCGGTCGCCATCTGAATCGAGCAGATAGAATTCGAGTTCGGTCGCCGCGACAGCCGTGAGACCCATTTCCTTCAGCGGCCGTTCCGCGTTTCGCAGCACCTGGCGCGGATCGGCGAAGAACGGCTCGCCGGCCGCGGTTGCCATTTCGAGCAGTAACTGTGCGGTCGGCACCTGCGCCCAGGGCACGGGGGCGAGCGAGCCCGCCACGGCCGTCGAGATCGCGTCCGGATCCCCGTCGCGGCCGCCGTTGTCGATGCGCTCGAAGGTCTGGCCCTTGGCGTCGAGCAGTACCGTGGCGCCGCAGAAATTGAGGCCGCCCGCGAAGGGCTTCGCAAACTCGTCGCTGACGACGCGCTTGCCGCGCAGGATGCCCAGCATGTCCGGCTGCAGCAGTTCAAGCAGCCTGGTGTCCGGGTATTGCTCCAGGTGGCGGCGCAACTCGTCGGGCATTTTTTTCGCCTGGCTCATGAATTCTTCCCGGGTGATGGCTGGCCGGCTCGGGCGCTGCGCCAGGCAATGGCAGCCTTGGCGCCGTCGCGCTTCAGTATTTCGTTGAATTCGCGCGACTCGGTGGTTTCGGAGGTCTCGATCGTGACGTCCGTCTCGAGCGCCTGCGCGAGCGCCGCACGCATGCCGGCAAGATCGAGGCTGCGGTTGATCGCCTGCTTGGTCAGCCGGACCGCGAGCGCGTCGTTGGCCGCGATGCGGCGCCCGAGCGCAAAAGCCTCGTCGAGCAGCGTTGCGGCCGGCACGACGCGATTGACGAGTCCCATGTCGCGCACTTCCCGGGCGCTGACCCGGTCGTCTCCCGACAGCAGCAGATAGCGCGCCTGCTTGGGTCCCGCGAGCCAGGGCATCAGCATCGTGACGATGCCGCTGCCGAACCGCACCTCGGGCATGCCGAAGCGGCAATCGTCCGATGCGACCGTGAGATCGCAGGCGACGGCGAGTTCCATCGCGCTGCCGAGGCAATAGCCGTGCACCGCGGCGATCGTCACTTTCGGGCGAGTCCCAGAAGCGCATGATGATGCGGAAGTCGTTCTCGCAGCGCGCGGCGCACCGCGGCCGGATCGGGCCGGCCCTCGCCGACTTCCATGTCGAGGTCGAAGCCCGGCGGAGAATGCGCGCCCGGCGCCGTTGAGCACGATCGCGCGCACGTCGTCGTCGGCCTCGGCGGCGTCGAGCGCGCGATCGCAGCGCCTCGATCATCGGCGCGGTTGATCGCATTCAGCTTGTCCGGCCGGTTGAGCGTCAGCACGGCGAGCCCGTCGTCGGTGTTCGGCTCAGGATCATGACAGCCCGGAACCACGCCGACTTGGTCTGCGTGTAGCTCTTGAAGCTGTCGAAGCACTTGTCGCGCGCATTGCCGGACTGCTTGTAGCCGCCGAACGGCTGCGTCATGTCGCCCTCGTCGAAGGAATTGATCCAGATGATGCCGGCCTCGATGCCGCGCACCAGTCTGAACGCCGTGTCCACGTCGCGGGTCCAGACCCCTGCGGCGAGGCCGTAGATCGTGTCGTTGGCAATCGCGAGTGCCTCGTCGACGCCGTCGAACTCGATGACCGAGGCGACCGGCCCGAAGATCTCCTGGCGCGCGATCGTCATGTCGTTGCGCACGCCGGTGAAGAGCGTGGGATTGACGTAGGCGCCGGCCTTCAGCCCGCCGGTGCGTCGCCGCCGAACTCGAGCTTGCGCGCCTTCCGCCGCCCTTGTCGATCATGCCGCAGCACGCGTGTCTGCGCCTCGCGGGTGACCAGCGGCCCCATGTTGGTCGCGGGGTCGAGCGGATCGCCCGGCCGAAGGCGTGCGGCCGAGCGTCACGAAGCGCTCGATGAAATCGGTCGCTTGATCGCTGCGGTCGACCAGCAGGCGCGAACCCGCATTGCAGACCTCGCCCATGTTCGAATAGATGCCGCGGTAAGCGGCGGTGACCGCGCGATCGAGATCGGCGACATCGGCCATGAACACCTGCGGCGACTTGCCGCCGCATTCGAGCGCGACCTGCTTCATGTTCGACTGGCCGGCGTACTGCAGGATCAGCTTGCCGACCTCGGTCGAGCCGGTGAACGTGACCTTGGCGACGTCGGCATGCAGCGCGAGCGCGCGTGCCGGCGATTCCTCGCCGAGGCCGTTCACGACGTTGAAGACGCCGGGCGGGCCGCCGGCCTCGACGAAGAACTCGGCGAGCCGCAGGCAACTCATCGGTGCCTGCTCGGCGGGCTTCAGCACGACCGTGTTGCCGGCCGCGAGCGCGGGCGCGATCTTCCAGGCGCCATCAGCAGCGGATAATTCCAGGGCGAGATCGCGCCCGACCACGCCGAGCGGCTCGCGCAGCACCAGGTGCATGACGTCCGACTTCGGTGTTCGTCACGGAGCCGTCGACCTTGTCGATGCACTCCGCCATGAAGCGGATCGTGTCGATCACCGAGGGCAGGTCGCCGCCGACGACGTCGGCGATCGGCTTGCCCATATCGAGCGTTTCCAGCACCGCCAGCGATTCGGCGTTCCTTTCCACGAGCGCCGCGAACCGGTACAGGACCTCCATCCGCTGGCGCGGCGCCATCCTGGACCACACGCCCGCTCTGAATGCGCGCCGCGCAGCAACGACTGCCCGGTCGATATCCTCTGCCGTGCCCGCGGCCATCTCGGCGAGTATCTCGCCGTTCGCCGGGTTGATCGTCGTGAACCGGCCGCCTTTCGCCGCATCGACAAAGCGGCCGTCGATGAACAGGCGCGTCTCGATTCGCGTGCGCGCTGATTTCGCGGTCGCCTGCCAGCGTCCGCGATCATGTCCTGCCAGTGCCTGGAGACTCATCGGTGTTGCCTCTGTCTGGCTGGAATCACGAGTGCGTCGACGATGATGCACCCGTCCGCATGCACGATGACGGGATTGATGTCGACCTCGGCGAGCAGATCGCCGAGGCCGGCGACGAGTTCCGAGAATCGTGCAGCGGCCTTGCAGAATTCGTCCACCGCCAGTGCGCGCGGGTGGCGGCGGCTGTCGAGCAGGGGCGCGATCGCGAGGTGTCCGACCAGCCTCTGCGCGTCCGCGGCATCGAATGGCGGCATCGCATAGACGACATCCGCGAGCGCCTCGACGTGCAGTCCGCCGGACCCGATCAGGACGATCGGGCCGAACTGTTCGTCGTGCACCATGCCGAGCAGCATCTCGACACCCGGTGCCGCGACCATCGGCGCGACCAGGACGCGCGGACCGAGGCGCTTCGCCAGGTCCCGGTAGGCGATCGCAAGCGCGGTTTCGTCCGCGAGGCCGAGGCGCACGCCGTCGCGGTCCGTCTTGTGGTTGATCCCGCGCGTCGCGGTCTTCAGTACGACCGGAAAGCCGAACTCGCGAGCGGCGGCGAGCGCAGCCGGCTCATCGTCGACGACACGGCAGGGATTCGCGGGCAGCCCGAAGTCGCGCAGCAGGCTGCAGGGCTTCATGCTCGTCCAGCGCGTGGCCTTCCGCGAGCCTGGCACGCCATCCGGCCAGCGCCGGGCCAGGCAGTGCGGCGGCTGGGGCGCGCCCGCGCGCCAGGAAGTCGCGATACTCGAACAGGCATTTGGCTCCGCGGAGGAATTGCGGCACCCCGTCGAGCACGGGAAAACCCTCGCGGGTCGCCGCGACCACGCGGTCATTCGGCGCCCGTGCCCTGGCGGTTGGCGACCAGGAACGCCGGCTTTCCGGAAGCTCGCGTGCCCGGCCCGCAGGTAATCCAGGTAGCTGTCCTGGATGCCGCCGCCGGCGACGCGATCGTGGATCACGGCACCGATGGCCGCTCCGGGGTCGCTCATCAATGCCGCGAAGCACTGCTCCATGCCGACGTGGTAATCCGGACCGCCGGTGCTCCAGGCATCGAGCGGGTTGACCGCGCGGCAGTCCCGGGTCGAGCAGCGTAGTCGAGCCGCTGCGTCGTTGCGGCGGACAGCGTCGTCAGCGGAACGCCGGCGTCGTGCGCGAGGTCGATCAAGAGCTGGCGCTCGCCGCCTGAGTCGTGGAGCGACACGAGGCCGCCGGCGCGGACTGGATGCGGCTGCGCGAACATGATCAGCGCCGTCGCGAGCTCGTCCATGTCGTGGACACGCTGAACGCCGTAGCGGTCGAACAGCGCCTCGTAGGCGCCGTCCTCGCCGGCGATCGCGCCGGAATGCGATTCCGTCGAGCCGCGCGGCGAGCTCGGTGCGCCCGACCTTCAGCGCGACGATCGGAATCCTGCGCTGCCGCGCCTTCTCGAATGCGCGGATCAGGCCCTGGCGGGTTGCGCGCGGTCTCCATGAACAGGCCGACCACGCGCGTCGCCGGCTGCTCGAGTGCGAAATCGAGGTACTCGTCCATCGCGACGATCAGTTCCTGGCCGGTCGATACCACGAGGTTGAAGTCGATGCGCTCCTCGCTGTCGACGATGCCGCACATGCCGGAGCCCGAATGGCTGATGTAGGCGACATTGCCGCCGCGGGCGTGCGCGCGCGTCTGAAGCCGCAGCCCCAGATGCCGTCGGCGAAGTTGTAGAAGCCCATGCCGTTCGCGCCGCAGGCGAGGAGCCCCGCGGCCCGCAGCTTCGCGGCTACGCGGTCGCGCAACGTCGGTTCGCTGTCCTTCGCGAGCACCAGCGAGGACATCAGCGTGACGGCACGTGCGCCGTGCGCGATGACGTCGTCGAGCGCCGCCTCGACGCGTGCGTCGCTGACCGCAAAGATCACGTGCTCGACGGGCTCCGGCAGGGCGGCGAGCGACGGGAAGCAGGGCACGCCGCAGACCGTGGCGTAACCCGGGTTCACCGCGTAAAGCGGGCCGCCGAATCCGCCCTTCAGCAGGTTCTCGACCGTGTGTGCGCCCGACCGTGCCCTCACGCTCGGTCGCACCGAGCACGGCGATCGAGCGCGGACGCAGCAGGGGATCGAGCCGATGAGCCATGCCGGCCCCGCGCGTCGCGATCAGAAGTCCGCGGCGGGCGTCGCGCGCGTGCGGGGCGGATCGAAGAACGCGCCTTCGACGACGCGGCAGCGCGCCATCACGCGCGACCACTTGAGCTCGCGCTGGTAGTAGATCTCCGCCCACAGTTCGTCGCCCGGCCGGCCCCAGGGCATGTGCAGCGAGGCGAGCGCGATGTTGGCTCTTCGCGGAAGGCGACCATTCCGCCGAGGTCACCGTGCCGACGACGTTCTTGCGCTTGGTCGTAGATGTAGGCCGAGCGCGCCGGCTTGTTGCCCTCGATGTCGAGCCTGCACGAAGCGGAAGCGCGAACCGTGCTTCTTCTCCTCGAGCAGCGCGCGGCGGCCGTTGAAATTCGGCTTGCTGAAGTCCACCAGCCGGCCGAGGTCGAGCTCGAAGGGCGAGCGCGAGCGATCGAGCATGATCGCCTGGTCGGCCGGATGGAAGTCGACCTGCGCCTGGATGAAGCCCGCCTCGATGCGCGCGACCTCGAGCGCGTGCGTGCCCATCGGCCGGATGCCGTGGATCCGGCCCTTGTCGAAGAGCGCGTCCCAGAGCTCGAGCGCGCGCGGCGGGTCGATCCAGAGCTCGTAGCCGAGATCGCCCGTGAAACCGGTGCGCGAAACCATGAGCTCGCCGCCCGGCGAACGGGTAGTAGGCGATGTCGAAGGGCTTGAGGTTCTCGCACGCCCTGGCAGCCGATGGCCTTCAGCACGGCGCAGCTCGTCGGCCCCTGGAGCGCGAGCGCGGCGACGTCGTGCGTGTCCTCGACGATCGTGACGTCGAAGCCGAAAGCGGAGCGCGACAGCCAGTCGAGCTGGCGCTCCTGCGAGCACAGGCGGTAAACGCCCGGGCGCAGGTGGAAGATCGTGCCGTCGTCGATGACCTGGCCGTTGTCGTCGCACCAGACGCAGTAGCCGACCTTGCCCGGCTTGATCTTCGCCACGTCGCGCGTGACCAGCCGGTTCAGGAAGGCGAGCGCATCGGGGCCGCTGATCAGGTGCTTGGTCATCGGCGTCAGGTCGAAGACCGCGCAGGCATTGCGGATCGCCGCGTACTCGAGCTGCTGCGTCGAAGTAGGCGTCGGCCGTCGTGTAGTCCTTCCAGCGATGCCACTCGTTCAGCGTGTTGAGCGCCGAGGTGCGCGGGTGGAAGGGCGTGCTCGTACACCGCCGTGCGGAAGTGCTCCTTGCGATTCATCGCGTCCTTGATGCTCATGCCGCCGCTCCGTGGCGAGGACCGCATTCGCCGCATTGCGGCCGGCGGAGCCCATCACGCCGCCGCCCGGGTGGCAGCCCGCGCCGCACAGGTAGAGGCCCTTCACCGGCATCGCGTACTGCGCCGCGCCCGGCACCGGGCGCAGCATCATGAACTGGTCGAGCGCGAGCTCGCCGTGGTGCCAGTGGCCACCCGTGATGCGGAACTCGCGCTCGATGTCGGCGGGCAGCAGCAGCTCCGAGGCCACGATCTGCGCGGCGCAGGCCCGGCGCGTGGCGCTCGAGCACGCCGAGCACGCGCTCGAGGAATTCGCGCGCGGGCCGTCGCCGCTCGCGCGCGGGTCGTAGGGCGCGTACTGGACGATCGCCGACAGCACGTGCTTGCCCGGCGGGCGCGAGCGTCCGGTCGTGCACCGACGGAATCGTGATCTCGAGCGCCGGCTCGGGCGAGCACTGGCCGTACTTCGCGTGATCGAAGGCGTGCTCGAGGTAGATCGGGTCCGGCGAGATGACGAGACGCTCGCCCGCGTGTTCGGCGGGCAGCCGCGAGAACGCGGGCAAGGCCGTCGAGCGCGAGGTGCAGCTTCGCGGCCATGCCGTTGCTGCGGAAGTGGCGTACTCGGTGCGACGAAGCCCGTCTCGAGATGTCGGGCGCCGACCAGCTCGAAGCAGCGTCGTGGCAGGATCGGCGTTGGAGACGACCGTGCCCGCGGCGATCTTCTCGCCGCTCGCGAGCTCGCACGCCGGACACCGCATCACCCTCGAGCGTGATGCGCGCGACCGGGCTGCCGGTGCGGATCGTGGCGCCCGCAGCGCGCGCCGCCGCCGCCAGCGCCTCGGTCACCGCGCCCATGCCGCCCTCGCGGCAGTGCGAGGGCCCGTGCATTGCCCTGCGACCTGCGCCGCTGAGACGGTGCAGCAGCGCGAGCACGGAGTTGTTCGAGCGCGGGCCGAGATTCGTGCCGAGCACGGCGTCGAGCGCGAGCGCGCCCTTGAGCAGCGGCGATCTCGAAAGATCTCCTCGAGCACGTCGTAGATGTTGATGCCGGCGATGCGCAGGAACTCGCGCATCGTCGCGGCCGAGCCGCCGGATGTCGAGGCCGAGCTTCGCGGCACCGACCAGGTCGGAGCGCCCGCCGCCGCCGAGGCGCGGCGGCTGCCGGTTGTGCTGCTTCGCGAGCACGCGCGCGAAGCGCAGCATCCGCGCGTGATAGTCGGCGAGTCCCTGGCGGTCGCCCTCGGAGAGCGTGCCGGATACGAGCTTGCCGCCGTCCAGCACCAGATGCTCGCCGGCCTGCGCAAGCGCGACCGTCTTCAGTCCGGTGCGCGCCCACTTCAGGCCGTGTGAGTGCCAGCTTGAGCTCCCGAACGATGCCACCATCCAGCTGATACAAGATGTGGGCGCAGCCCGAGACCCTGAAGCCCTTCGCGAACTCGCGCGTGACCGACGCGCCGCCGACCTGGGCGGCGGCCTCGAGCACGACGACCTCGCGCCCCGCGCGGGCGAGGTAGGCGGCGCAGACGAGGCCGTTGTGACCGCCGCCGACGATGGCGATGCGATCGCGTCAGTCATCGCTCCAGCCCTCCGGCACGATGTTCGGGCGCCGCAGATCCATCAGGATCTCGCGCGCGGCATTGGCGCCGGGCGCGGCCATGACGCCGCCGCCCGGGTGCGTGCCGGACCCGCACATGTAGAAGCCCTTCAGCGGCCCGCGGTATTGCGCGTAGCCGGGGAACGGCCGGTTGAACGAGCAGCTGGTCCATCGTCAGCTCGCCCTGGAAGATATTGCCCTCGGTGAGCCCGACCTCGGCCTCGAGCTCGCGCGGCGTGCGGCACTCGACGTGGCGGACGAGCGACTTGAAGTTCGGGCTGTAGCGGCCGATCTGGTCGAGCACCGTGTTCTGAAGCCCTCGCGGTCGGCGTCGGTCCACTCGCGGCCGTGGATGAACGGCGGCACGTACTGCACGAACACCGACATGAAGTGCTTGCCCGGCGGCGCCATCGTCGGGTCCGTCATCGACGGGATCAGCAGGTCGAGGTACGGCTCCTTCGACCAGGTGCCGTTCTTCCAGTCGTCGTAGGCGCGTTCCATCTTCTCGAGCGAATCGAGGAAGTGCATGTCGCCGTAGGCGAGCGGATTGTCCATGCCGAGCGCCGGGAACTCCGGCAGGCCGTCGAGCGCGATGTTGAGCTTTCCCGACGAGCCGCGGATCTTCCAGTTCTTCGCCTTCTCGACGATCGCCGCCGGCAGGTCCTTCGGGTCGAAGATCTTCGTGTAGGTGCGGCGCGGGTCGAGGTTCGATACGACGACGTCGGCGTGGTACTCCGTGCCGTTCTCGGTCGCCACGCCAGTGACGCGGCCGCCCTGACGAGCACGCGCGCGACCGGCGCGTCGGTCACGATCTCGCCGCCGAAGGATCTGAAAGCGCTCGCGATCGCCTTCGAGACCGCGCCCATGCCGCCGCGCGCGAAACCCAGGCGCCGATCGAGCCGTCCACGTCGCCCATGTAGTGGTGCAGCGGCACGTAGGCGGTGCCGGGAGAATCAGACGCCCATCGCCGAGCCGATGATGCCGCTGCCCGAGAGGTGGCGCGCTGATGGCGTCCGACTCGAAGTACTCGTTCAGGAAATCGGCGATGCTCATCGAGTAGAAGCGCAGCGTGTCGTAGATGAACTGCTCGCCGAATTTGTTGAGCTCGCGGCCGAGGAACATCAGTTCCCTGAGGTTGCGCGGCTGAACGAGGTGGGATCGGGCGGGGAACGCAGTGCCGTCGGAGTTGTAGGTCAGGACGTCGGCGCCCTCGTTCGACTCGCCGTCGAGCTCTTGCGTGACGAGGACGACGACCTTGTCCCCGTCGGCGATGAAGTCGTGCGGTTCGCTGCGGAAGCCCTTGCTCACGATGTTGCCCCACAACTCGCCGACCGCCTGCTTGCCGTTGTAGGTCCCGGTTAGTGCGTTGTCGCCGCGCACCGTCCACGCGACCGAGTCATCGATGTTGGCCATCGCGCCCGCGGCATCACCGCTGCTGAAGGCAGCGTACGCGGCTTGCGCTGACTGCTTGTTCTCGTGGGCACCCATGGGATGACCCCTTTCGAGCTGAGGGAAGCTGGACTATTCGAACCTACAGCGATTCCGGGCCGTGGTGTGATTCGTTTGCGCCCTCGATCACTGCTGTTCTTCTCTTGCGCGAAGAGCAGACGTCTCGATGAGCGCCCGATTCACGATCGCTCGGGACGAGGAGGAAGAGCCGAGCGCGCCGATCTGGTCGCTTCCGCTTCGCGCGCAAGGCGAAAGCTGGGCTGGGGTACAACTTGACGTAAGACCTTGGCGTGGAGCTACCCGGCGAAGGCCGCTACCGCTTTCGTCGCTTTCGGTAGCGCGCCTTGCAGCATCCGGGAGGCGAGCGCGCTCATGCGCTGATGCAACAGCGGTGGGTCCGGCGCCTATTTGCGCCGGTGCGGCGGAAGCGGTCAGTCGGCGCTCAGTGGCGGCCCTAGCAGCGACATGTCGTGCTTCTCGAAGATCGCTGCGACAACCGCTCGGTCTGGTGTCCCGCTCCGTGTGGCCGGTCCCAGCTCTTCGTAGAACTTGTGTCCGCCGCCGGGCGTGTACGCGACGATGATCTCGCCCGGTTCATCGGTCAAGTTGAGGAACGCGTGCGGGATCTCGGACGGCAGATAGGCAAAGCCACCCGGCTCTAGATGAAAGAGGTCATCGCCGATCCTGACCTTGAACCGCCCCGTCAGGACATGAATCGTCTCTTCCTGCCCGTGGTGCACATGCAGGGGTGGCCCGCCTTTCGGCGCGACTTCGACGGTGAAGTAGTCAAGGCGCCACCGGTGTCCTCTCCGGTGACCTTGAAAATGAGATCGCGTCCCGGACCGGACTGGAGCCGCAGGCCCTCGCCTGCGGCCAGAACCGTGTGCGGAGCGGTGGTCGTCGTCATGTGCATCTCCTCCGGTGTGGGCGCCTTGTAGACTATTTGCGGTACGCAAACAATACGCCGAGTATTTGCGGATGTCAAATAGTTCCCGGGCCGACCGCCCAGTCGCGCGACGTCTCGACGGACCGCCCGAACCCGACCCGTTCACGCCCGAGGAGTTCGACGCGTGGCGCGGCATGCTCCGAATCCACGCAACGGTCTTTCGAGAGCTCGACCGCCGCCTGCTGGCCGATCACGGCTTTGGCGTCGACGCCTATGGGGTACTCATCACGCTCGTGAGCGCCCCCGACGACACGCTGGCGATCGGGGAACTGGGCGAGCAGCGCAACCTCAGCCCGAGTGGAATCTCAAGATCGATCGACCGGCTCGCAAGAGCCGGCCTGGTCCAGCGCACCACGAACCCGGCCGACGGACGCAGCCTGCTTGTCGGCCTGACGCACGAAGGCCTCGTCCGCCTGCGCGACGCACAGGTCACACACCACGCCGTCGTCCGCGAGCTGCTCTTCGCCCGCTTGCAAGCTCACGACCTCAAACGCCTCGCACGGCTGTGGGAGAAGGCCATGCCCGGGTGCTATCTCAAGCCCCACCTGGCCCACATAGACCCACTCGCACGAACGGCTCGATGCGCGCTGACAGGCCCGGAGCACCCGCCACCGCTGCGGAGCTCTCGGAGGCGAGCACGGGCGGGTTGGCGTCGGTTGGCCCGCAGCATCTGTAGTCGCCGGCGTGCGGTCGGGCCTCGATCTCGACGCGGGCTTCGCCATCGTCACGCCCTGAGGGGTTGGCTGCGTTGTGACCCAAGCCATCGGGGAGGTCCTCGCGTTCGGCGTAGGTGTTGCGCTCAGCTAGGGAGCCGCCAGCGTGGGGTACAACTTGACGTGAGACATTTGCCTGGAGCTACCCGGCCAAGTCGGCTCGCTGCTTCTGTTCCGGAGCAGGCTGCGCTATTACGCCGGAGACAGCTCCCTTTAGCGCGAAGGAGGCGGGAGCTGGCCGCGGCGAAATGCACGCTCCGCATGAAGGGCGGCATGTTTCGGCCGTCGCGAGATACTGCGGGCGAATGTCACAGAACGTCGATCTGGTTCGGCTCTTCGAGGCGTTTCGCCACGGCGATTTCACCCTCTACGACACACTGCCGGACGACTTCGAGCTCGCGCTGGCCGCCGAGATGCCGGATGCCGGAACCTACCGCGGCGAGTCGGCTCGCCGCTGGCTGCGCGCCTGGGTCGAGTCATTCGAGCGGCTGCAGCTCGAGCCCAGGGAGTTCATCGACGCCGGTGACCGTGTAGTCGTCGGTTTCATCCAGCGGGGCTGGATTGGCGGAAGCCAGGCCCCCGTGGAATTGCCCACCTGGTCGATCACGACGATCCGCGACGGGGTCGCGGATGAGCCCGCGCGCGTCGTCTCTCGAGTGCAGCTGTTCATGGATCGAGACGAGGCGCTGGCCGTGGCCGGAGTCCCCGGGTAGTCGATGTCGGAGCAGAGTGTGGAGTTGGCTCGTCGTTCCGTCGAAGCCTTCAAGCGCGAAGGAGCAGCGGCGAGCGGAGACCGCCCGGCTCCTATTGCTCGTCCAAAACGACACGCCGGGGTTGGACGAAAGGCGATAGCCGGCCCGTCGGTTGGCCGAACCCGCCAGAAGTCCGCAAACCACGGGCACAACTGACGTAAGACATTCGCGTGGAGCTACCCGGCGATCAGTTCGCTTCTGCTGTTCGTCCGTTGCGGGTGCGCCCTGGGCGTCAGCCGGGACGCTCGCATCCATGCGAAAGCAGCAGTGCTGTGCTCCTGCCACCCGCCGAGGCCGCAATGCCCCGTCGCATGGAAAGCCGCACTTTGGTCAGGCGCGAGATACTGCGCGGGTGAACGTCGGAAAGGGGAAGCTCGATGGAAGCTAAGTCGAGAGGGATCGCGGTCGGGCCCGGCGAGGGGCAGCACATCCGCAGCCCGATCGGAGGTGACATCACTTTCATCGTCAGGGGCGAGCAATCGAACGGGGCGCTTGCGGCGCTCGAGGCCGTTGCCCCTCCGGGTGAGGGACCGCCCCTGCACTTCCATGGCCGCGAGGACGAGACCGTCTACATCCTCGAGGGCGACTTTCGCTGGAAGCTTGGCGACGAGCTCAGCATGCGGGGCCCGGGGTCCTTCGTCTTCATCCCGCGGAGGCTCGCGCACACCTGGCAGTGCATCGGCGAGAGGCCGGGCAGGTTTCTTTTCACGTTCGCGCCCGCCGGTATGGAGGGCTTCTTCGACCGGCTCTCGTCGCTCACTGAATTCGATCTCCAAGCATTTCGCGCCGCCGCCGCGGAGCACGGCATGGAGGTCGTCGGGCCGATGCTGGCCGAATCCGACCCGCTCTAGTCGTCGCCGTCCTCCACCACCTCGTCCTGCGGCGGGCCCGGATCGTGCGGGGGGTTGTGCCCGTGGCGGTGAACTATCTTCCACCCGCCCTCCTCGCGCCGGTAGATGTGGGTCGAGCGCACCGTCACCTGCTCAACCGGCCGACCTGCGATCGATCCGCTGAAGCGCTCGTACCCGATCGCGTTACGCAATGTCGCCGACGACGTCGGCGACCAGCACCTCGAGGCTGTAGTCGGTCACGTGGGAGAAGCGGGAGGAGACCCAGGGGAAGATCCGGCTCAGGTGCTCAGTCGGGGCCCTGGGGCGGCTTGGGCGCTCCCGGGCCGCATCCGAATGGACGAGGAAGAGGAGCGGGATGCTGTGCGGAGTCGCAGCTCCCGGAGTCGCAGCTCCCTTGCGCGAGGAAGGGCAGTGAGCCGCTGTCCTTTGAGAGCCTCGGTCAGTGCTGGCGACACGCGAGAGGAGGCGTCCGCAGCCGGCTGTCCGACGCTGCTCCTGCGCATGGAATGCGCGAGCCTCAGGTTTCCGAAGCGTGAGGCCTCCTGCGGACAACCTAGGCCTAGGCGCGTGGAAGGTAGCCGCGCTCGGCGTAGGGGAAGTCCGCCAGCTCGCTGTCGGCGATGCCGTCGATGGCGAAGTACGCACGCACCTCGGCGATCACGCCATCGCGCATGACGTACCACTCGGTGCCCCGCGACATCACCCACGGATCCGTGCTCGACGGCCGCCACCGGCAGCTCCACTCGCTCACGACCAGGTTACCGGCGCCGATGATCTGGTCGATGCGCCAGGTGGGGTCCAAGGTTCGCTTGTACTTGCCCCAGAACCGCGCCAGGTGCTCGGAGCCGCGGATCGTGGCGAAGCTCGCGGGCAGGAAGTAATGCACGACGTCTTCGGCGAGCGTCGGGAGCAGGTCGTCGAGTTCGCCTGTATTGCACCCGTCGAAGTAGCGGAGCACGACGTCGACATTGTGCTGCTCGGCGGGTTGCATCGAGAAACCTCCGTCGGTCTGAGTTGGCGTGCCGATGCTACCCGCGCGTCTTGCCCCCCGGGACGACCGTGGCAACAACTTCGCGGGTGCCAGGTGGTACGCGAGACCCCGCGGTCCCGGGATGATTCGCGGCCGCAGGCACGGCACCCTCGCGCACATCGCCAGGGCGTGGGTTCGCACCGAGAACGGGGGGTGCTCCGCCGAGGGCGGAAGCGGCCGCGCGCGGTGCGTTCAGAACATCCCTGTGTTCGACGGCAACGGCGGCGTCAGTGTCCGTTGGGGTGGCGCTGGGGGTCACCGACCGTCATCGAGTCAACGAGCTGGCCGTTGGTATGCCGCAGATAGGCGACATCCCCATCTTGGTTCCAGACCGAGGCCGAACGGTTCCAGAAGAAGATGAGGTTCTCATCGTCGTCGCGGCCGTCGGTCCCGCTGCCGGTGAACACGTGGGCCGACCTGCCCGCTTCCAAGTACAGAACGCCGCCCTCGGTCGTGCTCGGGAAGCGGAAGATGTGTGGGTGCTGTTGGGTCTCGGTGTAGTCGGTTAGCTCCAACCCGGTCACGGCCACGCGATCGACGCCCCCGTTGGCGATCTCCACGTATTCGCCCCGCGGGTCGGAGCTTTGATTCGCCACTTTGCAGATGTGCGGCTCCATGTGGAGCCTCCTTCCTCTCGTTCAGCGCGAGCCCGACACACAGTCGCGGGCAGCCAACTCGTGGTCAAGTCTTGCCACGACAGACAGCGCAGCGAGTCCCGCCGACCTCCAGCGGCGGCAACCGAAGCGTCGGGACATGCACGCAGCGCAGGCGTCGCTCCCGCTTTTCGTCTCTATGAAGGAGGGCTGGCGCTGAGACGCTCCCTTTGCGTGGAAAGCGGGAGGGGCGGCGGCGCTATTGTCGGCTCAACGCGGTCTCAGTCCGTACCGTCCAGGAGTCCGCGGCCCCAACAACATCACGCTTGGTGGAGGCACGGGGGAGGACCCACTCGCGTCCGCGGCGGTAGTGTGCGCTGGGTGGAGGAGGGCCTCCCGATCGCCTACCAAGTGCTTGACGAGGGCGTTCCTGTTTACGCTTCGGATGGCGAGCAGGTCGGTACGGTCGAGCACGTCGTCACCGCTCCGTCGGAAGACATCTTTCACGGAATCGTGATGAGCGCAGCGGGAGGCCGGCGCTTCATCGGCGCCGACCAGGTCGCCTCGCTGCACGAGCGCGGGGTGGACCTGCGCATCGACCCCGCGGCAGCCGCAGCGCTCCCCGAGCCCCATGGCGGGGCGGCGGCCTGGCGCCGTCGCGACCCGGGCGTCAAGCCAAGCCGTTGGAAGCACATCGTGGACCGGATGAGCGGCGCGGATTCGCGCCGGCGAGACTGGACTGAAAAGGACTAGACAAACCCGGCGCGTCGCCGCCGGTCTGTTCCAGCAGGCGGCTGGGCGCACCGCGCCGGTGGCTGACCATCGGCGGGAATCCCGCCCATCGGCGCCGCTCCTGCCGTTCCCGCCTGCAAGCGTCTCCCCACGCCCGATCGGCGCCACCCAGACGCCCGCAACGGACGAGGAACAGAAGTGTCGCTTTGCATGGTGGCTGTTGCACAAACCACCCCAAACGCCGGTGCATCGATTGGTCGTGGGACACCACCATGCATCGGGCCTTTCGGCACGGCCCACCATGGGAGAGCAGCCTCGTGTGATACCGCGTCCAGCGTCGATTATCCCACCACCGACCGGGCCGGCGAATCTGGGCGCTTTGTGCAACAGCCTCCATGGAAAGCAGGAGCTACGGCGCGCGGCTTGTCTTGCCCGGTGGGCCGTGGGGTGAGAGGATCGGCCCGGTTTGGAACTCGCCGTTCACTCTGCCGCTCATGGAGTTCGGCGACGAGGGGCAGTCGCTCGCGCGTCTCACACGCGCAGTCGACGCCGCGCGGGAGTGCGGCTTCGCCGCGGTTTCCGCCAACGACCACTTCCTGTTTCAGGCGCCGTGGCTCGACGGCCCGACGGCCCTGGCAACGGTCATCGAACGATCCGGCGCCATGGAGCTCGCGACAACGATCGCGCTTGTCGCGCTGCGCGGTCCTGTGCCCCTGGCGAAGACGCTCGCCGCGCTGGATCTCCTGTCCGATGGGCGAGTCATCGCCGGAGTCGGCCCCGGCTCATCGCAGCGCGACTACGACGCAGTCGGCGTGCCGTACGAGGAGCGCTGGGAGCGGTTCGACGAAGCCGTCGCCATCCTGCGCTCGCTCCTGCGAGGCGACCCGCCACCGGAGACCCGCCGCCACTACCCGCTTGCCGGACTCGCAGCTGGCGCCGGCTCCACGCCGGCCCGGGGGAATCCCGCTCTGGATCGGGAGCTGGGGCTCAAAGGCCGGTCTTCGGCGCGTCGCGCGCCTCGGCGACGGGTGGCTCGCATCCGCGTACAACACGACGCCCGACGGCTTCAAGGCCGCGAAGCAGTCGCTGTCCGAGCAGCTTCACGCCCACGGCAGGGATCCCGATCGGTTCCCCAACGCGCTCGCGACGATGTGGACCTGGGTCACCGAAGACGCCCGCGACAGCGGACCGCGTGCTGCGAGAGGTCCTGGCCCCGATGCTCAAGCGCGATCCAGATGCCCTGCGCGACCAGCTGTGCATCGGACCAGCGGAGCAATGCGCGGAGCTGCTCTCACGCTACGCGCAAGCAGGCTGTGAGCGCGTATACCTCTGGCCGCTCGGCGACGAGCCTCAGCAGATCGAGCTCGCGGCGACGGCCGTGCTTCCAGCCGTCGAGGCGTGAGTCCGGACGGCACCTGAGCTTCGCAACGGGAGCCCCCGGTTAGATCGCGGTGACGGCGATGGCTCCGGCGTCGCGGATCGCCTTGTCGCTGGCGCCGTCGAGGTCGTCGAGCCGGGTGTAGGCGATCGCGTCCGGGTCGAGGCCGGTCGCCTGCGCGTCTCCCGCGTCGAGGCGCTCGATGAGGTCCTTCGAAGCGAGGATCGCGCCGTCCTTGGCCGCGGCCTCGACGCGCGCACCCTCGTTCATCTGGTCGCCGAGGGCGGTGACCTCCAGGCGCCCGCGGGTGGCGACCTGACCGACCATCCGCGTGGCGCCCCAGTGCACGCCGATGTTCAGCTTGACCGCGACGTCATCGGGGCCGAGGTGTTCGGCCTCGTCGCGGATCGCCCTGGCCGCGTCGATCGCCGCGCGGGCGGCGGCGGACTCTGAGCCGTCGAAGTCGGTGGCGAGGAACAGCGCCGAGCCCCCGTCTCCGGCGTGCTTGCCCACGATCCCGTCGCTGGCGAGGACGGACGAGTCGATCAGGTCGGTGAGTTCGCGGATCAGATCGAAATAGCCGCGCGACGAGAGGTGCCGGGAGAGCGCACCGGAGGCCTCGAGGTCGGCGAACAGGATCGCCGCCGGACGGCGCCTCGGCTCGCTGACCCGGTCCATCCGCTCAAACAGCGTGGATCGCCCCGGCCCAGGCGTAGCAGCAGGCTCTCGCGCAGCGTGCCACGGTGCAGGAACAGGAAGCCGATCAGGCGCCTGTCCAATAGGTCCCCAAGCTGTGAAGTCCCGGTTCGATCGCGCGGTCGGCTGACGGGCGCGCATTGGGGGGAGCGAGTCGATATATGCGCCCACGCATCTCTCTCGAGCTACGCGCCGTGCACAATTGGAATCGCATGGCTCGTCTCGTCGGGATCAACCACGTCGCGCTCGAGGTCGGCGACGTCGACGCGGCGCTCGAATGGTATGGGCGCTTCGTCGAGTTCGAGCTGCGCGGCCGCGCCGGGACGCGGATGGCGTTCATCGACATGGGAGACCAGTTCATCGCGCTCTCAGCGGGACGAACGCAATCGCCCGACCGGGCCAGGCACTTCGGACTCGTCGTCGACGACAAGGAAGCCGTGCGCTCACAGCTGCAGCGACACGGCATGTCGGTGCAACCGTCGGGGCCGCTCGACTTCCTGGACCCGTGGGGCAACCACGTCCAAGTCGTCGACTACCACGATATTCAGTTCGCGAAGGCTCCAGCCGTCCTCCGCGGCATGAACGTCGGGTCGCTCGAGAAGACCGACCAGGCGCTGGAAGAGCTCCGCCGCAAAGGGCTCGCTGACTAGGAGGCTGCGGGCGTGGACCGGTCGGCGGACGCGGAGGATCACGGGCCGGAGGGCCTGCGGGTGGTGCTCCTGGGCCGCGTACCCGCGGCCGTCCAGGCGCTCGACGGGTTTCTGCGTGGCCTCGGGCATCGGCCGGTTGCCCTGGTAACGGTGACGGCCGGGGCGGCGCGCTACGGCGATGTGGGTAGCCTCGACGAAATCGTCTCGGGCCTGCCGGCGGGCGTCGACACTCTCGTCGCCTCGGGCCCGGACCGCCTCGCGCCGCTGATCGGCGCTCACGCGCCGGACGTCGCCGTCTCCGCCACGTTCCCGATGCGCGTCCCGCCCGACGCTCTCGCCGTCCCGCGCCTCGGGATCGTGAACGTGCACCCGTCATTGCTTCCGCGCCACCGGGGGCCGAACCCCATCGGCTGGACGCTGCGCAACGGCGAGCCGGTGCTCGGGATGACGCTGCACAGGATGGTCGACGAGATCGACGCCGGCCCACTGCTCGCCCAAGCCTCCCTACCGATCGACGAGCACGACGACGAGGCCGAGATCTTCGGAAGATGGCCGCGCTGATCGCGCAGCTGCTGCCGATCGCCCTGGAGCGCGTGGCACGCGGCGACGCCGGCGACCCCCAGGACGCGACCGCCGCGACCGCGGCCGGATTCTTCGAGGACGCCTACGCGCACGTCGACTGGCGCTCGCCCGCGCGCCAGATCCACGACCAGGTCCGCGCCTGGCGATTCGCCGCGATCGCAGGCGTTCGCGGACCGATCGCCGACCTCGACGGACGGCGTCTCCGCCTCGTCAAGACGCGACTCGACGCGCGGGCGGGCGGCATCCGAGTGGAATGCGGCGACGGTCCCGCTGTGGGTGCTCGAGTCGGAGGCGCCCAGTGCCGCATGATCAATCTCGGCGCGTCGGCCGCCCTCCTAGGGCGACCAGCACGACTGCGGAGTCGTTTGAACCACGAGCCTCAGTCGGCTTAGCCGGCGCTCCTGCTTGTCGTCCATAGCGGGCGTCTGCGGTTCGGTTCTCGAGACGCTCGCTTTCCTTGGTGGCCGGCAGCGAGTCCAGGTCGCAGCGCCGACGCTCAACGCGTATAGGTCTTCGACCACGTGACGACCGGGCCTCCGTGCCAGCTCCATAGCCGCCAGTAGAACCGGTAGCCGTCGGGTGCGCTCCACTGCGTCACGAGCAGCACGTCGGCGCGGCGCCCGCCACGGAAGCGTCCCACCAGCTCCTGCGAGAGCGGCTCGGGCGCATGCGCTCGCAGCACCCGCCAGGGAGTGCGCCCGCCCCAGGAGACCTCCCAGTTGCCGTTGTGGCTGCGCGCGACGTCCGTGCGTCCGTCGCCGTCGAGGTCGGCAAACACCAGCCCGCTCGAGGTCGCCGACATTCGGTGCGCGTTCAGAGGCGACAGCTTCCCGCGCCCGCCCGACGACACGAACCACTGGTCGCTGCGCTGACCGTGAAGACGTCGGTGCGTCCGTCGCCGTTGAAGTCACCGAAGCGCAGCCGACCCAGCTCCAGCGACGACTTCAACAGCGGGCGCCAGGGTGTCGCGCCGCCGCTTGAGTAGTACCAGCGCGTGCCATTGGCCCTGAAGATGTCGGTCTTGCGACCGCGGTCGAAGCTGGCAACGAACGCGTACTGCGACATCGGGATGTTCGAGCCCACCGGCAGCGGCTTGAACGGTCCCGTGCCGCCAGATGACACGAACCACGTGCTCCCCACTTGGGTGAAGACGTCCGTGCGCCCGTCGCCGTTGAAGTCGCCGAGGCGTAGCTGGTCGAGCGTCCTGGTCGCCTGATTGAGGAAATGCCAGGGCGCGCGGCCCGTGGGCGAGGACCACCAGCCCGCGCCGGTCGCCTGGAAGACGTCCGCGCGACCGTCGCGGTCGAAGTCGCCGGTGGCGAGCTGGCTCCCGGTGTTGGTCCCATAGCGGTTCGGCGAAAGCGTGAGCTTCGAGCTGTCGACCGACTTGTCGAGCTTGACCGCCGCGCCCAGGTCGGGATGCGTGAGCACATTGTCCGAGAACACCGCCCCGAGCGTCGGCGGGCCCCGTAGCTGGAAAGCGCGGCGGGTGTCGCCGCCAACGCACACGACGAAGCACGACGCGCCGTAGTGCTGGTCGCCGCGGATCGTGTTCCAGCGGATCTCCTCGTACTCGCCGCCCTGGCCGCCGTAGCCGCTGATGGTGCCGTGCATGTCGAAGTGCTGGTTGTAGCCGCCGCCGCACGCGAGCTGGTCGTAGAGCAGGAAGTTGCGGTCGGCGATGTAGCCGGTCTGGCCGACTCCGTCGCCGGCAACCGAGTGGCGGTTGTAGTCGAACAGGTTGCCGTCGATGTAGGCGTACGCCTTCGCCGAGGGCACGTAACCACCACCCACCCCGATGCCATAGCCGCCGCCGGCACACGACACCTGGTTGTGGACGTAGTTGCTGGTGATGCGGATGTGGTCGGCCTTGTCGCGGGTGTTGCCGGCGGCCGTCACGCCGATCCCGGTGTTGGGCCACCCCCAGACCTCGTTGTTGTCGACCAGCACGCCGTCGACGAGCACTGGCTTGTTGTCGCCGACCGGATTGCCGTCGGGACCGGTGACGAAGTACTGCCCGCCGATCTCGATCCCCGAGCTGAAATCGCCCGGCACGCCCTTGGCATCGGACACGTCGTCGCCTCGCAGCCGCAGCCCGGTGACGCGCGTATGCGAGCCCAGGTCCAGCATGAATCGCTGCGCGATCTGGTGGTCGAGGAACAGCAGCGCGCCGTCGGCGGTCGCCGAGCGCCCGCTCGCGAGCGTGACACCGTCGGGGACCCGAAGGACCGAGCAGCGCTGCGCATCCGGCCCCCCGCGCGCGATCACGTCCGTCGGCGAAGGGCAGTCGGGCTCCATCGGCCTGACCTTGGCCAGGTCGATGCGGGCCGAGTTCTCGATCCAGATGTACTTCTTGCCGGCGCACAGCGCCGCCACCAGCTGGTCGCCGGTCGTCACCCGCGCATCGGGCACAGCGACCGGAGGGGCGGCGACCGGAGGACCGGCGACCGGAGGACCGGCGGCCGGCGGGACAGCTCGTGCCGGAGCGGCCGTCGGCGGCGGGCAGCCGGGCGCGACGCTACCGACACCCCCCACAGCCGCCGCAGCATGCGAGCTGGGCGCGAACAGCGCAATCACGGCGCAGACGCACGCCAGCACCGCCGCGTCCACACGGGCCCTGGCCCACCTCCAGCCCGAATCCGACTTCGACGGGCCACGACACCCAAACACGGCATGACCCACTATCCGACGCACCCTCTCACGGCCCTCCATCCGGGTCAACCCGCCGAGCGCTCCAAGTCCTTTCCACCGTCAAGCCGCGATACCAGACGACCGCATCGCACGAATGCGAGCGCCATCACGACCAGCTGCCGGTGCTCGTTGCGGCGAAAAGGGGAAGCGGGCCGAGCGAATGGCCGCGCTCCCGCTCCCGCGTGGAAAGGACGCATCTCCCCTGGCGCTGAGCAGACGCCCGCTGTGGACGAAAGCGAGCGCCAGAGCGGGAGGCAGACGGCCGCTCTTCGCCCGCTGCGAAAGTGTGGCGAGTGCCGCACCGAGACGCCCGCATCTCGCGCAAAGGAGGAGTGCGAGATCACCTGTCGAGAGCACCGCGCTGGCCGCTAGATTCCCACGCTCCCCGTGCAGACGTGCCGTCCGAACGCCTGCCGGTGGTGCGGTCCACGGTGGTCGCTGCTTGAGCTTTGCCTCCTTGCCTCCGACGCAGCTTCCCGCCGGAAGGGTTATTCCTAGTGCTCTTGGCCATCCTCTCCGCGGTGCTATAGGGGGTCGGCTCCCCCTTTCGCGCAAAGCAGCGGGGCCGGGCTTGCTCGAAGACCGCGCTCGCTCTACGAGCCTGACAGTACGCCTGGCGTCACGAGTGGTCGAGATCGTGAACGGTAGACGGGTGCTCGTGAACGATGCGGTAGCCGCCCGGCCGCCGCTCCCAGACCTCGGAGATGCGAGCTTCTAGTTCGTAGCGCCGGCCGTCCGCGAAGCCGTAGGCCAACCGAAACGGGTAGCTAGTGACGACGACGCGGCTGTCGGCGAGCCCCTTTGCCTCGACCGGACCGGTTCTCTGGACGTCGATGGTCGCCAGTCCGGGGTAGATGGCCTCGCGCATTTGCTCGAAGCCCCGAAAGCCAGCTAACGGCGCCAAACTGTCGTAGATGACGACGTCGGGGTCGGGCGCGTAGAAATCGGCCAGCCGGGCGTAGTCTGGCCGACCCACATCGCTACTCCAGGCCTGACAGAACTCGTCGGCTACACGATCCCAGTTCGGGCTTGTCTCGCTCACAGACACCAGCAATCGTTCCTAACGCGTCAGATCAGCTCCAGAGGAAGGTTCCGCCCGCTCTGCAAGAGCTTCCCGGCAAGCGGTTCCAGCGCGCGAATCGCCTACCGAGTTGCCCTCATCCAGCGCCCGAAGCACGTCCCTCCGCCCAATCTTCGGCTTTGCGTCTGGCATGCGAGTCGAGTTTAAGCGTCGTCGCTCGCTCCGGCTATTCCAACTCCCGCGGCCTATCTCCTCTCCCGTGAACGTGCCGGCCGCAGCGACACTTGGTACTCCGTCGCGGTACCACGGACGTCTTGAGAATGCAGCGGGCCGCGCTTTCACGGGTCGCGGAACAATCGGGGCGCCCGAATTCGAACCGGGCGAATGACGATGTCGATGGCTCCGGCGCCGTTCCCGCCGTCCCCACCGTCCTCGTCCCACCACGCCTGGTAATCATCGGACGGTGCATCCGGTACCGAGCCGCACCAGGCGAGGTCTCGGCCGATCGCGGGTGGTGTCGGCCTGAGCCGCGTCGAGCCCTCGGGCTCGGAGTGCATCACGTGATGCGCACCGGTGTGCCGGTCGCGACGTGATGGCCGAGCCAGACGTCGTCGTCGTGTCGCAGGCGAATGCACCCGTGCGACGGTCGCCCGGGAATCAGCTCGGGCTGTCGCCAGTCGCCGTGGATGCCCACGATGCCGCCGCCGGGCCAGTCGGTCAGCGACGAGTAGGCGGACAGACCGAAGGCGTCGGGAGCGTAGGGCGACCGCGGGTCACTGATCCGAAAGCGCTCGCGAATCCAGAAGTGCCCGGCCGGCGTCGGCGTGCCGGGGCGACCGATGCCGACCGGCGCGCTCCAGACACGCCGGCCGTTGCGGTAGAGGCTGATCCGCAGCCGTTCGCGAACGACGAGCAGCAGGGAATGCGAGGTGTGCATCGGTCCGAGGGCGTCTGCCGGCACCCAGCCGATGCGGCCATTCGGTCGTATCGGGATACGCAGCTGGATCCACGCCCGGCCGCGATCGTCCCAGTGGCGGCGCAGGAGCAGATAGACCTCGGGGAACCCGTCCTCCGTGTGCCAGCGCAGCCGGGCGATCCCACGCGACGCCGGGTCGGGGCGCGTGTGGATCGTGGCGACGTCGGCCACGTTCGCCCAGCGGGTCAGCGTGAACTCGTCGGACAGCTGCTGGTCGCCCCGGCCCAGGGCCGCGGCGGGCGACCCGAGGGCGATAGCCGCTGCGACCCCCGTCGCGGCGATCCAGGACCTATGCACGAAGCACGAGATTGGACCTGACACCGGACTGGAACGGTGTCTTGGCCTTCGAGCTCAACAGCCGGTGACGGCCTGGTAGGGACCGCCGCCGCCTGTGGCCGACCAGGCGGTGCGCGGCCTTCCGTCCGGAAACTGCACCAGCCCCGGCGTCATGACCCGCGGTGACCCGTCGCGATCGAGCAGCATGCCCGAGGTTGGCCTCCGCAGCCGGTTGCACGGGCCCTCGTTGAACGCAACGTGCACCCGCGTGCCGGCTGGTCCGGGGAGGGGGTTGACAAGCGTGCAGCCTTGGTGGGACCCGGGGACCACCGACTCGCCGCCGCACCGCGTCTGGTCGGAGGTGACCCAGCGCTCGGGTGGCGCTGACGAACCGGCGATCGGCATGGTCTGGTTCTGCCGCGCGACGAGCCGCAGCCGGGTGGTTCCGGACGCAACCAGCGCCTGCGCGGCAACGACCTGAGCCACCACGCCGCGGGTCACGCCGCATCGGCGCAGGGTTCGCTGGGCCGAGAGGATCGCGCGCGTCTCCGCGAGTGTGAAGCGCAGCTGCACCGTGTAGGAGAACCGCGATTCCGGGGTCCATAGGGGTAGGTTCGGTGACGCCTCCCCGCCACGGGCGATCTCGCGCCGGAACGATGCATTGCGACCTTGTCCGATACCACCGGTGAATGCCGCGCAGCGTCTGGTGGCCTGCACTATCACGCCGACACCCACCGCGTTCCTGGCCGTGCGCGTGTCGATCTTCGCATCGGGGGAGATCCCGCTGAGCTTGAGCGGTACCGTGAGGATCAGCCGCCCACGGAGGCTCCCGACGGATCCGACCTCGGCGTGCATCGGGCCGATCGACGGATCGACCAGTTGCAGTCCCGCTTGGGCCCTGGGCGCCGTCGCTGATGCGCTCGCCGGGGCAACGGTGCCTGGTCCAGCGATTGCCGCCAGCGCGGCGAGGGCCAGGCAACGGCGCGTCACGGTCTGATCCTTCCAGATCGCGCCCTCACACGATCTGCCGGCCACAGCGTGCAGACAAACGGGGCGGTACCACCGAACTATCCAGATGCTGCGGGCCCCGTGTTCACGGAGCCCGCAAACAATCGGGGCGCCCGGATTTGAACCGGGATTCCCCCTCGTCCAGAGAAGCAGCCCGAACGGCCGATTCACACGGCGCTTCCAAGGCGCTTCCACGACGGCTACTTTGTGGTTGCTCCCGGTCTGCTCCTGGACGCGAGAACCCCGTCGTTACCGGGTTCTCAGGCCATGGGCGGTGCCTGACTCGAACACGCGACCTCCTGCTTGTAAGGCGCGCGACGGCTCCTGCGTGATGCTGCGGTCTGTCGCCGAAGGCGTCAGACCGGCCCTGGAAACCTCAATCCGACGTCATTCCGTTGCCATGTGCTGCGGTCTGTCGCTTCCATAAGGCTTCCACACCTCTGCTCGGTGCGCGGCGAGCAAGTGGCGCCTCGTGGTCAATCAGGCGCCCATCGACGATGTCCCGCTTCTGCTTTGCATGGTGGCTGTTGCACAAACCACCCCAAACGCCGGTGCATCGATTGGTCGTGGGACACCACCATGCATCGGGCCTTTCGGCACGGCCCACCATGGGAGAGCAGCCTCGTGTGATACCGCGTCCAGCGTCGATTATCCCACCACCGACCGGGCCGGCGAATCTGGGCGCTTTGTGCAACAGCCTCCATGGAAGCAGGAGCGGTGGGACGAGGGTTCGGGTATGTACGGAGATGAAGCGGCTGCGGATCGGATTAGACATGCGTGAGCGTTGGACAGTGGTGAGACAGGATGGCTGAAGGTGGGGCTCCAGCCGACCCAGTGCGTTGGTGGCTGCGCCTGACGTGGGTGGGCGTCGCGGAGCCCGAAACCTCAACCGAGCAGACTCTCTGCATGACCCGATGCCGAAGCTGCGGCCGACATGCGGGCGTTAGATCGGCCATCTGTTGCCCTAGCTGAGCTGCTCACGGACTTGGTGAACGGTTGAGGGGTTGTCCGGCCCCCGACGGAAGGTGCGGTCACCACAACTGCATCTCCGAAGGAGGCCGGACATGGAGGACCGTAGGTGCAAGCTCGGACTGGCTGGGCGTCTTGAGCTGGTCAGGTTGATCGAAGGGGGTTCGTCGTTGAGGGCCGCCGCGGCGGCCCTCAACGTCGCGCCGGCGACCGCGCATCGGTGGTGGCATCGCTGGCGGGCGGCCTCGGGGGAAGCGCGGGCGTCGCGGGTATGTCTGTCGACGCGGCGGCCGGTGCCGGGCAGCTGCCCCTGGGCGCTGAACGAGGACGAGGAGCAGGCGATCCTCGACGCGAGGGCTAAGACCAACTGGGGACCGATGCGCCTGACCTATCTAACCGGCCGGCACCGCTCGACGATCTGGAAGGTCCTCGCGCGTCACGGCCAGTCGCGATGCCGGCGGTCTGAGCCTCGTCAGACCAGTCGCCGCTATGAGTGGTCCGAGGCGGGCGCGTTGCTGCACATCGATGGCTTTGAGCTGCCGAAGTTCGACGTTCCCGGTCATTGGGCGACCGGGCAGCGCGCGGAGGAGCACAAGACCCGCCAGGCCGGCAAGACCGTGGTGATCGGCGTCATCGACGATCACACCCGCCTGGCCTACTGCGAGCTGCACGCCGCCGAGAACGCGATCACGGTCTCGGCCACCCTACGCCGAGCAGCCACCTGGTTCACAGAGCAGGGCTGCGGCCCGGTCCAGGCAGTCATGTCCGACAACGCCAAGTGCTACTCGACGAGCATCGCCTTCCGCGACACCCTCGCCGAGCTCGGCGCCCGCCAGATCCTCATCCCGATCTACACACCGCGCTGGAACGGCAAGATCGAACGCTTCTTCGCCACCCTCGACACCGAATGGGCACACAGCCGCGTCTGGCCCAACAGCACCCTCCGCGACCGAGCCCTGTCATCGTTCATCCGCTTCTACAACCGCAGGCGACCGCACTCCGCCGCCGGCGGCCAACCACCCATCAGCCGCGTTCACTAACTCCGCGGGCAGGACAGGTCGGGTCGTGCAGAGTCTCGAACGCCTCCACGGCGGGAAGAAACGGAGAGTGGCGGGCTCGTGTCCTCCTGCGGACCGCCGAATTGCGGCGGACGCTAGGCGACGATCTTCGCCTTCATCTTCTCGTATTCCGCGTCCGAGATCGCGCCCTTGTCCTTGAGCTCGGACAGCTTGTGAAGATCGTCGACGGGCGACGTTCCGGCGGTCTCGCGAACGTAGCTATCGAAATGCTTGCGGGCTTCGGCCTGCTCCTTGATCGAGCGCTCGCGCATGCCCGTGCCGCGGGCGATGAGGTAGATCAGCGCGCCCAGGTACGGAAGGACGATCAGGCAGAACACCCACGCCGCCTTCGCCCACCCCGACAGCTCGTGGTCACGGAACAGGTCGGCGAAGATCATGATCAGGATCCAGAACCAGATCACGAGCAGGAAGATCTCCAGCACGGTCAGAAGTGCATCGCCCAGCGTGAAGTCGGCAATGACCATGCGCGGCCTTTCGGTCTTGGAGTCGAGCGCCCGCCGGACGGCGGACTTAATGGCGACCGTAACCGCTCACGGCACAGGCGACAAGCGGCCCAGACGCGGGCAAACGAAGCGTGCTCACGCGCAACGCACACAAGGTCGCCGCCGTCCGCGCCCGCGCTGTCGGCGTGTACGCGACCATCAGCGGTCTCGCGCGGTCGCTGACTTAACGCGCCTCGCTCGCGCCCGGGCTCGCGCCGGGCTTTGTGGGTGGCGTCCAGTCCGCGCCGGTTTGCTCGCGGAAGGCCTCGACCGCGGCGTCGAGCGTTGGGAAGAAGTGGGCCGGGTCGAGCGGACCGATCAGCTCGTAACGCTCGAGCTTGTCGCGCACGGGGTCCTTGAGTTCGGCGAACACGAGGGAAATGCCGTTCGGCGTTGAGCTCCTCGTCGAGGTCAGCGAGCATGTCGGCCGCCGTCGTGTCGACGTCCGTGATCGGCTCGGCGGCGATAACGATCCACTTGGGTCGTGGGTCGGCAGCCGCGAAGCGGCGGATCTGGTCGCGAAACGTCCGGGCGTTGGCGAAGAACAGCGGAGCGTCGAAGCGGTAGATCACGAGACCCGGGATCTCCTCGGCCTCAGGGTGGAGTTGCCGGTCGTGCTGGCCTGGCATCCCGGGGAGCCGGCCGAGCGTGGTCTCGTACGGCCACCACGCTCGCCGGAACACGTTGAGGATCGACAGCGCGACCGCGACCGCGATGCCCTGCAGGACGCCGAGCAGCGCAACGCCGAGGAAGGCGGTGATCGAGAGCACGAACTCGGCCCGGCGCTGACGCCACAGACGCACGGTTCCGGGCAGATCCGCCAATGACAGAGAGGCGGCGATCACCACGGCCGCGAGGGTCGGGTTTGGGAGGTTCTTCAGCAGCCCGGGAGCGAGCACGAGCATGACGACGATCGCCGCTGCCCCGACGACCCCCGTGAGCTGCGTCTTGGCGCCGGCCTGTTCGGCCACCGCGGTGCGCGAGCCGCTGGTGCTGACCGGGAACCCCTGGAAGAACCCCGCCGCGACGTTGGCGGCGCCGATTCCGATCATCTCTCCGTTCTCCATCCACCTCCTGCCCGGTGCGCGCGGCGAAGGCCGACGCTGTTGAGATCGTGTCGGTCAGTGCCACGAGCGCGATGCCGAGCGCGCCGGCGACCAGCAGCGGAAGATCGGATACCGGGCTGGGGAAGGTCAGCGGCGGGAAGCCCTGTGGCAGCGTTCCCACGAGCGAGACGCCGTGGTCTGCCAGATCGAACACCGCTGACGCTCCGATCGCGACGACGACTGCCACGAGCACGCCGGGGACGCGCGGCAACCACCGCCCGAGCGCCAGGATCAGCACAAGGCTGACGAGGCCGATCGCCACCGCCGATCGCCACCGCGTCGCCCGCGGACAGCCCATCCACGAATGCACGCGCCTCGTCGATCAGCCCATTCGCGCTCGTCGAGAATCCGAACAGCTTTGGCAACTGTCCGATCAGGATGGTCAACGCGAGGCCATTCATGTAGCCGATCTGCGTCGGCTTGGAGAGCAGGTCGGCGACGAAGCCAAGCTTGGCGATCCCGGCCGCGATCATGATCGCGCCGACGATCAGCGCGAGCATCGACGCCAGGGCGATTGCTCTCGCCGGGTCGCCGTTAGAGCCGATGATCGGCAGGATCGTCGCCGCGATCATCGGTCCCAGCGACGAGTCCGGGCCGAGCACGAGGATCCGCGAAGGGCCGAACGCGTATCCGATCAGGCAGAGGATCGTCGTGTACAGGCCGGTGATCGCCGGCAGCCCGGCCAACTCGGCGTAGGCCATCCCCTGCGGCACCAGCAGCGTGGTCAGCACGACCCCGGCGACCACGTCCCGGCGGAGCCACGAGCGCTTGTAGCTCGCAAGCGCACGCGCGCCCGGCAGCCGTCTCAACAGCATCATGATCGGGTTCGCCGAGGTCAATGCCTCTTGCGTCGTCGGCTGCAGAGTTGAACGGACCAGTTGAGCCCCTGAACGGCAGGATAGATTCCCGCGTGTTGCGGGTCGTCGCGGATTACCTCGGATCGAATCAAGCCTCCTGGCGTACCGGCAAATCGGCGAACGTGCGTCGACCGGTTCCACTTTGCGTCAGACGCAGGAGCAAGCGACAGCGCTTCCGCCTGTCGTCCCATGCGAGCGTCTGGTACATGTGTTGGTGGAGAGCAGCCATGAGCCACACTAAGCAGACGAAGACAGGATGGGCAGGCGGTCGAGAAGCTCGGCCGCAAGCGCTACGACAAGGAGCTCGCTCGTCTCCAGGGCGAGTTGGTTCGGCTCCAGGAGTGGGTCGTGCGCGAGGGGACTCAAGGTCTGCATCGTGTTCGAAGGCCGTGACACCGCCGGGAAGGGCGGGGTCATCAAACGGATCACCGAGCGGGTGAGCCCGCGCGTGTTCCGGGTCGTCGCGCTTCCGAAGCCGACCGACCGCGAGAAGAGCCAGATGTACATCCAGCGCTACCTGCCGCACTTCCCGGCGGCCGGCGAGGTCGTCATCTTCGACCGCAGCTGGTACAACCGCGCCGGCGTCGAGCGGGTGATGGGCTTCTGCTCCGAAGACGAGGCGTTGCGCTTTCTGCGACTCGCGCCGCTGGTTGAGCGGGCGATGGTCGACTCCGGGATCATCCTGCTCAAGTACTGGCTCGAGGTCGGCCAGGAAGAGCAGACGCGGAGAATCGAGTCGCGCATCAACGACCCGCGCAAGGTCTGGAAGCTGTCGCCGATGGACCTCAAGTCCTACAGCCGCTGGTATGAGTACTCCCGGGCCCGTGACGAGATGTTCGCCGCGACCGACACCGAGTTTGCCCCCTGGCACGTCGCTGACTCCAACGACAAGAAGCGCGCCCGGCTGAACATCATCAGCCACCTGCTCGAGCAGATCCCCTACGAGTCCCCACCGCGGGAGCCCGTCGTGCTCCCCGCGCGCGAGAAGCGAGGCGGCTACCGCGAGCCCGACCACACCGACCTGTACATCCCAGCGAAGTACTGAGTCGGTGACGCGGTGAATCGGCGGTTGGCTGCGATCGCGTCGCTCGCTCTGTTGGCGGCGTCTGTCGTCCTGGCCGTGGCCATCGGCGCACAGAGATTCCCGCGTGGCCTGTCCGTGCTCGCGTGTTTGGTCGTTGCCTTGTTGGCGGCGTGGTGGGCGTTGGTTCACCGAGGTGCTGCGCGCTTCGCCGCTGCGGCAGTCGCCGGCGCGTTGCTTGCCGGTGTCGTGGTGCTGGTTGCGCTCGAGGGCCGCGTAGTCGAGGACGTGTTGGTCCTGGCGGGGTTCATGCTCTCGGTAGCAGCCGCGCGCAGCGTGTTCATCACGGTCCTGGGAGCCGGCGAGCGCGAAAAACACGTGCAACAGTGGTCCGCAACATCGTTCGAAGTCGGCTCCGACGGACCAGTCGCGGCCGGCATCGACGGCGAAGCTCTACAGCTCGATCCCCCGCTGCGCTTCCACACCAGGCCACAGGCCCTCCGTGTGCGGATCGCGCCGCATCACCCAGGCGCCTCGCCATCCGCGACCATGCCGGGAAGCCCGTGGGATGTGATTCGCGCGGTCGCCCGCATCGCGAGGCACGGTTCTTCCTAGCGACACCGCCGAGCCGCCCGAGTCGAGGGAGCCCTGGCACTGGGGCGATCGTCGGAACGGCGAGCATCGCGCGGTGGCGTCTAGAGGCGATACGTACCACTAGACGTTCTAGGCCGCGCAGCCGAAACGCGTTCGGCGCGACTCGGCGCCCGCTGATCTACCCTCGCCATGAACGGCACGTTCTTCGCGCTCGCCTTCTCGACGGTCCTCGAACCCGAAGCTGTTCGCGATCGATTTGATCCTGATCGCGAACAGGCGGCCGCGAATGATGTTCGCGTGCTTCCTGCTCGGAGGCATCGGGCTCAACGTCACGATCGGCCTGCTCGACGTCCTGGTCTTCCAGGCCGACGCCGTCGACACCCAGGGCTCCGTCAGCGCTGCGGCTCAGCTCGTGGTCGGACTCGTTCTGCTCGGGGCGGCCGCGTTGATCGCAACCGGGCGACCGCGCAGGCGGCGGAAGGCGAGCGCCTCAGGCGACGCGGCCGAGCCCGAGCAGCAGGACGAGCTGGGCCGACCGCAACCTGCGCGAGCCACGACCCTGGCTGGCGGTCGGCATCGGCGCCCTCGCCGGCACGCCGGGCGCGGCGCTACATCACCGCGCTGCACAACCTCGTCACAGACCATTACTCGACCGCGACGCAGGTCGCCGCCGTGTTCGTCTTCAACCTCATTCAGTGGTCGCCGGTCATCATCCCGTTCGTCTTCCTGGAGGCCAGGCCCGAGGCCACCAAGCGGGCGCTGCAGGGCGTGATCGACTGGCTGACCAGCCAGGCGCGCCGGATCGGCGCCACGCTCGCGTTCGCGGTCGGCGCCTACCTGACGATCGAGGGCCTCGCGCGCCTGCTGTCCTGAGCCCGGACCGGAGGGCCGTGGCGCATCGGAATCCAGGACGTCCCTGTCAGAGCGGGCGCCCGCGCTGCGCGCGCACGGCGACGCCCGCGCCGAGCAGCAGGCCGAACGCCGCGATGTAACACGTGATCAGAACTCCGGCGAGCACGAGGAACAGCTCGACCGCAGTGCGACCCGCCACGAGCCCGAGGTAGTAGCCGGCGATGGTCGGGGTCAGCAGCAGCACGAGGCCGGCGACAGCCCCGCCGGCGAAAGCGGGCGCCAGGCCAAGCTGATCGGACCAGTCGAGCTGTGTCGGCCGTATAGATTCCCGCGCGATGTTGCGGGTCGTCGAGGATCACCTGCGCTCGAACCAGGTCTCCCGTGTCATTTACGGTGCGATCATCGGGCTGGCTCTGGTGGTCGCCCTTGAGCCCCATCCCCCGCGCCCCGCTGTGATGGTCGGCACCCTGGTGGGGACCGGTGTCGCCGTCGGGCTGGCCGAGCTCTACAGCGAGTTGGTCGGGACCGAGGTCCGCACCCGACGGCGCGTCGCCCGGGCTCGTGTCCGCGGGGTGATGACCGACGTGGCCGCGGTGGTCTTCGGGATCAGCTTTCCTGCTGTCTTCTTCCTGATCTCCGTCACGGGTGCCATCGAGGTCGGGACGGCCTTTGGGCTCGCCAAGTGGTCGGGGCTGGCCCTCATCGGTTTCTACGGGTTCTGCGCCGCCCGTCTCGCCGGTACGGGACTCCTGGCGGCGCTCGCTCAAGCCGCCGCGGTGGCGCTGATTGGGGGCTTTCTGATCGCCCTGAAGGCGCTCATCCACTAACGCCCAGACGAGCGGCCATCCCCGCCTGGACGCTCGTCGCTGGGCTGCGCAGCTCCATCCTCCGTCACTTGTCCAACGAGTCGCCCGCAGTTACCGTTGCGCGGGACCCGCCACGCTTCGGACGGCCGGAACGCACCGTGGGCAACTCATGATCCCCTCCGACTTCACCCGCCCAGACGCGCTGCTCCGCATCTGGAAGATTCGCCTCGGCACCGCGACCCGGGAGCATGGGGCATGTCTGACGCGAGCTCGGAGCAATTAGGGGGGCTCGACTGGGTGTCGGAGTGGTGGCTCGTGCTCCTGGTCGGCTGCCTCAGCGTTATTGCGGGAGTCATCATCCTCGCCAAGCCGAGCGACAGCCTGGCCACGCTGGCCGTGATCGCCGGCGTCTTCGTCCTGGTCGACGGCATCGTCGAACTGGTCGCCTCGCTCGGCCGCAAGAGAGCGGACCGGGGGTTCCTGGCCTTGTGGGGCGTGCTGACGGTGATCGTCGGCGTGCTGCTGATCCGCCATCCCATCTCTGGCGTCGCCGCTGTCGCGTTCTTCATCGGCATCTGGCTGCTGGCCGTGGGAGTCTTCCGCCTCCTTACAGGGTTTTTCGAGCCCGAGCATCGTGCGTGGAACATCATCCTCGCGGTCATCGAGCTCGTCGCCGGCACCGTGATCGTGGCCTCACCGGACATCGGCTTCGCCACGCTCGCCCTGCTGGTGGGGATCTCGTTCATCGCCAATGGCGTGGTGATGATGATCCTGGGCCGCCAGATGCGCGAGATCAAGCGCGAGACCGCGATCCCGGCCGGGCCCGGCATCGCCGAGCGATCTGGCAGGAGTCCCGGCGCCCCCTGATCAAGTTCGTGGTCGTCGGCATGGTTGTCGTGTTCCTGGCGTGTCGGCCATGAGCCAGCAGTCCGCCACCGCCAAGCAGCTGTGCTCGAACCCCATCGTCCACGACCCGGTGTGCCTCGCCCACAACGCCGCGGTACACGAGCAGCTGTGGGCCATGGACCACACCGAGGAGCAGATCTCCCGGCTCAGGCAGGGCGTCAAGGAGGAACTCTCGCTTGACCTCCCCGAGCCCAGCGCCGGCGTCAGCGCCGCCGGCAAGTAAATCGATCCCACCGACCCCGTTCAGCGGCGTAGGATCGGCCGCGGGGTCGGCGGGCATGTGACGGGGCTTGCGGGTGATGGGCGGTCGCGGACTCGAACCGCGGACCTCCTGCTTGTAAGGCGCGCGACGGCTCCTGCTATCTGCTGCGGTCTGCTGCCGAACCGTGTCCGATTGGGGCTTGCGGCTTGGCCCGAGGTCGTTCTGCTGCTATCTGCTGCGGTCTACCGCTTCCACGCCGCTTCCATACCCGCTGGGATGCCACCGCGCCGATTGAGCGCCGAGACCAGGCGCGGGCCGGCGCCCGGCGCTCACCGTTCGACGCGCCGGTAGTAGTCGCGCCAGACCAGCCGGTACACCCGCAGCGGTCGCGGGAGCGAGCGCAGGCCCGGGATGAACGGGATGCAGACGAACGCGAGGCGTGAGCAGCGCCATCACCCCCCACACGAGGGCGTCGGCATTGTCGGAGCTCTTGAACGGCTCGATCTGGTACCAGAACGTGTAGAGCCAGAGCCAGACCTGGCCGGGATAGCTGCCCGTCTCGTTCATCATGCCCCACTGGTCCCCGAGCAGGTGCTCGGCCTTGGCGCGGTCCTCGAGGACGGCGCCGTCGGACATGAACAGCAGCGGCTTGGTGTAGTCGGTCTGGTAGAACTGCCGCCCGGTGAGCAGGGCGCCGTCGAGCCCCCGCTGGCGGCCAGGCCGAGCAGCGAGCTCATCATCGGCGCCACCGGGCCGTAGTCGCCGGCCGGAAGCTGGACCGTGGCCCCGGCGAACTGGGCGTCCGTGAGTGCCTTGGTGTACGCGTCGGTCCATCGCTTCTGCTGCGCCGGTGGGGCAGCCTGGTACGCGGCGATCGCCCGTTGAAGGGTCGGATCACCGGGAACGCTGCGCAACGGGTCGATCACGAACGCGCGCGCCGTGTCGATCGGCTGCTGCGCCCCGGCCCACTTCTGCAGCTTGAGCGGCCCTATCTTCTGTCCATCCGAGGCGTGGTTGTAGGGCGGCCCGTAGGTGGCGACGCCGCTCGACCCGTCGAGCTCCTCCGACGGCGGTGGTGAGGAAGTCGCCGGGGTCCGAGCGCGACCACTGCTGGATCGTGCTCGGCTTGACGTCGGGCGAGGAGAACAGGATCGAGAGGATCACTGCGAGCGCTGCGATGGCGGCGAGCGCCACCACGAACTCCTTGACCAGGTCGTAACGGACGGTACTCGCCGTGCCACTCGCGATCGCTTCGGCGCCGGGAGCGCCGCCCGCCTGGGCCGGTGCGCTCACGGTCCTCCTCCCGTCTCTCCCTGAGGCGGCCCCGCGGGTTTCCGCGGCCAGCCGCGCCGGGTCAGCGGCGGCACGACGCCGTGCTTGCGGACGAGCAGGATGTGCCAGGCCGTGAGGGCGACCACGGCGAGCGGCAGCAGGATGACGTGGAACGTGTACATCTGGCCGAAGTCCAGGACGTTGAAGAACGATCCGATACCGACCGAGTTCAGGCCGTCCTTGCGCCTCCGTCGCGATCCACTGCGAGTCGAAGTTCTGCTGGGACAGATAGCCGGTGAAGGCAGCGCCGATCGAGACGATGAAGACGATCGCGCCGACCACCCAGGTGCCGCTGCGCCCGCCACGCCAGGCCGCCATGAAGAACTTGCCCCACAGGTGCACCACCATCACGAAGAAGAACAGCTCGACGCTCCACAGGTGAATGCTGTTGACGAAATGCCCGACGCTCGACGTGTGCCACCATGCCGGCCCCCACAGCCCCAGGATCACGCCCGAGGCCACCACGACGACCAGCGACGCGATCGTGAGCACGCCGAAGACGTAGATCCACGACGCCACGTACACGGGCTGCTTGTCGGGCAACAGCTTCTCCGGCGGCAACGCGCCGACAGCCCGCTCCCGGACCCGGGTGACCCACATCCGACGCTCCGACGCCGTGCTCACGACCGCCCGCCCCGCCCCGGGAACGGAAGCGCGATTGCCAGCACGAACACGGCGATCATCAGCAGGATCACCACGATGTTGCTCACCGACATCTGGAAGAAGTGCCAGTGCGCGTACCGCGCGTGGTGGTTGAGGTTGAACACCGCCCCGAGCGCCACCGGCGACGCGAGACTGGGCGCGACCGCGCCGCAAAGCCGACGGCCGCGATCGAACCCTCTCTGCGTTGCTTGGGTGAGACTCACCGCCAACCTCCACGCGACTGGGCGAGACCACTGGCCCGAGGGCAAACCTACGGACCTCCAGGGACGCCCTACATCCGTACCAACTACGGCGCACCCCCGCCGCGGCGGCCAGGATGTCCTTGCCCGGGCACCAGGCCCGCTCACGAGAGGACAATCCACGGTCGGTCACGATCGATGGGCGGTGCGTGACTCGAACACGCGACCTCCTGCTTGTAAGGCAGGCGCTCTAGCCGGCTGAGCTAACCGCCCGGGCGGCTGATGCTAGCTGGGGGCCGGCGCGCGGGGCGGAGCTACAAACGCCGGCCCGCCGTGTTATTGAGGGGACGTGTCGGCGCGCCTGCCAGCAGCGATCGCCGTCGCCGCGCTGGCGCTCGCGGGCGCCTCGTCGGCGGCGGCCGCGACGCCATCCTCCAGCGACGCGCTGGCGGCGAAGGTGCTCGCGGCCGTGCAGTCGGTCCGCTTCGAGCGCGTGGCGGACTTCGCCAACGGCGGCGGGCGCATCGCCCACGTGCCCAACGTCGACGTCGCGGTGATCGCGCTCGACGCGCAGGGCCGCGCGACCGCCGCGGCAAACGTCCTCCTCTCGCGCGACTACCCCCGCGGGCAGATCGTCCCGATCGACCAGAACTGGGGCACCACCGCCGTGCGCTTCACGCGCTGGCGCCAGTCGAGCTTCGACGGCTCGCAGGGCCGCGGCACCGACATCGTCGGCGGCCGCTCCCGCGCGCCATTCCGGTTCATGGCCCCCTACCCCGCCTCGCTGTTCAAGATCATGGTCGCCTACGAGGTCATGCGCCAGGTCGATCGCGGCCGGCTGCGGCTGGGCGCGCGGCTGCGCTACTCCGGGAGCCCGCGCACCGGGCTGTGCGCACCGGGCACCTCGACCGTGCGCGGCTGGATGGACGCGATGATCGCGTGGTCGAGCAACCAGGCGACCTGCGCGCTGATCGTGCGCCTGCACCGGCTCGGTGCGATCGGTGCGCTCAACGCGGACCTGCGCAGCCTCGGCCTCGGCACGATGCAGGTCAACGGCACCCGCGCGACCAACGGCGCGAACTGGCAAGACGGTCAGCTGAACATGACCGCGCTGGACACGGCGCGCCTCTTCTGGCTGATCGACGGCGGGCAGGGCACGCTGTGGCGCCGCCCGAACGGCCGCGCGGTCACCGCGGGCGAGCTCAAGCCGTCCTCGCGCGCGTTCCTCAAGCGCGAGCTGGGCCAGGACGCGTTCGCGGACGCGCTCTCGACCACCGTCTGGTGCGGGCAGCGGCGCTTCGGCCGCGTCTACCCGGCGGAAGGCATCCCCCAGCTCGAGCCGGCGCGCTGGATCGACCGCCGCGGCCACGTGGTCGTCCCCGGCAGCGGGGCGGACTTCGGGCGCGACGTCCGCCCGTGCAATGCCCGCGCGCAGGTCACGTTCATGCACAAGATCGGCCTCGTCGACACCGCCGCCTCGGACGCGGGGATCGTCACATCGCTGCCCGGGCAGGCCTACCGCCACTACGCGATCGCGATGCTGAGCAACCTCGGCTCGAACTACGGCGACCCCGATTGGGGTCGCCTGAACCCCTGTGGCACCTCACTCGGCCTGTGCCGCACCGAGAAGTTCGCGCAGCTCGGCAGCTTGATCGACGCGGCCCTGGTGGCCGGCCGCGCCGCCCGCCACCCCGCGCGGGTCGCGACCGGCGGTACCGGCCGGGTCATCGCCAAGCCCGGCTGGCGGCCGCGGCCCGAGCCGGACGGGCGCGGGGGCTAGCTCTTCCCCTCGATCCGGCGGATCCGCTCCTGCGCGGCGGCGCCCGTGTCCGGTGCGCCGAGCTCGATCCCGGGTGGGAGCTCGACGTGCAGATCGCGCGGCATGGTCGATCCGCACCTCGACCCCGCGCGGGCGGCAGGCCAGCACATGGCCGCCGCGGCGCCGCTCGGCGTCGACGAAGTGGAGGTGGTAGCCGGCGACCTCGATGCCCTGCGCGTACGCGGGAAAGCGAAAGCCGACGATCGTGCCCTCGACGTCGTGGAAGTCGAACACGTGCTGCTCGTGCGCGATCTCGGTCAGCGACGGATACGGTGGCTCGTGCCCGGGCACCGAGCGCGCGTGGACCAGCTCGAAGGATCCGTCGATTCGGACCGCGCACACGGGGGAGCCCGGCGGGGCGTGGCGGTTGAGCTCGTGGACGAACTCGTCGTGGTCGAGTGTCCGGTCGACGGTGAACTCCACGACCGGGTCGAAGAACGTCACGACCGCGAACGGCGTGCGTGCGGCGGGCGGCACCGCGCTGATGTTCCCGTCCACGTCGGCGCGCAGGAAGCTGCCCTCGAGCGCAATCATCTCGCCGTCCAGCCCGTTCAGGGTTCCGAGCCCGAAGTCGCCGTGCTCGGCCAGCTCGGCGAACGTGAGGTCACCGTCGAAGTCCCCGTCGAACAGGGCGTCGAGCGTTGAGGTCTGGAAGACCAGATGCGGCTCGTGCTCCGGCTGCAGGCCGGCCCTTCGAACCGCCTCCACGTAGAGGCCGCGGATCAGCCGGTCGTCGATGAGGTCGCGCGCCGCCGGCTTCACCGCGCGGAGCCTAGTCAGCGACGGTTGGCGGCGCGATACTGGTGTCGAGCGAGAGGAGGATCAGATGCACGCACGACTCAGCAGGTTCGCCGGCCTCGACCCGGAGCGCATCGAGGAGACCCAGGCGCAGTTCGAGGAGGAATCGCTCCAGGCGCTGGCGCAGCGACCGGGATTCCGCGGGATCACCGTGGGCGTGAACCGCAAGAGCGGCAAGGCCGTCGCCTTCACGCTGTGGGAGACCGAGGCGGACATGAGAGAGAGCGAGAAGGTCGCCGACGCGGCGCGCGAGCAGGCGGTTTCGACCGCGAAGCCGGCCCGCGACCCCATCGTCGACGACTACGAGGTGATCGTGACCAGGTAACCGCGGCCTCGGAGGATCCCCCGGCGGCGGCCTCGGCGCCCACGACGTCAGAGGGGATTACGGGGCGCCGGCGGGGCGGATCACGTTCTCGCAGTCGAAGACGCCGTCCTCCTGGGCGTCCACGTAGACCGTGTCGTTGCCGTCGCCGCAGTCGATCGTGTCCTGCGCGCCGTTGCGCGCGAAGATCACGTCGTCGCCGGCGCCGCTCTTGATGTCGGCCTCGCCGGGGCCCGGCGTGATGCGGTCGTCGCCGTTGCCGCCGTCGAGCGTGTCGCCGCCGTCGCCGCCGGTGATCGTGTCGTCGCCGTCGCCGCCGTCGATCGCGTCGTCGCCGGGTCCGCCGTTGAGCGCGTCGTTGCCGGCGCCTCCGTCCATGTCGTCGTTGCCGGCGCCGCCGAACATGCGGTCGTTGCCCGACCCGCCCTGCAGCGCGTCGTTGCCGAAGCCGCCGTCGAGCAGGTCGTACCCGGCGCGGCCGAACAGCGCGTCGCTGCCCGAGCCGCCGTTGAGGCGGTCGCCGCTCGTGCCGCCGTCGAGCGCGTCGTTGCCGCTGTTGCCGTAGAGGCGATCGCGCCCGCCGCGCCCGTACAGGCGATCGCGGCCGGAGCGGCCGTACAGCAGGTCGGGGCCCGGCCCGCCGTCGATCCGGTCGTTGCCGGCCTTGCCGTCGAGGCGGTCGCGGCCCGAATGGCCGTAGAGCCGGTCGGCGCGCGAGGTCCCGGCCAGGCTGTCGGCGCGCGGCGATCCGTTGATCCGCGCGGCGTCGGCGACCGCCGCCGCCAGCCCGAGCGCGAGCAGCGCCGCCGCCGCCGCGAGCCAGTTCGAGCGCCTCATCGGCTCGCCGCCCGGTGCGCGCCAGCCGCTGTGCCTGGGGCCAGACGATTGGGCCGGGGTCCGGACGTCCCGAACATCCGCTCGAAGACGACGCGCGGATTGATCTCCACGGGAAGCGGCGTGGTCGGCCCCTTCCACGCGATCGTGCTCATGTAGGCGCAGCTGTAGCCCACGTCGCACGCGCCGATATAGCCCGCCTGTTCCTCGGTGGCAATCTCGAGGGAGGGGAACACCGTGTCCTTGCCGATGAGGCCCGCGGCCACCTGGTCGAGCGAGATGCCGACGTAGAAGTCCTCGGCCTCGGTTCGCTTCGGCGCCGATCCGGTCAGCCACGTCGAGGTGCTGACCGCGTGCGTGCCGCCTGGCGGCCGATCCAGGTTCGAGACAATGACGAGGCTCTCACGGAATCGCTCGATCGGTTTGAGGATGGGGGTGAACTCGAATTCCGGCTCCCGTCGTCGGCGGCGTCCAGTACCCGGGCCGCTCGCCCATCGGCACGAACACGGCGCCGAACCGGAGCGCCGGCTGCGCGGCGGTCTTGGCCAGGGCGGTTGCCGCCGGAACCATCGCATCGAGGAACGGGAGGGTCAGCGTGGCACCCATCCCCTTGAGGACCGCCCGGCGCGACAACGACCGTTTCGTGATGAACATGTACGCTCCCTGTTCCGATTGTAGCGAATCCGACTAATGTCCAGCGGGCCCCGCGGCCGCAACCACCGGCGTCCGCCGCCGTCCGCATCTGGAACGGCGCGCTGCGGACGATGCCGAGAATCAGCGAGGAAAACCGGTAGTTCTCGGGCCGCGCGTCCCGAACCGTGAGGCGCACCACCGGCATGTCGGCCGAGGTGAGGCCCCTGCCGACCGCATAGTCAGCAGCTTCTCGGTCATCGTCCGCACGAACACCTCCGGGTTGCGCGTGAGCGCCTTGCGCAGCGTGACGGGGCCGTCAACCGTGCTGCCGTCCATGAGCTGTCCCGCGCGATCGCATGCCGAGCGTGCCGCCGTCGCTTCGTCCGCCATCGCCGACGGCATCGAACTTCTCCAGCGCGAACCCGATGGGATCCATCACGCGTGTGGCACGACGGCGCACGCCGGGTTCGCGCGATGCGCTTCGGATCCGCTCGCGCGATCGCGGCGCGCCTTCCGCGCTGGTCCTCCTCAGCGGCGGCACGTCGCCGGGGCGGCGGCGGCGGCGGCGTGCCGACGATGTTCTCGAGCACCCACTTGCCGCGAAGGACCGGTGACGTGCGGTGCGCGAGCGACGTGACGAGCAGGATGCCGCCCTTGCCCAGAGGCCGCGCCGTTCATCGTCGCTCAGCCTGACCCGGCGGAAGTGACTGCCGTAGACGTTGGGAATGCCGTAGTGGCGCGCGAGCCGCTCGTTGACGAACGTATAGTCGGCGGTCATCAGATCGACGACGCCGCGGTCCTCGCGCACGACGCTCTCGAAGAGCAGCTCGACCTCGCGCGACCATGCCATGCGCAGGTTGTCGTCGAAGTCGGGGAACTCGTCCGCGTCGGGTTGATGTTGCGAAGGTTCCGCAGGTACAGCCACTGGCCGGCGAAATTGTCGACGAGCGCGCGCGCGCGCGGATCCGCGAGCATGCGCCGGACCTGCGCGCTCGAGCACCGCCGGTTGCTCAGCTTGCCGCGGCTCGGCGGCGCGAGCAGCTCGTCGTCCGGAATGCTGCTCCACAGGAAGAACGACAGCCGAGACGCCAGCTCCAGATTCGGTCAGCTCGCCGTACACGATCCGGGAGCGACCGCCCGCCGGATCGCGCTCGGTCCGCGAGGATGAAGTCGGGGCTCGCGAGGATCACGCGCAGACGCCCATGGCGATGCCCCGTCGAACGTCCCCTCCTCGCGTCCTCGCCGCGAAGAAGCCGAGCAGCACCGCGGGTGTCGGCGTCAGTCAGCGGTCGTCGGTACGCGCGCCGCGCCAGCGACGGCCAGAATCTTCGCGCGCACGCCTCCTCGTCGGCGACCGCCGACGGGCGGCACGAGAAGACGCGGCGGCGGCTCGGTGTCTCGCCCGGCCCCGTGGCGGCGAACGGCCCGGTGACGACCAGCGTCTCGATGTGCGGGTTCGCCCGGAGTAATTCGACCGGGTCCCACGTCGTCCGCAGGAACGGACTGCAGGACCCCGGCGCGTAGCAGCCGTGCTCTTCTCGATGAAGGCGACGGCAATCTTGTGCGGGCCGGCCTTGAGCGGCACGCGGACCGAGCATGCGATTGTCAATCTCCGTCGCCGGTGAGTCGGGTTCGCTCGAGCCGCGGACGTCGCGGTCGCCGCCCAACGACGCGAGGTGCACGCGCTGGCCGTCCACGCTGATGCTCGAGTGGTGCGCGGAACTCGAGCCGCGCATCGTCGAGGTTGGTGCGGAACAGCCTGACCTTGAACGTGTACTCGCCGTCGAGCGGGATGTGGCGTGACTCGAACCCGCCCCGCGTGCCGAGCGGCAGACCGTCGATGTGCCGGTCCTGCGACGCGTCCTGGCGCACGCGGTAAATCTTGCCTGTCGGCGATGTCTTCGGGTCGCCGACCGCCAGAGCGCTGATGCGGCCGGCGGCCGACGAGGTAGCGCTCGAGCAGCACCGGTGAGAGGCCGAGCACGTCGGCGATGTTGTCGAAGCCGTCCGCCGAGTCGTCGAGCGGCAGCAGCGGCGCACGGGATCTCCAGGTCCAGCAGGTCGCGGATGGCGTTGGCGTACTCGGTGCGATTCAGGCGATGCACGGACGTGGCGCCCCGGCTGCGGCGAGGCCAGGCGGCGCGATCGAGCTGCGAGGTGAGCGAGGTGAGAAGCGCCTGCTTGTCGGCGTCGGGCGGGGCCGGCATCCCGGGCGGCGGCATCATGCCGGCGCGCACCTTGCGCACGACCTTCTCCCACGTGTCGCCGTGGGCCGCGACATCTGCGAGGTCTATCTTCTCGAGGACCAGCCCGCCGCTCTTCGCGCGGGCGCTGTGACAGGTGACGCAGTAGCGGTCAAGCACGGCGCGCTGGACGTCGTCGCCCCTGGCCGGAGCCTGGCCGGCGGCTTCAGGGAAGCTGAGCGCGGACACGGTCAGCCAGAGCGCGGCCGCCAGTCTGAGTGAACTGCGTCTGTTCATCGTCTCCCAACCCTAAGTTTACGCGCGTACGGGGCTTACGTGTACACCGGAGCTTAACGTATTTCGCTGGTCCACTCCTGCACGCGCCGGCGTCCTTCGGCGACTTGCGTGGACGTCATTTTCATGAGGAGGGCTTCGCGCAGCGCGGCGTATTTGGACTGGCGCTCGTCCGAGGCATGGGCCTCGGCAAGCTCGACCCATTTGTAGGCTTCGACATCGTCGGCCATCACGCCGTCACCGTTGAAGTAGGCGACCGCCAGGTTGAACAGCGCGCTGGTGTTGCCGCCCATGGCGGCCCGGCGCCACCACTGGACGGCCTGGGCCGGATCCCGTGCGACGCCCTGGCCGTTCTGGTACATGAAGCCCAGATTCGACTGGGCTTGCGCCTGCCCTTGTTCGGCGGCCAGACGGTACCAATGGAGGGCCTGCGCGAAGTCCAGTGGGGCCCCCTCGCCCTCGTGGTAGGCCTGCCCGAGATGGTTTTGCGCCACGATGTTGCCCTGGTCCGCCGCCTTGTGCCACCAGCGGACGGCTTCGGCGGCGTTTGCGGGGACGCCGTCGCCATCCTCATACGCCTCTCCGAGCTGCAACTGGGCCATCGGATGCCCCTGGTCGGCGGCCTTCCGGAACCACTCGACCGCTGCGGTTTCGTCTCTGGGAACGCCGGCGCCCATCTGATACGCGGCGGCCAGATTGAGTTGCGCCGTGACGTGACCCTGCTCGGCCGCGCGGCGCCACCATCGGACGGCCTGCGCCATGTCTCGCGGGACGCCGTCGCCGGTGGCGTACTGCCCGCCGAGGGCGAACTGGGCCGCCGCCTCGCCCCGTTCCGCCGCCTCACGCTGCGGCGTCCATGCCGGTTCATCCGGCAGCGAGGCGCGTTCGGCCGGCGGTCCGGGACGCGGCCTTGCCACGTCGTCGGGCGGCACGGCGCCCGCGCGGCTCGCGCCGAGCACGCCGACGACAGCCATCGCGAAAACCGCCGGCCGGAATCTCACTGAGCGGCATCTTAGCGCAGGCGCCCGGGACACATGTGTTGACAACCGACACATTGAAGCTGTAGGTTTTCTACATATGGGCGGCGACAAATCAGACGTCCTCCGCGGCACGCTCGACCTCATGGTCCTCAAGACGCTCGACACCCTGGGACCGCTGCATGGATACGCCATCGCGCGGCGGAATCGAACAGATCACGAGCGACCAGCTGGCCATCAATCAAGGGTCGCTCTATCCCACGCTGCTCAAGCTGCAGCAGCACGGGTGGATTTCGCCCAAATGGGAGGAGTCGGCCACCGGACGCCGGGTGAAGTCCTACGCGATCACGCACCGGGGCCAGCAGCAGCTCGAGGTGGCGGAAGAGGAGTGGAAGCGGGCCACGAGCATCGTCGGGAAGTTCTTCAAGCTTTCGAAGGCCCTGCCATGAGGCCGTTGCTCGCGCGGCTGCTGGCGCTCTGGCACCGGCGTCAACTGGATCACGAACTCAACGACGAGATCTCCGCCCACCTGGAGTTCGCGGCGGCCGAGTATGCCGCGAAGGGTCTGCCGCCCGACGAGGCACGCCGCGCGGCCGCACAACGATTCGGCAGCGCGCTGCACACCAGGGAAGCCTATCGCGACCGCCAGGGCTTTCCGCGGCTCGAAGCGGTCTGGCGCGACATCTGCTACGGCGTGCGCTCGCTGCGCCGGCATCCGGGCTTCACGGCGATGGCCGTGCTGTCGCTGGCCATCGGCATCGGCGCGAACGCGACCATCTTCGGCGTGGCTCACGCGGTGCTCTTCCGCCAGTCGCCGCTCGCCGACCCCGCGACGCTCATCAACATCTACGAAGCCGAAGGCGGGCAGGGGTTCAACCCGCTGTCGCACCCGAACATCGAGGACCTGCGCAGGGGCACGAGCCACGTGTTCCGTGGAATCGTGGCGTCCACGTTCGTCATGGCGCAGGTCGATCGTGGCGGCACGATGGACACTGTCATGGGCGAGGCCGCGACGGGAGGCGCGTTCGCGCTGCTCGGCATCAAGCCCCGGCTCGGCAGGGCGATTGCTCCCGAGGACGACGTCGCACGGGGCGGCCATCCGGTGGTGATGCTCAGCCACGGCTACTGGCAGCGCGCCTTCGGTGGGGACCCGCAGGTGGTCGGACGCACGCTGCAGGTCGGGCGCCGCAGCTATACGATCGTCGGCGTCGCGCCGGCAGACTATCGCGGCGGCCTTCCGGCTATTACGCCCGCCTTCTATGTCCCGATGGCCATGCAGGACGAGCTGATGGGCGTCGAGATGCTCGACAAGCGCAACTTCCACAGCTTTTTCGTCAAGGCGCGGCTCGCGCCCGGCGTCACCCGGGCGCAGGCCGAGCACGCGGCCTCCCTCGTGGCGGCGTCTCTCACCGCCGCGCGCCCGGAGGGGTGGACGCCCGGGGAGCAGTTCGCGCTCGTGCCAACCGCCGACGTACAGGTTGTCCCGGGAGTGGATTCGCTCCTGCGCGCAGCCGCCTGGCTGCTGATCGCGGTCGTGGGGCTGGTGCTGCTGCTATCGTGCACGAACCTCGCGAGCTTTCTGATGGCGCGCGCCCTCGATTGGGGGCAGGAGGTGGCCGTGCGGCGAGCCCTCGGCGCGACCCGCGGCGCGCTCGCGCGCCAGGTACTGGTCGAGAGCGCGCTGCTCGGGTTCGGCGGCGCCGCGGCCGGCCTCGTCCTGGCGCTCGTGCTCCTCGACGTTCTGCTGTCGGTCGACTTGCCATTGCCCTATGGCCTGCGGCTCGACCTTCACCTCGGCCTCGGCTGGAGGGTGCTGTTCGACTGGAGAGTGCTGGTGTTCACGGCCGGCGCCGGCGCGCTGGCAGGCGGCCTTCTCGGACTTGTCCCGGCCGTTCAGGGTACCCGCGCCGATCTGGGGTCGACACTCAAGACGGGCAGCAGGGGGAGCGATGCGCCCGGCCCGCTCAGGTGGCGCAACGTGATGGTCGCCGCCCAGATCGCCATCTCCCTCGTGTTGCTCGTGGGCGCCGGGCTGTTCCTGAGGAGCTGGCAGCAGATGCTGGCTGTGGATCCGGGATTCGGCCATGCGCCGACGGCGTTGCTATCCGTCCTGATGCCGGCCGCGCGGTCAACACCTGACAGCGCCGTGCAGCGCACGCAGCGTCTGCTCGAACGCTTTCGGAACCTGCCGGGGGCTTCAGCCGTCGGTCTCGTCTGGCCGCTTCCGCTCGAGCTCTCGTCCAGCAATACGGACTTCACAATCGACGGGCGCGTGCCACCGGCCGGCCGCGAGACGTTTCGCGCGGACCGCGCATTCGCCGACGGCGGGTTCTTCGACGCCGCCGGCATGGCGATGGTGGCCGGCCGCACCTTCAACGATGCCGACCGGCGCAACACTCAGCCCGTGGCCATCGTCAGCCACGCGATGGCCCGCCGCTACTGGCCGGAGGGCGATGCGCTGGGGCAAATCCTCCGCCGGCCCGATCCGGCCGAGCGAGACCTGGTGATCGTCGGCGTGGCGAGCGACATCAACGTCCGATCGCTCGGGGAAGCTCCCCACGACGTTGTCTATGAGGCCTATACCCAGGGCGACGGCCTAACGGGAGCCACGTTCGTCGTCCGCACGGCCACTGATCCGGCGCAAATGTCACTGGCGCTCGCCGGCGCCGGCCGGGAGGTCGATCCGGACTTGCGGGTGATGCAGGCGATGACGATGACGCAGCATCTGGCGACGTCGAGACTGCCGTCGCAAATAGGCGCCGTCCTGCTCTCGGCGTTTGCGGCACTGGGCATGGCCCTGGCGGCCATCGGGGTGTACGGGACCGTGCGCCACACCGTGGCCATGCGGACGCGCGAGGTGGGGATCCGCATGGCGCTCGGGGCCGACGCCGCCGGCGTCGCGCGGCTGCTCGCGATGCACGGCGTGCGTCTGGCGCTCTCCGGCGGCGCGATCGGCGTGGCCGCGTCGCTGCTCGTGGCGCGCTTCCTCGCGACGCTGCTCTACGGCGTCGGGACGTTCGATCCGATGGTGCTCATCGGTGCGCCGCTCGTGCTCGGCATCACGGCCTGGCTGGCCGCCTATCTGCCCGCGCGGCGCGCCAGTCGTGTGGACCCGCTCGCGGCCCTGCGCGCCGACTGATCGCGCGGCGCCCTTCGCGCGCACGAGATCGTGCCATCATAGGCGCGCGATGTCATTGCCCCGCACCTACCGGGCCGGCGAATCTCTCGAAGACATCTGCCGCGCGTGCAAGGCCGACCGTCTGCACACGGTGATCGCGGTCGACGCCGCTGGTCGCCGATTCGCGTGAGCTGCGGATATTGCCGCAGCGAGCACAACTATCGCGGCGGACCGGCACGCGCATCGTCCCAATCGCCGGCGCCGCCCGCCGCCTCCCCCGACGGCGGCGTGCGCCCTCGAACCGGGCCCCATTTCCCATTGTCAGCGACCGCGAAAGGAGCGGCCCGGCATATGGCGAACTCCACCGACGATCTCGAAGCTCCTGCTGCGGCGGATCATCCGCGAGGAGACCGGCATCACGCCGTCACGCCGGCCGACAAGTGGCGCGGCGGCACGCTCGTCCTGCGGCCGGCACGCCGGGCTGCAGGAGAAGACCTGGCCGATCGAGACGTTCTTCCACAAGGTCGTCATGCTCCGGAACCGGCTGCGCACGCTCGAGCAGCAGGTCAACGCCTCGGACCTGCCCGATGACGCGAAGGTGAAGCTCCAGAGCTACGTGAGCGGCTGCTACGGCTCGCTCACCAGCTTCAACGTCCTCTTCGCCGACGAGGACGACCAGTTCAAGGGGAGCGGCGGCGACTAGGTGATCCGTACGCGATGATTCAGTAACGGTACGACGATCAGCGCCGAGCACGCCGGGCACAACGCTCGGCCTGCCTCGGCAGGCCGTCCGCGTCGAGCGCTTCGCAGAGCGGTCACGTTGAGTCGTCTCTGCGGACTCTGCGTGCTCTGCGTTGTACGTTGTCGTGGCTCCGATCGGTAATGCTCCTGGATAGACAGGCCACTGGCTCGTGCCTTGCCGCTCATCGATGGAGGAATCCCGTGCACACGCGAATCACCCGCCCGATGCTCTTTGCCGGCCTCCTGGCCGCGCTCGCGAGCTCCGCGCTCGCGCAGCAGAACGTCGACACCGTCGTCACCAACGGCAAGATCCTGACCGTCGACGCGGGCTTCCGGATCGTTCAGGCCCTGGCCATCAACGACGGCCGCATCGTGGCGCGCGGCACGCGCGAAGACATCGCGCGCTACGCGGGTCCCAGGACCCGGGTCATCGACGTCGCCGGTGCAACCGTGATCCCCGGTCTCATCGACAACCACTTCCACTTCACGCGCGGCGTCGATACCTGGCACCAGCAGTCCCGCTTCGAGGGCGTCGACTCGCGCCGCGAAGCGCTCCGGATTCTCGCGACCAAAGCGGCGAGCCTGCCGCCCGGCGACTGGGTCATGGTGCAAGGCGGCTGGACGCCGCGTCAGTTCGCCGACGCGCCGGGCGGGTTCACTCTCCAGGAACTCGACGGCGTGGCGCCGAACAATCCCCTGTTCGTGCAGGAGGGCTACAGCGTCGTCTACGCGAACAGCCTGGCGCTCAAGGCCGTCGGGCTGAACCCCGCCGACGGTGCGCGTCGCAGCGCGACGGGCCTCGTGTCGTTCCAGCCGCCCTACGCGCTGTACGACGCCATGCCGAAGACCTCGCCCGCTCAGCGCGAGCAGAACCTCACGGATTTTCTGCGCGAGCTCAATTCGGTCGGGCTCACGGGCGTCTACAGCCTGGGGCAATCCGACTTCCTGGCCGCTCGCGCGGCCACAGGGCCGCTGCCGGTCCGGCTCTGGGAGACGCTGCCGTTCAATGCGACCGACCCTGCGTCGGCGGCGAGGGCCGCGGCGCTCATCGAGCGCAGCCGTCCGAACCGGTTCGACGGCCAGTTCGGCGTCTTCGGCCTCGGCGAGGTTCTGTACGGGCCGTTCTTCGATCTCGCGCCGCGCAAGGATCCCTGGCCGGCCGAGATCATGAGCGAATACGGCAAGCTCGCGACCGCGGCCGCCCGCGGCGGCTGGCACGTCCACCAGCACGTCATCAACAACAACGCCGTAACGGATCTGCTCGACACGCTCGAGACGGTGAACAAGAGCCAACCTCTCAACGGCCTGCGCTGGACGATGGGCCACATCTACGACATCTCGCCGCAGAACATCGCGCGCGCGAAGGCGATGGGCATGACGCTCGGCGTCCACGGCGCCGCGATGCAGGCCGGCGCCCATATGCCGCTTCGAAAGATCGCGGACAGCGGCATCGTGTTCGGCCTCGGCACGGATGCCACGATCGTGTCGCACTACAGCCCGTTCGTGACGCTCGGCTGGGTGGTCAGCGGCCTCGACGTCGGCGGCAACCGCGTGCTCGACGAGACGCTGACGCGCGAGGAGGCGCTCATCGCGCACACACGGTCGAATGCGTATCTGTTCTCTCAGGAGAACGCGCTCGGCTCGCTCGAAGTCGGCAAGCAGGCCGACCTCGTCGTGCTCGATCGCGATTACATGACCGTGCCCGCCGCGCAAGATCAAGCACATCAAACCGACGCTGACAATGGTGGGCGGCCGGGTGGTGTACGGCGCCCCGAAGTAGTCACGTCGGTTCGTCAGAAGCGCAGAACCGGCCCGACGCTGAGTTCGAACTGCTGCGCCGCGGGTCCGGTCAGAACCACGAGACAGCCGCCGACGTCGAGCGTGCCACACCCCCATGCGCCAACTTCGGGAGCAATCAGGATGGGCAGCCATTTCGCCTCGGCACGTATCGCGAACCTCCGGCCCAGAAACTGTTTGACTCCGGTGCCGAAGCCGAACGAGAAGCGCGTGAAGCCATCGTGCGCCGCGGCCAGGTGCGTGGCGCCGACGCTGCCTGTCAGAAACGCCCGGAGGCCCTTGACGTCGGGGATGACCCACTCACGCGTGAAGTCGGCGTGAAACTGGTTCAACGTGACGTCCCCGAGCGAGGCGCCCGCAAACCCGAACGGCGCGCCGAACCGCAACGTCGACGTCGATCGGGTCCATCGGAATTCAATCAGGCCGGAATCATCGAAGCGGACGCCGGCCGCCAGACCATAGCTCGAGGCGTCATTCCAGGTGGCCTGGACCTGCGGCGGCTGCTCCCCCCGCACGTCGAAGGTCCCTCCAAACCTGATGCCGACAAACGGCGTCACCTCGAACGAGTCGATTCGCCTGAACATACTGCGCACGCGCGGGTGTCGCGAGCGCCACCACCGCCAGCAACGCGTGAAGCGTCTGGCGTGCCATCGGCCGGCCACCCATCACTGAGCCTACCGGTGCGGAACACGGACGAGCGTGAACCGTGTCGCGGACTTCCCGAAATAGTTGCTGCACGTCACGAGCACCGCGTAGATTCTATCGTCGCCATCGTCGCGTTTCGCGCGCAGATTCACGGTGAGCGGGCCGGTGATCTGCACATCGCGGTTCGGTCCGCCCAACGGTGCCGCCGAATCGAGCACGCTCGTGATGCGGCACGCCGGGCTGGCATCGTACTCGTCCGCGACACTGACGCCAATCGCGACCGGCACCATGCGGCCGTTGGGCGGCGCCAGCACCGCCGGGTCGGCCGACACTGCCGACAGGACCGGAGGATTCACGAACGTGCGGGGACGCAGCAACTGTGTGCGAAGCTCACCGTTCGCGTCGGAGTAGACGGCGAGGATCTCCTTGCGCGTGTTGATCGCGGCCGCCAGATAGGGCTTGCCGTTGCGGCGCGCGGCCATCGGAATCAACCGCGAGAGATCGACCATGCCCTCGCCGTCGGTGTAGCGAAACGGCCCCCAGCCGTCGATCGATGCCGCTGGCCGACGACGTCGCCGGCATCGTTCAGGCCGTAGGCCGACGCCGTGGCCAGAGGGCTGTCGAGCAAGGTTCCAAGATCCTGCAGCGGGCTGCCGCGTACCGCGCGAAACGCGCGCCAGACGTCCGCCGTCGCGGTGGACGCTTCGCCAACGACCGCGCCGGTGGCATTGATGCCGTAAGCATAACTCCAGGCGCCGCCGAATGTTCCGAGATCCACGAAGCCGGCGTCATCCGAGTAGCGAAATGCCGTCGCCTGCATCGCCGGGCCCGGATCGCCGTGGAAGCTGTAGCCGGCCGTATCGCCGCGGCCGTTGACGTCGGTGCCGAAGCCGATGGATGCGCTCAGTTCCTGAATCGCTCCGCCGAGCACAGCGCGAAAGGCCGTCGAATTGGCGCTCATGCCGGTGAACCAGCCGTTCGCGCTGAGGCGGCTCGGCTGGAACACGCCGGCGATCGGCTGCATCGTGCCGCCGGCCGGCAGGATGAACGGATGGGTGAGGTACTGGTCGTCGAAATAGAAGCCCAGAATATCGCCGCTGTCGTTGATGCCGGTGGCCCCCGACATCACGCCTCCGAACAAGCCGAGGTCCTCGAGCCCCCTGCTGTGCGTCCAGCGGAACGCGTGCATCACGCCGTCGGCGGTCGTGCCGGCTCCGACGATGTCGCCGTTGTTGTTCATCGCGGCGCCGAGCAGGTACGGGCCGCCGAGGGTGCCGAGATCGTCGGCGTAGTACACGCGAGGCGACTGCGCAAACACCTTGTCGGAGACGAGGACCAGCAGGCACGCGGCAAGCACCAGGCGGAAATTGGGCATGAATGCCGTCACCGCAACGGCTGTACCGTCTGTGACCGGCGCGACCACGGGACTTCCGCGTAAGGAAATCGTCGCCGGATTACAGTGTGGGTCACCAGCGACGAAATAGGTAAGAATGTCCGGCCCCAGTCTCCAGCAGCTTCGCCACTACGCGATCGCGCGCAGCCTGTTCCAGGCCACCAGCCTGCCGCGGGCCATCGCGCGCCTGGGCTTTGTCCAGGCCGACCCGATGCGGGCGCCCGCTCGCGCCCAGGATCTGATCCTCGCGCAGCGCGTGAAGGAGTATCGCGCCGGCGAGCTGGAGCGCCGCTATCCGCGCCTGGCGATCGAGGAGGCCTTCTTCGTCAACTACGGGTTCCTGCCTCGCGAGGCCCTGGCGCTGCTCCATCCGCGCGGGGCGCCGCGCGCCTGGGACGCCGAGCGCGCGCGCCCGCGAGGTGCTGGCCTTCGTGCGCCGGCGTGGCCGCACCCACCCGAGGGACGTGCAGACCCATTTCGACCATGGCCGCATCAAGCGCTGGGGCGGCGACCTGAATGCCAGCACGCATCTGCTGGAGGGCCTGCACTACCGCGGGCTGCTGCGCGTGGCGCGGCGCGAGGCCGGCACCCGGGTTTACGAGACAATCGAGCATCCACCGCAGGACGACAGCCCCGAGGCCCGGCTCGCGCGCGCCGGCCAGTTGCTGGACATGGTGGTGCAGCTCTACGCGCCGCTGCCGGCGGCCAGTCTGGGCTATCTCGGCAGACTGCTGCGCGACGGCGTGCCGCACCTGGCCGCGGAGGCGCGGGAGGTCCATGAGCACGCCACATCCCGCTATGCCCATGCCGAGGCCGACGGCGTGCTGTGGTTCTGGCCGCAGGGCGAGAATCCCGCCGCCGCCCGGCACCGGGTGGACGACCGGCTGCGTCTCCTCTCGCCCTTCAATCCAGTGGTCTGGGATCGACGGCGCTTTCAGTTGTTCTGGGGCTGGGAATACAAGCTCGAGGCCTATGTGCCGGCACACAAGCGCCGCATGGGCCACTACGCGATGCCGATGCTATGGGGCGAGCGCATGCTGGGCTGGGCCAATCTGAAGGTGGTCGATGGCCGGTTGCAGCACGAGCTGGGCTTCGCGGGCCCGCGGCCCCGCGGCCGCGCCTTTCGTCTGGCGCTGGAC
>CAVVDZ010000001.1:0-1019089 GCA_963747145.1 uncultured Gammaproteobacteria bacterium | reverse complement strand
CGTCGCGAGGCCTTCCCTTTCGGCACTACTGGATACGTTCCCTGGAGCCTGTTGGCGCACAAGGGCTAAGGACAGGAGGTTGCGCGACATGGCGTTGCGATTCTCATGCTGGTGCTGCATGTTGGCAGTCGGCGCCGTTTTTTCAATGCACGCGCGAGCTCAAAACAACTGCGAATCCGGCGACGGATTTGTTTACGGAAACGGGGGTTGTCGTTACCGCGCGCAAGATCCAAGAGGATCTGCAGGACATCCCCATGAGCGTGCAGGCTCGTGTCCGGGGAATACCTGGACGAAATGGGCACGACGCGAATGTACGAGTTGCAGTTTGCCGTGCCAGGTCTCCTGGTCAACAGCACGGGCATGTTCGGCGGCGGCTTTTCCCTGCGTGGCATTGCGGACCAGCGGGTCGCGGGGACTTCGGTGGCGCCACACCTAAACGGCGTGTACGTCGGCGACACCAATTTGATCTTCGCGCGCCTATTCGACATCGACCGCATCGAGGTGCTGAAGGGCCCCCAGGGCACCCTGTATGGCCGGAATTCGACGGGCGGTTCCATCAACATTTTCACAAGAGGGTGCCTCAGGATGCGGCCAGTTCGAAAATCGAGGTCGCCTATGGCAGCTTCGAGACGGCGCGCGCAGAGGGCCACCTGAACCTTCCTGCTCGAAAGCGGCCCTGCGCCTCGCCTTCATCGCATCGGAAGGCAACGGGTACGATCCGTAACTCGGTCGATGACCGGCGATTTGCAGAGAATGACTACTGGGGAGTGAGGGGCTCATTCCGCGTCGATGCGGGCGACGACCTGCGTCTCGACATCATGGCGCAGCACGCTCGTGACGACGGAGCCAGCGGCGACCTCTGGTCGCCACGCCCCGAATTCCTGGTGGATCCGCATGACATCCGGCTGACGACCGTCACGCTCGACAATCCTTACCTCGTCTCCGAGAGCGACAATCTCAACGTCAACCTCGAGTACGACGTGGGGTTCGCGACCCTGCGCTCGATCACCGGCTATTCGCGCAGCGAAGTGCGGGGCGTCGACGACTGCGCGGGAACGCCCTCGCTGCGTGGCTGCATCCGGTCCGTACTTCCAAACGACTTCGACCAGTGGAGCCAGGAACTCCAGCTCGTCTTTCCCCGTTCCGGTCATTTCGAAGGCATTGTGGGAGCGTACTACTCCGATGCCGATGCGGTCGTGGCGTCCTACCAGCTGCTGCCGGTCCAGAACACGCAACCGCTCAACGATAATCTCTCAACTTTCAACGATCCCGCGTCGGCTCTCTTTGGCCAGGCGACCGTACATTTCGCCGACAAGTGGATCGCGACGGCCGGCTTGCGCCTGAGCCGCGAGGAGCATCGCGCGACGACGATCGGGACGGGCATCAACGATAGTCCAACGCTCGTGGTCGCAATGAATGAACTGGACAACCTGTCCTGGTTGCTCGACCTCAGCTATGCGCTCAGCGACGATGTCATGTTCCATGCCGGCGTTTCGACGGGATACAAGAGTGGAGGACTCATTCCCACGAGGCTCGTCAACGGCGAGCCCGACACCTACGGAACCGAGTACCTGACGGCGTTCGAGGTCGGAGCCAAATCACAATGGCTGTCCGGGCGACTGACGCTCAATGCGGCAGCGTTCTACTATGACTACGAAGACCTTCAGGTCAGCACGGCCGTGAACATTGGCGGCATCCCCGTCTTCGGTATCGACAATGCTGCGAAGGCCGGGATCTACGGCATCGATACAGACATGAGCTTCGCCCCCACGGAGCGGTGGTCCATCTTCGCTGGCGTAACCTGGCTGCCAAAGCGGGAATTCGTCCAGTATCTGACCGCGGCAAGCGACACGCTCTCCGGCAACGAACTGGTCCGTGCGCCGGAGTGGTCCGCCACTGGGGCAGTCGCATATCAACGTCCGTTGGGCAGCCTCGGCAAGCTTTCAGTGAGATTGGAATACGGCTTCCGAAGCGACTACTTCTACACGGCGGAGAATGATCCGCTCGCCGCCCAGGACTCTTTCGGGTTGCTGAATGCGCATCTCATGTTCGAGGCAGCGAGCGAAGCCTGGTACGTGTTTGCGTCAGGCCGAAACCTGACGGACGAGGACTATTTCAATCAGGTAATTGTCCAATCCAGTCCGGGTTACCCGGACACCTATGAGATTGGAGTCGGATTCCGATTCTGAGTCGCGCCGAATTCAACCGCCTTTCCTAAGCTGCCTCAACTTCTCGATCGCCCTCAACTGCGCCGCCGCCCTCGCCAGCTCCGCCTGCGCCTCGGCAATTTCCATTGCCCCAACACGATCGCGCAGCGCTTCTTCCGCTCTCTGCTTGGCGGCCAGCGCCGCCGCCTCATCCAGGTCCTTCGCCCGCGCCGCGGTATCGGCGAGCACCGTGATCTTGTGCGGCTGCACTTCTAGCGCCCCGCCACCTACCCAGAACAGCAGTTCTTCCCCGCTCTCCGTCTGAACCCGCACTTCGCCGGGCTTCAGTGTCGTCAGCAATGGCGCATGCCGTCGGCGCGATGCCGATCTCGCCGCCGGATGCTGGCGCGAACACCATCGTCGCGAGTCCGGAGTGGACTTCGCCTTCGGCGCTGACGATATCGATGTGGATGGTGTTGGCCATGATCAGGTGAGCGTCTTCGCCTTCTCGACCGCCTCTTCGATGCCGCCCACCATGTAGAAGGCCTGCTCGGGCAGGTTGTCGTACTCGCCCGCGATGATGGCCTTGAAGCCGCGGATCGTGTCCTTGAGCGCGACGAACTTGCCGGGGCTGCCGGTGAACACTTCTGCGACATGGAACGGCTGCGACAGGAAGCGCTGGATCTTGCGCGCGCGGGTCACGGCCAGCTTGTCTTCTTCCGACAGCTCGTCCATGCCGAGGATCGCGATGATGTCCTGCAATTCCTTGTAGCGCTGGAGGATCGCCTGCACGCCGCGCGCGGTGTCGTAGTGATCGTCGCCGATCACCAGCGGGTCGAGCTGGCGGCTGGTGGAATCGAGCGGATCCACCGCCGGGTAGATGCCGAGCGAGGCGATCTGGCGGGAGAGCACGACGGTCGCATCGAGGTGCGCGAACGTCGTCGCCGGCGAAGGATCGGTCAGGTCGTCCGCGGGCACGTAGATCGCCTGCACGGAAGTGATGGACCCGGTCTTCGTCGAGGTGATGCGTTCCTGGAGCACGCCCATCTCTTCGGCGAGCGTCGGCTGGTAGCCCACGGCCGAAGGCATGCGGCCGAGGAGCGCCGAGACCTCGGTGCCCGCCAGCGTGTAGCGGTAGATGTTGTCGATGAAGAGCAGCACGTCCCTGCCCTTGCCGCCCGCCTGCTTCTCGTCGCGGAAATACTCCGCCATCGTGAGCCCGGTCAGGCCGACGCGCAGGCGACAGCCCGGCGGCTCGTTCATCTGACCGTACACCATCGCGACCTTGGAGTTCGTCAGGTCCTTCTTGTCGATGACGCCCGACTCCATCATCTCGTGATAGAAGTCGTTGCCCTCGCGGGTGCGCTCGCCGACCCCGGCGAACACGGAAAGGCCCGAATGCGCCTTGGCGATGTTGTTGATGAGCTCCAGCATGTTGACGGTCTTGCCGACGCCGGCGCCGCCGAACAGGCCGATCTTGCCGCCCTTTGCGAAGGGCACGAGCAGGTCGATGACCTTGATGCCGGTCTCGAGCAGGTCCTGGCCGCCGGTCTGCTCATCATAAGAAGGCGCCGGGCGATGGATCGGGAGGAAATCCTTGGTCTTGATCGGGCCGCCCTCGTCCTGGGGCCTGCCGAGCACGTCCATGATGCGCCCGAGCGTTCCGTGACCGACGGGCACGCGTGATCGGCGCGCCGGTCGCTTTCACGGCGAGCCCGCGCTTCAGGCCCTCGGAGGCGCCCATCGCAATCGTGCGCACGATGCCGTCGCCCAATTGCTGCTGCACTTCGAGCGTCAGGTCCTGGTCCACGAGCTTCAGCGCCTCGTAAACCGCCGGGATACCTTCGCGCGGGAATTCCACGTCGATCACCGAACCGATGATCTGCACGATCTTGCCATTCGTCATCATTCGTCTCCGTCCTAAACCGCTGCCGCGCCGCCCACGATCTCCGAAATCTCCTTCGTGATCGCGGCCTGGCGGGCCTTGTTGTAAATGAGTTGCAGCTCGTCGATGATCTTGCCGGCATTGTCGGTCGCGCTCTTCATCGCGACCATGCGCGCCGCCATCTCGCAGGCCATGTTCTCGACCGTCGCGCGGTAAACCTGCGATTCGATGTAGCGCATCATGTAGCTCGCGATCAACTCGTCCGCCGCCGGCTCGTAGATGTAGTCCCAGCGCGTCTGGAGGTCCGCCGCGTCCACGGTCTCCGCCGGCAGCATCTGCCGGATTTCCGGCTTCTGCGTCATCGTGTTGACGAAGCGGTTGCTGACCACGTACAGCCGGTCGATCTTGCCTTCCTCGTAGAGATCGAGCATCGCCTTGACCGTGCCGATCAGGTCCGCGAGGCGCGGCTTGTCGCCCAGGTGCGTGATCGAGGCGACGATCGGGAGCTTCAGGCGCCGGAAGAACTGCATCGCCTTGCTGCCGATCAGGCAGAGGTGCAGGTCTGCGCCCTTGCCCTGCCATTCCCGCGCGAGGCCCAGCACCTGCTTGAACACGTTGATGTTCAGCGAGCCGCAGAGTCCGCGGTCCGAGCTGATCACGATGATGCCCGCGGATTTCGCTTCGCGTTCGATCAGGAACGGGTGGTGGGGGTTCGGGTTCGCGATCCGGAGATGCCCGATGACGCTCCGGATCTTGTCGGCGTAGGGACGCGCCGCCTTCATGCGCTCCTGGGCGCGGCGCATCTTGCTCGCAGCGACCATTTCCATGGCCTTGGTGATCTTCTGCGTGCTCTTGATGCTCGCGATCTTGACCCGGATTTCCTTTGTGCCGGCCATCGGGGTCTACCAGGCTCCCGTCGCCGCGAAGTCTTCGCAGATCTTCTTGTAGCCGGCCTCGACTTCCTTGCTGAGTTCCGGCTTGTCGTTGACCTGCTTCAGGAACGCGGCGTGGCCGGTTTTCGCGAAGGCCTGGAGCGCCTCTTCAAAGGCAACGACTTTCTTGCGGTCCACCTTGTCCATGTAACCGGAATTCACCGCATAGATGGAGAGCGCCATCTCGGCTACCGACATCGGCGCGTACTGCTTCTGCTTCATCAATTCGGTCACGCGCTGGCCGCGCTCGAGCGCGCGCCGGGTCACCTCGTCGAGGTCGGAGGCGAACTGCGAGAAGGCCGCGAGTTCGCGGTACTGCGCGAGCGAGAGCCGGATGCCGCCGCCCAGCTTCTTGATGACGCCGGTCTGCGCCGCACCACCGACGCGCGACACCGAGATGCCGGCGTTCATCGCGGGCCGGATGCCGGCGTTGAAGAGGTCGGTCTCGAGGAAGATCTGGCCGTCGGTGATCGAGATCACGTTGGTCGGCACGAAGGCTGTCACGTCGCCGGCCTGCGTCTCGATGATTGGAAGACCGGTCAGCGATCCGGTCTTCCCCTTGATCCTGCCATTGCTGATCTTCTCGACGTATTCGGCTGAGACGCGCGCAGAGCGCTCGAGGAGCCGCGAGTGCAGGTAGAACACGTCGCCCGGGTAGGCCTCGCGGCCCGGTGGCCGGCGGAGCAGCAACGAAATCTGCCGGTAGGCCCAGGCCTGCTTGGTCAGGTCGTCATAGACGATCAGCGCGTCTTCGCCCTGGTCCATGAAGTACTCGCCCATCGCGCAGCCCGAATAGGGCGCGATGTACTGCATCGACGCGGGCGTCGAGGCGGACGCCGACACGATGATCGTGTGCCCCATCGCGCCGTGCTCTTCGAGCTTCCTCACCACATTCGCGATCGAGCTCTGCTTCTGGCCGATCGCGACATACACGCACTTAATGCCGGTGCCTTTCTGGTTGATGATCGTGTCGATCGCAAGCGCGGTCTTGCCGGTCTGGCGGTCCCCGATAATCAGTTCGCGCTGACCGCGGCCGATCGGCACCATCGAGTCGATGGCCTTGAGTCCCGTCTGCACCGGCTGGCTGACGCTCTTCCTCCAGATCACGCCCGGCGCAACGCGTTCGATTGGCGAGCGCTTCGCTGCCTTGATCGGGCCCTTGCCGTCCAGCGGGTTGCCGAGCGCGTCCACGACGCGGCCCAGCATCTCGGGGCCGACCGGTACTTCGAGGATGCGGCCGGTGGTCTTGACCGTCGCGCCCTCGCCGATGTGGCGGTATTCGCCGAGCACCACGGCGCCGACTGAATCCTGCTCGAGGTTGAGCGCGAGGCCGAAGGTGTTGTCGGGGAATTCCAGCATTTCGCCGTAGGCGACATCGGCGAGTCCGTGCACGCGGCAAATGCCGTCCGTGACGGACACGACGGTCCCGACGTTTCGGGCCTCGGTCGCCGCGTCGAAGTTCTTGATCCTTGCCTGGATCAGGTCGCTGATTTCTGAAGCCTTGATGGACATGTCTTCTTTCCTTGCCTAATTCGTCAGCGCCGAACCGAGCCGCGCGAGGCGGCCTTTCAGCGATCCATCGATGACGAGATCGCCGGCGCGCACGATAGCGCCCCCGATCAGCGTGTCATCGATCCTCGTGTGCATGCGCACATCGCGCCCCAGCCGGCGCTTCAGCGCTTCCATGAGCCGTTTCTGCTGCGGCGCCGCGATCTCGCGCGCCGCGATCACTTCGACGTCAATGACGTTCTCGACCTCGGCCCGCAGCACTTCGCACTGCGCGGCGATCTCGGGCAAGAGCGCCAGGCGCTTGTTCTCGGCGAGCGTGCCGAGGAAATTCCGTCCGCCTTCGCCTGCCGCCTTTCCCGCCACGCCTTCGAAGAGCTCCACGAGTTGTTCGTCCGTCACCTGCGGATGGCCGATCAGGCGCGCGACCCGCGGATCGGAGGCGGCCGCCGCCGCGGCGCCCAGGAGCTTCGACCAGGAAGCGAAGTCCTTGGCGGCGCGCGCGTGCGCAAAGGCCGCTCGCGCATAGGGTCTCGCGATGGTGGCGCGATCAGCCATGCGTCGGGGCCTGCTTTTCCAGTTCCGCGGCCAGTTCGTCGAGGAGCGCGGCATGCGCCTTGGCATCCACTTCGCGCCCCAGCACGCGGGTGGCGCCCGCCACCGCGAGCGCTGCCACTTCACGCCGGAGCGCGTCACGCGCCTTGGTCTGCGAAGTCGAAAGCTCGGTACGGGCTGCGGCGACGATGCGCTCGCCTTCCGCGGACGCGTGAACTTTCGCCTCCGCAACCATGTCGTTGCTGCGCTTGTGCGCCATGTCAGCGACCTGGGTCGCTTTCTGCCGCGCATCCGCGAGGATCGCCTCTGAGCCATGCCGTGCCTCGGCCAGTTCCTTCTGGCCCTTCTCGCCCGCGGCGATGCCATCGGCGATTTCCGTGCGGCGCTGCTCGATCGCCTTCATGACCGGTGGCCAGATGAAGCGCATGCAGAACCAGACGAAGACGATCATCGCGATCGTCTGGCCGATCAGTGTCAGGTTGAAATCCATCGAACCTCTCCCCGGCGATCAGCCGCCGAGCGCGGTCTTCAGCTGCCCGACGAACGGGTTGGCAAAGGCGAAGAAGAGCGCCACGCCGACGCCGATCATCGCGACCGCGTCGAGCAACGCGACGACGATGAACATCTTCGTCTGCAGCATCGGGGCAAGCTCCGGCTGGCGCGCGGCGCCCTCCAGGAAGCGGCCGCCCAGCAGGCCCATGCCGATGCCGACGCCAAGTGCGCCTAAGCCGATGAGGATCGCCACAGCGATCGCGGTAAATCCAATCACAGTTTCCATCACGTTCTCCTGGTCGAAATATCAGTGGTGCTCGTGTGCCTGCGCCAGGTACACGATCGTCAACATCATGAAAATGAACGCCTGCAGCAGCACGATCAACAAGTGGAATATCGCCCACGCGAAATGCAGTGGCAGCTGCCAGATGCCGAGCAATGCAATCAGCATGAAAATGAGCTCGCCGGCGTAGAGGTTGCCAAAGAGCCGCAGCGAGAGCGACACCGGCTTCGCGATCAGCGACACGCCCTCGAGCGCGAAGTTGAACGGAATCGCGGCCCAGTGGTTGAAGGGCGTCAGGATCAGTTCCTTGGTGAAGCCCCAGCCGCCCTTGATCCGGACGCTGTAGTAGATCGTCAGCAGGAAGACGGAGATCGCCATCGCGAAGGTGACGTTGACGTCCGTCGTCGGCACCACGCGCAGGTGCTCGACGCCCGCGGCCTTGGCCGCCCAAGGCAGCCAGTCCACCGGGATGAGGTCCATCGAGTTCATCAGGAAGATCCAGACGAAGAGCGTCATCGCCAAGGGCGCGATCACGAGGCTCTTGGGCGGATGGCTGAAGGTGTCGCGGACGCTCTGGTCCACGAAGCCGACCACGATCTCGACGATGGTCTGGAGCTTTCCGGGTACGCCCGTGGTCGCGCGCCTGGCGACGCGGCTGAACAGGGCGACGAGGAGGAATCCAAGCAGGACCGCGAACACCATCGAGTCGACGTTGATCGCGTAGAAATTACCGTGGCATTCGTTCCAGACCCATTGTCCGTCCGCCTTGCAGACGGTCAGATTCTGGAGATGGTGGGAGATGTACTCGCCGGCTGAATGACCCGTTTCCGCCATGATCCCTTAGCGTCCCCTATCGAACAGCAATCCCACCGGCAGGGCCAGAATCGTTGCGATGTACCCGGCGAACAGGAACTCCGGGTGCAGCGGCTTCAAGGTCAGGAACACTGCGGTAAACATCACCGCCGCGATCGCGATCTTGCCAATCTCGCCCAGCCATCCGGCCGCCAGCAGGCTTCTCGCGCTGCTCCCGGCCCGCGGCGACATCAGTCTCGCCGCCAGAAATGCGTTCGGCACGACGCCGATCAACCCCCCCAACAGTGTGGGGATGGCCCGCTCGGAACCCAACCAGAACCAGACGATGGCCGCGAGCACCAGGCCGGTTGCGAGTTGCGCGAGCAGGATGTTGCGGACGGTCGTCATTCACCCGGCCCCGGCAACAAAAACGCCACGTGGCCCCCCAAGCGGTCCGTGGCGTTTTCACGCTTCAGCGCAAGCCGCAGAGGCGGCCAAAACCGGGCGGAATTATAGAGGGCGGGACCCCGGCTTACAACCGGGGAAAGTCGAATAAACCTTTGTTTTTATGCGGCCTTACGCGCGTCCGGGGCAGTGCCTCCCTGCCCCAGGTCATCGCCAGCGGCGGCGACGACCTGGGGCGGCGGCACGAATCTCTCTGACGGCCAGAGTTCCCGCGGCGACGTGTCAAAGGCGGCCTGTTCCGAATTCAGGTAGCGCTCGAAGATCTCGCGAAGGATGTTTCGCATGGCTTCAGGCCCTCTTCGCCGTGACCACGATCTCGGGCAGCGTCGCGACCTGAGCCGGTGCCTCGATGAGGGTCAACTGGCCGACTTCGATGGTCCCTTTCGGGGCCGACGCCAGGTGGGCACCATTGAAGATCAGGCCGCCTGCCGCGACGATGAGCGCCGCGAGCACTGCGCTGAGGTTTCGCTGGATTCCGTTGCTGTTTGCTTCGTACATGGTCATCTCCTTCGTTGGACGACACTTTGACGAAGGGCGGTCCGGCAAACCAATCGGCTATCTGAAGTTCACATTAGGGAAACTTCACGATGAAATCGGCACTCGCGGCCCGGTGTAAGATCGCTGCCAGGGGGATCTAAAAGCCATGAAAACCAGCCATTTCCGGGCGGCGTATGCCTTGGTCCTCGCCACCCTGGTCTTCGCGCCACCGGCTCTCTCCGACGGGGTCTGCTACAAGGATTACCGCACGATCACGGCCGCCGAAAAGGCCCGGATGTCGGCCGTGCTCGAGGCGGTGAAAAGCGCCATGCCCCCCGCTCCGGCGGGCTGGGTCATCGCCGGGACGGATGATTTTTCGCTGGCGGATTCGCTGTGCAAGGATTTCGAGCTGGTGCCGTTCAATTACCAGTTCAGCCGCAGCTACCGGAACGTCAGCAACAACGACGCGCACGAGAAGATCATCGCAGCCAAGGCGGCACGGTTTAAGGCGCAGCAGGCACTGAAGCAGCCGCGCATCGACGCGATCCAGGCAAAGATGGACAAGGTGGTCAAAGCGCAGATCGCGCTGGTCCAGAAAGGCGACTACGTGGGCGCCCAGAACTACAACTTCGAGCTCGAAAAGCTCCAGCAGGAAATGGCCAAGGTCATGGACGAAGGCAGCGACCCGGCGCGGGACGCGGCAGAAGACCGGGCGTACGCGAAAGACAACGAGATGTACATCACCGTCGATGTGAATCCCTTGAACGCGAGCGCCGATTCCGGCGCGGCGGCGATTGCGACGGTGCCGCCGGGTTCGCAAGCGGCCTGGCGCTGGCGCGACGAGAGCGAGACCCTGACCAACGACAACGAGCTTTACCTGCTCGGCACCTGGAAACCCAACCTCAAGGGGGGCTGGCGCGGCGTCTCACGAAGCGGTGCGTCGCTCTTCGGCGCGCATTTCCTCACCGTCAGGGTCATGGCCGATCCGGACCGGATCCGCACGACGGTCGCAGGCATCGACTTCGCGAAGCTCGCCGCGACGCTTCGCTAGTAGTCGACTATTCGCAGCGATCGGGTGCCGTGCAGTACGGCCGGGGCCTGCGCTCGTCGAAAATCCCGCGTGCCACACCGAGATAGTCCGCGACCGCCGCATGTTCCGCGGTTGAGCGGTAGCTCGCGGTCGAGAGCCCCAGGGTCTGGTACTGCTCGAGCGCGGGCTCTTCGAGCTTTTTCTGGTAGGGAATGCGTTCCTGGATCAGGAAGGTCTTGTAGCGCTTCAGGTAGGCCTGCAGCGGGCCTGTCGGCGCAAACCAGGTGGCGCAGGTCACCTGATACGCCCGGTCCCGTTCATGCAGGATCACGCCCCATTCGTCCCACGCCCAGTCCGGCACGCCCCCTTCACCGGGACCGGGAGAATCCATCGGGATGCCCATCTTTTTCTTGAGCGCCGTCCAGCGCGCGTCGGCCGGTCCGTTCGCCGTGGCGAGCGCCGCGTAGTACTGCTTGATGATCGTATCTCTCTCGGCCTTGAGCAATTTATCCTTTTCCATTTGCGCCGGAACCGCGGCCTGCGTGTCTTGGCCCTGCTGCAGCATGCGCTCCATGTATTTCTGCGCATTCTGCGGATCGTTCATCATGGCCTGCTGCATGGCCTGCGCCATCGCCATCGGGTTCGCATTCATGATGTCCTTGGCTTTCTGGGCCAATGCATTGTTCTTTTCGGTCAGGCTGTACTGCTCGTTGTTGACGGCATCGACCGCCGCCGAATTCTGCTCGTTGTAGTGATCCTGCGATCCATAGCAGGCGGTCGGCGGCGCAGGAACCTTGGCCCACGGACCCGCCGCCGCGGGGGCAATGGGTCTCGTGGCCGGTATCGGTGCTGGCGCTACAGGAGGCGTCGCGGCCAGCGCCTGGGCGCCGAAAAGCACAGCAACGATGGCCGTCAGTAAAAATCGCGATTTCATGGCGCTTACCTCAGGCCATCGGCTTGTCGCAGGTGCCGATCTTCTTGCCGGTGAGATTCACGGTCATGTTCATCTGGTCGGACATGAACTTCACGAATCCGACATAGGAGCCATCGGCGCCGAAGGTCATCTCGCCAACGCCGGTCATCGGCATGTTGCCGGTGCAGACACTGGTCCAGGTAGCCTTGTTGCCGACCAGGTGGAAGTTCGAGTTCACACAGTCCCTGTTGCCTTCCGGTGGCCTCGTCCAGACCCTGGGCGCGCAGAGCTTCAATCTCTGCATCGGCAACTGCATCGGCATGCCTTCCATCACCGGCTGTGAGGTCGTATCCCAGAGGATGCCGGGCGGCTCTTCAGCCAGGCCGTTCGGCGCGAAAGCGAGAAGACCCAGCAAAGCCACCGCCGCGAGGCGGATATTCAATGGGCAGATCATGAGTTCACCCTGTTGATTGTTTGTTGAAAACCGGTACCGGGGTGCCGGTTTGTATGCTCCCGGACAGCGGTGGCTGTCAAGTTCTTCGCAATTCCCGCCCACAAGTGCAATATATCGGCAGGGGGTACCTTCCAATGTCATTCAAACAATGGCTCATTCCATGGGCCATCCTGGCCCTGGCCGGCTGTGGATCTGAAACGAACGAGTCGACCGCATCGGCTTCGGACGAGGAAGCGGCGGCCATGGCCCAGGCGGCCGCCCCGGGCGGCGGCGGAGAGGCGCTGAAGATCAGCTCGCGCACCTACGCGAGCGGCAGCGCCAGGACGAAGATCAGCGGGTTCTTCGAGGTCGACGGCAGCACGGAGCTGAACAAGCCCGCCAGCATCACGGATGACGGCCACACCTGGATCCAGTACGGCGTTTCCGGCGCGCCCGAACTCAACGTGCTCTTCACGAATGCCGAGGACCTGGCGGAGCACGGCATGAACATCGCCTCGGGTCCGTACACGGTGACAGTCACGAGCACGAGCGGCGAATGCCGGACCAACATCGACGTGCAGCCGGCGACGGTCTCCGGCCATTTCTCCTGCACCGGGTCCACGGGCTACAACAAGGACTCCGGCCAGATGGGCAAGGTCGACGTCGAGGTCGAATTCAGCGCTGGGTCATGAAACGCCCGAAAACGCATGCCTTCTTGGCGCTTGCAGCCTGCGTCAGCCTGGGCGCGATCGGCGCCACCGCGCAGACTGGTGGTAGCGGCGATCCGATCGAGTTGTTCGCACGCATGTATCCGGTTTTTTCGCATGATCGCTGCACCGGGTGCCACGGCAGGGTCAATCCGGAACTCGAAAGGGGCAATAACCACGGCGCCGGCTATATTCCGCCCGACGGGCAGCCCTGCAACGACTGCCACGTCCCCATCCGCTGGCAGACCCGCCCTGACCTGAGGTTCCTTGGCAAAAGCGTGAAACAGCTCTGCCAGATGCAGTCCGACTTCGTCCATGGAATGCTCGCAGAGGGCAGGGCCACTTCCCTCCCAAACATGGTTCAGATGGTCAATGCGGAGTACATCAGCCATCTCGCACAGGACACGCTGATTGGCGCCGCATTTGACGGCAACCGCGGCGGCGCAAGCATGCAGGTCAACAAGCCGCCCATCAGCCGCGACGAATTCGTCAAGGCGGGCAAGGACTGGGTCGCGGCCGGCGCAGGCTGTAGCGGGTGGGAGGGAACGATCACGCAGACAGAGACCTTCGCGTCCAGCTACAGCTATCCGTGGGCCGATTATCCGCCGCCATCGAACATCGAGGTCCACGAGAAGGCGCAGCGGATCGTGACGATCAATCGCATCGAAGGAGAAACGACGATCAAGATCAGCCAGGGCGGACGGGCGCTGATCAAGAGAACCGCTCACATGGCCGGGCCAAACGGGCCGTGCAAGGCGATTTTTACCGACACGCAGGACTGGACCGGGCAGAACGACACGGAAGTCGAAGCGAAATCCAGAATCGAGATCGCCGAGGATGGCTCCTACACAATCTTTTTCGTCGGCCCGGAGGAAAAAACGCTGACCACGCGCGCGGGCGATATGGCGAATGACTGCGGCATCCGACCGATGCACTCAGCCGACAGCACGGTACTCGACTGGCCGGAGTGGAAACACACGATTCGTTGTCCGTCCGACTTCGGGATCTGCCAGAAGTTTGACCCCGATAGCAAGCATTTGGCCGGCACCGCGACGCGCACGCTGATCAGCCACGAGGACGCCGCCGATCGGCACTCCTGGCTCGAGGTCTCCGAGGTCGGGATTTCCCGGATTGACGACGGCTCGCAGCTGCCGGTCAAGGTCAAGACGACCTGGGACCTGACGCTCGAGAAGTAGGTATCTCGGGACCGGAGGCCCCGAACGCCGTCATCACGTCGAACGCTCACGAGATTGCCGTCAACGTCGCGGCGGCCAAAAAGACTCCGAGGATCTCTACGTGGACATCCGATTACTCAAGGTCAACGTTGATCTCGTCCACTTCGAATCCCCGATACTGCAGTCGCCTGGGCATACCGGCCGGCACGTCGTAAGCGACGAGGAACCGGCGCGATTGACCCGGGGGAATCACGTCGCCATCGTCGAGCCGGCAACCAATCTGATTCGTCAAATCTGAAGCCTGAAGGAAGGTCCCGTCCGGGTCGATCAGCCGGAGTTGCTGCGAAGTCGTGAATTCGATGCCTTGCTCCGATTTCAGGTTCTCGATGACGTAGTCCATTACGACCTGCTCCCGGCCGGCTGCCGGCGCCGGGAAATCCGCCGGCACCGCCGCAATCGGAAGCACGAACACGCGAAGCGTGGAGCCATCCTCGATCGTCTGGATCGGCGCCGGCCATGAAGGGTCAAAGTCGTCTCCCACGGGCACGATCAGCCCGCCTGCCCCGGCTGGCGCGATGAGCACACGAATGCGTTGTGTGTCGGCCGGAACGAGAAATCCAAGCTGCCCCTCTGCCGGTTTGTCCGCCGACAACACCATCGTCGCGCCGAATGGATGCGCCAGCCACGCGGCGCCGGCGACCGGCCGCGAGATGCAGCCTCGCTCGTTCTGCGCGAACACGAAGGTAGCCACTTCAATCGCAACTTCATTGCGTGACCGGCTCGTGCCCTTGAGTGCCACGGTGTAATTGCGCAATCCTGCGGGCGCGGCAGGCCCGGTGGCGGCATACCCGCCATCGGTTACCGACATGCGCATGATCTTGTTCTGGCGCGGCGGGCCGGCGATGCCGACCGTAACTGCCTGGGCCTTGTCAGAGGTCGCCGTCGCCGTGTTGGCGTCCGGCACGCCCGCGAGCTCCGTTTCGTGCGAGGGACCACCGCAACCGCACGCGATCGCTGCGACGACCCAGACTACTGTTACCCGTAACATGGGATTCACTCCACTTGGTCGCGGCCAACGTGACGGCAATCAGATGCTTGGCACGACGCTAAACTCTTCGATGCTCTTGGCTGCCAACCTCATGAGGTTCTGGTATTGCGTATCGGACACCTCACCACCGCGTCGACGCGCTACTTCATTGGCCCAGGCTCGCGCCCGCTCCTCCGTCGTATACCCGTGGATTCTCGCTTCTTCCGCTTCTTGGGTGACCGAGTATTCGGTTGTCGCAGAAAGGAGTCCGTTATCCATTGCGCCAATTGTTTGGCCGGAATCCGGATCGACGCGCCACCAGCCCAGGCGCGCCCGACCTGCGACATTCACCGTCTGAAGCGGCGCGACGACGATCTGCCCCGCTTCAATGTCGACAAGCATTCGTGCACGCGCCGCGCCGGGAATGCCTGCCAGATGCACATCCGTGGAGACGCGCACGGCGGCTATCTTGATGCCCTGTCTCGCAGCCTCATCCAGCAGGGCCGCCGTGCTCTGTCCAGCCTTGAGCGGCTCGCGAGACAGCACGATCTCTCGTTCCTGCAGAGTGTCCAACACGCCTTGCTCGATGACGGTCATCGCATTTGTCTTGCCGGTCGCCGGCGCCAGTCGGTTCCATGCCAGGTCTGCGAATACCTGTACATCGAGCGCCGAAACCTCGGCGGTTGGCATGAAACGGATGATTCGACGGTAGACCTGGGGTTCGGCGATTACCATTTCCGGAGCGATCGTCGAGTGTCGTTCCGCTGCGAATAGTTCCAGCGTGCGGAATCCCAACGCATACGATACGCGGCGGCGCGTCGCCTCATCCTTCGAGCCGGCCGCGACCGCGAGAATCGCATCCTTCGCATCGATCACTCGCTGTCCATAACGGTAGACGTACGTTTCCCACGGCAGGCTGGCAAACGCCACGAGCGTATCGTTGATTGCGGCAAGATCGGCGCCGCGCTCGATCACCTGCTGGTCCGTCCACTTCGGGCGCGGCAGTGCAGACCCTGAGGCGCGTCGCGCCTCCGGGCCGATCGAGTCAAAAATGAACCTGCGAATCAGCATTGACGGCTTGCCAGGCGAATGGAACTCGTAGTCGGCGATGAGTGCGGTCAGGACCGTCGGCGTTGACTCGGCTTCATCCTCCGCCGACTCTTCTCCACTCAGGCCGCCTGTCAACGCGCCAAACGCCTGGCCTCCTGCTCGATTCAATTGGCCGACCGCGTCGAACGATGGGATATCGCCAATGACTCCCGCATCATCGAACTTCCGCCCAATTCGCCCGCGACCCGTTTCATCTGCAAAGATGACGGCCCAGGCCGTTTCGTCCAGCATTTTCTCGCTGAGTTCGGCTCCACTGGTGAATGCCGGTTGCACCGCCCTTCCCGTCGAACCATCGACTGGCGCAAACGTCACTGTCATCGCAGCCAGCGGTCCGCCGGATGGATTGAACGGAACTACCGCCAGCAAATTCTCGACCAGTTTGCCGGCCTCCCAACGCTCGACGACCAGCTTCATCGTGACCGAGTGCGCCAAATCGGTCGCGCTGCTGCCTTCGGCCGGTCTCGCGACTCCGTGCGTCGCCGGATCAATTGCCATCGGCGTCCCCTTGCTGCCCGGCTGCACTTTTCCGACTCCTGCCAGAGTTGGATCCGCATCGACCCACTGCTTGCCTTCCTTGAACTGCACCCAGTAATGAGTCGCCTCCGGAGCTTGCGTGACCGCCGTCAATGACCCAACGTTGTCCATTATCAATGCGGCGATGGCGTTCGCCTGTTTCCGGAGTCCGCCCTGACCTTGTTCATCATCGCTTCGCACCGGCTGCGTGTTCGGGCTGGCCGCCAGAATCTTCGCCGCTTCGGCCGACGACAGCCTGTTGCCGACGACTCGCGTCTCGAATCCCGCCAGATCGAACAACCTGGCCAGCAGGAGCGACCGATCCAGGCTGTTCCCGCTGCGATCCATCAGCACGCCCAAGGGTCCGCGCAGAGAGCCTTCATAAGGAACCAGGCGCGTGTTGTCCCGCACCCACAACAGGATTTTTTCGGGATCGCGGGATGCGGCCACGATCGCCGCAGGGTCTACTCGATCGCGCGGTACTTTTGCCTGTTGTTCCTCGATCTCGCGCATCAGGTCCGGCATGGACTCGGGGGCGGAATCCGCGCGTTCTGCGACCGTCGCCGACGTGGCCGCCGCGTCGTCAACGCCTTTCTGTTTTTCCTTGCCAGAGCAGGCAACTGCGAGCGCGAATAAAGCCACGAGACAGATGCGTGACAGACATGTTTTCACAGGAACCCCCTCGCCATATGCGAATCCGTCGAATTAGTCCGGCCGCCTGAGCGCGAGTATCGCGCACATTCTTTCTTCAGCCGTCCTCGCGCCCATGGACATCTCCCTAATGCTGGATGACGAACCGGTCGCCATCGACGCTGAGCCCGATCGCTGTCGTCCGGTCCGCCACGATCGTCACGGAGTCCTCAAGTTTCTGCCCGAGAGCATCGATGCGGATTCGGTATTTGCCCGGCGGCAGCTCGCGGCTCAGTTCGCTCGTCTGTCCCGAGACCAGCACCTTGCCCGTTGCATCGAGGATGTCGTAGGGCAGGCGCTGCAAGGCGGCAAGCTTCACCGCACGTGAGAGCTGCGCGCCGTCCTGGGCGCTGTAATAGCGACCGCCGGTCGAGCCAGCGAGCGTGCCGAGTTCGGCTTCGACTGCTTCGCCGGTCAGCGTAAAGCCGACGATGTTGAGCGTCACGTTGACGCCGGAAGCCTGGATTTCGGCCGCAGCGGCCTTCGCATCGCCCTTGCAGCTTTCCTCACCGTCGGTGATCAGGATCACCGAGCCGCCGCCCGCGGCCTTCAAGTCGCCGACGGTCTGCAGGATCGAGTGGATCAGCGGCGTCTCGCCGCGCGGCTTGAGCCGGCTCGCGGCTTTGACGATGCGTTCGCGGTCGAGCTTTGCGATCGGCACGACGAACTCGGTGTCCTTGCAGGTCAGGGCAGACTTCGATGACTGCCGATGACCGTAAACACGCATGCCGACATTCAGGTCTTCCGGCAAGGCATCCACCACGTCTTTGAGGACCCCTAGCGCGGTTTTCCAGCGCGTGCTGTCGCCGAGCTTCGTGTTCATCGAGCCGGACACATCGAGCACGATCTCGAGATTGCGCGATGGCGGCTTGTCGCCCTGTTGCTTGACGATCTGCAGCGCGCCCGTTGGCTCGGGCCCGTACGCGCCAGCCAGGCCGATGACGGCCCACATCGTGTGGGCAAAGCCAGAGGGCCGCTCGCTTTCGGTGTTCATTGCAGCCCAGGAGCCATTGTCCAGCGATGCCGGATCGTTGATCTGGTTCTTGAGAAGAAAGTCCACGCCGCGCCGGAACATGTCGCCATGAATGCTGACGCCGGCCTGCTTGAAGGCGTAGAGCGCCTGGCCAGTTGCGATGGCATTCGATCCCGGGGATGCCGCCTTCTCCTTCCAGCCGCCATCTGCCTGCTGCTCCGCGGCCAATGTCTCCACGACGGACCAGGCCATGCGCTTCTGATCCGCCGTCCCGTAATGCATCAGGGCGATGACTTTGAAGATCTTGTCCTGATTGGTCTCTGGTTCGTGCGATGCGATCCAGGAAAGTCCGCGCTCGGCTGCGGCGTTGTAGGTGGGATCTTCGGAATGTGCAGCTGCCCGCTTGAGCGCCACCAGTGCGTTGGCCGTCGTCATGAACTGGCCCTGGATGATCGGCGGGCTTATTTCGTCAACCGGGAAGGCACCATCCTCAGCCTGACGCTCCACCAGCCGATCGGAGGATTCGAAGAGCAGGCCTTTGGAGGCGGGATGTGTGTCCGGCCACCCTTTGTCGCTCGTAATCTCGAGAATTTCGGCAGCGTAAGCCACGCCCATTGCACCGAAGACAGTGGCGGAATTCGGGGGTGACCACCAGCTGCCCCACGAATTCTGCGAGCGGACTTGCTCATCGAGCTTGCGCACGGAGCGCATGCTCACCCGGTAGCCCTGCTTGAGCGCGACCGCCTGGCCCATCAGCGCCTGGCTCTGCACATGGCAACCAAAGCAAAGGCCCTTGCCCTCGGGCCAAACCGGCGCGGCATGCTGCAGCCAGTCGAGGCCGCGCTGGGCGGCCTCGCGTGGACTGCCTTTCCAGAGCTTCACTGTCGGCGCCCGCACGAATAGCGGTGTATATCCGGAGCGCGCACTTTCAATGACGCGCACTTCGGCGATCTCGAGTACATCCTTCTTGGCGCCGGACAGCACGCGCAGTTTCACGAATCGTGCCTCCACCGGAGAGAAAGTCACGGTCTGCTCGCCGGGTTTCGGTGCCAGCGTTGCAGTCGCGACCCTGCCGAAGTCCTCGCTCGGACTCTTCATTGAGGTCCAGACTTCGACGCCCTTCGGCGCAGACGCAGCGTCTTTCGGCAGAACGATTATCAGTCCCTCGATCAGCGCCGACTGCCGCTCGAAAAACGAGATGACCACTTCCTGAGGATAGGGGACTTCCTTCCACCACTCCGACCACAACCAGGTCGGTTCGAGCAGGCCGTCAATGAAACGGCGTCCGGTGAATCCAGGGCCGTAATTGCCGGTGAGTTCCTCGACCGCGCCGCCCATGTCGGCAAGCGCGAGGTTCTGGTGCTCGGCGGGCGGCGGAACCGCGGGGCTGCCGGTTGCGGGCGCGCCATCCTTCTGCGAGCAAGCTGCGCCCGCAACAATGACCATGGCGACCATCGTCATCCGGCCCGCATTCATAGTCTTCCCCCAAGCCGTGCCCGAGCGCAGCGATCCTTCTTGTTGTGCCCGCGCTAATTGATGTGCGCGAGTATCCCGTCCAGTTCGTCGAGGCTGTGATAGCTGATGATGAGCTTGCCCTTGCCGGAAGGCGTGTGTTGCAGCTCGACTGTTGAGCCCAGTTTGTCGGCCAGGTCGTTTTCGAGGCGGCGGATGTCCGGGTCCTTGGAGCGCGCGCGGCCGGGCTTCGATTTTCCGTCCGCCGCGCGGGCGAGGATCCGGCGCACCAGCGCCTCGGTCTCGCGCACCGAGAGCCCTTTCTTCGCGACCAGCCCGCCGACTTCGACCTGCTGCATGGCGGTCGTCAGCGACAACAGTGCGCGGGCATGGCCCATTTCCAGCTCGCGCTTCTCGATCAGCGGACGGATGGCCTGGGGCAGGTCGAGCAGGCGAATCAGGTTGGTCACCGCGGCGCGCGAGCGGCCGACCGCCTGCGCCACCTGCTGGTGGGTCAGCTCGAACTCGGTGACGAGGCGCGAGAGCGCAAGCGCCTCTTCCAGCGGGTTCAGGTCCTCGCGCTGGATGTTCTCGATGAGTGCCATCGCGACCGCGGTCTCGTCGTCCACGCGGCGCACGACCGCCGGAACGTCGGCGAGACCTGCCATCTGCGCCGCGCGCCAGCGGCGTTCGCCGGCGATGATTTCGTAGCGTTGCGGTGCGGTCGCGGACGGCGTCCCGACCGGGCGCACGACGATCGGCTGGACCACGCCCTGGGCGCGGATCGAATCCGCGAGTTCGACGAGCGACTCCTCGCGCATGTCGTGGCGCGGCTGGTACTTGCCTTTTTCGAGCAAGTCGACCGGCACGTGGGTCAGCTGGTCGCGCGCCGACGGCGGTGCGTCAGGGATCGGCCGCTGCGCAGCCTGCCCGAGCAGTGCCTCGAGCCCGCGTCCCAGCCCATGTTTTTTGTTGGTTGTCACGGTCATCGCTGGCCCTCCTGGCGTGAGTTTAGCAGTTGGTGCCGGACTGACTATCCGGGGATGACCATGCGCGCGATGCAGCCGCTGCGGTCGGCGCGATTCTGCAGGGTCAGCGAGCCGCCGTGGGCCTCGGCGACCTGACGTGCCAGCACGAGCCCGATGCCGCTGCCGCCGGGCTTGGTCGTGAAGAACGGCACGAACAGGTTGTCCGGGTTCGCGACTCCGGGGCCGCAGTCCTCGACTTCGAACACGACCCCGTCCTTGGCCTGGAACGCCCGCAATTCGACCGGTTCCTTGCCTTCCGGGGTGGCCTCAATGGCGTTTCGCACCAGGTTGATCAGGGCCTGCTGCAGCTGATCGGCGTCGCCGCGGACAGTGAGGCCTTCCAGCACGGTGACATGCACACGCCCGGGCGACTGGACCGCCGCGACCTGCCCAAGCAGGCCTGCCGCGCGGCAATCGGCGATGGTCGGCTCCGGCAGGCGCGCGAGTTCGCTGTAACGGGACAGGAAACGCCTCAGGCCCTCGGCCCGATCCGCCATCACCGCCAGCGACTCGGAGAGTTCCTTGCGATCGGCCGCTTCGAGCGGCCCGCCGGCGAGCGCGTCGCGGCTGGTCTCGATCACGGACTTGATCGGCGCGAGCGAATTGTTGAGTTCGTGCCAGATCACGCGGATCAGCCGGCGCCAGGCGCGCCGTTCTTCGTCGCGGAGCGCCTGGCTCAGGTCGGTCACGACCAGCAGGCGGAAGAGCCGCCCGCCCTCGCGGAAGGTTTCGCGCATCACCTGCCAGCGGCCGCTGCGCGCAGGAAAGGCAAAGGACTCGCTCGCGACCGCGGGGCCTTCCACGAGATCTGCGACCCCGGCCTCGGTCGCCGACAGTCCCACCAGCGTCTCCGGCCGGCGCCGCAGCAGCTCTCCGGCGGCGCGGTTTGCGAGCCGGATCATGCCGTCGCCGTCAAAGGCGAGCACGACGACGTCGATCTCGGCCAGCACCTTGTGCAGCAAGGCCGAGGCTTCGAGCGCCTCGAAGCGCTGCGATCTCAGCGTCGCGCCGAGGCGATTGGATTCCAGCACGACGTCGCCGAGCGCGTCGCCCTTGCGGGAATACCGGCCGCGCACGGCGTAATCCCCGCCGCGCAGCGCCTCGAGCAGGTTCGCGATCGAGCGCAGCGGCTCGACGGTTGCGCGATAGACGGCGATCGCAAATCCGATCCAGATGCCCAGCAGCACGATGACGATCAGCCGGTGTACCGAGGCGAGGATGTCGAGGTCCCGTATCAGCACCAGCACGAGCAGGATGGCCGGCAGCCCGCCGGCCAGCGCCAGCAGCACGATACGGACCTGGAATGGAATGCGAAGCCGGCTTGCGACCGGTTGTGTCCGGAGCGGCCGTCTCTTCGTTTCGGGTTCCTGCGCCATGGCGGCCTAGGGCTCGTCCGGCTTGAGCCCCAGTTTTTCCAAGCGCCGGTACATGGCACTGCGCGACAACCCGAGCGCTTCGGCGGCAGCTGGCACGCTGCCGCCATTGCGCTTGATCGCGGAGCGGATCAACGCGCGTTCCGCGTCCTCGAGACTCATTTCCTCGAGCGACGGCGGTCCCGGGCGGGCCGCCGACAGGCGCAGGTCCGCGACGCCGACCTGCGGTCCCGCGGTCAGCAGGAGGCTGCGCTCGACCACGCTGTTCAGTTCGCGCACGTTGCCCGGCCAGGCGTATTGCATCAGCGCATTGAGCGCCGCGGGCTCGAATCCGCGGATGTCGCGGCTGTACTGCGCCGCCTTCTTCTCGAGCGCCGTCGTTGCGAGCTCGGCAATCTCCTCGCGCCGCTCACGCAGCGGCGGCAACCGGATCTCGACGGTATTGATGCGGAACAGGAGATCCTCGCGGAAACGGCCGTCGGCGATCATCGCCGGCAAGTTCGCGTTGGTCGCCGAGATGATGCGCACGTCGGCGCGTTGCGTGCGTGAGGAGCCGACCCGCTCGAACTCGCCGGTCTCGAGCGCGCGCAGGAGCCGCGCCTGCTGCGCAGGCGGCACGTTGCCGATTTCATCCAGGAACAGCGTGCCGCCGTCGGCGAGCTCAAAGCGCCCGGCGCGGTCGGCCTTGGCGTCGGTGAAGGCGCCTTTCACATGGCCGAACATCTCGCTCTCGAAGATGGTTTCCGGCAGGCCGCCGATATTGACCGAGATGAAGGATTTCTCCGCGCGATCCGACCAGTCGTGCATCAGCCGCGCGAGCAGGCTCTTGCCCGTGCCCGGCTCGCCGGTGATCAGGACGCTCGCGCCCGAGGGCGCCACCTGGCGCGCGAGGCGGACGACATCCTGCATCGCCGCGGACGTCGCGATGAGCTTCGCGCCGTCGCTGGCGCGCAGGATCGCGTTTTCGTCTGCGAGGCGCCGCCCATGGCGGCGCGCCTGCGCCAACGCCACCTGGTTTCGCAGCACGCTCATCAGGCGCTGGTTGTCCCAGGGCTTCTCGATGAAGTCATTGGCGCCGTGGCGCATCGCCTGCACGGCGACGTCCACGGTCGCCCAGGCGGTCATCACGACGACCGGCAGTTCCGGATCGCGCTTGCGCAGCTGGTCGACGAGATCGAGGCCTTCCTTGCCGGAAGTCGTGTCGCGGGCGTAATTGAGATCCACGAGCGCGACGTCCACGCGCTCGCGCGCTATCACGTCCAGGACGCCGGCGGGCGAAGTCGCAGTAGCGACCTCGAATCCCTCGCGCTTCAGCAGCAGCCGCAGCGCGGCGAGGATATCTGCCTGGTCGTCGGCAATGAGGATGCGCGCCTGCATGAGGCGCGATCCTGCACGGCCCTCACTCGTAGCGCAATGCCGCCGCCGGATCTATTTTCAGCGCCCGCCGCGTGGGTGTCAGGGTGGCCGCGATGGCGACCGCGAACATCAACGCCAGCACCAGGCCGTAGATGACCGGATCATACGGGCTCTGCTCGTCCAGGATGTCCCCGAGCCCCCGCGCCATGAATGGCAGGAGGGCCATGCCGATCAGGATGCCGATGCCCACCTGTACCCCGCTCGCGCGCAGGACGAGCCGCAGGATGCGGCGATTGTCCGCGCCGAGCGCGCGGCGCACGCCGATCTCGCGTGTGCGCTGGCCGACGTGGAATGCCAACACGCCGAAGAGGCCTGCGGCTGCGAGCACGAGCGCGACGCCGGCGAACACCGCAAAGATCGTCCCGACGATGCGGAAGCCGGCGGTCCGGATGGCCATCTGCTCCTCGAGCGTGCGCAGCCAGTAAAGAGCGAGATCCGGATCGGTCTGCGCGAGCGCGGTGCGCATCGCGGCGGTGAGCGCCCGCGGATCTCCGTCACCGCGCAACGCAATGCTCATGAACCGCTCGGGCGACTGGCTCACGGGCGTATAGACCGTCGGGTCGATGCCGCCGTCGTCGTCGTACACGACGTCCGGAACGACGCCGACGACCGTGCGCCAGGGTTCCTTCTCGTCGAAATCAAAGCGGATCCGCGCGCCGATCGGCGAGCCATCCGGCCACATCTTCTTCGCCATCGCCTCGTTGATGACGGCCACGGGCAGCGACTCGCTGGTGTCGCGGCTGTCGAGCACACGCCCCTTGCGGGCGGCAATGCGGAATGTCTCGAAGTACGAGTTGCTCGCGCGGACGCTCTCCGCAAACGGCTTGGTGGTCGTGCTGCCGTAGTCGCGGCCCTCGATGGTGACGGGACCGTCGTCGCTGCCGGTCGCCGGCAAGGCCGTGGTGACCGTCGCGGCCTTGACACCGGGCTGCGCCTGGATTCGCCCGACGAGATTCTCCCAGAACCGGACCTGGTCCGGCTTCTCGACGTAGGTGCCAGCCGTCAGGCCCACGCGCCCGGTCATGATGTCGCCGGTCTCGACGCCGACCTCGCCGTTGGTCGCCTTCAGCATGCCCTTGGTCATCAACGCGGAGCAGCCGAGCAGCAGGCAGGCGAGCGCCACCTCGAACACCACGAGGCCCCAGGCGATCCTGCCGATCGCGAGACCGGTGCCGGTGCGGCCGCCGTCGCGCAAGAGTGCATCCAGCGAGGGCCGGGACGCGCGCACTGCCGCCGGGAGTCCCGCGATCATCGTCGACAACAGCGCTGCCGCGATCGCGACTACCACGATGCGGAAGTTGATCTCGTAGGTCCACCACTCCGGGTTGCCGTCCTGCGTGCGCTCCATCACGATGCGGAATGCATCGAGCGCAATGGACGCGAGCAGCAGGCCGACGAGCGTCGCTAGCGCGCTGATGACGAGCCCTTCCGCCAGCATGTGCACGACCAGGCGGCCGCGGCTGGCGCCGAGCGCCGAGCGCACCGTCGTCTCGCGAACGCGGTAGGCCGAGCGCGCGAGCAACAGGTTGGAGACATTGGCGCAGGCGATCAGCAGCACGAAGCCGACCGCCACGAGCATCGTCCAGATCAGTTTTGCGTCGTCGCCGATGAAGCTGGCGGCGAACGGCGTCACCTCGAAGTGCCCGTTCCACAGTTGCTGCGGCACTTCCGACTTGATGCGCGCAGCGACCGGCGCGAGTTCCTGCTGTGCGACATCGGCGCTGCCACCTGGCTTGAGCCGCCCGTAAACGGCGACGCTGGTGGAATCGATGCGGCTGACCTTCGCCGGATCCTGCTGGATGGCGACCCAGAGCGATGCCTTGGACGGGAAACTGAATCCAGCCGGCATCACGCCGATGACTTCGGAAGAATGGCCGTTCACGCGCACGATGCGCCCGATCACCTTCGGATCGGAGTTGAAGCGTTCGCTCCACAGCTGGTGGCTCAGGACGACTACCGGCGCCGCGCCCTCGATCGTGTCGCGCGGGAGGATAGTGCGACCGAGCTGGGGAGCGACGCCGGCGACGTCGAATACGTATCCATCGGCGAAACCGCCGTCATAGCGCTCTGCCTGGCCGTCGCCGGTCAGGTAGGCCGTACCGACGTAGGCCGCGCCCAGCGCCTCGAACTGCGTCTGTGCATCGCGTATCAGCAGGTAATCCTGCGGCGCCATCGTGTCGTCGTAGTCGTCCGGTTCCTGCGCCGCATACGTCACGATCGTGTAGAGGCGGTCGGAATTCGGGAACGGCGCCGGTTTCAGCATGATCGTATCGGCAACGCCGTACATGAAGATCACCGCGCCGAGGCCGAGCCCCAGCACGCCGACCGCGAGCGACGTGAATGCGGGCGCGCGCGCAAGGCCTGAGACCGCCGCCATCAGCTCATCGAAGAATCCGCGCATGAGTATCCCCTCAGACCTTGGCCGCGCGACGCGACGACAGGTCGATCAACGTGTTTTCGTCCACGACGCGGCCGTCGAACAGCTGCACCTTGCGGTCGGCATAGTCCGCGTAGCGCGGATCGTGCGTCACCATGCAGATCGTCGAGCCCTCGCGGTGCAGTTCGCGCAGCAGGTTCATGACCGCCTCGCCGTTTCGCGAGTCGAGATTTCCGGTCGGCTCGTCGGCGAGCAGGATCGCGGGCTTGCCCGCCAGCGCGCGAGCGACCGCGACGCGCTGCTGCTGGCCGCCCGAGAGCTGCGCCGGGTGATGATTGACACGGTGCGACATGCCGACGCGTTCGAGCGCATGGAGCGCGGCCTTGCGCCGCTCATCGGCATGCATGGAACTGCGGTAGGTCAGCGGCAGTTCGACGTTTTGAAGCACCGTCAGGTCGCCGATCAGGTTGAAAGCCTGGAAGATGAAGCCGATGCGTTCATTGCGCACCCTGGCGCGCGCTGCCGGCGTCAATGCCGTCACGTCGTCACCTGCCAGCAGGTAGCGGCCGTCGGTCGGCGTGTCGAGCAGGCCGAGAATCGCGAGCAGCGTGGACTTGCCGCAGCCGGAAGGGCCGGAGATCGACAGGAACTCCCCCTTGCCGACGTCCAGGTGGATGCCGTCGAGGGCATGCGTTTCGAGGTCGTCCGTGTAGAAGACCTTGGTGACGGCCTCGAGCTTGATCATGGCTTGTTCCTGCATGTCGTCGGTGCTCCCCTGTTTCAGTCGATGACCAGCCGGTCCTTGCCGGACCATTGCGTCGTATCCGCGAGCGCCACGATGTCGCCGGGCTCGAGGCCCTCGAGCACGACGATCTGGTTCACGGACGCCTTTCCGAACTTCACGGTCACGCGCTCGGCGACGTTGTCGCCCGCGTGTGCACGAAATACCGTCGTGGTGGAGTCGGACTGCGCGCCGACCGGCCGCCCGACGAAACGCACGTTCTTGAGCGTCTCGATCGCGATCGTGCCGTCCACCGAGAGATCGGCGCGCGCCTGCGAGGGCAGCGCTTCGTCGAAGTCGATCTCGACGCGGACCGCGCCGGCGACGACCGTCGGATCCACGCGCACCACGCGGCCGCGCACCAGGCGGTCGCGCATGTCGATCGAAGCCGCCTGGCCCGCCGCGAGGTCGCGGGCGTCCAGTTCGGGGATGCGCAGTTCCGCATAGAGCATGTCCGGCTTCGCCACGCGCGCGACATTGGCGCCGGGTGCCAGCTGCTGGCCTTCCTGCACCGGCACGCTCTGCACGACGCCCGCCATGCCGGCACGAACCTGCAGCGAATCGGCCGCGAGGCGCTTTTCTTCCAGTGCCCGCTCGAGCTGGCGCAGGCGCGCCGTGCGCGCCTGCAGCTGCGCCGACACCGCGGCATCGAGCGCGGCGAGCCGCTGCTGCTCGATCTGCACGCGCTCCGCGAGCTGGGCCGCCTGGATCTTGCTGCGCGAGTACTGAAGCTCGGAGACGGCATTCACGCTGAAGGCGCGCTCCTCGGCGACCGCCTGCAGCCGCGCGGATTCCGCGGTCGCGGTCACCTCGGCGAGCGACGAGCGCCGGTCGAGGCGCTGGCTTTCGAGTTCAAGGCGCGCTGCGGCGTATTCGGCGCGCGCCGCGGCGACTTCGAGTTCCGCGGCATCGGCCGCGCGCTCGACTTCCGGGTTAGACAACTGGACGATGACCGCGTCCGGTTCGACGGTCTCGCCGGCGCGGATCAGGACACGGTCGACGCGCGCATCCACGCGCGTGGACAGCCAGCGCGCTTCGCGCGGCTGCAGCACGCCGGGGCCGCGGACCTTCCGCTCCAGCGTGCCTTCCTTCACTTCATCGAGATAGAGCTGGTCGCGCGAAACGCTCGGCGCGCCCGGTTCCAGGCGCGCGATCGCGAAGGCGACGCCGGAGAGCGCGATGAACCCGCCGACAACCCAGGCGAGTTTCACGCGCTTCGGCTGATCCTTCAGGCGCGGACGATCCATCAATTCACTCCGAAGTAGAGGTGCAGCTGGCACAACTGCCAGGAAGCCGTCACGAAGGCGACCGCGACCGCTGTGAGCGCACGCGCCCACTGGACATCGGCCGGTGCGTCGCCACGGCCCATCGCCGCGATCTTTGCCTCAGCCACGCGTGCCGTCGACTTCGGTGGCTTCGACGTCCGCGAGCTGGACGTCGCGGCTGCCGATGACCTGGACTTCCGGCAGCACGGCGATCGCGAGATTGCCGACCTGCAGCGTCTGCAGTTCGCCGATTTCCACGACGCCGCGCGGCAGCGCGCCGGCATGGCCCTGGTCGAGCGTCAGGCCCGTGAGCCCGACCACGACGATCGCGGCCAGTGCGGCGGCAGTGACTGAGCGGTAGTTGCGATATAGCGTGTTCATGGTTGTCTCCTCGTCCTTTGCTCTGTGCGGCCGTGGCCGCGTCTCTCTGACAGGGATATAGCAAGGCCCGTGCCAACTCGGCCGGAGACAGCGTAACTATATGTTTATATTGGGTTTATAGTTTTTTGGTGCCCTGCCGCGAGCGCATGGCAGGGCCGGCTTCATCCCGCTCGCGGGACGCCGGAATCAGCCTTCGTCCCGCTTCCGGGACAGGCCGGGGATCAGGGCTGGTCGGCGGGCGGTTCGGGCCCTTCGGCGCGGCGGATCATTTCGCCGGCGAGCGCGAGATACGCGAGCGCGCCGCGCGAATCCTTGTCGTGAAAGAGCGCCGGCACGCCGAAACTCGGCGCCTCGGCGAGACGCACGTTGCGCGGAATGATCGTGCGGAACACCTGTTCGCCGAAATGCTCGATCAGCTGCGCGGCCACGTCGTTGGACAGGTTGTTCCGCGGGTCGAACATCGTGCGCAGGATGCCCTCGATCTTCAGGCGCGGATTGACCGAGTCGCGGATCTGCTCGATCGTGCCGACGAGACCGGAAAGCCCCTCGAGTGCGTAGTACTCGCACTGCATCGGGATCAACACGGAATCCGCCGCGGTCAGCGCATTCACGGTCAGGATGTTGAGCGCCGGCGGGCAGTCGATGATGACGAACTCGTATCCGCCGCGGATCGGTTCGAGCGCCTTCTCGAGCCGGTATTCGCGCCCGGCCAGCATCGTCAGCAACCGCACTTCCGCTGCGGTGAGATCCTGGTTGGACGGCAGCAGATCGAAGCCGCCCTGCTCGATCGCGACGATCGCATCGGCCGCGGCGCAGTCACCCAGCAGCACATCGGTCGAGGAACGCTCGAGCAGGCGCTTGTCCACGCCGCAGCCCATCGTGGCATTGCCCTGCGGGTCAAGGTCCACCAGCAGCACGCGGCGCTTCGTCGCGGCGAGCGATGCCGCGAGATTGACGGCCGTCGTCGTCTTGCCGACGCCGCCTTTCTGGTTCGCGACCGCGATGATGCGACTGCTCAAATCACGCTCTCCCGAGCTCCACGATACAACGCTCGGCGGCCAGACCGGGAATCCGGATGTCGTGGACTGCATACGCCTTCCAGCCGCGTGGCAGCGCCGCGATCTCGGCGTCCGGCCGGCGACCCTTCATCGCGAGCAAGCGGCCCTTCGGTGCGCACAGATGCCCCGCGACGCGCACGAATTCCTCGAGCTTGCCGAGCGCCCGCGTCAGCACGGTGTCGTACGGCGCGGGGCCGCGCCAATCCTCGGAGCGCGCGGGGATCACGTCGACATTCGTCAGTTCCATCGCATCGGCGGCATGGCGCACGAAGCGGGCTTTCTTGCCGGTCGCCTCGATCAGCGCGAACTCGCGCCCGGGATTGATCACCGCGAGCGGCAGGCCCGGAAACCCGGCGCCCGTGCCGACATCGGCGATGCGCGTGCCGCGCAGATAGGGCTGCGCCGACAGCGAATCCAGCAGGTGCTTGCGGACCATGTCCACCGGGTCGGTGATGCCGGTCAGGTTGAAACGCTGGTTCCACTCGCGAAGCTCGGCGACCAGGCGCAGCATCGCCGCCGCCTGCGACGGATCGAGCACGATGCCCTGCTCCTTGGCGCCAACGACCAGCGTTCGTTCGAGTGGATCGGCTGGCACTCAGGCGATCTTCACGACCGTGCGCCCGAGCACTCGGCCTTTCATATAGTCGCCAAAGGCGCCCGGCAGCTCGTCGAAACCGATGGTGCGCGTGACGAAACGGTCAAAATGGCGCGGCCGCAGGTCCGACGCGAGTCGCCGCCAGACATCGAGGCGCACATCGCGAAGCGTCGAGCTCGAAGTGATGCCGAGCAGGTTGATGCCGCGCAGGATGAAGGGCAGCACGGTCGTGTCGAGCTTCGGGCTGCCGGCGAGCCCGATGCTCGCGATGTTGCCGAAGAAATCCACGGTGCGCGTGAGCCAGGTCAGGAGATCCCCGCCGACATTGTCGATGGCGCCGCCCCACAGCACCGCCTCCATCGGCCGGCTCCCCAGGTCGATTTCCTGGCGGCGCAGGATCCGCGAAGCGCCGAGCGCCTTCAGGTATTCGTCCGCCTCCGGCTTGCCGCTGACCGCGACCACTTCATAGCCGCGACCTGCGAGCAGGTCCACCGCGATCGAACCCACACCGCCGCTCGCGCCCGTCACGACGATGGGTCCCTTCGCAGGCGCCTGGCCGTTGTGTTCCATGCGATGCACCGCGAGCGCCGCGGTGAATCCCGCCGTGCCAATCGCCATGGCCTGAAACAGATCAAAACCATCGGGCAAGCGGATCACCGAATCGCCCGAGACGCGTGCGTATTCCGCATAGCCACCGTCTACGTTCTCGCTGAGGCCGCAACCGGTCACGAGCACCTGCTGCCCGGGTTCGTAGCGCGAATCGGTCGAGCTTGCGATTTCGCCCGACAGGTCGATGCCGCCGTTCAGCGGATACTTGCGCAGGATCCTTCCCGTCCCGGTAGCCGCCAGCGCGTCCTTGTAGTTGATGCTCGAGTACCGCACGCGAATGACGACGTCGCCAGGCGTGAGATCCTCGACGCCCATCGACTCGAAGCCGGCCACGATGCGCTTGTCGCGCTCGTTGATGCGAAACGCCCTGAACTTGTTCATTGTCTCTCCAGCCATACTTCGATCCCCTGGCAATTCAATTCGATGTCGTCGTCGAGCAGGCGATGCCGTTCCCCGTCACCAGGTGCGTAGCCGTGTTCGTCGAGCCAGCGCCACATCATCGCGCACATGGCATTTCGGAGCTTCGCCCCGCGGTCCGGTGCATCCACATAGCGCCGGCCGAGGTCGGCGAAGGCGCGAACGCGTTGTTTCATCTCCCCCGCCAGGCGCTCGAGGTCGCGGACCTCGGAATAGTGCGTCAGGTAGATCGCCTCCGGGCCGTATCCCATCAGCCGGTCCACGGAATGGCAGAGCGCTTCCGGGTCGAAGTGCACGGGGGTCGTCGTCGGCAGGATGAACTCGCGGCCATCGACGTCGAAGTCGCGGTAGGAGAGTCCGAACGTGTCTCCGGAAAAGATGCGTCCGTGTTCCATGTCCACGACACAATAATGATGTAGCGCGTGCCCCGGGGTGTGGATCAGCTCGAGGCTGCGCGAACCGAGCATGATCCGCTCGCCGTCCTCCGGCACCAGCATGCGTGCCTCGTCGATCGGGACAATCTCGCCATAGAGCGCCCGGAAGCGCTCTTCGCCGTAGACCGCGATCGAGCCCGCGATCAGCTTCGATGGTTCGGCGAGATGGCGCGCGCCGCGCGGATGCACGGCGCAGCGCGCATTTGGCAGCGCCTGCATCAGCGCGCCCGCTCCGCCCGCGTGATCGAGGTGCACGTGGGTCGTCAGCACCCAGTCCACGTCCGCGGGATCGATGTCCTTCAGTTCGAGCGCGCCCAGCAGGTTCGGCAGCGAGAGCGTCGTCCCGGTATCCACAAAGGCGGCGCGACCCTCGTCCACGACCAGATGCGAGGCGGCGCCGCCCGGGCGCACGTAATCGGCGTCGATCGCCGTGATGCCGGCGGTGAATTCGGTCAACTTGCTGGAGAGTTCCGCAGTCATTGGCGCCCATGATCGCATGGGCCCGGCGGAATCGGCGCGCCTGGAGCCTGCCGCGCGCCTAAAGCCTGGGTGTCGCAAGCCCTTGCTGTTGCGCGAAATACGCGGTGATCGCCTGGATGTCGTCTGGCGTCAACTGGCTCGCGAAGGCGCCCATGATCGGGTTCTGGCGTTTGCCGTGCCGATAGTCGTTGAGTGCCTGCGCGAGATAATCGGCGTGCTGGCCCGCGAGCGTCGGATTCTCCGGCAGGGCTCCGATGCCGTTCTGGCCGTGGCAGGCCGTGCAGGGCGCCGCGGCCGCTGGCAAAGTGCCGACCGGCCTGGCTTCGGACTGTGCGCGTTCCGGGCCCTGGAACCAGGCCGCGAGATCCGCGTGATCCTGCGCCGACAGGGTGCTCGCCATGCCCTTCATCGTCGGGTGCGAGCGCGCGCCGGCCTGGTATTCCGCGAGCGCCGCGGCGATGTAAACCGCGCTCTGGCCCTTGAGCTTCGGCACCGAATACCTCGGATAGGCGTTCTTATAGTTCTCGATGCCGTGGCAACCCATGCAGGAATAGGCCAGCTTGGCGCCGCGCTCCGCGTTGCCTTCATCGGCGACAGCCGCCGTGGCGAACAGGAGCGCCAGGGCTGCAAAAACCGTCTTTCCGGCATGATCCGATCGCATCGAGCCCTCTCCTGGCTGCCGCGCCTCCAGGCGCAGCGAGCGGTCCGGAATGTTACGGGTAGCCCGCGTCGATTTCCACCCGATGCGCTCCTGAGTCCGCGGTTGCAAGCCGGGCGAAATAGTCGCCTACTAACGCCGTGTGCTGCGGGCCACGTGCAGGCCCACAACGGGAGGACTCATGGACATGACAACTCTGTTGATTCAGCTGGTCAGCGGCGCGGTCGGCGGCAATGTCGCGGGCGCGGTGCTGAAGAAGTTCAGCCTCGGCACGGTCGGCAATTCCATCGTCGGAATCCTCGGCGGCGGACTCGGGGGCCAGATCCTCGGGATGCTCGGCATGGGCGGGGCCGGTGCGGCGGCCACGGGAGCCGGCATGGACATGGGATCCATCGTCTCCAGCGTGGCCGGCGGCGGGGTTGGCGGCGCGGTATTGATGGCGATCATCGGCGTCATCCGCCAGGCAATGAGCAAGAAATGACCACGAGAACGACGCACCGGAGCAGCTCCGGAAAAAAACTCTACGCAGTCCGCGACAAGAAGGGGCGGTTCAAGGACATCCAGTCCTACAAGCGCGCCCACGGCCAGGACATCAAGCGCAAGAGCAGGAAAGAGAAATAGCGATTTTCGCCGGCGCGCTCGTCAGAGCGCGTCGGCGATGTCCTGCATCAGGCCGTTGTCATGCGGCTTGGTCGTCGGCGCATAACGCTTCAGCAGCCGCCCGTCGCGGCCGATCAGGAATTTCTCGAAATTCCATTCGATGTCGCCAGGGTGACCGTTTGCCGGGTCGGTCAGCCAGGCGTAGAGCGGGTGCCGCCCGCTGCCATTGACCTCGAGCTTGGCGCTCATCGGGAAGCTGATGCCATAGTTCGCCGAGCAGAAGATCTTGATCTCCTTCTCGCTGCCGGGCTCCTGCGCGCCGAACTGGTTGCAGGGAAAGCCGACGACGGCGAAGCCATCCTTCGCGAGTTCTTCATGCAGCTCCTCGAGCCCCGTGTACTGGGGCGTCAGGCCGCACTTGCTCGCCACATTGACCGCGAGCACGACCTTGCCCTCCAGGCTGCCCAGCAGGTCGTCCTTGCCATCGATGGATTTCACGTCGAACCCGAAGAAATTCTTCATCGCATTCCTCAATTGGCGCCGCGCTGGGGCAACCATACGCTGACGATGGCGCCGCCGCCCTGCCGGTTGGCGAGGCTGATGCGCCCACCGTGAGCTTCCACAATTTCACGGCACAAGGTCAAACCGAGCCCGGTGCCTTTCGGCTTGGTCGAGAAGAACGGCAGCAGCGCATCGCGCAGGACTTCCGGCGGCAGGCCCGAGCCGCGATCGGCGATTTCGAGCGCGATGCCGCCATTGCGCTGCTGCACGGCAAGCGTCACCTCTTCGGCCGGTGAACCCGATTCGACGGCGTTCTTGATCAGGTTGATCAGCACTTGCTCGATCTGCGCGGCATCGAGCCAGGCCCTGGCGGAGGGCACGGGCTCCATCACTCGAAAAGCCAAGCTGTCCTTCAGGCCGCCCAGCAGCTCATTCCAGCTCACGGCAAGGGGCCGCGGCCGCGGTAGTTTCGCGAAGCGCGCATAGCCCTCGATGAAGGACGCAAGGTGCGTCGCGCGCTCTTCGATGGTCGCGAATACGCGCGCGAGACGCTCCGGATCCGGCGCGAGCGCCAACGTCAGCCCCGAATGCGCGAGAGACGAGATCGGCGCCAGCGAATTGTTCAGTTCGTGGCCGATCACGCGGATTACCTTCTTCCAGATCGCCACCTCCTGGGCCGCCATCTCGCGCGTCAATTGCTTGAAGAGCATCAGCCGGTGCGGCTGGCTGTTCAGCGCGAAGTTCCGGCTCGTCAGGTGGAAAATGTCTGCCTCGGGACCGTGCTCGATCGTGAACAGGGTGTCCGTGCCACGCCCGACGGCCTCGCGAAGCGGCTGCGGCGCCTGTTCCAGCAGGCTCGCAAACGCGAGGCCTTCCAGCTTGTGCCCCTTGTGGAACAGCTGTCGCGCGGCGATGTTGCCGAAGATGATCACGTCGTCGGGATTGGTCAGCACGAGCGCGAGCGGCGTCGTCTGGACGACGGTATCGAGCAGCAGCTCGCGCTGGTGCAGGTCGAGCCGGTCGCGCCGCAGCCGATCGCCCAGCGTGTTGTATTCGGCCGTCAGGTCGCCGATCTCGTCGTGGGCCACGGCCGTCACGCTGATGCTGAAGTCGTGGTCCTTCAGGCTGCTGATGCCGTCGGTCACCGCACGGATGCTCCGGCTCCAGCCGGCGACCACGCGCCCCGCGAGCCAGGCCGCGAGCGGGACAGTCACGAGGAGCGCGGCGCCGCCCGCCAGCCACGGCGAGGCAAAGTAATGCTGCAACGCGAGCGCGAGGGCAATGGCGACGATCGCCACGACGCCGAAAATCACGGCGATGCGGCCGGCCAGCGAGCGGCTGGCGCGCGGCTTGTGGGCCATCAGCCGTTGGTGGCGGATGTCCGGCCGGGATCGACGGGTGTCTTGAGGCCGAGCTTTTCCATGCGCCGATAGAGTGCCTGACGCGACAGGCCGAGGTCACGCGCCGCATGCGCTACAACGCCATCGGCCAGCAGCAGGGCCTGCTCGATCGTGACCCGGTCAAGATCGCCGCCTTCGACGCCTTCGGGCATCGCCGGGAGGGCGAGCCCCCGGCTCGACAGGATTGGCTCCACCGACAATAGGCAGGCACGGTGGATGGAGTTGCGCAGTTCGCGGACGTTGCCGGGCCAGTTGTAACGCTTCAGTCCCCGCTCTGCGTCCGGCGAGAGCGAGAAGCCGGGTTCGAGGAAGTGGCGCGCGAGCGGCAGGATGTCTTCCTGGCGGTCCGCGAGCGGCGGCACCTCGAGTTCGATCACATTCAGCCGGTAGAAGAGGTCCTCGCGGAACCGTCCCTCGCGGATCAGGAGCGGCAGGTTCGAATTTGTCGCGGCGATCACGCGCGCCTTCGTGCGGCGCGTGACATTGGACCCGAGGCGCTCGTATTCGCCGGTCTGCAGCACGCGCAAGAGCTTCGCCTGGCCGAGCGGCGAGAGATTGCCGAGTTCGTCGAGGAAGATCGTTCCGCCGTCGGCGGCCTCGAAACGCCCGGTGCGCGCCTTGGCGCCGGTGAAGGCACCGGCCTCGGTGCCGAATAATTCTGCTTCCATCAGCGTGTCGGGCAGCGCGCCGAGATTGACCTTGACCCAGGGACCATCGCGCGCCGTCGAATTCGCCTGCACGATGTCCGCAATGATCTCCTTGCCCGCTCCATTCGGTCCGCTGATCAGGACCGGCACGTCTGCGTGCGCGATGCGCACCGCGGTCGAGACGAGCGAATGCATCGCGTCGCTCTCATAGACGATGCCGCGCAGGTTGAAGCGCGCGGCAAGTTCAGACCGCGCGGCGGCGCGCTGTTGCCGGATCGCGCGGTTCTCCGCGCGCGCGGCATGCAAGTCGAGGAGATTCCGCACGGTCGTCAGGAGCCGCGCGTTGTCCCAAGGCTTCGCAACGTAATCGGAGGCGCCGGCCTTCACCAGCTCGACTGCGGTTTCGAGATGCGTCCAGGCCGTCAGCAGGATCACCGGCAGGTCGGGATGCTGGGTGCGGATGCGCCGGAAGAGCGCGACGCCCTCCTCGCCGGAAGTCGCCTCGCGGCGGAAATTCATGTCCTGTACGACCAGATCCACGCGCTCGCGCGTCAGCGTCTCGATTCCGGAGGCGGCGGTGTCGGCGCCGATGACGCGCGCCCCGTGCATGGACAGCAGCACATCGAGCGCCGTTCGCACGGCCTCGCTGTCATCGATTACGAGTACCGTCCGGTCGCCCAAGCTGTCCTGCAGGCCCTTGTTGTCGTTTTCCTTCATGGGCTTGGATGCAGCGGAGGCCGGAACGGTTGCAATGGGTCCCACAGTCTAGACCGTACGGGTCGCGACCGCGGGCGAAATGGCCGAGGCCCGGCGGGCCGGCTGCCAGGCCGCGAACAGGCCGATCAACCAGATGGCGAGCACGCCGCCGACCAGGTAGTAAAGGTCCAGCCTGGGCAGTTCGTACTCGACCGATATCCGGTAGCCGATCCCGAGTGCCAGGCCGCAGCCGGCCACGATGCCGGCCGTCGTCACCATCCAGTTCTCGACCAGGAAGTGGCGGACGATGTCGAAACGGCGCGCACCGACGGCGCGACGCGTGCCGATCTGGCGCACGCGCGTGCTGACATTGAAGGTCGCGAGGCCGAAGATGCCGAGGGCGGTGATCGCGAGCAGCGCACTTGTCACGCTCACCAGGAAGATCGCCATGTTGCGGTCGTCGAGGTAGGACTGGTGAATGAAATAATCGAACGGCCGGACCCAGCGCAGCAGGCGTCCCGGGCTCGAATCGCCGAGCTTCGACTCGATGTCGCGCATCACCGCGTCGCGGCGGCCGGGCTCGGTCCGCACGAGGTAGATCGATGACGGTCCGTTTTTCATGCGCGGAAACAGCACCACGTGGTCGAGCTTGTCCCAGCCGACCCAGGCGCCTTGCATGTGCTCCATGATCCCGACGATGACGATGGGCTTCGAGAGCCCGTCATAGAAAGTCTTGCCAAGCGGGTTGGGGTCATCCGGGAACAGTTCCTTGGCGAACGCCTTCGTGACGATCGCCTGCGGCGACAACTCGAAGGTCTTGGAAGCCGGCAGGATTTCGTGCGCCTCGAACGGCCGCCCCGCGATCAGCTTGACGCCGAGCGCCGCGATGGCCTGCTCGTCAACGTCGTAGTTGTTGCCATCCACCGTTTCCTTGGGGGGAACTTCGCCCGGCCTCGACTGGAAGCCGTTCGCGCTGCCGCCGCCCGAGAGCGGGATATTGCTGAAAAGGCTCGCGGCCTTGACGCCCGGCAGGCCGCGCAGCGTCGCGAGATCCTCGCCTACGGTCGCATCGTAGTCATAGTCCTTCGCGAAACCCGCGCTCGCGACCCAGATCATGTTGGCGGTGTCCATGCCGGTCGGGCGGCCGATCTTCTCCACGCGCTGCTCGACGACGTAGACCGCGTTCACGAGCACGGCGAGGCCGATCGCGATCTGGAATGCGACCAGGAGCGCGCCGGTGCGGTTGCGCCAGAGAGCCGAGGCGATGGGGCGGATGTTCCAGGCTGTCATGTCATTGCGCCTTCAGGTAAGAGGCCGGCGGGATGCGGCCGATGCGCCAGGCCGGGTAGAGGCCGGCGGCGATGGTCGCGAAGAATGCGAGAGCAAGCGCCGTCACGACGCTCGTGACATCCACGTGCGCGAGCGCCTGCGTGCCGCCCGCGTCGGTCGGGTCCACGGTATAGAGCGCGCGCAGGCCCAGAAGCATGAGACCCCCGAGCGCGAGGCCGAGGACCGCGCCGATCGAGGAAATCACGCCGACCTCGACCAGGTGCTGCATGAAGACCTGCTTGCGGCTCGCACCCAGCGCGCGGCGTATGCCCGTCAACGGGGCGTTGTTCAGGAACTTCGCGAGCAGCAGCCCGACCGTGTTCAGCAGGCACACTGCAAGAAAAGCGAAGGCGAGGCCGACCAGCACGCGGTCGTCTTTCGAAACGACGTCGTTGTCGACGAGCCATTGGTCCACTTTCGTCAGGCGGTTGTTGAGCGGCCGCTGGTAGCGGCCGGCCTGCTTCTGCTCGCGGGCGTAATTGTCGAGGAAGGCCTGGAAGCGGTCGCGGGTCGCGCTGTCTGGCAGCTCGACCCACATCTGGATCCAGACGAGCTCGGAATTCAGGAAGTCCTGGTAGGTGTTGACCTCCTCGGGCTTCCAGCCGTTCGTATTGCCCGCGCTCTGCAGCTCGAGCGCCATGTTCCACCCGAACGGGATGTAGACGTCCTCTGGTTCCTCGAGGTTGCCGTTGTTGACGTCGTAGAAAGTCGGCAGCGGCAGCCAGTTGTCGCGCACGCCGATGATGCGGAACTCGTTGTCGTTCCAGCGGATGCGCTTGCCGACGCTGTTGACGCCGCCAAAGAGCTTGTCGTTCATCTTGCGCGAGATGATCATCACCGGCTCCGGCCCGGTGTCCGCCGCGTCGGTCCAGGTGCCGCCGTACTGGAACGGCACATCGAAGATCGCAAAGAAATCCTTCGTCGTCACGCGCGTCAGCGCACGCTCTGGCTTTATCTGCTGGCCGTCCACGGACACGATGCCGATGGCCTTGTGCATGAGCACCTTGTGCTTCGGTATGTCGGAGCGGTACACCGCCAGCGCATCGCGATAGGTCAGCTGCTCCGGCGGCAGCTCAGGCTTCTTGTCCCGGTTCGGTGCCTGCGGATTCCAGAAGTCCATGGTCACGGCGTAAAGCACGTCGTTCTTCCACCAGATCGGGTTGCCCGACATTGCGCGATACATCGTGAGCGTCATCACGCAGACCGCGATGCCGAGTGCCACCGCGCCGATCATCAGCATCGTCAGGCCGGGATTGCGGCGCAGGTTCCGGAATGCGAGTTGGAAGTAGTAACCGAGCATGGTTGGTCTCCGCGGCTCAGGCCGGCGCCATCGTGGCAGGGACCGGCTGCCCGACGTTCAGGGCCGGTACGTCATCGCGCGGCTCGAACGGCTTGAAGTCGGAGATCTGGCCGTCGACGATGTGAACGTTGCGGTGGGCGCGGCGCGCCAGTTCCGGGTCGTGGGTCACCATGATCACGGTCGTTCCCATCTCGTTGATCTGCTCGAGCAGGTCCATGACCTGGCGCGCCATCAGGGAATCCACGTTGCCGGTCGGCTCGTCTGCCAGCAGGAAGCGCGGGTCGCCGGCGAGCGCGCGGGCGATCGCGGCGCGTTGCTGCTGGCCGCCGGAGAGCTGTGAGGGCATGTGGTGCATGCGCGACGAGAGGCCGACCACGTCGAGCGCGCTCTTGATGCGCTGCTCGCGGTCCTTCCTGGCGAGGCCGCGATAGCGCAGCGGCACGTCCACGTTGTCGAATATGTCGAGGTCCGGGATCAGATTGAAGCTCTGGAAGATGAAGCCGATCTTCTCGTTCCGGAGCCTCGAGCGCTGCTCGTCGGAGAGCCGGCTCACATCCTCGCCGTCGAGCCTGTAGGTGCCGTTGTCGAAGGTCTCGAGGAGGCCCGCGACGTTCATGAAGGTCGTCTTGCCCGAGCCTGAGGGCCCCGTCACCGCGACGAACTCGCCGTCGCCGACCTTCAGCGAGAACTCGCGCAGCGCGTGCGTCTCGATCAGGTCCGTCCGGTAGATCTTGCTGATTCCGTTCATTTCGAGCATTGGCTTGTCGCTCCAGGGTCGTGAATGGGATCCGGCGGTCAACCGCCGATGTGGATTTCGGGAACGTCTTTCATGTCGTTGGTGCCGGAGATGACGACTTCCTGCCCGGGCGTCAGGCCCTTCAGCACCTCGATCTCGCCGACGGATGCGGCTCCGAGCTCGACCGGCGTCAGGACCGCGGTGTCGCCATCGACGACGTAGACGGCGCGCGTGCCGCTCACGATGTCCGAGCTGCGCTCGAACTTCACTGCCTTCGCGCGCTGCTCGATTACGATGCGCACCGAACCGCGCTGGCTCTGGCGCAGGCCCGGCGGCTGCCCGCCCGCGAACTTCACCCGGCCGGTCACCTGGCCCGAGCGAACTTCCGGCGAGATCGCCGTAACGACGCCCTTGTAGTCCTGGCCGTCGAGCGAGATCTCCGCTTCCATGGCGGCCTTGATGTCGCGCGCATAGACATCGGCGACCTGGAATTCGATCTCGAAGGCGGTGAGGTCAACAACCGTCAGCAGGGGCGCGTTCTCCGCGACATTCGCCTTCTCCGCCGCGGCCAGGTTCGCGACCATGCCGTTGACCGGCGAGCGGACGGTCAGCTCGTCCACGCGGCGCTTCAGGTTCGAGACGATCAGCGCCTGCCGGTCGCGATCGAGGCGGCGCGAACGCAGGTCAAGGTCCAGGCTCTCGCGCTCGAGGTTGGCGGTCTGCCGCGCATGTTCGAATGACAGCCGCGCGGACTCGCGTTCATCCTGGGCGCGGCGCAGGTCGCGCTCTGAGATCGCGCCGCTGTCCCAGGCGGACTGAGCGCGCTGCAGTTCGCGCTCAGCCGCCCGGATCTGCACGTCCGCGAGGTCACCTTGTTCCTGGTTGCGCAAATTCTGGCGGCGGATTTCGATGCCCTGCCTCTGAAGCGCGGTATTCAGGCTCTCGAGCGTGGCGCGTTCGCGCTGGTATTCGTTGTCGAGGGTCGGGCTCACGAGCGTCGCAAGCTCCTGACCCGCCGTGACTGTATCGCCCGCATGCACGAGGTAGCTGATGTTGCCCGGCGCGACGGCGAAGAGCGTCGGGCTCACGGCCGCGACGACTGTTCCCTGCGCTGACACGTCGCGCACGAAGGGCCCTTCGACGACAGTCGCGATCCGGAGGCGCTCGCGCGAAATCGTGTTGGCCGACGCGCTCCAGCCGCGGAACAGCAGTGCGAACACGACGACCAGCAGCACGGCGCCGGCCGCGATGCCGATCTGCATGTAGCGCTTGCGGTCGGGGCGCGCCGCAACCGTCACGTCCTGCGATTCGGTGCCGCGTATGGAGTCGCCGCCGGCGGCCTGGTCGGTCGCGGCGGTCGAGCCCGATAGCGGTCTCAAGGACGTAATCTTCACGCGCGTAGTTCTCCCTCACCATAGTTACTGCAACCGGCGTGCCAACGGCGCGGCCAGTTCGTAACACGTTGATTCAGCAGGTTTAATCGTCTACCGGCGTTGCGATGGCGCTACACGCCCAGTGTCCGCGGACACGCGATCGGACACCGGGCGGACGGGGGCGCGAGATCGACGACTTCATGACCGTCCCACGCTCGCGCCCAGCGTGACGAGAAGCTCGTCCAGTTGCGCGAATATTTCGCCCATCATATCCGCCGCTCCGGTGCCGGCAGCGTCGAGAGCTTCCTTCGAGGGATAGAGTTCGTGCAGGACCAGCAGCGTCTTGCCACCCTTTTCCTCGAAGGTCACCGTGGTGACGGGCCCACCCTCACCACCTTCCTCATTGGTCCAGACGAGGCGCGAGTGCGGTGTCACTTCGAGGTACGTGCCGAAGAACGCCATAGCCTCGTGTTCGAATTCGAGACGGTACTTGCCCCCGACACGAACATCCATCTCACAGGAACGCAGGGTCATGCCCATCGACTTCGGCGCCCACCACCGCTTGAACAACTCGGGCCTGGTCCACGCCTCGAACACGATACGCGCCGGGCCGTCGAAGGTTCGCGTAGTGACTAACTCGCGCTCGGACTTCCGTTCCACCGTCGTGCGGTTCTTCATGGCGGTAGGTTCACCCTCTCTTCTTGCGCCCATCGAACTTCTCCTTCCGTTTCAGTCCCTCGACGACCTTGTCCAGCTCGTCGAAGCGTGCGTCCCAGAGCTGGCGGTACCTCTCAATCCATGCCGCCTCTTCCTCCAACCGGCGCAGGCCGAACTTGCAGGTCCGCACGCGCCCGACCTTCTCGGTGGTGACGAGCCCCGCCTGCTCCAAGACACCGACATGCTTCTTCATGCCCGTGAGCGTCATGTGAAACTTCCCGGCAAGGTCCGTGATCGACGCGTCTGCACGGACGAGCTGCTCCAGGACGCCGCGGCGGGTGGCGTCCGAGAGCGCGGCAAACGAGGCATCGAAGCGGGCCCGGGTATACTGAACCATGTGGTTCAGTATGTAACACACGGATTGGCGGCATGCAAGGGGACGCCGAGCGCGCTGTGTTGCCGGTCGCCTTCACTCCCAAATCACCCTTATTTCGATGCAGATTCGATCGACTCGGCGATCCTCGGGCCCTAGAACGCGAGGGAGAGGTCCTTGCTGTACGTGACGTTCATGACGTTCGCGTAGAAGCCTTGAACGCGCGGCGCGACAAGGTGCTTGGAAACGTAGAAGTACAGCGGAATGAGAGGAACATCGTCGAGGAGCTGCCGCTCGGCAGTGGCGAGAAATTGCACGCGCTCAGCGCCGCTGGTGCGCGATGCTGCCGCGAGTGCCTGATCGTAGGTGCCATTGCTGTAACGCGGAAGGTTGATTCCGAATCCGCCCTTCAGGACCTGGAGAAAGGAATAAGCGTCGTTGTAATCGCCGATCCAGCTGCCGCGGAACAGCACGGTCTCGCGCGCGTCGATCGCCTGCTTCAGCACGCGGAAGTCCTCGGAGCGGAAGCTCACCTCGACGCCGAGCACTTCCTTCCACATCGCGGTCACCGCGAGTGCGATGCGGTCGTGCACCGGACTCTTGCTGGTGCGCAGTTCGACGTCGAGCGGGTGCTCCTTCGAGTATCCGGCCTCCCCGTACAGCCTTCGCGCTTCCGCGATGCGGGCTTCATTCGTGAGCGCGGCCCATCCAAAGGTCTGCGGCTCGTAGCCCGCGATGCCCGGCGGCACCCAGCTGTAGGCAGGCCGCTCGCCGTCACCCAGGACCTGGGTCGTCAGGACTCGGCGGTCGATCGCCATCGCGAGCGCGCGGCGCAGTGACTTCGCATCGCGAAACGGCGGCAGGTCGAGCGCATAGCCGTAGTAATAGACGCCGACATGGGGCGCGACGTGGAGCTGCCCCGGGAGCTCCTTCTCGAGCCGTGGCAGTTCGCCCGGCGGTACGGTGTAGGTCACGTCGAGATCGCCCGCACGGAAGCGCGTCAGTTCCGTCATCGGATCGGCCGCGTGGACATAGCGCACCGAAGCGAGTCGCGTTGCGGCGTCGTTCCAGTAATGGGTATTGCGCACCGCCAGGATGTGAGAGCCGATCTGCCATTCCACCGGCACGAAAGCGCCATTGGTCACGGCGACGCCGGGCTTGGAAAAATCCTGCCGGTTTGGCGGCGAGCGTTGGGCGATGAACCGGGAAAGTGCTCGGGTGCGACAGCATCGCGAGGAAATAGGTGGATGGCTCCGCAAGCTGCACGACGAGCGTCGCATCGTCCGGCGCGGAAACGCCGAGCGTCTCCGGCGGCTTGCGCCCCGCGACGATATCGGTCGCGTTCACGACCGGTTCCAGCATCAGGGCGTACTGCGATGCCGTCTTCGGGTTGACGAGCCGCCGGAATGCGAAGGCGAAATCCTCCGCGACCACCGGATCGTCATTGGACCAGCGCGCGTCCTTTCGCAGCTTGAACGTATAGCTGCGGCCATCCTCGCCGACGGACCAGGACTCCGCCGCGCCCGGAATCGTGCTGCCGTCCGGCGCCATCGAGACGAGTCCCTCGTAGCAGTCGCGCAGGATCGTCATCGCCGCTTCCATGCGCGCGAGCTGCGGATCGATCGAATCGGGTTCCGGTCCGTTGCCGCGCCGCAGTTCCTGCGAAGCGGCGGCCGGCGGCGAGGATTCGTGCTGCGTGAAATGCCAGCCGGCCCAGCTGGTTGCCGCGATCAGTACCGCGATCGCGGCGCCGCGGCGCAGGTTCATGCGGCCCGCGCGCGCTTCTTGAGGTGCACGAGCAGGATCGAGATGGTCGCCATCGTGATGCCCGGCAGGCGCGAGGCCTGGCCCACGGTCTGCGGCCGCGATTCGGCGAGCCGCTCCCGCGCTTCGTTCGAGAGTCCCGAAACCGCCGCGTAGTCGATGCCGTCCGGCAGACGCGTCTCTTCGTGGCGCAGCTGCCGCTCGATCTCGGCCTGCTGGCGCTCGATGTAGCCCGAATACTTCGCGCGCACTTCCACCTGCAGCGAGACCTGCGGCGGCAGTCGCTCATCGTCCTGCGTCGCGGCCGGGCCGATCGCCGAGAGTGACATCAGCGTCTCGTAGTCGACGTCCGGCCGGCGCAGCAGTTCGAAGGCGCGCTGTTCGCGCGGCAGCGGCGCGCCGAGCAACCGGCCGGCCTCGTCGCCACCCGGCGTGCCGGGCCGCAGCATCAGGCTGGAGAGTCTTTCGATCTCTGCCTCGGTCGCTGCGCGCTTGCGGCTGAAGAAATCCCAGCGCGCATCGTTCACGAGCCCGAGCTCGCGGCCGATCGGCGTCAGGCGGTAATCGGCATTGTCCTCGCGAAGCAGCAACCGGTACTCCGCGCGGCTCGTGAACATCCGGTAGGGCTCTGCGGCGCCGCGCGTGATCAGGTCGTCCACCAGCACGCCGAGGTAGGCCTCGTCGCGGCGCGGCCACCAGGGCTCGCGATCGGATGTCGCAAGCGCGGCATTGATGCCGGCGAGCAGGCCCTGCGCCGCCGCCTCCTCGTAGCCGGTCGTGCCGTTGATCTGGCCGGCGAAATAAAGCCCGGCGAGCGGTTTCGTCTCGAGGCTGTACTTCAGGCCGCGCGGATCGAAGTAGTCGTACTCGATCGCATAGCCGGGGCGCGTCAGTACCGCGTCCTCGAATCCGCGGATGGTCCGCACGAAGGCTTCCTGCACGTCGAGCGGCAGGCTGGTCGAGATGCCGTTCGGATAGACGATGTCGGTGTCGAGCCCCTCCGGCTCGACGAAGACCTGGTGCGAGGCCTTGTCGGCGAAGCGCACGACCTTGTCCTCGACCGATGGGCAGTAGCGCGGGCCGATGCCCTCGATGACGCCGGTGAACATCGGCGAGCGGTCGGTTGCGCCACGGATGATCTCGTGCGTGCGCTCGTTGGTCGCCGTGATGTGGCAGGCAACCTGGCGTGGGTGCTCCTCGCGCCGGCCCAGGAAGGAAAACACGGGCCGCGGTTCGTCGCCCGGCTGCGCCCGCATGACCGAGTAGTCGAGCGTGCGGCCGTCGATGCGCGGCGGCGTGCCGGTCTTCAGGCGCCCGACCTTGAGCGGCTGCTCGCGCAGGCGCGCCGCGAGACGATTGGATGGCGGGTCCCCGGCGCGACCGCCCTCGCGGCTCTCGAGGCCGACGTGCATGCGTCCGCCGAGGAAGGTCCCGACCGTCAGGACGACCGCGCGGGCCTCGAGTGTCATGCCCGCCGTGGTCACGACACCTGTGACGCGATCACCGATCACGCGCAGATCCGCGATCTCCGCCTCGAGCAGTTCGAGTCCGGCCTCTTCATCGAGCAGCCCGCGGATGGCACGTTTATATAGTGTGCGGTCCGCCTGCGCCCGCGTTGCGCGCACCGCCGGGCCCTTGCTGGCGTTCAGCGTGCGGAACTGGATGCCGGCGCGATCGGCGGCTCGCGCCATCGCACCGCCCATCGCATCGATCTCGCGGACCAGGTGCCCCTTGCCGATGCCGCCGATCGCCGGATTGCAGCTCATCTGGCCGATGGTCGCGAGACTCTGGGTCACGAGCAGCGTGCGCGCGCCCATCCGGGCCGCCGCGAGGGCCGCCTCGGTGCCGGCGTGGCCGCCGCCGATGACGATGACGTCGAATGCTTCCATGGCGCCAGTGTCGGAAATCCGGGGCGACATGGTACCGTGCCCGGCCATGGCTGGCATCCGCTCAGTTTTCGCCGTGGCGCTCCTGTTTGTCGCCTTGCCCGCGCTCGCCAAAGGACTGGAGCTCACACCATGTCGCATCAGCGACATGCACGGCCTCTCTTCGATCGCGGCGCGCTGCGGAAAGCTGGCGGTTCCGGAGGATCCGGATGCGCCCGATGGAAAGCGCATCGAGCTCGCCGTCGCGGTCGTGCCCGCGATCGCGACCCGCGCGAAGCCGGACCCGCTCTTCCTGCTGGCCGGCGGCCCCGGCCAGGGCGCGATCGAGGCCTTCGTCCCGGCTCTCGATGCGTTCTCCGGCATCCATCGCGAGCGCGATCTCGTGATGGTTGACCAGCGCGGCACCGGCGGCTCGAATCGCCTCGATTGCGACATGCCGGACGATGCCGCGGAGTCCGATGAGATTGCGCCCGCGGAACTGAAGAAGCTTGCGAAGGAATGCCTGGCACAGCTGCCGGGGCGGCCGCAGTTCTACACGACCAGCATCGCCGTCCGCGATCTCGACGCCGTGCGCGCGGCGCTCGGCTACGAGCGCATCAACCTGTTTGGCGGCTCCTACGGCACGCGCGTCGCCCAGCATTACGCGCGCCGCTTTCCAGAGCGCGTTCGCACGATCACGATCGACTCGATCGTGCCGCCGGAGCTGCCGCTCGGACCGTTGATCGCCGTCGAGGCCCAGCGGGCGCTCGATCGCGTGTTCGCGCGCTGCGCCGCGGACGCGGAATGCAACGAGCGATTTCCGGCGCTTGCCGGGCAGTTCGCGCGGGTGGAGGCGCGGTTACTGACCGGACCGGTCGCGGTCTCGTTGCCGGATCCGGTGACCGGGGAAATCGGCCCCGTCCGGGTGACGCGCAATCACCTGGTCACGATGACGCGCATGCTCTCCTACTCGGCGTGGACCGCTTCGCTCCTGCCGCTCCTGATTCACGAGGCGGCGACGCGCGGCAACTACGGACCGCTCGCCGCGCAGGCGATGATGGCGGACGAAGACCTGGAACGCATGATCGCGATGGGGATGCACAACTCCGTCGTCTGCAGCGAGGATGCGCCGCACTTCGAGGGCGCGGTCGAACGGGCGGCACTCGAGAAGACCTATATAGGAGCCGTCATGGTCGACGGCATGAAGGCGATCTGCGAAGTCTGGCCGCGCGGCGCGGTCGATGCCGACTTTCACGAGCCGCTGCGCTCGAAGATTCCGGCGCTGCTGCTGTCCGGCGAATTCGATCCCGCCACGCCGCCGGGTTACGGCGCCGCGGCGGCAGCGGGCTTCGAGCAGCACCTGCACATCGTGATCCCGGGACAGGGGCATGGCCAGACCGGCCTGCCCTGCGTGCAGCGGCTGCTGCGCGACTTCGTCGAGCACGCCGATGTCGAGAAGCTCGACACGGCCTGCGTCGGCGACATCCGGCCGGCGCCGTTTTTCCTGAGCTTCAGCGGGAGCGCGCCGTGATCAGGGTCGAAGGGCTCGGCCGCCGCTTCGGCGCGATCCGCGCGATCGACGGCGTCAGTTTCGAGGCGCGGGACGGGCGCATCACGGGCCTCCTCGGTCCGAATGGCGCCGGCAAGTCCACGACGCTCCGCATCCTTTACACCGTGCTGCGGCCGGATACCGGCACGGCCGCTGTGGACGGGATTGACGTCATTCGCGACCCGCTCGCAGCCCGGCGCGCCATCGGCGTGCTGCCCCACTCCGCCGGCATCTATCCGCAGCTGACGGCGCGCGAGAACATCGCCTACTTCGGCGCGCTGCACGGGCTCGCCGCGCCAGCGCTCGCAAAGCGCGTGGACGAGCTGATCGCGGAACTCGACATCGACGACTGCGCGGATCGCCGCGCCAAGGGCTTCTCCCAGGGCCAGCGCATCAAGGTGGCGCTCGCACGCGCCCTGGTGCACCAGCCGCGAAATCTCCTGCTCGACGAGCCGAGCAATGGCCTCGACGTGATGGCGACCAGGGCTCTGCGCGCGCTGATCCTCGCGCTGCGCGCCGCCGGTCACTGCGTGCTGTTCTCGAGCCACGTGATGCAGGAAGTCGCCGCCCTTTGCGACGACATCGTCATCATCGACCACGGCCGGGTCGTCGCGGCCGGCACGCCAGCAGAACTGCTCGCGCAGTTCCGGGCGCCGACGCTCGAGGATGCGTTCGTCGCCGCCATCGGCGACGCAAGGGGGCTCGAATGAAGCCCGTCGCCGTCATCGTGATGCTGAAGGAGCTGCGCGAGAGCCTGCGCGACCGGCGCACGTTGCTGACGAGCCTGGTGCTCGGCCCGATCTTCGCGCCGCTCTTCTTCATCCTGATCCTGAAGCTGACGCTGGCGCGCTCGGTCGCGACCCAGGATGAGGCGACGCCGGTGACGGTCGCGAATGCAGCCGCGGCGCCCAATCTCGTGCAGCAGCTACGCCAAAGCGGGCTCGCGGTCACGTTGAAGGAGGGAGCGGAGCCGGAAATCCGCCAGTGGATCGCCGACACGGACGGTCTCGTCGTGTTGCGCATTCCAGCGAACTTCGGCGAGCGCTTCGCGGCAGGCCGGCCCGCAGCCGTCGTGATCTATGCGGATGGCGCGGATTCCCGCGCAGAGCGGCGATCGGCCCGCGTACAGCAGGCCGTTGCCGGTTATTCGGCGCTGATCGCCACATTGCGACTCCAGGCGCGCGGCGTCTCGCCGACGGTGCTTCGCGCGGTGGTCGTGGACAGCGTCGACGTCTCGACGCCCTCCGCGCGCGCGACGCTCCTGCTCGGCATGCTGAGTTACGTGATCCTGCTGGTCACGCTGCTCGGCGGGCTGTACCTGGCGATCGATGCGACGGCCGGCGAGCGCGAACGCGGTTCGCTCGAGGCGCTGCTGACCGTGCCGGCCGCGCGCGAGCAGCTGATCTACGGCAAGGTTGCGGCCGCCGCGATCATGATGATGCTGGCGCTCGCGCTCGTCACGACGGCCATCGCCGCCGCGCTTCGTTTCGTGCCGCTCGAGACCTTCGGCATGACGGCGAATTTCGGCCCCGGCGTGGCGCTTCGCGCCTTCCTGGTGACGCTCCCGTTCGCGACGATCGGCGCGGGGCTCCTGACGGTCGTCGCCTCGTTCACGCGCAGCTACAAGGAGGCGCAGTCCTGGCTTGGCGTGGTCATGCTCGTGCCGACCGTGCCGATCGCCATCGCGAGCGTGCTCTCCGTGCAGCCGTCAGCCGTGCTGATGCTCGTGCCGAGCCTTTCGCAGCACCTCATCATCCAGGGGCTGATGCGCGGCGAGCCGCTGACCGCGTCCTGGGTGCTGCTGTCGGTCGCGAGCAGCCTGCTGCTCGGCGGATTGCTCGGCTGGCTCGCCGGGCGGCTCTATCGACGCGAGGCCATCCTCGGCTGATAATCCGGAACCCCGGCCGGGCACGCGGCGTCCAACAATTCATGAATCGCCTGAAAACAGCGTCCGTCGCCGCTCTCGCCCTGCTCGCGCCACTTGCCATGGCCCAGATCGAGAACGTGCCCGTGAAGGGCGCCGGCAACGAGTGGGTCAGGAAGCTGGAGCTGCGCGGCCGCAGCGACTGGGAATGGCTCGAGACCTATCCCGAGCAGGTTTACTTCGCGACCCGGGTGGAAGCGGAGCGCAATGGCGACATCGTCACGATGTGGCTGCGCACTGAGTACAAGAATCCGCAGAGCCCCGGCTTGCACCGGAGCGTCGCGAGCCGTGACGACTGGGACTGCGTCAAGCGCCAGCGCTCGACGCGCGGCCTGATCTTCTACCAGTGGAACAACCTGCAGGACGACGAGCCGGTGCGCTCGACGAATCTGCTGCGCTACTGGGAGAAGATCAAGCCCGGCACGATCGGCGAGACGCTCCTGAACTTCGCCTGCGGCATCAGGATCGAGCAGCCGATGATCGAGCCGGAAAAGAAACCAGCGCCCTGAGCGTCAGCTGCCGGCCTTGATCGTCATCACTGTCGTCGTCTTCGCCTCGATCGATGTACCGGCGGGAATGTCGACGTTCTTGCCCTTGGACAGCAGGCCCCAGCCTGTGAACAAGCCGGTCACGCTGATGCCGCGATTGTCCTTGCCTTCCTTGGCCACCGATTCGTAATTCAGCGGGACAGTCTGGCCGTCCACGGCGGTTGTCGAATCGACGACAATCTTGAGCGAGCCGCCGGAACCGCCGAGGCTGGCGGAATCGACATCGCCGACTCGCGCGACGACCGGCGTACCCTTCTTGATCAGCACGGCATCATCGATGACCACGTCCTGCGCGACGCTCGCCTTGACCTTGTCGTTCTTTTCGGACTTCTTGGAGCTGACTTTCTCCTCGATCGTCACCAGCACGCCAGCGCCTGCAGGCAGCGTGAAGCTGCCGCTACGCGCCGCGAGCGCCGCGGCGCCCGATGCCGGGTCCGCGAGGAATCGCAGCCGCGCGACCAGCGATGCGCCCGCCGGCAACGGCGGCCCGGGCGCGGCGAATACCGGCGCCGAACTTCCCGCCGCGTCGAATGCCGCGGCAACGGCATCCAGCAGCGTCGCGAGCGCCCCGTCCGGCCCGCCGAGTTCGGCCGCATCGCCACCGTGGGAAACGACCGCAGCCAGCGCGCCTGTCGCCAACGGCGTGCAGACCGCCTGGATCTGGGCGCCCGCCTCGAAATCGGTCTCGTCCGTCGCCTGCGCATGCCAGCGCGATCCGGCCCAGGCAGGACGATCGAACAACGACAATCCGCCGCGCTTGGCGAGCCGCGCGAGCATGCCGTCGCAGGTCTCGCCGGCGGGCGCGAGTGCGATGGCGACCCGCAGATCCGGCATGCCGGGCGCATTGCGCACCAGCAGGTCGGCTTCGCCCGACTCGTCACGCTGCACGTCCGCATTCCAGCTGCCTGCCGTCGCGGGCAGTGTCACCGGCACGGCGGACACGGGCAGGACCATTGGCGCCGGGCCCAGCGCCTCCACGGGCGGCGGCGCTTCCGGCGGCGGCGCCGGCGGTTCGTCCTGCGCCCACGCTGCGATGGTCAGCAACGATGCCAGTGCCAATAGGTGATGCGTACGCATGCAGTGACTCCGTTGTATGGCGCGCTCAGTCCGGGCGCCGGAAGATGCGGATCGTGTCCGCGTCGAAAGCGACGAAATTCGGGCCGAGCAGCAGGAGGTCGAAGATCGCGCCCTTGGCGTCCAGCGAAGCGACCAGCTTGCCGGTCGTCCCATCGAGCACGGTGATGACTTCGCGGCCGCCGATGTGCGCCTCGCGCTGCCAGACCGAGGCCATCAGCGCCGCCGAGGACAGGGGGCGGGAACTCGTCTCGGCCGAACTGAGGTACAGGTAGCGATCGTCTGCCGCCATGCAGAACCCCAGGCTCGACCGGTAGCCCATGCGCAGGCTTTCGGCGCCGAACAGCCCCTCGATGAAGGCCGCGCCCTTCGACTCCGCGAAGTAGCGCACGCCGCGTACGCGCGAGGGCATGATGGCGCCGTTTTCCTTGTTCGCGTCCAGCGACCAGAGCCGCTTGCCTTTCGCGCTGAACGAGTCGACGACAAAGTTCGTCGCGACATACAGCCGGTCGCCGCCGATCGCGATGCTGCCGACTCCGCTGTCCTCGTCATCGAGGCTTTCCGACCAGATCTCGTCGCCGTCCTTGAGGTCGGCGACGAAGACCTTCGACTTCGACGAGCCGCGGATGCCAGTGGCCGGGCCAAAGCCGCCTTTCTTGGTCGTATTGACGTTCGCGAACACCATCTTGTCGCCCCACAGGATCGGGCCGGCGGAGATGTTGTCGAACGGGGACATCAGCCCGTGGTTGGTCCGCTTCCAGTTCTCCGTGCCGCTCGCGGTGTCGAAGCTGCGCAGGTAGCCGATGACGCCGACGACGACATTCTCGCCGATGATCGCGGGGCGGTTGCGCGTCGCGCCATCCACGTAGTAGTCGAAGGGCATCTTCGGCCACGCGCGCGAGCGGACGATTTCCTTCCCGGTGATGCGATCCATGATGACGACGGACCAGACGTCCGTCACCGCCACGCGGGCGGCTGCGAGCGCCGGCGGCGAGAAGCGGGCCTCTCCCTCGACAGGCGTGGTCCAGAGGACGGCGCCGCGGCGGCCCTTGTCGAGCACGCCGATCACCGTGTCCTTGTAGCGCGGGATATCGGCGTGCGAGCCCTCGATGAAGCGCTCGAACCCGTCGGGATCGTTGGCCTGGAAGTTCTGCGCGACGAATGCGATGCCGGAACCGTCGACGTCGATCAAGCGGATGTCGGCGCGGGGCAGGCGCGCCGCCCACATCGGCTTGCCCTCGGCGCCGATGGCCGCGACTCCCTCCTCACCAGCGACGTAGAGCACGCCGCCGTTCTCGATGGCATGAATCAGCCGCCCGATGCGCAGGATCTTCGCATCGACCGTCGCGACGACTACCGGATCGGTGATGGGCCCGTGCTGCGGCTTGTCAGCCCAGGCAACGGCCGCGGCCAGCACCATGACCGCGAGCATCACTCCCCTGATCATGTGATGCATCCTCATTTGCGCGCCGCAAGGCTGCACTTCCGAAATGGGCAAAGTCAAGTTGGCGCGCTCCTGGCTGAACGTCAGGAACCCCCGGAGCCGGTCGCCGGTCGAACGAATACGCTTACCTGGCAAGGAGTGCCTCTTATGTTGCGTATCACAGCAGTGATTGGACTCGTTCTCGCCGCCCCACTGGTCCAGGCCGCTGACAACGGCTTCTATCTCGGCGCGGGTGCGGTGCAAAGCGATTACGGACTCTCGAATCCGGGCGCCGCGTCGCCCTTCGATGACGGCACGAGCGGATACAAGCTCATCGCCGGCTGGCGGCCGCTCGACAGCTTCGGGGTCGAAGCGACGTACATGGATCACGGGAACGCGACCGTGCCGTCAGGCATCGTCTGCATCCAATTCATCACCGTGCCCTGCCCGGCGAGCACCAGCGTGACGGCGACGACGATGTCCGCCTTCGCGGTCGGCTATCTCGACCTGCCGCTCGTGGACCTGTTCGCCAAGGCTGGCGTCAGCTCATGGAAGTTCGACGGCCACTCGATCGGGGGCTTTACCCCGGCCTTCACGATCAACGAGAACGGGTCGGGTGTTGCCTACGGGGCCGGCGTCCAGGTTCGCTTCGGAAGCCTCGGCGCGCGGCTCGAGTACGAGCGTTTCGAGATCGTGCGCAGCGAGGCCCTGGACGCGGTCTCGCTGAGCTTTACGTATACGTTCCTGTAATCCTCAGGCCCACTCGGTGAGGCCCTCGCGCGCGTAAAGGGTCTTGAAGGACGGCCGGGTCTTCATGCGCGCGACGTAATTTGCGAGCGTCGGCCATTCGGTCGCGGGCTTCGGCATGTTGCGCGACCAGCGCATCAGCATGGTCGCCAGGAAATCCGCGGCGCCGACGCGATCGCCGACCAGGTACGGGCCGCCGGACTGGATCTGCGCCTCGACGCGGTCCCAGCAGGCCTCGATCTTTGCGCGGGCGCTTGCTTTCGCCCCCTCGACAGCATCCGCGCCGGCCGGCCGTTCCGGGTAGAACCAGTCCTTGTACGCGGCCTGCAAGGTGTTCGACAGGTGGAACATCCAGGTCATGTAGGGGCCGCGCTGCGGGTTGCCCGGCGCCGGCGCAAAACCGGCCTGTGGATGGCGCTCCGCGAGCAGCATCAGGAGTGCCGCGCTCTCGTAGAGCGGCGTGCCGTCCACGACCATGGCCGGCACGAATCCGTTCGGGTTCAGCTTCAGGTATTCGGGCTGGCGATGTTCGCCGGCCTCCATGTCCACCTTCTTCAGTTCATGCGGAACGCCGAGCTCGATCAGCATCCAGTGCACGGCGAGGCTGGCCGCCCCGGGCGAGTAGTAAAGCGTGTACATGGACTCCAGCCCTCCTTGGTGCAAACTATCCGGGACCCGGGCCCCGAGGTACCACAATGTATACGGGAAGCTGCCTCTGCGGGACTGTGCGCTACGAAGTCGCCGGTCCGTTCGCAATGATGGCCAATTGCCATTGCTCGATGTGCCGCAAGCACCATGGGGCGATGTTCTCGACCTTCCTCTCCGCGCCGGATGCCGGATTCCGGTGGGTCTCGGGCGAGGACAACATCGAAACATTTGCCTCGTCCGACCATGGCAAGCGCCCATTCTGCCGGACCTGCGGGTCGGTGACGCCCATGCTGCTGCCCGCCATGAACTTGGTGCTGGTACCGGCCGGTAACCTGGAGGGAGACCCCGGCCTGAAGCCGCAGATGCACATGTTCGCAGGCAGTCGCGCGCCCTGGTACCCGATCACCGATGGGCTTCCGCAGCACGAGGGCTACCCGCCGCAATTCGGCGGCGGCGCGGGACTCACTCGACCGCAAGTACCGACGATTCCCGGCATCACGCACGGCGGCTGCCTCTGTGGTGCCGTCGAATGGGAACTCTCCGGCAAGCCGGAGCGCATCCAGAACTGCCATTGCTCGCGCTGCCGCCGGGCGCGAAGTGCTGCACACGCGACCAATGCTTTCTATCTGCGCGAGCAGCTCACGTGGCTGAAGGGCGAGGCCGACGTGAAGCACTACAAGCTGCCTGGCGCGAAGCATTTCGGCCAGGACTTCTGCCGGCATTGCGGCAGCCCCGTGCCGCGCGTCAACACGGCGACCGGCCGTGTCGTCGTGCCCTGCGGCGGCCTCGACACCGACCCGGGCGCGAAGCCGATCGGCCACATTTTCGCGACCAGCCGCGCGTCCTGGTTCGAGATCACGGACGAACTGCCGCAGTGGGAAGCCTATCCTGCGCGCGCCTAGCATCCTCGCCGCCGCCTGGCTTCTGGCGGCCTGCGGGCCGGCCAGCACTCCCGAGGACGAAATCCGCGCGCTGGTCGATCAAGCCGAGACGGCGGCCGAGGCGCGCGATGCCGGCGCCCTGCGGGCACTGATCGCCGACAACTATCACGACGGCGATGGCCGCGGCGCCGAAGAAATCCGCCGTTATGTGCACGGTTATCTCATCGCGCACCAGTCCATCCACTTGATCACGCGCATCGACGCGATCGAGATCGAGGGCGCGGAGCTTGCGCGCGCGGAAGTTACCGTCGGGATGCTGGGCCGCGAATCGGATTTGACCTGGGATCTCGCCGGCGATGTCTATCGCTTCGACCTGCGGCTCGCGCGCGAGGACGACGGGTGGCGGGTCACGCGCGCCGGCTGGCAGCCGGGGCGCTAGGTTTCTTCTTCCAGCGCATTCCAGCGCTCGCGAAATGCCTGCACGGCCTCGCTGTAGATCACGGCGTGGCGGCGCGACAGCAGCAGCGACGATGGCGGGCACACCCGCGCACGGATCACGCCGAGATCGGCAGCCGCATCGAAGAGACTGGGATACCAGCGCTCCCATTCCGGAAGGATCGCCTCGACGTGATCACGAAGGCTCATCGACAGGCGCATCCGGGGGCGGGGCGGCAGGCGGCGCATTCCGGCTCCACATGTCGCGATGGATCAGCCACTTCCCGCCAACCTTTTTCCACAATTCGATGAACTTGCCCGACTCGACCGCCGAGCCATCCGGCGCCTTGACCGTGAAATTGCCCTGGCGGTGGGCGTAATCGCCGAAGACCAGGGTCTCGATCGTCGCAAACTCGAATGTCGGGCCATCGGGTGGATTGTTCTTCGCGGCAAATTCCTGGATCGCCGCGCGACCGCTGACGACTTCGCCGTCCGGCGGCAGCAATTGCCCATCCTCCGTGTAGAGCGCTGCGAGGCCCGCGGCGTCGTGGGCCGCAAACCGGGCAACCCAGGCATCCGCGACATCCTGGGGAAACGGCTCCGGCGCCGGGCTCTGCATGCAGCCGGCGATGGACAACATGGCGAGCATCATCATTGCCGTTGTCCGGATCATCGCGTGCTCCCTAGGTCGCTGGCGCGGCGGGCGGCATTGGCGGCGCGTTCGAGCTCCACATGTGACGATGGATGAGCCAGGCGCTGTCCACCTTCTTCCACAGCTCGATGAACTTGCCAACCCGCGGCTCACCCTCGTTCGGGTAAAGCCCCGTGAACGTGCCTTCGCGGAACCAGAACTCCCCGAGCTTCATGGTTTCGGCTTCGGATATCTCGATGCGCACATTGCCTGGATTGAAGGCTTTCCAGTAATCCCCGATCGCCGCGGAACCGCTGATGATCGGCTCGTCGGGCGGAAGGATCTTCCCGTCCGGGCAATACATCAGCGCGAGCCCCGCCGCATCGCCGCTGTTGAATGCAGCGACCCAGCCGTCCGCAGTTGCCTGCGGGAAGGGTTCCGGCGGTGCGCCTTTCTCGCAGCCGGCAAGGCCGGCGACCGCCATCAGGATGATCCAAGGGGCGAGGTGAATTCGGTTCATGACGCATCCCCCTCCGGTATGCCTCAGACGATCATACTCGCCTCGCAGCCGGGTGGCGGTGGCTCAGGCGCGCCGGCGCGCGAGGGTCAGCCCGTCCCCGATCGGCAGCAGCGACAGGTCGATGCGCGGATCCGCCAGCAGACGGTCGTTGAACTCCCGTATCGCCAGCGTATCGGTATCGCGTTCCACGGGGTCCGCGACCGCACCGTTCCAGAGGGTGTTGTCCACCGCGATCAGCCCGCCGGGACGGACCAGGCGCAGGAGCCGCTCGTAATAGGCGTGATAGCCGCCCTTGTCCGCGTCGATGAACGCGAAGTCGTAACTGCCGGATTCTCCGGCCGCGAGCCGGGCATCGAGCGTCGCGAGCGCCGGCGCAATCACGAGCTCGATCTTGTCTGCGACGCCCGCCAGCTTCCAGTGCCGCCGCGCGATGGCGGTGTACTCCTCGCTGATGTCGCAGGCGAGCACGAAGCCATCGTCGGGTAGCGCCAGCGCGACCGCCAGGCTCGAATAACCGGTGAATACGCCGACCTCGACCGTTCGACGCGCACCCATGAGCCGCACCAGCATCTGCATGAACTGGCCCTGCTCGGGAGCGATCTGCATGTTGACGCGCGGATGAGACGCCGTCTCGGCGCGCAATGCCGCGAGCGCCGGCGGTTCGCGCAGGGATTTCCGCAGCAGGTAATCGTAGAGACGATCGTCGAGCGAGAGCGTTCGATTCGACACGCTAGTAGCCCTTTTCGACGCTCACCTCGGACAGCAGCTTGCCGCCCGCTGCGTAGCGGCGCAGGTTCTCGCGCGCGATCAGCCAGCGCGGTTCCTCGCCGAGGTCGGTGGCCGCCGCGACATGCGGCGTGATCAGCACATTCGGTGCGTGCCACAGTGGGTGATCGGGCGGCAGTGGCTCCGGATCCGTAACGTCGAGTCCGGCGCCGCCGATGCGCCCGTCCTGGAGCGCGGCGACCAGGTCCGCCGTCACGACGGTGCCGCCGCGGCCGACGTTGATGAAGAGCGTGCCACGCTTCACGGCGTCGAACACCGCCTTGTCGAACACGCCTTTCGTCTCGGGGGTCAGCGGCAGCGCATTGACGATGACGTCTGCGCGCGCGGCGAAGGCAAGAAGGTCTTTGCCGAGGCCCTGTTCGTCGACGAACGCTGGTTTCTCGTGCGGCGTGTTGCGAGTCGCGATCACTTTCATGCCGAGCGCGTTGGCGCGGCGGGCGACTTCCGTGCCGATGCCGCCGAGCCCGGCGATGAAAAGCGTCTTGCCTTCGAGCGCCCAGAGGCGGCCTTCCGGCACCGCATCCTCCGCCCAGTCGCCGGCGGCCTGCCGGGGAACATAGGTAGCGAGTCCGCGCGACAGGCCGAGCATCAAGGCGAGCACGTGCTCGGACATCACGGGACCGGCCACCTTCTGCATGTTGGACAGCACGATGCCGCGCGATGCGAAGTCCGGTATCGAGACGCAGCGTTCGACGCCGGCGTAGAGATGCTGGATCCAGCGGATGTGCGTACCGGCCTTCACCACGTCGGCCGAGCAGCGGCCAATCACGGCATCTGCATCGGCGGCTTCGCGAATGGCCTCGGCCGGGTCGCGCGCGCCGACCAGCCGGACGCCGGGCGCGGCCGGCTGCATCCAGGCAAGCCGCGCCGCATCGGCGCCCATGACGACGATCTTGCGCGGCGCCTGCCAGCCGGGCCGGTCCGCGAGCGCGGTCGGGGACTCCTTGAGCCCCAGTTCCGCGATCAGGCGGGTGGTTTCGGCGTCTGTTTCCTGCGCCGGGGCCTGTGGACCCGCCAGCAACAGCAGGCCGGCCGACAGGAATGGCAGCACGCGTCGGCAGCTCAAGTTCATGCCGCCAACGATACCCGAACATGCTGCGCGGAGTGGCTGGATTGCGCGCACTGCCATTGTCATTCGTCAGCTGCCGTGATGTGCGTACACCGACGTGGAACCGTCCTTCGCAACCAGCAACACGTCGTAAGGCTCGGGGGCGGCGCCCTGCTCCATGCCGGGCGAACCCTGCGGCATGCCGGGAACGGTGAGTCCGCGGGCATCGGGCTTTTCGGCCAGCATGCGCTTCACGTCATCCGCAGGCACATGCCCCTCGACGAAATAATCGCCGACTTTTGCGGTATGACAGGAGCGCTGGCCCACCGGCACGCCGACCTCGTCCTCGATCGCGCCGAGGTCGTCGAGGTTGTGCGCTTCCACCGAAAACCCTGCGCCTTGCATGTGCCCGATCCACTTCTCGCAGCAGCCGCAGGTCGGTGACTTGTAAACCACGACCAGCGGAAGGCCGACGGTCGCCGCGGAAACCTTGTCGCCAGGGGTTGGTGCGGGTTCGCGCGCACAGGCCGCGAGGAGCACGACCAAAATCAGCGTGAATGCTTTCCATCTGAAACGCATGACGTTACTCCTGTGGCTTTCGGGTCCGTGAAGACCAGTGGATGTGGACGATTTTCCAGCCGGCTTCCGTGGCCCGAAGCACCATCGATTCGACGCCGACGATCGTCAGTGGCTTGCCATCTTCCTGTGCCTGCAGCTCGCTCTCGCTCGCGACCCATGCAAGATCGCCGCTGGCCCTCGCCGTGCGGCGTCCGAGTGTCTGCCGCGCGTTCCCAAGGAATTCCGCATCGTCCCTGGCATGGCCGCCCAGGTACTCCGCGGCCGAATGCTCCGCGCCGCCGCTCTCCATGATGATGACGTCGGGATCGAGCTCGGCACCCGCCGCATTGATATTGCCTGCGGACAATGCGGCAAAGAAGCGGTCGACGGTCGCAGCTGCCGCCTGTGCCAGGGCCGGTGCGTCGATCGGCGGCGCTGCGTCGGATCCGTGGTGGTGGTGTCCTCCACTGGACCCGATCAGCTCGTCATACCGGGATTTCGGCATCCCGCGCAGCTGCCGGAGAAAGGCCACGACACCCCAGATGGAATCGTCATCCATGCTTTTCCCCCAGGCCGGCATGCCGGTCATCTTGAGGCCGTGCTTGATGACCCAGTACGCTTCCGCGGGATCGTCGATTCCGCGCCGGCTGAGATTTGGCGGCGCCGGATATAGCCCCTTGCTGAGTTCGCTGTCGCCTTCGCCGGGTTCCAGGTGGCACTCTGCGCACATCGCGTCGTAGTTTCCGGCGCCCGCGCGGATCAGCGCTTCACCATCGAGGTCCGGAACGGCGATCCCGGAAATGCGCGCCTCGATCGAGCGGTCGCGCGCTGTCGCCAGCACGCTCTCGGTCAACGGCCAATGCGGATCATCCGCCGCAATGTTGTAGGCGCCGGACCCGATGAATGCACCCGCGCCAATCACGACCAGCGCCAACGATCCTGCCAGCCAGACGCTCGGTTTCATCGAAAGCTCCATGAAGACTGCAGAAGTCCGTGTCGCCCATTTTAGGACTCTTTGCGGCGCGTGGCGCTGGCGCCTTTCGCAGCGGGTTGAGACAATCCCGCCATGGCTTCCGAGCGCGATTCCGTACTGCACAGCTGGTGCGTGCCCACCGACTGGAATGCGCCCACCGTCGTCGGCGGGCGCGGCGCGAGGCTCCTGCTCGAGGGTGGGCGCGAACTGCTCGACATGAGCAGCCTGGTCGAATGCAGCAACCTGGGCCACCAGCATCCGCGGCTCGTCGCGGCAATCCGCGCGCAGGCCGAGAAGCTCAGCTTTGTCACCAGCCACTGGGGGGCGATTCCGCGCAAGGCGCTCGCCGAGCGGCTGCTCGAACTCTCCGGTTTCGAGGGCGGTCTCGTTTTCTTCACGCTGGGCGGTGCCGATGCGAATGAGTACGCGGTGCGCATCGCGCGCCAGGCGTCGGGCAAGGGGCGGGGCCTCATTGTCACGCGCGACCGCTCCTATCACGGCGCGAGCTACATGGACATGGCGCTCTCCGGCGACTCCCGCACGGCGCACCAGGTGGATGCCGAGGCCTGGGGCGTACGGCATGTGCCCCCGCCCTATTCGTATCGCTGTCCCTTCGGCAGCCGCTCACCGCACGAGTGCGGAGAGAAAGCCGCGGCGGCCGTCGCGGATTGCATCGATGCCGAAGGTGCGGATCGCGTCGCCGCCGTGCTGATGGAATCGAATGCGGGCAGCAACGGCATCGTCGCGCCGGACAGTTACTGGCCGAAGCTTCGCGAAGTGACGAGCGAGCGCGGCGTGCTGCTGATCGCGGACGAAGTCATGAGTGCCTTTGGCCGTTGCGGCGAATGGTTCGCGTGGCAGCGGCACGGCGAAGCAGGGCCGCCCCGACATCATGGCGCTGGCGAAGGGCTTGACCGGCGCCGCCGTGCCGCTCGGCGCCGTCGTGATGAGCGCTGCCGTCGCGCGGCGCATCGAGAAGGAGATGTTCTACGGCGGCCTCACGTATTGCGGGCATCCGCTTTCCTGCGCCGCGGGACTCGCCGCCCTCGACGCTTATCACGACGAGAAGTTGATCGAGCGATCGCGCACGCTGGGCGCACGGATGTTCGCGGATCTGCAGGCGCTCGCAAAGCGTCATGCGGTCATCGGCGAGGTGCGCGGCGGCCACGGCCTGTTCTCGGTGGTGGAGCTCGTCGCCGATCGCGGGACGCGCGCGCCGCTTGCACCCTGGCCGCAGCAGGCGGAACCGCTGAAAGCGCTGCTGCGCGCGGCGCAGGCCGAGGGCGTTTCATTCGGCTCGCGTGGCAACCTCCTGATCCTCGCGCCGCCGCTCGTGATCGAAGAGTCCGACCTCGCCGCCGCCCTCGCATTGCTCGACCGCCTGCTCGGCCGTTTCTTTCCCGCCCCCGGGATGGAGCAGAAAAAATGAGTTTCCGCCTGACCTACGCGACCATGTTCAACCCGCCCGAAGCGTTGCACGAGCATTTCGAACGCGCGCTCGCGGGAATCAGGAGCGGTCTCGGCCGCACGCAACGCCTGTTCATCGATGGGCGTGACGTGGAAGCCAGCGCGCACGAGGATCGCGTGAGCCCGATCGACCGCGAGTGGAAGCTCGGCCGCTTCCCGATGGCACAGGTCTCGGACGTCGATGCGGCGCTCGCTGCCGCGTCGAAGGCCTTCCCCGGCTGGCGCGCGACGCCTGCTGCTGCGCGCGCGAAGCTCCTGCGCCGTGCTGCGGAGATCATGGAAGGGCGCGTCTACGACATCGCGGCCGCGCTCGTGCTCGAGGTCGGCAAGAACCGCCTCGAGGCACTCGCCGAGGCTCAGGAGACGGTGGATTTCTTCCGCTGCTATGCCGACGACTTCGAATCGCACCAGGGCTACGAGGTCGAGCTGCCGAACGACCCGCTGGAGGGATTTGTATCGCGCAATCGGAGCGTCCTGCGGCCTTACGGCGTCTGGGCGGTCATTGCGCCCTTCAATTTTCCGCTCGCACTCGCCGGCGGACCGACAGCCGCCGCGCTCGTGACTGGCAATACGGTCGTCCTCAAATGTTCTTCGGACACGCCATGGGCCGGACGCTTGCTCGCCGACTGCATTCGCGACGCCGGATTCCCGCCCGGCGTCTTCAATTACGTTTCAGGTTCCGGAGCCGCGGTCGGCGAGGCGCTGGTCAACGACGCGCGCACGGCCGGCGTCACGTTCACGGGCTCGGTCGGCGTCGGTCGCACGATCCTCGGCGCGCTGGCGACCGGCAAGTACCCGCGGCCCTGCATCGCGGAGATGGGCGGCAAGAATCCCTGCATCGTGACGGAGCGCGCGGACCTCGACCGCGCCGCGAGCGGCCTGCTGCGATCCGCCTACGGCATGGGCGGGCAGAAATGCTCCGCGGTATCGCGCCTCTATGTGCACGAATCGGTCGCCGACGACCTGCTCGCCCGGCTCGAGAAGCAGATGGATGCCGTACGAATCGGCGATCCGACGAAACGCGAGACCTGGCTCGGTCCCGTCGTCAATGCGCGGGCGCAGCAAAGTTACGCGCGTTACGTCGGCGAACTGCAAGGCGGCGGCGCGACAATCCGCCGCGGCGGGCGCGTCCTGGGCGACGGGGATTTCGGCCGCGGTTTTTACGTCGAACCGGTGCTCGCCGAAGCGCCGCCCGGCCATCCGCTGTGGCGCCATGAAATGTTCCTGCCGATCCTGATGGCGCAGCGCTATCGCGATCGCGACGCGGCGATGCGGCTCGCGAACGACACGGAAATGGGGCTCACCGCCGGCGTCTATGGCTCGGCCGAGGACGTGCGCTGGTTCCAGGAGAACATCGAGGCCGGCGTCACCTACGCGAACCGCGGCCAGGGCGCGACCACCGGCGCCTGGCCGGGCTACCAGCCCTTCGGCGGCTGGAAAGGCTCGGGCTCGACCGGCAAGGCGATCGCATCCTTCTATTACCTGCCGCTGTACCTGCGCGAGCAATCGCGCACCGTGGTGGAGTGAATGCCCGAGTTCCTGCCGCTGTCGCAGGCGATCGCGAAGCACGTGCCGGACGGCGCGTCGGTCGCGCTCGAGGGATTCACGCACCTGATTCCCTTCGCGGCCGGGCACGAACTGATCCGGCAGGGACGGCGCGACCTGCACCTGATCCGCATGACGCCGGACCTCATCTACGACCAGCTGATCGGCATGGGCGCGGCGCGCGCGCCTGACATTCTCCTGGGGCGGCAACCCGGGCGTCGGCTCGCTGCATCGCCTGCGCGATGCGGTCGAGAAGGACTGGCCGCGCGCGCTCGAGCTCGACGAGCACAGCCACGCCGGCATGGCGGCCGGCTACCGCGCGGGCGCCGCGCACCTGCCGTTCGGAATGCTGCGCGGTTACATCGGCACCGACCTGCCGAAACACAATCCGCGCATCCGCAAGGTCAGCTGCCCCTACACGGGCGAAGACATCGCGACGGTTCCCGCGATCAATCCCGACGTGACGATCCTGCACGCGCAGCGCGCCGACCGGCGGGGCAACGTCGCGATCGAGGGCATCGTCGGCGCGCAGCGCGAGGCCGGCCTCGCCGCGAAATTCCTGATCGTCACGGTCGAGGAGATCGTGGACGAGCTGCCGCCGGCGATGAATGGCGTGCTGCTGCCGCATTTCGTCGTGGGCGCGATCTCGCATTGCCCCGGCGGCGCCTGGCCTTCTTACGCGCAGGGCCGTTACGCGCGCGACAACGATTTCTACCTGCGCTGGGACGACATCGCCCGCGATCGCGGCCGCTTCACCGAGTGGATGGAGCGGCATGTGCGCGCGACGGCCGACCACCGTGCTTTCCTCGAGAGCCTGCGCGGGGCGGCCGCGTGAGCGATTACACGCGCGACGAGATGATGACGGTCGCCGCCGCGCGCATGCTGTGGGACGGTTGCGTCACCTTTGTCGGCATCGGCCTGCCGAGCGCGGCCTGCAACCTGGCGCGCCTGACCCATGCGCCCGAGCTCGTGCTGATCTACGAGTCGGGAACGATCGGCACGCGCCCGACCGTGCTGCCGCTCTCGATCGGCGACGGCGAACTCGCCGAGACCGCGGCCTGCGTCGTGCCGCTGCCGGATATTTTCAGCGACTACCTGCAGGCCGGCCGCGTGGACGTCGGTTTCCTCGGCGCCGCGCAGATCGACCGCTTCGCGAACCTCAACAGCACGGTGATCGGTCCCTATGCGAAGCCGAAGACGCGCCTGCCGGGCGCGGGCGGCGCGACCGAGATCGCGGCGCACGCCAGGCAGGTGTTCATCGTGATGAAGGCCTCGCCGCGCAGCTTCGTCGCCGAGCTGGACTTCCAGACCAGCGGCGGGCATTTTGAGGGCCGCGCCGCAAGCGGCGCACGCGGCGGCGGGCCGGCGGTCGTCGTCACCGACGTCGGCATCCTGAAACCGCAGCCCGGCGGCGAAATGGCGTTGCGTGGCCGGCTACCCCGGCATTCCGGTCGATGAGGCGCGCGCAGCCATCGGCTGGAAGCTGGCGGTCGCGCCGCAGATCGAAACCATTGCTGCGCCGACCGCGGCGGAACTCGCGGCCTTGCGTGCCCTGGAAGCCCGCACGGCGGCCGCCCATCGAGAACCAGTGAGACTGCCCTTATGACCCTCGCGAAACGCGCCGGAGATCCCGTGAAGAACCCGCACATTAAGACCGAGCTGCCCGGACCCAAGTCGCGCGCGATGATCGAGCGCGACAGCAAGGTCGCCTCGCCTTCCTATCCGCGCGACTACCCGTTCGTGATGTCGCACGCCCGCGGCACCGAGGCCTGGGACGTGGACGGCAACCGCTTCCTCGATTTCGCGGCCGGCATCGCGGTCTGCGCGACCGGGCATGCGCACCCGCGTGTCGTCAAGGCGGTGCAGGATGCGGCTGCGAAGTTCCTGCACATCTCGAGCGACTACTGGCACGAGGAAATGACGGCGCTCGCGGAGCGGCTGTCCGCGATCGTGCCGCTCGGCGAGCCCGGCATGTGCTTCTTCTGCCAGTCCGGCACCGAATCGGTCGAGGGCGCGCTGAAGCTCGCGCGCTACGTCACGGGCCGGCAGCGGATCATCGCCTTCCTCGGCAGCTTCCACGGCCGCACGATGGGATCGCTGTCCCTGACCTCCAGCAAGTACACGCAGCAGGCCGGCTTCGCGCCGACGATGCCGGGCGTCACGCACGTGCCCTATCCGAACACGCTATCGCCCGCTGTTCGCGGGCGCGGACCAGGGTCGCGCCGTGCTCGACTACATCCGCATGCTGTTCGAGCGCAACCTGCCGGCCTCCGAAGTCGCGGCGATCTTCGTCGAGCCGCTCCAGGGCGAGGGCGGCTATCTCGTGCCGCCGGACGGATTCCTCGCGGGTCTGCGCGCGCTCTGCGACGAGCACGGCATCCTGCTCGTGTTCGACGAGGTGCAGTCGGGCATCGGCCGCACCGGCAAGATGTTCTGCGCCCAGCATTCGGGCGTGACGCCCGACATCATGACGCTCGCCAAGGGACTCGGCTCGGGACTGCCGATCGGCGCGGTCGTTGCCAGGCGCAGTCATCATGCAGAAATGGAAGAAGGGCGCGCACGGCAACACTTTCGGCGGCAATCCGCTCTGCTGCGCGGCGGCCAATGCGACCATCGACCTGGTGCGCGAGCAATACGTTGCGAATGCCGCGAAGGTCGGCGCGCACTTCATGAAGCGACTCGCGCGAACTGCGGCTGGCTTATCCCTGCATCGGCGACCTGCGCGGACGCGGGCTGATGATCGGCGTGGAACTGATCGAGAAGGACGGATCGCCTGCGCGCGCGCTGGTGGATCGCCTGCTGCACCGCGCCTACCAGAACGGCCTGCTGCTTGCTCTCCTGCGGCGTCTCGACGCTGCGCTTCATGCCGCCATTGTGCGTGACCGAAGCGGAAGTGGACGAGGCGATCGTCTACCTGAGGCAGAGTCTCGACGAGGCGCTGGCGGGCGCCGCGTGAATCGAAGCACCGTCGCGCTCTTCATCGCCGCGTCGTTGCTCTGGGCAACGGGCGGCGCGGCCGCCGGGCGCGAGCCGGTCCTCAGCCAGGTAGACCTTCCGCACAATTATTACTGGCGCGAGCTCTATATCCCGCAGCTGACGACCGGGCCATCGGCCGCAGCGTTCATGCCTTCCGGCGACGAGCTCATCTACAGCATGGAGGGCTCCCTGTGGCGCCAGGGTCTCCGTTCCGAAGTCGCAGTCGAATTGACCCATGCCGATGGCGCCTACGATTACCAGCCCGACGTTGCGCCGGATGGCCAAAGCGTCGTCTTCACGCGCTATGACGGGCGCGCGTTCGAGCTGTGGCAGCACGATCTCAGGAGCGGCGCGGAGCGCGCGCTCACGGCGAATGCGGGCGTCAACCTCGAGCCGCGCATCTCACCAAATGGCCGCCAGATTGTCTTCGTCTCGACCGCAGGCACCGGGCATTTCAACCTGAAGATCGCGGATCTCACACCCGCGGGAATTTCCAACGAGCGCTATCTGGTCACGCCGCGCGAGAGCAAGATCGATCGTTACTACTATTCGACGCACGATCACGCGATCAATCCGTCCTGGTCGCCGGATGGCGCGCGTGTCTTCTTCGTCACGAACGCCGAGATCCCCTGGGGCACGGGCGGGATCTGCTCGGTCTCCGTCGACGATGGAAAGCCCGCATGCCTCGACCGGCATCAGTCCGAGTCCTCCTGGGCCGCGCGGCCGGAAGTCGCGCCGGACGGCAAGCGGATCCTTTTCTCGGGCTACCACGGCGGGCAGTGGCACCAGCTCTGGCTGACCACGACGGATGACGCCGCGCCGCTGCCGCTCACCTACGGTGAATTTGACCGACGGAACGCGCGCTGGTCCCCGGACGGCAACCGGATCGCGTACATCAGCAACGAAACGGGGAACACCGCGCTATACGTGCAGGATTTCTTCGGTGGCGCGCGCTCCCCGTTAGGCACGCAGTTCCCCAAGCGACTGCGCCCGACCGTCGTCGTCACGCTCGAGATCACGGATGGCGCCGGCCGTCCGGCCGCGGCGCGCGTGTCGGTCCTCGGCAGCGATGCCCGCTGGCACGCGCCGCGGGATGCGTGGATGCGCGGCGACGAACTCTACGACCGCGCGCAATTCCCGAGCGAAGTCCATTACTTCGACTGCCACTCGCGCTGCCAGGTCGAGCTCCCGGCGGGCAAGGCGACGATCCAGGTGCAGAGCGGCTTCCGCCGCCTGCAGGTCACGCGCACACAGGAATTTGCGGCCGGCGCAAGCATCGAGCTGCCGATCCGCTTCGAGGACAACGACCTCCCCGCGGAATTCGGAAAGTTCATGAGCGCCGACCTGCATGTGCACATGAACTACGGCGGCCACTACCGCAGCACGCCGGAGACGCTGCTCGCGCAAGCCGACGCCGAGGATCTCGACGCCGTCCACAATCTGATCGTCAACAAGGAGGAGCGCATTCCGGACATCGGCTACTTCCGCACCGATGCCGACCCCGCGAGCGGGAAGCGCATCCTGCTGCACGCGCAGGAATACCACACGAGCTACTGGGGCCACCTCGGCCTCCTGCACCTCTCGGATCACTACCTGCTGCCCGAGTACACCAGTTACCGCCACACGCCATTCGCGAGCCCCTGGCCCCACAACGGCGTGATCGCGGACCTTGCGCACGCGCAGGGCGCGCTCGTCGGCTACGTCCACGTCGCAGACTTTCCCATCGACCCGCCGAAGGAAAAGAAGCTTTCCTATGAGCTTCCCGCCGACGTCGCGCAGGGCAAGGTCGATTACATGGAAGTCATGGGCTTTTCCGACCACCACATCACGGCGGGCATCTGGTATCGGCTCCTGAACCTCGGCTATCGCGTGCCGGCGGGCGCGGGAACGGACGCGATGGCGAATTACGCATCGCTGCGCGGCCCTATCGGCCTGGTGCGCGTGTTTCTGGATACGCAGGGCGAGCGCACGCCGGCTGCGCTCCGCGATGCGCTGAAATCCGGCCGGACATTCGTCAGCAACGGGCCGCTGCTCGGCCTCACGCTCGACGGACACCGCGCGGGCGATACGCTCGCTGGCGCCGGACGACGCGCGGCGCGCATCGCGATGCGTTCGCCTTTCCCCGTGGATCACCTTGAGCTCGTGCAAAACGGACAGGTGATCAAAGCCTTCAAGCTCACGGGCGACCGGACGCGCTTCGACTGGAATGGCGAACTCGCGCTGAAGGCTGGCGGCTGGGTCGTACTGCGCGCCTTCAACGACAGACCGGATCCCTGGGTCCTCGACCTCTATCCGTACGCGACGACGAGCCCCATTTACCTCAGCGCGCCACCGCCAGCAGCACCCGAAGACGCCGCGTACTTCGTGGCCTGGATGGATCGCGTGATCTCCGCCGCGGAGGCGAACCACGATTACAACAATGCGGAAGAGCGCGAGGCCACGCTCGCGTATCTCCGCGCCGCACGCGGGAAGTTCGCCGAAAAGGCGAAGGCTGGCGACAGGCAATGAGAGAGTTCCCGCTGGCGGTCCTGCTGTGTGCGCTCGCCCTGCCGGTCCAGGCCGCAGACGACTTGTTCGGCATCGACGACTTGCTGCGCCTCGCGGATGTCGGCGAACCCGCGTTCTCACCCGACGGCGAATTTCTCGTCTACAGCGTCACGACGAACGATCTCGAGCGCGATACGCCGACGACGGATCTGTGGCGCGTGCGCTGGGATGGAAGCGACCGTCGCGCCCTGACCCGGACGCCGGGCGCCGATGAATGGCAGCCGGTGTGGAGCCCGGACGGAAAGTGGATCGCCTTCCTGTCGGATCGCGGAGACGAGGACGCGATGACGCAGGTCTGGGTGATGCCCGCCGCCAGCGGCGAAGCGGAGAGGCTGACGGATTTCCCGGGCGGCGTCAGCGACTACGCCTGGGCGCCGGACAGCCGGCGCCTCGCGATCATCGCGCATGACCCGGAGCGGCCGGAGGGCGAGAAGAAACCGGCGCAAGCGCCGCCGATCCTCGTCACGCGCTATCAGTTCAAGGAAGACGGCACCGGAATCCTGACCGCGCGCCGTCAGCATCTCTACCTGTTCGAGATCGGCGGCCGCAAGGCGACGCCGTTGACGTCGGGCCAGCACGACGAGTTCCTGCCTGCCTGGTCGCCCGACGGAAATCAGATCGCGTACGTCACGAAGCGCGGCCCCGATCCCGACCGCCACAGGAACTGGGATATCTATCTCGTGGAGCCGCGCGCGGGAGCCGAGGAGCGCCGCCTGACCCGTTATGACGGCGCCGATGACCATCCCGACTGGGAATCGCGCCCGGTCTGGAGCCCGGACAGCCGCCGCATCGCCTACCTTCAGGGCGGCGAAGACCGATTGCACGAATACGCGCTCTCGCAACTGGCCGTCATTGACGTGGCGACCGGCGAGACGACACAGCCCGCGCTGATCGATCGCGCCTTTACGAAACCGCGCTTCAGCCCCGACGGCAGGTCCGTGCTCGCGCTGATCGAGCAGAACCGCGTGACGCTCCTGTCGCGCGTCCAGTTGTCGAATGGGAAGATCACGCCGCTGACGCAGGGGCGGCGCTGCGACGCGGACTACGCCGTCGCCGCGAACGGGCGCGTCGCTGTCCTCGGTGGCGACGGCCTGCATCCCTACGAGATCGATGCGGTCGAGCGGCGCGGGCTGCGCACGCTCGCCGACCACAACGAGTTCCTGCGCAGCAAGCGCCTGGCGGCTGCCGAGCCGATCGAGTTCGACAGCGCCGACGGCACGCGTATCGACGGATTCCTGATGAAGCCGGTCGACTTCGAAGCCGGCCGTCGCTATCCGACCATCCTCCGGATCCACGGCGGCCCGATCTCCCAGTACAGCCACGAGTTCATGTCCGACTGGCAGGTCTACGCGGCGAATGGCTATGCCGTCGTCGCGGCGAACCCGCGCGGCAGCTCGGGCCGCGGCCAGGACTTCACTCTTGCGATCTATGCGGACTGGGGCAACAAGGACGCCGCCGACGTGCTGGCCGCGGTGGACTACGCCGTTTCGCAGGGTGTCGCCGATCCGGACCGGCTCGGCATCGGCGGGCGGAGTTACGGCGGCATCCTGACTGACTTCGTGATCGCGCGCGATGCACGCTTCAAGGCTGCCGTCAGCGGCGCCGGCGCCGGCAACATGCTCGCGACTTGGGGAGCCGACCAGTACATCTTCGAGTACGAAACCGAACTGGGAACGCCCTGGGGCAACCGGGATGTCTATGACCGGAACAGCTTCCCGCTGTTCCACGCCGATCGCATCCGGACGCCGACCTCGTTCTACTGCGAGGAACTGGACGTCAACGTGCCCTGCATCGGCAGCGAGCAGATGTACCAGGCGCTGCGTTCATTGAATGTGCCGACCGAACTCGTGCGCTATCCCGGCGAGTGGCACCCGGTCACGGTGCCGAGCTACCTGCGCGACCGGATGCAGCGGCACCTCGACTGGTACGGCCGCTACTTGACCAGCCGCCCGTAGTGTTCGAGCAGGGCGACGAGGTCCGCGTGCGGCAGCGCAAGCGCGTAGTGGCCTTCCGTCCCCTTCATGTCCTTCGCGGCGACCAGCGCGTTCACGATCGCCTCCTCGGTCGCCTGCACGGTGGCCCGGAAGAGCGCGTCGAGTTGCGAATTTGACATGAACTCGGCGAGCGACAGGGGCGCGCCACGGAGCGGCGCCGCATTCGCCGTCGAGAACGCGATGAAGATGTCGCCGGAGCCGTTGTCGGAATTCGAGCCCATGCGTCCGAGGCCGAGCGACGCGCGCCGCGCGATGCGCTTCAGCTGATGCGGCAGGAGCGGCGCATCGGTCGCGATGACGATGATGATCGAACCCGATTCGCTCGCCGCATCGTTGTCCTCGCTGTAGACGCGATGCTCGCGCAGGTGCTCGCCGATCGGCGTGCCCGCGATGCGCAGCGTGCCGCGCAGCCCGTGATTGGCCTGGACCAGCACGCCGACGATGTGCTCGCGGCCGTCGATCGCGACGCGCCGCGAGGCCGTGCCGATGCCGCACTTGAATTCATAGCAGATGGTGCCGGTGCCGGCACCGACATTGCCTTCCTCGACCGGCCCGCCTGTCGCTTTCTCGAGGGCCTGGTTCACGTCCTCAGCGCGCACGTGGAATCCATTGATGTCGTTCAGGTACCCGTCCCAGGTCTCGCCGACCACGGGGTTCGACCACCAGTAGCCGGTGGGGTCGGGATCGCCCTGGCGCACGCGCCAGGCGATGGCCGCGTCGTGCACGATGCCGACGCTGTGGGTGTTGGTCAGGAGCACGGGACCTTCGAGCTCGCCGGATTCCTCGACCCAGGTTGTTCCGGTCAGCTCGCCGGCGCCGTTCAGCGCGAACCAGCCGGCGAAGGCGTGGAGATTAAGGCTGTCGCGGCCGCGCGGCAGGACTGCCGTGACGCCGGTGCGCACCTTCTTGCCGCCGGCGAGGTCCTTCATCAGCGTCACCTGGCCGACGGTCACGCCGGCCACATCGGTGATGGCGTTCAGGGGCCCCGGTTCGCCCTCGAATGGCACGCCAAGGTCGCGCGCGCGCGGGTCAGCGATACACGCAGCTGCGGCCAGGATCGATATCAGTGTCAGGATGATTCGCATGCCGCCGCCCGGATTCTATATGACTGGCACTACAATGTCGGCCTATGGAGCCTGCCTTATGAGTCGACGGCGCCTTGCCGCATTCTTCCCCATCCTCGTGGCGCTGCTGATGGCGGCATTGCCGGCGTCGGCCGAAACAGTTGTCGTGCGGGCCGGCCGCCTGCTGGACATCGAGCAGGGCCGGTACCTCGCGGACCAGGCGATCCGCGTCGAGAATGGCAGGGTCACCGCCATCGCACCCTACTCAGCAGGCGCCGCCGGCGATGCGCGCGTGATCGACTGGTCGGCCTACACGGTGCTGCCGGGGCTCATCGACCTGCATACCCATCTCCTCGGCGACATCAGCTCGGCCAATATTGCGGCGCCGCTGATGAGTTCGGAGGCGCGCGACACGCTCCTCGGCGTCGTCCATGCGCGCACGACGCTCGCGGCCGGATTCACGACCGTGCGCGACATCGGGGTCTACCGGGCGTACAGCGACGTCGCGCTGCGCGACGCGATCAACGCGGGGCAAGTCGAGGGTCCGCGTATGTTCGTCGCCGGCGCCTACATCACCGTCAGTCACGGCGGCGGTGAAGTGACCGGGCTCGCACCGGATGTCGGTATTCCCGACGCCATGCGCCGTGGCGTCGCCAATTCCGCCGACGAAGTCCGTCAGCGCGTGCGCGAGATCCTGGGCAACGGTGCGGATTTCATCAAGGTCATCGCGACCGGCGCGGTATTCACGGCCGGCACGACGCCGTCGGCACCCGAGTTCACGGAGGAAGAACTGCGCGCCGCCGTCCAGGAAGCGGCGAACAAGGGCACATTCGTCGCCGCCCACGCGCACAGCGCCGAGGGCATCAAGCGGGCTGTGCGCGCCGGCGTACGCTCCATCGAGCACGCTTCCTACCTGGACGACGAGGGCATCCAGCTGATGCTCAAGAATGGCACCTGGCTGGTCGCGGACATCTACAACGGCGATTACACCGAGGAAGTCGGCGGCCGCACGGGCTGGAGCGCGGAGATCATGCGCAAGAACCGCGAGACTACCGACATTCAGCGGGAGGCTTTTCGCAAGGCCGTCAAGGCCGGGGTGCGCATCGGCTTCGGCACCGACGCCGGCATCTATCCGCACGGCGACAACGCCCGCCAGTTCGCCTACATGGTGCGCTATGGGCTTACCCCGCTCGGTGCGATACGCGCGGCCACCATCGACGCGGCGCGCTGCCTGGGTCACGAGCGCGACATCGGTTCCATCGCGCCCGGCAAGTATGCCGACATGATTGCAGTCACCGGCGATCCGCTCGCCGATGTCGAGACGCTTCGCAAGATCGCGGGCGTCATCAAGGAAGGGCGATTGGTCACCGGGGGTAATCCATGAATACGCGCGAACTCGGTTTCTGGATGTGCACGGCGCTCGTGGTCGGAAACACGATAGGCATGGGCATCTTCATGCAGCCGGCGGCGCTCGCGCCCTTCGGCCTCAACGCCTTGACCGCGTGGACGGCGGTCATCGTCGGCTGCGCCTGCCTCGCGATCGTGTTCGCTTCGCTCGCACGGCGGCTGCCGCAGGCCGCAGGCCCGTTCGACTACGTGCGCACGACTCTCGGCGAACCGGTTTCCTTCGCCGCGATGTGGTGTTACTGGATTTCCTGCATCGTCACATTGCCGACGCTGACGGTCGGTGTCGTCGGCTATTTCATCTCGGTATTTCCCGCCGCCCGGGCCATCGAGCCCGCGGTCCTGACCGTCGGCTTCATGTGGCTCTTCATCGGCGTCAACCTGCTCGGCGTGAAAAGCGGCGGGCGCGTCCAGGTGATCACCTCGTTCCTGAAGCTGGTTCCGCTCGTACTCGTGATGGTCCTGGGCGGCGCAGCGATCCTGGCCGAGCCCGCGACCTACACCGCGAATCTGCCGACGACGCCGCTCGCGCTTGGTTCATCGACGGCGGCCGCGTCCATCGCGCTCTATGCGATGCTCGGCTTCGAATCCGCGACCGTCGCCGCGGGCCGCGCCCGGGATCCGGAACGAACGATTCCGCGCGCGACATTGATCGGCACGCTGCTGGTATCGATCATCTACGTCGCGATCGTCGCGATCAGCATGCTGCTGGTGCCGCAGGCGACGCTCGCCACGTCAGATGCGCCCTTCGTCACGATCCTCGACAGCCTGCTGGGCGCCGGCAACGGCCGCTGGCTCGCGTTGTTCGTCGTCATCAGCGGCCTCGGCTGCCTGAACGGCTGGACGCTGCTGGTCGGCGAACTGGGGCGCACGTTCGCGATGAACAAGCTGCTGCCGGAAGTGCTCGGCAGCAGCAATCGCTTTGGCGCGCCCTGGGTCGGGCTGCTCGTGACGGGGGCGGTCGCCACCTTCGTCGGGCTGATGAACTACAGCGATTCGCTGGTCGCCGGATTCACGCTGCTGTCCGTCATCGTGACTGCGGCGAACCTGCCGATGTACCTGTGCTGCGCGCTCGCGGTCTACATCCTGTGGCGTCGCGTGCCCGGCGCCTTGCCGCCGAAACTCTGGCTTGCGGGCGCCGGCGGCATTGCATTCACCGCATTCGCGTTCATCGGCGTCGGCAAGGTCCCGTTCCTGTGGGCGCTGGCGCTCGCCGCTGCCGGCGTGCCGGTCTATTTCTGGATGCGCTGGCGCCACCCGGTCGCTGCGCCAGCCGCAACCGCGCCGCCGTCGTGAGCGGCGATCCCGAACCGGCCGGCGAGGCTGTCGGCACGCTTGCCGTCGCGCTCATGCATGCGGAGCGCCTGCTCGCAGCACAACCAGCGCTCGCAGCAGAACAAGCCGCGGAAATCCTGAAATCCGTACCGGGGCATCCCGGCGCGCAGTTGCTGCTCGGCATTGCGCGGCGGCGGGTCGGCGACCTCAATGGCGCGCTCGCGGTGCTCGAGCCGCTCGCACGCTCGCAGCCCGGCTGGTTTGCAGCGCATTACGAGCTCGGCCTCGCACAGGGGGCTGCCCGTCACGGCGAGAGTGCCATCGTGTCGCTGCGCCGCGCGGTCGAACTGAAACCGGACCTTGGCGACGCCTGGCGCGCGCTCGCGGAACATCTCAATGCTCTCGGCGATACCGCCGGGGCGGATTTCGCTTATGCGCAGCATCTGAAATTTGCTTCGCGCGATCCGCGCCTGCTCGAAGCGGGCGCGGCGCTCGTAGAAAACAGGATTGCGCAGGCCGAGGCACTGTTGCGCGCGCATCTGAAGCAGCGCCCGACGGACATCGCAGCGATTCGTATGCTGGCCGAGGTCGCCGCGCGGCTCGGCCGCTTCGGCGACTCCGAGATCCTGCTCGCGCGCTGCCTGGAACTCGCGCCCGGTTTCACGGCTGCTCGCCACAACTATGCCTCGATTCTGAATCGGCAAGGCAGGGCGGCCGAGGCGCTCGCTGAAATTGGACGCGTGCTTGTCCAGGAGCCGGACAATTCCGGCCATCGTAATCTCAAGGCGGCGATCCTGGGACGCATCGGGGAGTATGAGCAGGCACTCGCCATTTACGAGGGCGTGCTCGCCGAGTATCCGCATCAGCCGAAGGCCTGGATGAGCTACGGCCATGCGCTCAAGTCCGCAGGGCGGCGCGAGGATTCCATCGATGCTTACCGCCGCGCGATCGCATTGCTGCCGGGTGACGGCGAGACCTGGTGGAGTCTTGCGAACCTGAAGACATTCCGGTTCGAGGTCGATGATCTCGCCACCATGCGGGCCCAGCTCGCGCGAACCGATCTGACGGCTGCGGATCGCTTTCACTTCCACTTCGCGATCGGCAAGGCGCTCGAGGACGCCGGCGACATGGGCGGATTCGTTTGCGAACTACAGCGAAGGCAACCGCCTGCGCCGAGCATCGATCCACTACGCTGCGGACGAGAACAGCGCCCAAATGGCCAGGTCCAAGACCTTGTTTTCAGGATCCTTTTTCGCGGACCGGGTCGGTTTCGGGTGCGATGCCCCGGATCCGATCTTCATCGTCGGCCTGCCGCGTTCGGGTTCGACGCTGCTCGAGCAGATCCTGTCCAGCCACTCGGCGGTCGAAGGCACGATGGAGCTGCCCGACGTCATTTCCATGGCGCGCGGAGCTAGGCGCGAGCAGGACGAGTCTCGGAGAAATCCAAGTACCCCGAGATGCTGGCGACACTCGGAGCGCGCCGAACTTCGCGCGCTCGGCGAGCGTTACCTCGAGCAGACCCGCATCCAGCGAAAGACGCGATGCGCCGTACTTCATCGACAAGATGCCGAACAATTTCGCTGCACGTGGGGCTCATCCACCTGATGCTGCCGAAGCGAAAATCATCGATGCGCGCCGTCATCCGCTTGGCTGCTGTTTCTCGGCCTTCAAGCAGCATTTCGCGCGCGGCCAGCAGTTCAGCTACGACCTCGCCGACCTCGGCCGCTATTACCGCGACTACGTCGAGCTGATGGCCCATTTCGACGAAGCGTTGCCGGGGCGCGTCCACCGCGTCATCTACGAGCGCATGGTCGACGACACGGAAACCGAGGTCCGCCGCCTGCTCGACTACTGCGGCCTGCCGTTCGAGACGGCCTGCCTGCGCTTCTATCGAGAACGAGCGCGCCGTGCGAACCGCGAGTTCCGAGCAGGTGCGTCAGCCGATCTACCGCGAGGCCGTCGATCACTGGCGGCACTTTGAGCCGTGGCTCGACCCGCTCAAGGATGCGCTGGGTCCGGTACTCGACGCATACCCGGCCGTGCCCATATTTTGAACGCAGAACCGGCCGCGCAGCGTTGCACTGCGACAAGTCGCTAGCTTGGAGTTGCGAGCGATGTAAGCTCCAGGAAACGCAAAACAGCGCGGCTCGTCAGGTTCGATTGTCTGTACGGGCGCCACTCGCCTCGCGCCGTGTCTGCTGGCGCTGTCGCCAGCCCAGGCGCAGGCAGCCGACCGGCCTCGGAGGAAATCATCGTCACCGCGCAGAAGCGCGGCGAGAGAGCCTGCAGGACGTGCCGCTCAGCATCCAGGCGCTCGACACCGAGAAGCTCGAGGAGCTGCAACATCACGGAGTTTCGACGACTACGTGAAGTATCCTGCCATCGGTCACCTATCACAGCCGTTCGGCCCCGGCTTCGCACCGTCTACATGCGCGGCGTGGCGAGCGGCGGCGACGGCAACCATCCGGGCTCGATGCCGAGCGTCGGCATGTACCTCGACGAACAGCCGATCACGACGATCCAGGGCGCGCTCGACGTTCACATGTACGACATCGCGCGCGTCGAGGCGCTCGCCGGCCCGCAGGGCACGCTGTATGGCGCGAGCTCGCAGGCGGGCACGATCCGCATCATCACCAACAAGCCGGACCCGTCGGCGTTCCCGGCGGCTTACGGCATCGAAGGCAACACCGTCGACGAAGGCGACACCGGCTATGTGGCGAGGGCTTACGTCAACGTGCCGCTGAGCGACAATGCCGCGATCCGGCTGGTCGGCTGGGCACCGCGAGGACGCCGGCTACATCGACAACGTCGCCGGCCACGCGCACCTGGCCGTCTGCGAGGAAGCCGTCCGGACGACGACATCACGCTCGACAGTACGCGCAGTTCGCCAAGGACAACTACAACACGTCGAGACCTACGGCGCGCGCGCGGCGCTGCGCTTCGACCTCGAACGACAACTGGACGATCACGCCGACGTCATGGACCAGAAGCAGAAGAGCAACGGCGTCTTCGGCGACGACCCGCACGGTCTCGGCGACCAAGCCGTCGCGCACTTCACCCGAACAGTCGAAGGACGAATGGTACCAGGCGGCGCTGACGATCGAGGGAAAGATCGGCAATCTCGACGTCGTCTACGCAGGCGCTACCTGGACCGCCAGGTCGATGCGTCGTTCGACTACTCCGACTACTCGTACTTCTACGACACCTGTCTGGCTCTTTTTCGGCCTGTTCTTCACGACAGCGTTGGCGACCCGACGATCGGCCGGTCCATCACGAGCAACGACGGATATTCACGAAGCAAGAGCCATGAATTGCGCATTTCGTCACCGCAGGACAGGCGCTGCGCGATTCGTGGGCGGGTTGTTCTACCAGAAGCAGGAACACGACTTCTTCAGAAGTTACCTCGATCGACGGCCTGCAGACGTCATGCTTGATAGTCACGGGCTGGCCCGACACGATCTGGCTACCTAACAGCATGGACGTGAGGACACGGACGAAGCGGTGTTCGGCAGCGTCAGTTTCGACATCACCGAGAAGCTGAGTTGACGGGCGGAATACGGTTCTTCAAGTCCGAAACGTCGGTCAAGGGCTTCTTCGGCTTCGGACTGGGCTTCGTCCGGATCACGGCCCAGGTTCGGACCCCGACGATATACCGGCCGAGCCTGGCAGTCCCGCGAACGGGCGACGGCGCGTTCTCGCCGGTCGGCAGGGCTGGTCGCGCAATGGCGAGTGGCGCTGCCCGTCGCAGGAAGATTACAAGACGCGCCCTGCGTCAACGTGGACCGAGCGTCGACAGCGACGACCACGTAGGTCGCCTGACGCTACAACTACAAGGCCAGCGACGACATTCTGCTCTACGCGACCTGGTCGGAAGGCTTCCGGCCCGGCGGCATCAATCGCAATCCGTTCGTTGGCGACTACAGTCCCGACTTCCTGACGAACTACGAGCTGGGCTGGAAGACGGAGTGGGCCGGCGATTCGGTGCTCTTCAATGGTGCGGTGTTCCTCCTGGAGTGGGACAGACTTCCAGCGTGCCTTCGCTGGGCGCCAACGGCATCACGCAGGTGAGATAACGTCCGCGCAGGCGCGCATCCGCGGCCTTGAGGCGGACCTGCCATTGCTGCGACCGACCAGTTCACGATCTCGAACGGCTGATGCGTTGATCGATGCCGACTGACCGCGAACTACTGCGATTCGTCGACGCAAACGGCAATCCGGAAACGCAGAATCCCTTCCCGATTCGATGACGACGGTGATCCCTCACTCCGCCACTGTTGCCGATCCGCGGCATTCGGGCACAGTTGCCGATCACCCCGAAGTTCAAGGGGAACCTGACGCTGCGCCAGGAATTCCGGCTGGGCGACTTCGACGCCTACTGGGGCGCGTCGTACATCTACAAGAGCAAGACGGCGCGCGGAGCTTCGTGACTTCGAGAATGGCATCCTGGGCGACCAGCCCAGCTACGAGATCGTCGACTTCTCGGCGGGCCTCACAAAAGACAGCTACACGCTCGAGTTGTTCGTCAAGAATGCGCTCGACGAGCGGCCGGTCCTGTACCGCTTCGTGCAATGCGCCGAGACCGTCTGCGGTGCCCAGACGTACGTCGTGAGCGGCGCCACCGCGCACCATCGGGCTCAAGTTCTCGCAGAACTTTGGCGGTCAATAAATCTGAGGCCCCGCCCCCCGGCGGGGGCGGGGCTTTTTCGGAAGTCGTGCTTCCGCGACAAATTTCCCCTGCGCGACGCGCATGGCACGGCCGAGACGACCGATGCCTTCGCGGATGTCCGGTGCGGTGTAATACGCAAAGCTGAGGCGCAGGCAGTTGTTCATGCCGCCGCCGAGTCGAACACTTCGAGCCCGACTGGAAGCCGGTGCCTGCGGCGCGGGCGGCCGCCTGCAGCGCCTCGGCATTGATGTGGTCCGGCAGCGTAAGCCAGAAGAAGTAGCCGCCCTCGGGTTCTGCCCAGCTCGCAATGCCCTCGAGATGGCTCGTGCAGCGCCTCGTCCATCGCGGCGACGCGTGCGGCGTAGGTCGAGGCGCAACTCGAGCGATGAAGGCCTTCGAGTGCGCCGTCCTCGATCATCTGCCGCACGACGTGCGAGCCGAAGTGGTTGAAGCTGCCGCCGCTGACGAGGACGCCGCTCGCGAGCAGTTGCCGGATCAATGCCGCATTCGTCTGGATCCAGCCGAGCCGCATGCCGGGCGCGACGATCTTCGAGAACGAGCCCAACGACAGCACGTTGCCGCGGCTCGACCCAGCGTTCCGAGCGACGGCGGCGGCGGCGTGCCGTAATGCAGCAGCTGGTAGACCTCGTCGGCGGCGATGATGAAATCGTGCTTGCGGCTCAAGCGACGAGGCGCTCGCGCCGCTCCCGGCTCGAGCGTCTGTCCGGTCGGGTTGTTGTAGCCGGGATCGTGTACAGGAGTTTCGGGCGGTGCCGTGCGATCTCGCGCTCGAGCGCTCGATGTCCATGCCCTGCCCGTCCAGCGGCATGCCGACGATGTTGAGACCGTGGTCGCGGAAGATCTGGAAGCGAATAGGAAGTACGTGGGCTCCTCGACGAACACCGTGTCGCCGGGCCGCGTGAGCCGGCTGCAGACGAAGTCGAGCGCCTGCGAAATCCCGGCCGTCAGCAACAGCGACTTGGGTCGGCGGCTCCGCCATCCACATCGGCGAGGAACGCGCGAGCGCCGCTGCGAAATCGTACATCGCCCGGTTTCTCGCCCGTAATTGAGCTCGATCGGTTGGGCGCCCGCGAAGAACCGCTCGCTGGCGCTCGCAGCACGCGCCAACGGCAAGCAGGTCGGCGGACGGTTGCCCGACGCCGAAGTCGATCGTCGCCCGATTCCGGCGCGCCGTCGAAGTGACGTCACGCTCATGCCGCGCCCTCCGCCGGCGAGACCAGCCGGAACACCTCGTCCGGGCGGTCCTCCAGGAACGCCCGCGATATTCTGCGCCGAAATCCGCCGCAGGTCGGCGAGCGACTGCCTCCGAATAAAACGCGACGTGCGGCGTCAGCAGCACATCGCTGCGACCGGCGAGCGGATGATGCAGCGAGGTCCGGTGAATCCTCGCGCCAGCACGTCGAGCGCCGCGCCGGCGACCTGCCCCTCGTCGAGTGCTCGGACGAGGTCCGCTTCGACGATCAGGCCGCCGCGCGCGACGTTGATCAGCAGCGGCCTGCGCCGCATCCGCGCGAATGCCGCGCGATCCAGCAGTCCGCGGTTGGCGGCGCTGAGGTTGCAATGCAGGCTGACGATGTGCGCCGAGGCCAGCAGCTCTTCGAGATCGCCAGGCGGGCGTCATGGCGCTTCGCGATTCCGGCATCGACCAGCGGGATCGCAGGCAAGCACTTCGAGAGGCCGAAGCCGCGCGCGCGGCGACAGACCGCCTGCCCGATGCGGCCGAATCCGACCAGGCCCAGGGTCTGGCCGGCGAGCCGCTGCACGCCCTGGACTGCATTCCAGCGCCAGTCTGCGTTCGCGCCTGCACCTGCTCGTGATACGCGAACAGCTTTCGATTCAAGCGCCAGCAGGAGCGCGAGCGTGTGGTCCGCGACTTCCTGCGTGCAGTATTCGCCGACGCAGCTCACGCCGATGCCGCGCGCCGTGGCGGCCCGGCACGTCCACGCAATCCCAGCCGGTTGCGGCCGACCGAGATGATGCGGCAGCGCGGGCAGTTGCGCGAGCACCGAGTCGGTCGAACGGGACGTAGTCGGTCAGGATCGCGTCGGCGTCGCGGCACGCGTCGATCAGCGCGCCCGGGTCCCCGCCGTACGTGAAGGTCTCGATGCGCGCGATGCGCGGGCAGCTGCTGCCGCTCGATCGACAGGTCGCGGCCCGCAGCCTCGGGCATCTCGGCGAATACGATGGTCGGCGTCGGCGCGCTCAGGCGGCCGCCTTCGCGGTCGCGACGCGGCCGGAGGACCTGCAGGGCAAGCAGCACCGTCGCGGAAACCAGCAGGCCGGGCCACAGCGGATCGATCGCTGAACACGCCGCCCAGCCCGGCGTCGGCCGCGATGCGCCAGCCGATCACCGTCGCGAGCGACAGTGCTGCTGCTCCAGAACGCGGCGCCCGCCGGCACGCGGTCCCAGTAGATCGCCGCAATCGTCGGCAGGAAGAGCGCCGCCGAGTTGATCGTGAACCCGAGCTGCAGGATGTCGATGATGTCGTGCATCTTCCACGCCATCAGCATCGCCAGCACGCCCGCGCCCAGCGATGCCAGCGTGCCGAGCCGCAGCATGGCGGCGTGGGCGATGTCCGGCTGGAAGTAACGCTGGTGGATATCGCGCGCGTAGTTCGCCGATGCCGTGAGCACGCAGATCGACGCGACCGACATGATCGCCGACAGGATGCCGATCACCATCAGGCCTTTCAGGCCGACGGGAAAGGCCTGCAGCACGAAGGTCGTGAGGATGCCGGCGCTGGACGTCATGGCCCGGGTAGAGCACGGCCGAGGCGAGGCCGAGCCAGGTCACGGCGAGCGCGATCGGCAGGATCAGGACGATGGCGAGCAAGCGCGCCATTGCGCGCCGCTGCCGCATCGCGCGCGGCGAAGCTGCGGGAAAAGCTGTCCATCGCCACGAAAAAGCTGAGCACGAGCGAGACCACGAGCGCCGCGATCCGGTCCCAGCCCTGGGCGCCGAGATCGTAATAGGAGGCGGGCAGTGCGGCCTGCATGTCGGTCCAGCTGCCGGCCTGTGAAGATCGCGACCGGCACGCCGATGGCCACGATCCCGAGCAGCACCAGCGTGACCTGCACCCGGTCCGTATAGGTCACGGCCAGGTAGCCGCCGACGGCGGTGTAGAGGATCACGATCGGCGCCGGACAGCAGCAGCGAAATGGCCGTAATCCCAGCCGAGCAGCACCTGCAGCATCGCGGCCGCGGCAGCGAGCTGGCCGGCGGTATACGCCGTGTACGCGAGCACGGTCGTGACGGTCGCCACCACCCGCATGCGATTGTCGTAATGCTGCTCGATGAAATCCGGGTAGGTCAGGTGCTGGTGGCGGTCGCCGACCTGCTTCACGCGCCGGGCCAGGAACAGGCCGAACAGCAGGCAACCGATCGCAATGGCCAGGATGTACCAGACGCCGGTCACGCCGAATTCGTACACGCGCGCCGAGGTGCCGACCACGGACGCGCCGCCGATCCAGGCCGCGATCCACAGGCAAGCGATCGTTGCCGGGCCCCGGCGCCGGCCCGCCACGAAATAGTCCTCGACGTCCTGCTTGCGGCGCTGCGCATAGAAACCCGAGGCCCACCAGCAGCGCGAGGTAGACAAAGAGAATGCCGGTATCGAGGACGCCCATGTCGGTATCCGGTTGGCCCCGAACCGAGGGTAGGTGGGATGGTGGCGGCGTGCAACGCGTGGGGGCCGGGTCGCATTTTTGACGGCTGTCACCGGCTTGTCACCGCGCTGATACTGACCGCGGAACCGGTCCGCGCTAGCCTGTACGATCGTCCGGCCCCGCGGGCCGCCGCCGGTGGGAAGTCATGTCGATCACCCTCGATCAGGTCACCAAGCGGTATCGGTCCGTCCCGGTCGTCAACGACGTCTCGCTCGAGATCCAGCAGGGCGAATTCCTCGTGCTCCTGGGCCCGAGCGGCAGCGGCAAGAGCACGCTCCTGCGCGCCATCGCGGGCCTCGTCGACATGGACCACGGCCGCGTGTCGCTGCATGGCCGCGACGTCACGGCGGTTTCCGCGCGCGATCGCGGTGTCGGCTTCGTATTCCAGCATTACGCGCTGTTCCGCCACATGAGCGTCGCGGACAACATCGAATTCGCGCTGCGCGTCCGGCACGTGCGCGCGGCCGAGCGGATGAAGCGGCGCAAGGAACTGCTGCGCCTCGTCGCGCTCGAGGGGCTCGACACACGGCTGCCGGGAGAGCTCTCCGGCGGCCAGCAGCAGCGCGTCGCGGTCGCGCGCGCGCTCGCGCACCGGCCCGATGTGCTGTTGCTCGACGAGCCGTTCGGCGCGCTCGACGCGAAGATCCGCGAGGAACTGCGGCGCACGATCCGGCAGATCCAGCGCGAGCTCGGCATCACGACCATCCTCGTCACGCACGACCAGGACGAGGCCTTCGCGATGGCGGACCGCATCGGCGTCATGCACCAGGGCCGGCTGCTCGAGTGCGGGCAGCCGGATGATCTTTATGCGCGGCCCGCGACCCGCTTCGTCGCGACCTTCCTCGGCGCCGCGAACCTGGTGCTCGGTTACCGCAACGGCAACCAGCTGCGCTTCGACCGCCCGGCTGCGGAAGACGTGACGCCGCGCGAGGTGGTCGCCGTGATCCGCCCCGAAGAAGTCGAATTGACCGAGGTCGATACGCCCGGCGACATGACCCGCGTCGGCATCGGCACCGTTCACGAACTGCAGTTCGCCGGCGCGAGCGAGCGCCTGCGAGTGCGCATGTCCATGGAGGGCCCGGTTCCGGCGACGCCGGACCGGGAAGGCGCGGACGGCAGCGGCTGGCTGCTCGACGCTTCGCGCAGCTTCCCCGAGCAGCGGGCCAATCCGTTCTCGGCCGGCCAGCGCGTGATCGTCAACGCACGGCGCATCCACCTGTTGCCGACACCGATCTCGAGTTTCACCGTGATCGCCCGCGACCCGGTCACCGCGACGGCATTGCGCGAGACGCCGCTGCTTTCCACGCTCGCCACGCGCATGCAGACGCGCATCGCGACGCGCATTTACCGCACGGCCAGCGCGCCGCCGGGACTGCCGGTCCTGATGGCGGGCCCGGGAAGCGCCATCGCCACGCTCTGGAACCTGGGCCGGGGCGCAACGCAGATCCTGGTGCTGCCGCGCGGCGCGATACTGCCGGCCCGCGTCGTGATCCTGCCGGCCGCGGAAGCGGGCCGCGAGGTGCTCGGCGTTTCCGCGAGCCTGCTGCGCCACGTGCCCGCGGAATCAGTGCTGCTCGCGATCCACGATGCCGAAACGCCCGAACGCGATCGCGCCGCCTGCGTGCGCCGCCTGCTCGACGCCCGCTCCAGGGCGCTTTCCGAACACGGCCTCGACCTGCGCACGGAACTGCGCTTCGGCGATACGGACAGCGAACTCGAGAAGGAGCTGTCGATCGAGGCGAACACGATGCTGGTGCTCGGGCTCGATTCGCTGGAGGGCGCCGATGCGGCGCGGCTCACTGCGCTCCTCGAGGGCCCGCGCCTGCGCCCGGTCCTGGTCGTACGCGCGACGCAAGGGGCCTCCTGACCGTGCGCGGCAACTGGTTCCGTTCGCCCAGCGCCCTGCCCGGCTTCGGCCTGACGCTGGGCTTCACCACCTTCTTCCTGAGCGCCATCGTGCTGCTGCCGCTTGCGGCGCTGGTCGTGCGCACCTCCGGGATTCCGCTGTCCGAACTGCTCGACATCCTGCTCGACCCGCGGGCGGTGGCGTCCTACCGGCTGAGCTTCGGCGCCGCCGCGCTCGCGGCGATCATCAATTCCATATTCGGATTCATCGTCGCCTGGTCGCTGGTGCGCTATGACTTCCCGGGGCGGCGCCTGCTCGATGCGATGATCGACCTGCCCTTCGCATTGCCGACCGCGGTGTCGGGCATTGCGCTCGCTGCGGTCTTTTCGCCGACCGGCTGGCTCGGCCAGAAACTTGCGATCGCCGGCGTGCAGGTCGCCTACACCTGGATCGGCGTCGTGGTCGCGCTGACCCTGATCGGCCTGCCGTTCGTCGTGCGCTCGGTGCAGCCCGCGCTGATCGAAGCACAGCGCGATCTCGAGGATGCGGCCGAGACGCTTGGCGCCAGCGGCTGGCAGGTGTTCCGACGCATCATCCTGCCGACCGTGCTGCCGGCGCTGCTGACCGGGTTCACGCTCGCCTTTGCGCGCGGCATCGGAGAATACGGCTCGGTCGTATTCGTCTCCGGCAACCTGCCGATGAAGACCGAGATCACGCCGCTCCTGATCGTCATCAAGCTCGAGCAGTTCGACTACAACGGCGCAGCCGCCCTCGGCTTCTTCATGCTGCTGATGTCATTCATCATGCTGTTCGCGATCAATCTCGTGCAGGGCTGGGGCCATCGCCGGCTTCGGGTCGGCGGGCGCTGATGGGCGGCGCAATCACCCTGAGCGAGAGCGGCCGGCGCATGTCGCGCGGCGCGCGGCTCGTGCGCGCGCTCCTGCTGACGGTCGCGATCGGCTTCCTGGGCCTCCTGCTGCTCGCACCGCTCGGCGCCGTGCTGGGCCAGGCCTTCGCCGACGGCGTCATCACTTACATGGGGAGTTTCGCGGACCCGGACACGCGCGCGTCGATCCGCCTGACGCTGCTGACCGCCGCCATCGTCGTGCCGGCGAATACGATCTTCGGCATCGCCGCCGCCTGGGCGATCGCGCGCTTCGAGTTCCGCGGCAAGAGCCTCCTGGTCACGCTGATCGACCTGCCATTTGCCGTGTCGCCAGTGATAGCAGGCCTCGTGCTGGTGCTCCTGTTCGGTGCGCACGGCTGGTTCGGCGAGTGGCTCCTCGACAACGACCTTTCCGTCATCTTCGCGGTGCCCGGCATCGTGCTCGCGACGATCTTCATCTCCTTCCCGTACGTAGCCCGGGAACTGATCCCGCTGATGCAGCAGCAGGGCAGTGACGAGGAAGTCGCGGCGCTCTCGCTCGGCGCCGGCGCCTGGATCACGTTCCTGCGCATCACGCTGCCGAAGATCAAATGGGGGTTGCTGTACGGGATCATCCTCTGCAACGCGCGCGCGATGGGCGAGTTCGGCGCGGTGTCGGTCGTCTCCGGCCATATCCGCGGGCTGACGACGACGATGCCGCTGCAGGTCGAAATCCTGTACAACGAGTACAATTTCGTCGCGGCTTTCGCCGTCGCCTCGCTGCTCGCATTGCTGGCCATCCTGACGCTGGTGGCCAAGGCGCTGGTCGAGGGGCGCTCCGGAGTCAAGAGCCACTGAACTTGCACCCGCTGCTGATGGAATGGTGGACCGGCCTCAAGCGGCTCGCCGCGGGTCCGCACTCGCTCGAACGCCTGCTGGTGCTGACACTGGGCGGCACGGTCCTGCTCGCGATCGTGGCGCTGGCGCTCGGCGCCGGCGGCCTGCTGCGCGAACAGGCCGACCAGCAGGCCCTGTCGCGCGTGCGCCTGGCGGGACTCGCGGCGCGCGACGACATCCGGCGCCGTGGCGAGGACGCGCTGACCGCCGCGCGCCTGCTCGCGGCGCGCCCGACGCTCTTGCGCCTCCTGCGCGCCGTCGATGTTCCGCAGCTGCCGCTGTTCCTGCGCCGCTTCTGCGATACCACGAGCCTCGACAGCTGCGCTGTCCTGCTGGATGGCGAGGTCCTCGCTTCGGCGGGCCCGGCCGTCTCCTGGCAAGACGCACAGGAAGCCGCGAAGGAACAGGGAGAAGACTTCATGCTCGCCGGCGCCAATGCGCCCGCCGGGCAGCTCGGCGCGCAGGTGGATGTCCCGGGCATTGCCGGTGCGAAAGTCATGGTGCTCCGGCTCTTCGACCTGCGTTTCGCGCGCGAGTTGTCGGAACAGGTCGGTGTCGAGGTGCGCCTGCTGCGCCTCTCGAACTGGCTCGAGGCCGTCGAAGTGGAGTTCCGCGACCTTCACTCGGAGGCGCTGGCGACGGGCCAGACCGCCGTCGCCGAAATCGGATCGCGCGACCTGTATGCCTCGAGCACGCCGGTGTTCGCCGCGACCGGCGAAGGCGTCGTGCTGATCGAGGCGCGGCTGCCTGCCACCGAAGTCTCGGGCGCCGTGGACAGTTTCGTGCGTCAGCTCACCGTGACGACCGTTGTGCTGGCAGCACTCGCGCTCGGACTCGCGCTCCTGCTCGCACGGCGCATCGGCGCGCCGCTGCAGGCGCTCGCGACTTCGGCCGAACGGCTCGGCCGCGGGAATTTTTCCGCGGCGATTCCGGTCGCGGGCACGAAGGAGATCGCGGCGCTCGCGCGGACCATGGACGACATGCGCCGCAACCTGATCGACCTGACCACGACCATGCGGCGTCAGGAAGCGGAAGCACGCGCCGTGCTGCAGGGCGTCGTCGAGGGCGTGTTTGCCGTGGACTCCGAGCGCCGCATCCGTTACCTCAACCCGCAGGCCGCGCGCTTGCTGGGCGCCCCCGCCGCTGAATTGACGGGCAGGTTCTGCGGCGACGTGCTGCGACCCTGCCTCGTGGATGGCCGGCCGCCCTGTGAAACCGCCTGCCCGATCGTCGCCGCGCGCAGCGAGGGAAAGGCGCAGGCCACCGAGCGGCTCGAGGCTGGGGGCGTGCCGCGCACGGTCGTCATCACGAGCGCCGCGCCGACCGACGGCCTTCAGGTACAGGTGATGCGCGACGAGACGGAGCTCGAGGCCGTGCGCCGCGCGCGCGACTCGGTGCTCGCGAACATCTCGCACGAATTCCGCACGCCGCTCGCGGCACAGCTCGCCTCGGTGGAGCTGATACTGGACGGCCTCGACGGCATGCCGCGCGAGCGCCTGAGCGAACTGCTGAGCTCGCTGCAGCGCGGAACGCTGCGCCTGACGCGCCTCATCGACAACCTGCTCGAGAGTGTGCGCATCGAGTCGGGCCAGCTCGGCATCCGCCGCCAGCCAGTGATGCTCGCGCAGGTCGTCGAGGACGCCGAGGCGCTGATCGAAGGGCTGCTGACGCAGCGGCGCCAGCGACTGCTCGTCGAACTGCCGGCCGACCTGCCGGTCGTCAGCGGTGACGCCCAGCGCCTCTCGCAGGTCGTCACGAACCTGCTCGCGAACGCCAGCAAGTTCGGACCGGAGGACAGTGACATCCGGATCGGCGCAGCGACGACGAACGGCGAGGTCAGCCTGTGGGTGGAGGACGAGGGCCCCGGGGCATCGGAACTCGACGGGACATCGATCTTCGAACGCTTCTATCGCTCCGCCGACCAGGAGCCGGAACCGCGCGGGCTCGGCCTCGGGCTCTGGATCGTCAAGTCCATCGTCGAGCGCCACGGCGGCAGGGTCGCGGCCGCGCGCACCGCCGATGCGCGCACCCGCTTCACGGTCACCCTGCCGGCTGGCAGGATGAACCCTTGAAGATCCTTGCCGTCGACGACGACCAGGACCTGCTGGCGCTGGTCGCGTTCACGCTGACGACTGCGGGCTATGCGGTGATCAAGGCCGGCGACACGCACGCTGCGCTCCGCGAATTCGACGCGGAGCTGCCGAATCTGGTGATCCTCGACATCAACCTGCCGTCCGGCAGCGGATTCGACGTCTGCCGCGAAATCCGCGGCCGCTCCGAAGTGCCGATCATGATGCTGACGGTCCGCGGTGAAGAGGAAGACCTGGTCCGCGCGATCGATCTCGGCGCGGACGACTATCTGACGAAACCTTTCAGCCCGCGCACGCTACTCGCGCGCGTCAAGGCGCTGCTGCGCCGCGCCGGCATCGAGGGCGGCGATACGCTGGCCGCAGGCGTGCTGGCGCTGGATCTCGAAGCGCATACGCTTTCCGTGTCGGGGACGGACCCGCTGCGCCTGACACGGCTGGAGACCCGGCTGCTGCAGATCCTGATCGCGAACGTGAACCGCGTGGTCAGCACCGAGCGGCTGCTCACGCATGTGTGGGGTCATCGCGGCAGCGGCGACCGGCAGCTCCTGAAGCAGCTCGTGCACCGCCTGCGCCAGAAACTGGAGCAGGTCCCGTCGGCCGCGGACCTGTTGCAGACGGAATCCGGCGTCGGCTATCGCCTGCGCGCCTGACCTGCCCCAGCACCGCTATTGAGAGTAGATCCGGTCGAAGCTGCCGCCGTCGGCAAAGTGCGCCTTCTGCGCCTTCGCCCAACCGCCGAAATCCGCAATCGTCACGAGCGTGAGCGCCGGGAACTGCTTTGCATGCCTGGCGGCGACCGCCGGGTCGCGCGGCCGGTAATAGTGCCTGGCGATGATCTCCTGCCCTTCCGGCGAGTACAGGTGCTCGAGGTAGGCGCGGGCGAGGTCGGTCGTCTTGTGCCGGATGGTCACGCGATCCACCACCGCGACCGGCGGCTCGGCCAGGATGCTGATCGACGGATAGACGATTTCAAACTTGTCCTTGCCCAGCTGATTGACCGCGAGGTGAGCCTCGTTCTCCCAGGCGACCAGCACGTCGCCGATGCCGCGCTGCCCGAAGGTGGTCAGCGAACCGCGCGCGCCGGTATCGAGCACCGGCACATTCTTGAAGAGCTTGCCCATGTACGCGGCCGCCGTCGCATCGCTGCCACCGGGCTGCTTCAGCGCCCAGGCCCATGCTGCGAGGTAATTCCAGCGTGCGCCGCCGGAAGTCTTCGGGTTCGGCGTGATCACCGAAATGCCCGGCCGCGCGAGATCGCCCCAATCGTGGATCTTCTTCGGATTGCCCTTGCGGACCAGGAAGACGATCGTCGACGTATAAGGCGCGCTGTTGTTCGGGAGGCGCGTCTGCCAGCTGGCGGGCAGCAACTTGCCCCGGCTCGCAAGCGCATCGATGTCGTAGGCGAGCGCCAGTGTCACGACATCGGCCTGCAGGCCGTCGATGACGGTGCGCGCTTGCTTGCCCGATCCGCCGTGCGACTGGCGGATCGAGATGGCCTGGCCGGTCTTTGCCTTCCAGTACTTGACGAAGGCGGCGTTGTACTCGCTGTAGAGCTCGCGCGTCGGGTCGTAGGAAACATTCAACAGGACGGTATCGGCGCCATGCGCTGTGCCCGCGCACGCCATCGCCGCCAGGACCGGCAGCAGAGTGCGTCGCAACAAGTTCCGCATGCCCATCGCGCCTCCGCGGACCGGGGTTGCGATCATGCTACAGAGTCGCGGTTAGCGTGTCGGTCGTGGGCCGGTGACAAAGCGGTGCCATTCACTTTCCGATGCAGAAACCCGCGAATATGGCGCCCAGAAGTGCGTCGCTCGTCACAGCGCCCGTGATTTCGCCGAGCGCCTGGTGGGCGAGGCGAAGCTCCTCCGCAACCAGCTCGAATCCCGCGCGCTCCTGCAGTCGCGCGGCAGCGGATCTCGCAAGGCCCTCCGCGCGCCCGAGCGCATCGAGATGCCGGCGCCTCGCCGAGAACACGCCGGCATCGCCCGCGCGATAACCGGCGGCGGTCTTCAGTCGTTCGCGCAACTCGGGGAGTCCGGCGCCGGTCAGCGCGGAAATCGCGATGCCCGGATATCCCGCCGGCGGCTCTGCGATGTCCGTCTTGTTCCACACGGCAAGCACGGGCGGCTCTTCCGGCAGCGTCCCAAGTTCGCCCGGCATCAGGCCTGCGCCGGCATCGATCACATACAGAACGAAATCCGCGCGGCGCATTTCCGCGCGCGCGCGGCGGATCCCCTCCTCCTCGACCGCATCCCGGCCGTCGCGCAGGCCCGCGGTGTCGATCACGTGAATCGGCAGTCCGTCGATCGCGATGCGCTCGCGCAGCAGGTCCCGCGTCGTTCCGGGAATGCCGGTCACGATCGCCGCGTCGTGGCCGGCGAGCGCGTTCAGCAGGCTCGACTTGCCGGCGTTCGGCCTTCCTGCGATCACGACGGACAGCCCTTCCGACAATGCGCGGCCCTGGGCCGCCGCCTGGGTGATGCGCCCGAAGCGCGCGAAAATATCCGAAAGCCTGGCGCGCACTTCGGGGCTTTCGAGGAATACTGCGTCCTCGTCGGGGAAATCGATCGCGGCCTCGACGAACACGCGCAATTCCATGATCTGCGCGGCCAGGGTCGTCACCTCGTTCGAGAATTCTCCCGCGAGCGAGGTCATCGCCGCGCGAGCCGCCTGTGCGGAGCCGGCGCCGATCAGGTCCGCGATTGCCTCGGCCTGCGCCAGATCGAGCTTGCCGTTGTGGAATGCGCGTTCGCTGAATTCTCCCGGCCGCGCTGGCCGCGCGCCGAGCGTCACGACGCGGCGGACGAGCAGATCCATCACGACGGGTCCGCCGTGGCCCTGCAGCTCCAGCACGTCTTCGCCGGTGAAGGATCGCGGCGCGGGAAAAAAGAGCGCGAGACCGCTGTCGATCGCGCGGCCATCGGCATCCGCGAATGCGGCGTTGTGTGCGAGGCGCGGCGGCGGCACGACGCCCAGCATCGCTTCGGCGATCGCGCGCGTTGCCGGGCCGGAGATGCGCACGATGCCGATGCCGCCCTGTCCCGGCGGCGTCGCCGCCGCAACGATGGTGTCGTTGCCGCTCATGGGCAGCGAGTATGCCCGGGCTAGCCGGCCCGCCGCTTCTTGTCCTCGGCCTCGACCACGCGGTTGATCTTCCACTGCTGGGCGATGGACAGGAGCGTGTTCGTCAGCCAGTACAGCACGAGCCCGGACGGGAACCACATGAACATGGCGGTCATCACGACCGGCATGAAGGCGAAGATCTTCGCCTGCATCGGGTCCGGCGGCGTCGGGTTCAGCTTGAACTGCCCGAACATCGCGGCGCCCATCAGGATCGGCAGGATGAAATACGGGTCGCGCGCCGAGAGGTCCTGGATCCACCCCATGAACGGCGCCTGGCGCATTTCGACGCTCTCGAGTAGCACCCAGTAGAACGCCAGGAAGAACGGGATCTGCACCAGCACCGGCAGGCAGCCGGCGACCGGGTTGATTTTCTCGCGCTTGTACAGCTCCATCATCGCGCGGGCCTGGCCCTCGCGATCGTCCTTGTAGCGCTCCTGCACGGCCTTCAGGCGTGGCGCGACGGTGCGCATCTTCGCCATCGAGCGGCCGCTCGTCTCGGCCAGCTTGTAGAAGACGCCCTTGATCATGATGGTCACGAGGATGATCGACCAGCCCCAGTTGCCGATCAGCGCGTAAATCTTCGACAGCAGCCAGAAGAGTGGCTGCGAGAGGATCGTCAGCTTGCCGTAATCGGCCGTCAGCTGGAGCTTGGGGCCGGTCGCCGCCAGCTGCTTCTGCAGCTTCGGCCCGACGTATAGTTTTTCGGCGAGATCGAGGCTCGTCCCCGGCGCGACGCTTTGCGCGGGCCCGACGACGCGCAGCAGGAATTCGCTGTCGCTTGCGCGCAGCTCGTACTGGTAGGGCTGGCCGGCGGTCGGCACGATCGCGGCGACGAAATGGTGCTGCATCGCGGCGACCCAGCCGTTCGTGATGGTGCGCGACAGCGCTGTGTCTTCCGAGTCCTTGATGTCGAGCTTCTTGTAGCTCTCGCCGTCAAAGATCGCGGGGCCGCGGAACGCGTAGGTCTCGACGTTCCACATGGACCGCTCGCTGCTCTGCAGGTGACGCAGGAACTGCGCATAGGGCGCGAGCTTGGCCGGCGCCTCGCCCGCATTTGTCACGTGGTACTGGATGTCCACCGCGTAACTGCCGCGATGGAACACGAAGGTCTTGGTCACCGAAAGGCCGGCGCCGTCCGACCAGGAGAGCGGCACGCGCAGCTCTTCCGCGCCAGCGGCGAGGCGGAAGTCCTGGCTCGCCGAACTGAATTCCGCCTTGTGATTTGGCTCCGCGCGCCCGGCCTCGCCGCTCGTGAGTCCCGACTGGAACAGGAACTTCGATTCCGGCGAGTCGGTGTTGAACAGCCGCACCGGTATCGTCGGGTCGTCCTTGTGCAGCGGATAGCCGGGCAGGTCCGCGCGAACGAGCTCGCCGCCCATGAGGTTCACGTCGAGATCCAGGACGTCGGTCGCGACGCGGACCGTTCCCGCGCCCGCCGCCGGTGCCTCCGCTGGCACGGCATCCGTTGCCGCCGCCGTGGGCGTTTCGCCGGCGACGTTCGGCAATTCGTCCGAGAGTGCGCCGCCCGCGGGCGTTGCCGCCGGCGCCTGGCCGCCCGCCGCAGTCGCGGCAACTGCCGCGGGCGGTGCTGCTGCCCGCTGCGCCGTCGCATCCTTCATCCAGGCATCGACGTTGAGCCAGAGGACGAGGAGCAGTCCGATCCACAGGAATACGCGCTGCTGTTCCATCAGCCGCCAACCTCCGGCACCGGATCATGGCCATGACCGCCCCAGGGATGGCAGCGGCAGACGCGCCGGACCGACAGCCAGCCGCCACGCAGCGCGCCATGCCGGTCGATGGCCTCGAGCGCATAGGCGGAACAACTCGGGTGATAGCGGCAGTTCGTGCCAAGCATCGGGCTGATCAGCCAGCGGTAAATCCGGATCGGCAGCTGCAACAGGGCTTTCATCGTGCGGGCCGGATTTCCTGCCACAACCGCGCAAGGCTCGCGAAAATCTGCGCGTTGCTGGCGCTTTTCGCCCCATTCCTCGCGACCACGAAAATATCCACGGATGGCAACTCCTGCCTCTGCAGCCGGAACGATTCGCGGATCAAGCGCCGCACGCGATTGCGTTTGACGGCCGCGCCCACCGCGCGAATGCTGACCGCCATGCCGAGCCGCGCGGTCCCGCGGCCGTTTTCGATCCACTGGATCGAAAACAGTTCGTCGGCGCGCCGGTCGCGGCTCTTGCGCACGCGATCGAAATCGGCGGCGGTGGAGAGCTTCTGGCCGGCCCGCAGTCGGAGCGCGCCCTGACGTAAGGTCACTCGTCAGCGGACTTCGGTGACGGCCAGGCGCTTGCGTCCCTTGGCGCGGCGCCGCTTCAGGACCTGGCGGCCTTTCTTGCTCGCCATGCGTGCACGGAAACCGTGGGTGCGCTTGCGTTTGATCTTGCTGGGCTGGTAGGTGCGCTTCATGGCGGCGATCCCAAACCTTTGAAAGTAAAGGCCTGCAGATGCAGGCAAAGGGCGGCAAGGGTACGGAGCGGCGCTTGCTGCTGTCAACCGATCCGGGCTGTGGATAACTCTGGCGCGGCGCCGTGCCGCGGTTATAGACTCGGGCGCTCAATAGGAGTCGCTCGTGCAGGGCCCGCTTTGGCACCGCTGTCTGCGTCAACTGGAAAACGAGGTGCCGGAGCAGCAGTTCAACACCTGGGTGCGCCCGCTCCAGGCCGTCGAACGGGATGGCGCCCTCGTGCTATTGGCACCCAACCGCTTTGTCGTTTCCTGGATCGAGAAGAACCTGTTCGCCCGCATCGAGCAGCTCGTCGGCGCGGCCGGCAATGGCGCCGAAACCCGGGTTCTGATCGAGGTTGGTTCGCGCCGCGAGGACGCGCCGCCCGCCCCCGAGCCCGCCGCACCCGGCGTTCCTCGGCGTGAGGCACAGGTCGTCGGCAGCCGTTTCAACCCGGATTTCACGTTCGCAAGCTTCGTCGAGGGCAAGAGCAACCAGCTCGCGCGCGCCGCCGCCGTCCAGGTCGGCGAGAACCCCGGCAAGGCCTACAACCCGCTGTTCATCTATGGCGGCGTCGGGCTCGGCAAGACCCACCTGATGCACGCCGCCGGCAACCTGATGCGCCAGCGAAACCCCGCGGCGCGCATTGCTTACGTCCACAGCGAGCGCTTCGTCAGCGACATGGTCCGCGCGCTGCAGCACAACACCATCGCGGAATTCAAGCAGGCCTACCGCACGCTCGACGGGCTCCTGATCGACGACATCCAGTTTTTCGCGGGCAAGGACCGCTCCCAGGAGGAGTTCTTCCACACGTTCAACGCGCTTCTCGAGGGCCAGCAACAGATCATCCTGACCTGCGACCGGTACCCCAAGGAAGTTGCGGGGCTCGAGGAAAGGCTTAAATCCCGCATGGGCTGGGGCCTCACGGTCGCGATCGAGCCGCCGGAACTCGAAACCTGCGTCGCGATCCTGATCGGCAAGGCGCAGGCCGCCGGCGAATCCCTGCCGGAAGAGGTGGCCTTTTTCATCGCCAAGCGGATCCGCTCCAATGTCCGGGAGCTCGAGGGAGCGCTGCGCCGCGTGCTTGCCACCGCGCGTTTTACGGGCCGGCCGATCACCCTGGAATTCGCGCGCGAGGCGCTCAAGGACCTGCTCGCCCTGCAGGAGCGCCTCGTCACGATCGAGAACATCCAGAAGACCGTCGCCGAGTACTACAAGATCCGCATGGCGGACATGCTTTCAAAGCGCCGCAGCCGCTCGATCGCCCGCCCGCGTCAGGTCGCGATGGCGCTCGCCCGGGAATTGACCAACCACAGCCTGCCGGAGATCGGCGACGCCTTCGGCGGGCGCGATCACACCACGGTGCTGCACGCCTGCGATCGCGTGAAGGACCTGCGCGAGACCGACCGGCGCACGGGCGAGGATTACCTGAACCTGTTGAGAATCCTGACCGGTTGATGTGGATAATGTGTGGGGTTGCTCTGGACGCTATTTGCTCCACAGTCAGCCCACAGGGAAGACAGAGGAAGGCCGCAGGCAACACGCGTACTTGTGCTTCGTGCAAGCCGTTGCGGTGAGTCGGATTTCAGGGCTTTTCCACTGAAAATGCGCTGCTCTATTACTACTACAGTCATAAGAATCATTTATTAAAACCAGGTGCACAGATGAAATTCAGTGCTGAACGCGAACAGTTGCTGGGAGCACTTCAGTCCGTCATCGGCGTCGTCGAGCGGCGCCAGACGATGCCGATCCTCGCGAACCTGCTGCTGACCGCGAAACAGGGAAAGCTTTCCATCACGGCGACCGACCTCGAGGTGGAGCTCGTCGCACAAGCGGAAATCAAATCAGGTGCTGACGGGCAAATCACCGCGCCCGGCCGCAAGCTGCTCGACATCTGCCGCTCCCTGCCGGAGGGCGTCACGCTCACCATTGCCCAGGATGGCGACAAGATCACCGTCCGCGGGGGGCGCAGCCGCTTCGTGCTGGCCACCCTCCCCGCCGCCGATTTCCCGGTGATCGACGAACTCGCGCAACAGCAAACCCTGGAGCTCGCCCAGGCCGATCTGAAGCGGCTTCTGGACAAGACCCATTTCTCCATGGCGCAGCAGGACGTGCGCTATTACCTGAACGGAATGTTGCTGGAAACGGATGGGAAAATGCTGCGAACGGTCGCGACTGACGGCCATCGTCTGGCATTGTGCGAGATGGATCTGCCGAGCAAAGCGCAGGGGCAGCAGGTTATTATCCCGCGCAAGGGCGTGCTGGAATTACAGCGATTGCTGGGCACGGAGGGCAACGTCGCGATCACGATCGGAACAAATCACGTTCGCGCCCAGATCGGCGACGTTCGCTTCACATCGAAGCTTATTGACGGCCGTTTCCCGGAGTACAGCCGCGTGATTCCGGCGGCGCCGCAAAAGGCCGTCGTGGCGGATCGCGAGATGCTCCGCGCGGCGCTGCACCGGACGTCGATCCTCGCCAACGAGAAATACCGCGGGATCCGGCTGGCCCTCAAGAAGAATTCATTGACGCTCCAGGCGCACAACCCGGAGCAGGAAGAGGCCGAGGAACAGGTCGAGGTCAACTACAAAGGCGACGAACTCGAGGTGGGTTTCAACGTGACTTACCTGCTCGAGGCGCTTGCCGCGGTCGACGGTGCCGAGGTCGAAATCGGCGTGACCGACGGGAATTCGAGCTGTCTGGTGCGTGCACCCGGCACGAGTAGCGCGCGTTACGTCGTCATGCCCATGAGGCTGTAAGGGGCGCAATGCCCCTCAGCTGGTTCCGCGCCGAACAATTTCGCTGTCTCGCGTCGGTCGAGCTGGAGCTGGATCCGGGCGCCAATGTCTTCATCGGGCCGAACGCCTCGGGCAAGACCAGCCTGCTGGAAGCGGCTTTCTTCCTGGGGCGCGGCCGCTCCTTCCGCAGCCGCCGGCTCGATGCGCTGATCCGCCACGGAGAAGACTCCTTCGTCCTGGCTGGCCGCAGCAGCGGTGGCGTGGCGCCCGTGATGCTGGGCGTCCGGGCGAAGCGCCACGGAACCGAGTTTCATTCGGGCGGCGCGCCAACCAGCGGCGTGGCGGAGCTCGCCGAACAATTTCCGGCGCAGGTCATTGACCCCGAAATCCACAAGCTGCTCGAAGAGGGCCCCGGCCGCCGCCGCCGATTCCTGGACTGGGGCGTGTTCCACGTGGAACCAGCGTTCCTGTCGACCTGGCGGCGCTATCACTTGGCGCTCCGGCAACGGAACGCCGCGCTGAAGCAGGAGCGCGGAGACAGCGACCTCGCGGCCTGGGAACAGGAGCTCGCCACCAGCGGCGAAGAACTGGTGCGGCAGCGCGAGCGCTATCTGGCCCGGCTGCGCGACCCGCTGCGCGTGATTGGCGAGGCGCTGCTCGGCAGCCCGATCACGCTCGTACATAGCCGCGGCTGGGACGAGAAATGGCCGTTGCTGGAGGCGCTCGAGGCCGACAGGGGGCGCGACCGACGCTATCGCGCGACCCAATCGGGCCCGCACCGCGGCGATGCGGCAGTCGAGGTCGGTGGCCGCGCGGCAAAGGATCGCGTGTCGCGAGGGCAGCAAAAGCTGGTTGCAGCCGGATTGATGCTGGCACAGCTCCAGATCCAGGAGCAGGAGAGGCCGGGGCGCTCAGCGTTGTTGCTCGATGACCCGGCCGCGGAACTCGATCCGGAGAATCTGGCGCGACTGATGACGGTCGTGCGATCCCTCCCGGCACAGCTTTGGGTCACGGCCCTGCGCGCCGATATCCCGGGTTTGCCGCCGCGGGGGCGGATGTTCCACGTGGAACAAGGGACGATCCGCCCAGCCTGATCGCAAGCGATGTTCCACGTGGAACAACGACAGGTTCGGGCGGACCTCGCGTTTTGCAGCGCAAAATATGGACAGCAGAAAGCGCGAAAATACCCGCGTTTTCCACAGATTCGTCCACAAGCGCGGCATGACGGCATTTCTCCATGCCAAGCAACTGAAAAACAAAGCAAAAACGCCAGTTTTCATGCTAGTATTTCCGGATTATGCAGCCAGGCCCCCAGGCATCTGCTGACGACAACTACGACTCCAGTAAAATCAAGGTCTTAAGAGGCCTCGAAGCCGTCCGCAAGCGGCCCGGGATGTACATCGGCGACACCGATGATGGAACCGGCCTGCACCACATGGTTTTCGAGGTGGTGGATAACTCGATCGACGAGGCCCTGGCCGGGTACTGCGATCGCATCATCGTGACGATTCACGCCGACGAATCGATCACCGTCCAGGACAACGGCCGGGGCATTCCGACCGACATCCACAGCGAAGAAAAGCGTTCCGCAGCCGAGGTCATCATGACCGTGCTGCACGCCGGCGGAAAATTCGACGACAACTCGTACAAGGTCGCGGGTGGCCTGCACGGTGTCGGCGTTTCGGTCGTCAATGCGCTGTCGGGAGCGCTGACGCTCACGATCGCGCGCGACGGCAAGCTGCACCGCCAGCAATACCGCCTCGGCGAGCCGCTCGGCCCGCTTTCGCAGTCGTCGGCTCGACGACGGAGCGCGGCACGACCGTGCGCTTCAAGCCGAGCAACACCATCTTCACGAACACGACGTTCTCGTACGACTGGCTGGCAAAGCGCCTGCGCGAGCTGTCGTTCCTGAATTCCGGCGTGCGCATCGAGCTGATCGACGAGCGTGAGGACAAGACCGACGTGTTCGAGCATCAGGGCGGCGTCAGCGCCTTCGTGCAGTACCTGAATCGCAGTCGCACGGCGATCCACCCGAATATTTTCTATTTCCAGGGCCAGGAAGGGCCCATTTCCGTCGAGGTCGCCGCGCAGTGGAACGACTCCTACCAGGAGTCGATGTACTGCTACACGAACAACATCCCGCAGAAGGACGGCGGCACGCACCTCGCGGGATTCCGCGCCGCACTGACGCGCAAGATCAACGATTTCATCGAAAAAGAAGGCTTTGCGAAGCGCGAAAACGTTTCGCTGACTGGCGACGATGCGCGCGAGGGCATGACGGCGATCCTGTCCATCAAGATGCCCGACCCGAAATTCTCGTCCCAGACCAAGGACAAGCTGGTCTCATCCGAGGTCAAGGGCGCGGTGGAATCCGTGGTCGCGCAGAAACTGGGCGAATTCCTGCTGGAACGCCCGGCCGACGCGAAGGGGATCTGCCTGAAGATCATCGACGCCGCGCGCGCGAGAGAGGCGGCGCGCAAGGCGCGGGAGATGACCCGGCGCAAGGGGGCGCTGGACGCCTCCGGCCTGCCCGGAAAGCTGGCCGACTGCCAGGAGAAGGACCCCGGCAAGTCCGAGATCTTCCTGGTCGAGGGCGAATCCGCCGGCGGCTCGGCAAAACAGGGCCGCGACCGGCGCACGCAGGCGGTCCTGCCGCTGAAAGGCAAGATCCTGAACGTGGAAAAAGCCCGCTTCGACAAGATGCTGTCGTCGCAGGAGGTCGTGACGCTCATCAGCGCGCTCGGCACCGGCATCGGGCGCGACGATTTCGACGTGGCAAAGCTGCGCTATCACCGCGTGATCATCATGACCGACGCCGACGTGGACGGATCGCACATCCGCACGCTGCTTTTGACCTTCTTTTACCGGCAAATGCCGGAATTGATCGAGCGCGGGCACATCTACATCGCGCAGCCGCCGCTGTTCAAGATCAAGCGCGGCAAGCAGGAGCTCTACGTCAAGGACGAGTCCGAACTCGACCAGCTCCTGCTGACGAGCGCGCTCGACGGGGCGGCTCTGCACGTCAATCCCGATGCCCCGCCACTGGCAGGCTCGGGGCTCGAAATGCTGGCGAGGCAGTACATGGAAGTGCGCGCCATCATCGGCCGTTGGTCGCGGCGCTATGACCGGCGCCTGCTCGAACAGCTGCTCGCGATGCGCCCCGTGGGCGAACAGCAGTTCGCGGATGCCGCCTGGCTCGAGGGCTGGGCGAAGGAACTGGAGGCGCGCCTGAATTCGGACGGCAGCCTCGTACACAGCTACCAGCTCTCGGTGCGTCGGAACGAGGAGGGCGCGCCGCTCAGGGTCGACATCGCGCGAACCGAGCATGGCGTGACGACCGAGAAGCACCTGCAACGCGAATTCTTCGAGTCCGCGGAATACGCGCGCATCGCCGAACTCGGCGCGACGCTCAGCGACTTCATCGGCCCCGGCGCGCGCGTGACGCGCGGTGACGAGCAGCAGGATGTCTCGGCATTTCCGGAGGCCATGGCCTGGCTGCTCGAACAGGCGCGCAAGGGCCAGACGATCCAGCGCTACAAGGGCCTCGGCGAGATGAATCCCGAACAGCTCTGGGAGACGACGATCAATCCCGAAGTGCGCCGGCTCTTGCAGGTGCGCATCGAGGACGCGGTCGCGGCGGACGATATCTTCACGACGCTGATGGGCGATGCGGTGGAACCGCGCCGCGAATTCATCGAGAAAAACGCGCTCTACGTATCCAACCTGGACGTCTGATCGGGTTTTCAGCGGCTTAGAGGCCGATCGGATGTTTATACACATCCGAAAAAGCAGCTCGAATTCCCGCTCGTGACGGCTTGATCAGCTCTCCGCGACGCTGATCTCGCGCATCTTTCCTTCGATCCAGGACTGAACCTCGGCATTCAGCGCGCGCGGCTCGCGGCCGGTCGTCTCGATCGGCGGGCCGATCACGACGCGGATCAGTCCCGGTTTTTTCAACAGCCCGCGGCGCGGCCAGAAGTCGCCCGCGTTGTGCGCGATGGGGATCAACTTCGCGCCGGTCTGCGATGCGAGCAGCGCGCCCGACATGCCGTACTTGCGCGTCTCTCCTGGCGCGACGCGCGTGCCCTCCGGAAAGATCATCACCCAGACACCGGCGGCGAGACGCGCGCGTCCCTGGTCCAGGATCTGGTTGACGGCGCGGTGACCCGAGCCGCGATCGATCGCGATGCCGCGCATCAGCCAGGTCGCCCAACCGACGAGCGGGATCCACAGGAGCTCGCGCTTGTAGACCCAGGCCGACGGCGGCAGCACGACCATCTGCGCCATCGTCTCCCAGGCGGAGGTGTGCTTCCACATCGTGATGTGCGCGCCTTCGCGCGGAATGTTTTCGCGCCCCTCGACGACCCAGTCGAGGCCGCAGAAAATTTTCGCGAGCCACATGTTGGAACCCGCCCAGCCGCGCGCCAGGGCATACCGGCGCCGGAACGGCAGCAGGCCGCCGACCAGCGTGATCAACGCGCCCCAGAAGAGCGAGCCGACGAACATCAACGTCGTGTAGACGAGCGCCGCGAACCACTGCAGCGGCGCAATCCGCCGCCACGCCGCGGTTCTGCCGGGCCGCCCCGGGGAATTGTCTTTGAAAGCCATCAGTTGAATGAAAAAAGGATGTGTATAGACATCCGGAATTCCAGGGCTATTCAGCCGGGCAGGCGCGACAGATTGGCGGTGTGCTGGAACAATTTCTGCAGCGCGGCGAGGAGCGCAAGCCGGTTCGCGCGAAGTCGCCGGATCGTCCGCCATCACCATCACGCGATCGAAGAATGCATCGACCACCGGGCGCAAAGTTGCGAGCCGGCGCATCGCGTCGCCGTAGCGCCGCCCGGCAATCGTTCCCTCGATTTCCACGCGCAGTTCGTCGAGCGCCGCGGCGAGCTGGCGTTCGGCGGGATCGGTCAGCAGGCTGCGCATCCACGCGCAGGCCCGCCTGCTCGCCGGATTTCTTCAGGATGTTCCCGATGCGCTTGTTGGCCGCGGTCAGGCTCGCCGCTTCCGGCAGCGCGAGGAACGCGACCAGCGCGCGCAGGCGATCGTCGAAGTCGAGCGGCGACACCGGGCGCAGGTCGAGCACCGCGTCGAACATCTCGGTCGTGATGCCGGCCGCGCCCTCGAGGTACCAGGCGCGCAGCCGCTCCATCATGAAAGCGTAGACCTCGTCCGCGACACCATCCGCGACCGGCGGCGTCTTGGCATCTGCCAGGCGCAGGACATCCGCGCGCACCGAGCTCGAGCGTCGCAACGATCAGTTCGCGCAGGTCCATGCCGACGCGTTTCTCGATCAGGATCCGCAGGAGCCCAAGCGCCGAGCGGCGCAAGCGCAAACGGGTCCTTCGCGCCGGTCGGTTTCTGGCCGATCGCGAAGATGCCGACGATCGTGTCGAGCTTGTCGGCGACGGCGAGCGCGAGCCCGGCGCCGGTCGCCGGCAGCGCATCCCCGGCGAAGCGCGGCAGGTACTGCTCGGCGATGGCGGCGGCGACCTCGGCCGGCTCGCCATCCTTCTGGGCGTAATAGCGGCCCATGACGCCCTGCAGTTCCGGGAACTCCCCGACCATGTCGGTCAGCAGGTCGCACTTGGCGAGTTCCGCGGCGCGCTGTGCCACGGGCACGTCCTTGCCCGCGAGGCTCGCGACCTGGGCGGCGAGGGCCGTGACCCGGGCGGACTTGTCCGCGAGCGAGCCCAGGCGGGCCTGGAAGGTCACGGCCTTGAGGGACTCCCGGCGCGAGGCCAGGGTCCTCTTCCGGTCCGCGGCATAGAAGAACGCGGCGTCGGCGAGGCGGGGCCGGACCACGCGCTCGTTACCGGCGCGAATCTGGGCGGGATCGCGGCTTTCGATGTTGGCGACGGCCACGAAGAGCGGCAGCAGGGCGCCAGCCGGCGAGCGGGCGGGGAAATACCGCTGGTGATCCTGCAGGGTCGCGATCAGCACTTCGGGCGGCAGCTCGAGGAACCGGGCCTCGAATGTACCTGCGATCGGCACCGGCCACTCACAGAGCGCCGTCACCTCGTCGAGGACGGAGGGGTCGATGAGGGCCCGACCGCCCGCGGCCGCTGCCGCCGCCGCGACGCCTGTGGCGATGCGCTCGCGCCTGGCAGCGAAATCCGCCAGCACGAATCCGCGCTTTTCGAGCGCCGCGAGATAACCGCCTGGCGAGCGCAGCACGATCGGCTTCGGGGCATGGAAACGATGGCCGTGGGTCGTGCGCCCGGACCGGAGGCCCAGCAGTTCGCCATCGACCACGTCGGCGCCGTGCAGCATGACGACCCAATGCGCGGGCCGCACGAACTGGACCTCGCCCGCGCCCCAGCGCATGCGCCGTGCAATCGGAAGACCGTCGAGCGCTCGCTGCAGGATCGCGGGAAGAAGCTGGGCCGCTGGAGCGCCCGCGCGCGTGAGCGAGCAGAACAGGAATTCACCCTTCGGCTCGGTGATGCGGCTGAGCGCGCCGACCACGACGCCGCAGGACTCGGCGAAGGCGAGCGCCGCGCGCGTCGGCTGGCCGTTCGCGTCGAAAGCTGCCGACACCGGCGGCCCGCGCCGCTCCAGTTTCTGCTCGCCCTGCGCCTGTGCGAGCCGGTGCACGAGGACGGCCAGCCGCCGCGGCGTCGCATAGGCATCCACCTTCCCATGCGCGAGACCCGCGGCATCGAGACCGGCCAGCACGCCGTCACGCAAGGATTCCGCGAGCGCCCAGAGGCTTTTTGGCGGCAGTTCCTCGGTGCCGATCTCGACCAGGAAATCGCGGCGCGTCACTTCGCGGCTCCCCGCAGGAGCGGAAAACCAAGCGCCTCACGGCTCGCGCGGTAGGCCTCGGCTACGACGCGCGCGAGCGAGCGCACGCGCAGGATGTAGCGCTGCCGCTCGGTGACCGAAATCGCCTTGCGCGCGTCCAGCAGGTTGAAGGCATGCGAAGCCTTCAGCACCTGCTCGTAGGCCGGCAGCGGCAGGTTTGCGGCGAGGAGCAGGGCGCAGGCCTTTTCGCGGTGATCGAACTCGGCGAAGAGCGCGGTCGTGTCGGCGTACTCGAAGTTGTAGGCCGACTGCTCGACTTCGTTCTGGTGGAACACGTCGCCGTAGGTCACGCGCCCCGCCGCGCCATCGGTCCAGACGAGGTCGTAGACGCTTTCGACGCCCTGCAGGTACATCGCGAGCCGCTCGAGCCCGTAAGTGATTTCGCCGGTGACCGGGCGGCAATCGAGTCCGCCGGCTTGCTGGAAGTAGGTGAACTGCGTGACTTCCATGCCGTTCAGCCAGATTTCCCACCCCAAGCCCCAGGCGCCGAGCGTCGGGGATTCCCAGTTGTCCTCGACGAGGCGGATGTCGTGAACGAGCGGATCGATGCCGAGCGCGATGAGTGAACCGAGATAACGCCCGACGATGTCGCCGGGCGACGGTTTCATGACGACCTGGAATTGGTAGTAATGCTGCAGCCGGAACGGGTTGTCGCCGTAGCGGCCGTCGGTCGGCCGCCGGCTCGGCTGCACGTAGGCCGCGCTCCAGGGCTCCGGGCCGATGGCGCGCAGGAAGGTCGCCGTGTGGAAAGTGCCGGCGCCCACTTCCATGTCATAGGGCTGCAGCAGCACGCAGCCCTGGCCGGCCCAGTAACGCTGCAAGGCCAGGATCAGCTCCTGAAAATTGCGCGGCGGCTCGGTTTTCGGTGTTTTCGGCATTCGATCGCTGGCTGCAAAAGGCCGCCAAGTATAGCGGCGGGCCGATCAGCCCGCGGCGCCGCGGGCTTTCCTCGCCGCGAGCAGGGGCCGGACCTCGGCATCGCTCAGGTCGCGCCAGTGCCCGACCGCCAGCGTCCCGACGCGGATGTGCATGATGCGCACGCGCACCAGGCGCTGCACGCGAAAACCGAGCGCGGAGCACATGCGGCGGATCTGCCGGTTGAGGCCCTGCGTCAGCACGATGCGGAAGCTGTCGGGGGCGGTACGCGTCACGACGCAGGGCTTCGTCTTCTCGCCGCCGATTTTCACGCCGGCGGCCATCATCGCGAGGAATGTCGCGGTGACCGGCCGCTCGACGGTCACGAGATATTCCTTCTCGTGGCCATGCTCGACGCGCAGGATCTCGTTGACGATGTCGCCGTTATTGGTCAGGAGGATCAAGCCCTCGGAATCCTTGTCGAGACGGCCGATCGGGAAGATCCGCTCCGGGTGCGCGATGAAGTCCACGACGTTGCCCTCGACCTGCCGCTCGGTGGTGCAGGTGATGCCGCGCGGCTTGTTGAGCGCGATGTAGACATCGCGGCGCTTCGTGGCGAGGGCCGCGCCATCCAGCCTCACATCGTCGCCGGCGGCCACCTGCGTGCCGAGCACCGCCGGTTTTCCGTTGACGGTCACCCGCCCGGCGGCAATCCAGGCATCCGCCTCGCGCCGCGAACAGGCGCCCGTCTCGCTGATGAATTTGTTCAGGCGCATCGGCCGGCGATTGTGGCGATGGCGGGTCGGCGACGCGACGGTTTTTCGCGCGCACCCAGATAGTGCTTAGCCTTCCCAGGGCGCACTAAATTAGTGCGACGGCGATATTGGACGCATCTTCGTAATGCATTAACTAATTGATTATATTAACATTGAGCGTCAATATCGCCGTGGCACGGGATTTGCACCGTGACAGGGATCGCGAGCCATTGCCGCACAATTTCCGGAGAGAGCCATGACCCCCGCCGACGTCGTCAAGTTCATCAAGGAAAAAGAAGCCAAGTACTGCGACCTGCGGTTCACGGACACGCGGGGCAAGGAACAGCACGTCACGATCCCGACGCGAATGGTGGACGAGGATTTTTTCGTCGACGGCAAGATGTTCGACGGCTCGTCGATCGCCGGCTGGAAGGGCATCAACGAGTCCGACATGATCCTGATGCCGGACGCCTCGACCGCGATGCTCGATCCGTTCTTCGAGGAAACCACGCTGCTGCTGCGCTGCGACGTCGTCGAGCCGATGACGATGCAGGGCTACACGCGCGATCCGCGCTCGCTTGCGCGCCGCGCCGAGGCATACCTGAAGTCCACCGGCATCGCGGATACGGCGTTGTTCGGGCCGGAGAACGAATTCTTCATCTTCGACAGCGCGCGCTGGACCAACGAGATCAACGGCTGCAGCTATCACATCGATTCCGTGCAGGGCGCGTGGAATTCCGGCGCGAGCCTTGACGGCGCCAACATGGGCCATCGCCCCGGCATCAAGGGCGGTTATTTCCCGGTGCCGCCCGTCGATCGTTTCCAGGACCTGCGCACCGCGATGTGCCAGGCCTGCGAGGAACTCGGCCTGAAGGTCGAGGTGCACCACCACGAAGTCGGCACCGGCGGCCAGGGCGAAATCAACGTTTCCGCGAACACGCTGATGAAGAAGGGCGACGAGGTGCAGCTCCTGAAATACGCGCTGTGGAATGTCGCCCACGGCTACGGAAAGACGCTGACCTTCATGCCGAAGCCACTGGTCGGCGACAACGGCAGCGGCATGCACGTGCACCAGTCCCTGCAGAAGGACGGCAAGGCGCTGTTCGCGGGCGACCGCTACGCGGGCCTTTCCGACATCGCGCTGTATTACATCGGCGGCATCATCAAGCACGCGCGCGCGATCAATGCCTTCACGAATCCGGGCACCAACAGCTACAAGCGCCTGGTGCCGGGATTCGAGGCGCCGGTGATGCTCGCCTATTCGGCGCGCAACCGGTCGGCGTCGATCCGCATTCCGTGGGTGCCAAACCCCAAGGGTCGCCGTATTGAAGTGCGCTTCCCGGATTCGACGGCGAATCCGTACTTCGCATTTGCCTCGATGATGATGGCGGGCCTCGATGGCATCCAGAACAAGATCCATCCAGGCGAGGCTTCGGACAAGGATCTCTACGACCTGCCGCCGGAAGAGGCGAAGAACATCCCGGAAGTCTGCCATTCGCTCGACATGGCGCTCGATCATCTCGACCGCGACCGCGAATTCCTGAAGCGCGGCGGCGTGTTTTCGGACGACCTGATCGACGCCTACATCGGGCTCAAGCAGACGGAAGTCACGCGCTTCCGGATGTCCACGCATCCGGTCGAGTTCGACATGTATTACAGCCTCTGAGTGCCCGGGCTCGGGCGGCAGGGACGGCGATCACAGATTACCGCCCCCGCTTTGTCAGTCTGGCGGGCTCCGGGCTATGCTGCAGTCATGCGCACAGCCCTGATTCTCGCCGGACTGATGCTGTCCCTGGCGGCCGGGTCCCAGGAGATCTACCGTTGGGTGGACAAGGACGGCGTCGTTCATTACGCGGACCAGCCCGGCGCACCGAATGCGGAGCGGGTGGAGATCGCGAATTCCAACCAATACGAGGCGACTGCGGCGGATTCCGGCGGCTCGGCGGGATACAGGCAGCCGCAGGCACCGACGCGCTACGTATCGCTCACGATCACCGAGCCTGCGGCGAACCAGGTGTTCTTCGGGGCGGATGCGAGCATCACTGCGGTCGCCGAGCTGGGCGGCGAACTGGAATCAGACAATACGCTCGTGTTCTTCCTGGACGGCAACCGCGTGCCGGCGGAAGGCGAGGGCGCGGTGCAGCTCTCGAACCTGGAGCGCGGCACGCATTTCCTGCGCGCGGCCGTGCTCGACCAGAATGGGCAGCCGCTGATTTCGAGCCAGCAGGTCTCGTTCCACGTGCGCATGCCGTCGATCAACACGCCGCAGAGCCCGCAGGCGCCCAAGCCCCCGCCCCCGAAAACACCCCCGAAGCCGGGGCCGAAAGCCGCAAGCTAGTCAACGCCGGCGCGCCCGCGCCGTTTCGCGGTCCGCGCCATGGCGCGTGAACCCGGAAACGGCCCGCGCGACTTCGATGCCGGCACGCTGCTCGACTTGCTTGCGACGGCGATCGTCATCGTCGATGGCGGCGGGATCGTCCGCTTCCTCAATGCCGCCGCCGGCGACCTGCTGGCAACCGGCCCCGCGACGGCGCGCGGCCGGCGGCTCGCGACGCTCCTCGCCGACGGCGCCCAGGTCGATTCGCTGATCCTGCGCTGCCGCGCGAGCGGCGAACCGCTCGCGATGCGCGGCTTCGAACTGGTGCCGGCGGCGCGCAGCGATTCGCATCACCTCGCCGACATCACGTTCACGCCGATCGCCGGGGCAGATGTGCTGCTGGAGATTGCCGACACGACGCGACCGAGCCGCATCACCCGCGACACTGCGCTCCTCGCCCAGCAGGGCGGCAGCCGCGTGATGGCGCGCCAGCTCGCGCACGAGATCAAGAATCCGCTCGGCGGGCTGCGCGGCGCCGCGCAGCTCCTCGAGCGCGAATTGCCGAACGATGAACTGAAGGAATACACGCGCGTGATCATCGGCGAGGCCGATCGGCTTTGCGCGCTCGTGGACAGCCTGCTGGGACCCGCGCGGCCGATCCGCCGCGAACCGGTCAACGTCCATGAGCTGATCGATCACGTCTACCGGCTCGCGCGCGCCGAGGCGCCGGCCGGCGTCGCGATCGAGCGCGATTACGACCCGAGCCTGCCATTGCTCGCCCTCGACCGCGACCTGATGGTGCAGGCGATGCTGAACCTGGCGCGAAACGCCGTGCAGGCGCTCGGCGAACGCGGCGCCCTGACACTGCGCAGCCGCGCGCTGACGCACGCGACGATCGGGGCCGAGCGGCACCGCGTCGTGGCTTCGCTCCAGTTCGAGGACAACGGGCCCGGCGTGCCCGCCGAACTCGGCGAGACGATTTTCTACCCGCTGGTGACGGCGCGCGCGGGCGGCACGGGGCTCGGCCTTGCCGTCGCGCAGGACATCGCGACGCGCCACGGCGGAATCATCGAATTCGACAGCCGGCCGGGACGCACCGTGTTCTCGCTGCTGCTGCCGATGGAGGAGCGTCATGACGAAGCCGCTTGATGTCTGGCTGGTGGACGACGATGCATCGATCCGCTGGGTGCTCGAACGCGCGCTGCGCCAGGGCGGGCTTCAGCCGCGCTCGTTCGATCAGGCGGATGGCGCGCTCGCGGCGCTTGCAGAGGGGCTGCCGGACGTGCTGATCACCGACATCCGCATGCCGGGAACCGGCGGGCTCAAGCTGCTCGAGCGCGTGCGCCGCGATCATCCGCGCCTCCCGGTCATCGTGATGACGGCGCACTCGGACCTGGACAGCGCCGTGGCCGCCTACCAGGGCGGCGCATTCGAATACCTGCCGAAGCCATTCGACATCGACGAGGCCGTGGCGCTCGTGCGCCGCGCCGCAACGCAGGGTGGGCCGCAGCGCGGCGCCGAGGTTCCCCGCGCCGCGATTCCGGGCATCCTCGGCCACGCGCCGGTGATGCAGGAAGTGTTTCGCGCGATCGGCCGGCTGTCGCGCTCGAGCCTTTCCGTGCTGGTCACCGGCGAGTCCGGCACCGGCAAGGAACTGGTCGCGCGCGCGCTGCACCGGCACAGCCCGCGGGCCTCGGGGCCGTTCATCGCGCTCAACACATCGGCGATCGCATCGGAGCTCCTGGAGTCCGAGCTGTTCGGCCACGAGAAAGGCGCGTTTACCGGTGCCGAGGCGCAGCGGCGCGGCCGCTTCGAGCAGGCGGATGGCGGCACGCTTTTCCTGGACGAGATCGGCGACATGTCGACGGCACTGCAGACCCGGCTCCTGCGCGTGCTGGCGGAGGGTGAGTTCTACCGCGTCGGCGGCAGCGTGCCGATCCGCGTGGACGTACGCGTGATCGCGGCGACGCACCAGGACCTCGACGCGCGCGTCCGCAAGGGATTGTTCCGCGAAGACCTGCTGCACCGGCTCAACGTGATCCGCATCCGCGTGCCCTGCCTGCGCGAACGGCGCGGCGACATCCCGGAGCTGCTCGTGCATTACCTCGCGGTCGCCGCCCGCGAGCTCGGGGTCGAGCCGAAGACGCTGACACGCGACGCCGAACGCCGCCTCGTCGCCTTCGACTGGCCCGGCAACGTGCGCCAGCTCGTGAATGCCGCGCGGCGACTCACGGTCACGGCGCCGGGGCGTGAGATCCAGGGCGATGACATCCCGGCCGATCTTGGCGGCGAGAGCGGGGTGGCGCCGGCGCAGGACAGCTGGAGCCGCGAGCTGGAGGCCTGGGCGACGCGGCAGCTCTCTTCGGGCGGCGCGCCGCTGCTGGACGTGGCGGGACCGGAATTCGAGCGGACGCTCGCGCGCGTTGCGCTGGCAAGCGTACAGGGCCGGCGCCAGGAAGCCGCGAAGCTGATCGGCTGGGGACGCAACACGCTGACGCGCAAATTGCGCGAACTTGGGCTGGGCGGCGGCTGAAGCAGCGCGTACGGACAAAAGAAAGGCCCCCGCCATTGCTGGCGGGGGCCGGATCAGTCAATCGTCAGCTTGAGCCTACGGCCTTGCGATCGTCACGACCGCAGAGGTGAAGGTCTCCCAGTCCGCCGGGTTGTATTTGTCGCCCAGCGCCTTGAGCACGGAGACTTTCACGTTGTACTGGCCATTCGGGACCGTGTAGATGCGGTCCGGATGATCATCGCCGCCGCAGCCGTCGTTCGCCAGCGCCGTGCCATCCCAGGTGAAGGCGAAGAAACCGCCTGCCGAGGTGTTGCGGCCGACGTACTCGTCGTCGCTGATGCGGTGCTTGCATGAGTCGCCGTCATCGTGATGCTTATGCCAGTGATGATTCGCGGAGCCACGGGAATCATCGTCATCGTCGGAATCGCAGGTCGTCGGGTCGACGTTGAATGCGTCGAGACGGATGCGACGCGACTGATGGTCCAGGTGCATCAGGATGTAAACGATGTCGTCGCCGACCATCGTAAAGGTCGCGCCCGCCGGCTGGTTGTTGAAGAACCCGCCGCTCAGGTTGGCGAGCCACGGGAACCCGTTTGCAGTCGGCGTGAGCACCTGGACGGCCTGGTAGTCGCCGATGAATCCGGCATACGGCACGCGATAGGTCTGCCCCGACCCCTGCGGCGTCAGGACGATGTATCCACCGTACTGGCCCAGATCTGGGCCGGCGGGCGCCGTGATCGTGGCGTCCACCGTGCGCGACTTGCCCGCGGGCACCGTCACGCTCGTCGCGCTGAACACGACCGTTGCCGGCGCCAGGAAGGTCGAGACCGTGGCGAAGTTGACCTGGCTCTTCGGTCCGGTCGCGAGCGCCGTGACATCCGTCAGGTCAAATGTGACCGACGAGGAGCCGTTGTTCCGGATCGTCAGCCTGCGCGTCTGCGGGCCGGCCGCACTCTCGCCGAGCGACAGCTTGCCGGGCGTGACATCGACGGTCGCGAGGATCGCATCCTCGATGTCGAGCAGGCCGGCGCCCTGGCGATGGGCGTAGTCGAGGAATCCGAGTCCCGGATTGCCGGACCAGTTCGACGGCTTCGCGCTGTTCTGCAGGCGCGCCCGCACGGCGAGGGCCGAGATACCGTCCTTGTGCTTGCCGGACTTCGCCTGCAGCAGCAATGCCGCGGCACCCGCCACATGCGGAGATGCCATCGAAGTGCCGCTGTTGTTTCCATGGCCGCCCTGCTCGAGCGGGACCGTCGAATAGATCGAGCCGCCCGGCGCGCCGATATCCGGCTTCAGCGTCAGGTCAGCCGCCATGCCGAAGGAGCTGAATGAGGAAATCAGCCCGCCGGTCGGGTTCGCGGTCGTCGTGATCTGGTTGGTCCAGATCATCGTCGTCGCTCCGCCCGCGATGCGGCCGTCAATCACGACGCCATCGGCGGCGGTGACCATGACGACCGGGATCGTGATCGGCGGTGCACCGGCCACGGTCGGGTTAACGAATCCCGCGGCGTTGTTGTAGAGCACCACCGCCGAGGCGCCGGCAGTCTGCGCATTGAACGCCTTGACGTAGAAACCGCAGGTGCCGCGACGGATCAATACCGCCATGCCGGTCAGGCTGCCGGCCGGCAATGCGACGCAGCCATCAGCCGTCGAGGCGGGCGTTCCAGTCCTTGCCATCGGCAGGCTGCCGCTGGTCGGCGGCGTCGGAGCGCCCGATGCCGGGCTATACCCGAAAGCGGCGTTGTCCGGCGACACCGTGAAGGACGGCTGCGTCACGCGCGTGTTGTCGTAGGACGCGACGCCGATGACTTCGGCGCCGGTGCCCGGCGCGCCAGCCGCATAAGGACCGTCGGCGGGGTTGCCGCCGGGGCCGTTGTTGCCGATCGAGGCGACGACGACCATGCCCTTCTTGACCAGGCGGCTTGCGGCCGCGGCGGTCGGATACTGGGGCCACTGGTTGGATGCGCCGATGCTCATGTTGAGCACCTGCATGCCATCGCGATACGCGCGCTCCATGGCCGCCAGCATGATGTCCGAGGTCGTGGAGCCATTGCAGCCGAACACGCGGTAGGAGCCGAACCTCACTTCCGGCGCAACACCCTTGACGACGCCGTTGGCGCCGACGATGCCCGCGACATGCGTGCCATGGCCGAAGCAGTCATCCGGATACGGATCCGGCACCGGGGTTTCGGAGCCCGTGAAGGCATCACCGACAAAATCCCAGCCCTTGATCACGCGACCGGTCGGGAACACGGCGCTGTTCGAGCGCGTGACACCGTCACCACCGAGATCGGCGTTGTCATAGTCGATGCCCGTGTCCATCACGGCAACCTTGACCCCCGCGCCCGTGATGCCGAGGGTGTTCTGGACCACGTCCGCACCGGTCATTGCAATGGCGGCGGCCAGGTCCGGGGCCGCGCCAGCGCCCGGATTGAATTCAGGAGCCTGGATGACGTCGATCCGCCAGATAGCCTTGACGCCAGGCAGGGTCGCGAGCGCAGCGCGCTCGGAGGGGCCCGCCTTGACGGCGTAGCCGTTGAACAGCGTCTCGTAGGAGCGCCGTTCGGTGTAGTGCACGCCTGCGGCCGTCGCGGCATTTATGAAGCGCGTCTTCTCGGCCTGGATGCTCGCAACGCTGTTGCCGTCGGCGGTCGGGCCGCCCGTCAGCTCGACGAAATAAAGGTTGTCATTCTCGGCCTCGCTGGCGGAAATGGATTCCTGCGAGTTGGCCGGCGCCATGCCGAACGAAAGGACCAGCGCGCCGCACATAAGTGCAGCGTGGAAGGACTTCTTCATCTGTTGAAGCTCCAATGAATTCGGAAAAATTGTCTATCCCCAAACCAGGCCGGCGGCTTTGTTGCGTGCCGCTCACTCTGTGGGCTGATCTATAGCACCATCCGGCGGCGGCGTCATGTTTTTGGCAGTGCGGGAGTGACATAAGCTGGCCCTGCCGCCAGTCCGCCGATGCCCCGGCGTACTGACGGGCGCATATTGGCGTCGAAGCAACGCGCCGAGTATTGAATTGACTGGGGCGAGCGCGTAACTTTTACGAAACAAGATCGAGAATTCTTCTGGGGGAAGCTGTCCGACCTGTTGCGGACCAGTACACGTCATCTGTATGTCACGTTGCACGGCGCAGAATATGCGGCGGGCATGAACGATCTCGCGAACAAACACGGAGTGCGGAAATGAACAATCGGGAAGGTTTGACTGTGCTGCGGGATCAGTCCCCGCGAGCGGGAATTCTCGGCCTCGCGCTTGCCGCGTTGCTGCTGGCTGCGCCCCTGGCCGGGGCCAAGCCGGTAGTTCGCAATCTCGGCGCGGGCCTCCAGGAAATCGCGACGCCCGCGGGCCGCGCGAAGGCGATGGCCTCCGGCCTCAAGGTTTCCGAGGGCAAGGTCGCGGGTCTCCAGATCGTCCACCCCGTGACTTTCGACACGACCGGCCGCGCGCTGGTGCGCATCTCGCTCAACGGCAAGGTGCCCGCCGCGACCGTTCTGCAGAGCCTGAAAGGCATGGCGGGCGTCGATGTCATCGCCACGAACATGAAGTATCGAAAGGGCGTCATCGAGGCCTATGTGCCTGCCGCTTCGCTCGCGAACATCGCCGGCAAGCTGGGCGTGCTCGCCGTCGTGCCGTCCAGCCCGATGGTGACCAATGTCGGCACGACGACCAGCCAGGGTGTCGTGCAGCATCGTGTTGACCAGCTCGTCGGCGTCGATGGCGAGGGCATCACGGTCGGCGCGATGTCAGACAGCTTTGACACACGCGCGGCGGCGATCACCCATGCGGCGGGCGATGTCCTGACGGGCGACCTGCCGGGGCCGGGCAACCCAAACAATTCCCAGCCGGTGGTGGTCATCGAGGATTCCGGCGGCGCGGACGAAGGCCGCGCCATGCTGCAGATCATTCACGACATGGCGCCCAAGGCCCGACTCGGTTTTGCCACGGCAAACGGTGGCGAATTGAACTTCGCCGACAACATCCGCTCGCTCGCCGGGTTCGCGGACGCGACCAAGACGGTGCCGGGCTTCAAGGCCGATGTGATCGTCGACGACATCATCTATCTGGCCGAGCCGTTCTTCCAGGACGGCATCGTCGCGCAGACTGTCGATGAGGTTGCCGCGGCTGGCGTCTCGTACTTCTCCTCGGCCGGCAATCGTCCGTCGACCCAGGCGTATGACTCGAGGACACGCATCGTGCCCGCCGACCCCGCTTCCTGGGCGAACACCGACCTCGATTTTTCGGGCGTGCCCCCGGAACTCTATGCCGGCGGCTTCCACAATTTCGGCGAAGGCGGCGATCTCGACATCGCGCAGACCATCCAGTTCGCCAACAACAGCATCGTCGTGTTCCAGTGGAACGAGCCCTTCGATCCGCAGCCGCCGACACCGGTCGGCCCGCCGATCGTTTCCGGGGTCGGCACGGTGCCGGCCGGCGGCGACACCAGCTTCACATTTCCCGGCACGGCGGGGATGCTGGTCGAGATCTTCCTCGATGCGGACAACACGACCACGGGAACCCCGAATCCCGACCTGACATTCGACCTGATCGATCCGAACGGCAACGAAATCCAGTTCGTGGATTCGACCACGAACCCCGAGTCGCTGACGCTCGAGCTGCCGCTGACCGGCACCTATACGGTCATCGTCGACAGCTTCACGCCGGACCAGTTCGGCGATTTCCAGTACCGCGTGCAGCAGGTCCAGGTGGTCCAGCAGGTGCTGACGGACTACAACCTGCTGTTCTTCTTCAACGGTTCGTTCATCGGCGCCAGCGCCGAACAGAACCTGTTCACGAATCGTCCGCTCGAGCTGGTTGCCCTCCCGGGCGCGACGCTCGAGATGGTGATTGCGCGGGCAAACACGCCTCCTGCCAACAATCGCAACGTCGCGGACCGCATCCGCTACGTGGGATTCAGCGGCGTCAACCCGCAGGAGCACTTCAGCTACCACGGTCCGGCGACCTATGGCCACAACTCCGCGGCGGGCGGCATGGGCGTGGCGGCATATGCGTTCTACGCGCCGTTCGTGCCTGAAGCGTTCACCTCGCCGGGACCGGCCACGATCTACTTCGACAAGAACAACAACCGGTACCGGTTCCCGCAGGTTCGGCAGAAGCCGGACATGGCGGCGATGGATGGCGCCAACACGACATTCTTCGTGTCGGATGCCGCGCAGGACACGGATACCTTCCCGAACTTCTTCGGCACCAGCGCATCGGCGCCGCATGCCGCGGCAATCGCGGCCCTGGTGCTCGATGCGGCCGGCGGGCCTGGCAGGGTGAAGCCGTTCCTCATGCGCAAGATCCTGCAGAACAGCGCGTTCCGGCATGACCTCGATCCGTACTTCTCGTCCGGGTATGCGTTAAGCAAGTGGAACCTCCTGGCGGTGAACGCCTCGGCCGATCCGAACGCGATCAGCCAGTTCGACCCGAATGTGTTCACGGCATGGCAGATCGGGACGAAGCGCCTGCAGAACCTGTCGATCAATGGCAGCAATGGCAATCCCACGCAGACGCCGAAGGGCATCGTGTTCGACGAGCGTCCGGTCGCGGGCCAGGCGTTCATCGTCGGGCGCACCCATGGGCTGACTGCCGGCGACGTGTCGAATGTCTTCTCGCTGCCGGCCGACGCGCCGGGACTGGCGGGCCAGTGGAAGCAGATGAACCTCAGCTTCCTGCCGGGCTCATTTGGCAATGGCGACCTGGTTTCCTTCGGGGTCGACCGCGACGAGGCCGATGTGGCCGGTCCGGGCGGCGCTGCCGGCGGAAACTCGGCGGACCTGCTGGGCGATGGCGTCCTGATTCCGTCAGGCCAGCTCGCCCCGGGCGGCGCCAGCTTCTTCGGCAACTACGAAGGCGGCGCCACGTTCCAGGGCCGGTTCTTCAACTTGATCGGCAAGGGCTACAGCGAGCTCGATGGCTACGGCTTCATCAATGCCGAGGCAGCGGTGAAAGCAGTCAAGCATTAATAAAAGCGGATCAGGAAAACCCTGACTAGGGCCCGCATCGTTCGCGATGCGGGCCTTTTCTTTTGGCCGCAGGCTAGCCGCAATCCCCCGCGAGGCCGGCTGCCAGCGAACCGATGAGGCCGGTGACCGAAGGCAAGCCGGCTTCGCGCAGGTAGGCGGCGATGCCCCCGTTGATCTTCGGGCACAGCAGGGGATCGTAGAAAAGCGCGGTCCCGACCCCGACCGCGGTCGCACCCGCAATCAGGAACTCGAGTGCATCGGCTGCGTTCGCGATGCCGCCCTGGCCGATGATCGGCACCCGATGCGGCCCGGCGACTTCGTAAACCTCGCGCACCTTCAATAATGCGATCGGCTTGATCGCGGGGCCCGACACGCCGCCCCGCACATTGCCGATCACCGGCCGTCGAGTCTTGAGGTCCACGGCCATGCCCGAGATCGTATTGATGACTGCGAGGCCGTCACTGCCCGCCTCGATGCACAGCCGCGCGTTTTCCCGGATGTCGGTCTGGTTGGGCGAGAGCTTGGTGATCAGCGGCTTCTTCGTGAGCTTGCGGCAGGCCGCGACAACCCGCGCGCTCATCTCGGGGTAATTGCCGAACTGCACGCCGCCTTCCCTGACGTTCGGGCAGGAGATGTTGATTTCCATCGCGTCGATGGGCGAATCGTCGAAGCGCCGCGTGACCTCGGCATATTCTTCGATCGTCGAGCCGCAGACATTGGCGAAGAACCGGGTCTCGCCGAAGTCGAGCGCCGGCAGGATGTTCCGCACAACGTGGTCCACGCCGGGATTCTGCAGTCCGATCGCGTTGATCATTCCCATCGGCGTTTCGGTGACGCGATGCAGCGGATTGCCGAGGCGCGGCGCGAGCGTCGTGCCTTTCAGGACGATCGCGCCGGCCTCGCGATTCGAGAATCCCTCGACGCGCGTGTACTCCTCGCCGAAACCGACGCAGCCCGACAGCAGCACGATCGGCGAGGCGAGCTTGAGTCCGCAGAACTCGAGCGCGAGCGAAGGGTCCGGACGGGGGGCGGTGGCGGCCACGGCGCGATTATAGTGGAGGGGTCCCACGAATCCCGCATCAGCGGCCGGGCCCGATGTTTCACCTGATCCTGTTCGAGCCGGAGATCCCGCCCAATACCGGCAATATCATCCGGCTGTGTGCGAACACCGGCGTGGCGCTGCACCTGGTGCAACCGCTCGGATTCTCGCTGGACGACGCGCAACTGCGGCGCGCCGGCCTCGATTACCGCGACCTTGCAGAGGTCCGGGAGCACGGGAGCCTGGCGGCCTGTCTCGCGAACCTGGGCGATGCGCGGGTCTTCGCGGTCGAGGCGAGGAGCGGTGCGCGCCACACGGAGCGGCAATACCGGGCCGGCGACGCGTTCCTGTTCGGCCGCGAGACGCGCGGCCTGCCCACCGAACTTCTCGAAGGCTGGCCCGAAGATCGATTGATCCGGCTACCGATGGTTTCTGGCAACCGCAGCCTCAATCTCTCCAACGCCGCCGCGATCGTGATCTACGAAGCCTGGCGCCAGCTCGCCTTCGCCGGCAGCGACTAACGCCCATCGCGCGGACGGGATCCGGGCGGGGTTCCCGCTCGTTCGCGCCGCCGGAACTTACGCGCTCACTCGCGGGACCCCGCCCACCTCGTCCGCGCGATTGACGGCGGCGCTACTCGGCGCCCGCGAGGTGACGGGGTGTCCCAGAGCGAAGCATAAGTTCCGGCGGAGCGAGGGGACACCCCGTCGGATCCCGCGGGCGCCGCTAGCAGTGCCCGGATCCCGGGCGCGCCGAACCCGGTGAGCGGATCCGGCCCGCGCGACTAGATGTCAGTTCTCTGAGCTGACTTCGCGCGTGAGCAACGACTGGACGACTTCCGGTATCGCCATGCCCTCGTAGAGCACCTGGTAAACGTGCTCGCAGATCGGCATGTCGACGCCGAGCTTCTTCGAGACCATGTGCACGGCCTTCGCCGCGTGATAGCCCTCGACGACCTGGCCGATCTCGGCGATCGCCTGGTCGATGGGCTTGCCCGATGCGAGCGCGCGGCCGAAGCGCCGGTTGCGCGACTGGTCATCGGTGCAGGTCAGGACCAGGTCGCCGAGCCCGGCGAGGCCCATCAGCGTCTCCTGCTTCGCGCCGAGTGCGACGCCCAGGCGCACCATCTCGGCGAGACCGCGCGTGATCAGGAACACGCGGCTGTTGGAACCGTAGCCCATGCCGTCCGAACCGCCGGCCGCAATAGCGATCACGTTCTTGATGGCGCCGCCGATCTCGACGCCGACGATGTCGGTCTGCGTGTAGGCGCGGAAATTGTCTGCGGACAGACTCTGGGCCAGCGCGAGCGCAAAGGCGGCATCGGGCGATGCGACGGCGATCGCGGTCGGAAGCCCTTCGCCCACTTCGCGGGCGAATGTCGGGCCCGAGAGCACGGCAAGCGGCACATTCGGGCCCAGCACTTCCTGCGCGACCTGGTGCGGCAGCTTGCCGGTCGAAAGCTCGAAACCCTTGCTGGCCCAGGCGACGCGCGCCCGCGGACCGAGCAACGGCTTGATCTGCTGCAGCACGATCCGGAGCGCGCCCGAGGGCACGGCGAGGAGCAGGTCTTCGCCGCTCGCGATCGCCTTCGCCATGTCGGGCTCGATCGCGAGTGAAGGAGGGAATTTCGCGCCCGGCAGGTAGCGTTCGTTGCGGCGCGAACGCGCGAGCTCGGCGGGATCATCCTCTTCGCGGCCCCACAGCACGGTCGGCCGGCCGCTGCGCGCAAACTGGATCGCGAGCGCCGTGCCCCAGGAGCCGGCGCCGAGCACGACGATCGGCCGCATGAAGGGCCTCAGTTCGCCTGTTCGGGAGTGGAACCCTGCTGGGCCTGGCGCGCGGCGCGTTCCTGCATCGAACGCTCGAACAGCGAGTCGAAGTTGACGTGCGGCAGCAGGAACGGCGGGAATCCACCCTTGGTCACGACATCCGACACAGTCTGGCGGATGTACGGGAACAGGATATTCGGCGCGAAGGAACCCAGGATGCGGCGGGTCTCTTCGGGGCCGAATCCGCGCACGACGAACACGCCGGCCTGCTTGACCTCGGCAAGATACACGGCGACTTCGCCGTTCTTCGCCTCGAGGGTCACGGTCAGCACGACCTCATGGGCGTCCTGGCCTACGGTGTTCGATGTGGTGGTGAGATTCAGCGAGATCTTCGGATCCTGCGCCTGCGCCGGCAGGAACGGGCCCTTCGGGGACTCGAATGACAGGTCCTTGATATAGACCGTCTGCAGCGCTACCGCCGGACCCTGCCCATTCGCGGCCGGATCGCCCATGCCGCCTGTCAGGGGGGTGTTTTCGTCAGCCATCTTCATTCCTCACATTGACATTTAATTGGTGTAGTTCCGCTTCATGCGCCTTCCGACAGCAGCCGGTCAAGTTCGCCGCTCTTGTCCATCGCCGCGAGTTCCTCCGCGCCGCCCAGGTAGCGCTCGCCCAAGTAGACCTGCGGCAGCGCGCGGCGGCCGCTCCTGGCCACCAGTTCATCGCGGATTCCCGGGCTGTCCTCGACGCTGATCTCCGTGTACTCGATTCTGCGCCGCTGCAACAAGTCCATCACCCGCATGCAGTGACCGCAGAAACTGCTCGTGTACACCGTCACCGATGTCGCCGGCACGATTCAACCCTTCACGACCGGCAGGTTCTCCGTGCGCCAGGCCGCGAGGCCGCCGCGCAGGCTGAACACATTCTTGAAGCCCGCGCGCCCCAGGGTCCGCAGCGCGGCGCCGGCGGTCGAGCCTGAGTCGCAGCACAGAATCAGGGTTTTTCCGGCCAGCTTCTCGAGTGCCTTGGCGTCGCCTGCGATCTGGTCGCCCGGCACGTTCCGCGCGCCTGCGATATGGCCGTCCTTGAACTGGTTCGCCGTGCGCAGGTCCACGACCACGGCGCCTTCATTCATCATGCGGATCGCGTCATTCGGTGCGACGGCGGTCGAGCCCTGGCCCACGCGCCGCATTTCATAGGCGACGACAACCAGCACCATCAGCACCAGGCCGCCGGCCAGGAACGGATGATTGGTGAAATAATCGATCAGTCGGTCCATGGGATGGGTCACGGGTCGGCCGCGTGACCCAGGGCAAAAAACGGCCGCGCATTATATCAGCGCAGGAAAAGGCGGCCGTGGCCGCCGCGGTTGAGGGTTTAGACCTGATAAAACAACGACTTGTAAGCGCCGGCCTGCTGCTGCTACTCGTTTCGGCGGCAGGCCAGGCCGCCGAGCGTGATCCGGAGAAGAAGCTGGAGCAGGTCCGCGAACGGATCGAGGACCTGCAGCGCTCGGTCCGTCGCGACACCGATCGTCGCGATGCGCTCTCCGCGCAGCTGCGCGACGCCGAGGAAAAAGTACGCGGGGCGCGCGGCCGGCTCGGCAGCGTCCGCAAGCGGCTTGCCGCCAGTGATGCGCGCCTCGCCGAACTGACGGACGAGCGCGAGCGCACGGAGCGCGGCTTGCGCGAGCAGCGCGCTGCGCTCGCCACGCAACTTCGTTCCGCCTACATGAGCGGCCGCGAAGAGCAGTTGAAGATGCTGCTCTCCCAGGAGGACCCGGCGGCTTTCGGGCGCATGCTCATCTATTACTCCTACCTCGGCCGCGCGCGCGCCGGAAAGATCGCCGAGATCGAGGCGGCGGTCGCCGAGCTCGAGGAAGCGACGCGGCTGGAGGCGGAAGAACGCGAGCGTCTCGCCGCGCTCGAATCCGACAGCCGCCGGGAATTGTCGGCCGTCGACTCGGCGCGCGCCGAGCGGGGCCACGCGGTTCGCGCAATCAGTTCGCAGATCCGGAACAACAGCGACACCATCGCCAAGCTGAAGCGCGAGGCCGCAGGGCTCGAGAAACTGGTCGCGGACCTTCGCAAGGCGCTTCGCGACTTGCCGCCAGGCGCCGGGCAGGCCTTCGAAAAAGTGCGCGGCCGGCTTGCCTGGCCGACGGCGGGCAAGATCGTCGCGCGTTTCGGCCAAGCCCGCGGCGGGGGGCTCAAGTGGAATGGCGTGCTGATCGAGGCGGGCCGCGGCACGGAGGTCCGGGCGCTCTACGAGGGGCGGGTCGCCTATTCCGACTGGCTGCCGGGAATGGGGCTCCTGTTGATCATCGACCACGGCGGATACATGAGCCTGTACGCGCACAACGAACAGCTGTTCAAGTCCGTCGGGGACCGGGTGGAGGGTGGCGAGGTCGTTGCGACGGTCGGCGACAGCGGCGGCCGCAGCCAGCCGGGGCTTTACCTCGAAATCCGCCGCGGGGCCGTCCCGGTCGACCCCGTTCCGTGGTTCCGCCGGCCGGCCCCCTGATGTGAACTGCGTCTAGTTCGGCAAACTGCGGATTACGTCAAAGACTGCCCGGACCCGCTTCGGCGAACCTGCGTTACATCTCCGGCGTTGCGCCGGACAGGAACGCATGCCCGTGGCTTCGACCGCCCAGGAACTGCCGCTACACCTCGCTAGCTCGAAGCCGAGCCTGGATCCGTACGGCCTCCTGCTGCGGATGCTGATGCCGCGCGCCCTGGGCGTCGGCATCTATGACTCGCGCGGCACGCCGCTGTGGGTCTCGGACGCTTACGACGGCCCCGACCCGCTGCCGCTGGTGCAGGCGGCGCTCGCGAATGTCCCGGCGGCGACGAACAGCCGCATCGACGGCTTCGGCCAGGACCATGAAGGCGCGCCTGCATACGTGTTCCGGCTTCGCAACAACGTCGGTAACGTCATCGCGGTCGCTGCGCTCCTGACCCGTGGCGGCGAGAACCGTCCTTATTCATTCGTGCAGTCGCTGGTGCAGCCGGCACTCGAATGCCTGCAGCGCGAACTCGAGGCCCGCGTCAGCGTGGACGAGCTGACAAAGGACCTGGAATCGCGCGACGCGGACCTGGAACTTCTGCTGCGCATGGCGCCCGACGACCCGGACAGCCCGCTGCAGGGCGACGAACTGGGCTCGCTGGTGCAGGCCTGCGTGGACCATCTCGACTGCATCCTGGGCGCGCTGGTCGTGCCGGAGCGCAATGTCGCGATCTGCAAGGCGCCGGCCGGCGAGAAGCCGCGCGTCGAGATCCTGACCAGAATTCACCGCCACCTGCTGAACTGGGCGCAGCTGCAACGACGCAACCTGGTCATCAACAAGATCAAGCCGCGGCCGATCGAGCTGCCGCCATTCAAGATCCTCTCGACGCCCGTGCGCCACGCCTCCGGCCGCATCATCGGCTTCCTCGCGCTGTTCCGCGAGCCGGACGGCCCGAGGTTCGAGCCTCGCACCGAGCGCCTCGTCGAGCTGCTGTCGCGCAAGACCACGGCGACGCTGCAGGCCAATTTCGACGCGCTGACGGCGTTGCTGACACGCTCGGCGTTCGAGATGCAGGTGCGCGCCGTGATCGGCGCGCGCCAGGACAACGCGCCGGATTGCGTGCTCTACATCGACGCAGACCGCATGCACGTCGTCAACGACAACTTCGGCATGCACATCGGCGACGAGCTGATCGGAAAGATCGCCGAGGTGCTGCGCAAGAAGGCGCGCCCGGGCGCGCTCGCGGCGCGTATCGCCGGCGACCGCTTCGCCGTCTTCCTGCCTGACTGCAAGCTCGAGTTTGCGCAGCAGATCGCCGACATGCTGCGGCGCCAGTGCTTCGAGCTGACCCACACGCGCGGCGACGGGACCGTGCAGGTGTCGGTCAGCATCGGGGTCGCGGAGCTTCCCGAGACGCAGAATGCGCTCGCGCACGGCATGGCGAATGCCGAGCTCGCCTGCAAGGCCGCGAAAGACCGCGGCCGCGACCGCGTAGAGATCTTCCAGGACGCGGACCAGAGCATCATGCGCCGGCACACCGACGTGCTGGTCGTGCAGCGCCTGCACGAGGCGCTGGAGGCGGACCGCTTCGTCCTCTATGCGCAGCCGGTGCTGCCGCTGGGCCCGGAGCCGACCGAGCCGCGATTCGAGCTCCTGCTGCGCATGGTGTCGGAGACCGGCGAGATCCTGCCGCCCGAGAAATTCCTGTCGGCGGCCGAGCGCTACCAGATGCTGCCGGCGATCGACCGCTGGGTGATCAAGAACGCCCTCGGCATCCTCGGCGAGCATGCCGATAAGCTGAAGGGCTGTGGCATGCGCTTCTCGATCAACATTTCCGGCGCGTCGGTGGCGTCGGAGGAATTCGTGGAGTTCCTCGCGACCAGCGTCCTGGAATGCGGCCTGCCGCCGGAGATTCTGTGCTTCGAGCTGACGGAAACCTCGGCCGTCTCGAACCTGACGCGCGCGGACCGGCTGATGCAGCGCCTGCGCGTGCTGGGATGCAGCTTCGCGCTTGACGATTTCGGAACCGGCCTGAGCTCGCTCGCCTACCTCAAGGCGCTGCCGGTGTCCGTCCTCAAGATTGACGGCAGCTTCGTCCGCGATGCGGGCACCAACCAGCGCACCGAATCCATGGTGCGCGCGATCGCACAGCTCGCCCACACGATGGGTATGGTAACGGTGGCCGAATACGTCGAGACCGACGACCTGCGCACGCGCATGGCGAGCCTCGGCGTGGATTTCGGCCAGGGCTTCGCGATGGGCCGCCCGACCCCGCTTTCCGACGTACTCGCGGACCTCGACCTCTACGAGGAGCTGGCGGCGCTGCGGGAGCCATAGGCGCCGGAAGATGCGGCCGCCCCGCGGCCACGGGTACCATGGGGCCATGAGCGACGCGAAGCGCACGCTGTTTGCCGGCCTTGCCGGCGGAATCCTGGGAGCGATCCTCGCCGGCACCGGCTTCTGGCTCGCAGGCCACCGGCATGCGACAGGCGACCTGCCTCGCAAGGACGCACAGCTCCTCTCCGAAGTGCTCGACCGTATCCGGGCGGACTATGTCGAGCGCACCGACGATCACAAGCTCATGTCGAGTGCCATCCGCGGCATGGTCGGCGAACTCGATCCGCATTCCACTTTCATGGACGCGGATGAGTACGAGGAACTCAAGATCGCGACCGAGGGCAATTACTCCGGGATCGGCGTCGAGGTGACGCTCGATGACGGGGCGATCGTCGTCATTGCGCCGCTCGACGATTCCCCGGCGGCCCGCGCCGGCATCCGCACGGGCGACAGGATCATCGCGGTCAACGGCAAGCCGGTCGACGGTTCCGCGCTGCCAGAATCCGTCGCGCGCATCCGCGGCGAGCCGGGCACGGTGGTGAACCTGGCAATCGGGCGTCAGTCCGCGCCTGCGCCGCTCGAATTCTCGATCGAGCGGGCGGTTGTCTCGGTCCATTCCGTGCGCTTCGAAATGCTGGAGCCGGGTTACGGCTACCTGCGCATCTCGCAGTTCAGCGACACGACGGGCCCGGACTTCGACCAGGCACTCGAGGCGCTGCAGGCACAGGCGGGCGGCCACCTGCGCGGCATCGTGCTCGACCTGCGCAACAACCCGGGCGGCGTGCTGGATGCGGCGGTCGAGGTTTCCGACGCATTCCTCGAGCGCGGCATCATCGTGACGGCCGAAGGCCGCGCGCCGGAGGCGAGCTTCCGTATGGATGCCGTGGCCGGGGACCTGGCGCGCGGCGCGCGCATCGCGGTGCTCGTCAACGAAGGCTCGGCATCTGCGGCGGAAATCGTCGCGGGCGCCCTGCACGATAACGGGCGCGGAACGCTGATGGGGCGCAAGACCTTCGGCAAGGGCTCGGTGCAGACCGTGTTGCCGCTGACGGATGGGCAGGCGCTCAAGCTCACGACCTCGAAGTACTTCACGCCCTCGGGCGTTTCCATCCACGAGCGCGGCATCGAACCTGACATCGCGCTTCCCGACGTGCCGGTGGCGGATGGCCTGGGCCCGCGGTCCGTCGCGAAAGACCCGGACGTGCGCGCGGCGATCGCATGGCTCAAGGATGAAACCGCGCTGGCGGCGGCGAAATCCGCGCCGGCCCGCCAGTAGCCGCGATGAAACGCGCGCTCGTACCGTTGGCGGAAGGATTCGAGGAACTGGAGGCGGTCACGATCATCGACATGTTGCGGCGTGCCGGAATCGAGGTGGTCGTTGCGGCCCTTGCCGGAAACCCGGTGCGCGGGGCGCATGGCATTGCGCTCACGGCCGACGCGACTCTCGACGACGTGTCCATGCAGGCATTCGACCTGATCGCCCTGCCGGGCGGAATGCCCGGCGCAACGAACCTGCGGGACGATCGGCGCGTCGGCGCGATCATCCAGAGGCTCCACGACGGCGGAGGGCGGGTCGCAGCCATCTGCGCCGCGCCGATGGCGCTCGCAGCCGCCGGCGTACTGAAGGGGCGGCGTGCGACCTGCTATCCCGGGGTCCTGGATCCTGCCGCGGACCTGACGCTGACCGATGAGGCGGTGGTGGTGGACGGCCGTGTGATCACCTCGCGCGGCCCGGGTACGGCGCTCGATTTCGCGCTGGAACTGGTGGCGCAATTGCAGGGTCCGGCCGCAAGGCAGCGGGTCGAGTCACAGCTGCAGCGCAGCACGGTCGCGCGCCCATGACCGAGGTTCCGGATAAGCCGTCCGCGGAGCCGGAGGCGGACTCCCGCAGCGACGACGCGCGGCCGACCGGAGAACCGAGCATCCGCAGGAGCCTGATGCGTGTCGACTGGCTCGTGCTGCTGGCCGTCGGGCTTTACGCAATCGTTCCGTACTCGCGGCCGTCGTCGCCGAAGCTCCTGTACGCGGCGATTGCGCTGTTCGCGCTTTTCGTGCTGGCGCTGCGCTGGAAGGATTTCCCGGTGCGCGGCACGGGCGAGCGGATCGCATTGTCGGCCGCCGCGATGGTCGCATTCATCACGGTGACCGCGATACAGACCGGCGGCACAATGAGCCCGCTGATCAACCTGTACCTGTTGCCGATCGTTGTGGCGGCAATGACCCTGGGGGCGCGCGGTGCGAGCATCGTGTTCGCAGGCGTCGTGCTGAGCTATCTCTCGGTGATCGTCGGCGAAGGGCCGTTCCCGAAGCTGCCGGCGCTCCTGGTGCGGCTGTTCGGTGAACTCGGCCCCTATGCGCTGGTCGCATACCTGACACAGGTGCTTGCAGGGTCCGTCATCAACGCGCGGCGGCGCATCGAGGAGATGGCGGAACGGGACACGCTGACCGGGATGCTGAACCTGCGCGCATTCCGGGCGCTCATGCATCGCGAGCACGAACTGCGCGCGCGCGCCGCGCGCGGCGGCTACGGGATCCTGATCGTGGACATGGACCAGCTGAAGCAATTGAACGATGCGCACGGCCACCAGGCCGGCAACCGCGCAATTACGACGGTCGCCGGCGCTATCCAGCGCGCGATCCGCAGCAGCGACATCGCCGCCCGTTACGGCGGAGACGAATTCGTGCTGTTCCTGCCGGACGCGACCCCGGAAGTTTCTGAAACCGTTGCGCAGCGCGTGCGCAACAATGTCTACAAGAGCCTGTTTCCGGTCGGCGAGCGCCTGCAGCGCATGACGGTCAGCGTCGGCGCGGCGAGCTATCCGCGCGACGGCAAGCAGCAGGACGACATCATCGGTGCGGCGGATCTCCGCATGCAGCGCGACAAGGAACTGCGCCGCCGCAATGCGGCCGAGGCCGGCGCAAGGGAATCGTGAGGACAAGATGCGATCGTTGAGCAAGGGATATATCCAGGGATTCGAGACCGCGGTGAGCGCGACGACGCTCTGGCGGGCGCTGGTCGAGCCGGAATGCCTTGCGCTCTGGTACGGCGACCAGGCGATCGTCGAGCCGCGCATCGGCGGCCGGCACTTCGCCGTGTCGCGGCTGTTCGGGAAGCGCGAGGCGTTCATCGAGCGATTCGAGCCGGGCGCGCGCCTGCAGCTGATCTTCGAGCCCGGCCACGACTGGCCGCCGCTTACCGAGGGCGCGCTGGTCGAGGACCTGCTGATCGACGAGCACAAGGGGCAGCGGATGATGCGCGTGATGGGTTCCGGCATTCCGTCGGATGCCGAATGGGCGCCAGTGCTGAAGCAGCTGAAGACCGGGTGGGCGCTCGCGTTCGGATTGCTGCAGACACGGCTGCGCAACGGGGAAATCAAGGACAGCACCGCGTGAGCCGCGCGCTCGTGACGCTCGCGGCCTGGTGCCTGGCAGCGACTGCCGGGGCCTCGACGCTCGTGCTTTCCGGGGGGACGGTCATCGACGGCTATGGCAATCCGCCGATTGCCAACGGCGTGATCGTCATCGAGAACGACCGGATCCTGGCGGTGGGTGGCCGCGGCCAGGTCGTGATCCCGGACGGCGCCGAGGTCATCTCGACCGAAGGAATGACGGTGCTGCCCGGCCTCTGGGACATGCAGGTCAACCTGATGCGCCTGGGCCACGGCGACGGCGCGCGCTGGAACGAGACCTACGGACCGCTCGCAGAGAAGGTCGTGATGCCGATCGCCGCGCGGCAGCTGCTGCAGGCCGGTGTCACGAGCGCGCGCGACACCGCGGCGCCGCTCGATGCCGCGATCAACCTGCGCGCGCGGACCCGCGATCACCTGATCGACGGGCCGACGCTTTATGTGTCGGGACCGGTGCTTCGCAAGTCCGCGCCGCCGGGCACGGAAGACTGGCAATGGGCGGTCAACGGCGGCGAGGACGCCAGGGCGAAGGTCGTCCGGCTCGCGGATGCAGGTGTCGATTACCTGTTGCTCGGCGAGGTGGATCTCTGGACGGCCGAGGAGCTCTCGGCCGCCGTCAACGAGGCGCGTGCCCGCGGGCTGCCCGTTCATGCGTATGCGGATCGGCCCGCCGACGTGGAGCGCGGCGTGCTGCTGCAATTCGACGGCTTTCTCGGCACCAACCTGGGCGTCGACGCATTCCCGGAAAGTGTCGTGCTGGCGCTGCGCCAGCGCCTGCTCGATCCCGCGGCACGGGCGTTGTCCTGGAGCCCGGCGATCTCCGCCGTGCTGAACTTCGAGTCGCTGCGCCGGAACGCCGAGCCACTCGATGATCCGCGGACGACCGCGGAGTTGCCGCCGCTGGTTGCGGCCGACATCCTGGGCTCGCTCGCCGACCTCGATCGCGTGACCGGGCTCGAAATGCCCTCGGTGCGCGCCCGCACGCTGTGCGCCAAGCTCGCGCAGCTCGACGATGCGAAAGTCCGGCTGATGCTGGGCTCCGACGCCGGGGCACCGGGGCACCTGCATTCGCGCGCGACCTGGCAGGAGGTCGATTTCTGGGTGCACGACTGCGGCATGCCGGTGGAGCGGGCGATACAGGCGGCAACCCATGACGCCGCCGTGGCGATGGGCGTGGGCCACGAGACCGGCACCCTGGTGCCCGGCAAGTACGCGGACGTGATCGCCGTGCGCGGCGACCTGCTGCGACACCCCGACCTGCTTCAGTTCGTGGATATTGTCATCAAGCGCGGTCGTCGCGTACGCTGACGCCCATGACGTCGTTCATCCTGCGCGCGCTGATCGCTGCGCTCGGCCTCTGGCTCGCGACGGAGTGGGTGGGCGGGATCTCGGTCAACAGCCCGACCACGCTGATCCTCGCGGCGCTCCTGCTCGGCATCGTCAACGCCATCGTACGGCCGCTCGCGATCCTCCTGACGCTGCCGCTGACGCTGGTCACGCTCGGCCTCTTCCTGCTGGTCGTGAATGCCGCGATGGTGGGCCTGGTCGCCGCGTTCCTGCCGGGCATGACGGTGCGGGGATTCTGGGCGGCGTTCTGGACCGCGATCATCGTCAGCGTCGTGAGCTGGATCGGGAGTGCTCTTTTCAAGCCGGGCGCGAAGAAGTCAGCGGACGACTGATGCAGCGGCGGGCGCCGCCCGCCTCATGACGCCGCGCCGAGCACCGTGCCATGCGTCAGGTAGTGATTGATCCGCAATTCCCAGTCGTGCATGAACTGCCGGTAATGCTCTTCGGTGAATGAAGCAACGAGGGCGTCGCCCGCGGGCCCAAGGCTCGTGTGCGAGTAGGTGATCACCGCCTCCGATCCGTTCGCGGCGGAGCGCAGCTCGATCGTCAGCTTGCAGGCCGTGACGGCGGGCGTGATCTTCAGCATCTCGATGAAACCGTTCTGCGGCTCATGGCGCGTGATGTACCAGATCGCATGGCCGGCGTCGGCGTCGGTGAGGAAGACACAATCGGGTTCCGCGATGCCGGATTCGCTGAATACCGCCTGCGGTTCCCAACCCTCGATCCAGTCCGCCTCGCGGACCGGGCACAAGAGCGGGAATACGCGCGCGGGCGGCGCGACGAGGCGCTGAGTAAAGCTGCGCGTGGCGCGATTGGGCCTGGAAACGATCATGAGTCTTTCCTCCGCAGTTGCGACACCCAGCGCTCCAGCTCCCGGGACGTGCGCTTGCCGACCTGTATCGCCGCGCCGCGCCTGAAGGACCGGCTTCCTGAAATGTGGATGTAGCCGCCGAGATCGCTCGGCAGGTAAAACTCCCCGTACTTCAGCATGGCGACCCGCTGCCTGCCGAAATGACCGTAGAAATAGGCGAACTCGAACAGCACGTTCAGGTTCGGCAGATCGTATTTCTTGTTGCGGATGCGCGTCGAGGATTCCGGCGAAAAGAGCAGCAGCGCGCCGTCGACCTTCGCGCGGATATGGTCGAGATCCTCCAGCAGCGTACGGCCGGCAGTGAACGCGTCCCACCAGGGCAGGAACTTGAGCGTCGGGCTCGCGAATGTCCGGACGATGGCCCTGGCCTGGGACTTCGCGGCCGAGGAAGAACCGATGAAGATCGTGGTCGGCACCTTCTTCTCCGGAGCTGCCGCAGCAGCGTTCATTTTCTGCTAGTTTTGTCCGCGAAGCCACCCGGCGCAATGCAAGAACGGCCGCACCATGAGCATCCAGCTTCGCCTCACCGTGATGAACTTCATGCAGTTCTTCGTGTGGGGCTCGTGGCTCATATCTCTCGGTGCCTACATGATCGTCACGCTGCATTTCACCGGCGGGCAGGTCGGCAGCGTCTACGCGACGATGGGGGTCGCGTCGCTCTTCATGCCGGGGCTGATGGGCATCGTCGCGGATCGCTGGATCAATGCAGAACGCGTGTTCGGCATTTGCCACCTCGTCGGCGCGGGACTGCTGCTGTGGGCCTCGACGGTCAGCGATTTCGAAACGCTCTACATGATCATGCTGCTGAATGCGATGGTCTACATGCCGACCATCGCGCTGAACAACACCGTGTCCTTCAAGGTGCTGGAGCAGAAGGGCTTCAATGTCATCAAGAGTTTCCCGCCGATCCGCGTCTGGGGCACGGTCGGTTTCATCGCGTCGATGTGGATGGTGGATTTCGCGGGCTGGACCAAGAGCGCGCTGCAGCTCTACATCAGCGCGGGCGCGGCCCTGTTCCTCGGCATTTACGGATTCACGATGCCGAAGTGCCCGCCGTCGCGGCCGGAGGGCAAGCGCAGCATCGTCTCCGCCCTCGGGCTGGACGCCTTCGTGCTGTTCAAGCGGCGCCAGATGCTCGTGTTCTTCATCTTCGCGATGATGCTGGGCGCGGCGCTGCAGATCACCAATGCCTTCGGCGGCGCTTTCCTCGCGGATTTCTCGACCATCTACCCGGATTCCTTCGGCGTTCGCCACCCGAACATCCTGATCTCGATCTCGCAGATCTCCGAGACGCTTTTCATCCTGACGATCCCGTTCTTCCTGCAGCGCTTCGGCATCAAGGTCGTCATGCTGACCAGCATCGTCGCCTGGGTGTTCCGCTTCGGCCTGTTCGCGGTCGGCGATCCGGGGGCGGGACTCTGGATGCTCGTGCTGTCGATGATCATCTACGGCATGGCGTTCGACTTCTTCAACATCTCCGGCTCGCTGTTCGTCGACCGTGAGGCGGAACCGACGATCCGCGCGAGCGCGCAGGGGCTATTCATGGTGATGACGAACGGGTTCGGCGCCTTCGTCGGCAGCATGGCGGCGGGGATGGTCGTGGACCACTACACCGTGGACGGCGTGAAGGACTGGCAGAGCATCTGGTTCGCGTTTGCGGGCTACGCGCTGTTGCTCGGCCTCGTGTTCCCGTTCGTGTTCAAGTACCGGCACCAGCCGGCGGCGGCGGGCTCCTAGGGGCCCTGGCCCCTCAACAGCCACTGCTCTGCATCGGCGACGCTCGAAAAGAGCGACACCGGGATTCCCCGGTTGACTGCCGCGGTCTGCGCGAACTGCATCAGGTCGCCTGCGGCGTTGACATCGACAAAAGCGATTGCCGTGTACATGCCGAGGGCATGCCTGCTGCCCTTGAAAATGACCTCGAACACGTCGAGCGTCCGCAGGCGCGGCCCCTCGAGGCGCTCCTCGATCAATACGCGGAAACAGCCGCGGGCAATGCACTCGCCGCGCAATTCGGCGAGGTATGCCGCCACGTTTTCCTTGCTGTTCTCCCCGGTCACGATGACGTGCAGATAACCGGGCTTCTGTTCGAGCTTCAGCTGGTAGCTCATGGTGCTTGCCTGCGGTCCGTCAGCCGGCCACGTGGGTTGCCTGGCCCGCAACGACATACCAGGTCACGAACAGGGCGCAGATGAACGCGCCCGGCAGGTAGCTGTTCGTGCGCCGGTACGTGAATGTCGAAATGATCGCGACGATGGAGAGGAGCGGTATGAACTGGACGGCCATGATGGTCCGCAGCACGTCGCTTTCGAAAAACGCCTTCATGCTGCCGGTCGCGTACAACAGGCCATACTGGATTTTCACGAACAGGATGAAGCCGCCCGCCAGGGCCGCCGCATTGATCAGGTACTGGGTGACGGGTCGCGACGTCGCGCGCGTGATGGCGAGATGCAGTCCCCGCAGCGCCAGCAGGAAGAAGATCGCAAATGGGACGAGATACGCGAGGAATGCCGCCCATTGCGATCGGCCCAGCAGTTTCAGCGCCAGCACCCAGAAGCGGAAGTCCACGGTGAACAGGGCATCGCAGGCCGCGAGCGCCCGCATAACCCACGGCGACGGTCAGGAGCGCGATCGCGATCGAACGGCCGATTTGACTGTTGAAGCGCGGCCGGCCGCCGCCCGGAACGAACGAAAGCGCGAAGATGAGCAGCCCGTTCAGCATGGCCCAGACGGCGATCTGGTTGGTCAGGCTCTGCGGAAACAGGCGCGATGCCGGCGCTGCTGCCTCCGCGAACTGGAAAAATGGCAGCAGCGTCAAGGCCGGCAGCAGGGCGCCGAGGACCAGCGAGATCCACCAACGGGCATCGCGGCGCCCAGCAGTCATCGCGGGCACGGCGACAAGCGGCGCGAACCAGGGTAGCGCCAGCAGCCAGCCGAAGGTACCGAGCAGCAGCACGACGAAGCCGATGAACGCGATCAGCGTGCCGATCTCCTTCCAGATCCAGATCTGGTCGTCCGCGGGCAGGGGCTTGCCGCCGGCCAGGGTCTGCTGGAACCAGTCGATGCTGTCGCCGATCGCTTCGGGCGAAATGTGGTCCATCGCATGCGTGACGCTGGGCGAATACAGCACGCGGGCCGTACCGTTCTCGATGGACCCGTAGATCCTGCCTTCCTCGACCGGCGCGCTCGTGCCGAAGAGCGCCAGCAATTTCGGACTCGCTGCGATGTCGCGCGCGGACCTTATGCCCCACATCAGCTGCGAGAATTCATCGTAGCGGCTGTACACGACCGCGACATTGCGCGGGAACACTGACGTGCCCTCTACAGCGAACGGCGCGCCGGTGCTGGAGCCCTCGATGACCATGGACCGGTACGCATCCGGGAATGTCGCCGCGGCGGCGAGCACGGTCCAGCCGCCCATGCTGTGCCCCTCGAGACCGATGTTGTTCCGGTCGACGATGTCGAAGCTGCGCAGGTAATTGAGGCCATCCGGTCCGCCAAAGCCGGCGGCGAATGCGGGCGGGGCGCTGTAGCCGTGGCCCCGCTGGTCCAGCGCGAGCACGACATAGCCGCGGCGGGCGTACTCGATCGCGAAGCCGCTTTGCGTCTCGCGCGAATTGATGTAGCCGTGCACGGCGAGGATGCCCGGGGCGGGGGTCGTCGCGGTGACGCCTGGAGGAACGTAGAGCAGCGCGCCCATCGTCGATCCGTCCGCGCCCTTGAAGCGGATGTCCGTGACCCGGATGCCGCCGGCCGTTTGCACGAAGTGCGCGAGCAGGGCGCCGGCCAGCGTCAGCGCGAGCCCCAGCGCAAAAAGCCGCCACCCATGGCGCACAGAAGCAAGCAAGTGCCGCATATTGATCACTTCATGGCATCCCCAGTGACCATACTTATCAATATACGCCCGGTGCGGCAGCGAGGAGAACCATGATGGACGAGAACCAGGCAGTGCCGGCTGTTGGGCGGCGACCCAATGCCCGCAACGCCAAGCGTGCGGCCCGCGCCGCGCGCGCCGGCATCTCGGTTCCGTACATCACGCGCAAGATTCCGTACTACGAAGTCCTGGGCGAAGAGGGGCTCGCCACGATCGAGAACAATGCCGACACGATCCTCGAGGAAATCGGCATCGACTTTCGCGAAGACCCCGAGGCGCTCGCGGTCTGGAAAGCCGCGGGCGCGGACGTGCAGGGCGAAAGAGTGCGGATGCCGCGCGGCATGTGCCGCCAGCTGATCCAGGCGACCGCGCCGCGCGAATTCATCCAGCAGGCGCGCAATCCCGCTCGCAACGTACTGATCGGCGGCAAGAACACGGTGTTCGCGCCGGCCTATGGCTCGCCCTTCATCCGCAGCCTCGACGAAGGCCGCCGCTACGCGCGCATCGAGGACTTCCGCAACTTCGTGAAGCTCGCCTACCTGTCGACACTCGCTGCACCATTCCGGCGGGACAATCTGCGAGCCGGTGGACCTGCCGGTCAACAAGCGCCACTTCGACATGGTGTACAGCCATATGAAGTACAGCGACAAGGCATTCATGGGTTCCGTGACCCATCCGGAGCGCGCCCGGGACACGGTCGAGATGGCGAAGATCCTGTTCGGCGACAGCTACATGGATCCGCTGACCGGCAAGCCGAACACGGTGATCGTCAGCCTGATCAACGTCAACTCGCCGATGACCTACGACGCGACGATGCTCGGGCGCCCTGAAGGTGTACGCGCGCGCGAACCAGGCCTGCATCGTGACGCCCTTCATCCTGGCGGGCGCCATGTCGCCGGTCACCGTCGCCGGCACGGCGACGCAGACGCTCGCCGAGGCGCTCGCGGGCATGGCGTTCATTCAACTCCTGAATCCGGGCGCGCCGATGGTGTTCGGTAGCTTTGCGTCGTCGTTGTCCATGCAATCCGGCGCGCCGACGTTCGGCACGCCGGAACCCGCGCTCGTGCTCTACGTCATGGCGGCGCATCGCGCGGCGCCTCGGCGTGCCGTTCCGTTCCGGCGGCAGCCTCTGCGCGTCGAAGATCCCCGATGCGCAGGCGGCGTTCGAGTCGGCGCAGACGCTCGTGCCGACCTGTCTCGCCGGCGTGAACTTCGTGCTGCACGTCGCCGGCTGGCTGGAGGGCGGGCTTGCGATGGGCTACGAGAAATTCGTCATGGACGTGGACCAGGCGGGGATGATGCACACGCTGCTCGAGGGCGTGGACCTGTCGGACAACGGCCAGGCCATGGACGCGATCCGCGAAGTCGGCCCGGGCAAGCACTTCCTGGGCTGCGCGCACACGCAGGCGAATTTCGAGAACGCGTTCTATCGTTCGCCGCTCGCCGACAACAACAGCTACGAGCAATGGGAGGCCGAGGGCGGCAAGGACATGGCGCAGCGCGCGAACGCGCTGTGGAAGAAGCAACTGGCCGAATACGTTGCGCCGCCGCTCGATCCCGCGATCGACGAAGCGCTGCTCGATTACGTCAACCGGCGCAAGGCGTCTTTCCCGGATTCGAATGTCTAGGAAACCGTCACGACACTACCAGCTCATGCAGCTCAAGGGGCGCGTCATGTTGAAGCAGACTCTGAAGATCCTGGCGGCAGTCGCATTGCTCGGCGCCTGGCCGGCCTTCGCGCAACCCGCGACGGGGACGCTCATCGTCGACATCGCCCCGTTTTCGTCGGAGGTCGAGCTCAAGAAGAAGGTCCAGAAGCAGCTCGAGAGCGGCGGAATAGAGTGGGGGCAGAAAGACGACCGAATCGTCTTCACCATGGTGAACAAGCGGTTCATCAACTTCGACCTGCCGCAGTTCACGCGGTTCGGCGAACACAAGGTCCTGGAAATCCCCGCGGGTGACTACCGCGTCACTTGCATCGGCCTCGTCTTCCACACGGCGTTCAGTGTGGAGAAGGTGCTGAGCAAGGGCGGTTACTTCAATGAGGACATCATCACTGTACGCGTCGAGGCCGGCAAGACCACAACACTCGCAATCAAACCGGTGATCCGGAAGCAGGCCACTTTCTTCCTCAATTTCTTTGTCCCAGAGTTACTCGCCACCGTGAGCATCGACGACGCAACGTCCGAGCCGGTGTCACTCAATGCGCAGGGCCCACAGTCGATCAAGTGGGATGACTACACCGGAAATCTGAAGTTTCGACCCGGAGAGACCGTGCAGGCGCCTAACTGACTGGCGTAGCCTTCGGGTTCGCGCGTCCACGCCTGCCGCGGGTCAGGCCCTGCGCCGCCGATTCCTTGGCGGCGGGCAGCGTGACGACCTTGCGCAGCTCCGGATAGCCTGCGGTCTTGTGCGGAATCGCCATCGCCTCGATGAAGTGCGCCTGGAACCGCGGCTCGATCGCGGTCTCGATCTTCTCGACGCGCCGCACCAGGTCCTCGATCGTCGTGCGGGCCGTGGAATCGAGGAGCGCGATGCGCGCGCCGGCGCCGGCGGCATTGCCGACCGCCGCGACATTGGCGAGCTCGCAGTCCGGAATCATGCCGAGGATCATCGCGTACTTCGCGTCGATGTGGCTGCCGAAGGCGCCCGCGAGCCCGATCCGGTCGACGCGCTCGACGCCGAGGTGGTCCATCAGCAGGCGCACGCCGGCGTACAGCGCGGCCTTGGCGAGCTGGATCGCGCGCACGTCGTTCTGCGTGATCTGCATCGGCACGGCGCCGCGATGCAGGACGTAGGAGAAGGTCCGGTCATTCGCGACGATGCGGTCGCTCCGCGCGGCCAGGCGGCCGTCGATGACGCCGTCCTGGTTGATGATGCCGGCCAGGTACATCTCGGCGATCACCTCGATGATCCCCGAGCCGCAGACGCCGGTGACGCCGAGCCTGCGCCGTGACCTTTTCGAAGGCCGGGTCGTCCGACCACAGGTCGCTGCCGATGACCCTGAAGCGCGGCTCGAGCGTCGCGGGATCGATGCGCACGCGCTCGATCGCGCCGGGCGCGGCGCGCTGGCCGCAGCTGATCTGCGCGCCCTCGAACGCTGGGCCGGTCGGGCTCGAGCAGGCGAGCAGCCGGTCGCGGTTGCCGAGCACGATTTCCGCATTGGTGCCGACGTCGACGAGCAGGCGTGATTTCCGGGCGCAGGTCCGGACGCTCCGCGAGGATCATGCCGGCCGCGTCGGCGCCGACGTGCCCGGCGATGCACGGCAGGACGTAGATGCGGGCATCGGGGTGCACGGCGAGCCCGAGCGAGGAGGCGCGAAGCGTCAGCGAATGGTCGATGGCGAGGGCAAACGGCGCGCCGCCGAGTTCCGTCGGGTCGATGCCGAGCACCAGGTGATGCATGATCGGGTTGCCGACCAGCGTCAGCTCGAGGATGTCCTCGGGCTCGATCTTCGCCGTCGCTTCGCGAGCTCGACCGCGAGCGCGCTCAACGCTTCGCGGATCGCTTCCGTCATCTGCTGTGCGCCGCCGGGATTCATCATCGCGTAGGACACGCGGCTCATCAGGTCTTCGCCGAAACGGATCTGCGGATTCATGATGCCCGCGGCCGCGACGAGTTCGCCGCTCTCCAGGTTGCAAAGATGCGCGGCGACCGTCGTCGAGCCGACATCGACCGCCATGCCGAAGGCCTTTTCGTGGAACCCCTGCCACACGGCGATGATCTGCTTTTCGCCGTGCACCGCGACGGTCACCTTCCACTGGCCCTTGCGGAGCGCACTGCTGCAGGTCGCGCAGCACGGCCAGGTCGCAGGCGAGGCCGGTGAGCTGCCACTCCTTTTCGAGCGCCTCCATCAGCCGGCGCAGGTCGCCGGAGGGATCGTGCATGTCCGGCTCCTGAACCTCGACGTAATGCAGCCGGACAACCGGATTCAGCTTGATCTCGCGGGCATCGGCATCCTTGCGCACGACCTGGCGGTGCACCTGGCTGCTCGAGGGAACGTCGACGACGACGTCGCCCCGCACGAGCGTCGAACAGGACAGGCGATGCCCGGCGGGAGCACCTGCCTTGCTCGCATAACGAATCTCGATGTCGCCGACCGGCGAGACGCTCGCGGCGCCCGACCGAACGCCGTGCTTGGCGAATTCGCCCTCGGCGATCAGGACCTGGCAGCGTCCGCAGATCCCGCGCCCGCCGCAGACGGAGTCGATGTCGACACCCAGCGCGCGCGCCGCCTGCAAGAGCGGCGTGCCGACCGGAAAGCGGCCGCGCTTGCCGGAGGGCGTGAAGACGACGAGCGGGTTGTTGTCGGTCATGGCTTGCCGCTCACGCGCGAGGACGGCTTCCGCCTCTCCCGGCGCCCGCGGCCGGGCTGGCCCTCCGCACCGGGCGGCGGCGCCTCGCGGAAGCGCCGGATCCAGCGCGCGCAGTCCGGGTCGTGCCCCATCATGACGTCCGCGCCCATGCAGGCGCGCACCGTCTCGACGTGCAGCGGATTCGTGATCGCCGACGTCAGGCCCGACGCGATCGCCATCGTCAGGAATGCGCTGTTGATGCCGTCGCGATTCGGCAGGCCGAAGCTGATGTTCGATGCGCCGCAGCTCGTGTTCACCTTCAGCTCGTCGTGCAGCCGCCGCACGAGGCGCATCACCTGCACGCCGCCCCGGTTGATCGCGCCGATCGGCATCACCAGCGGGTCGACGACCACGTCGCTGGCCGGGATGCCGTAATCGGCCGCGCGGTTCACGATTTTCTTTGCCACGGAAAAGCGCACGTCCGGATCCTCGGAAATACCGGTTTCGTCATTCGAGATCGCGATGACGGCCGCGCCATACTTCTTGATCAGCGGCAGCACCACTTCGAGGCGCTCTTCCTCGCCGGTGACCGAGTTGACCAGCGCCTTGCCCTTGTAGACCGCGAGCCCGGCCTCGAGCGCCGCGACGATGGACGAATCGATGGACAGCGGCAGGTCGGTGATCGACTGCACGAGCTGGATGGCCTTCGCGAGTATGGCCGGCTCGTCGGCAAGCGGGATGCCGGCATTGACGTCCAGCATGTGCGCGCCGGCCTCGACCTGCGCGCGCGCATCCGACTCGACGCGGCTGAAGTCGCCGGCGGCCATTTCCGCCGCAAGGAGCTTTCGCCCGGTGGGGTTGATGCGTTCGCCGATGATGACGAACGGCCGCTCGAAGCCGATGACGACTTCCCGGGTGGCGGAACTGACGACGGTATCGGTCATGGGGCTTCCTTGGCGGGTAACTGTGCGGTGTCGCGCGCGGGATACCAGGGGACCCGTCCCGCCAGCACCTTCGAACGTTCGATCACCTCGGCGACGGATTCTTCCTGGCGGTAGGCCATCACATGCACGCCGTGCACGCCGCGGATTGAACGGATTTCCTGGATCAGCTCGACGCACAGGTTGCGCCCCTCGCGAGCCTGGTCCTCTGCGCCCGCGAGCCGCGCGATCACGGCATCAGGGATGTGAAGCCCCGGCACGTGCGCGCGCATCCACTCCGCAGCTTTCGCCGAGCGCAGCGGGCCCACGCCGATCAGCACGAATGCGCTGTCGATGAGCCCCAGGTCCTCGACCGCGGTCATGAACTGCCGCAGGCGCGGGATATCGAAGCAGTACTGCGTCTGGATGAACTGCGCGCCCGCGGTGATCTTCTTCGCAAGCCGCAGCGGGCGCCAGTCGAGCGGCTCCGCGAATGGGTTGGCGGCGGCGCCGAGGAATACGCGCGGCGCGAAGCTGATCCTGCGGCCGCTCTGGAACCGGTGCTCGTCGCGCAGCTTGCGCGCGATGTCGAGCAGCGTGACGCAGTCGAGGTCGAACACCGCTTTCGCCTGCGGGTGATCGCCGGCCTGCACGCCGTCGCCGGTCAGGCACAGCAGGTTGCAGACGCCCATGGCCGCGGCGCCCAGGATGTCGCCCTGGATCGCGATGCGGTTGCGGTCTCGGCAGGAGATCTGCATCACGGGCGCGTAACCGACGTGCGTCAGGAGCGCGCAGACGCTGATGCTCGACATATGGCAGTTGGCGCCGCTGCCGTCCGTGGCATTGATGGCGTCGACATAACCGTCGAACACGCGGGCGCGGCGGTAGACCTCGTCGGGATCGGCGGAATCCGGCGGCGCGAGTTCGGCGGTCACGGCGAACCCGCCGGCGCGCAGCACGCGCTCGAGGCGCCCGGGAGACACATGTCCGGGCAGGATCGGCAGCGGATATCCGGGAACCGGTTCGTCTTCGAACTTCATGTGGCGGCCCCGGTCTTCTCACGCACGACGCGAAGCCAGGACGAGCTGCCCTGCATGCGCTGGTCCACCGCGACCTGCAGGACCCGCATCCGGTCGATGCCGCCGGGAATGCGCCGGCTGCCCTCGTGGGCCGCAACCCAAACGCACTTCATCGAAGGGATCACTTCGCAATGGCCGTCGTCGCGCACGCCGCCGCAGGGGCCGTTTCGCAGCTGCTTCGGGCAGTTCATCGGGCAGGACATGCCGGTCGAACCCAGCACGCAGTGCCCGCACATCCGGCAGTCGAAGAGGAATCCCTTGAACATCCGTTCCACGGCGGCGACCGGTCTTTCGACCCGCTGGTAACCGATTGCGCGCCAGAGCGGGGCGAGGCCGACGAGCAGGCGCTCGAGCGCGCGGTAGATACGGTCGAGGGCGCGTGCATGACGCACGGACCATTGGCGCATGCGGTACATCAGCCTGCGCTCAGCCGGCCGGTTGCGACGCGGGCGCAGGCACTGCGGCAACGCCCTTGGTCTTGACCAGCCGCTCGAGGTCTTCGTCCGTGTATTGCGCTTCGATGCGGCCTGCTTCCGTCGCGGCCTCATTCTCGATGTCGTCGCCGCAGGGCCGCGCGTCGCTCCGCCGCCATTCGGCAAGGTAAAGATCGGAGCTCCCCTTGCCGGCGCGCATCGCGGCGCGGTCGATCGCCTCCTGGAAGCGCGCCGACAGTTTCGCCTTGGCCGTTTCGCGGCCGCGCTTGACGACGACCTGCGCGGGGATGTCGCGCCAGAGGATCAGCGTCAGGCTTGCCATTGCACTTTCCGCGGGCTGCGGGCAAACGTGACCAGGCTTTCCTTCAGCCCGCCGTAGCCGGTGGACTGGAACCGGTATTCGAGCCCGAGGCGCGCAGCAATGGCCTCGGCCTTGCCGCTCGCATCCGGGTCGGGAGACTGGGCCAGGTAGACGAGGCGGCGATAGTTCTTGAAATAAACCGCCTGCAATTCCGGGTGCCGGTCGATGCCGAGGCCGCGGATCACGAGCCGCTCGAAATGGCGCAGCAGGAAATCGGTCAGGTAAAACGTTCCGGGTTCCGCGGCAGAGAGGGCCGCGAATACCGCAGGCGTCGCAAAGAACTCGTAGCAATGCGCGCCGGCGATCCGCTCGACGCCTTCTTCACGCAGCACCGCATCGAGCGCGCCGGCCGTGCCGCAGTCGGCGTAGGCGACGAAGATCTCGTCATACCGAGCGCGATTCGCGCGGATCTGCTCGCGCACCGCGCCTGCAATGCGCTCCGGCCGGTTGTGCAGCTCCGGCGGCAGGCATTGGACGTCGAGGGTCGACCAGCCGTTTGCCTCGCGCAGCGCCGCGATCTCGTGCGCGAGCGCGCCGCAGGCGATGACGAGTTTCCGGGCCGGCGCAGTCACTGCCGCATCCATCCATTCAATGCGCGGCGGCGCGGCGCGCGGCGATGAGTTTCTTCGCGGTCTCGACGGCAATCGCCGCGTCGCGGCAATAGGCGTCCGCGCCGACGGCCTTGCCGAATTCCTCGTTCAGCGGCGCCCCGCCGACCAGGACGATGTACTTGTCGCGCAGATTCTTTTCCTTCAGCTGGTCGATCACGACCTTCATGTAAGGCATCGTCGTCGTCAGCAGCGCCGACATGCCGAGGATGTCCGGCTTGTGCTGCTCGAGCGCGGCGAGATACTTCTCGGCGGCGTTGTTGATGCCGAGGTCGATGACCTCGAAGCCCGCGCCCTCGAGCATCATCGACACAAGGTTCTTGCCGATGTCGTGGATGTCGCCCTTGACGGTGCCGATCACGACCTTGCCGATCGGCTCGACGCCGGTTTCCACGAGCAGCGGCCGCAGGATCTCCATGCCGCCCTTCATCGCATTGGCGGCGAGCAGGACCTCCGGCACGAACAGGATGCCGTCGCGGAAGTCGATGCCGACGATCCGCATGCCCTCGACCAGGCCGTCGTTCAGCACGCGCTCCGGCGACCAGCCGCGCTCGAGGAAGATGCGCGTCGCGTCCTCGACCTCGGCCTTCAGGCCGTTGTAGAGGTCGTCGTGCACCTGCTCGGCGAGCTCCTCGTCGTTGAGCGTGCGAAGGTCGAACTCGCCTTCTGCTGATTCAGGCATTTACGCCGTCTCCGATCGTGTCTGGTGACAGGATGTTAAGCGGCGGACCGCGCGGGGACTAGCCGTTTCGCGACAAGCCCTTGTCCGCGGGCGACAAGCGACCGGGGAATTGAGACACGGCCCCGGACTTCTGGATCAGGCGCTCCGCGCTCGGCGGATGGCCGAACTGGTTCCGGTAGCAGCGCGAGAAATGCGGCGGCGACTTGAATCCGCAGGAGGTCGTGACGTCCATGATCGGCATCGCCGTCTGCAGCAGCAGTTCGCGGGCGCGGCGCAGCCGCATCTCGAGGTAATACCGCTTCGGCACGCAATCGAGGTGGCGCTTGAAAAGCCGCTCGATCTGCCGTCTCGACAGGCCGGTCGTGCGCGCGATCCGGTCCAGCGACAGCGGCTTCTCGATGTGCTCCTCCATCAGCTCTGCGACCTTGATCATGCTGCGATGCGATGCGCCGATCTGCGCGCGCAGCGGGACGTACTGGCGATCCTCTGCGCTACGCACGCGCTCGAGCACGAACTGCTCCGACACCAGCTGCGAAATGCGCAGCCCGTGCTTCAGCTGGATCAGGTTCAGCATCAGGTCGAGCGGCGCCGTGCCGCCGGAACAGGTGTAGCGATCACGGTCGATGCTGAACAGCTGGTCGTTGATCTGCACGCGCGGAAATTCCTCGCGCAGCGCCGACAGGTTCTCCCAATGGATCGTGGCGCGGTAATTGTCGAGGAGTCCCGCGCGCGCGAGCGCATAGCCGCCGGTGCAGAGTCCCCCGAGCGGGACCCGGCGTTCCGCCAGGCGGCGCAGCGCCGTGAGCAGCGGCGCCGAGACCGCCTCGCGGACATTGATTCCGCCGCAGACGAACAGGATGTCCACCTTGCCGATCTTGTCGAGGGCGATGGTCGGCGCGATGTCGAGGCCGCTGCTCGCGAGCACCGGTCTTCCATCCAGGCTCGCGATCGACCATTCGTAAACGGCCTGGCCCACGACCCGGTTCGCCATGCGCAGGGGCTCGACCGCGTTCGAAACCGCGATCAGCGAGTAATTCGGCAGGGTCAGGAACGCATACCTGCTTTTCTGCAGGGAAGCGGCCGGATCCACGATGTCGCCGGGGTCTCGCACGGTCGTTTCAGTATGCCATCGGCGCGGCCGCGGATGTCTGATTCCGACATAAGATTGTCGCTTTTGGGGCTGTCGGTCCGACTGAAACCCGCGCCGCCACACGGCGCGGGTCGCGCCCCAGCATCAGGGCATCAGAACAAGCCCGCCACGGCGCGCCACCTGCGCGCGATGCGCCGCCGGAACGGCAGCAGCAACAATCCGAGCCACACGAGACCCGCCGGCGCAGGGTACTTGATCGTGTATACGACCGGCGTCAGCGCGCCGCGCGTCAGCAGCCGCGCCCAATCGCGCTGTGCGATGTATGCCGCGATCGGCGGCGACATCCGGTAGTACCAGGCGACGAAGGCGCGGCCTGGAGCGTTGGTCAGAAGGTAGCGGTCACGGAACTCGCGCAGCAAAGCGACTTCCGGTTCGAGAAACGATCCGTAGGCAGCGGTCGCGACGAAGCAACCTCCCGAGTTACCTATGCGGAAAATCGGATAGCTCCCGCTGCGGGTGTCGTTCCCTGCAAAATCATCCGCTTCCGTACCGTCAACGCTGACACTCCAGTTGATCGTGACATCGCGACCATGCCGATCTATACCGTAGTCTCGTATCACGACATCCATGAACGCGCCAGGCGCCAGATCAAATGGTTGACCGACAGGACCTGCGTCAATGAGACCGTCATATCCATAGTGGATATCTTCGACGGTTACACGCGGCGACGGCGAATAATCCGTTACCGTCAGAACAATATTCGTCGCGGCCGTGGGACCGTTGTTGCGAATCCGGATGGTGTGACGAATCTGAATGTCGTCGTTCACGACATCGTCTACATCTGAAACGGACGATGAGACGATTTCCAGATCAGCACAGTCGGGCAGGGCCAGCCTCGTGCTTGCACTGTTATTGGCACCATTGGAGTCCGTCACTGATGCGCCGGGGGCGACTGCGACGGTGGCGGTGTTACTGACACAGTTCAGCGCCGTCGGCCCGGCCTGCACCGGAATGGCCAGATTGCCCTGTTCGTTGTTCAATAGGCTGAAGCCGTCCCAGGTGACCGTATTGGCGGCGATCGAGATCACCCCGCCGATGTCGGAAGTCGGCGGCAGGCCGGGTACTGGCACGAGCGGCGGCGGCAGCGTGTCGGTGACCACCACCTGCGCAAAGTCCGGTCCGTTGTTCCGCACATTGATCCGGAACGTCGTCGTGTCCATGCCCGATACGCCGGGCTGCAGGCTCGTGGAATCCACGGTCTTGGTGATGGCCAGATCCGCGACACCCAAGACCCCGCTGCCGGACACATTGACGACCGCCTGCGAGACGCCAAAGTTGAGCGTGAAACCGTCGGAGAAGTTGCCAACACTGCGTGGCACGAACTGAATTTCCAGACTGCAGCTCTGTTGGAACTGAAGCGTGACGCCGAAACAAGTTGACGGAGCCGCGACTGTGAATTCCGTTGTGACCAGCGGGTCGCCGGCGACTGAGGAAATCGTGACCGGCATGCCGGCGTTATTGGTTACGGTCACAAAGCCGAGTCGGATCATATTCACGGCCAGATTGCCAAACGGCAGCGATCGATCGCCGGCCGGCGCGATCGAATCGGTGATCGTGACATTGGCTGGAGAGACAGTCGTCTGCTGGGCGGTTGAGTTGTTGCCGGGTGTCGCTTCAGACTCATTGGAACTGACGGTCGCGCCACTCGTGATCGTGCCGGCGGCTTGTGGCGCAAACACATCGATGTTGGCGCCGAACGAATCGTTCGATCGCATGACGCCGAAGTCGCAGACCACCCTGCCCGGGGGAAGGGTGCACACGCCAGACGGCACCGAAACGACGGACCGGAAGATCACTGTCGGATCCAGATTCACGACCAGCTGCACGCCGGTCGCGTCGATGTTGCCGGACTGGCTGCTGACGTTCGCGATATAGGTCAGCAGGCCGCCCGCATCCACCGGATCCGGCGTGTCGCCCAGCGTGACATCCAGGGACACCTGGATCGCCGATGCTGTGATCGTCGTGTCCTCGAACTCATGGTCGTCGTTCACATTGGTGTCGGATTCGTTCGCCGAGACGTCGAGACGGGACGTGAGGAGGCCCGCCGTTGTCGGTGCCGCGACGCTGATATCCACGCTCGCGCTGCCGCCCGGCGTGATGTCTGGCATGTTGCAAGTCACGACGCCGGCGATATCGGTGCAGATGGCCGGCGTCGAGAAGCGGAATCGCATGCCCGCTGCGGGCGTGAAGCGCAGCACGACGCCGGTCGCATTGACGCTTCCTGCCTGCATCGTGGCAGTTGCCGTGAAGCTGAAGTTCCTCCCGGTATCGACCGGATCCGTGTTGTCGACCAAAAGCGCCGCCAGGTTGATGGAATTGGCTGAAGCGGGTGGTTGCAGCGTCGTATCGAACGCCGACACGAAGCCGTCCTGCGCGCCGCGCCAGGTCTGGAACACGCCCGGATTCTGGCCGAGCGGGAAGCCGGTTCTCGCCTCCGTGCCGCCGATGAACACGACGTCATCGGCAGGATCCGAGACGTCGAGCGGATCGAGGCCAATGCCGGTACCGGTCTCAGCGCCGTTGTCGCCACCCAGGTAGGTCGAGACGAGGATCGAGCTCAGGTCTTCGCTGATGCGGGCGACATAGGCGCTGCCGCAGGCGACCACGCCGCCGCGATCGCAGATCGGGAATGCGCCGCCCTGACGATTGGTCAGCATGGAAGAGTTGGTGGCGCCGGTCAGGTACAGGGTCCTGGTCGCGCCCTGCAGGTTCATCACGAACCTCGTCGGCGTTTCGAGGTTTTCCCCGCCGAACAGAGTCGAATTGACGAGCACCGCGAGATTCGGCTGTAGCCGGGAGACAAATGCGTCCGCCGCACCGGCGATCGTGGACTGGCCGCTGTTGATGCCGACACCGGGGAAATTACTCATGCGCGTGTAGCCGTACACATAGACATCGCCGAAGGTGCCTACAAAAGGATCGGGTCCGATCAGGATGTCCGAGATCGACTGGTCGAAGAACGTGGCGGTCTGTGTTCCGCCGAGATACGTGGACTGTTCAACGTCCGTCAGGTCCAGGCTCAGCCGCGATACGAAACCCGCGATGCCGGGCTGAACGGACTGGAAGCCGCCTTGCCGTGCCGGCAGCGTGTCGGATTCCGATTGTCCCGCGATGAACACCTTGCGCATCGTCCGATGCACGGCGATCGCGAACGGCGATTCCTCGATGTCGCCGACGAAATAGGTGGACTGGAAGAGCTGCGTCAGTCCCGCGTCGAAGCGCGACACGAAGCCGCGATCGATGACCAGCGGGTTCGGCACGATTTCGCTGCCTGCCGTGCTGGGAAATCCGTCGCCGCAGGTTTCGCCCGTGACATAGACATCCTCGGTGACTGGATCGAAGGTGACGTCATGGATCTCGTCCTGCCGGGCGCCATTCCCGCAGGCAGTTCCCGGGCCGCCGAGGAACGTGCCGCCGGTCACCAGGTTCAGGTCCGTGCGGAAGCGGATGATGTAGCTGTCGGCACTGCCGTTCATCGCCCCGATCGCCGGTTGCGGCGGCGAGATGATCGGGAACGGCAGGGTGGGCGTTGCGGCCTGCGCGATGCGGTTGGAAACGCCCGCCACATAGAGCCCCGTGCCCGGGTTGTAGCTGATCGCCTCGATCGTTGTCGTGACGCCGGTGTCAAAGTACGTCAGCGCGTCCAGCGAACGCAGGTCACGGCTGAACTTGGCGACGAACGGATATTCGGACAGCGTGGCGGTGGGCAATCCGCTGGGTGCCGTCGGCGGCGGAAACGTATTCGGGTTTCCGGTCGTGCCGGCTGCGAAGACCTGGCCGTTCGCGACGTCGACTGCGATGTCCACGATGGAATCGCTGCTGTTGCTGCCGAGGAACGTGGACGACAGCAAGGGGTCGATCGTCAAGGCGAGCGCCGGATCGTAGTCGCCGACTTCGAAGCCATAGCTCATGCCGTCAATCCGATAAGCGATCTGGATGCCATGACGGGCACCCGCCGCATCGACCTGCCAGGCCTGCGGCATCGTGAATTGCACATCGCCAGCCGCGGTCGCTGCAATCAACTCGCCGCTGTCGGTGATGCGAAGTGACTTCGCGCCTTCGAGTCGCACGTGAATCGCGTCGATCGCGGCGGCGGGTGCAACCGTGAAGCGCTTTTCGACGTTCTTCGCACCTGCTACCAGGTCCAGTTCGACGCCCGGCCAGACCTCGCCGAGCGTGATGTCCTGATAGGCCGCGACATTGCTCCGTGACCGGCCGGCATCGCCGCCGAGCAGGAAATTGACCTGGGTCGGGCTCCGCTCGCCGCCCGCTGGCCGCGCCTTGCCGCCGACCCACTGCTCGGTGAGCCCTGCGCGCAGGTAAACAAGTCTTCCATCGCCGTCCACGTACGCAGTGCCCGCGATGGTCGGCAGGTAGTAGCGCACCGCGGCCGGTGCCTGGCCTTCGTTCGTAATGAACGGCGGCGAGAATGTTGGATTGCTGGCAAGCGCGGGCGCAACGTAAAGCGCGGCGACAGCGAATGCCGTAATGAATTGCGGGCGCATACGATCCCCCTGCCTGCCGTTCGAGGCGAGGATCGTGGGCGATGCGGCGATCAGTCGTTCCTTGGCTCGGTCGTCGGCGCCGAGGCATCCCCGTCATTATTCTCTGGGCCAGCCTACGCCCGGCGCTGACGGGCGACAAGACTGGGCTAACTGCCTGATTCGATGGCCTGATCCCCCGCGCTCGAAGCCGGTCGCCGATTTGAAGCGCGCGCGCCACGCGCGCGCAATGCGTCGCCGGAATGGCAGCAGCAACAATCCGAGCCACAAGAGACCCGCAGGCGCCGGATACTTGATCGTGTACACGACCGGCGTCAGCGCGCCGCGCGTCAGCAGCCGCGCCCAATCGCGCTGTGCGATGTATGCCGCGATCGGCGGCGACACGTGGTAGTACCAACGTACAAAAGCGTTACCCGGCGCGTTGGTCAGTAGCCAGCGGTCGCGGAATTGTCGCAGCGTGACTACCTGGGGTTCGAGGTACGAACCATAGGCAGCCGTCGCGATGAAACAACCACCTGAACCCCCTTGCCCGGCTCTCACGATGACATAGCCACTTGAACTGGTGTTGTTTCCCAAGACTGGATCAGGTTCATTGGCTGATACGTTTATCGTATAGGTCACATTGTCGTCACGGCCGGCAAACGGCACGCTGTATGACAGCAGCACGATGTCCGCAGTGGCGCCTGACGCGATCGCAAGCCCAGGCGTCGGTGCGCTGAATGGGATTGGTATGTTGAACGACCCGAACTGGTTCGCGTAACTGGTCGCCGTAACCTGCACTCCCGTCGCGGGATTGGGTCCGCCGTTGTGGACGCGCACCGTATGCGTAATATCGATCCTAGTCGACGGGAACGTGGCGCTGAGAAAATCGGCAATGTTCGAACCGACGATGCTGACATCCGCACAGGCCGGCAGACCCAGCGCGACGCTCGCGCTGTTGTTGCCAGCGCCGGGATCTGACGCTGGATCGCCCGGCTCGATACCGACATCAGCCACATTCGTGATGCACGCCTGCGGCGGAGCGATGATTGACTGAACGGAAATATCGAGCGTCGCCTGATCCCCCATCGCCAGGCTGTATCCGTTCCACGTGATGCTGTTGCCGACCCGGTTGACGACGCCGACGCTCGGTACCGGTGGCAGGCCGCCCGGGATGAACAATCCGACCGGCAGGTCGTCCGTCACGACCGGCTGCGTCGGGCTCGGCCCGAGATTCCGGACCGTGAGCCGGATCGTCGCCACTTCGTTCGGACTGAGCCCGTTATCGTCGATTGTCTGCGTGATCTGCAGGTCCGCTGCAGCCGGCACCCCGGCTCCGGAAACGGCAACCACGGTCTGCATCGCCGTAAAGTCGAACGTCATGCTGTCGTTGAAATTGCCGAATGCGGTCGGCGCAAATTCGACGTCAACTGTGCAGCTCTGCGCGGGCTGCAGAATCACGCCAAAGCAGTTGCCCGCATTGACCACGGTAAACTCGGGCGACGCCAATGGGTCGCCGGCGACCGTGGCAATCCTGACCAACACCGTATCGTTGTTGGTTACGGTCACCGTCGCGCTGCGGCTGGTTTGCACGGTCACGGCGCCGAATGGCATGGCCCGATCAGTGGTCGGCGCGATCGAGTCCGTGACTTGCACATCGATCGCGCTCACCATCGTCCGCCAGACGGGCGAATTGTTCCCCGGGATCGAGTCGGTCTGGTTGGACGTGATCACGGCAAGTGCGGAAATCGTGCCGGACACCTGCGGCGCGTCCGTGTCGAGCTGGACGGTGAGCGTGTCGCCAACCCGCATCGTGCCGATATTGCAGGTGATAGTGACCACGTTGTCGAAACACAAGCCAAGCGGCGTCGCGGAATTGAAGATCACCCTCGAGTCCAGTGTGAAGGTCAACACGACGCCGGTGGCATCCGTGTTGCCGCTGATCATGTCCACGTTGGCGATGTAAGTCAGCCTGGCGCCCGGATCAACTGGCTCGGGGGTGGCGCCGAGCGTGACGCTCAGATTCACCAGATCAGGCGACGGCGGATTGATGGTCGTCGCTTCGATGTCGTTGTTGTCGCCCGAAGTGCTCTCCTGTTCGTTGGCCGAGACATCGGCGCGCGCCGAGATGGTGCCGCCGGTCGGAGGCGCGGTGACGTTGAATTGCACCGCGACCACCGTGCCGACAGAGAAGGTGCCCAGGTTGCAGGTCACGACGCTCAGAATGAGACTGCACTGCCCGACCGGTGTCGTGGCGGAAACGAAACCGACGCCGGAATCGAGAGTCAACTGGAGCCGGACGCCGGTCGCGTTAACGCCGCCGGCCAGCATTTCGACGGTCGCCGTGTAGGAGAAGGGCCCGCTTGCATCCACCGGATCCGCGCTGTCAACCAGCGTGACGCGCAGGTCCACCGGATTCTGGGGCGGCGGCGGTGCCAGCAGGGTGACGTCGAAAACCGACACGAATGCGTCTTCCGCACCGCGCCAGGCCTGGAATGCCCCCGGCTGCTGGCCGAGCGGGAATCCTGTGCGCGCATCCGTCCCGGCTACAAAAACCAGGTCATCGCTCGCGCTGCCTGCGAAGACCGGATCGATCGCGATACCGCGGCCGGTTTCGTTGCCTGAGCTGCTGCCGAGATAAGTGGCAACGTTGATCATGCCCAGGTCTTCCGATATCTGGGCGACAAACGCATCGGTGCGGAGGAAATTGTCGACCGGATGGGTGCAGGCCGGGATGGCGCCGCTGGTCGTGGCTGGCAATGCGCAGGAACGCGAACTGCCAGTCAGGAACAGCGAATTCCCGCCGTTCCTGACGACCGGCGGACGAAACTGCATCGCCATGTGCGTCGGGAAGTCGTCGACCTCGCCGCCGAAGAGCGTCGCGTTGATCAGGGTGTCTAGATTGACGGTCATTCGCGCGACAAAAGTGTCCCTTCCTCCACCCGGGTTCGACTGTCCGCTGCTCGCCCCGACGCCCGGGAAATTCGTCGTCGTCGTGTAGCCATAGACATACACGTTCCCGAACGGATTCACGGTCCCCGCTGCCGCATCCGGGCCGATCAGCAGATCCGTGATCGTCTGGTCGAACAGTGCCGGCGCCGTCGTACCGCCCAGGTACGTCGACACTTCCACGTCCGTCAGATCAAGGCTCAGTCGTGAAATGAAGCCCGCGATGCCAGGCTGCACGGGCTGGAAGCCATTTTGCCGCTCCGGCAACAGGTCAGATTCGGACTGGCCCGCGATGAACACCTTACGCATCGTTTCATGCACGGCAATCGCGAATGGCGATTCCTCGATGTTGCCCACGAAATACGTGGACTGAAAGTGCTGCGTCAGCCCGGCGTTGAAGCGCGACACGAAGCCGCGATCGCGGACGAGCGCGTTCGGCACGATCTCGCTGCCCGCCGTGTTCGGGAAGTCGTCCGAACAGGTTTCGCCGGTCAGGTAGACGTCTTCCGTGACCGGATCGAAGGTGATGTCGTGAATCTCATCCTGGCGATCGCCGCCGCAAGGCGCGCCGCTGCCGCCGTGATAGGTGCCGGCGTTGAGCGTGCCGAGGTCCGGGGTAAAGCGCAGGATGTACCCGTCCGCGATACCGCTGATCGCCGGCTGCGGCACCGGGTTCTGCGGCGTCGGCAGCATCGGGTCCGTGCCGGCGGGACGGGCGAGACGGCTGACCGTTCCGACGACGTAGAGGCCCGCATCCGGGTTGAACGCGATGGCCTCAACCGTGTCGGTGACGACGCTGCCGAAATAGGTCAATACGTCGAGCGTGGCGAGATCACGCCTGAACTTGGCGACGAATGGATAGGCGACCTTCGCCGTCGCCGGAATCGCGCCGACGGTCGGCGGCGGAAATGTAGCGGGATTGTCGGTCGTCCCGGCCACGAAGACCTGATTGCTTGTGACGTCAACGGCGACGTCGACGATCTCGTCGGTGCTGTTGCTTCCCAGAAACGTGGAACCGAGCAGTGGATCGATGACCACCGGCTGCGCAGGGTCATGATGGCCGATCTCGAATCCATAGGAGCGGCCCTGGATCGTGTATGCAACCGCCACCGGACGACGCGCACTGTCGGCGTCCTGCTGCCAGGCCCGTGGCGCGGTGAATCGCATTTCGCCGGCTGGCGAAGTCACGATCAATTCGCCATCGTCGGCAAGGCGCAGCGACTGCGCGCCCTTCAACTTCACCCGGATCGCTTCGACGGATGCGCCCGGCGCAATCTTGAACAGTTTCTCGACATTCTTGGTCCCTGCGGCCAGGTCGAGTTCAACGCCCGGCCAGACTTCGCCGAGTGAGACGTTGTGATAAGCCGGCACATCGTGCAGCCACTTGTTCGGATCATTGCCGATGAAGAAATTGACCTGGGTCGGGCTCCGCTCGCCACCCGCTGGCCGCGCCTTGCCGCCGACCCACTGCTCCGTAAGTCCGGCGCGCAAGTAAACGAGCCTTCCGTCGCGGTCCACGTACGCAGTGCCCGCGATGGTCGGCAGGTAGTAGCGCACCGCAGCCGGTGCCTGGCCTTCGTTCGTAATGAACGGCGGCGAGAATGTTGGATTGCTCGCAAGCGCCGGCGCGACGTAAAGCGCGGCGACAGCGAATGCCGTGATGAATTGCGGGCGCATACGATCCCCCTGCCTGCCGTTCGAGGCGAGGATCGTGGGCAATGCGGCGATCAGTCGTTCCCTGGCTCGGTCGTCGGCGCCGAGGCATCCCCGTCTTTATTCTCTGGCCCAGCCTACGCCCGGCGCCAACGCGCGACAAGACTGGGCTAACTGCCTGATTCGATGGCCTGATCCCCTGCGCCCGAAACCGGTCGCCGATTTGACGCCCACGCGTCCCGGTCGCAGGCTAGGCGCCTATGAACCGCCGCGATTTCCTCGCCGGCACCCTGACTGCCGGCGCCATCGGAAGCCTCGCGCCGTTCACGCGACTGCGCGCGCACCCGCGCACGGCGCCCAACGTTGTCATCATCGTCGTGGACGACCTGCGCTACGACGAATACGGCGCGGGCGGCCATCCATATCTCGAGACTCCGCACATCGACGCGCTCGGCGCCGCAGGCGTGACCTTCACGCAGGCCTACCACACGACGCCACTCTGCTCGCCCAATCGCGCCAGCATCCTGACCGGCCAGTACTCGTCGCGGCACGGCATCATCGACAACACGTCCCGCTCGTATGCGAGCCACCACCTCGCGACCTTCGCTCCGGTGCTGCAACGAGCGGGCTACGAAACCGCCCACGTCGGCAAATGGCATATGGGCAACGACCCCACGCCGCGCCCCGGTTACGATTACTGGGTGAGTTTTCCCGGCCAAGGGCGCTCACGCGATCCCGAGCTCTACGAGGATGGCCGACTGAGCGTGGTGAAGGGCTACGCAACAGACTTGCTGACCGACCGAGCGATCGCGTTTGCGACGCGTGCGCGCAGCAGGCCCTTCATGCTGTTCCTCGCGCACAAGGCGGTGCATCCCGACATCGTGCAGCGCGACGACGGCAGTGTGGATCCCGCCTCTGACCAGGGCTTCATCCCAGCTGATCGCCACCGTGGCCGTTATGCCGGCAAGAAGTTTCCGCGTGCACACAGCGTGGGCTTCACCCAGGCGGTGCGCGACAACCAGCCAATCGTCGCTGCCGCGCTCGACGCCAAGAAGGATCCATTGATGCAGAAGAACTTCGGCGCGACCGAAGGGATCACGCCCGACGAGGAGATTCAGGCGCGGGCAGAGATGATGCTGGCTGTGGACGAGAATGCCGGCCGACTCGTGGATGCGTTGCGGGAGAAGGGCTTGCACGACAACACGATGGTAATTTTCATGAGCGACAACGGATCGTTCTTCGGCGAGCACGGGCTTGGCGTCGAACGCCGCCTGCCCTACGAGGAGTCGATCCGCAGTCCCTTGATCCTCACGCACCCGGCCGAGGTAGAAGCCGGCCAGCGCGTCAAATCCTTCGCGCTCTCGATCGACATCGCGCCGACGGTGATGGCGGCGGCGGGCGCCGAAGTGTCGGCGACGGTCCAGGGTCGTTCCATCCTGCCGTTGCTGCACGGCAAGCCGCCCGGCGACTGGCGTCAGTCATTCCTGGTCGAATTCCACGGCCACGAGAATCCAATGCCCTGGACTGCGAATCTCGACTACCGGACCGTGCGTATGGGCCGCTACAAATACATCCGCTGGATTCACGAGACGGATGCCGCCGAGCTCTACGATCTCGAAAGCGATCCGCTCGAGGAGCGCAACCTCGTCGCGCAGCCGGAAACGGCGCCCGTCGTCGCGAAAGCGAAGGCCGAACTCGCGCGGCTCGTACTCGAGGCGCTGGGCCTGGACTAGCCTCTCGGCGCCGCCGCGGATGTCTGATTCCGACATAAAATTGTCGCTTTTGGGGCTGTCAGCATTGCGCCAGCGGCTAAACTGCCTCAATGAAAACGCATGCGCGGGTGGTCGTGATCGGCGGCGGGGTGGTCGGCGTCAGCACCCTCTATCACCTGGCGCAGAAAGGCTGGCCGGATGTCGTGCTGGTCGAGCGCGCGGAACTGACCGCCGGCTCGACCTGGCATGCCGCGGGACTGCTGCCGCTCTTCAACATGAGCTACACGGTCGGCCAGCTGCACAAATATTCGGTTGACCTGTACAAGCGCCTCCAGGCCGAGACCGGCCAGGACGTCAGCTTTCACGTGACCGGCAACCTGCGGCTCGCGACCTGCCGCGAGCGCATGGACGAATACCAGAAGTACTGCGGTACGGCGAACACGATCGGCGTGCCGTTCCAGGTGATCGGCCCGCGCGAGGTCAAGGAACTCTGGCCGCTGGTCGAACTGGGCGGCAGCGCCGATACGCCCGCGATCACCGGCGCGCTCTATCACCCGCACGACGGCCATATCGCGCCCGCGGACCTGACGATGGCGCTGCGCAAGGGCGCGCGCTCACGGGGCGCGGAGATCTACGAACAGACGGAAGTGACCGCGGTGTCGCGGAGCCGCTCCGGCGAATGGCAGCTGAAGACCAGCAAGGGCGACATCACCGCGGAGCATGTCGTCTGCGCGACCGGGAACTACGCGCGCCAGACCGGGCGCATGTTCGGGCTCAACATGCCGGCCATCCCGGTCGAGCACCAGTACATCGTTTACGACGAATCGCCGGAGCTGAAGGACTATCGCAAGTCCGGCGGGCGCGAACTCGCGGTGCTGCGGGAATCGGACAAGTCCTATTACCTTCGCGAAGAACGCCTCGGCTGGATCCTCGGGCCTTATGAGGCGGGCGCGCCGGCGCGCTTCGCCGATGGCGTGCCCGAGTGGTTCGGCAAGAGCCTGTTCGAAGGCGACATCGACCGGCTGCTGCCGCATGTCGAGGCCGCGCAGCGGCGCGTGCCGGCGCTCGCGAATTGCGGCATCAAGGATGTCGTCAATGGGCCGATCTCCTACACGCCCGACGGCAGCCCGATGGTCGGTCCCGCCTGGGGCCTGCGGAATCTCTGGATCAACGAGGGCCACAGCTTCGGCATCACGGCCGCCGGCGGCTCGGGCTGGCAGCTGGCGGAGTGGATCGTCGAAGGCGAGCCGGGCATCGACATGCTCGCGGTCGATCCGCGCCGCTTCGGGCCCTACACCAGCAAGCGCTACGTCGTGCAGAAGAACGAGGAGACCTATCGCAACGTCTTCGTGATTCATTTTCCGGACGAAGAACGGCCGGGCGCACGGCCCGCCAAGACGAGCCCCGTTTACGACAAGCTGAAGCAGATGGGCGCCGTATTCGGCCAGCGCTACGGCTGGGAGCGCGCGAACTGGTTCGCGCCGGCGGGCGTCCCCGCGAAGGACCAGTGGAGTTTCCGCCGCACGAATTATTTCGAGCATGTCGGCAACGAATGCCGCCGGCTGCGCGAGCGTGTCGGCGTCATCGACCTGACGCCGTTCACGAAGCACGAAGTCTCAGGTGCTGGCGCCGAAGCCTGGCTCGACACGCTCGTCGCCAACAAGGTCCCGGTCAAGATCGGGCGCATGGCGCTCAGCCACGCCCTGACCCGTCGCGGCGGCATCCGCTCCGAATTTACGATCACGAAGCTCGCCGACCAGCATTTCTATGTGGTCAGCGCCGGCGCCGCCGAGCGCTACGACAGCGACTACCTGCAGAAGATGCTGCCGGGCGATGGCTCCGTGACGCTTCGCAACGTCACGACCGCCCGCGGCTGCTTCGTGCTGGCCGGGCCGCGCTCACGCGAGGTGCTGGCGAAACTCACGGACCTCGCGCTCGACAACGCAGCATTCCCCTGGCTGACCGCGCAGACGGGTGAGGTCGGGCTCGCGACCGATGTTTACCTGCTGCGGGTGAATTTCGTCGGCGCGCTCGGCTGGGAACTGCATTTCCCGATCGAGTACGCGCACCACCTGTTCGATGCGTTGTTTGCGGCGGGCGAGGAGTTCGGGATCGGCATGGCCGGCATGCGCGCGATGGAATCGCTGCGGCTCGAAAAGTCGTACCGCATGTGGGGCAGCGACATGACCCGCGACTACACGCCGTTCGAGGCCGGTCTCGATCGTTTCGTGCGCATCGACAAGGGCGAATTCAATGGCAGGGAAGCGCTGAAGAAGCAGCTCGCCGCCGGCGTGCCCAACCGCTTCGTGACGGTGGAGGTGCACGGCGTCACCGACGCCGATCCGCTCGGTAACGAACCGTTGTTCGACGAGAAAGGCGCGATGATCGGCCGCGCGACCTCCGGCTATTACGGCCATGTGCTGAAGAAGAGCCTTGCGATCGGCTATGTGCAGCCGGCCTATGCGGCCCCGGGCACCCGGCTGGAGATCGAAATCCTCGGCGAAAGGAAAAAAGCGACCGTGCTGGTCGATTCGCCGTATGACCCCGAGAACCGGGACCTGAGGGCCTGAAGGCCGCTCGCGGTGAAGCGTCAATCCTGGTCCGGACTCCATCTGCTGTGGCGTAGCCTCTCGCGGCACCGCAGCTGGCAGGAGCAATGGCGACGCGCCGAGCCCAAACCCGCCTACGATGCGATCATCATCGGCGGCGGCGGGCACGGCCTCGGAACCGCCTATTACCTCGCGGCCGAGCATGGGCTCTCGAACATCGCGGTGATCGAGAAAGGCTGGATCGGTGGCGGCAACACCGGCCGCAACACGACGATCATCCGCTCCAATTACCTGTTCGACGAGAGCGCCCGGCTCTACGACCATGCCGTCAAGCTGTGGGAGCACCTGTCGCAGGAACTGAACTACAACGTGATGTTCTCGCCGCGCGGCGTGATGATGCTCGCGCACACGGTGCACGACGTGCAGGTGCTGAAGCGGCATGTGCACGCCAACCGCTGCAATGGCGTCGACAACGAATGGCTGACGCCCGCAGAGGCCAAGACATTCTGTCCGCCGCTCAATATCGGCTCGGACATCCGCTACCCGGTGATGGGCGCTGCACTGCAACGGCGCGGCGGCACGGCGCGGCACGACGCCGTCGCCTGGGGCTATGCCCGCGCAGCCGATGCGCTCGGCGTCGACATCATCGAGAACTGTGAAGTTACCGGCATTCGCCGCGACGCGGCAGGCAGGGTCGAGGCCGTCGAGACCTCGCGCGGCCTGATCCGCAGCCGGAGGGTCGGCGTCGTGGCAGCGGGTAATTCCAGTGTCGTGATGAAGATGGCGGACGTGGCGCTGCCGCTCGAAAGTTACCCGCTGCAGGCGCTGGTGTCGGAGCCCATCAAGTCCGTCTTCCCCTGTGTCGTGATGTCGAACAGCATCCACGCCTACATCAGCCAGTCGGACAAGGGCGAGCTGGTGATCGGCGCAGGCACCGATGCCTACACTTCTTATACGCAGCGCGGTGCGCTGCACGTCAACATGCACACGCTGGAGGCGATCTGCGAGTTGTTTCCCTGCTTCCGCCGCCTGCGGATGCTGCGGAACTGGGGCGGCATCGTCGACGTGACGCCGGACCGCTCGCCGATCATCGGCAAGACGCCCGTGCCGGGGCTGTACGTGAACTGCGGCTGGGGCACGGGCGGTTTCAAGGCGACGCCGGGATCGGCGCAGGTGTTTGCCTGGACCATGGCGAACGACGAGCCGCATCCCATCAATGCCCCATTCACGTTGGAGCGTTTCCGCGACGGCGTGCTGATCGACGAGGCCGCGGCTGCGGCCGTCGCCCACTGAGCCGCCGATGCTGCTGATTCGCTGTCCGTATTGCGGCGAGAGGCCCGAACTGGAATTCGCCTACGGCGGACAGGCGCATCTCGCGCGGCCGCCGCGGCCCGCCGACTTGAACGACCAGCAGTGGGCCGACTATTTATATGTGCGCAGCAACCCGCGGGGCCTGCACGCCGAGCGCTGGCGTCACGTGCGCGGCTGCGGCCGGTTCTTCAATGCGCTGCGCGACACGACGACCGATCATTTTTCCGCCACCTACAAGATCGGCGAGCGGCCGTGAGCGCATTTCGCACAGCGGGCGGCGGTCGGGTCGATCGTTCGCGCCCGCTGCGATTCACCTTCGACGGGAAAGCATTCCAGGGCCTGCAGGGCGATACGCTCGCGTCCGCTCTGCTCGCCAATGGCGTGCACCTGGTCGGGAGGTCGTTCAAGTATCACCGGCCGCGCGGCATCCTGACGGCCGGCGCGGAAGAGCCGAATGCGCTGGTCACCGTGCGCCGCGATGCGGCGCGCACGACGCCGAACCTGCGCGCGACCCAGGTGGAGCTGTACGACGGCCTTGCTGCGTCCTCCCAGAACCGCTGGCCGAGCCTCGGCTTCGACGTCGGCCGGCTGAACGACCTGCTGTCGCCCCTGTTTCCGGCCGGGTTCTACTACAAGACCTTCATGTGGCCGCGCTCCGGGTGGGCCCGCCTTTATGAACCGCTGATCCGTGCGACGACCGGCCTCGGCCGCGCGCCGTCGCTGCCCGATCCGGACCGCTACGCGAATCAGTTTGCGCACTGCGACGTGCTGGTCGTCGGGGCGGGGCCCGCGGGGCTCGCCGCGGCGCTCACTGCGGCAGAGGCCGGCGCGCGCGTGATCCTCTGCGATGAACAATCCGACCCGGGCGGGTCGCTGCTTGCGGGATCGAACGCAGAGATCGACGGTTTGGCAGCCGGCGCCTGGCTTGTGCGGGCGGTCGCTGCGTTCGCACGGTATCCCCGGCTGCGATTCCTTCCGCGCACGACGGCCTTCGGATATTTCCCGCACAACGCGATCGGGCTCAACGAACGGCTCACCGATCATCTCGCGGAACCGCCGGCCGGCCAGGCGCGCGAGCGCTTGTGGCAGGTGCGCGCGCGCGAGGTGGTGCTCGCGACCGGGGCGATCGAGCAGCCGCTGGTGTTCCCGGGCAACGACCGTCCCGGCATCATGCTGGCAGGCGCCGCGCAGGCCTACCTCAACCGCTTTGGCGTGCGCGCGGGATCCCGCGCTGTCCTCGTCACGGCGACCGACAGTGCCTACCAGGCGGCGCTCGACCTGCAGGCCGCCGGCGTGCAGATCGCGGCGATCGCGGACCTGCGAATGAGCGCCGACGGCGTGTTGCCGGAGGCTGCGCGGCGCGCCGGCATCGAGGTACTGATCAACGCGAGCGTGCTCGGCACCCGCGGCAATCGGCGTGTCAGCGGCATCGAACTCGCGGCCGCGGACAAGGGCGGGAGCGCGCAGCGGCGCAGCCTGCCCTGCGACCTGGTGCTGATGTCCGGCGGATTCACGCCGAGCGTGCACCTTTTCTCGCAGTCGCGCGGCGCGCTGAAATGGAACGAGGCCGCGCGGGTGTTCGTGCCGGGCTCATCGGCCGAGCGCGAACGATCGGCCGGCGCCTGCCGTGGCCTGGGCGATCTCGCGGCCGTGCTGCAGGACGGCGCGGACGCGGGCGCTGATGCCGCCCGCGCCTGTGGCTTCAGCGCCGCGGCGCGCCATTTCGAGGTGACGGGGGAGGAAGCACGCGCCGATGGATATCCGGTCGCGGCGGCACAGGCGCCGCAGGGCGCCGGATCGAAGGCCTTCGTGGACTGGCAGAACGACGTGACCGCCAACGACCTCGCGCTCGCCGCGCGCGAGGGCTTCCGTTCCATCGAGCACATCAAGCGCTACACGACCGTCGGCATGGCGACCGACCAGGGCAAGACCTCCAATCTCAACGCCCTCGGCATCGTCGCCAGGGGCTTTGGCAAATCCATCCCCGAGGTCGGACTCACCACGTTTCGCATGCCGTACACGCCGGTCAGCTTCGGGAGTTTCGCCGGTATGGCGCGGGGCGACCTGTTCGATCCGGTGCGTACCACGCCAATGCATGAATGGGCGAAGTCGCAGGGCGCGGTATTCGAGGACGTCGGCCTGTGGAAGCGGGCGCGCTATTTCCCGCGTGCCGGCGAGGACATGCACGCCGCGGTTGCGCGCGAATGCCTGTCCGTGCGCTCGGCCTGCGGGATCTTCGATGGCTCGACGCTCGGGAAGATCGCCGTGGTCGGCCCCGATGCGGCGGAATTCCTGAACCGGCTGTACATCAACAACTGGTCGAATCTTGCGGTCGGTCGCGCGCGTTACGGCATCCTTCTGCGCGACGACGGATTCATCTATGACGATGGCGTCGTCGCGCGCACGGCGCCGGATCGCTTTCACGTGACCACGACGACCGGCGGTGCGGCGCGCGTGCTCGCGATGATGGAGGACTACCGCCAGACGGAGTGGCCGGAGCTCCAGGTCTGGCTGACCTCCACGACCGAGCAGTGGGCGGTCATCGCCGTCCAGGGGCCCGCGGCGCGGCGTGTGCTGCAGCCGCTGGTCGCAGGCGTCGACATTTCAGCCGAGGCGCTGCCGCACATGGGCGTGGCGAGCGGCAGTATCCGCGGCATTCCGATGATGTTGTTTCGCGTCAGCTTCAGCGGCGAATTGGGCTACGAGATCAATGTGCCTGCCGATAGCGGTCTTGCCGTTTGGGAAGCCGTTCATGCCGTGGGTCTCGCGCATGGCATCACGCCCTACGGCACCGAGACGATGCACGTGCTGCGCGCGGAGAAAGGCTACGTCATCGTCGGCCAGGACACGGATGGCACGGTGACGCCGGACGACGCGGGCCTCGCCTGGGCCATCGGCCGAGGCAAGCCGGATTTCGTCGGCAAGCGTTCGCTCGAGCGCGCGGCAATGAAAGATCCGCATCGCAAGCAGCTCGTCGGCCTTCGCACGCGCGATCCCGCCACGGTGCTCGAGGAGGGCGCCCAGGTCGTGGAAACTGCGCGACAGAAACCGCCGATGAAACTCCGCGGTCATGTCACGTCCTCGTACTGGAGCGCGGCGCTTGGGCATTCGATCGCGCTCGCAATGGTCGCAGGCGGCCGCGCGCGCATCGGCCAGACGCTCTTCGTGCCGATGTCCGGCGGCGACATTGCCGTCGAAGTGACCTCGCCCGTGTTCTATGACAAGGAAGGGGCGCGCCTGAATGGCTGAAACCGACGCACGGCAGAAAACGGGCAACGACGGCTGGCTCCGAACGCTTCCGCCTGCCGCGCGCTTCATCCTGCAGGGCGGGCAGGCCGCGCGCACGGCAGCGGGCGCCGCCTTCGGAGTGGCACTGCCCGAAGATTCATGCCGCGCCAGTTCGTCAGGCGAACGCGCGGCGCTGTGGCTTGGTCCCGACGAACATCTGCTACTCGCTCCCGCAGACGATGCGCAGATAGTTTCCGCCGGCCTCGGCGCGGCATTGGCGGGAATCGCTCATTCGCTGGTGGACGTCAGCCAGCGACAGCTGGCGCTGCAGGTCAGCGGGCCTAACGCCGGCGCAATCCTCAACACCGGATGTCCGCTGGATCTCGACCCGGCGGCTTTTCCGACGGGCATGTGCACGCGCACGTTGTTCGGCAAGTCGGACATCATCATCTGGCGCACCGGCGCCGACGAATTCCGCCTCGAAGTCTGGCGCTCCTTCGCGGACTACGTCCGTGAATTGTTACAAGAGGCTGCCAGGGACTTCGTCGCGCAGGCGCGATGACGGATCAGTACGCCATTTCTGCAAGCCTTGCCTAAGCGCAGGCACTGGTGGAAGATGCCAAAAATGAGCGCAGCGGCCGTCCGCCCGCCCATGGCCTGGTAAACAAGAAATACTGATGCAGGGAGCTTCCATGCGGAACATCCAGAGCGCCGTTCATTCCGTTCTTCGTCTCGCCGCCTGTGCGGCCATCGTCGGCGGCGCATCGCCGGCCGCGATGGCGCAACAGTCCGGGGCCGCGGCATTCGAGGAAATCGTCGTGACCGCCCAGCGCCGCGAACAGAACATCCAGGACGTCGGCATCTCGGTGACGCCGCTCGGCGAAGAGACGCTGAATGACCTCAACATCAGGACCGCGACCGACATCGTGCGTGCCGTGCCGAGCCTGAAGATGAATGCCTATTCCTCGTCGCAGGCGGTGTTCAACATCCGCGGCGTCGCCCAGAACAGCTATGGCGACGAGCAGGAACCGCCGGTCGCCGTTTACCAGGACGACAGTTACTCGAGCTCGATCAACTTCGCGAGCTTCCCCGTGTTTGACCTGGCGCGTGTCGAGGCGCTGCGCGGTCCGCAGGGGACCCTGTTCGGCCGCAATGCGACGGGCGGCGCGATCCAGTTCATTTCGCAGAGACCGACCGACGAATTCGAAGGTTACGCGTCGGCGACCTATGGACGCTTCAACCAGATAATCGTCGAAGGCGCGGTCTCCGGACCGTTCACCGACCAGTTGCAGGGTCGCCTGGCCTTCATCAGCAACCAGGATGACGGCTACATCAAGGGACTCGTTCCCGGCGAACAGGACCGCGGCGCCAACAATCATTACGCGTTGCGTGGCCAGCTGGCCTGGCAGCCGACCGACAACACGAACGTGAACCTGATCCTGCGCTACCTGCGCGCCGACAAGGAGCGCCAGGCAGGCCTCTATTCACATGAGCCCGCTTGCCCGAATGCACAGCGGCAGGGCGAGTTCACGCCGCCGACGCTGGATTGCCCCGCCTGGGGACAGGGCGCGGGTGCAACCGGCACGGGTTTCCGCAACGACGCGATCATTCCGAGCCGCGGCGGCGATCCCTGGGCCACCGAGGAAACCTCGCTTTCCTATGTCGATCGCACCATCAAGGCCGCGACGCTTCGCATCGATTCGAAGATCGGCGACCTGGACCTCGTGTCGATCACCGATTACCAGAAGGGTGAAAAGTTTTACATCGAGGGCGGAGACGCCTCGCCGGATCTCGGCGTGGTCTTCTATCAGGGCAGCGACCTCAAGCAGTATTCCGAGGAGCTGCGCCTGTCGGGCAATTTCGGCAACAACCAGCTCGTCGGCGGCGTGTACGGCATGAAGGTGGACGGCGATTACACGGGCCAGTTCGCCGATCCTTTCTACGCCGATATCTTCACCGGCTGCGCGCCCCCGAGCTGCGCTTACGTTCCGGTCATTACGGCGTCGCAGACGACCACCTCCTACGCCGCCTTCCTGCAGAACGAATGGAAGGCAAGCGAGAAGCTGAGCCTCATCCTCGGGCTGCGCTACTGGCGCGACCAGCGCAACGGCGCGTACTACGGGGACGAGCCGAGCAACGACATGCACATCGCGTTCGACCACACCCAAGTGACTGGAACCGCCTTTGGCGCACCCTTCGACGAGTCGGTCGTGCCGATCACGCTCACGCCGGAGGATGCCCACAAGACATTTACCGGTGTCACCTCGCGCGTCGAGCTCGACTACCGCCTGAACGATGACGTGTTGCTGTTTGCGAGCTTCAACCGCGGCAGCAAGAGCGGCGGCTTTTCCTTCTCGACGGGCACGCCTTTCGCCGATTTCCCGCCGTTCACTCCGCTCGGCACCAACGCGCAGTTTCTGAACGGCATTCCGTTCAAGCCCGAAGTCCTGCTCTCATACGAGGTCGGTATCAAGTCGACGATCAACCAGACGACGACATTCGATGCCAGCGCCTTCTACTACGACTACGCGGATTACCAGGCCTTTGTGCAGCTCGGATACAACCAGACGATCATCAACCTGCCGGCAACCGCCTATGGCTTCGAAGCGGAAATCAACTCCCGGCCCATCGAAGGTCTGACCTTGCAGCTCGGTGTTTCCTCAATCGGTTCCAACGTCAAGGATATCGTGCTGCCAGATTCCATCACGCAGGTGGAGCACGATCTGCCGCAGGCGCCGAAATTCTCGGGCAATGCACTGGCGCGCTATGAGTTCCCAGTGGGCGGCAACACGGCCTCGGTGCAGGCGGACGTCGTGTACACGTCCAAGTTCTGCTTCACGGTACTGTGTGCGCCGGTCGAGAAGGAAGCGGCGTACACGGTCGTCAATGCGCGCGTCGGCTACGGGGCGGAAAACGGGCGCTGGTCGGTCGCGGCCTTCGTCGACAACGCCACCGACGAGGAGTACCGCGTCTATGCCTTCGACAGCTCGCTGTTCGCGGGCGTCGTGGCGGGCGTGTACGGCAAGCCGCGCACCTATGGCGTGACGGGGACCTGGCGGTTCGGCGCCGCGTACAACTAGGCCGGATTCCTTATCGCTGTGACGTCCGCCATGCAGAGCGCCACGTAGTAGTCCTCTGCGGCGGCAGGCAGCAGCGGCTTTCCGAGAATGTGATCCGCCGCTTTCTCGGCGAGCATGATGGTCGGCGCGTTGAGATTGCCGGTCGTGATCGACGGCATGATCGAGGAATCTACCACGCGCAGCCCTTCGATGCCGATGACGCGCGCTTCCGAGTCAACAACCGCCATCGGGTCATCGCGCCTGCCGATCCTGCAGGTGCAGGATGGATGAAAAGCGCTTTCGACCTTGTCACGGACGAAAGCGTCGATCTGTTCGTCGCTCACGCAGTCCGCACCCGGCTGGATCTCGCGGCCGCGGTAACGATCGAATGCGGCTTGCGCGAAGATCTCACGGGTCAGGCGCACGCCCGCCCTCATTTCCATCAAGTCCTCTGCGTGGCTCAGGTAGTTGAAGCAGATCTTCGGCGCGTCCCGCGGATCTGACGAGGCCAGGCGCACCCAGCCGCGGCTCTTCGAGCGCATCGGGCCGACGTGAGCCTGGAAGCCGTGCTCGTGCGCCATCGACGTGCCGTCGTAGGTGACCGCGAGCGGCAGGAAATGAAACTGGATGTCGGGGTAGGGTACGCCCGGGCGACTGCGGATGAAGCCGCCGGTCTCGAAGTGATTCGTGGCGCCGAGCCCGTCTTTGAAAAGCAACCAGCGTGCGCCGATCAGCGCCCGCGACCACAGGCCCATCGATGAGTAGAGGGTGATGGGCTCCTTGCAGGCGACCTGGAAATAGAATTCGAGGTGATCCTGCAGGTTCTCGCCGACACCCGGCAGGTCGCGAATGACTTCGATGCCGTGCTGTTTCAGTTCGGCGGCCGGCCCGATTCCGGAAAGCTTCAGCAACTGCGGTGAGTTGATCGACCCGCCGCAAACCAGGAGCTCGCGCCGCACGCGCACCTCATGCAGCGTGTCGCCCATTCGATAGCGCAGGCCGACCGCGCGACGGTCTTCGAACAAAATGCGTGTCGCCAGCGCCTCCGTGCGGACGGTGAGGTTGCGCCGTTTCATCGCCGGGCGCAGATAGGCGTTCGCGGCACTCGAGCGGCGCCCGGCGCCGACCGTCATGTCCAGGCGGCCGAACCCCTCCTGCTGAAAGCCGTTGATGTCCGAGGTGTACGGGTAGCCTGCCTGCCTGCCGGCTTCGAGCCAGGCTGCGTGCAACGGATTCGAAAGCGTGCCGTAGCAGGTCTGGAGCGGGCCCGTGTCGCCGCGATAGCGGTCACCGCCCTCGGCGCGGGTTTCCGCGCGCCGGAAATACGGCAGCACGGCGGCGTAATTCCAGCCCGTGGCGCCTTCCTGTTCCCAGCGATCGAAATCCTGCGCATGGCCGCGCACGTAGACGAGGCCGTTGATCGAGGAGGAGCCGCCCAGGACCTTGCCGCGCGGCGTGTGGATCCGCCGTCCGCCGAGATGCGGCTCGGGCTCGGTGTAGTAGAACCAGTTGTACTTCTTCATGCCCATCGGGATCGCGAGCGCCGACGGCATCTGGATGAATATGGATCGGTCCGAGCCGCCGTATTCGAGCAGCAGCACGCTGTGCTTTCCATCCTCGGTCAGCCGGTCCGCCAGCACGCAGCCGGCGGAACCGGCGCCGACGATCACGAAATCGAAGGCCTCAGTAGGGCGCATCGATGTCGCCCTTCGCCACGTACACGCTCTTGAGCTGCGTGTAATGCTCCATCGCGGCGCGGCCGTTCTCGCGCCCGAGGCCCGAGAGCTTGACGCCGCCGAAAGGCAGTTCGATCGGCGTGACGTTGTAGTGGTTGATCCAGCAGGTCCCGGCCTGCAGCTTTGCGATCACGCGGTGCGCGCGGTTGAGGTCGTTGGTGAAGACGCCGGCAGACAGGCCAAACTCGGTGGCGTTCGCGCGCCCGATGACTTCTTCCTCGTCCTCGAACTCGAGCACCGACATGACCGGACCGAAGATCTCCTCCCGGACGATAGCCATGTCGTCACGGCAACCATCGAAGACCGTCGGCTCCACGAAGAATCCCTTGGCGAGCGCGCCGTCGGTACGGCGGTTGCCGCCCACGAGCACGCGCGCGCCTTCCGCGCGCCCGCGCGCGATGTAGCCGAGGACCATCTGCATGTGCTCTTCGGATATGAGCGAGCCGACCTGGGTCGCCGGGTCCATCGGGTCGCCGATGCGCATGGCGCTGACTCGCGCGACAAGCTTGCGCAGGAACTCGGCCTTGACCTTGCGGTGCACGAAGACGCGCGTGCCGTTCGAACAGACCTCGCCCGCGGAATAGAAATTGGCGAGCAGCGCGCCGGAAACGGCCTGGTCGAGTTTCGCGTCCTCAAAGACGATCAGCGGCGACTTGCCGCCGAGCTCGAGCGTCACCGCCTTGACCGTGGAGGAGGCATCGTTCATCACCGCCTTGCCGGTGCCGACCGATCCGGTGAGCGATACCTTGCGGATCTCCGGATGGCGCGTCAGCAGGCGCCCGGTATCGGAATGGCCCTGCACTACCTGGAAGACGCCGGGCGGCAGGCCAGCTTCGAGGTAGATCTTCTCGAGCTCGGGGGCGCTGAGCGGCGTAATGCTCGCCGGCTTGAAGATCATCGCGTTGCCGAAAGCGAGCGCGGGCGCCGACTTCCAGCAGGCGATCTGCAGCGGATAGTTCCAGGCGCCGATGCCTGCGACGATGCCGAGCGGCTCGCGGCGCGTATAGCCGAAGGCCTGCGGGCCGAGGTCGATATGCTCGCCCGCGGCGCTCTGCGTGAGCGCGGCGAAATACTCGAGGCACTCGGCGCCCGAGATGACATCGACGACGCGGGTTTCCTGTATCGGCTTGCCGGTGTCGCGGGTCTCGAGTGCGGCGAGCTCGTCGTTGCGTGAGCGCAGGATCTCGGCGGCGCGGCGCAGGATACGGGCGCGCTCCGCCCCGGTCATCGCGGCCCATCCGGGCTGCGCCGCGCGCGCGGCGCTGACCGCCGCCTCGATTTCGCCGGGGCCGGCCACCGGGACGTCGCCGAGCCGTTCGCCGGTCGCCGGATTGAAGGAAACCAGGCGCGCTGCCAGCCACGGTCATGGCGCACCCGTGCCGGGATATCCAAGTTCTGCGAGACTATCGGGGGTTGTCACAGTGCCCTTCTTGCGAATAGTTACGGGGACACGAACATGCAGAAGTATTCCCCTGTGGAACGATCATTCGATAGCCGGTCGGGCAGGTCAAGGGCGACGCGGTCGGCCCGATCCGTGTGCCTTGCGCTGGTCGCCCTGCTGTCGTTCGGCCCGTATACCGCCCTGGCGGACACCGTGCCCGAGCCCGCGTCTTGTCAGACCGTGCGCTTCGCGGACATCGGCTGGACCGATGTCACGGCGACGACGGGCCTCGCGAGCCACCTGTTGCGCAGGCTCGGCTACTTGCCTGCGGTCACGGTGCTTTCCGTACCGGTGACCTATGCGTCGCTGAAGAACAAGGACATCGACGTGTTCCTCGGCAACTGGATGCCGTCGATGGAGGGCGACAGCCGCGCCTATTTCAACGATGGTTCGGTCGAAGTCGTGGGCGCCAACCTGACCGGCGCCAAGTACACGCTCGCCGTGCCGGCCTATACGCACGAAGCCGGGCTGAAGGACTTTCGCCGACATCCAGCGCTTCGGCGCGGAACTGAAGCACGAGATCTACGGCATCGAGCCCGGCAACGACGGCAATCGCCTGGTGCTCGATTTGATCAAGAAGAACGATTTCGGCCTCGGCAGCTTCAAGCTGGTCGAATCGAGCGAGCAGGGCATGCTCGCGCAGGTCGAGCGCGCGACCGCCGCTGCGGCGCCCATCGTGTTCCTCGGCTGGGAGCCGCATCCGATGAACACGCGCTTCGACATGCGCTATCTCACCGGCGGCGACGCGAGCTTCGGGCCGGACTTCGGCGGCGCGACCGTCTTCACGAACACCCGCGCCGGCTACCTGCGCGAATGCCCGAATGTCGGGCGCCTGGTGAAGAACCTGCGATTCACCCTGCGCGGCGAAAGCGAAATGATGGCAAAGATCCTCGACGGGCATCTCGCGCCGGAAGCGGCGGCCGAGGAATGGCTCAAGTCCAATCCGGCCGCGCTCACGACCTGGTTCGAGGGCGTGCAGACCTTCGACGGCAAGCCCGCCTTGCAGGAATCGGCGCCGCAGCCCGCCGCCGCGCGCCGCGCGGCGGCTTCGAGCCCTGGGTGACCGGCCACAAGATCCCGCTCGGCAGCACGATCGCCGGATTCATCGAATTCATCAAGGTCCACGGCAAGGGATTCTTCGCCGGCATTTCGATCGTCATTCAGGGTTCCGTCGACGGCGTGAACGCCCTGCTGTCTGGCACGCCTGCAGCGCTCCTGATCCTGCTGGTTGCTGCGCTTGCCTGGCTACTGCATCGGTCGATCGCACTCGCGATCTTCATCATCGCGGCGCTGCTCTTCATCATGAACCAGGGCTACTGGGCTGCGACGCTCGAGACCTTGTCGCTGGTGTTCGTGTCGGCGCTCTTCTCGACGCTGTTTGGCGTGCCGATCGGCATCGCGGCGGCGCATCGGCCGCGGCTCTACGCGGCGCTCCGCCCCGTGCTCGACCTGATGCAGACGCTGCCGACCTTCGTGTATCTGATCCCGACGCTCGTGCTGTTCGGGCTCGGCGTCGTGCCCGGCCTGATTTCCACGGTGATCTTCGCTCTGCCGGCGCCGATCCGCCTGACACACCTCGGGATTTCCTCGGTGCCGAAGCCATTGCTGGAGGCGGGTGACGCCTTCGGCGCGACGCCGCTGCAGCGGCTGTGGAAAATCGAGCTGCCGAGCGCGATGCCGACGATCCTGGCCGGCGTCACGCAGTGCATCATGCTGTCGCTCTCGATGGTCGTGATCGCGGCGCTGGTCGGCGCCGGCGGCCTCGGCGTCCCTGTCGTGCGTGCGCTCAACAGCGTGCAGGTCGACGTCGGATTCGAGGCGGGTTTCGCGATCGTCCTGCTCGCGATCATCCTGGACCGCATCAGCCGGCCCGGCGATCATGGAGCCTCCCGATGAACGCCGCACTCGAGTTCCAGGATGTCGACATCCTGTTCAGCCGCGAGCAGGGGCGCAAGAACGCGCGAGCGATCCGCGATGCACTCGCGCGTCTTGATGCGGGCGCAACGCGCGAGGAGATATCCGCCGCCTGTGGCGTCGTCGTCGGTGTCGCCGGCGCTTCCTTGAGCATCGCGCCGGGCGAGATCTGCGTGATGATGGGCCTCTCCGGTTCCGGGAAGTCGACGCTGCTGCGAGCCGCGAACGGCCTGACGGCCGTCACGCGCGGCCATGTGCTGATCGACGACAAGGATGCGCCGATCGACGTCGCCCACTGCGACACGGAAAGCCTGCGGCGCCTGCGGCGCGAGCGCGTCGCGATGGTGTTCCAGCAGTTCGGGCTGCTGCCCTGGCGCACGGTCGCGGACAATGTCGGGCTCGGACTGGAACTGCGCGGCGAGACCCGCGGCTGAGCGGCACAAAATCGTCGCGGAGCAGCTCGAGCTCGTCGGCCTGACGCAATGGGCGGACCGGGATGTCGGCGAGCTGTCCGGCGGCATGCAGCAGCGCGTGGGACTCGCGCGCGCGTTTGCGACCAAGGCCGACATCCTGCTGATGGATGAGCCCTTCTCGGCGCTCGACCCGCTGATCCGCGACAAGCTGCAGGACGAACTGCTGGCGCTTCAGGAACGGGTGAAGAAAACGATCCTGTTTGTCAGCCATGACCTCGACGAGGCGCTGCGCCTCGGCGACCGCATTTCGATCATGCATCACGGCCGGATCGTGCAGACCGGCAGCGCGCAGGACATCGTGCTGCGCCCCGCCGACGACTATGTCGCGGAGTTCGTGCGGCACATGAACCCGCTCACGGTTCTGACCGGCGCGATGATCATGCGCAGTTGCGAGCAGATGACCCGGACGGACGGCGCCCTGTGCCTGGACGACGCGCGGCATTATCAATTGAAGCTGGATCCGCAGCAGGCGCCCGTCGAGCTGCGCCTGGACGGGCAGCCGCATCCGCTGCGCGTCGTCGGCGATGACGCGGCTTGCGCCGAGGACGAGCGCGCCGTCATCGTCGCGCCCTCGACGCTGTCGCTACAGGCCCTGATTCACCTGCGCCGCAGGACCGGCCATCCGGTGCTGCTCGCCGAAAGCGGGCGCGTGCTCGGCGTCTGCGGGGAAACGGAGATCATCGGCGCGCTTTCGACGCGCGGCACGGCCTGACGCGGCGGCGCTACGGGCGCGGCAGCTACAGTCTTGGCCTACGCTTGAAGTCGAACAGGTTGGTCAGGTCGCCGATCGCCGGGCGGTTCACCGGCACATAGGGATCGTCGGCCGTGTGGACAGGGTTCGGCAGGTTGTCGCGGCTGCGGGCCGAGATCGGCGGCAATCCCCAGTTGTATTGGATGAATTTGGCGATCGAGGCGTGATCGTAATACGTATGGTCGATGTGCCCGGACCGCGCATACGGCGAGACCGCGATCAGCGGGATGCGCGTACCGTCACCGAAGAAATCGATTGCCTGCACGTAGCCGGAATCGTAGTACCCACCACCCTCGTCGAAGGTCACCAGGATGACCGTGTTCTTCCATAGAGCGGGATTGGACTTCACCCGATCGATGACGCCGTGTGCCAGCTCATCGAAGGACGGCTCCATCGCATAGCCCGGGTGGCCGGAAATGCTGTCATAGGGTGCGATTACCGAGACCGCCGGGAAGGTCGCCGCATCCTTCACGTCGACGTAGAACTGCTGCAGGTCGTGCAGATTGGCGCGGTCGGGGCCGGTCATCGTCGACGTGAAGTAACTGAGCGTGTCGCACATCGCGCAGTATTCGTTGTCGGTCTTCTTGCCGTCATTGCGACCGCCCGAATACCACTTCCATGCCACGCCGCCGGCGCTCATCACGTCGCCGATATTGCGCATCATCTGCGGCGGCAGTACGCGCTTCTCCGGCTTGTCTTCCCGCAATCCGCCGTTCGGCAGGTAGGCGGGCTCGAGATTGTTGACCATGTAGTAATGGCCGGGCTCGCAGTTGCCGTCGCGGAAGGCCTTATAGGGCAGGTTCGCGAGATAGTCATGGATCGGCCCAGCGCCGGGGGCTGCGCGGTCCGCGCAGGGGACGAGCGTTCCGCCCTGGTAGCCGTCCTCGATATACCAGTTGTTCGTGCCGGGCGTCGGATTCGGATTCTCGATCATCTTGGCCGGCGGCACGGCAGGCTGCCCGGCAGCCGTGTAAAAACCGACATCGGCCGTGGCGAGCGCGAAATAGTTGGCCGTCGTGCCGCCGAGAATCGGCTGGTGATAGTTGTCGGCGATCGCGTACTTGTCGGCGAGCGAACGGAAATAGGCGGCGTCGCCGGCAGCCATGTTGTAGAAACCCATCGACACGCCGCCCTGGTAATTCTTGCCTGGCGCGAAGGGAAGGCTGCCGTTGCTTCCACCCATGCCGACGGTTTCCGCGGTCCACACGAACAGGTCGTTCCTGCCGCCGTTGATCTGCTGACGCATCTGGAAGAAACGATGTATCGGGTCGCCGGTGTGCGCGCCATAGCTGACGTGTTTCGTGATCTGGAAAGGGCCGTTCGGCATCGGCTCGCTGAAACGGGCGTCCGGGACGTCGTACCGCTGGCCGAATGCGCCGAAGGCGAAGGGCTGCGGCAGCATGGCGTATGTGCCGGTCACCTTCGGCGTCGGCGAAAAGACGTCCAGGACCTCGGCCGTGTGCTGTTCGGCAATCTTGAAATTCGGGCCCGGTGAGCCGTCGGCCAGCACGATGCCGCGCGACAGCAGGTTGCCGACGGACTGCCGCGACTTCGGCTGGTAGGTGGCGAACAGGTTGTCGAAGGTCCGGTTCTCGCCGACGATCACGATGACGTGCTTGATCGGCGTCCGGGGCGCAGCCGCCAGGTTGCTGGCGGCGAGCAAGCCGAAGGCGGCCGCAACGACGGATCTGTGAAGCTTCATGATTTTGCCCGCTTCCCCGGCTCGTGCGGCAGGGGTGCCAAGTGGAACCCCACGCCGGCCGGACCGCGATGGGTCCGGCCGGCTGGAGTGAAGAACAATCAGGTCAGAACTGGCCCTGCAGCGACACGAACCACTGCATCGGCGCACCTGTCAGGAACGTCTGGGCATCGCCTGCATTGCCGAAGCCGTTCGAGCCGATCGTCGAGATATAGCTCTCGTCGGTCAGGTTGGTGACGTTGGCCTGGATCGAAAGATTCTTGCCGAAGCCAATGTCCTTGAGCCGGTAGCCGAGGCTCGCGTTGAAGATCGTGTACGAACTGACGCTACCCTTGCCGTCAGGAACGCCGAGAGGAGTGCAGGCAGACGAGCTCGCGGGGTTGGTCTGCAACGGATCGCACAGGCTGTTCGTGTAGGTGAAGTAACGCTTGCCCGTGTAGTCGAGCCCGAGCTTGCCGAAGAACGTGCCGTTGTCGTAGCTGAGCTCCGACTTGAGCAGTTCCTTCGGTGAGTCAACGACCGTCTTGCCGCCGGTCGGCGTGATGGTCGTGACCGGGACGCCGGCGACGATCGTGACGGACACGACGTCATCCTGGTACGTGGAGTCGTTGTAGCTCAGCGATGTGTACCAGCTCCAGTCGTCCATGAACGCCCAGCGCACGCCGATCTCGGCGCCCTGCGTCTTGACGTCGCCGACGTTCTGCAGCACGGTCGGGTTGCCGACGATGCCGGCGCCGATCGTGTTGACGAGCAGCCGGTCCTTGAAGTCCACGTAGTAGAGCGCAGCCACCGCCTGCAGGTCGGCGACGTTGTAGCGCCAGCCGAGCTCATACGTCGTCGACGTCTCCGGTGAAAGTCCGCCGCTGTTCTGCAGCGCCGCGAAGTTGGTCGGAGACGTTGCGAACGGCGATCCGCCGGTCGCCGCGGCGATGAAGGCGCGCATGTTCTTCGTGATGGCGCCGAACATTTCCTGCGAGTCGTTCAGCTGGTAGTTGAAGCCGACCTGCGGCAGGAAATCGTCCGAGGCCTTGATCGTGCCCGCCAGGCTGGTCGGGAACCGCGTATCGACGATTGCCCGCGCCCTGTTCTCGACGCTGAGTGTCTTGAAGCCGAAGTTCACCTTCAGCTCGTCGCTGATCGCCCAGACATCCTGCAGGAAGAACTCATTCGTGTCGGTGGTAAAGGCGTATTCCCATTGCGTGAAGAACGGATCCCTCATGAACTCGAGCGAGTCCCGCTGCGGGGCAGCCAGTTCGAGCCCGTAGAAACGGCGCGCCTGGTGGAAGTCGTTGCTCTCGGTCCAGAGGCCCGCGCTGAACGTGTGTTTGCCGCTGTTCCAGGTCAGGGCCGACGTCATGCCCTGGCGATCGATGTTGTACTCGGTCGTGCGCACCGAGATCGGCGCCGAATTTGCCAGCGAAATCGTGCCGCCGGAGCCGTCCGGGGCTCCCACTCCGTTGATCACGAACGACGCAGCGGTCGACAGGTACGGTGTGAACCAGATTCCCTGCCCCCAGTTCTTGTGCGAATAGAGGGTCGTGTCCCAAGTCAGCGATTCGCCGATAGGCAGGTTCAGCGTCAGGCCACCGAGATCGTCCTTGCGCAGGCCTGCCGCGTTCGCGTAGGCGTCATCAACGGTGCCGGTGGCTCCGATCGGCGCAGGATACGGTCCCGGCATCGTGCCCTGGTAGATCTGTGCGACCTGGACCATGATTGGCCAGTCGCTCGGGGCTGAGAGATTGTCCCAGTCGTAACCGTGACGGCTGATGATGTCGTAGGACAGGTCCTGGTAGTCGTTTTCCTGGCGGTCCGACCAGTTGTAGAACCCCGTCAGCTTTCCGTTGTCCCCGATCGGAAGCACGAACTTGAAGTTGACCGCTTCCTGCTTCTGCTCGCCGAAGCCTTTCCACTTGTCGGTCTGCTGATTCGTATAGCTGAGGTAGGCGCGAGCGCCGGAGGCGCCGAGGTCTCCAGACTCGAAGGCGGATGAATCCGCGCTGGTCCGAATCACTGCCGCCGGTGAGCGCGACATTCACGCCGAACTCATGGGAGGGATCCATCGAGTAGAACTGCAAGGTGCCGCCGAGGTTGCTGCTCGATGCGGTCTCGAGCGAGCCTGCGCCCTGCGACAGGACGGCACTGCCGATATTCTCGGAGGAAATCGCGCGGCTGATGTGCAGCCCGTTGTGGTTGCCATAGCTCATGTCGCCGAGCGGCACGCCGTCGAGCGTGAAGCCGAGCTGGTTCTGGTTGAAGCCGCGCACCGTAATGCGGGTTGACCACTCGTAAGCGCCGTAGGGATCGGCCGACTGGAAACTGACGCCAGGCAGCTTGGAGATGATCTTGAGCGCGCTCGTGCCGGGCGCTGCCTGCTCGATCTCGATCGCGCTGACCTCGGCGACCTGCCGCGACTGGCCGCGGCCGAACACCAGGACTTCTTCCAGTGTCGTCTCGGTCGGAGTATCCGTATCGGCCGCCTGCACATTCGCAGCGGCGAGTGCGGAGGCAACTGCCGCCGCAATATTGAACGCGCGCGTCAGCGGCGCCCTCTTCACTGATGCCGTCATGAATCCTCCTGATGCATTTTTTGGGTCAGCAACGATGCCGCAGGCAACGTTTTCTTTATTGAACATGCGGATTATTACAGTCTGAGCTTCCTGCCGGCACCATGCAACGCGCCGCCCTCGCGGCAGTGGGGCGTTGTGTGTCCGTAAGATATTGTTTTTAAACGTAAAATTGACGAAAACGGCCTGCCGGGACACGCTACATCAAAAGCGTCCGCCGCAGCGCGTTTTTCCATCCGGCAATCAAGGCCGCCCGGCGTGAGGCTTCGATGCCTGGCATGAATGTCGCGCCGGTCGCCCAGGTCGTCGCGACCGCCTTTAGGTCGGGCCAGACGCCGGTCGCGAGTCCGGCCAGAAATGCCGCGCCGAGCGCCGTGGTCTCGAGCTGGGTCGGGCGCTTGACCGGTGCGTTGACCACGTCCGCGAGGAACTGGCAGAACCAGTCGTTGGCGGCCATGCCGCCATCGACGCGAATCGCCGCCGCGCCCTGTGCGCCGTCGCCGGCCATGGCCGTGGCCAGGTCGAGCGTCTGGAACGCCACCGACTCGAGCGCCGCGCGCGCGAGGTGCGCGCCGGTCGCGTCGAGTGTCAGCCCACAGATCATGCCTCGTGCACCCGGCTCCCAGTGCGGCGCGCCGAGCCCGACGAATGCCGGCACCATGTACACGCCGTGGCTGTCCGGCACCTGCATCGCCAGCGAGGCCGTCTCGGCGGCATCCTGGATGATGCCGAGCCCGTCGCGTAGCCACTTGATGGCGGCGCCTGCGACGAAGATCGAGCCTTCCATCGCGTAGGTCGTGCGGCCGCCGATGCGATACGCCGGTGTCGTCAGCAGGCGATGCCGCGACAGCACCGGCGTCTCGCCGGTGTTGAGCAGCAGGAAGCAGCCCGTGCCGTAGGTGGACTTGACCATGCCGGGTTCGAAGCAGGCCTGGCCAATCAATGCCGCCTGCTGGTCGCCGGCGATGCCGCCGATCGGAATGGCGCGGTCGAACAATCCGGGCGCGGTCTCTCCAAAGATGGCGCTGCTGTCCTTCACCTCGGGGAGCATCGCGCGAGGCACGCGGATCAGGCGCAGCAGTTCCTCGTCCCACTCTCCGCGATGAATGTCGAACAGCATCGTGCGCGAGGCGTTGGTCACGTCCGTGGCGTGCACGGCCCCGTCCGTCAGGCGCCAGAGCAGGAAACTGTCGATGGTGCCGAATGCGAGCTCTCCCCGTTCTGCACGGGCGCGCCCGTCGCACACCTGGTCGAGCAGCCAGCTGACTTTCGTGCCGGAGAAATACGGATCGAGCAGGAGTCCGGTGCGCGATCGGACGAGTTCCTCCGCGCCGTCGTCTTTCAATCGCGCGCAGGTCTCGGCCGTGCGCCGGTCCTGCCAGACGATGGCGCGATGAATCGGCTTGCCGCTCTTGCGTTCCCACACCACCGCCGTCTCGCGCTGGTTGGTGATGCCGATCGCGGCGATGCCGGCGGCGCCGACGCCCGATTGCTCGATCGCCTCGCGCGCTGTTGCGAGCGCATCGCGCCAGATGTCCTCGGCGTCGTGCTCCACCCAGCCCGCGGCCGGGTAATGCTGCCGCAGCTCGCGCCGCGCAATCGCGAGCGCGCGCCCCTGGTCATCGAACACGATGCTGCGCGTCGAGGTCGTGCCTTGGTCGATGGCGAGTATGTGGCGCGGGCGGCTCACGGCGTTGCCCGGGCCGGCCGCGGCTGACTGCTGCCCTGGAGGTAGCTGGCGAGACTCTGCTGTTCCGCCGGCGTGGCGTGCAGGCCGGTCTTCGAATGGCGCCATTGGATGTCTTCCGCCGTCCGCGCCCATTCCTCGCGGATCAGGTAATCGACTTCCACCCGCGTCAATCCGCCGCCGAAATGCTCTCCCATGTCTTCGCGCGCATGGACGCCGTCGAGCACGCGGGATACGCGCGTGCCATACGCCCTCGCAAGCCGCCGTGCCTGCGGCGCATCGAGGAACGGCCAACGCCGGCGCAGGCCGGAAGCGAATGTATCGACATCGCCGCCGGGAATGTCACCGCCGGGCAATGGCGCGGTCATCGTCCAGGCGGCGCCCAGCGGTTCGAGCCAGGGCGCGAGTTTCTCGAGCCCCAGTTCCGCGACGTGCCGGTAGTTGGTGATCTTGCCGCCATATACGGACAGGACCGGCGCCCGCCCATCCGGCGCGTCGACATCGAGCACGTAGTCGCGGGTGACGGCGGATGCTTTCGTTGCCGCGTCGTCCCACAGCGGGCGGATGCCCGAGTAACTCCAGACGACATCGCCGGGACCGATCTGCCGCTCGAAATAGCTGTTGACCGTCTGGCACAGGTAGTCGGTTTCCGCCGCGTCGATCGTGACCTTCCCCGGTTCGCCCTGCCATGCAACGTCCGTCGTGCCGATCAACGTGAAGTCGTCCTGGTACGGGATGACGAAGACGATGCGGCGGTCCGGGTGCTGCAGCACGTAGGCGTGCTCTCCCTCGAAGAGCCGGCGCACGACGATGTGACTGCCCTTGACGAGACGCACGGCCTGGCGGCTGTCGCTGCCGAGCCGATCCGTCAGCACCTTCGAGATCCACGGGCCGGCGGCATTCACGATTGCGCGCGCGCTGACCGAATATTTCTGCCGGGATGCCACGCACTCGATCTCTGCCCGCCACAGGCGGCGCTCGCGCACGGCGCTTGTCAGGCGATGGCCCACCTGCACGACGGCGCCGTGCTCAGCGGCGTCCCTGGCATTCAGCACGACGAGGCGGCTGTCGTCGACCGTGCAATCCGAAAAGGCGAAGCCACGCCTAAGTTCCCGGCGCAACGGCCGCCCGAGATCCGAAGCACCGAGGCGGACATCGGATGAGCGTTCGAGACTACCGCCGCGACCGAGGCAGTCGTAGAGGAAGAGGCCGAGGCGCACCGCCCAGGCCGGGCGCAACCAGGGCTGGTAGGGGAGGATGAAGCGCTGCCGGCTGACGAGGTGCGGCGCAATCCTGAGCAGGCGTTCGCGTTCCTGCAAAGCCTCGCGAACCAGGCGGAACTTGAAATACTCGAGGTAACGCAGGCCGCCGTGGATCAGCTTCGTGGTCGAGGACGACGTGTAGCGGGCGAGGCCTGCCTGCTCCACCAGCAGCACGCGCAGCCCGCGGCCGGCCGCATCGCGGGCCATGCCGACCCCGTTAATGCCGCCGCCCACGACCAGCAGATCGAATGCCTCAGTGGCGCTCATGCGCCATTTTGCATCAGGCCTTGATGCGGGTCATGCCGGGATCGTAAAGCGGCGTCAGGGATACGGCAGCAGGCACGCGAACGGTCGCAACCTCGAGTTCGTAGCTGCCCGACATCACCATCTCGGCATCGACGCCGTTTTCCGGGTCGCGCACATAGCCGTAGCCGATGGATTTCCCGAGCGTGTGGCCGAAGCCCGCGCTCGTCAGCCAGCCCGCGCGCCGGCCGTTCCTGAAGATCGTCTCGCGCCCCAGCAACACGACGGCGGGATCATCGGCCGTGAAACAGGCGAGCAGCCGCGGCAGGCGGCGCTTCTTCTGCTCCTCGAGCGCTTCGCGGCCGAGAAACGGCATGCCGCCCTTCAGCTTCACCGCCCAGCCGAGGCCGGCCACGAGCGGCGAATGATCGGGACCGATGTCGGCGCCCCAGGCGCGATAGCCCTTCTCGAGGCGCAGCGTTTCGATCGCGCGGTAGCCTGCATTGGCGATGCCCTGCGCCCGGCCCGCCTCCATGATGGCGTCATAGACAGCGGGTGCGGAGCCGACTGGTATGTGCAACTCCCATCCCAGCTCGCCGACATAGGTCACGCGCAATGCGATCACGTCTGCGCCTGCGATAGTGATGAGCCTGCATTGCGCGAACGGAAACGCAGCGTTCGACACGTCCTTCGGTGTCACGGCCGACAAGACGCTGCGGGCACGAGGTCCCATCAGCGCGAGCACCGAATACTCGCCGCTGACATCGATGAGCCGTGCGTCGAGACCGCCGGGGATGTTGCGGCGGATCCAGTCGCAGTCGTGAGTCGCGAAGCCGGTGCCGGTGACGATATAGAAGGCATCATCCGCGAGGCGCGCGACGGTCAGGTCGCATTCGATGCCGCCGCGCGCGTTCAGCATCTGCGTGTAGGTCAGCGCGCCTGGCGGCTTCGCCACATCGTTGGCGGCGATCCAGGAGAGCGCGGCTTCGGCGTCGCGGCCCACCATCCTGAATTTCGCGAACGAGGTCTGGTCGAAGAGCGCCACGCGTTCTCGCGCCGCGCGGTGCTCGCGCCCGACCGCCTCGAACCAGTTCGGGCGGCCGTAGGTGTAGATGTCCTCGGGTTTCTCGCCCTTTGCCAGGTCCGCGAACCAGTTCGGGCGTTCCCAGCCGAGCTTCTCGCCGAAAACTGCGCCCCGGGATTTCAGGCGCTCGTAGAGCGGGGATTTCCGGAGTGGTCGTCCTGACGTGTACTCCTCGGCAGGCCACGCCATCGTGTAATGCTTGCCATAGGCCTCGAGCGTGCGGGTCCTCACCCAGTCAGTGTCCTGGTGGTGGCGGCCGAAGCGGCGGATGTCCACTGGCCACAGGTCGCTTGGCGGCTCGCCGTGAACGACCCATTCGGCGAGCGCCATGCCGGCGCCGCCGGCGGACGCGATGCCGAAGGCATTGAAACCCGCGCCGACGAAAACGTTCTGCACTTCCGGCGCCTGCCCGAGGATGAAGTTGCCGTCGGGCGTGAAGCTCTCGGGGCCATTCACAAGCTGCTTGACGCCCGCGGTCGCAAGCGCGGGCACGCGCTCGAGCGCTTGCTGCATGATCGGCGTGAAATGATCCCAGTTGCAATCGAGCAGCGCGAACTGGAAATCGGACGGCAGGCCACTGGTCGCCCAGGGAATCGGGTTGGGCTCGTAGCCGCCCATCACGAGTCCGCCCACTTCTTCCTTGAAATAGGTGAGCCGGTCCGGATCGCGCAGCGTCGGCAAGCCGCGCGTCACGCCTTCGATCGGCGTCGTGACCAGGTACTGGTGCTGCACCGAGATGAGCGGCACGTTGACGCCCGCCAGGCGGCCGAGGTCGCGCGACCATTGCCCCGCGCACAGCACGAGCTTCTCGCAGGCAATCGCGCCGCGATCCGTTTCGATCCCGCACAGGGCGCCGTTCTCAATGCGGATGCCCGTCACCGCGGTCTCTTCATGGATGGCAACGCCGCCTGCTCGCGCGCCGCGTGCCAGCGCCTGGACGATGTCGCCGGGGTTCGCCTGGCCGTCGGTGGGCAGGAACGCGGCGCCGACGACGTCGTCCACGATCATCGGAGGCCAGAGGTCGCGCGCTTCCGCAGGCGACAGCAGGTGCATCTCGAGCCCGAAACTGTGCGCGGTGGTCGCCTGCCGCTTGACCTCGACCCAGCGCTCGGCATTGCAGGCGAGCCGCAAGCCGCCATTCATCTTCCAGCCGGTCGCGAGGCCGGTCTCCGCTTCCAGCTTGTCGTAGAGCGCAACCGAGTAACCGAGCAGCTGCGTGACGTTGGCGTTCGTGCGGAGCTGCCCGACGAGGCCCGCGGCATGCCAGCTCGAGCCGCAGGACAGTTTGCCGCGCTCGATCAGGATGCAGTCGTTGATGCCCATCTTCCCCAGGTGATAGGCGACCGAGCAGCCGACGATGCCGCCGCCGACGATCACGATCCGGGCGGAGCGGGGCAGCTCATTCACTGGTCGTCCATCCCGTCGAAGGAGGCGAGCGCCGCCTCGAAGCGCGCCAGGTTTTCCGCCGTGTACGCGCGGTAGTCGAAGTCGACCTTCGAGTGGATTTCGGAGACCATGCTCCACATCGTCTCGCGCAAGAGCGACGCGGCAGTCATCGCGGCGAAGCGCAGCCCCATCTCCTCATCGGGCGGCTGACCGAAATACAGCTCGAGCATCCGGTTCCGCAGTTCCGCCGGGAATTCGTTGTTCGACGCGAGTCCCGCGAGGTCGAACAACGGCGAGTTGAATCCCGAATACTCCCAGTCGACCAGCCACAACCGCATGCCGTCATCGATGAAGTTGGTCGCGAGCAGGTCGTTGTGGCCGAAGACGATGTCGACCGGACCGAGCGCCTTTTCGAGGCGCGTGGCGGTATCGAGCAGGCCCGGCAGCCGTGCACGATAGGGGCTGTCGCCGGCGGTGAGCGTATGCGCATAGTCGCGCAGGACGTGAAACACCCAGAACATCGGCGTCGCGCCGCGCAGCTGCTCGGGTATTCCGCGATGACAGCGCTTAATGAGATCCACGATGCGATCGAGATTGCCGGGGTCGCGCGCATCGGCCGGCGAGAAGGTCCGCCCGGGGATGAATTCGAGCACCAGCGCGCCCGGCTGCGAGTGGATCACGGCCGGCGAGACCCCGGCCGCATGCGCCGCGCGATTCGCCGCGAGTTCGTTCGACCGCAGGATGCCGTGCTCGGGGATGTCGTCGCCGATCCGGACGAAATAGCGCTGGCCCCGGTCGACGACGCTGAAATTCAGGTTGGTGATGCCGCCCGAGATCGGCTGCGGATCGACCGGCCCGTGCCAGCAGGAAAGGCCTGCAACTATCGTCCGCGGATCCATGGATTCACGCATCGGTGCGGTGTTTTGATTATGCTGCGGACTTCGGAAGAGTATCAGATGAACGACGACCAGCTAAAGCAATTGCTGCAGACCGCGGTCGATGCCGCGCTCGCCGCGGCGGTGTGCATCCGCAAGTACTTCGGCGGACACGATCTTGGCGTGCAGCAAAAGCGCGACGGCTCGCCGGTGACGCTCGCCGACCAGGAGGCGGAGGCGGTGATCCGCGCGCATCTCCTGTCGAAAGCCGCGATCGGGCCGCTGGACATCCTCGGCGAGGAGCAGGGATTCACCGGCCAGGGAACGCGCTGGCGCTGGACGATCGATCCGATCGACGGCACGCGCTCCTTCATTCACCGCGTGCCGCTGTTCGGGACGATGATCGCCTTGCAGGACATGCAGGATGAGCGGCCGGTGCTCGGCGTCATCCACCTTCCCATTCCCGGGCTGACCTATGCGGGTGCCAGGGGGCAGGGCGTCACCTGCAACGGGAATGCGCTGCGCATCGCGGAGTCGGTTGCGATCGAGGACGCGATCATCGGCGTGGGCGACATCGCGCAATTCGTCGCGGCCGGGCGATTCGAGGATTACAGCCGCCTGTCAGCGATGCACGGTTACGTACGCGGCTACACGGATTGCTTCGGCCACGGTCTCGTCATCAGCGGCGCGCTCGCGGCGATGATGGACCCTGCGCTCAATCCCTGGGACATCCTGCCGACGCAGGCGCTGGTCGAAGAGGCGGGCGGCATGGTCCTGCTGCGCCGTTCCGGCGTGCCGGGAAAGGTGGACTCGCTGTTCGGCAGTCGCGCGCTCGTAGAGCATCTCGCCCGCGAGCTTTCCTTCACCGCTTCCTGACGGAATTCAGATTCCCCGGCGCCGCTCGAATCGGGTCAAGAGCCCGGTCCCGATGGTCGTCACGAAGCAGACCCCGACCAGCAGCAGGAACACCGCCTCCACGCCGCGGGTCTGCTTCAGCCAGCCGATGATCGGCTCCTGCAGGATCGGGCCGATCGACCCGAAGCCATTGATGACGCCGGCGGCGAGCGCGGCCTGGCGCCGGCTTCCGACATCCATGGCGCAGGCGCCGGACAGCAGCGAATCGGGGCCCATCGCTGTGAATCCGATCAGTCCCAGCAGCGCGATGAAAAGCACGGGCGAAGTCAGGCCGACGAACCACATCAGCGTCGTGAACACGAGGCAGCCGGCCGTCATCCAGAAAATCACCGGCGTGCGCCTGGAGCCGGGAATGCGATCCGACCAGATGCCGGCAGCGATCACGCCGAGGAAGCCGATCCAGTCGAATGCCGTGGACCAGTAGGCTGCAACCGACGTCGTCATGCCGAATTCCTCGCCCAGGATCAGCGTGGACCAGCTGTCGAGCGCATATCGGAGAAATCGCAATCCGATATAGATGGCACCCATTGCAACAATCGATGCGATGAATCCGGGCGGTAGCGGCGGTTCGCGGACCGCGCGCTCTGCGTGCGACCCGGAATGATCGACGTCGGGTTCGGCCTCGTCTTCCAGCGACAGGCCGACGGATTGTGGCCGCTCTTTCGCGTACAGGACGAAGTACACGGTGAACGCGAGCAGCACGATGCTCGAGCCGAAGCACGACCATGCCATGCCCAGCCAGCCGAGCAGGAATCCGGCGAGGCCCCTGCCCGCGATCGCGCCGATCTGGTAGCAACTGCCCCAGATGCCGAACAGGGTCCCGCGCTCCGAGCGGCGCGTCCAGTTCGCAAACAGCGCGACGTTGTGCGGCCAGCCCATCGCCTGTGCAAGGCCGTGGATTCCCATGGTCACGCAAATCCACAGGAATACGCTTGCGAGATGCGAATCGACCAGGAATCCCAACACGATGTTGCAGCCGGCGGCAGCGCACATGCCCCAGGCGAGCACGCGCCGGCTTTCCAGGCGCCGGCCGAGCCAGACGGCGACGAACTGCCCCAGCATGTAGGTGATCAGGTAGATGGTCCACGGCCAGGCGATCTGGACGTCATCGAAACCGAATTGGTCCTTCAGCGGATGCTTCAGGACGGCGTAGACCTTCCGCGCGAAGTAGAACCCCGCATAGGACAGCCAGGTCGCGGTGAAAAGCTGCATCCGGTAGCGGCGCAACAGATCCCGTTTTTCTTCGTTCATTTGAATGACCTGTTGGCGAGATCGATGCCGCCCTCTGCGATATCGTCCCAGAATCTCGGTGGCAACGCTCGATAATGCGTGCAGCTCGCGGTGGCGAGCGCGGTATTCGATTCGATGTCCGAGGCGCAACAGGTGACGAAGACGGAGCGCATGCGGGCGGCCCTGGCCGCCATCAGTCCCGCCTGGCTGTCCTCGAACACGAGCGTCTCGGCGGGTTCGACGCCGACCGCGCGCGCCGCGAGCAGGTAGCCCTCCGGGTCGGGCTTTGTGTTCCGCACGGCATCGCCGCCGATGCGCGCGCGCCGGTCGATGCAGTCGTCGACGCCGAGCTTGTCGAGGAACGAATCGATCACCGAACGGGGGCTAGACGACACGACGCCGAGCTTCAGGCCGCGCCCCGCCGCGGCGCGCACGGCCTCCGGCGCCCCGGGAATCGGCTTCACATCGGTCGCAACGTCATTCCAGTGCGCGAGCAGGTCGGCCGCGATCACAGCCGAAGGAATGTCGATCCCGGTGCGCTCGCGGATCCTGTCGGCGATGTAGATCCAGGTCCGGCCCTGCGTGTCGGTGTGCGGCAGCCTGAAGTCCTCGAGTCCGTATTGCGCGAGGACGCCGCTGACCGACTGGTCCGAGTGAATTTCGCTGTCGACCAATGTGCCATCCATGTCGAAGAGCACGGCGCGCACGAGCAGCCGTCCTGCTTTGGGTGCGCTCATTCGGCGGCCTCCATGGCGATGCCCGCTGCCTCGAGCCGGCCTCGCAAGCCGGCGAGCTGCGCGGCGTAGTGACGCCATTCGTTCACGGCCGACGTGTAGATGGGCCGGCGCACCTGGTGGGCGCTCGCGGAAGTGCTCGCGGCGGGATTCCGATGGAAGTCGAGACAGGCGTCTTCCCACTCGAGGCTGCAGAACTCGAGCAGGCGCCGGGTCTCGCCCGGCTGGTCGGCCACCAGGCGTTCATACGACAGCTCATGGATGACGCCCGGCATCGTACGATGCCAATGATCCATCAGCCGGCGGTAGGCGATGTAGTACTGCGCGAGTTCGTCGAGGTCGTAGGAGAAAGGGTAGCCGTCGAGGAACAGCATCTTGTAGATCGCATAGCAGGCGGCCGTGGGCGTGCGCGCGACGTGGACGATCCTCGCATTCGGCAGCGCGCGGCGGATCAGGCCGCAATACAGGTAGTTGACCGGCATCTTGTCAATGAACCGCGGGGCTGAGCCCGCCGCTGGCCGGCAGCGGGCCAGGTAGTCCCGGCCGAGTGCGGAGAAGTCGAGTTGCGGCGCGAGCGCGATTGCGTGGCGTTGCGGCAGGTCATCGCGGCCGGATTTCACGCGCGCGGCCGCGGCGAACGCCAGCGTGAAGTGACGCAACTCGCCGGCTGCGCGCAACTGTGAATGGCTCGACAGGATGCGCTCGACCAGCGTCGATCCGGCGCGCGGAAGACCGACGACGAAAATCGGCGCGTCCGCCGCCGCACCCGCGGACGGCGGCGCCGGGCCGGCCGGGAATGCTTCGATCAGCGCATCCACCGTGGCGAGATCGGCTGCGACGTCGTACGTCAGCGCCTGACGCCGCAGCCGCGCGCCGCGCTCGAGCATTGTCCACGATTCGGCGTGCCGGCCGAGATCCGCGTATTCCTTCGCAAGCGCATAGCACAACTGCACTTCGCCTGCAGCAGGGGTGTCTCCGCGCGCGAGCAGCCGCTCGAGTTGTGCCACGTGATTGCGATCCGGAGTCTGGGTGCGCAGGTTGGACCGGTTCGTGTAGCTCTCGTAATGCTTCGGGTCCAGTTCGAGGACGCGATCGTAATCGGACTCTGATTCCTCGAGCTGGCCGACGTTCTTGCGCAGGACGGCGCGGCTGTACAGCAGGCGCGCGTTGTCGGGGGCCTGGCGGCAGGCGCGGTCGTAGGCGGCAAGCGACAGGAAATGCTCGTCTGCCGCGCTGTAGAAAAGGCCGATCGAAGCGAGGGCACGCGGATTGTCGCCGGCTGCGAGCTCAGCCGCCGCGGCGGCGCACAACGCTTCCGGACGGCGCCGCATTGCATCGAGGCACTGCGCGAGGCGCAGCAGTGCGGGGGCGTCGGTCGGTACCGCGGCGACGGCGCGTTCGGCGAGTGCCAGTGCCCGCTCGTGCTCGTCGAGATGCTGGGCGATCACGCTCGCGAGCAACAGGCCGGGGGTGAATGCGGCGTCGGCGGCGTTCAGCGCGCGGCAGCGCGTGTCGGCCTCGCGCCAGTTGCGCGCCTGCACCTGGCGCAGCACCTCATTGTGGAGTGAATCGCGTTCGGCGGCCGCGCGACCGGCCTCGCCATTCATGATCGCGCCCGCCTCGTGCCGACGAGCGCCGACCAGCCGAGATTCCCGGTGCGCGACGCCTTGCACCAGAGCGCATAACGCGTGAGCGTCTCGGTAACGTCCGCTTCGCTTGCAATCGCCGCGAGCTTAGTGCGCTTTGCCGCGATCTCGGCCGTCAGGAGATCGAATGAGGGCAGGACGTGGCGACTCCAGTCCTCGATGGCGATGCTGTCGAACCCTGCGGCGACCAGGCCCCTGCGATAATCCTCGGCCGACCAGAATCCGGGCGCCGAGATCTCGGTGAGGAGCAGAGCGGCATCCGGCGCCGGCCTGCCGACGACGACGAGGTCCGAGATCGCGATCGTGCCGCCGGGCCGTACGACCCGCGCCGCCTCGGCGAGTGCGCGCGGCTTGTCCGTCGAGAACAGCAGCGAATCCTGGCACCAGTAGACATCAAAGCTCGCATCAGCGAAGGGCAGGGCGTGATAGTCGGCGTACTCGAAGCGGATGCGCTCGGCGCCCGCGACATTGCGTGTCCATTCCGCGGCGATGCCGAGCTGCGAGCGCGCGATGTTGGTGGCGACAACCGTGGCGCCGCGCTTTGCTGCCAGGTAACGCGCCGTGCCGCCGACGCCACAGGCCGTCTCGAGTACCGCGGCGCCGGGAGTGATGTGCGCGAGCTCGGCAAGCCGGGCGGTCGCGCGCAGCGCCGCCGCCCGGATGTCATCATCGTCGCCCTCCAGGAAACCCGGATGGATCTGGTCCCCATAGACCTCGAGCATGGCCCGGTACATCGGCGCGTCGTAGCGCCTGATGATTTCGGCCTGAAAGTCGGCGGCGTCAGGTGATTCGGTCATCGGGAGCCCCAGCAGCGGGTAGCCGATCATGCGCGAAACCGCCCGGGTCGTGAAGGGAGCAGCTTGGCAGGGCGTCCCATTGCGGGGGCCGTGTGCATTCGTTCGGGGTTCGCTGCTACGATGCCGCGGGTCACACGGCGCACCAACGGAGCCATCATGAAGAAAGAACGGCTGGCCGCTGGAATCCTCGCAATCGTCCTGGCGACGGCCGGCGTTACGGCGAGCCACGCCGACATGGCGGCGGCAAAACGTTGGGTTGACAAGGAGTTCCAGCCTTCGACGCTCTCGAAAGAGCAGCAGTTGAAGGAAATGGAATGGTTCGTCAACGCCGCGAAGCCGTTCAAGGGCACGGAGATCAACGTGCTCTCGGAGACAATCCCGACGCATGAATATGAATCGAAGGTCCTGGCCAAGGCCTTCGAGGAGATCACCGGCATCAAGGTCAATCACCAGGTGCTGGGCGAGGGCGAGGTCGTGCAGGCGGTGCAGACCCAGATGCAGACCAACCGCAACCTGTACGACGCCTACATCAACGACTCCGACCTGATCGGCACGCATTCGCGCCTGCAGTCGGCGGTGAACCTCACCGACTGGATGGCCGGCGAGGGCAAGGCCGTCACGCTGCCGACGCTCGACATCAAGGATTTCATCGGCATCTCGTTCACGACGGGGCCCGACGGCAAGGTCTGGCAGCTGCCCGACCAGCAGTTCGCGAACCTGTACTGGTTCCGCTACGACTGGTTCAAGCGCCCGGACCTCCGGAAGCGGTTCAAGGACAAGTACGGCTACGAACTCGGCGTGCCGGTGAACTGGTCCGCCTACGAAGACATCGCCGATTTCTTCAGCAACCAGGTGAAGCAGATCGACGGCAAGCGCATCTACGGCCATATGGATTACGGCAAGCGTGCGCCGGATCTCGGCTGGCGCATGACCGATGCCTGGTTGTCGATGGCGGGCGCGAGTTCCAAAGGACTGCCGAACGGCCGCCCGATCGACGAGTGGGGCATCCGGATGGAGAAGGGATCCTGCAATCCGGCGGGCGCCTCGGTCTCGCGCGGCGGCGAGACCAACGGCCCGGCCGCGGTGTACGCGATCAAGAAGTGGGACGAGTGGCTCCGCAAGTACGCGCCACCCGGCGCCGCCGACTACGATTTCTACCAGTCGCTTCCGGCACTGTCGCAGGGCAATGTCGCGCAGCAAATCTTCTGGTACACGGCCTTCACCTCGGAGATGGTCAGGCCGAAGAAGGACGGCAACAACACCGTCGATGAAAAGGGCATGCTGCTGTGGCGCATGGCGCCGTCGCCTCATGGGCCCTACTGGCAGGAGGGCATGAAGCTCGGCTACCAGGATGCGGGCTCATGGACGCTCTTGAAGTCCACGCCGGTCGCCCGCCGCAAGGCCGCGTGGCTGTACGCACAATTCACGGTATCCAAGACGGTGGACGTGAAGAAGAGCCAGGTCGGGCTGACATTCGTCCGCGACAGCACGATCCGGCACAAATCCTTCACCGATCGCGCGCCAAAGCTCGGCGGCCTGGTCGAGTTCTACCGCTCGCCGGACCGCGTGCTCTGGACGCCGACCGGCATCAACGTACCCGACTATCCGAAGCTCGCGCAGCTCTGGTGGCAGAACATCGGGGAGGTCAACTCCGGTGCATCCACGGCCCAGGAAGCCATGGACCACCTCGCCGGGGAAATGGACGACGTGATGGCGCGCATGCAGTCGACCGATGAACGGGCGAAGACCTACGGCGGTTGCGGCCCGCGGCTCAACAAGCCCAAGGATGCGAAGCTCTGGCTCGGCAGGCCCGACGGTCCGAAGGCGAGGCTTGCGAACGAGAAGCCCAAGGGCCAGACCATCGACTACGACGAGCTGGTGAAACGCTGGGCGGCGAAACCCTGAACGATACTTTCGTGACCCGATCGGGACTCGAACTTCGCGGCGTCGAACTGCGGGTGGATGGGCAGACGCACATCCACGCAGTCGATGTCGCGCTCGCGTCGCAGGGATTCAACGTCCTGCTCGGACCGACACTGGCCGGAAAAACCACGTTGATGCGCCTGATGGCGGGCCTCCTGAAGCCGAGCGCCGGAGAGGTCTGGTTCAACGGGGTCAATGTCACCGGCGTGCCGGTGCGCCGGCGCAATGTCGCCATGGTCTATCAGCAGTTCATCAACTACGGGCACCTTTCCGTCTTCGAGAACATCGCGTCCCCGCTTAAGGTCGCGCGCGCGAGGCGTGCCGACATCAAGGCAAGGGTCGGGCGCATCGCGGAACTCCTGAAACTTTCCCCGCTGCTGGACCGGCGCCCGGGCGAATTGTCAGGCGGGCAGCAGCAGCGCACGGCGCTGGCGCGCGCGCTCGTCAAGGATGCCGGGCTCGTGCTGCTCGACGAGCCGCTCGCGAACCTCGACTACAAGCTGCGCGAGGCGCTGCGCGACGAACTGCCGCGGATATTCGCCGATCGCGACTGCACGGTGGTCTACGCGACGACCGAACCCTCGGAGGCGCTGCTGCTCGGCGGCCACACCGCGACGATCCACGAGGGCGGGATCACCCAGTTCGGCCGGACCTCGGATGTCTATCGCCGGCCAGCGGACCTGCTCGCCGCGCAGGCCTTTTCCGACCCGCCGATGAACTGCGCGCCGGTCGTGAAGCGCGACGGGCGCATCGAGCTCGCTGACGCGGTCGCATGGCCCACAAAGGGCGGGCTCGCGCGGCTCGCCGACGGTCCATACACGATCGGCCTGCGGCCGCATCGCGTGCAGCCGCTGAGTGCCGGCGCCGAAGGCGCGATCACCGTGCTCGGACGCGTCGCGATCGCCGAGATCAGCGGTTCCGAGAGTGTCGTGCACTTCGACCTGCGCGGCCGCACCTGGGTCTCGCAGTCGCATGGCGTGTGCAGCTTCGACGTCGGCGCGACGGCCGAATTCGGCCTCGACGTCTCACGCGCGCTGTATTTCGGTGCCGACGGGCGCTGCGTTGCGTCCGCGGAGGATTGAGCCGCAACATGGCACGCATCAGCCTGAAGAACCTGCGGCATAGCTACCAGCCTGACCCGTCGGCGGAATCCGACTGGGCGCTGAAGCGGTTCGAGATGATCTTCCCGGACGGCAGTGCCAATGCGCTCCTGGGACCGTCCGGCTGCGGCAAGACGACGTTGCTGAATGTCATTTCCGGCCTGCTACGCCCAAGCGAAGGCGCGGTCTGGTTCGACGATCGCGATGTCACGGCGCTGCCGCCCGATGCGCGGCAGATCGCGCAGGTGTTCCAGTTCCCGGTCGTCTACGACACGATGAGCGTGTACGACAACCTTGCGTTCCCGCTGCGCAACCGGGGCGTCGCGCGCGATGAAGTGGACCGGCGCGTGCGCGAGATCGCGGGCATGCTCGATCTCGGCGACATGCTGGACCGCAAAGCGTCCGGTCTGACCGCCGACGGCAAGCAGAAGATCTCGCTCGGGCGCGGCCTGGTGCGCTCGGACGTCAACGTGATCATGTTCGACGAGCCCCTGACCGTGATCGACCCGGAACTGAAGTGGCGGCTGCGTTCCAAGCTGAAGGAACTGCACCGGCGGCTCGGTATCACGATGATCTACGTGACGCACGACCAGACCGAGGCGCTGACCTTCGCCGACCGCGTGATCGTGATGAATGACGGCGTGCTGGTGCAGGCGGGAACGCCGGTGGACCTGTTCGAGCGGCCGCAGCACACCTTCGTCGGGCATTTCATCGGTTCGCCCGGGATGAACCTGCTGCCGGCGACATTCGAGGGCGGTGTCGCGCGCTTCGCGGGGCACGCGCTGCGCCTCGGCGCGAATCCGGCCACGGTTCCCGCGGGCGCAGAACTGCAGATCGGCGTGCGGCCGGAGTTCGTGTCGTTTGCCGGCAGCGGCATCCCGGTCAACGTCGAGAAAGTGGCGGACGCCGGCCGTTTCCGCATCGTCGAGACGCGGCACGAGAGGTTCAGCATCCGGCTGCTGGTCGGAGAGGACATGCCGCTGCCCTCGGAGAGCGCATACGTCCGGTTCGATGCCGCGTTCACCTTCCTGTATGCGGACGGTTGGCGCCAGGGCGGGGAGCCCGGATGAGCGGACGAACGCCGAACCAGAAGGCCTGGTGGCTGGTGATGCCGGTCGTGCTGCTGGTCGCCTTCAACGCGGTCATCCCGCTGATGACGGTGGTCAATTACTCGGTGCAGGAGACCTTCGGCGACAACCAGTTCTTCTTCGAGGGCGTGACCTGGTTCGAGAATATCCTGCACTCGTCGCGTTTCCACGATGCGCTGCAGCGCCAGCTGCTGTTCACCGCAATCGTGCTCGCCATCGAGATCCCGCTCGGCGTCGCTATCGCGCTCTCGATGCCGCGCAGCGGCGCCTGGTCGTCCGTGTGCCTCGTGCTGATGGCGATGCCGCTCCTGATCCCGTGGAATGTCGTCGGCGCAATGTGGAACATCTTCGCGCTGCCCGACATCGGCCTGCTCGGGCACTCGCTGAACGCGCTCGGCTTCGACTACAACTTCACGCGCCAGCCGCTGTCCGCCTGGGCGACGCTGATCGCGATGGACGTCTGGCACTGGACATCGCTCGTCGTGCTGCTCGCCTACGCCGGCCTGTCGGCGATACCGAATGCCTTCTACCAGGCGGCGAAGATCGACGGCGCCTCGACCTGGGCCGTGTTCTGCTACATCCAGCTGCCGAAGATGAAGCGCGTGCTGATGATCGCCGTGCTGCTGCGCTTCATGGACAGCTTCATGATCTACACCGAGGCCATCGTGCTGACCGGCGGCGGGCCCGGCAATGCGACGTCGCTGCTGTCGATCGACCTTGTGAAGATCGCGCTCGGCCAGTTCGACCTGGGACCGGCGGCGGCGATGTCGCTGATCTATTTCCTGATCATCCTGCTGCTGTCGTGGGTCTTCTACGCGGTGATGACCCGCGACGAGGCGCAGTCATGAGGCGGGTCAAGTGGCTGCTGCCGGCGCTGTACATCCTGTTCGTGCTGCTGCCGATCTACTGGCTGCTGAACATGTCGTTCAAGACGACCAACGAGATCCTGGGCTCGTTCACGCTGTGGCCCGACCCGATGACGCTCGAGAACTACCGGACGATCCTGACCGACCCGACGTGGTACACGGGCTATCTCAATTCGCTCGCCTACGTGCTGATGAACACCGTCATCAGCGTATCGCTGGCGCTGCCCGCGGCCTATGCGTTCTCTCGCTACCGCTTCATGGGCGACAAGCACCTGTTCTTCTGGCTGCTCAGCAACCGGATGGCGCCGCCCGCGGTGTTCGCGCTGCCGTTCTTCCAGCTGTACTCGGCCATCGGGCTCTTCGATACGCATGTCGCAGTCGCGCTCGCGCATTGCCTGTTCAACATTCCGCTCGCGGTCTGGATCCTCGAGGGGTTCATGTCCGGCGTGCCGAAGGAACTCGACGAGACCGCTTTCGTGGATGGTTACCCGTTCTGGCGCTTCTTCGTCCGCATCTTCATCCCGACGATCGCGGCCGGCATCGGCGTCGCCGCGTTCTTCTGTTTCATGTTCTCGTGGGTCGAGCTTTTGCTCGCCAAGACGCTGACCGCGGTCGTCGCCAAGCCGATTGCGGCGGTGATGACGCGTACCGCGAGCACCTCCGGCTATGAACTGGGCCTGCTGGCCGCGGCGGGGGCATTGACCATCATCCCCGGCGCATTCGTGATCTATTTCGTGCGCAATTACATCGCGAAGGGCTTCGCCCTCGGGCGCGTCTGATGGAGACGGCGATGGAACCCGGCGCGCTCGCCTGGATGGCCTGGACCTGGGAGACGGCCGTCTTCTTCGGCTTCATCGCCGCAATGCTGGTCGTCATGACGGTCTGGGAACTGCGTTCGCCGGGCGGCAATCCGCGCCGCGGCGTGCTCGGCATCGACACGACGCGCGGCGACCGGCTGTTCGTGTCGCTGCTGGCGGCGGCGTTCATCCACCTGCTGTGGCTCGCGTTCATCGGCATGCCGCTGTGGCCCGCGATGCTCGTGTCGGCGGCGGTCGCCGTGCTGATATTCCGCTATGTCTGACCGGCGCTGAGGCTCGCGAGCGCGATCTCCCAGGACATCCTTGTCTTTGCGGCGGCGTCGACGATCCCGAGCGTGAGTTTCGTAGCCTTCCCCTGCCAGTCGATGTCGATCGTTCCGAAATTGGCCTCGGGCAGCACCGCGCTGACGCGATTCGCATTGGGCGTCGGGACCGGCCACTCCTCGGTCAGTCCGCTCGACGTCAGGTCCCACAGCGTGTACGGCACGTTGACGTCGAGTTTCGACAGCTCGGCGTAATGGATGTCGCCGCTCAGGAACACGACACCATTCGCGTTCTTGCGGCGGATCAGGTCGATGAGCCGCTGGTGATCGTGCGGGAAGTTGACCCATGCCTCCCAGCCCGTGAAATCCGCTAGCACCTGCAGGCTGGACCCGAACAGCCGCACATCGGCGGGTACCTCAAACTGCTTCTCGAGCCACTGCCACTGCCGCTCGCCGAGCATCGTCGCCTTGTGGTCGGGATTGCGCGCATACGGTCCCGGCATTTCCAGTCCCGCCGTGAGCCTGGCCCGCCCCCAGGTTTCGTAATCGGCGCCGCCAAGGTCGAGCTTCAGCAGCGGCGTCCGGTTGTAGCGCAGGTCCGGCAGGATGATCTGCACGCGCCTGCCCGGCGGGCCGAACACATAGGATGCGTAGACGCCGTCGCGCTCGCGGCGCGGCGATCCCGCGGGCTCGTCCCAGAAATCGAGGAACATCCGCCGCGTCTCGTCCTTCATCGGATAGTCGCTACCCGCGTCGTTCTCGCCGAAGTCGTGGTCGTCCCAGATCGCGACGACAGGCGTCTTGCTGCGCAAGCGGGCAAAGCCGGGCTGGGCGGCGAGTTGCGCGTACTTCGCGGAGAGCACCGACATGTCGCGCGTGTCTCCGTAAATGTTGTCGCCGAGGAACAAGAAGAGGTCACAGCGGTGCGCGTCGATCGCGTCCCAGATCGGCTGGGCCTTGCCCTCGTTCGCGCAGGATCCGAAGCCGATCCGCGAAAGCGTGCGCCCGAGCCCCGGGTGCGGGTCCGAAGAAGGCGGGCTGCTTTCCGTGCTGGCGGCCGCGGCGGTCGTTGCGCAACCCGTTGCGCTGCCGAGCGCCGCCGCGCCGGCGAGCGCGAGCGACTGGCGGAGCAACAATCGCCGGGCGGGATCGTGATCGTGCGTATTCATGGTCAATTCCTCGATTATCCGGTCACCACCAGCCCAGCAGTTTCCACCAGGCGAGGCCGAGCGTGCCCCAGATCGCGATCGTCACGAGGGAGATCACGAAGCCGATGGTCCACCATTCCCGCTGCGTCACGTAACCCGAACCGAAATAGATCGGCGCGGGCGTCGTACCGTAATGGGTCAGGGAGGCCTGGAGGTTGGATGCATAGGCGAGGCCCAGAACGGCGAGCGCGGGCGGCGCGCCGGCCGCGATCATCACGACCAGGAAGGGTATGAACATCGCCGTCACATGGGCGGTGATGCTGGCGAAGCCGTAGTGGGCGTAGAAATAGACAAGCAGCAGCGCAGCGAGCGCAAGTCCCCAACCCCAGCCTGCCGTCATGCCGGCCGCGTATTCGGCGAACTGCCGCGTGACCCCCGTGTCGCCGAGCGCCTCAGCCATGTGCACGAGACCGCCGTACCAGATGAAAGTGTCCCAGGCCGCGCGATCGCTCAGCACGTCTTCCCAGGAGAGCACATTGGTGAGCAGCAATGTGCTCACGCCGAGCAACGCGACCACGGTGTAGGGGACATGATGCCAGGCGGTTGTCATCCACAGGCCCGCGATCAGCGCGAAGATCGCGAGCATGATGCGTTCGTCGCGGGACATCGGCCCCATGCGCGAAAGCTCGTTGCGTGCGAGCTCGGTCGCATGCGGCGTGAGCCGGACCTCGGGTGGGTAGATCCGGTAGATCAGGTAGACCACGAGCAGCAGCGAAACGACGCCGGGCACGATGCCGCCGATGAACCACTTCGCGTAAGAGAGCTCGACACCGCCGGTCGTGAGCGCAAACTTGGCGATGATGACGTTCGACGCCTGGCCGGTCAGGAACATTGCGCAGGCGATCACGTCGCACTGGTACACGGCCTTCATCAGGAAGGCGCCCAGCCGCCGCCGCGTCGGGCCCGGCGTGGATTCATAGGCCTCCGCAACGCTGCGCGCGACCGGGAAGACGATGCCGCCCGCACGGGCGGCGTTGGATGGCACGACGGATGCCAGGACGGTGTCGGTCGCGACCAGAGCGTAGGCGAGACCCAGTGAGCGGCCGCCGAGCAGCCTGATGAACTCGTAGGCGATGCGCCGACCGAGGCCCGTCTTGGTGACCGAGCGCGAGATCATGAAGGCGCAGAGCACCAGCCAGACGATGGGGTCGCTATAGCCGGCGAGCGCATCGGCGGGCGTCATCGTGCCGGTGATGGCGAGCGCGCAGACTGCGATGAAGACCACCGCGCCCATCGGCGCGGGCCGAACGATCGACGCAGCGATCGTCGCGACGAAGATCGCTAGCAGGCGCCAGCCCTGCAACGTGATGCCGTCGGGCGGACCGATGGCATTGATTGCGATGGCGATGCCGGCGACCAGCGCCCAGCGCCACAGGACCGGCCGCCTCTCATTGGGGGCCGTGTCGTCGGGCATCGGCGATGCCGGCGTCATGGGCGGCGAACCTCGGCGAGGTACATGAAGCGCGACAGCGCGCCGCGTTCCGCGAGCGCGATGACCGTCTCGAGATAATCGCGCTGCTTCGCGAGTACCTCCGGTTGCGCCTGCAGTGCTGCGAGCCGCCCGCTGGCATTCCGGAGCGCGCTCGCGGTCCGGTTCTCGGTCTCGATCAGGGCGAATCCCGCGGAATCGAGCAGGCTCTCATTGACGCCCGGTGCCACGAGCTGCGTAAAACCATGGATGCTGCGCTTGCGGACCTCTTCATTCGAGACCATGCCTGTCAGCACGCCGGCGTCGCTGACCAGGAACCGCCCGCCCGGCCGCAGCAATCGCGCGACTTCGTTGAACAGGCCGCGGCGGTTGCGAAGATGCAGCACCACGTCGATCGAAAACGCAGCATCGAAGGATCCGGCCTCGAAGGACAGCGGTTCATTGAGGTCGGCCACCTGGACCGAGAGCAGGGCCTCGATGCCGAGCGACGCTGCGCGCTCGCGCCCGATCTGCAGGGCCGTTGGGCTCTGTTCCAGGCCGACGCCGTGGCAGCCCACGTGGGCAATGATGAAGGTCAGCGGCCCGCAGGGCCCGCAGCCGAGGTCCAGCAGGCGGCTCGATCGCGAAAGGCCGAGGCGCGGAATGTCGCCGCGCAACTCGGCGGCGTCCACCCAGGAATGCTGGCCGATATCCTCGCCATAGGCATCGCGCCGGAACTGGCGCATCCGCGGCGAATCGAACTCCCGGTAGAAGGATTCGTAGTTGTCGGCGTCAGTCGTGGTCTTCATGCAGCGGAGACCCTTGGCAGCGGCCTCAGGTATCCCGTCACCATCGCGATGCCGAGCAGGATCACCGCCATCCCGATGACCTGGATCCAGGTGAGCGTCTCGCCGATGGCGAGCCAGCCGATCAGCGCCGCGACCGCCGGGCATACATATCCGTAGGAGCCGATGACGACCGGTGACGTGTGCACGGTGAGCCATGCGTAAGCGGAGTAGGCGAGGCAGGAGCTCATCAGCATCAGCCACAGGAAGGCGGCGAGCCCGCGCGGTGTCCACTGGAATGCGAACGGCTCGCCGGCGATGAGGGCGGCCACCAGCAGGCCGACGCCGCCCGCCAGCATCTGCAGCGCGGAGAACATCAGCGGTGGGTTCGCGGCGCCCGAATTGCGGTAGTAGATGGTGCCGAGCGACCAGCTGAGGCAGCCGAGCAGGATCACGAGCTGCCATCCAAAGCCGGCGAGGTGGAATCCGCCTTTCGGGGAGAGGACCAGCAACACGCCGGCGAGCCCCACGAGCAGGCCAATCTGCGCGGTGCCGGAGAGACGCTTGCGCCGCGGGCCGAAGGTGCCGAACCAGGCGATCCAGAGCGCTGGCGTCGCATTGAGGAATGCCGCCGTGTTCGACTGCACGAACTGCATCGCGATCACGTGGCAGGCATTGCTGAAGAGCACGGAAAAAAAGGCCATCGCAAGCACATGCCGCAATTCGATGCGCGTCAGGACCGGCGGCCCGCTATGCCACCAGGCAAAGGCCATCAGCAGCATGCCGGCGGCAGTGAAGCGGAGCCCCGCGACGACGAGCGGTGGCTCGTCGGTCACCATGATCTTGGTCGCGAAGTAACTCGAACCCCAGACGAGGTAGGTGATCGCAAGCGCGATCGCAAGCTGGGTCCGCGGTGCCTGAGACTCGCTCATTCACCTCCGCGCGGAAGGGTCAGGTGCGCGCCCCGCGTGTTGCCACCCGGTGCATCCACCAGCAGAAGAAAGCGAGTGTCGCGAGGCCCGCCCACTGGCCAGGCCGCATGGATTCTGCGACAGCCAGCACGTCGGCATTGCCGCTGGTGACGATCGGGATGGCGATCAGCACGCCGACGATCGCCTCGCCGGCAATCAGGCCTGCCGAGAACAACAAGCCATTTTGCTTCAGCAGTTCCGGATCGGCCTTTGGGCTGCGCTTGCGGTGCCAGCGCGTGGCGAGTTCCGCGATCAGTCCGCCGACGAAGATCGGCGTCGAGAGTTCGAGCGGCAGGTAGATGCCGACGGCTACCGCAAGCACCGGCGAGCGCCAGGAGGCGCCCGTGCGCTTCAGGTATTCGTCCAGCGTAATCGTGATCGCGCCGACCACGGCGCCGGTCGCGACCATGTTCCATGGCAGGCCGCCGCCGAAGATGCCGCTCGCGACCGAGGCCATCAGGGTCGCCTGCGGGGCGGCAAGTGCGTTCACGCCTTCGCGCGCCGGCGTGCCGATGCCATAGGCCTCGAGCAGCAGGTTCAGCACCGGCGCCATGACGGCGGCGCTCGCGAGCGCGCCGATGCCGAGCATCACCTGCTGGCGCCAGGGCGTCGCGCCGATCAGCTGGCCCGCCTTCAGGTCCTGCAGGTTGTCGCCGGCAACCGCGGCGGCGTTGCAGGTCACCGCGCCGATCATGATCGCGGCGACCGGCCCGACCGTCGAACCCTTGCCCATGATCGCGAGCAGGATCAATGAGGCGAACAGGATGGTCGAGATCGTGATGCCGGAAACCGGGTTATTCGATGAGCCAACGAGGCCCGCCATGTAACCGCTGACCGACGAGAATACGAAGCCGGCGATCACCATGATCACCGCCATCGTCGCCGCAATGCCGAGACTGCCGACGACGACGTAATAGAGGGCAAACAGCGGAATCACGAACAGCACGATGCCGGTCATGATCATGCCCATCGGCAGGTCGCGCTCGGTGTCCGGAATGTCCGCGCCGGCGACATTGCGCAGTTTCAGGCCAGTCTTGATCCCGGAAAGCAGCGACTTGCGCAGCGACCACAGCGACCAGATGCCGCCGATCAGCATCGCGCCGACTCCGATGAACCGGATCTGCTTGCTCCAGATCAGGTAGGCGGCATCTCCGGCAGGCAGCCCGACGAGCTGCGCGGCGAGCGCGGGGTCATGGCCGGACATGAACGTGTTGTACCAGGGAATGAACACCCACCAGGACAGCGCGCCGCCGGAGAGCATCAGCGCGCCGATGTTCAATCCCACGATGTAGCCGACGCCCAGCAGCGCGGGGGACAGGCTGATCCCGAAAAAACCGATGGTGCGCTCGCCGAAGTAGCGTGCCGAGATGAATGTTTCCGGCGAGAACTTGAGGCCCGACAGCGCCAGCTTGAGCAGCGCCGCCGCGCCGGCTGCGTAGGACAGCGACTTCAGGCCCCGGCCCGGGTCCACGCTGACCTTCAGCACTTCGGCGGTCGCGACGCCCTCGGGGAACTGGAGCTTCTGGTCGAGGATCAGCGTGCGGCGCAGCGGCACGGAGAACAACACGCCCAGCAGGCCGCCGAGGCCCGCGATCGCGAGTACCCACCAGTACTCGAAGTGTGTCCAGTGACCCATGATCACGAGCGCGGGAATCGTGAAGATCGTGCCGGCGGCGATCGAGGAGCCGGCGGAGGCGCCGGTCGCGACGATGTTGTTCTCGAGGATGCTCGAGCGGCCCATCATGCGCAGCACGCCCATCGAGACGACGGCGGCCGGGATCGCTGTCGCGACCGTGAGCCCGGCAAAGAGGCCGAGGTAGGCGTTCGCTGCCGCCAGCAGCACGGTCAGGACCAGCGACAGCGCGATGGCGCGGAAGGTCAGCTGCCGTGCAGCGTCCGGTGTGCTCATTGGGGAATCCCCTTCCTTACCAGCCGCAGCTGTGGCCGCGATTCTGTTCTTCGAGCCAGGTCATCAAGGGCTGAAAGTAATCGATGATCGCGGAGCCGTCCATCTGGCGCGTCCCGGTCAGCTTCTCGAGCGCGTCCTGCCAGGGCTTGCTCGCGCCGAGCGCCAGCATCTCGCGGAACCGGCGGCCCGCCTCGGCGCTGCCGTAGATCGAGCATTCGTGCAGCGGCCCCTTCCAGCCGGCGGCATCGCAAAGCGCCTTGTGGAACTGGAACTGCAGGATGAAGGAGAGGAAATATCGCGTGTACGGCGTGTTGTCCGCGACATGGAACTTCGCGCCCGGGTCGAAGTCCTCTTCGCTCCGTGCGACCGGAGCTTCGACGCCCTGGTACTTGCGGCGCAGGTCCCACCAGGCCTGGTTGTAATTCGTGGGCTTGATCGCGCCCGAGAACACGCCCCAGCGCCACTGATCGACCAGCTTGCCGAAGGGCAGGAAGGCGATCTTCTCGGAGGCTACGCGCATCTGGCGGTTGATCAGCGCCTCGTTGCTGCTCTTCGCGCCCTTTGGCAGCAGGCCGACGTCCGCGAGGTAACCCTCGGTCATCGACAGGTTGATGGTGTCGCCGATCGCCTCGTGGAATCCGTCATGCGCGCCGTCCTGGAACAGGAACGGCTGGTCCAGGTAACTCAGGTAGTAATAGACATGCCCGAGCTCGTGATAGATCGTGTACAGGTCCTCTTCAGTCGGCTGAATGCAGGCCTTGATGCGCACGTCGCCGTGCGTGTCCATGTTCCAGGCGCTGGCGTGGCAGACGACCTCGCGGTCACGCGGGCGCGTCAGCATCGATTGCTCCCAGAAACCTTCCGGCAGTTTCGGGAAGCCCAGCGACACGTAGAAGGACTCCGCCGACTGCGTCATGCGCTTCGCGTCATAGCCCTGCTTCTTGAGCGCCGCAGTGACGTCGAGGTTCGATACGCCGGGGTAGGGCTCGAGCAGGTCGAAGATGTTGTTCCACTGCTGGGCCCACATGTTGCCGAACAGGTGCGCGGGAATCGGCTTGCCGTCCGGCACGCGGTCCTTGCCGTATTTCTGCTGCAGTTTCGTGTGCGCATAGCATTGCATGCCGTCGTACAACGGTTTCACCTGCTTCCACAGGCGTTCGGTCTCAGCCTCGAACTCGACCGGGCTCATGTCGTAGCCCGAGCGCCACATCTCTCCGAGGTCGCCGTAGCCGACTTCCCTCGCGCCCTCGTTCGCCAGTTCGACGAAACGCTGATAATCCTTGCGCATCGGCCGGGAGGTCGAATGCCAGCCCTTCCAGGCCTCGAGCTGCTCGTCCCAGTCGCGGCTCTTCACCAGCGTCTCGGAGAGCTGATCGAGATTTCGGCAGGTCTCCGGACCGCCGGGGCACCACTTGCCCGCCGAGTACGCGGACCGCATGCGCGTGTTGATCGTCGTCAGCTCCTCGCGCTTCGCCGGGTCGTCTGGCGCCGGGGCGGAGAGCCCCTGCTTCAGCAGGTGCATGGCGCGCTGCGACTCGGGCGAAGTGTCCATTCCCTCGAAGGCCTTCGACTCCCTGACCGCGCCCGGGTAGTACTCGAGCACACGCTCCACGGCCTTGGCCGATAGCTGGTCCGTGTCCGGAGTGATGTAGGTTTCATTGACCCAGTCGGCCATCGCGTTCTCGTGGCCGCGCTGCTGCAGGTCCTTGTTGACGCGCGCGACGAACTCGTCGGCGTTTTCCTTCGGCTTTTCGGCGCCGCCGCAGGCGGCGAGGGCGAGGCAGGCGAGAATCGGGGCCAGGCAGACCGGGACTGTACTGCGGCGCATGGTGTCCCTCAGCTCGTGACTTTTTCGGCGCCGTGCATCCATTGCACGATGCGCCCAGAGACGGTCCAGAGGATCAGGCTGAATGCGAGGAGGACGATCGCGAGTCCGCCGAAGACGCCGAGGAGCCCGGCTTGCTCCGCGCGCACACCGACATCAGACGCGAGCGAAATCATCCATGGGTACTCTCCCATGTGTTCCGAGAACGCGCCGATGTAGCCGGCAAGCGTGTTGCCGACGAAATTGACCAGGAACCAGACGCCCATCATCAGCGAACCGAGGCGAAGCGGCGCGAGCTTGTTGACCATCGAGAGACCCACGGGGCTGATGCACAGCTCACCGGTGGTGTGGAAGAGATAGGCGAGCACGAGCCACAACATGCTTGATTTCATGTCGCCGGTCCGCTGCATCTCGAATACGGCAACCACGAGGAACATGAAGCCCAGCGCCACCTGCGCAAGGCCGAGGTACATCTTGACCGGTGTCGGCGGATTTTTCCCGCCGGCCCCGAGCTTGAGCCAGAGCATGGAGAAGGGAATGCCGAGCAGCATGATGAAGAGCGGATTCAACGACTGGAACCATCCTGTCGGCACCGTGAAGCTGCCGACGCCGCGGTCCGTGTACTTTTCGGCGAACAGGTTCATCAGGCCACCTGCCTGCTCGAACGTCGCCCAGAAGATCACGACGAAGGTGAAGATCACGAAGATCACTCGCAGCCGGTCCCGTTCAATGGCTGTTAACGGAACCTTCGTGCCGCCGGCCATGCGAAGCGAGCGCTGGGCCGCCGGCTCGCGTCCGACATTGCCGATGAAGCGCTGCGCGAAAGCGAGCTGGATGATCACCGACAGGACCATGCCGATGCCGGCCGCCAGGAAACCGACCCGCCAACCGTAGGCGGGGTCCTCGCCGAGCGTCGAGCAGACGAGTGGCGCGATGAATGCGCCGGTGTTGATGCCCATGTAGAAGATCGTGAATGCGCCGTCGCGGCGCCCGTCGCCCTGCGGATAGAGCTCGCCGACCATGGTCGAGATGTTCGGTTTGAACATGCCATTGCCGAGGATCAGAAGCAGCAGGCCGACATAAAAGCTGGTCGGCGTATCCGGAAAGGCGATGCCGAGGGCATCCAGCGAGAACGCGCCGGTCGTCCCCATGAGGTCGAGCGGCGACGCCAGCGTGAATTGGCCGGCCGCCATCACGAGGCCGCCGATGATCACCGCCTTGCGCTGGCCGAGATAGTTGTCGGCGAGCCATCCGCCGATGAGCGGCGTCAGATAGACGAAGCCCGTATACCAGGCATAGAGCTTGAGCGCCTGGGCATCTGCCCAGCCGAGACCTGGATTCGCCGCGTGGGTGGCTGCCGCGGCGTACAGCACGAGGAGTGCGCGCATCCCGTAGTAGCTGAAGCGTTCCCACATCTCGGTGACGAAAAGAAGGAACAGGCCTTTCGGATGGCCGAGGAGGGTCCCCGACGGGATTTGCAGGTCATTGCTCATGCGGCATTACTCCAGAGTCGGGCGAGTCTCAGCGATGTTGCGGTGCAACATCAAGCCGCATCGGCTTCCGGGTCGGCCGGCGGGGCGCGCACCAGTACGCGCGCCATGATGATGCCGGCCTCGAAGAGGGCGTACATCGGCACCGCCATCATCGTCTGCGAGACGGCATCGGGCGGCGTCAGGACGGCGGCAATGATGAAGATGGCGAGCAGTACGTAGCCGCGATTCTTCGTGAGCGTCTGGAGTTTCACGAGCCCGGTGCGCACCAGGAGCACGGTCGCGACCGGGATCTCGAATGCGAGGCCGAAGGCGAAGAACAGCAGCACGGCGAAGTCCATGTACTGCGTCATATCCGCCAGGAGCTCCACTCCCTCGGGCGTCGTCATCACGAAGAACTGGAATATGGCCGGGAATACCAGGAAATAGGCAAACGCGCTGCCGCAGTAAAAGAGGATCACGCTCGAGACAAAGAGCGGCAATGCGAAGCGCCGCTCATGGCGATAGAGGCCGGGCGCGATGAACGCCCAGATCTGGTAGAGGATCACGGGCATCGCAAAGAAGAACGCCGCGAGCAGCCCGAGCTTGAAGGGCGTCATGAACGGCGCCACGACGGAGGTCGCGATCAGCTTGGTCCCCGCCGGCAACTTCGCGCGTAGCGGCTCCGACAGCCAGGTAAAAATGTCGTTCGCAAAGTAGAGGCAGGGGATCGCGATCACGCAGGTCGCGATCAGCGCCCGCAGCAGCCGGTCGCGGAGCTCGAGCAGGTGCGAGAGCAGCGTGCTCTCGGAGAGCTTTTCGGCGTCCGGCTCGGGGTCGCTCATGACGGACCCGGCTCGTCCGTTTTGGCGGGTGGCTCGACGGGCGCGACACCGGGCGGCCGGCGCGCCGGCCGTTCGGGCTTCGTGACAGTGCCGAGCGTCACTTCATCATCGAGCTGCTGGCGCAACTGTCGCGCCATCGCGCGAGCGCGGCCGGCCCAGCGGCCGACCTGGCTGGCGAGCTTCGGGAGTTTCTCCGGCCCGAGCACCAAGAGCGCGATGCCGAGTATCAGGATGATCTCGGTGAAGCCGACCTCGAACATCGGGGATCAGGCGTTCTTCGAGGAGTCGGCGTTGTCGGGTTTCTTGCTGCTGAAATCCGCGTCCGGACGTCCGTCCTGCGCGAGCTTCTTGCCGGCTTCGTCGTCGTCGCCGTCGTTCATGGACTTCTTGAAGCCCTTGACCGCGGCGCCCAGGTCCGACCCGATCGTGCGCAGCTTCTTCGCCCCGAAGATCAGGAGCGCGATCGCGAGGATGATCAGCAGTTCCCTGAAACCGATACCCATGGTGACAACTCCAGCCAGCGCACCCGGCGCAGTAATGAATGATACGCCAAACGGCTTTCAGGCCCCGTGACGCGGAGCCTGAATCCAGAAAGTGACGGGCCCGTCGTTGACAAGCGACACCCGCATATGGGCGCCGAATTGCCCTGCCTGGACACCCGGAAACCGCTGCCGCGCGAGGGCCAGGAAGGCTTCGAACTGCTGCCTGCCCTGTTCCGGCGGGGCCGCCGTGCTGAAGCCCGGCCGCAGGCCCTTTTTCGTGTCCGCGGCCAGCGTGAACTGCGGCACCAGCAGGAGCCCGCCGCCCGTCTCGGTGACGGAAAGATTCATCCGTCCTTCGGCATCCGCGAACACGCGATAGTTCAACAGCCGGTCGAGGAGGCGCTCGCCTTCTGCGGCCGTGTCGTCGCGCTCGACCGCGACGAGCACCAGCAGCCCCGGGCCGATGCGTGCCGTTTCACGGCCATCGATCGCGACACTGGCTTCCGTCACCCGCTGCAGCAGCCCGATCATCTTTCACTTGTCTTCATCGCGCGAGGATTGCTCCAGGTGGAGGCGGTGCAGCAGCCGATGGATCACCGGCGTGATCAGCAATGCCGCGACGACGATCAGTACGAGTCCCGCGTAGAGTGCATAGAGGCCCGCGAACAGCTTTCCTGCCTCGGTCTGCGGCAGGTCCACCGGCCCCATGCCGCCGAGCAGCATCGCCGCATTCAGGAAGGCGTCGATCCACGACAGCTGCTCGAAACAGGCGTAGCCCGCCATGCCGAGAGCGAGCGACGCGCCGATGATGCCGAGGCCGACGAGCAGGTGGCCTGCGACGCGGCGCATGAACTGGGCGCGCGTCAGCAGCGGCTTGTGCCTGGGTTCGTACATGGCGATGTCAACCGGCTGCCGGGCGGCGCCGCAGGCGCTTCAGGAACACGGTCATCTCCTTCGCGGCCTGGATGTCGCCGCTCTTCTGCGCCGCCGCGATGCCCTGCTCGTAGATCTCCGCCGCGCGCTCCGGCGAGCCTGCCGCGGTGTGTGCCTCTCCCAATGCTTTCCACGCGGCCGAGTAACCTGGATTCTGGTCGACGGCCTTGCGCAGGTGATCGATGGCGGCCAGGAAATCTCCCGCCTTGATGCATTCGAGGCCAAGCGAGTAGCGCAGGAGCGGCGAGTCCTGGCCGCGTTTCAGCATCAATTGCAGGTTGTCGCGCAGGCTCATGTCAGCGTCGCCAGAATGCCGGTGTCAGCAGCAGCACGAGCGTGAAGACCTCGAGCCGGCCGACCAGCATCGCGATCGTGCACACCCACTTCGCGGCTGCCGGAATGTCGCGGAACGTCGTCGTGACGTCGCCAAGGCCCGGACCCGTGTTGTTGATCGTAGTCGCGATCGCGGACCAGGCCGTCACCTGGTCGAGGCCCAACGTCATCAGGAGCAGCGTCAGTATCGCGAAGATGATGAAGTACATCGCGAAGAACCCGGCAACGCCGCTGATGACGCGTTGCGGGACCGGCCGGCCGCCGAGCTTGACCGGGATTTCCGCGCTCGGATGGACGAGGCGCTTCAGCTCCACGACCCCCTGGCGGGAGACCAGCAGCCAGCGCATGACCTTCATGCCGCCGGCGGTGGAGCCGGCGCAGCCCCCGACCAGGGTCAGCATCATCAGGAGCGCCGGCAGCGCGCCCGGCCAGTCGGCGAATCCGCCGTTCCTGAATCCTGTGCTGGTCTGCATCGAGACGACCTGCAGGCTCGCATGGCGGAGCGCAAGACCCAGCGTTGCAAAGGTGCCCTGCTGCACGAGGTACAAGGCCGTGCCGACGGTGATGACGGCGAGCATCCAGAAATAAGCCTTGAACTCCGTGTCCTGCCAGTAGAGCCATGGATTGCGCTGGCGCAGCATGGAGAAATGCAGCGCAAAGCTCGTGCCGCCGATGAACATGAAGACAGTGGCAACTCCGTCCACCGCGGCGCTGTTGAAATGACCCAGATTCGCGTCGTAGGGCGAGAAGCCGCCGGTCGACAGCGTGCTGAATGAATGCGCGACCGCATCGAAAGCGTCCATGCCCGCCATGTAATAGCCGAGCGCGCAGGCTCCTGTCAGAAGCGTATAGACGAACCACATCGCCTTGGCCGTCTCGGTGATGCGCGGCGTCAGCTTCTGGTCCTTTACCGGGCCCGGCGTGTCGGCTTTGTAAAGCGACATGCCGCCGATGCCGAGTACGGGCAGCAGCGCGACCGCGAGCACGATGACGCCCATGCCGCCCAGCCACTGGATCTGCTGGCGGTAGTAGAGGATGGATTTCGGCAGCTCGTCGAGGCCGGTGATCACCGTTGCGCCGGTGGTCGTGAAGCCGGACACGGCCTCGAACACCGCGTCGGTGAAACTGAGCAGCGGCGCGTCGCTCAGCATGAATGGCGTCGCGCCGGCGATCGCGAGCGCAATCCAGAACGAGGCGACGACCAGGAAGCCGTCGCGCAGCCGCAGGTCGCGGCGCACGCGGTGCACCGGCAGCCACAGCAGTGCGCCAACCGCCGCGATGATCACGAAAGAAGTCAGGAACGGTTGCGAATGGCCATCGGCGTAGGCCAGTGAAACACCGATCGGCGGCAGCATGGTCAGGCTGAACATCAGGAGCATCAGCCCCAGGATGCGCTGCACCATCAGGAGATTCATGCGCGCGTGCCGGCCTGGAACAGCCGGCCGACATCCTCCACATGACGGCGGTCGGTCAGGAACAGGATGACGTGGTCATCGGCTTCGATGACCGTGTCGTGGTGGGCCATGATGACCTGCTCGCCGCGCACGACCGCGCCGATGGTTGTTCCTTCCGGCAGGTCGATCTGGTCGATGCGCCGGCCCGCCACCGGCGAGTTGCGGCTCTCCGCATGGACGATCGCCTCCATCGCCTCGGCCGCGCCGCGGCGCAGCGAATGCACGCGCACCACGTCACCGCGGCGCACATGGGCGAGCAGCGCGCCGATCGTGATGGTCTGGGGCGAGATCGCAATGTCGATCTTCCCTCCCTCCATCAGCTCGGAATAGGAGGGCTTGTTGATCAGCGCCATCACGCGCCGCGCGCCGAGGCGCTTCGCGAGCATTGCGGAGAGGATGTTGGCTTCCTCGGCGTTCGTCAGGGCGACGAAAACGTCCGTGTCGTCGATATTCTCCTCGAGCAACAGCTCCTCATCGGCCGCATCGCCGGTGAGGACCAATGTGTTGCGCAGCGTTTCCGCGGCGCGGCGCGAGCGCTCCGGGCTGCGCTCGATCAGCTTGACCTGGGCACGATCCTCGAGGGCTATCGCAAGCCGGAAGCCGATGTTGCCGGCGCCCGCGATGACGACGCGCCGCACCGGCGCCTCCTCGGTGATCAGCTCCTTCATCATTGCGCGCATGTCGTCGCGCGCGGCGATGAAGAACACCTCATCGTGCTCGGCGATGATCGTGTCGCCCTCGGGCTTCACGTTCTGCCCGCCGCGGTAGATCGCGGCGACGCGGATCTCGCGATTCGGAATGTGGGTGCGCAGCTCCTTGAGCTGGTGCCCTACGAGCTTGCCGCCCTTCAGCGCGCGCATGCCGACGAGCCGCACGCGGCCGTCGGCGAAGTCAAGCACCTGCAGCGCGCCCGGGTAGCGGATCAGCCGTTCGACGTAGTCGGTGACCAGCTGCTCGGGGCTGATCGCGAGGTCCACCGGGATTGCTGCGTCGCCGAAAAGCTCGGGCCGCTGGTGGTAGTCGCTCGAGCGGATGCGCGCGATCTTGGTCGGCGTGCGGAACAGCGTCCACGCGATCTGGCAGGCGATCATGTTGACTTCATCGCTGCTGGTGAGCGCGACGATCATGTCGGCGCCGGCGCCGCCCGCGGCCTCGAGCACGGCCGGGTGCGCGGCGTTGCCGGAGACCGTGCGGATGTCGAGGCGGTCCTGCAGGTCACGCAGGATCTCGTCGCGCGTGTCCACCACCGTGACGTCGTTGGCCTGTTCCCGGGACAGCTGCTGCGCGGCGGTGCTGCCCACCTGGCCGCCGCCGAGGATGATGATCTTCATGGCCGCGGATTCTAGCGCAGCCCCGCCCACCCGGCCGGGCGGACCAATGTGATCGTCCCCGGCGCGCGGGATCCGCTCGCGTGTCGCGCGGGCCGGATCCGGGCGGGGTTCCCGCTCGTTCGCGCCGCCGGAACTTACGCGCTCACTCGCGGGACCCCGCCCACCTGGCCCGCGCGACTTGGGGGGTGCCACAACTGGCGCCCGCGAGGTGGCGGGGGTCTCGCGAGCAAACTCGTAAGTTCCGGCGGAGTTTGCGAGCGAGACCCCCGCCGGATCCCGCGGGCGCCCGATGCGTCGGCGCCCGACGAGCGCACCGTCAGCGAATCTGCTCGAGCCGCGCCAATGAGTACATGAGCCACTTCTGGCCGGCCTGCTCGAAGTTCACGTGAACCTGCCGGTTCTCGCCGTTGCCCTCGAAACGGAGGATCGTGCCCTCGCCGAACTTCGGGTGGCGCACGCGGGCGCCAAGGCGCATCGGCAGCTCCTCCCCGGCGGGCGGCGGCGCTGCGCGCGAGCGGCGCTGGACCGCGCCGTTGCCGATATCGGTGCCACGACGCACGATGGCCGGGCCAGGGGCGGTGTACAGGGGCCGGCTGACCGAAATGCGGGGGCGGATCTCCTCGATCGCCTCCGGCGGCAGCTCGCCGAGGAATCGCGACGGATCGCGGTAGGACGTGTGCCCGAAGATGCGCCGGCTCTCAGCATGCGTGAGGTACAGGTGCCGCATCGCGCGGGTCAGGCCGACGTAACAGAGCCTGCGTTCCTCGGGCAGCTTGTCGGCGTCGAAGGCGGATCGTTCCGACGGGAACAAGCCTTCCTCGAGCCCGACGATGAACACGGTCGGGAACTCGAGTCCCTTGGCCGCATGCAGGGTCATCAGCTGCACGCAGTCGAGGCCGGTCGCGGCCTGGGTCTCGCCGGACTCGAGGGTCGCGTGCGCGAGGAAAGCGGGCAGCGGCGCGAGGCCGTCGTCGTTCTCGGGAACGAAGCCCTCGGCCGCATTGACGAGCTCGTCGAGGTTCTCGACCCGCGCCTCGCCCTTGTTGTCCTTTTCCTTCGCGTGGTGCGCGCGCAGCCCGGAGTTCTCGATGACGATGCGCACCTGCTCGTGCAGGGGCTGTTCCGCGATCTCGACCGCGAGGCGGTCGATCAGCGCAAAGAATCCCCTGAGCGCGCCCGCAGCGCGGGCCGGAAGCGTTGGCAGCAGCGCCTGGGCGGCGTCCCACAGCGTCTGGCCCTTTTCCTTCGCTGCCGCGCGGATCTGGTCGATCGTCGCCGTGCCGATGCCGCGCGTCGGCAGGTTGACGACGCGCTCGAAGGACAAGTCATCGCCGCGCAGCTGCGTGAGGCGCAGGTAGCTCAAGGCATCCTTGATCTCGGCGCGTTCGAAGAAACGCAGGCCGCCGTAGACACGGTAGGGCATGCGCGCCGCCATCAGCGCCTCCTCGAAAGCGCGCGACTGGGCATTGGAGCGGTACAACACGGCTGCCGCGGCGAGCGGCAGGCCCCGGCGCTCGTGCTCGCGGATGCGCTCGAGCACGAAATCGGCCTCGTCGCGCTCGTTGAATGCGGCGTAGACGTGGATCGGCTCCCCGCCCTTGGCGGCGGTCCACAATTCCTTGCCCATGCGGTCGGTGTTCTTCGCAATGATCGCGTTCGCGGCGCCCAGGATCACCGCGGTCGAGCGATAGTTCTGCTCGAGCCGGTAGACGGTCGCCGAGAAATCGCGGCGGAAGTGCTGCATGTTCTCGACCCGCGCGCCGCGCCAACGGTAGATGGACTGGTCGTCGTCGCCGACCACAAAGGGCGTTCCCGGCGGACCGGCGAGGAACTTGAGCCATTCGTACTGGACGCTGTTGGTGTCCTGGAACTCGTCCACCAGCAGGTGCCTGAACCGCTCGCGATAGTAAGTGCCGAGTTCGGTGACATCGCGCAGCGTTTCGAAGCTCCGCAACAGCAGCTCGGCGAAGTCCACGACTCCTGCCTGCTCGCAACGCTGCTGGTACTGCTCGTAGAGCCGGATCAGCTGCTGGCGCGTCGGGTCGCCGCGGTCTTCGAGGCGCTTCGCGCGCCGCCCCTCGTCCTTGTTCGTATTGATGAATCCCTGGACCTCGCGCGGGACCCAGCGCTGCTCGTCGAGGTTCTGTTCGCGGATGATCCTGCGTACCAGGCGGTGCTGATCGTCCTCGTCCAGGATCTGGAAGGACTGCGGCAGGCCGGCCTCGCGCCAGTGCCGGCGAAGCAGGCGGTGGGCGATGCCGTGAAAGGTGCCGACCCACAGCGCGCCGCCCGGCATGTCGAGCAGCGACTCGATGCGGCCGCGCATCTCGGCGGCCGCCTTGTTCGTGAAGGTGACGGCCATCAGCCCGTGCGGCGAAACGCCGTGCTCGCGGATCAGCCAGGCGGCGCGATGCGTCAGCACGCGCGTCTTGCCGCTGCCTGCCCCCGCAAGAACCAGTACCGGGGCAAGCGGCGCCGTGACGGCGTCGCGCTGCGCGTCGTTCAGTGATTCGAGGAGGTCGTGCCGGGACATGGGGCGCGCATTCTAGCAAGCGCCCCGCCGGTTACCGAGATGCCGCTTTCTGCGTGTCCTGGGCGAAATCGACGAGGGCGATCGCGAGCGCGATGCACCACGGGTCCCAGGAACATCCCGATGACGCCGAAGGCGAGCAGTCCGCCCAGCACGCCGATGAATACCGCGAGTGTCGGCACGACGGCGCGGCCGGATATCAGGAGCGGTTTCAGGAAGTTGTCCACGGTGCTGACGATGAGCCCGATGGCGGCCAATACGATCGCCGCGCCATAGCGGCCCTGGAACAGCAACACTCCGACCGCCGGTACCCAGAGGAGCGCCGTGCCGCCGAAGGGTACGACGGAGAGCAGCGAGCCGATCACGCCGAACACGACCGGCGCCGGCAGGCCGACAACCGCGAAGCCGATCGCCGAGCAGCAGCCCCTGGACCATCGCGGTCACGACCGTTCCGAGCACGACGGCGCGGGTCACGGCGCCGAGCCGGTCCTGGAGTGCATCGCGCCGGACCCGCTCCAGCGGCACGAGATTGGTGACGGCGCGCGCCATCCCCCGGCCGTCGCGGATGAAGAAGAACAGCAGGAACAGCATCACGGCGAAATTGAGGATCGTGCCGAGCGCGCCGAGCAGCGCCGTGCCGCCGAGTGCGGCGAGTTGCTGCGAACAGGGCCTTTGCCGCTCGCAGCAGCCAGGCCTGGGCCTCGGCCGCGCTGATGCCTGCGTACTGGTCGAGCCAATCGAGTGCGCGGCCGAGCACCGGCAGGTCGGCGAGATCCGGGAGCCCCTGGCCCTGGTGCTGTTCCAGCCAGTGCTGTAGCAGGATCTGCGAGACCCGCCGCCTGCTGTCCGAATGCCACGGCAAGCGCCGCCAGCGGGCCGATGAACATCAGCAGCACGAAGACCGTCAACAACGAGGCCGCGAGCGAATTGCGGCCGCGGAACAGGCGGGTCATGCTTGCCTGCGCCGGCTGCAGCAGGAACGCGAGGAACAACGCCCACGCGAGCGGTGCGAAGAAAGGCCGGAGGATCTCGTACATCAGCACCGCGAGCAATGCGAGGCCCGCGATCGCGAGCACGCGTTCGTAGAATCGCGGTTCCGCTCGCGGGATCATGCCATCGGCGCCATGCGACTGGTCACGGGCCGACCGGTCCGCCGGTCAGCACGATCTCGACGCGCCGGTTGTGCGCGCGGCCCGCGGCCGTCGCGTTGTCGGCGACCGGCCGTTCCGGCCCAGGCCCGCCACATCGATGCTCGAGGCCGCCACGCCCTGGGCGATCAGGTAGTCGCGGACGCGATCGCGCGCTGATAGCGACAGCACCCGGTTGGTCTCGATGCTGCCGGTGCTGTCCGTATGCCCTTCGATCTTGAAGCGCAGCTCCGGATAGGTGACGACGATGCCGGAGAAGCGCGCCAGCGCCTCGCGTGCCTCGGCCTTCAGCGTGGCCGCGCCGGTTGCGAACAGCACGCCGGCAATCTCGGCGACGATGCCGCGATCGGTCTCGCGGGTCGGCAGCGCGCGATTCAGGCGCGCGGTGAAATCCGCCCTGGCTTTCGCCGCTTCCTCGGCGGCGGCCTTCGCTGCCGCCGCGGGCCGCCTGTCCTGCGGGACGGCTTCTTCGAGCGCGATCGCGGCCTGTCGCGCGCGCTTCCTCGCGCGCGGCCTCGGCCTCGAGGCGCGCTTTTTCCTCCGCCGCCTGGCGTGCCGCGAGCGTCGCTGCGTCGCGCTGCGCCTTCTCCTCGGCCGTGACCTGCGCCTCGATCGCGTCGCGCCGCGCATCTTCGCCGGCCTGCACCGCCTCGCGCGACAGGCGCGGCGCTTCCTTGCGTTCGCTGTATTTCCTGCTGGCCTGTGCGGTCTCGGCCGCCGTCAGGAGTGCGCGCGCCTTGTCGTAGGTCTTGATGCGGCGAATTCCTGCGCCTGCGCCAGCTCGGCGATCTGCATCGCATAACGTGCCTGCACCAGGTCGAGCGGCAGCTTGGACTTCGTACCCATGGGTTCCGGCCGGAGCGCGGCATAGTCCATGCGTTCCGCGAGGCCGGAGATCGTCGTGGCCTTGCCCTTGACGTTCTTGGCGAGATTGCGCAACACGATGCCGCGGCTCGGCGTTGTGACGGCGAAGTGCGGTTCCGCGGTGACGATCAGCGCGAACTGCGCGAGCGCAGTGGCAGCATCCAGCGATCCGCGCCCGTCCACGACCTCGATCGACCCGAGATTCGTGGCCCGGCCGTCGATCGTGATGGCCCAGAGGACGTAGGTGGTGTAAGGTCCGAGGGTCCATGGCTGCGGCAGCTTGCGCACCGAAATCTCGACGGTCGAGCGGCCATCCTGGAATTCGACCTGGCCTTCGCCTTCCGCGGCGAGCGCAATCGAGGTGCTGCGAAACAGCAGGTAGGACTTCGGCCCTTCGCGATAGCTGAATGCCTGCATCTGCGACGCCACTTCCTCGGCGACGATTCCGACGTCCTTTTCGACCTGCTGCGCCGTGGCGCTGCCGGCAGCGAAGGACAGGAGCGCCGCTGCGAACATCGTTTTCATTGCAGGCATGACAATCGCTCTCCCCTGGAAGCGCGCTACAGCGCGGCGCGGATGCGCGCCGCATGCGCAGCGAGCACGGCGGAATCCGCCGGATTCGCGGCATGGATCCCGAGGTCCTTTCCGGCGTAGCGCGGGATGATGTGGAAGTGCAGGTGGAACACGCTCTGTCCCGCCGCGGGGCCGTTCAGTTGCGCAATCATGATACCCGGCGGCGCGAAGGCCTTGTTTACGGCGCGTGCCACCTTCTGTGCCGTGCGCATCGCGGCCGCCACCGCCTCCGGCGGGGTTGCGAACACGTCCTCGCCGGGCGCCTTCGGCACGACCAGCGTGTGGCCTTCGGCCTGCGGCATGATGTCCATGAACGCGAGCGTCTCCGCGTCCTCGTACACCTTGTGGCAGGGAATCTCGCCGCGCACGATGCGCGCGAAGATGTTGTTCGGGTCATAGGCCATCGAGGCGCTCCGGTTCGAGTTCGATCGTCAGCAGGCAATGATCCGGCCAGTGACGTCCTTCCGGGTAATCCCAGACCTTGTAGGAGCCGGCGAACATCACACGGGAGAGCTTGCGGCCGAGTACGAAGTGATCGATCGGCTGGCGCGGGCCGAATCCGTTGCCGCAGCCGACGGCGCCGTGTTCGACGCCGGCATTCACGAGCTCGGCACCCGGCGGATCGCCGTCGTTGATCTCGGGCCAGATCGCGATCACCCGGCCCTGCGCGTCACGCGCGGTCTCGCGCTCCGTGTCGAAGCGCCGGTTGAAGTCGCCGATCACCGCGAAGGCGTTGTCTGCCCGCGCCCTGCGGTCGATCCAGTCCTCGAGGATCGGCACCTGCTGCTGCAGCATCTGGCAGGCACCGCGCGGCTCGGTGAGCGGGTCATTGTTGCAGGCGGATTTCAGGTGCACGGCCAGCAGACGGATCGCGCGCTTCGTGCCGGGGTACAGGGTGAGGTCGGCGCCGCCGCGCACTTTGCCGTCGAGGCTGAGCGCACGGTAATCGCGGTCGCAGCGATGCGGAATGCCGCGGCGGACCGCGAAGCCGACGTTCTGCACGTTGTGCCGGGTCGTGAAGCAGAAGACGTACTGCGGAAACAGGCGCTTCGCGACGTCGCGGCCGTCGGTTTCCTGCAGCGCGACGACATCCAGGTCCGCGCTGGCCGCGAAGTCGCGCAGGCGCTCGAGATCGTGTGCGCTCCATCGCCCCTTCGGCACGAGATCGCAGGGAATCTCGCGATCTTCGCCGCCGGCGCGCTGGTCCTTGCCCATGCAATGCTTCGCGAGCGCGTCGAAGGTCTCGGGCGTCATCATCCATTCGAGATTCCAGGTGCCGATGCGCAATCGCTCGGCGCCGGTCGCAGGTACCGCGAGCGCGAGCGCGATAGCAAACGCCGCGAGGCGGATCATCCGCCGGCCTTGCGCCGGTTGGCGACGAGGTCCTGCACGACGGCCGGATCGGCAAGCGTCGAGGTATCGCCGAGCTGGTCGTGCTCCTCGGCGGCAATCTTGCGCAGGATGCGCCGCATGATTTTTCCCGAGCGCGTCTTCGGCAGCGCCGGCGCCCACTGGATGTGATCCGGTTGTGCGATCGGACCGATCTCCTTGCGGACCCAGGCGACCAGCTCGATGCGCAGCTGCTCCGCGGGATTCTCTCCCGAGATCAGCGTGACGTAGGCGTAGATGCCCTGGCCCTTGATGTCGTGCGGGAAGCCGACGACCGCGGCCTCGGCGACCTTCGCGTGCGCCACCAGCGCGCTCTCGACCTCGGCCGTGCCGATGCGATGCCCCGAGACATTGATGACGTCGTCCACGCGGCCGGTGATCCAGTAGTAGCCGTCCTCGTCGCGGCGCGCGCCGTCGCCGGTGAAATAGCGGCCGGGGAATGTCCTGAAGTAGGTTTCGATGTAGCGCTGGTGGTCGCCGTACACCGTGCGCATCTGGCCCGGCCAGCTGTCCTTCAATACGAGATTGCCGTCGGCGGCGCCCTCGAGCTCGCGCCCTTCGTTGTCCACGAGCGCCGGCACGACGCCGGGCAATGGCAATGTCGCCGAGCCCGCCTTCAGCATGGTCGCTCCGGGCAGCGGCGAAATCAGGATTCCGCCGGTCTCGGTTTGCCACCAGGTGTCCACGATCGGGCAGCGGCTGTCGCCGACCACGCGGTAGTACCACTCCCAGGCCTCAGGATTGATCGGCTCGCCGACCGTGCCGAGCAGGCGCAGGCTTCCGCGCGAGCAGGCTTTCACCGGCGCCTCGCCTTCGCGCATCAGCGCACGGATGGCCGTCGGCGCCGTGTAGAAGATCGTGACTTTGTGCTTGTCCACGACGCGCCAGAAGCGCGAGACGTCCGGGTAATTCGGCACGCCCTCGAACATCAGGCTGGTCGCGCCGTTCGACAGCGGGCCGTAGACAATGTAGCTGTGGCCCGTGACCCAGCCGACATCGGCTGTGCACCAGAAGACGTCCTCCTCGCGGTAGTCGAAGACCGAGGAAAACGTGAAGTTGACGTAGACCAAGTATCCGCCGCTCGTGTGCAGCACGCCCTTCGGCTTGCCGGTGGAGCCCGAGGTGTAGAGGATGAACAGCGGATCCTCCGCGTTCATGCGTTCGGGTTCGCAGACCGGTTTCTGCGCGGCCGTCAACTCGTGGTACCAGAGATCGCGGCCGGTGACCCAATTGACCGCGCCGCCGGTGCGGCGCACGACGATCACGTTCTTGACGGCGAGCCCGCGCGACGAGATGGCGGCATCCACATTCGCCTTCAGCGGAATCTTCTTGCCGCCGCGCAGCCCCTCATCTGCCGTGATCACGAGCGTGGACTCGCAATCCTGGATACGCCCCGCCAGCGATTCGGGGGAAAAACCGCCGAACACGACCGAATGCACGGCGCCGACCCGGGCGCAGGCAAGCATCGCAACCGCGGCCTCCGGGATCATCGGCATGTAGATGGTGACGCGATCGCCCTTGGCGACCCCCGCGGCGCGCAGCGCATTGCCGAAGCGGCAGACCTCGGCGTGCAGCTCGCGATAGCTGATCGCGCGCGAGCTGCCGGGATCGTCGCCCTCGAACAAGAGCGCGGTCTTGTCGCCGTGCGCGGCGAGCTGGCGGTCGAGGCAGTTGACCGAGACATTGAGTTCGCCGTCCTCGAACCAGCGCACGTGGAAATCCGCGATGTCGAAGGAGGTGTCTTTGATGCGCTTCGGGAAGCGGATCCAGTCGATGCGTTTCGCGATGCGCGCCCAGAATCCTTCCGGGTCCCGCAGCGATTCCTGGTACATCGCTTCGTAGTCGGCTGCCTTGACCCGGGCTTTCTTTGCGAAAGCATCCGGGACCGGATGCTTGTGGACCGTCACAACTCCGCTTCCTTGAAGGTGTCGCAGGCCTCGAGCGTGCCGGTATCGAAACCGCGGCGGAACCAGCGCGCGCGCTGTTCCGACGTGCCATGCGTGAAGGCATCCGGGACGACCTGGCCGCCGGCGCGGCGCTGCAGGCGATCGTCACCGACCGCGCTCGCGGCGCCCAGCGCCTCATCGATGTCCCCGGCCTCGAGGATATGCGAGGTCTCCTCGGCATGCCGTGCCCACATTCCGGCGTAGCAATCCGCCTGCAATTCGAGCCGGACGCTCTGCTGGTTGGCCTCGATCTCGCCGACGCGCTGGCGCTGTTCCTGCACGCGTTCCGACGTGCCGAGCAGCTTCTGCACGTGATGGCCCACTTCGTGCGCGATGACATAGGCCTGCGCAAAATCCCCGGGCGCGCCCAATTGCTGATCCATCTCGTCGAAGAACGACAGGTCGATGAAGACATGCTCGTCCGCCGGGCAGTAGAACGGGCCCGTGGCAGCTTCCGCGCCGCCGCAACCCGATTCGACGAAGCCTGAGAACAGCGTGAGCGTCGGCTTGCGATAGCTGCCGTGCATGGCCGTCATCACGGCGCCCCAGACATCCTCGGTGTCAGCGAGCACGACGGCGACAAATTCACGCTGCTCGGCCTCGTGCGCCGATTCCTGGTAGGGCTCCGAACTCCCGGATTCGGTCCCGACCTGCGTCGTCTGCACGCTCCCGAGCAGTACCCGGGGATCCACGCCGAAGTACATGCTGATCAGGTAAACGGCGACCAGGCCGACTCCGCCGATGCCGGCCGTGCGGCCGACGCGCATTCCGCGCCGGTCCTCGATGTTGTCGCTTTCCCTGCGTCCGCGCCAGAGCATCAGGAAAACCAGTGCGGCAGGTAATGGTCAACCAGCAGTGCCGCGAACAGCAGCGCGAGGTAATTGATGGAATAACGGAAAGTGCGCATCGGCAGGTCTGCGCGATCCGAGACGCGCAGCGCCCAGGCGTAGCGCAGGAACACGCCGTCGAGGGTGAGCGCCGCCGCGAGATATGCGAGCCCCGCCATGCCGGTCAGCCAGGGCATGACCGTGACGACCGTCAGCAGGATCGTGTAGTACCAGATGAAGAGCTTCGTGTACTCGACGCCGTGCGTGACCGGCAGCATCGGGATGCCGACGCGCGCGTACTCGTCGCGCCGCGCGATTGCGAGCGCCCAGAAATGCGGCGGCGTCCACGCGAATATGATCAGGAACAGCAGGAGCGCATTGGAATCGACACCGCCCGTAACCGCGGCCCAGCCGAGCACCGGCGGCGCGGCGCCCGCGGCGCCGCCGATCACGATGTTCTGCGGCGTCGCGCGCTTGAGCCACACGGTGTAGACGACCGCATAACCGATCAGCGAGAAGAAGGTCAGGATGGCCGTCAGCGGATTGACCAGCAATGCGAGGATCAGCATCGAGCCCGCGCCCAGCACGAATGCGAAGGAAAGCGCGTAGGCCTCGGAAACCACGCCCCGCGGCAGCGGTCTTCGCCGCGTGCGCGCCATTTCCGCGTCGATGCGCCAGTCGAGCACGTGATTGATCGCGGCGGCCGAGGATGCGGCAAGCGCGATGCCGATCGTGCCCCAGACCAGGGCGCCCGCAGGCGGGAAACCCGGCACGGCGAGGAACATGCCCACGATCGCGGTGAACATGATCAGCGAGACGACCTTGGGCTTGGTCAGCGCGAAGTAATCGCGGGCTTTTGACCAGCGCGCCGTGGGGGCCAGCACGGTCTGTTCTTCGCGGGCGTTCATGAGGCTTCAGATGCTAGCACGGCTCAAGGAATGGGCCGCAGGCCGGTATGCTGCGCCGCGCGCTGCACGACGTACTCGCAAAGGCCGCGCAGGAAATCGGAGAACACCCGGACCCGTGCAAGCCGCTGCGCGGCGGGCGTGTGCACGATAGAGAGTGGTGGCCCCAGGTGCGTGTGCTCGGTCAGGACGGTCACGAGGTTGCCATCCACGAGCTCCCGCGCCGCGAGCAGATCCATGGTCTGCGTGATGCCGACGCCGCGCGCGGCCGCGAGCATGACCGCCTCCGCTTCATTGACGGTCATGCGGAACTTCGCCTCGAACGGCGGCCCCGTGACATTCGCGAACATCCACGGCCGCGGCTGCGCACTGTCCGCCGGAATCGAGCCGATCAGCACGTGATCGGCAAGATCCTCGATGCGCTGCGGACGGCCGCGCGTTGCGAGATAGAGGGGCGAGGCGCAGGTGATCCACCGGGACCCCGAAATCCGGTGCGCGACGAGGTTCGGGTCCGTCACGGTGCCGGCGCGCACCGCCAGGTCGACGCCCTCATTGACCAGGTCCACGACGCGCTCGTTGAAGCGCAGATCCAGGTCGATTCCGGGAAAGCGCGCGAGGAATTCCGGCAATGCTGGCAGCAGGATGTGCCGGCCGAAGGAACCCGGGACGTCCACGCGCAGGCGCCCTTCCGGCTGTTCCTGGGTCCGGCGCAGCATTTCCTCGGCGGCGCGCAGCTCCGTGAACACGCGCCGGCAATGACCGAGGTACTCCGTGCCTGCCGGCGTGAGCGCAACCTTTCGCGTGGTGCGATTCAGCAGCCGCAGGCCGAAGCGCTTTTCGAGCCTGCGCACATGCGTGCTGACCATTGCGCGCGAGAGGTTTAACTCATCCGCGGCGCGGGTGAATGAACCGAGTTCCGCGACGCGGCTGAAGGCCTGCATGGCCTGTAGGGAATCCATGGGTCCAGATTAGATCATATCAGTGAACAATAAAGTCACTAATAGGTGGTTTATCAGAACAATCGGACCCGGTAACTTAGCCCCCGCACTAAAACACAACGTCGGAGGCAGCCATGTTTCTCTTCAATCGTTCCGGACTCGCCGTCACCCTGGCCCTGGTTGTCGCGGTGTTGCCGGTCCTGATCCAGTACCTGTAAGCCGGACTCAGGTTCGCAGTCGAATCGGTCCGCCCTCCGGGCGCGGCGCAAGCGAGCGCAGCAGCGCGACCATCGAGAGCACGACCGCCGCGGCGCCTGCGTTGTGCAGAGTGCCGAGCCACAGTGGCCAGCCCTTCCAGATCAGATTCATCCCGATCAGCACCTGAAGAATGAGCGCCAGCAGCACTGCGGTTCCCGCAGCGCGAGTGAAAAGCGTCTGGCCGCGCCGCCAGACACCCACGATGAGCAAGAGCAGCACCAGAGCGGTCAGGTAGGCGCCCAGCCGATGTGAATAATGAATGGCGACGCGCGCGGGCGCGTCGAGAACGCCGCCCTCATAGTCAATTCCGAGCCCACGCCACAGCACGAACGCATTCCGGAAATCCATGTCCGGCCACCATTGTCCATGGCAGGCCGGGAAATCCGCGCAGGCCGCCGCCGCGTAATTGGTGCTGGTCCAGCCGCCGAGCGAAACCTGCAGCGTGACAACGGCCATCGCGACGATCGCAAGATTGCGCACGGGCCGCTCTGCTGCCTTCAGCTCGCGCCGCTCCGGCGACAGCGCGAGCCACCAAAGGAGCGACAGCGTCGCGAGTCCGCCCAGGAGGTGCAGCGTCACGATCAGCGGCTTCAGCAGGAGCGTCACGGTCCACATGCCGAGCAGGGCCTGCAGGACGACGAGCGCGACGATCACGAGCGGCAGGACGCGCGGCTGCGCCGGATCGCGGCGGTTCCAGATCGAGAATACCGCCAGGCCGACGATGAAGAGGCCGAGCGCGCCGACGATGTAGCGATGCACCATTTCGTTGAGCGCCCTCTGGTAGGCGCCGGCGTTCCCTGCGATCTCCGCGACCTGCGACGGATGGACCTGGCCGTAGCAGCCGGGCCAGTCCGGGCAGCCGAGGCCCGCATTGGTCAGGCGCACCCAGGCGCCGACCACGACCACGATCGCGCAGAGCAGCGTCGCGATCAGCGCGGCGCGGCGGAACCATCGGAGCTTCGGAGTCATGCGAGGACTCTAGCCGATACTCGAGAGGCGTAGCAGCCGCTCGAGGTCCTTCAGCAGTCCGTCGGCGCTGGCGGCCGCGGAGTGTCGCATCATCAGGTTGCCGTGCGGATCGATCACGTAGATGGAGGGCGTGTCATACGGTGCGCGCGGAAAGAGCGCGAGGTAAGCCTGCGCCAGCAGGTCCCGTGGCGCCGAGCACCAGCAGGTCCTGGTCGTCCGGCCCCGGAAATCCCGGCGCGCAGCAATCGCCCGCATGCAGCAGCACGCGTTGCACGCGCGTCGCATCCTTGTCGAGCGCGAGCCGGACGCGGGCGAGTTGCGCGAGCGCCTTGATGCAGGCTTCCGCGCAGGATTTCTCGGCGAGATAGACCAGGGACCAGGAGCCGCGCAGCACCTCGGGCGATGCCGTTCCGCCGTCGGGCAGGGCGAGCGCTATCGCCGGCAGGGGACGCGGCGGGTCGATCAGTTCGCCATGCGCGGCGAGGGAAGGACGCCACGCGGATGAATAATAAAGCCAGACGGCCGCGATGAACGGCACGAAGAAGAGCGCGGCCAGCAGCAGGAAATTGCGGCGGCCGGAGCGGCGGTCGGCAGACAGGATCGGTCATGCGTCTTCCCAGTGGCGGCGCAGCCCGAGCGCGAACCAGATCGCGACGGCGGTTGCCGCGAAGGCGAACCACTGTATCGCGTAGCCCAGGTGCCGTTCAGCGGTGATGCCGCCGAGCTGCCAGTTGCGCACGTAGCCGTCCGGTTCCCGCGGATCGAGCAGGATCCGCTGCGGGCGCAACTCGCGACCGAGCTCGGCGGCGAGCTCGGGCATCTTCGGATAGCTGGTCAGGCGCGGCCAGCCCTTGCCCGCGGGCGCGGCGAGTTCGATGCCGGGGCGCGGCAGGTCGTCCAGCCGGCCCGCGACCTGGCGCGGCGTTTCCGGCAACGGCGACGTCGGGAAGCGCATCGCGGGTGGCGCCGAACGGGGCCCAGCCGCGATCGACGAGGATGGCGCTGCCGTCGGAAAGCAGGAGCGGCGTCAGCACATGCACGCCGGCCTGGCCTGCTTCGCTCAGGTTGTCGAGCAGGAACTGGTGGGCGCTGTCGTAGATGCCATTCGCGGTGACGCGCTGGTAGCGCGGCACGGCGACCGCGGCGGGGGGCAGCGGAAGTGCCGGTCCCGCGGCGGAAAATTCCTGGTCGAGGGCGCGCCGTTCCGCGGCGCGGCCGAGCTGCCAGTTGCCGAGCAGCACGAACAGGAGCACGGCGCCCGCGGTCACGACGGTCGCGACGGGCCGCAATACAAATCGCCGGCTGCGGAAATTCAGCACCGGGCTATACTTCTCTATCCGAACTGGCGCCGGGGCAGTCCATGTCGTGGGTCAAGTGGCTGGTACTGGTCATATTCTTCGCGATCATCCTGAGCATGGCATCCGCGATGCTCCACCTCGTCCATGACTACAAGGGCGAGTCGAAGCGCATGGTGCGGGCGCTGACCTGGCGCATCGGCTTGTCCATCACGCTGTTCATCGTATTGTGGGCAACCTGGAAGCTCGGCTGGATCGAGCCGCGCGGCACGACTCCGCAGTAATTCAGAGCGCCCGGATCGACGACAGATTGCGCCAGCGGCCTGCGATATCCATTCCGAATCCGAACACGAACCGGTCCGGCACGCGCACGCCGGTGAAATCAGCCGTGATTGCCGCGGGAGCGGCGCGTTGCTTCCAGGCAAAGGCCGCGGTCAGCACCTCGATCGCGCCCTGTTCGAGCAATCGCTGCCGGATCGTCGCGAGCGTGCGTCCTTCGTCCAGGATGTCGTCGAGCAAGCAGCACCGTGCGCCCCTTGACGGGTTCCTGCGGCCCGGCGATCCAGACCAGCTCGCCGCCCTGCGTGCCCGCGCCGTAGCGGCGCACGTGCACATAGCTGCAGTCGAGCTCGAATTCGAGCCGCGGCAGCAGCTGGCCGGCGAACACCAGGCCGCCGTTCATCACGGTGATGACCAGCGGGTGGCGGTCGGCGAGCAGGGCGGTGATCTCCCGCGCCATCCGGTCGAGGGCGGCCTGGACGGCGCTCGCCGGAGATGATTTCGTCGGACTTCGGTAGCTCTGTCATCGGCCAATTTTACCTGTGCGGAGGCCGCTGCGACGAATGACCTGAAGACTGCGCCCAGCCGTTCCAACGCGGCGGTTGCCTGGTGCATCCAAACCTAGAATTGGGATGCCGCCTGTCCTTGGGCCAGCTGGGGAGCCCCGCCCGTGAACCTGACCGAGAGATCACTGAAGAGCCCGATCGGCGTCGCGGTCGGCGTCGGCCTCGTCATCGTGCTCGGCATCGTGAGCCTCATCAAGCTGCCGGTGCAGCTGTTCCCCGACATCGAAGAGCCGGTCATCACGATCTTCACGGGCTGGCGCGCCGCGGCGCCCGCCGAAGTCGAATCCGAGCTGATCGAGCCGCAGGAACGCGCGCTGCGGGGCCTCGCGGGCCTGCAGGAGATCCAGTCCTTCTCCGGCGCCGGCGGCGCCTTCATCAATCTCCAGTTCGCGGTCGGCACGGACATGGGCCGCATGCTGATCGACGTGATCGCGCGCATGAACCAGCTGCCGCCGCTGCCGCGCGACGCCGATGCGCCGCAGATCTCGCTGGGCCAGGACGGCGGCGGCGGCCCCAACGACACGCTTTCCTGGTTCTTCGTGCAGCTGAAACCCGGCACGCCGGGCCCGGTCGAGAATTACCGGCGCGAGGTCGAGGACCTGTTCCGTTCGCGCATCGAGTCCATTCCAGGCGTCGGCAACATCAACATCAACGCCGGTGCGCCGGACGAATTGCGCATCGAGTTCGATCCCTATCGCGCAGCGGAGCTCGGAATCCCGATCCCGTCGATGGTGGCGGTGGCCGGCAGCGCCGACGACGTGTCCGGCGGTTTCGCGGAACTCGGCCGCCGCCAGTACACGCTGCGCTTCGCGGGCCGCTACAGCCCGGAGGACCTTGGCGAACAGGTGCTCGACTGGCGCGACGGGCGGCCCGTGCGCCTCTCCGACGTCGCGACGATCTCCGTCGAGCGCGGCGATCGCAACGCGCTCGCGGTGCAGAACGGCAACCCGGCGATCGCGATCCAGATCCTGAAGGAATCGGGCGCCGACGTGCTATCGACGCTCGCCGCGGTCAAGGAGGAAATCGGCGCGCTGCGCGAAGGCCCGCTCGCGGACATGGGGCTCGCGATCGAGCAGTCCTTCGATCCTTCGGTATTCATCAACCAGGCTGTCGGGATGGTCACCGGCAACCTGTTGGCAGGCATCGTGCTCGCGGTCGCCGTGCTGTGGCTGTTCCTGCGGCAATTCCGCTCGACGCTCCTGATCGGCGTTGCGATACCGGTCAGCGTGCTCGCAACGGTCATCGTGATGCTCGTGACCGGGCACACGCTGAACGTGATCTCGATCGCCGGCATCGCGTTTGCGGTCGGCATGACGCTCGATGCAGCGACCATCGTGCTCGAGGGCATCGTCGCGCGCCGCGAACGGGGCGTGCCGATCCGGCAGGCGGCGCTCGAGGGCGCGACCCAGGTCTGGCCGGCATTGTTCGCCTCGACGCTGACGCTGGTGATCGTGTTCCTGCCCGTGATCTTCATGAGGAACACCGAGGGCCAGCTGTTCGCGGACCTGGCGCTCACGATCGCGGTCGCGATATCCGTCTCGCTGATCGTGGCGGTGACGGTGCTGCCGGTCGCGGCCGCGCGCTGGCTCGGCCCGGCGAGCAACCGCAAGCCCGTCACCTGGCCGGACTGGCTCGGCGAGCGCATGGCGAAGCTCACCGACGAGCCGAGCAAGCGCGCGATCACCATCGGCCTCCTGCTGATCGCGCCATTCGTGCTGACCTGGGCGCTCCTGCCGCCGATCGACTACCTGCCGCCGGTCAAGCGCGATGCGATCGACGGCTTCCTGCAGTTCCCGCCGGGCATGAATGTGGATGCGATCGAGGCGGAGGTGGTCCAGCCGATCGTGCAGCGGCTCGCGCCCTACATGAAGGGCGAGCGCGAGCCCAAGCTCAAGAATTACTACGTGCTGATCTTCCCGGGCGGTGGCTCCATCGGCGTGCGGCCACTCGACCCTTCGCGGATCGGCGAACTGGACGCGCTGGTGCGCGACGAGATCACCGCGGGCTTCCCTGATCTCGACGTTTTCTCGCAGCAGGGCAACCTGTTCGGCGGATTCGGCGACGGCCGCAATATCGAGGTGCGCCTGCAGTCCGCGGATTTCGACGGCCTGCTGAAGGCGGCGCGCGCGGCCCAGGACATCATCACGCAGAAACTGCCCGGGGCGCAGGCGCGCTCCTTCCAGGACCTCGAACTCGCGGAACCCGAACTGCGGCTGTTGCCGAACGACCGGCGCATCAGCGAATCCGGCTGGACGCGCGCGAATGTCGCGACTGTCGTGCGCTCGCTCGGCGACGGCATCTGGGTCGGCGAGCATTTCGACGGCGAGCGCCGGCTCGACATGATCCTGCGCGCCGGCGGCTGGGACAGTCCCGAGTCGCTCGGCGCCGTGCCGGTTGCGACCCCGACGGGCGGCGTCGTGCCGCTCGGCGAGCTGGTGACCATCGAACCGACCGTCAGCACGACGGGCCTGCGGCGTGTGGACGGCCGCCGGACCATCGGCATCAATGTCATTCCGCCGCAGGGCATGTCGCTGCAGGAAGCCATGCGCATCATCGAGAAGGACATCGGCCCGGAAATCCAGCCGCTGCTGCCGCCGGACGGCGGCATCCGTTACGCGGGCGACGCCGGCAGCCTCGAGACCTCGCTCGCCGACATGCGGGTCAATATCAGCCTCGCGCTGCTCGTGCTGTTCCTGCTGATGGCGGCGCTGTTCCGCTCCGTGCGCGACAGCCTGCTGGTGCTGCTGACCGTTCCGCTCGCGAGCTTCGGCGGCGTGCTGGGCATCCGCTTCCTGAATCTCTTCACGCCACAGACCCTCGACATGCTGACGATGGTCGGATTCATCATCCTGATGGGCGCGGTGGTCAACAACGCGATCCTGCTGGTGGAGCGCACGCGCACCGCCGAGCGCGAGGGCATGGACCGCAGGAGCGCTGTGCGCGCCGCGATCGCCGAGCGGACCCGTCCGATCATCGCGACTTCGCTCGGCCAGCTGGTCGGCCTCCTGCCGATGATCGTCGTGCCGGGACCGGGCGGCTCGCTGTACCGCGGGCTCAGCACCGTCATCGCCGGCGGCATGCTCGTCAATACCGTATTCATGCTGGTGCTGTTGCCGGCGCTCCTGCGCCTCGGCGAGCCGTCGGCTGCCAGGGAACGCAGCCCATCCACCAGTGGCGCAATCGAGGAGGCAGCCTGATGAAGAAATGGATTTCCACCTGTGGGTCCGTGGCCGCGCTGGCCGTACTCCTCCCGTCGGCCAGCGCGGCCCAGGACCAGGCGCCGCCGGCGCCGGTGACGATCGCGCGCGTCACCGAGGGCAATCTCAACGCGATCGTCACGGCGACCGGCACGGTCATCAGCCGCAATGACGCGCGACTGGCCGCCGAAGTCACCGGCCGGCTGGACTGGGTCGCGGAGCCCGGCACCCAGGTCGCAAAAGGCGCGCCACTCGCGCGTGTGGATTCACGCACGCTCGAATTGCAGCTGCGCGAGGACGAGGCGCAGCTCGCGCGACTCGGCGCGAATGTGGACTTGCTGAATACCCAGCTTGCGCGGCTGAACGCATTGCCCTCCGGCACCGCGTCGCAGAGCCAGATCGACGAGGCGGCCGCCCGCCACGCGATGGCGAGGCAGGAACTGGAACAGGCGAGGGCGGCGCGCGACCGTACCCGGCACCTGATCGGACGCGCCGTGATCCGCGCCCCGTTCCCGGGCCACGTCGTCGAACGGATGCGCCAGCTCGGCGAATTCGTCTCTGCCGGTATCGAAGTCGTCAGGCTGATGGATACCTCCAATGTGGAAGTCGTCGCCCGCGCGCCGGTCTCCGAGGCCGGGCACCTGGCGGTCGGCCAGCCGGTGATGGTGCGCGGCGACGCGAAGCAGGCCGAGAGCAGGATCCGCGCGATCGTGCCGGTCGGCGACGAGCGTTCGCGGTTGCTCGAGGTGCGCGTCGGGCTCACCGGCAGCGGCTGGACCATTGGCTCGGCCGTGCGCGTGGACCTGCCGGCTGCGCGGGTGGCATCGAGCCTCGTCGTGCCGCGTGACGCCGTCATCGTGCGCGCCGACGGTGCGCATGTGTTCCGCGTTGCCAAAGGCGACGTTGCCGAACGGGTCGCCGTGCGGCTCGGCAACGGCAGCTCCGATCGCGTCGAAGTCCAGGGCGGCCTCGCCCCGGGCGATCGCATCATCGTGCGCGGCGGCGAGCGCCTGCGTGCGGGTCAGGCGGTGACGATCACGACGAGCTCGGCGTCAGCCTTGACGAAGCCCGCGCCGCCCGCAGGCTAGCGCGCACGATCCCGGAAATCGCGACGATCCCCAGGCCGGTGACGGCGGCCGCAATGGCCACGGGAACCGGTGGCGACTCGAAGCGGAATGCGGCGGCGACCGACGGCAGGCTGCAGACGAAGACGAGCGCCGCGATCGCGAGCGCCGAGATCAACGAGAACGCACGATTGGGGCGCAGCAGCAACGAAGCGGGCGAATCGGTCTGCGAGCGGCTGACGAGGATCAGTGCCAGGTTATTGACGACCAGCACGATGAATCCGAGCGCGCGGGCCTCGCCGTCCGAGTACTGCGTCAGCGCAATTCCGTAGACCAGCGCCACGGCGGCGAGGCTCACGAGTCCGAGCAGGACGCTTTCCAGCAGCATCATCCCGGAAAACAGGCGTTCGCCCCGGGCGCGCGGCGGACGGCGCATGATTTCCATGCCGCGCTGTTCGCGCTCGAAGACCAGCGAGCAGGCCGGATCGATCACGAACTCCAGGAAGACGACGTGCAGCGGGAAGAGCAGGAGCGGCCAGCCGAGGAGCAGCGGCAGGAGGACCGCGCCCGCGAGCGGAATGTGCACGGCAACCAGGTAGCTCATGGCGCTCCTGATGTTCTCGTAGATCCGCCGGCCCATGCGGATGGCGGTCACGAGACTGCCAAAGTCGTCGTTGACGAGCACGAGCGAGGCGGCCTCGCGCGCGACATCCGTCCCACGGCTGCCCATCGCGATGCCGATGTCCGCCGCCTTCAGCGCCGGTGCATCATTGACGCCATCGCCGGTCATTGCGACGATCCCGCCGTGGGCGCGCAGCGCCCTGACCAGGCGCAGTTTCTCGGCGGGCGAAACGCGCGCGTAGAGGTTTACGGCCGGCACGCGTTCGCGCAGCGTGGCCTCATCCATCGAAGCAAGCTGCTGGCCGGTCAGCAATCCGCCTGAATCGTCGAGGCCGACGGCGCGCGCAATCGCCAGCGCCGTGCCCGGATGATCACCGGTGATCATGACGACACGGATGCCAGCGCGATGACAGTCGGCGAGGGCGGCGGGGACCGTCTCGCGGACCGGATCGCGCAGGCCGACCAGCCCGAGGAAGCGGAATTGCAGGTCGCGTGGTGTCGGGGGCGGCGGCCCGCCCTGCATTTCGGCGCGTGCAACCGCGAGCACCCGCAGGCCGTCGCGCGCAATTCCGGCCACGCGTTCGAGCAGGCGATCGACTTCCGCGGCATCCAGGCGGCAGAGACCCGCAACCGCCTCGGGCGCTCCCTTGGTCGCGACCATCAGGTGACCAGAAGCAGCGTCGTTCCAGACATGGGTCACGGCGAGCAGTTCCGGTGTGAGCTCGTATTCATGAATGAGCGACATCCGGTCGAGCGCCTGCGCTTCCTGCGGGGCGTACTCGCGCGCGGCCGAGATGATCGCGCGCTCCATCGGGTCGAACGCGCGAATCTCGCAGGCGGCGAGTGCCGCCCCGAGCAACCCGCGCATGCCTGGGTCGAGCGGATCGCGACGGCCGTCGAGGACAAGTTGCACCACGCCGTCGTCGATCATCGACAGGACCATGCGGTTTTCGGTGAGGGTGCCGGTCTTGTCGACCGCGAGCACGGTCGCGGCGCCCAATGCCTCGATGGCAGGCATGCTGCGCGTCAGCACGCCCTGGCGCGAGAGCCGCCATGCGCCGAGCGCAAGGAACACCGTCAGCACGACGGGGAATTCCTCCGGCAGCACGCTCATCGCGAGCGTGATGCCGACCAGCGCACCCTGGACCCATCCGCCGCGCAGCGCGGCGTAGAGCAGGAGCACCGCAATGCAGAGCGCGATGCCGATCGCGGCCAGCCACAGCACCATGCGCCGCGTTTCGCGATACAGCGGCGTCTGCTGCGGCTTCAGCGTGGCAAGCGCGTGGCCGATCCTGCCGAGCTCGCTCCCCGCGCCGGTGCCAGTGATTTCGGCGGTGGCATGGCCGCGGATGACCAGGGTTCCGGAATACGTCCGGGCATCGGCCGGCGCCTGCGTGGCGCCGGCGCCTGGCGGTATCGCGTGCTTCGATGCGGGCAGGGACTCGCCGGTCAGCAGGGATTCATCGATTTCGAGGTCGATGGACTCCAGCAGCACGCCGTCCGCCGGCACGCGGTCGCCTTCGGCGAGCATCACGAGATCGCCCCGTACGACTTCGCGTCCCGCGATGCGCCGCAATTCGCCGTCGCGCAGCACGGCGGCGCGCGGACTCGAGAGATCGCGCAATGCCTCGAGCGCGCGTCCCGCGCGGCGCTCCTGCGAGACGGAGATCACGACGACCGCCAGCAGCGAGGTCGCGAGGATCAGCGCCTCGCGCAGTTCGCCGAGCACCAGGTACAGGCCGACGGCCGTGCACATCAGCAGGAACATGGGTTCCGCCAGCGCGTGCAGCAGCACGTCGAAGAGGCGTCGTCCGCGCGCCGCGGGGAGTTCGTTCGGCCCCTCGGCCGCAAGCCGGCTCGCGGCCGTGGCGCTCGTCAGGCCGGTGCGGTCCTGCATCGCGTCAGTCCAGGTAGCGCTCGATCTTCCGGAAAAGATCCACGCGGTCCACGAGGTCGGTCAGCCAGTCGAGCTGGTCGGATTCGAGCACCAGCACCGGCGAGAGTTCGTAACGCTTGAACCAGTCCTCATAGAGGCGGTTCAGCTTTCGCAGGTAGGCGACCGGAATGTCGTTCTCCATCGCGCGGCCGCGCATCCTGATGCGCTTGCGCAGCGTCCGCACCGGGCAGCGCAGGTAGATCATCAGGTCGGGCGGCTTCAGCGTCGCGCTGATCGACTGGTAGAGCTGCCAGTAGAGCTTGAAGTCGCGCGCATCGATATGGTGCTGCCGGTAGAGGTTGCGCGCGAAGATCTCCGCGTCCTCGTAGATCGTGCGGTCCTGCACGACCGTGCCGGGCTCGTCCTGCAGCTCGAGGTGCAGCCGGAACTTGTGGGTGAGGAAGAAGACCTGCGACCGGTAGGCCCAGGTCTTCATGTCGGCGTAGAAATCAGCCAAATACGGATTCTGGTCGTTCGGCTCGTAGAACGGCTTGATGTCGTAGCGCCGGCACAGGAACTTCGTCAGCTCGGTCTTGCCAGCGCCGATATTGCCGGCGATCGCGATGAAACGCTTGCCAGCTACTGGCGCAACTCCGACTGGCGCGGCTCCCACAACGCGGCCTTACAGCCAGTAGACGAAAATGAACAGCCCGAGCCAGACGACGTCGACGAAGTGCCAGTACCAGGCGACGGCTTCGAATGCGAAATGCTGGCGCGGCGTGAAATGGCCGTTCATGCAGCGCAGCCAGATCACGACCAGCATGATCGCGCCGACCGTGACGTGCAGGCCGTGGAATCCGGTCAGCATGAAGAAGGTCGAGCCGTAGATGCCGGTGCCAAGCTGCAGTCCGTGCTCCGTGTAGGCTTCGCCGTACTCATGGGCCTGGACGCCGAGGAAGGTGAATCCCAGCAGGAAGGTCAGCGCCAGGAAGACCTTCAGCATCGTGCGATGGCCTTCCTTCAGGGCGTGATGCGCAATCGTCAGCGTCAGGCCCGAGGTCAGGAGCAGCATCGTGTTGACCGCCGGCAGGCCGAAAGCCGGGATGATCTCGTAGCTGCCATCCTCGCGCGGGCTCAAGGCACCCGGGCCGTTGCTGGGCCAGGAAGCCTCGAAGCCCGGCCACAACAGGCCAGTCACGGCTTTTTCACCGGCGCCGCCGAGCCAGGGCACGGAGAGCTGCCGCGCGTAGAACAGCGCGCCGAAGAACGCGGCGAAGAACATGATCTCGGAGAAGATGAACCACATCATCCCCATGCGGAACGAGCGGCCGACCTGCTCGTTATAGAGGCCCGCCTGGTTTTCGTGGATGACTTCGCCGAACCAGAAGAAGAAGAGCGCGCAAAGCAGCAGGAAGCCGGCGCCCAGCACCCAGCCGCCGATGCCCGCGCCGTTCAGTGTCAGGGCGGCGCCCGCCATCATCACGAAGAGCGATGCGGAGCCGAAGAAGGGCAGCCTGCTTCCGTGTGGGAAGTAGTACGGAACGGTCGCCTTGGCTGGTTGCGCTTGTGCCATTCGCACTCCTATCCCTTGCCGCCGGCCATGCGCGTCACGTCGTAGAACGCATAGGAAAGCGTCAGCCTGTCGATGCCGGGCGGCAGGTCCTTATCGACGATGAAGCGCACCAGCAGGTCGCGCTGTTCATCGCGGGTGAATCGCTGTGGCGTGAAGCAGAAGCATTCCGTCTTGCGGAAATACTGGGCGGCGCGCAGCGGCGTGATGCTCGGCACGGCCTGGCCGGTCGTGTCGCGATCCGCGAGGTTGCGCGCGCTGTAGCGTGCCTCGTAGAGCTTGCCTGGGTGCACTTCCATCGAAGCGACGACCGGCGCGAATGTCCACTGCCCGCTGTCGGGCACGGAGGCCGTGAATTCCACGACGACCGTGCGGGCGAGGTCCGGCGCCAGTTCCCCGGGTGCCGAGGCGCGACCCAGCTGCTCGCGCGTGCCGATGCCGGTGACTTCGCAGAAGACGTTGTAGAGCGGCACGAGCGCGAAGCCGAAGGCGAAGCTGCCCGCCGCCATCAGGACGAGCCGGGCAATGAGGCCGCGATTCGACTTGCGGGGCGCAGTTTCCATCAGCCGCGCGCCAGGAGATTGGCGACGACGTACACGGCCCACAGCGTGAATGCCGCGAGGCCCAGCACGATTGCAAGACGCAGATTGGAGGCGCGCGGGGTCAATGCAGCTCCGGCGACTTCTCGAAGGTGTGATAAGGCGCGGGCGAGGGCACGGTCCATTCGAGGCCGTGCGGCCAGTCCCAGACTCCCGCGGTCGCGCGCTCGCCGCCCTTTACGCACTTGATGATCAGCCACACGAACAGGAGTTGCGACAGGCCGAAGCCGAAGCCGCCGATCGACGAGACCATGTTCCAGTCGGTGAACTGCGTGGGGTAATCGGGAATGCGGCGCTGCATGCCAGCAAGCCCCAGGAAATGCTGCGGGAAGAACAGCACGTTGACGAAGATCGCGGTCAGCCAGAAATGCCACTTCGCGAGCTTCATGTCGTACATGTGACCGGTCCACTTCGGCAGCCAGTAGTAGACGCCCCCCATGATGCCGAACACCGCGCCTGGCACCAGCACGTAATGGAAGTGCGCGACCACGAAGTAGGTATCGTGGTACTGGAAGTCGGCGGGCGCGATCGCGAGCATCAGCCCGGAGAAGCCGCCGATCGTGAACAGGAACAGGAAAGCGAGCGCGAACAGCATCGGCGGCTCGAAACTGAGCGAGCCGCGCCACATCGTCGTCGTCCAGTTGAAGATCTTCACACCGGTCGGCACGGCGATCAGCATCGTGGAAAGCGTGAAGAAGAGCTGCCCGGCGAGCGGCATGCCGACCGTGAACATGTGATGCGCCCATACGATGAACGACAGGAAGGCGATCGATGCGATCGCGTAGACCATCGCCTCGTAGCCGAAGATCGGCTTCCTGGAGAACGTGGGGATTATCTCCGAGATGATCCCGAATGCCGGCAGGATCATGATGTAGACCTCGGGGTGCCCGAAGAACCAGAACACGTGCTGGAACAGCACCGGGTCGCCGCCGCCCGCGGCATTGAAGAAGCTGGTGTGGAAGTAGTAGTCCGTCAGCAGCATGGTCACGCCGCCCGCGAACACCGGCATCACGGCGATCAACAGGTACGCCGTGATCAGCCAGGACCAGGAGAAAAGCGGCATCTTCAATAGCGTCATGCCTGGCGCGCGCATGTTGACGATGGTCACGATGACATTGATCGCGCCCATGATCGACGAGGCGCCCATCAGGTGGATCGCGAAGATCGCCATCGGGAATGCCTGGCCGGTCTGCAGGACCAGTGGCGGGTAGAGCGTCCATCCGGAAGCCGGCGCGCCGCCCGGCACGAAGAAAGTCGAGATCAGCAGCATGAATGCGAAGAACAGGAGCCAGAAGCTGAACAGGTTCATGCGCGGCAGCGCCATGTCGGCGGCGCCGATCTGCAGCGGGATCATCCAGTTCGCGAGGCCGACGGTCGCAGGCATCACCGCGCCGAACACCATGATCAGCGCGTGCACCGTCGTCAGCTGGTTGAAGAACGAAGGATCGACGAGCTGCAGGCCCGGCTCAAAGAGTTCGGCACGGATCAGCATCGCGAAGGCGCCGCCGATCAGGAACATCACGAGCGAGAACACCAGGTACATCGTCCCGATGTCCTTGTGATTGGTCGTCGTGAGCCAGCGGGTGAGCCCCTTCGGCGGCCCGTGATGATCGCCGTGGCCCGCGGCCTCGTGTCCGTGCGCCATCTGTGTCATTCCGTCACCACCTGTTTGTCGAGCCAGGCTGCGAACTCCGGCTTCGGCAGCGCGACGACGACGATCGGCATGAAGCCATGGTCGGCGCCGCAAAGTTCCGCGCACTTGCCCCGGTAGGTGCCGGGCTTGTCCGCATCCACGGAAATCCACATCTCGTTCATGAAGCCCGGTACCGCGTCGCGCTTCATGCCGAAGTCCGGCACCCACCAGGCGTGGATCACGTCATTGGCGGTCAGCAGCAGCCGGATCTTCGTGCCGACCGGCACGACCAGCGGGTGGTCCACCTCGAGCAGGTAATTCTCCACGGTGTTCGGGTCGATGCCGGAGCCGCGCTGGCGCGCGAGGTCGCTGGTGCGCGCGAGCCGGCTGTAGAAGGACACGCCCTTGCCCAGGTATTCGTACTGCCAGTACCACTGGTAGCCCGTGACCTTGATCGTGAGCCCCGAGCCGCTCATGTCCTCGATCTTGATCAGCTTCTCGACCGAGGGGATCGCCATGGCGATCAGGATGATCGTCGGCACGAGGGTCCAGGCGGCCTCGAGGCGTGCGTTGTGCAGCAACTTCGTGTCGGCGACCGCGCCCTTCGATTTGCGGAAGCGGACCATCGCGAAGATCATCGCGCCGAAAGTCACGACCGCGATGCCGAGGCAGATCCACAGCATGATCATGTGCATGTCGTAGATCTCGCGGGACAGCTCGCTGACGCCTTGCGGCATGTTCAGCAGGCTCCAGTCCGCGCGCGCGGGCAGGGCGGTGAGCGCTGCGAGGGCGAAGGCTAATGCCGGCAGCTTCGAGTTCCGCTTCACGATGGACACCGAGACTCCCTTGATCGTGGCCAGCCTAACGCGGGCTCACGGCCCGCGCATCCTAAGGGACGCGGCAGCGAGTCGCAACGGGATTTTCCCCTTGCAATCCAAGAGGATGCAGCGTAACGACGGGTTCTCAGGACGGCCTCAAGTACGCGGCTCCCGCAAGTGCCGTCGCGGCTTCCGCGACACCAGGATCCGCGAGCCATGGAACGATGCCGAGGCAGGGAGCGGCGATCATCTCGGTGAGTGTCGCGATGTTGGCTGTGCTGCGCGCGTAAGTCGGGTCGATGCCGTTTCCGATCCAGCCCGCGAGCCGGTAACCGCGTGCAGCGATCGCCTCGACCGTCAGCAGCGCGTGATTGAGGCAGCCGAGCCGCAGGCCGACGACCAGCAGGACGTCCATTCCAAGCAGGCCGGGCAATTCGGCGAAGGAACGTTGCGCGTCGAGCGGCACGAGAAAACCGCCGGCGCCTTCCGCGAGCACGACATCGGCGGATGCGCGAAGCGTTTCACAGGCCTTCACGATCCGGTCCGTGTCGATCACGACACCGGATTCCGACGCTGCGATGTGCGGCGCGATCGCGGCTTCGAACAGCCAGGGATTCACGAGTGCATAGGGGTGGCGGACGCTCGATTCCGCCTGCAGCAGCAAGGCATCGTCGTTCGCCCGTCCCTCGGGACCGGCAATCGCACCCGCAGCGACCGGTTTCATGCCCACGGCCCTGACGCCCGACTCGCGAAGGCGGCGCAGCAGCGCCGCAGTGACGAGCGTCTTGCCGACACCGGTGTCGGTGCCGGTCACGAAGTAGCCGCGGCTCATGGCGATTCGCTGCCTCCACGGCGGCGAATCTCGGAGACCGGAACCGAGAACTCGCCATCGCGCCCGGCATCCGGGCGATCGACGGCGCCCCAGGCCTGGCCGAAGACGACTTCGTAACTCGCCGGCAGCTTTCCTTCATGGCGATGGCGCTCGTAGTTCTGCTCCACGGCGCGCAAGGCCTGGCGGCCTGTCAGGCCGCGCGGCCGCCCGGTCGTCGCATTGCGTGCACCGATCGCCTTCAGGTCGCGCATCAACGACAGGACATCGGGATAGGTCAGCGTGTAGCGCACGACGTCGAGCACGGGTTCGACGAGTCCTGCCCGCACGAGGCCGTCACCGATGTCGTGCATATCGGCAAACGGGAGGACGTGCGTGTAGTCATCGGCCTCGTGCCAGGCCTCCTGCAGCTCGATCAACGTATCCGGCCCGAGCGTCGTGAAGGTCAGGAGTCCACGCGGCCGCAGCACGCGCGCAATTTCCGCGAAGGCCGCGTCGAGGTCGTCACACCAGGGCAGCATCAGGTTGCTGAACAGCAGGTCCACGCTCGCATCCGGCAGTGGAAGCTCCATCGCATCGGCGCAGAGACGCTCGGATCGCGCGGTGTCGTCGAGCCGGGCGGCCTCACGCAGCATGCCCGGCGCGAAATCCACCGAGATGACGCGAGCCTTCGGCCAGCGCGCGCCGAGCGTGCGGGCGGCGTGGCCCGTACCGCAGCCGAGATCGAGGATCGTGTCCGGCTCGAAGGCGATCCAGTCGAGGCGCTCGATCAGTTGCTGGCGGACCCGCGCCTGGAGCACGGCGGACTTGTCGTAGTCAGCAGCCGCTTCATCAAAATTCTTTCGGATGGCAGTGCGATCGAGGACACCAGTACCCGAATGGAGCGATTGCTTCGCATCGCTCATTCGGGTTCAAGGACTGCGGCAAGTGCCGCAACGAGTCCCTCGACATCGTCATCGCTGTGGGCGGCAGAGAACGTGATTCGCAGGCGCGACGTATCGGCGGGCACCGTCGGCGGACGGATCGCCGCGACGAAGAAGCCGCGTTCGAGGAGGGCGTTGCTGGCTCGCATGGCTGAATCCGCGCTGCCCCGCAGTATGGGCTGAATCGGTGTCTCCGAAGGGCTGAGCCGGATGCCGGCAGCCGATGCGAGTTCGCGGAAGTGGTGCGTCAGCGCGAGCACGCGCTCCCGCCGCCAGGGCTCGGCGATCGAGACAGCCAGCGCCGCGCGCGTCGCGGCCGCGACCGCTGGCGGCAGCGCGGTCGTATAAATGTAGGTGCGGGCGCGCTGGATCAGCGTCTCGATGAGTTCCTCGCTGCCCGCGACGAATGCGCCGAAGGTCCCGAAGGCCTTGCCGAAGGTGCCGACGAGCGCCGGCACTTCGGCGGCTGAGAGGCCGAAGTGTTCGAGACTGCCGCGCCCGCTGTCGCCGATCACGCCGAGTCCGTGGGCGTCGTCCACGGCGAGGAAAGCGCCCTGGCGCGCGCAGGCGGCGGCGAGCGCGGGCAGCGGCGCGAGATCGCCGTCCATGCTGAAGACGCCGTCGGTCAGCACGAACCGGGCGCCCGGGGCTTCCGCGGCGAGCTGTTGTTCAAGCGCCGCGGCATCGCCGTGCGGATAGCGATGAAGCGCCGCGCCAGACAGGCGGCCGGCGTCGATCAGCGACGCATGATTGAGCTCGTCCCCGAAGACTGCGGCGCCGCGCCCGGCGATCGCGCGGACCAGGCCGAGATTTGCCATGTAACCGGTCGAGAAGACGAGCGCCCGCTCGCGACCCGTGTAAGCCGCGAATTCCTGCTCGAGCGCCTCGTGCTCGGCCTGATGACCGGTGACCAGGTGCGATGCGCGGGCGCCGACGCCGTGGATGCGCGCGGCATCGACGAAGGCCGCGACGACCTGCGGATGCGCGGAGAGTCCCAGGTAGTCGTTGCTGCAGCAATCGACGCAGCGCCGCCCATCGAGCGTGATGTCCGCGGTGCCGGCCGCGCCGCGGCGCACCGTGCGCCGCTGCCGCTTCAGGTCGCGGGCCTCGAGATCCGCGAGCAGGGGCCGCAACGACAGGGGTTCGGCGGCCACGATCAGCCGGTCGCGGCGGTGGGTTCCGGCCGGATTCCGAGCCGCCCGAACAATGCGTGATCGCTCGCCGTGTCCGGGTTGCCGGTGGTCAGGAGCTTTTCACCGTAGAAGATGGAGTTGGCGCCGGCCAGGAAGCAGAGCGCCTGCATCTCGTCGCTCATCGCGCTGCGACCGGCCGACAGGCGCACGTGTGCGCGCGGCATCAATATGCGGGCGAGGGCGATGATGCGCACGAATTCGATCGGGTCGATCGGCGCGCTCCCCGCGAGCGGCGTTCCCTCGACCTGCACCAGGTTGTTGATTGGCACACTCTCGGGATGCGGATCGAGGGTCGCGAGCGTGTGCAGGAGCGCGACACGGTCGGCGGCGCCTTCGCCCATGCCGAGGATTCCGCCGCAGCAGACGTGGATGCCTGCCTCGCGCACGGCCGCGAGCGTGTCGAGCCGGTCCTGGTAGGTCCGCGTCGTGATGATCTCGCCGTAGAAATCCGCGGACGTGTCGAGGTTGTGGTTGTAGTAGTCGAGTCCGGCGTCCTTCAGCCGTCGCGCCTGCACGGGCGTCAGCATGCCGAGCGTCGCGCAGGTTTCGAGCCCGAGTTCCCGTACGCCGCTCACCATCGCGGCAACGGTTTCGAGATCGCGGTCCTTGGGACTGCGCCAGGCAGCGCCCATGCAGAAGCGCGTTGCGCCATTCGCTTTCGCCGCGCGCGCGCTCGCGATCACGGTGCCGGGATCCATCAGCGCCTCGCGCTCGAGCCCGGTGTCGTAGCGGATGCTCTGCGGGCAATAGGCGCAGTCCTCGGGGCAGGCGCCGGTCTTGATCGAAAGCAGCGTCGAGACCTGGACCTCGTTCGGATCGAAATGGATGCGGTGGATGGACTGGGCGTGAAAGAGGAGGTCGGCGAAAGGCATCGAATGAAGCTCGTGGACCTCAGCGAGCGTCCAGTCGCTGTGGATTCCGCCCAGCCGTTCGGCATTCAGGGCCATCGAATTACTCCTCCAACCCACTGAAATTGCACCAGATCCGGATTGCCGAGCGGCGCCACGCTGGGCCGTGGCGAAGTATTGGAACGTGGCCGCCGTCTGTCAACCGGGAATGCGCCGCCAGGTTTACGGCACGGTGACAAACCTCGTGCACCGGCTGTTCCCGGTCACCTGCTACCTGTGCCTGGATCCGGGCCAGCGGCCTGCGCTCGATCTCTGCGCTGACTGCGAAGCCGACTTTCCGCGCAACGCCCCCGCCTGCCTGATCTGCGCCGCGCCGATGTCCGGCACCGATGCCATCTGTCGCCGCTGCCGGCGGCGCGGCCGCGCATTCGATCTGGCCTGGGCGCCGTACCGCTACGAGTTTCCGCTGCCTGAACTGATCCACCGGATGAAGTACCGCGGCGCGTTGCCGGTCACGCGCATCCTCGGCAGCCTGCTCGGCCGGCGACTGGCGGAACGCGGCCGTCCCGGTGTCGATGCGATCGTGCCGGTGCCGCTCCACGTCGCGCGCGAGCGCAAGCGCGGCTACAACCAGGCGCGCGAGATCGCGAATTTCGCGGCGCGTGAAATCGGTTTGCCGGTGCAGGACCGGCTGGTACGGCGGATCCGCGAGACGGCGGAACAGACGGGACTCCCCGGCGGCGCGCGCAGGCACAACTTGCAGGGCGCCTTCATCGTCGAGGCGGGCGATGTCCCGGCGCGCGTCGCGATCGTGGACGACGTGCTGACGACCGGAGCCACCGCCGAATCCCTGGCGCTTGTGCTGCGTCGCGCTGGCTGCCGCTGGATCGAGGTCTGGGCCGTCGCGCGCGCTTGAGCGCTCAGCTGCTGTAGAGGTAATCGAGCGCAATCCCGACGAAAACGACCAGCCCGAAGTAGTGATTATTGTTGAAGGCGCGGAAACAGGCCTCCGGCTCGCGATCGCGGATCAGCCATTGCTGGTAGATGAAGAGTACGGCGCCGGCGGCGAGGCTTGCGCGATACCAGAGGCCGAGCTTCGCCTCGTCGGCCGCAAGCCACAGCGCGAACAGTGTCATCAGCTGCATCACGCCGATGATCACGCGGTCCGCGTCGCCGAACAGGATCGCAGTGGACTTGATGCCGATGCGCAGGTCGTCCCGGCGATCCACCATCGCGTACATCGTGTCGTAGACCGCAGCCCACAACACGACAGCCGCGAGCAGCAGCCATGCGATCCTCGGCACCTCGCCGGTGACCGACGCGAAGGCCATCGGGATGGACCAGCCGAATGCGACGCCGAGGTAGAACTGCGGCAGGTACACGAAACGCTTGAGCCAGGGATAGGTCACGGCAAGCAGGCCGCCGCCCGCGGCATACAGCCGCGCGAGCGGGTCGAGCTGCATCGCCAGCCATGTCGCGATCAGTCCCAGCACGACGAAGAGCACGATCGCCTCGCCCGGCGTGACGCGCCCGGCGGCGAGCGGCCGGTCGCGGGTGCGCTTGACGAGCGGATCGAAGTCCCGGTCTGCGTAGTCGTTGATTACACAGCCGGCGGAGCGCATCACGAAGATGCCCGCGAGGTAGATCAGGAGCAGTTTCTGGTCGGGCCGGCCTTCGCCCGCGATCCAGAGCGCCCACAGCGCGGGCCACATCAGGAGCCAGATGCCGATCGGCCGGTGCAGCCGGATCAGGAGCGCGTATTCGCGCAGCGTCCTGCCGATCGCAAACACGGCGTCGCGCAGATGATGCGGCTTGAAGTTGGGCTTGTACGCCGGATCCCGGCGCGGCTTCGGCGGTGGGGCTGGCTGTAGCTCGGCATTCATCGCAGGGATTCGGGCAGGAACACTTCCTGCACCAGCAGGCGGTTGCCGTCGATCGCGAACCAGGACCGGCGCGCCCACAGTTCGGCGGGCGGGATGGCGCTTTCGCGCAGTGCGCGATGAAAAAGCGCGATGCCAGACCTGAGGCGCGCGAATTCCAGCGGCCCGCGCTGGATGCCCGGGACCGCGGCGAGCCGTTCACCGAGCGCCGCGTCACCAAGCGTGGCCAGCCAGCCATGGCGGGCGAGCGTCGCGAGCGGAATCAGGGTCTGGGCGAACACCCAGGGGCGGCCGTCGCAGGTCAGTTCGATCTCGCGGACGAACGCGGCACTGCCGGGAGCCTGGAGGAGCGCCGATTCTGCCGCCGCGAGCGGCGCTTCGCGCTCCGAGACGACCGTGAGGCCCTGCTTTCCGTTGCAACAGGCGCGCAGGCGGTCGGTCAGGAGCCCGGGCTCGGCGAGCCAGGACGCGGCCGGTGGCGCGGCGGGCGGGGTGAAATCAGCGAGGCTGGCGCTCCAACGCAGCAGCCTCCGTTCGTTCTGGATTGCGGCCGATTGCACGAGTCACACCTTTCCGTAGCGCGTCGAGGCGCCGATCCAGCGGCGCTTCAGTGCGGCAATGTTAGCCGCATGCGCGCGCTCCATCACGTCCGCGATGGCCTGGACCCGTGGCAGGAGGTCGGCGTCGCGCATCAGGTCGGCGACCTTGAGCTGCATCAGGCCGGTCTGGCGCGTGCCCAGGAGCTCGCCGGGCCCGCGCAGCTCGAGGTCGCGGCGCGCGACCTCGAAGCCGTCATTGGTGTTGCGCAACACCGCCAGGCGCTCCTTCGCATGCCCCGACAGGGGCGCGTGATACAGCAGGAGGCAGCTGCTCGCCTGCGTGCCGCGCCCGACGCGGCCCCTTAGCTGGTGCAGCTGGGCAAGACCCATGCGCTCGGCGTTCTCGATGACCATCAGGCTCGCATTCGGCACGTCCACGCCGACCTCGATGACGGTCGTCGCAACCAGGAGCCCGATCTCGCCCGCCTTGAAGCGCGCCATCGCCTTTTCCTTCGCGGCGGGCGGCATGCGCCCGTGCACGAGGCCGACCGTGATTTCCGGAAGCGCTTTCGCGAGCACCGCGGCCGTGTCCTCCGCGGCCTGGGCTTCGAGCAGTTCCGATTCCTCGATCAAGGGGCAGACCCAATAGGCCTGGCGGCCCTGAAGGCAGGCGGCGCGGATGCGCGCGACGATCTCGTCGCGGCGCGAGTCCGGCATCACGACCGTCTGCACGGGCGTGCGGCCCGGCGGCAGCTCGTCGATCACCGAGACATCGAGGTCGGCGTAGGCCGTCATCGCGAGCGTCCGCGGTATCGGCGTCGCCGTCATGATCAGCTGGTGCGGATAGCGGCCCGACGCGCCTTTGTTGCGGAGCGCGAGGCGCTGGTGCACGCCGAAGCGATGCTGCTCGTCCACGATGACGAGCGCGAGCCGCGCGAAGCTGACGCCTTCCTGGAAGAGCGCGTGGGTGCCGATCACGAGCGGACGTTCGCCGCTCGCGGCGCCCGCAATCGCGGCCTGGCGCGCCTTCGCGCCCAGGCGCCCGGTCAGCAGCAGGGGCTCGATGGAAAGCGGCGCGAGCCAGCGCGTGAAATTCTGCGCATGCTGTTCCGCGAGCAGTTCGGTCGGCGCCATCAGCGCCGCCTGGCAGCCTGCCTCGATCGCGGTCAGCGCCGCGAGCGCCGCGACGATGGTCTTGCCGGAGCCGACGTCGCCCTGCACCAGGCGCAGCATCGGGCTCGCCGCGGCGAGGTCGGTCCTGATCTCGGCAGCCACGCGGACCTGGGCCCCGGTCAACGGGAAACCGATGGTCTCGAGCAGCCGGGCCGCGAGCTTGCCGGGCACGGCGAGCGGCCAGCCCGGATCGCGGCGGATTTCGTTTCTGAGCGCGCGCAGGGAGAGCTGCTGCGCGAGCAATTCCTCGAATGCGAGGCGCCGCTGCGCGGGATGACGCCCGTCCGCCAGCAATTCGAGGCGCGTGGCCGGCGGCGGGCGATGCAGGAACTGCAGGGCTTCGCGCAGGCCCGGCAATTTCAATTCGCGCCGCACTTCGGGCGGCAGCAGGTCCGGCAATTCGCCGTCGGCGAGGGCCGCGAGCGCCTGCGCGGTCAGGTTCCTGAGGCGCCCCTGCTGGATGCCCTCGGTCGCGGGATAGACCGGCGTCAGCGCATCGACGACCGCCTGCTTGTCGGGCGCATCGGCGAGCCGGTATTCCGGGTGCACGATCTCGAGGCCCACCGGGCCGCGGCGGACCTCGCCGAAGCAGCGCAGGCGCATGCCGCGCGACAGTTGCTGCTGCTGCGCGCCGGTGAAATAGAAGAACCGCAGCGTCAGGAAGCCGGTGCCGTCGGAGAGGCGCACGAGCAGCGTGCGGCGCCGGCGGAACACGACTTCGGCAAGCTCGATCTCGCCCTCGACCGCGACGCGCGCTTCCGGGCGCAGCGCGCCGATCGGCACGATGTGCGTTCGATCCTCATATCGATTGGGCAGCAGGAACAGCAGGTCGGCGACGGTCTCGATGCCGAGCTTCGCCAGGCGCCCGGCGAGTGCCGGACCGACGCCGGAGAGCGAGGTTACCGGCCTGGTCTCGGGCGTCACGGCACCAGAATACAGTCGACCTCGATCGCCGCGCCGCGCGGAAGCGAAGCGACGCCGATCGTGACCCGCGCGGGATAGGGCTCGCTGAAGTACTCGGCCATCACCTTGTTGGCCGCCGGAAATTCCGCCAGGTCGGTCAGGTACACCGTCACGCGCACGGCCGCCGCGAGGCTCGAGCCTGCGGCCTCGGCCACGGCTTTCAGGTTGTCGAATACACGGCGCGCCTGCGCCTCGAATCCGCCGGTGACCAGTTGCCCGGTCGCGGGATCGAGTGCGACCTGTCCCGAGAGGTACACGGCGCCGCCGGCGCCGACCGCCTGCGAGTACGGCCCGATCGCCTTCGGCGCGCGGTCGCTGCGGTAGATGCTGCGTTTCATGCGAGGCTCCGTTCGACCTTGACGACATCCGGCATGCCGCGGATCGCGCGGATCAGCCGCGCGAGGTGCGCGCGGTCGCGGACCTGGACCTCGAACAGGATCGTGGACATCTCGCCCTGCGAGGAATCGACATTGACGTGGACGATGTTGCTCTGCTCGTCGGCGATGCGCGTCGCGACCTGCGCGAGGATGCCCATGCGGTTCGTGACCTCGATGATGAGCCCGGCGTTGAACAGCCGGTTCTGCTCCTTGTGCCAGATCGCGGGGATCCACTTGTCGGGCTGCTTGCCGAAGGCCGCGACATTCGAACAGTTCTCGCGGTGGATCACGACGCCGCGGCCGCTCGAAAGATAGGCGACGATCGCATCGAACGGGATCGGGAAGCAGCAGCGCGCATAACTGACAACCAGGCCCTCGGTGCCCGCGATCGCGAGCGGCGGCGCCGGGCCGCTCTCCGGCCGGTCCTCGTCTGCCGGCAGGACGCGCCTGGCGATCAGCCCTGCGAGCCGCTCGCCGAGCCCGATTCTCTCGAGGAGTTCCTTGCCGTCATTCAGCGACAGCGATCGCGCGACCTCGTCGAGGCGGCCTTCCGGCAGTGTCTTCAGCGTCAGCTTGAACTCTTCCAGCGCCTGGTTGAGCATCCGGCCGCCGAGTTCCGCGGCTTCGCCGCGCTTCAGGCTGCGCAGGTACTGGCGGATCGCGGAGCGCGCCTTCGCGGTCGTGACAAAGCTCGCCCAGGCGGGATTCGGCTGCGCGCCTTTCGCGGTGATGATCTCGACCGTCTGGCCATTCCGCAGGACGGTGCGCAGCGGCACGAGCCGCCGGTCCACCTTGGCTGCGACGCAGCGCTGGCCGACGCCGGTGTGCACGGCGTAGGCGAAATCGACGCAGGTGGCGCCGCGCGGGAGGCGCATGATGTCGCCCTTGGGCGTGAACACGTAGACCTTGTCCGGGAACAGGTCGACCTTGACGCTCTCCAGCAATTCCTCGGCCGATCCGTCGTGCAGCTGCATGACGCCCTGCAGCCATTCGCGCGCGCGGACCTGCTGGGCCTCGCCGTCCTGCTCGCCGGTCTTGTACTGCCAGTGCGCCGCGATGCCGGACTCCGCCATGCGGTGCATGTCCTCGGTGCGGATCTGGATCTCGATCGGCATGCTGTTCGGGCCGAACAGCGTCGTGTGCAGCGACTGGTAGCCGTTGACGCGCGGGATCGCGATGTAGTCCTTGAAACGTCCCGGCATCGGCCGGTACAGGCCGTGCACGAGCCCGAGCACTCGGTAGCAGTCGTCCACGCTGCCGACGATGATGCGCACGCCGAACATGTCGATGACCTGCGTCAGCGGGAGGCGCTTGCGGCGCATCTTCGTGTAGACGCTGAAAAGGTGCTTCTCACGGGCTTCCACGCGGCCCGTCACGCTGCCCGCGACCAGCGCACCGCGCAGCGCCTTGACGATTTTCGGCAGGAATTCGCGCTGGTTGCCGCGTGCACGTTTCAGCTCGCGCTCGATGATGCGGTAGCGCTGCGGATACAGCGTCTTGAAGCCGAGGTCTTCGAGTTCGAGCTTGACGGAGTGGATGCCGAGCCGGTTGGCGATCGGCGCGTAGATGTCGAGCGTCTCACGCGCGACGCTTCGACGCTTGTCGGGGGGCATGGCGGACAGGGTCCGCATGTTGTGCGTGCGATCCGCGAGCTTGACCATGATCACGCGGATGTCGCGGACCATCGCCAGGATCATCTTGCGGAAGCTCTCGGCCTGCGCTTCCTTGCGGCTCTTGAACTGGACCTGGTCGAGCTTCGTGACCCCGTCGACGAGCTCGGCGACTTCCTTGCCGAAGCGCTGCTCGACCTCGGTCGCGGAGGAGGGCGTGTCCTCGACGACGTCGTGCAGGATGGCCGCCGTCAGCGTCGCGCCGTCCATGTGCAGGTCGGCCAGAATGTCGGCGACCGCGATCGGGTGGGTGATGTAGGCCTCGCCGGACTGGCGCTTCTGGCCCTTGTGCGCGGTCTCGGCGTACTCATAGGCCTCGCGCACCCGCTCGACCTGGTCGGGCGGAAGGTAGGCCTCGATCTTGGAAACGAGCTGGGCGATTCCCGGAGCGCGTCTTCCGCCAGGCAACAGCCCGAGTATGGAAGACGCGTAGCTCATCGCCGCGCGCGCCCTGGGGTCAGTCTCCCAGGCCGAGCTGCGGTGCGCGGAAATCGACGCCGAGATCCAGCGGGTTCTCCGGGATCAGCTCCGGCTCCGGCTCGGGATCGGGCTCGGAGAGCAGGGCCATCGTGACCTTGCCGTCCGCGATCTCGCGCAGCGCCACCACCGTGGGCTTGTCGTTCTCCCATTCGACGCGGGCGTCCGCGCCGTTGGCGAGCTGACGGGCGCGCTTCGCGGACAGCAGGACGAGATCGAACAGGTTGTCGATGTTGTTGAGGCAGTCTTCGACGGTGATGCGGGCCATGGGAAAAGACCGATATTTCAGGCAACTGGACCCGAAATCATACCGGATCCAGCGTCACCCCGGCCAACTATTCGTCGGACTCCCTGCGGCGATCATGGTGGCTGCGGCGCTCGACCGTGGGCTTTGCGAGCGTGCGGAAGGCGTCCGTATCCTCGGCACGGCGACCGCCGGCGCGGCGATCTTCGTGGTGCTGATACGTGCATTTGCAGCTATCGGGCCTGGTGCAGCCCGGCAGCGGCAATTGGGGGGCCTCGCGGGACAGCCAGCGTTCGTCCCTGCCCGTGCCGGCGGCAGCGCAGGCACCCGGACACGGCTTGACCGATACGGCATGCCAGCGCTTGCTGGCTGATGGGGATCTACCGATTCCACCGGCCTTTGTGGCCATGGGGAAGCTCCTGCCTGCGACGAACCCATGCTAGCTGACCGAAAGGGGCTGGAAAGCCCCGCGATGTCGGCAATGTGAAACAGTTCAGGCTGTCAGACAGGCGATTTCAAGAGCTGGTTCACAAGCTCGGGCAATCCGGGGCGGTCCTGGCGGCTGGTGTCGCCGCGGCCATCGAATATCGCCTCGAGCTCCGCGAGCGCCTGGTCGAAGTCCCGGTTGACGATGACGTAGTCGAATTCCCGCCAGTGCGACATCTCGCTGACCGACTCGGCGAGGCGGCGTGCGATCGCCTCCGGGCTGTCCGCCGCGCGCTTCCTGAGTCTTGCCTCGAGCTCCTCCCGCGACGGCGGCAGGATGAAGATCTGGATCGCCTCGGGCAGGCGCTTGCGCACCTGCGCAGCACCCTGCCAGTCGATCTCGAGGATCAGGTCGCGCCCATCCGCGAGCGCCTTGTCGACGGTGGATTTACGCGTGCCGTAGAGATTGCCGAACACGTCGGCGTGCTCGATGAATTCATCGGCCTCGACCAGCCGCTCGAATTCCGCGCGATCGATGAAGTGGTAGTCACGCCCGTCCTGCTCGTTCGGGCGCGGCACCCGCGTCGTGCAGGAGACGGAGAACGACACGGCCGGCCGGCGCGTGAGGAGCGCGCGCATCAGGCTCGTCTTGCCGGCGCCGGACGGCGCCGCGATGACATACAGATGACCGCGGTTTGCCAAGCCGCGATTGTATGCGTTCAGGCGGGGACCGCGCCCAGGAAGCCTGCGGTGGCCATGGAGCCCGCCGCAAGCAGGGCGCCGATGACGACGGCTGCCGCGACGTCGCTCGGGTAGTGCAGGCCGAGCACGACGCGCGACAGGGCGACCAGGATCGAGAACGGCACCAGGATCCAGGCGAGTGCCGGGTACCAGGCGCAGGCGATTACCGTGAACGCGACGGCGTGCAATGTGTGACCCGACGGGAAACTGAACTGATCGAGCGGCGGAATGCGGGCGATGATGCCTTGGTAGCTCGCGTAGGGCCGCGGCCGCCGCGTCCAGCGCTTCAGCAGGCGATAGATTGCGAGCGAGACGAGCCCGGTCGCCACCAGCTGCGCGCTGACGACGGCGCCGCGCCAGCCGGCGGCGAGCGGCAGCGCCACCATCAGCGCGTACCAGAAAATGCCATCGCCCAGCCGGCTCACACCCACGAACAATCCGTGCACGACACTGCTTGCGCCCCAGCGATTGAGCGCCCGGCACAGCGGCATCTCGACGGCGGGCAGGGTCGTCATGCCGCTGCCCCGACCGGCAGGTCCGCGAGCATGCCGACGAAATCGCGCGCGACCTTGTCCGGGCGCAGCGCCAATGAAGTGCGGCGCGCGGCGATCCCCATGTCGCGGCGCGCCGGCGCATCCGCGGCCAGCGAATCGGCAGCGTCGATGAATCCGGGCGCATCGCCAAATGGAACCAGGCGCCCGTGCTCGCCGTCACAGAGATGCTCGCGGGCCGCGCCGTAGTCGAAGGCGACGGTCGGCACGCCGCTCGCCATGGCTTCGAGCGTGACGTTGCCGAAAGTCTCGGTCAGGCTCGGGAACAGGAACAGGTCGGCGGAAGCGAAATGCGCGGCGAGATCCTCGCCGAGCCGCAAGCCCGCAAAATGGAAATCCGGGTGTTCGCGGCGCAGATGCTCAGCCTCCGGTCCGGTGCCGACCCAGACGAAGCGCGCACCGGGATGGCGCAGCTGGATGCAACGGAATGCCGCGATCGCGAGATCGAGGTTCTTTTCGGCCGCGATGCGACCGAGGTATATGACCGCAAGCCCGCCTTCAGGGACGCCCCAGCGCGCGCGCAGTCCGGCATTGCGGCGTGCCGGGTCGAAAAGCGCCGTGTCCACGGCGCGGGCAACCACGCGCACGCGGCGGAAACCGCGCTGCTCCAGCCATTCGCGCAATTCCTCGGTCGGGACGACCGTGGCGCCCGAGGCGTTGTGCAGGCGGCGCAGCCAGTGGCGCACGAGGGGTTCCAGCAGGCCGAGTCCGTAGGCGCCGGCATAGGCGTCGAAGCGCGTATGAAAGCCGGTGGCGACCGGAATGCCGAGACGCCGCGCGGCGCGCACGGCCGACCAGCCGAGCGGGCCCTCGGTCGCGACATAGACGGCATCCGGCCGCCACGCGCTGAAACGCCGGTGGAGCAGCGCGCCTGCCGGGAAACCAAAGCGCAGGCCCGGATATCTTGGCAGCCCCGCGCCCGCGACCAGCAGTTCGTCTATCGGCTGGGGGAGTGGGAGGGCCGAGACTCCCGGCTGGCGCGGGCGCACCAACAGCAGTTCATGATCGTCGGCCGCCATGCGCGCGACGAGGCCGTGCACGGTCAACGCGACGCCGTTGACTTCCGGTGGATACGTTTCAGTGATGACTGCAATTCGCATCGGGTACCGCCTTTTGGCGGCACCATTTTCGATGGCGGAGATGGCCGGGAGATGACGGTGGCGTGACGCTTCGATGACAAGCGCCGCCGCAGGCGCATTAAGTCAACGCTTGTCGAGCCAGTCCTGCGGCGTCGGGAACGCGACGGCCTCTTCCTTGAGCCACTGGCGCAGCGCACAGACCATCGGCAGGTCGGAATACGAGGGCGGGCAGACGAACCAGTAGCGGAATCGCGACGGGACGATGGTCTTGCTCGCGAGCACGATGCGGCCGGCCTGCAGGTCGTGCGCGGCGATCGACCAGCGCGCCGGCGCATAGCCGAGTCCCTCCATCACCGCCGACAGCACGCTGACCGAATCGTCGATGATCGTCGGGCCCGCGGGCCAGGGCGTCGGCGCCGCGCTTTTCTCGAAGCGCTCCCAGGGCTCGTCCCTGGCCTGCAGCATCGGAATGCCCGCGAGAGTTTCGCGATCGTCGATCGATCCGTGGCGCTTGTAGAGTTCGGGCGAGGCCACGACGACGATCCATTCGTCCATCAGCTTCTCGTGGTCGAGGCCCGGCGTCTGGTCCTCGCCGAGCCGCACGGCCGCGTGAAAATCGCTGCGCGTGAAATCCACGGCCTCGCGCGACGTGTGCCAGTCCACCTGCAGGTCGGGGAATTTCGCGTGCAGGCGGTGCAGCCGCGGCGTCATCCATTTCTGCATCAGTGACGACAGCGTGCTGACGTTGATGATCCCGCTCGCGCGCATCATCCGCATCTCGCGCAGCGCCAGGACCAGCGAATCGAGGCCGGCGCGGATGCCGGGCAGAAGGCGCGCGCCTTCCGGCGTCAATTCCACCTTGCGGCCGCTCCTGCGCAGCACCGGCATCTGCAGGTAATCCTCGAGCGCCTTGATCTGCTGGCTGACTGCGGCAGGCGTCACATTCAGGGCTTCCGCAGCCTCCGCAAAACTCAGCCGCGAGGCCACGGCCTCGAATACGCGAAGCGCGTTCAGCGGCAATCGGCCATAGGCGGAAGCGACCAGAAGTTTCCCTTAACCGAGCTTGAGTTAATGCGTTTGTTCGAGAAACGCCCTGGCTCGCAAAGTCTAGCCCGAACAGGGACGGAAGGGCGCGGTGCCCGACCGCCCGAACCGAGGAGAACGGTCATGTTCGGTCATTTGCAGGGTCTTCTGAGCGTTCCTGGACATTCTGGCCGAGGGCGGCAGGCGCCATGCCGAGCTGATCGGCGGCCGTGGATTCAGGCCCCGGGCTGCGGCTGCAGCCGGTGGTGGCGCCGGCGAGGGACAAGCATTCCCTTAACCCAGCATCAGATATCGCGTTTGTTCGATTCGCGCCCGAAGTCCAGAGTCTCAATCGAACATTGACAGGTTTTTTTCAGGTCTTTTTTGAACCGAAACACAGGAGATGGAGATGAACACTTATTCGACGATTCGCAACACGGGCCTGGCGGCGGTGCTGGTAGCCACCCTCGCCGGTGTGGTCAGCAATGGCCTGGCATTCAACGAGAAGGCGGTCTACGAGCGCGACATCCTGACCTCCGCCGCGGCAGTGACCCTGCCCGAGGTGGTCGTCATCGCCAAGCGCATCGAATCATGAGGCCCGCCTGTGGCGGTGCCGCGAGGCAGGTGCCGGGCCGCAGGTTCGCAGTTATTGTCTGGTCGTCGTGACGCTACTTCCTCCCCCCACAGCGCACGCACAATGACTGCGAACCTGCGGCCCGGCACCGATGTCAGCAAGCTCTCACTCGACGTTCTGAATCTGCTCCCGCATCTGTTCGATCAACACCTTCAATTCCACCGCCGACCGCGTCGTCTCCACGTCCTGGGACTTTGACGACAGCGTATTCGCCTCGCGGTTGAATTCCTGCATCAGGAAATCGAGCTTGCGGCCGACCGCCTCGTCGGCGGCGAGCGACTTGGTCATTTCCTCGACGTGGCTCTGCAGCCGGTCGAGCTCCTCGGCGACATCCATCTTCTGCAGCAGCATCGCGATTTCCTGCTCGAGCCGCTCGGGGTTGCCTTCGCCGGTCAGTGCGGCGAGCCGTTCCTGGAGCCGCGCACGGATCCGCTCGTGCACCTCGGGCAGCCGGGCGGCAACCTGCTTCAGGATCCGCTGCATGGCCCGCGCGCGGGTCATCAGCATCTCCGCGATGCGTTCGCCCTCGTTCGCGCGCGAAGCCTGGAACGCCATGACCGCCTCGGCGAGCAGGGCCTGTGCCGCCGCGACGAGCGGCGCCGTGTCGCGTTCCGGATCGCGGATCACGCCGGGCCAGCGCAGCAGGTCCATCGCGTCGATGTGGCCGGCGGGGCCGAGACGGCGCTGCACGAGCAGGGCATTTTCGACCAGGCGGTCGAGCAACCGGTCATCGAGTTCGATTTCGCGGGCGCCTGCGGTCGCGGGACGCAGGTAGAAGGTTGCGTCCACCTTGCCGCGGCGCACGGATGCGGCGATCGCCTGGCGGAAATCCGCCTCGACGCTGCGCAATTCCTCGGGCAGCCGCAGCCCGACCTCGAGGTAGCGGTGATTGACGCCCCGCAGCTCCCACGCGAGCACGCCCACCGCCGTCGTCCGCTCGGCGCGGGCGAAGCCAGTCATGCTCTTTAACATTTGTCCTGCATCCCCGGGCTAGCCGCTGAGCCGGTGTTGTAAGCTGCGCGGCAGTCTAACAGACGGGCCGGGCCCGCAGATCTTCAGGGGGATGCGTGCAGCTCGAGTTCGCGGACGTCAGCCTGATGGGCGATCGCGAGGACAACCAGGATCGCACCGCAGTCGCGGCCGGCGATGGCGCGGTGCTGCTCGTCGCGATGGACGGCATGGGCGGCCACGCCCACGGCGCGCGCGCCGCGGAAACCGGCTGCCGGATCATGCTGGACATGTTCAACAACCTGCCGAAGCCATTGTTCGATCCGCTCGGTTTCCTGCACCTGGCCCTCGGCCGCGCCCATTCCGCGATCGTCACGATCGGCGTCAAGCTGCCGATGGACCTGCGGCCGCGCGCGACCTGCGCCGTCTGCCTGGTGCAGCGCGGCGAGGCCTGGTGGGCGCATGTCGGCGACAGCCGCGTCTATCACATGCGCGGCGGCGCGGTGATCGCGCGCACGCGCGACCACAGTCACGTCGAGCAGCTGCTGCGCGAGGGCACGATCCGCGAGGAGGAAATCCCGGGCCACCCGATGCGCAACTACGTCGAATGCTGCCTGGGCGGCGAACCGGCGCTGCCCGAGATGTCCATGTCGAGGCGCCAGCCGCTCGCCGACGGCGACGTGCTCCTGGTCTGCACCGACGGCATCTGGGCGAACCTCAAGGACAGCGAGATCGCCGGATTCTGGCGGCCCGGCAATGGCAGCTGCAGCGAATCGATCAAGGCGCTGGCCGAGCGCGCGGAGGTCGCGCATCGGCGCCGCACAGCGACAATGTCTCGGCCGCCGGCCTCTGCTGGCGCAACTGACGAGAGTTCCGGAGAATCAGATGCGGGCGAGCGGGCGAGCGGCTGATCAATTGCGGCCGGTGCGGTTCACGCGCCGCTATACCTCGCATGCCGAGGGCTCGGTGCTCGCGGAATTCGGCGCGACGCGCGTGCTGTGCACGGCGAGCGTCGAGAACGGCGTGCCGCATTTCCTGCGCAACAGCGGTCGCGGCTGGCTGACCGCGGAGTACGGCATGCTGCCGCGCGCGACCCACACGCGCACGCGCCCGCGAGGCGGCGAAAGGCCGGCAGGGCGGGCGCACGCAGGAAATCCAGCGCCTGATCGGCAGGTCGCTGCGCGCCTGCATCGATCTCGGCGCCATCGGCGAACGCACCATCACGATCGACTGCGACGTGCTGCAGGCCGACGGCGGCACGCGCACGGCCGCGATCACCGGCGGCTACGTGGCGCTCGCGGATGCCGTGGACACGCTGATGGGCCGCGGCCAGCTCGAGCGCAATCCCCTGCACGGCCAGATCGCGGCCGTCTCGGTCGGCATCGTCGGCGGCGTCGCGGTGCTCGATCTCGATTACGCGGAGGACGCGGAGGCCGAGACCGACATGAATGTCGTGATGAATTCCGGCGGCGCCTTCATCGAGGTGCAGGGCACGGCCGAGGGCCATGCGTTCCGGCGCGAGGAACTCGACGCGCTGCTGGATCTCGCGGCCGGCGGCATCGCGCCGGCTGTGCGCCCTGCAGAACGAGGCGCGGGCGGGCTGAAGCGGGCGCGGCCGATGAGACGCGTGGTGCTCGCGACCGGCAATCCCGGCAAGCTCGTCGAGATGCGCGCGATCCTCGCCGCGCCACGAGCTCGAAGTCATCGCGCAGGGCGAGCTCGGCATCGAGCCGCCCGTCGAGGACGGCGCGAGCTTCGTCGCCAATGCGCTGATCAAGGCGCGGCACGCGGCGGCAGCGCTCCGGGCTTCCCGCCATCGCGGATGATTCCGGTCTCGAGGTCGATGCGCTGGGCGGGCGCCCGGGCATCCATTCGGCGCGCTATTCGGGGCCGGCGGCCGAGCGAAGCCGGCAACAACGCGCTGTTGCTCGCGGAGCTCGCAGGCGATTCCCGACGGCCAGCGCGGCGCGCGCTACCGCTGTGCGATGGTTTTCGTCCGCGACGCTGCGGATCCGCTGCCGGTCATCGCGGAAGCCACCTGGGAAGGCCGCATCGGCCACGAACCGCGCGGCGCGGGCGGGTTCGGATTCGATCCACTGTTCATCGTCGCCGGCGGAAGCCGCACGGTCGCCGAACTTGCCGCCGGCGGAGAAGAATCGCGTGAGCCACCGCGGCCAGGCGCTCGCGCTCCTCGCCGGGCGTATGCACGATGCCGGCTGGTGAGCGCGGATCCCCTATTCGACGACCTTGATCCAGGACGCCGGGCTTCGGCTCGCCCGTCGGGATAGAGATCGTTGAACAGCCGCAATTGCTGGACCGGGTATTTCTTGATCGACGAAGTCTTCGCGAGCTCCTCGATCGTGTCGCCCTCGACTGCCTTGACGATGTGCAGGCGATACGGCTCGGCCAGCGGGAATTCGTTGGTGCGCATGCGGCGGAAGGTCTGCGCCGTGGACAGGAAGTACGGATCGCCGGAAGGCGTCACCGTGCCCGAGCGGCTCGCGGCCTTGAAGACCCACATCAGGTTGTTGTAGTAGATGATGATGTAACGGACATTCGTGGACTGGCCGAACGGCGACGGATCGCCGTGCACGACGGCGGTCCAGGCGTGCAGGCCGTTGATCTCGAGGCTCTCCGGACGCTCGAGCCGCCGGTTGGCGAGTCCGCGCATCGCGAAGTCGCGCGGGTCCGTGACATCGGACGGCGGCGCCTGGGCCCGGAGCTCCATGAAGTGCTCCTTGTTCGGGCCGATGGCCAGGATCTGCTCCGGCTCGTTGATGATCTGCCAGCCCTTCGGGAACGCCATCGTCAGCTGGTAGTCCGCGTGATAGAAGCGGTTGTCGCGGATCATGCCCTGGCGGCGGCTGGAGCCGACCGGCAGTCCGCTGATCGCCTTCAGGAATCCCTCTTCGTTGGAAATATCGCCGGCTGGACTTCGCATCGACGGTGGCTGCCGTTGCGACCGCCTGTTGCAGGCGCGTGTCGTTGTCCGGGTGGCTCGCGAACGTGCCGTGATAGAGGTGCGGCTCGCGTTTCTCGATGCGCGCGCGCTCGCGCTCGAAGATGTCCTGGTCCTTCAATGACGCGAGCACCTCGATCATCGCCTTGGGATCGTAGCCGGCCTTGGCGATGTACTCGGCGCCGAGATGGTCCGCCTCGAGCTCGGCCTCGCGGCCGTAGCCGCTGATGATCGCGGCGCCCGCCAGGTTGGTCAGGTCGGCGAGCTGGGGAATGCCGGTGAAGATCGCGGTCGCCGCGCTCGCGAGCCCGGCCAGCGCCGTCTTCTTTTTCTGGGCCTGCATGTGCTTTGCGCTGATGTGGCCGATCTCGTGGCCCAGCACGGCCGCGAGCTGCGCCTCGTTCTGCATGTAGGGCAGGATGCCGCGCGAGATGTAGACGTAGCCGCCCTGGGTCGCAAAGGCGTTGACGTCGTCGGTGTCGACGATCGTGAAATGCCATTCGAGGTCGGGGCGTCCGCTGACCTTGGCGAGTTTCTCGCCGACCCGCTGCACGTATTCCTGCAGCTCCAGGTCGTCGTGCACGCCCATCGCCTGGATGATCTGGGCGTGCACCGCCTGCGCCTGCTGGACCTCGCGGGTCGGCTTCTTCGGCTTCTCGATCTTGGGTTCTTGGCCTGCGGTGCCGACGCCTTCTGCTTCCTCCGCCGCGGATGCCGCTACGCTCGCCGCGCTCGCGACGAGGAGCGCGGCGGCGCAGAAGGTCAGCAGCTTGCCTGGCAACTTCGGCATGTAATCCTCCCGGTCCAGCTTAGACGCGCCGGGGGAGGGAAAGTTGACCGGCCAACGCCTCCGATCTACTTCAGGCCGTATTTCTTGCGGAAGCGATCGACGCGGCCACCGGAATCGAGCATCTTCTGCTTGCCGGTGTAGAACGGATGGCAGTTCGAGCAAACCTCGATGTCGAGGTTCGTGCCGAGCGTGGAACGCGTCTGGAACGTGTTCCCGCAGGTGCAGGTGACGGTGATGTCCGTGTATTTCGGATGAATGTCCGCCTTCATGACTGCGATCCTGGTGAGGTCCTGCGAAAAGGGCGCGCAGTCTATCAGGACTGGCGCCGGGCCTGAAGACCCCGGAGATACCGCAGATGGGGCACTCTAAGTCCGCGGATCTGCGAGGGTTTTCGCTTTATCCACAAATTGTGTGGATAACTCTGTGGATTAGTGCGGTGCTTGAGATCACCGAATCGCGGGAATGTGCATATATGACGAATTGATTAATTTTTGATCAGGCACTTTTCCCAAATAAAAACAATAGCTTATGTAGGCGCAGTTAAGGCACACCAGTAACAATGTCTCCAAAGTCCCTATGCGGCGCGACCCCGGAGGGCGCTGTGTACAACTCCCGGCGCCGGTCGGTCGCTTTCAGGGCTCCGGAGCGCGTCCACGAGCCGGTTGCCGGCGGCATGCGGGGCGCATACTTTGACGGGAAATCGCGGTGCAAGCCGCGCGTCGGCAACGATGGATAAAAGCGGCACCAGCCATATCGCCCGCGCACTCGGCGGCGGCGATTCTTCCGGAACATCATCGCTGGCGCGGGGCTTCCGGCTCGGCGGTTGGCTCGTTCGCCCCGACCTCTGCACGCTCCAGAATGCCGGGCCGAGCGTCCAGCTCGAACCGAAGACCATGGGCGTGCTGTTGTGCCTTGCCCAGCATGCGCCGGGCGTCGTCACCCGCGAGCAGTTCATCAATGAAGTGTGGAATGGCCGGGTGGTCAGCGACGAGGTGCTGTCGCGCGCCATATCGCTGCTGCGATCGCAATTCGCCGACGATGCCAACGAGCCCCGGTTCATACGCACGATTCCGCGTGTCGGCTATGCAGCTGGTTGCCGGCGGTCGAGCCCCTCGTATCGCCGGCGCCGCCCGGTCGCCGAGGGCTGGTCCAGGCGTTCGGCATCGCAGGTATCGCCGTGGCGGTGGTTGCTTGCCGCGTGGTTCGTCATGCGCAACGGCGGACTGGCTGGCGATCCGTGCCGGCGGCGCCGGCCCGTGCGCCTTGCGGTACTGCCACTCGAATATCCTCGGCACCGCATCGGACGACCGCTACATCGCCGACGGCCTGACGGAAGAACTGACCGTGAACCTGTCGCATGTCGAACGGCTTGCGGGTCGTGGCGCGCAACTCGACGCAGAGCTTCAACAGCCGCGACGCCGATCTCGGCGAAATCGCGCGCGTGCTCGGCACCACCCACGTGGTGACCGGCAGCGTGCGCGCGGACGGTTCACGCCTGCGCGTGACCATGCACCTGTCCGATAGCGGCTCCGGCACGGAGCTGTGGGCGGAATCCTACGATCGCGGACTGGGGGACCTGTTCGGCGTGCAGGCGGAGATCGCGGCCGCCGTGACCCAGGCCTCTGCGCGCCCACCTGCCGGCCGGATCGGAACCCGGTCAGGCGCTACCTGCCGTCTGGCCGGCCCGTCCAATGCGGACGCCTATCGACTGTTCCTGCAGGGCCGCCAGCAGCTCGCCCGTCGCGGCGAAGACGGCGTGCGCGCGGCGATTGCACTCCTCGAGCAGTCGGTCACCGCAGATCCCGCATTCCTGCGCGCACAGCTCGCGCTCGCGTTCGCCTGCTCGCTGCTGGCCGACATGGCGCCGAACGAGGCGCCGGCGCGCTCGCGCGAGCCGACCAGGCGCTCGCCGTGGTTGCGAGGCAGACCGCCATGTCGACCGAGGTCCATGCAGTCCGCGCGGCGCTCGAACTGCAGCGTAATCACTGGATCGACGCGGACGAAGCGTTTCGCGCGGCGCTTGGCGCGAGTCCGGATGACACGGAATTGCGCCTGCTGTACTCGCAATTGCTGGGAGCGACCGGACAAAGCGAAGCCGCCTGGAAGGAAGCGCGCCTGGCGCTGGCCAACGATCCCCTGTCTCCCGCGGCCAACCTGCGTCTCGCCGTGCTGCAACTGTGGTCCGGCCAGGACAAGGAAGCGGAGCGATTCCTTGCGCTGTCGCGCGAACTCGGCCTGACGCCGACAGCCGCGCCCGAATTGCCGATGTTGCTCCTGGTGCGCCAGCGGAAATTCGACGAGCTGCAGAAATCCCTGATCGCGGTCCAGCGACGCCGCGGGCAGCCGGAGGACTGGGTGCCTGTCACCATTGCTGCCATGCACGATCCCCGGCAGGGAAGCGCAGCAGGGTCCGCCATCGAGCGCGCCGCCGCGACCGGGCGGCTCGACGAACTGATGCATCTCGGCGCACTGGTGCTGACGCATCAAAACGAACTCGCATTGAGGCTGGTCCTGTCACGGCCGACATTGCGCACCCGGGAACTCGAGTTCCTGCTGTCGCCTGAGGCCGCGGGCTTGCGCCAGCAACCGGGGTTCAGCGAGGTCGTGACGAAGTTCCGGCTCGATGCCTTCTGGGACCGCTTTGGCTGGCCATCGCAATGCCAGCGCTCTGCCGGAGCGATCAGCTGTCACTAACTGACGGCGCAGGTTCCTTCTCGAGTTCGTAGCCCTTTTCGCTCAGGCAGGCTTTCATGAACTCTTCGTATGTCGAGTTCAATTTGTGCTTGATGCGGCCGAGCTGGACGGCCGCGCCGATCGCCCCGAACAGAACACCCGCCCGGTCGCTGACCGTAGATGCCTCCTTCATGGCCGCATCGTTCGCGCGCTTGCCGCATTCATCGGCATCGGCCGCGCTGACTTCCGCCGGAGTCTTGTAGGAATAATCGTAGTAATGCCCATACTGATTCGGCTGCTTAGGAGTGCTTGCACAGCCGGACAGCAGCAGTACCGCGGCACTGATGGCAATGGTTGAACGTTGAAGCATGGTGAGTCCTTCCCTGTAAAAAATTGCGGGAGGAATGATCCGCGGGCATTCGCCATCAAGTCCTGAGGGAAGGCTTGGGCCTGGGTGATCCTTCTATCCGGCCGATTTCAGCCAGACATCAGCCCGACTACAGGCATCCCTCAGGACTTCCCCCGAGCCTTTGCCGACCATGGCGCCAGGCATCGGGAGGAGGACTCGACATGTTTCACATCAGCACCAGAAGCGCCTGTTTCGCGATGATTCTTTGCTCGGCGTTCAATTCGGGCTGCCTTTCATTCAAGCCCGTCTATGGGGAGACCTGGGCCCAGCCGGTGAAACTGGCTGCCGACGAATGCCCGGTCATCGACGGCGACTACCAGAATGGCGGCGAGCGGTTTTCGCAGGGCACCTACGAGCGCAAGGCAATCAGCCTGGCCTACCTGCTCGGAAATCACGCCCAGCAAAGGGATGACGGATCCACTAGCTACACGTTCGAGAATCCGGCGGAGGATGCATACGAGACCGTCAACCTGAAACTGACGGAAGAAAATCTGCACGTCGTGACCAGGCGCGCCGATGGCAGCAGCCGGGAATTCGACCTGGCGAGGCGTGAGGGATGCCACGACTCGGCCGTGGTGCTGAAGCCGGCCTGGGACAACGGAACCGCCCTGGTGGCGAGCATGGCGACGCGCAACACCATCGCATTGGGCCGGGCCGAGGATGGCTCGCTGCTGGTGAGTGAAGGCTCGAGCGGGATGGCATTCGTCATGTGGATGCCCATCGTCGCGGGCTCCGACAAGAGCTGGACCCTGTTTCGGCCGGCTGAACCGAAGTCGGCGCCGGAACAACTGTCGGCCATCACGCTGTAGCAGGGAGAGAACAACATGTTTCAGTTCACCAAGGTTTCGACTGTCTCCGTGATCCTCGTCTGCGCGCTTGCGGCCGGCTGCGTCTCAAGACCCGTGTACGACGAGTCCTGGGCCGAACGGGTCAAGGTGAAGTCCGGCAGTTGCCCGGTCATCGACGGGGAATACCTGAACGCCGGCGAGCAGGGCCTCAAGGAGAAGGACAAGGCAAAGTGCGAGGCCTGCGCAAGCAGCGCGCGCAGCCTGGCCCGCATGCTGAGCGTCGGGAACGACTTCAGCGTGCCTGAAGGTGAAGTCCGATCTGCTCCTTCCATCGACGACCCGGCCACGTACCGCTATCAGTCGATCCGCTTGCAGCTCACAGACGACAATCTGCAGGTGGAGGCGTCGCTCGCTGATGGCGGCGTGGAGAAATACGAACTGCCAATCCAGAAGAAGTGCCGCAACTCGACCCTGGTCCTGCATGTTTCCTGGGACGGTACGGACGTGATGGGTTCAGTTCCTTTCGTCAGCTTCATCAATCATGCCGCCCTCGCGCTGGGCCGGGCCCAGGATGGTTCACTGCTGGTGCGCAACAGCTCCACGGAAGGATTGTTCCTGCTCGAATGGCCGCTGATCCTCGTAAGCGACGGGACCTGGACCCGGTTTGCGCCGTCCACGCCGGCACCCGAGCAGCTGTCAGCCGTTACGCCATAGCGGGGAGGGACCGAAATGCCCGGTCACAATGCGAAGCGGGCAAGCGTCGCCGTCGTCATGGCCTGCGCCTTTGTCTCGGGTTGTGTCACGAGACCGGTGTATGAGGAATCCTGGGCCGAGCAGGTCAGAGTCAAATCCGGCGCTTGTCCGGATATCGACGGTGTCTACCAGAACACCGGCGAGGCATTCTCCAGGGCCAGTCACGACACCCGTGTGCGTGAGTTGTTCAGCCTTGCCCACGTGCTGAACGGCGCGTTCTCTTACGTGTCCTTCTTCGATGACGATCGCCTGGGTCAGACCTTCACTGATCCTGCCAAGGACGCGCATCAGACGGTCAGCCTGCAGCTCACGGAAGGCATGCTGCATATCGAGGCAGTGCTCGCCGACGGCAGCACCAGGACATTCGACCTGGCTGCACGCGGGCGATGCCGCGACTCAACCATGCTCGTGGAAGCAGACTGGAAGCAGGACGATGAGTTCTTCGTTCGCACCGCCCTCGCGCTGGGCCGGGCCGAGGACGGCTCGCTGCTCGTGTATCGCACCACGACGGAGGTAGTCTTCTTCCTGGTGCCGCTGGCAGGCCACGACGCCGCCTGGATCAGGTTTCCGCCGGTCTCAAACGGTGACAGTTAAAAAAGCGGCCTGGACATCGTTCAGGAAGCGGAACCCGAGCTCCGTGGGGCGCCAGCGGCCGCCGGCGTCGGCCAAGAGCTCACGCCCGGCAAGATCGGCGAGTGTCGGTTCGATCGACGGACTGGGCAGCCCGGTAGCTCGCTCGAAATCGGCCAGCGCGAAACCTTCGCGGAGGCGCAGCGCGTTCAGCATGAACTCGAACGGCAGCTCGGATTCCGGCACCGGACGGCGGATGGCAGCGCCGCCGCGGTCTTCGGTCATCTGGCGCAGGTACTCGCGCGGCATGCGCACTTTTTCGGTGCGGATGACCTGCGCGCCGACCGTCACCTTGCCGTGGGCACCCGCGCCGATGCCGAGGTAGTCGCCGAAACGCCAGTAGTTGAGGTTGTGACGGCATTGCCGGCCGGGACGGGCGTAAGCCGACACTTCGTATTGCACATAGCCGGCTGTGGCGAGCACCTGCTGGCAGGCCTCCTGCATTTCGAAGGCCTGATCGTCGTCCGGCAGCGGAGGCGGGCGGTAATAAAAGGCCGTGCCCGGCTCCAATGTCAGCTGGTAGTGGGACAGGTGCGCGGGCCCGAGGGCGATGCCGGCAGTGAGGTCTGAAAGCGCCCCGGCGGTCGTCTGGCCGGGCAGCGCGTACATCAGGTCCAGGTTGAAGTTCGTGATCGAGGCGGCGCGCAGTTCGGAGACGGCCATGCCGATCTCCTCCGGCCCGTGAATGCGGCCAAGGACCGCAAGCCGCGCGGCATCGAAGGACTGGGCGCCGAGCGACACGCGGTTGACGCCCGCCGCGGCATAACCCTCAAATCGGCCGTGCTCGACCGTGCCCGGATTGGCTTCCATCGTGATCTCGACATCGGAGGCCATGGGCAGCCGGGCCGCGATGCCCGACAGCAGGGTCCCGATCGCCTGCGTGCCGAACAAGGAGGGCGTGCCGCCGCCGAGGAACACGCTCGCGACCGTGCGGCCCGCCGCGAGGTCGAGGTCGGCGTCGAGGTCGGCCAGCAGGGCGGCGACGTACGCCTCCTCGGGAATGCGTTCGGGCGCCGCATGTGAATTGAAATCACAGTACGGGCACTTGCGGACGCACCAGGGCAGGTGGACGTAAACGGCGAGCGCCGTGCTCATGAGCACATTCTAGGGGATGCCAGGCAGGTATCATTGGCGGATGGGCAAGGCCAAGTACCTGCTGAAGAACCTGGTGACCGGCAAGAGCAGCGAGCTCGAGGCGCTGTCGGGCACGGTCGGCCCCGAAGTCATCAGCATCGCGCCGCTGTTCCGCGATCACGGCGCGTTCACCTTCGACCCCGGATTCCTCGCGACCGCCTCGACCGAGAGCAAGATCACCTTCATCGATGGAGACGCGGGCACGCTTCTGTACCGCGGCTACCCGATCGAACAGCTCGCGGCGCACAGCAATTTCCTCGAGGTCTCCTACCTGCTGCTGAAGGGTGAGCTGCCGGACGCGAAGGAGCTCGATTCCTTCACGCATTCGATCACGCGGCACACGATGCTGAACCAGTCGCTGTCACGGCTGTACAGTGGTTTCCACCACAACGCGCACCCGATGGCGATGGTCGCCGCGATCGTCGCGTCACTCGCGGCGTTCTACCACGACACGACGAATATCAATGATGACCGGCATCGCGAGATCTTCTCGCACCGGATCATCGCCAAGCTTCCGACCATTGCGGCCGCCGCCTACAAGCACGCGCTCGGCCAGCCCTTCGTCTATCCGCGCAACGACCTCGACTACTGCAGCAACATGCTGCACATGCTGTTTTCCGTGCCTTGCGAGCCCTACACCGTGGACCCGCTGCACGCGAAGGCGCTCGATCTGCTGTTCATCCTGCATGCCGACCACGAGCAGAACGCCAGCACCTCGACGGTGCGGCTCGCCGGCAGCACGGGCTGCAATCCGTATGCGGCGATCTCGGCGGGCGTCTCGGCGCTCTGGGGCCCGGCGCACGGCGGCGCGAACGAGGCCGTGCTCGACATGCTGGAGAAGATCGGCGATGTCAGCCACGTGCCGGATTTCCTCGCGCGCGTGAAGGACAAGGCCGGCGGCGTGCGGCTGATGGGCTTCGGCCACCGCGTCTACAAGAACTTCGACCCGCGCGCGACCATCATCCGCGCGATGTGCCACCAGGTGCTCGAGAAGCTCGGGCAGAAGGACAACCCGCTGTTCGAGCTCGCGCTCAGAGCTCGAGGAAATCGCGCTGAAGGACGACTACTTCATCAGCCGCAAGCTCTATCCGAACGTGGATTTCTACTCCGGCATCATCTACCGGGCGCTCGGCATTCCGCGCTCGATGTTCACCGTGATGTTCGCGATCGCGCGCTCCGCCGGCTGGGTCGCGCACTGGCAGGAAATGATCGCCGACCCCGAATTGAAGATCGCGCGGCCGCGCCAGCTCTACACCGGCCCCACCCAGCGCGACTACGTGCCGGTCAAGAAGCGCTAGGCCCCGGCGGCCAGCAATCCCTCGACTTCGTGCGCCGTCGCCCGGCGCATCGGGCGTCCGTCCACCGGGCCGAGCGGCGCCTGGCGGATCCCGTCCAGCGGAAAGATGGTCGCATCCACCTCGTGCGGGCCGGCCGTGAACCGCACGGCAGGGTAGGCGACGAGCTCGTCGCGCTGCATCTTGATGCGCCGCTCGGCGAATTCATGCGGGATGCCGCGATCGAGGAGCTGCACCGCGACCGTCTCGGGCGTGTCGGCGAAGAGGTGCAGCGTGATGTCGTTGTGCGCAGTCGCGGTGCCGGACAGGAGCGGCCCGACCAGTCGCGGGTCGAAATCGGCGAGCAGGCGCATGGCCGCAAGCGCGGCGCGGCGCATCTCCAGCAGTTCGCTTGCGTGCGCCTCCGGCACGAACAACCGCTGGTGCTCGGCCATCGCCTCCTCGATCTCAGTGTTCTTCGGCAGCACGGCATGGTCGGTGACGCCCAGGCGCTCTGCTGCCTTGCGCTTGGCGAGGCCGTAGTCCGGCAGGCCGTGCTCGATCATCAGGCGCGCCGCTTCGCGCGCGAGCGCGAGACGCAGCATCTCGGCACGCGCTGATCTTCGCGGCATCAGAATATCGGCTCTTCGTATTTCTTCGGCGCCTGGACACCGGGCTGCGTGCCGCCCGTTCCGCCGTCGAAGCCGGCCGGCAGGTGGTCGGCCAGGAAGTACTCGAATACCGCCGTCGGGTCGTTGCCTCCCGCGAGTTCGCCGGTCTCCGGCGAGATGCGCGCCGTGACCACGCCGTCGGGCATCGGCAGGCGGTGCCCGGGCTTGCCGGCGAGCGCATCGCGCATGAAATAAATCCACATCGGCAGCGCCGTGTGCGAGCCCTCTTCGTCCGGCCCCAGCGGCCGCTGTTGGTCGAAGCCGACCCAGGCGCTGGCGACCAGGTCGGCGTTGAATCCGGAGAACCAGGTATCGCGGTTGTCGTTGGTCGTGCCGGTCTTGCCGGCGATATCGCCGCGCCCGAGAGCACGGGCACGCTGGCCGGTGCCGCTCCTGATCACTTCCCGCATCAGGTCGGTCATGATCCAGGCATTCGCCTCGGAAATCACGCGGGGCGCGAGCTGGTCCTCGTCGATCGACACCGCCGCGCCGCCGCCGTCGGGGTTCGGCAACGCGCAATCGACGCAGGCGAGCCTGGGCTCCGACTGTTTCAGGACGCTCCCGTCGGCCGCGTAAAGGCGCTCGACGAAATAAGGCGATACGCGCGAACCGCCGTTGGCGAATACGGCAAAACCGCCGGCCATTTCGAGCGGCGTCAGCTCGGCCGTGCCGAGCGCGGCGGTCAGGTCGGCCGGGATGTGCTCGGCGGGCAGGCCGAAGCGCTGCACGTATTCGCGCGTGTAGGGGATGCCCATCTGGCGCATCAGCCGGATCGTGATCAGGTTGCGCGAGCGGGCGAGCGCGTCGCGCAGCCGCGTCGGCCCGTAAAAGCGCCGCGAGTCGTTGACCGGCCGCCAGTCCTCCTCTTCCTCCGTGCCGTCCTCGCTGGCGGGGGTCTCGTAGACGACCGGCGCGTCCAGCAGGATCGAGGCGGGCGTGAAGCCCGCCTCGAGCGCTGCGGAATAGATGAATGGCTTGAAGGAGGATCCGGGCTGCCTGCGCGCCTGGGTCACACGGTTGAACTTGGAGGCCTGGTAGTCGAATCCGCCCGACATGGCGACGATCGCCCCGTCATGCGGATCGAGGGCGATGAATGCCCCTTGGACCTCTGGCAACTGCGCGAGCAGCGCATCCTCGCCGCCGGTCGGCAGGATGTACACGATGTCGCCGGCCGCGACGACCTCCCGCGGCTTCGTCGGGCCGGTGTCCGCAGACTCCGCCGCCTGCACCGGCTTCGCCCAGCGCATGCCGTCCATCGGCAGGCGGTAACGCTTGCGGTTGCGGGCGACGACCGTCGCGTCCTCGCGGCCGACCGCGACCACCGCCGCGGGCTGCAGTCCGCCGACGACCGGATAGCGCTCGAGCTCGATCGCGAGCGCGGAATCGTCGACCTTGGCGGGCAGCACGAGCTTCGCGATGCGTCCGCGGTAGCCGTGGCGGCGGTCGTATTCGAGAACGGCGCTCCGCAACGCCACATCCGCGGCGCGCTGCAGCCGGCTGTCGATGGTCGTGACCACCTTGTAGCCGTCAGTGTAGAGACCCTCGCCGTAGGTCTCGTAGAGCTCCTGGCGCACGAGTTCGGAAACGTAGGGTGCGTCCACCTCGACGCGCGGCCCGTGCAGGTCGCGCGAGATCGGCACGGCGAGGGCCGCCTCGTAGGCCTTGTCGTCGAGGTAGTCGAGTTCGTGCATGCGGCGCAGCACATAAGCGCGCCGATCGGTCGCGGCCTGCAGGCTGGCGGACGGATTGAGCTTTGATGGCGCCTTCAGGATGCCGGCGAGCAGCGCCGCTTCGCTGGCATTGACCTGCCCGAGCGACTTGCCGAAGTAGGTCTCGGAGGCGGCGGCGAAGCCGTAGGAGCGCTGGCCGAGGAACTGCGTGTTCACGAACAGCGTGAAAATCTCGTTCTTGGTCAGCTCGTTTTCGAGCTGCAGCGACAGGAAGATCTCACGCAGCTTGCGGCGCAGCTGCCGCTCGTTCGTGATCAGGGTCGTGCGCACCAGCTGCTGGGTCAGCGTGCTGCCGCCCTGGGTGGCCTCGCCCGTGAATGCGGCGACCAGGACCGCCCGCGCGACACCCTGCCAGTCGACGCCGGGATGCTGGAAGAAACGGTCATCCTCTGCGGCCAGGACCGCATGGACGACCACCTGCGGGATCTCCTCCCAGGTCACCGGGACACGGCGCTGCTCACCGATCTGGCCCAGCAGGCGCCCGTCGCGGCTGTAGACGCGGAGCGGTATCTGCAGGCGCACATCGCGCAGCTGCGCGACGTCCGGCAGGGTCGGCTTCAGGTAGTAAAACGTCGAGAGAAAAGCCATCAGGACCAGGCCCGCCAGCGACACCAGAATCGTCGCGGCGATGCGCAGCCTGCGCTGCAGTCGGGTCATCATTTGCTGGCGATTATGCATAGTAATGAGATGTGCCGCCGGTACCCCGGTCGCCCCCCTGCGACGCGTGGACCGTGACGGCAGACACGGTGTCGGCGGTGGATCAGGGGCAGCATCGGCGGCGGACCAGAAGGCACAAGGCCCCGCGGGGGCGCGCAAGCCACTGGCACCAGGGTCCGGCCCGGGGGGTTACCCCCCGGACGGGACCGGCCCGGCGCCAGGGAGGGCCCACCCGGCGACCGAACTGCGAGTCGGGTCACGTTCAATTTAACAATTGCTTGCTATATAGTTGGCCGGCAATGTTGATCCAGCGCTTCGATTAGGCGCGCAGTGGCCTGACCCGAAAAGGAAATTTCCGTGCTGAAGCTGCCGAAGATTTCGCTGGGACCGCGGTTTCGACCGCTGATCGGCCTCGACATTACGACGTCGTCGATCAAGCTGATCGAGCTCGCGCTCTCGGGTGGCCAGTATCGGGTCGAGGCTTATGCGGCCGAACCGACCCCCCACAACGCGATTAACGAAAAGGCCATCGTCGACGCCAACGCGGTCGGCGAGGCCATCCGCCGGGCGGTCAAGCGCTCCGGTGTCCGCACCAAGGAATGCGCGGTTGCGATCTCCGGCGACGCGGCGATCACCAAGGCCGTGCAGATGCCGCGCAACCTGTCCGATGCCGACCTCGAGCAGCAGATCGAGATGCAGGCCGACCAGTACATCCCGTTCCCGATGGAGGAGGTCAGCTATGACTTCCAGGTGCTCGGGGCGTCCGAGAAGGACCCCGACATGCGGGACGTCCTGCTGGTTGCCTCGCGCTCCGAGAACGTCGAGCAGCGCGTTGCCGCGGTGACCGCGGCGGGACTCACGGCCAAGCTGGTGGACGTCGAAGCCTTCGCGCTCGAGAACGCCTGCCGCCTGCTGACGCACCAGATGCCCGACGGCGGCATCGACCGCACGATCGCGGTCGTGGATTTCGGCGCGAGCACCACCACATTCAGCGTGCTGCGCGACCTCGTCGTCGTGTACACGCGCGACTTCGCCTTCGGTGGCCAGCAGCTCACCGAGGAGATCATGCGCACCTACGGGCTTTCGATGGAGGAGGCCGGCCGCGCCAAGAAGGAAGGCGGCCTGCCGTCCAACTACCAGCCCGAGGTGCTCGACCCATTCATCGACGACATGACCCAGCAGGTCAGCCGTTCGCTGCAGTTCTACCTGGCATCCGGCAGCGGCCGCAACCAGCCCGAGCAGATCATCATCTGCGGCGGCTGCGCCAACATCCCCGGTGTTGCGGACGTCATCGCGAGCCGGGTCGGTATCCCGGCGGAGCGCGGCGATCCGCTCGGCCAGATGAAGATTTCCTCGAAAGCGAAGGCGCTCGGCGTGCAACGCGACGCCACTGCGTTACTGACAGCCTGCGGCCTCGCATTGCGGAGCTTCGACCAAGATGCCAAGTATTAACCTTCTGCCCTGGCGGCAAGCGCTCCGCCAGCGGCGAAAGAAAGAGTTTGCAATCGGCATGGCCGCGGCCGTCGCGCTGGCCGCGCTCGTGACATTGCTCGCGCACCTGACGGTCAGCTCGATGATCGACACGCAGCACCGTCGCAACGACCTGCTGAAGTCCGAGATCTCGGAGCTCGACAAGGCGATCGAGCAGATCGTGGCGCTCGAGGAGCAGAAGTCGCGGATGATCGCGCGCATGGAAGTCATCGAGCGGTTGCAGTCGAGCCGCCCCGAGGTCGTGAAGCTGTTCGACCAGGTCGTCGCGACGCTGCCCGAGGGCGTCTACCTGACGTCGATGAAGCAGATCGGCAGGAAGGTCGAATTCAACGGCGTCGCGCAGTCGAGCACGCGCGTGTCCGCATTCATGCGCAACCTGGACCAGTCCGAGACCCTTTCAGCGCCTGACCTCAAGGTCATCCAGACCGGCAAGGACACGGGTCCTGGCTCGCAGTTCACGCTGTTCGCGCAGTTGCGCGCGAGGCCTGGCGACGACGATGCCGACGAGGCAGGGCCTGTCAAAGTGAAACGCCCGGCCCGCGTTTCGGAGGTCAAGCCATGACCTTCATTGAACAGCTTCGCCAGCTCGATCCGCGCGACGTCGGCCGCTGGCCGTTCCTGTTCCGCGCGCTCGGCGTCGGACTTGTGTTCCTGGTGGTGAGCGGGCTCCTGATCTACTACTTCGTCCAGCAGGGCAACCTCCAGGACCTGCGCAAGGCCGAGGCCGAGCAGAAGTCCCTTTGGAACGTATTCGACGAGAAGCAGCGCAAGGCGGCGAATCTCGAGGCCTATCGCCAGCAGCTCGCGGAGATCGAGCGCACGTTCGGCGCGATGCTGCGGCAGCTGCCCGGCAAGACCGAGGTGCCCTCGCTGCTGGTGGACATCTCGCAGACCGGCCTCGCCGCCGGCCTCCAGGAACACCTGTTCCAGCCCGGAGCCGAGAGCCGCAGGGACTTCTACGCGGAGCTGCCGATCAAGATCCAGCTGTCGGGCGGCTACCACGAGTTCGGCAATTTCATCAGCGGCATCGCCGCGCTGCCGCGCATCGTGACGCTGCATGACATCGAGATCACCCGCGGGGCCGCCACCACACGCGGCACTACGCGCGGTGGCCGCGCACCGGCGCCGAGCGACGACCTGACGCTCAACCTGACCGCGAAGACCTATCGCTACCTCGAGGAAGGGGAATTGGGCGATGACGCGGCCGACGCGAAAGGCGCGAAGACGAAGCCGAAGCGGAACACGACATGAGCCAGCCACGCATGCGTACCATCCTCACATTGGCCGGGATCGCCGGCAGCCTGCTGCTGGCCGGCTGCTCGGATGACCTCGACGACCTGCGCGCGGACATCGAGAAGGCCAAGCAGCGGCCGGGCGGGCGAATCCAGCCGCTACCCGAGGTCAAGCCGTACATCAGCCATGAATACCAGATGGCGGACAAGCGTTCGCCGTTCCTGCAGAGCCTCGCGGGAGAGAATCCGAGCGGCCCGCGGCCCGACATCCAGCGCCCGCGCGAGTACCTCGAGCAGTTTCCGCTCGACACTCTGAAGATGGTCGGAACGCTGCGTCTCGGCAGCGCGTATTACGGGCTGGTGCAGACCCGCGATGGATTGATTCACCGCGTGCTGCCCGGCAATCACGTCGGCCAGAACGACGGCCGCGTGATGACGATTGCCGACGCACGCATTTCAGTGACCGAAATTGTGCCCGACGGACTCGGCGGATACCTGGAGCGCCCCGCGGCGCTCGCGCTGAGCGATTGAATCCTGGGAGAACGACTGATGGCTCGCAATAACCTGACAACGGCGTTGTTCAACAGCGGGGCACGAAGCCTCGCGCGCGGGCTCGGCGGCGCGCTGGCCATACTGGCCATTGCGTGGTCGCAGTTCGCGCTCGCACAGGGCTCGGTCAGGCTGACCGCAGTCGAAGTGCTGCCGATGCAGGGGTCCACCCTGCAGGTCAGGCTGCGCACCGACGGCGTCGCGCCCCAGCCGCTGACATTCACCATCGACCGCCCCGCGCGGCTGTCGGTGGACCTGCCGGACGTCACGCTGGCCCTCGACAACCGGCGCATCGACGTCGGCGCGGGCGGCGTGGACACGATCGTCGCCGCGGAGGCCTCGGGCCGCACGCGCATCGTGTTCAACCTCGATTCCCTCGTGCCTTACTCGGCCCAGGCGGATGGCGACAGCGTCATCGTGACCCTCGGCGGTACGGCGACGGCGACGACCGCGGCGGCCCCTGCGACCTACACGGCCGCCCCGTCATCGGGCGGCGCGCGCAGCATCACCGGAGTCGATTTCCGCCGCTCGCCGGATGGCGCCGGCCGCGTCATCGTGCAGCTCTCGGATCCCTCGACGCCCGCCAGCCTTCGCCAGGAAGGCAACCGCGTGATCGTGGACTTCACCGGCGTGCAGCTCGGCGAAGAGAACATGAAGCGCTACGACGTCGTGGACTTCGCGACGCCGGTGACGATGGTCGATGCCGCGCGCGTGGGCGACAACGCCCGTGTCGTCGTGACGGCGACCGGCGACTTCGAGCAGCTCGCATACCAGACCGACAACCAGTACGTGATCGAGGTCAAGCCGCGCTCGAAGTCTGCCGCGCAGACCATGGACGAAAAGGTCTACAGCGGCGAGCGCCTGACCCTGAACTTCCAGGACATCGACGTGCGCCCGGTGCTGCAGCTCCTCGCTGACACCAGCGGCCAGAACATCGTGGTGTCCGACTCGGTCAAGGGCCGCGTCACGCTGCGCCTGCAGAACGTCCCCTGGGACCAGGCACTCGACATCGTGCTGCGGACCAAGGGCCTCGACATGCGGCGCAAGAACAACGTGATCATCGTTGCGCCCCAGGCAGAGCTCGCGGCGCAGGAAAAGGCCGAGCTTGCCGCGCAGAAGGACATCCAGGACCTGGCGCCGCTGCGCACCGAGTTCCTGCAGGTCAACTACGCGAAGGCCTCCGAGATCGCGCGACTCCTCAAGTCAGGCGGCGGTGGCTCGCTGCTGTCGCAGCGCGGCAGCGTCACGGTTGACGAACGCACCAACACGATGCTGGTGCAGGACACGCCGGAACAGCTGACCGCGATCCGCAACCTGGTCTCGACGCTCGACATCCCGGTGCGCCAGGTGCAGATCGAGGCGCGCATCGTGATCGTCAGTGACGACTTCAGCCGCGAGCTTGGCGTGCGCGCCGGGTTCACGCGCGTGTCCGACGACATCAAGGACCTGATGGCGATCAGCGGCAGCGCGCAGGCCACGGATACGATGATGGGTTCGGTGCTCGACAACCTGGCCACCACCGGCTCGCCGTTCCCGGTCCAGGTGCCGTTCGGCAACTTCGACCGCTACAACGTGAACATGCCGGTCGCGAACCCCGCGGGCCGCATCGCACTGTCGATCCTCGACTTCGACGACTACCTGATCGACCTCGAGCTGTCGGCCGCCCAGAACGAGGGCCGCGGCGAGATCAAGTCGACCCCGCGCGTCATCACGGCGAACGGGCGCGAGGCGATCATCGAGCAGGGCGTCGAGATCCCGTTCCAGGAGTCGGCGTCTTCCGGTGCGACGACCACGCAGTTCAAGAAGGCGGTGCTGTCGCTCAAGGTCACGCCGCAGATCACGCCGGATGACCGCGTGATCCTCGACCTGACCGTCACCAAGGACAGCGTCGGCCAGCTCGTGCCGAGCGCGACCGGCGGTTTCGTGCCGTCGATCGACACGCGCAACATCCAGACCCAGGTGCTCGTCAAGGACGGCCAGACGGTCGTGCTGGGCGGCATCATGGAGACGGAGCGCCGCGACTCGATAAAGAAGGTGCCGCTGCTCGGCGACGTGCCGGTGCTCGGCAACCTGTTCAAGTCCAAGAGCAAGACCAACAACCGCGACGAGTTGCTGATCTTCATCACGCCCAGGATCCTGCGCGAGGGTTCGAGCGTGAACTGACCCCTGCCCGGACCCGGCTTGCTTCCCAGGCCGGTTCCCATGCACAGTCACACGGCCGCCTCCGGGCGGCCGTGTCTTTTGCGGTGACGGATGATTCGGAGCGTATTCCTGGTGGGGCCGATGGGTTCGGGCAAGACCGCGGTCGGCCGGCAGCTCGCAGCGCGGCTCGGCCTGCCATTTGCGGACAGCGACGCCGAGATCGAGGCACGCACCGGCGTCGACATCGCCTACATCTTCGAGCGCGAGGGCGAGGCCGGATTCCGGATCCGCGAGCGCGACATGATCGATGAACTCACCCGTCGCGAAGGAATCGTGCTCGCGACCGGCGGCGGGGCGGTCCTGCTGCCCGAGAATCGCGAGCGCCTGTCCACGCGCGGCACGGTCGTGTTCCTCGACGCCACCCTCGAGCAGCAGATGCAGCGCACGCGGCGCGGGCGACACCGGCCGCTGCTCGCGACCGACGACCCGCGCGCAAGGCTCGAGGAGCTGATGCTCGTGCGCGATCCGCTCTACCGGTCCATCGCGGCGATCACCGTTGCGACCGACGGGCGCCGCCAGGCCTCGGTCGCCGACGAAATCGCCAGGGCGCTTTCCGCGTGAAGCGTGTGGACCTTAACATCGGCGCGCGGCGCTGCCCGATCCTGATCGGACCTGGCCTGCTCGGCTCGCGGTCTCTGCTCGCCGAGCACACGGGCGATGCGCAGCTGATGGTCGTCAGTAACGAAACCGTGGCGCCGCTGTGGCTGCCGCGGCTGCGCGAGGGCCTTTCCGGTCGCCCCTTCGCGCAATGCCTGCTGCCCGATGGCGAGGAGCACAAGACGCTTGCGAACGCTCTCCGGATCATCGACGCGCTGGTCGAGGCGCGCATGAACCGCGACTGCCTGGTGCTCGCGCTCGGCGGCGGCGTCATCGGCGACATCGCGGGCTTCGCCGCGGCAACCTACCAGCGCGGCGTCGCCTGCCTGCAGCTGCCGACGACGCTGCTCGCGCAGGTCGACTCCGCGATCGGCGGCAAGACCGGCGTCAATCACCCGGGCGGCAAGAACCTGATCGGCGCCTTCCACCAGCCGGTGGCCGTCATCACGGACACCGACACGCTCGGCACGCTGCCGGACCGCGAGTTTCGGGCAGGTCTCGCCGAGGTCATCAAGGCCGCGCTGGTCGCGGACAGCACATTCTTCGACTGGCTCGAGCGCGAGATCGAGGCGCTACTCGCGCGCAAGCCTGAGGCGCTCGCGGAAGCGATCGGCCGCGCCTGCGAAATCAAGGCAGGAATCGTCGCCCGCGACGAGCGCGAAGCGGGCCCACGCGCACTGTTGAACCTCGGGCATAGCTTCGGCCACGCGATCGAAACGGGTCTGGGCCATGGCCGCTGGCTGCACGGGGAGGCCGTCGCCGCCGGCATCGTGCTGGCAGCCGAACTCTCGGAACGCAGTGGCCGCCTGGCGGCAAGCGCGGTCGGGCGCGTGCGCGGGCTCCTGGCCCGTGCAGGCCTGCCGGTCGATCCGCCGCGGCTCGGGCGCGAACGCATGCTCACGCTCCTCGGCATGGACAAGAAAGTCGCGGGCGGGCGGCTGCGCCTCGTGCTGCTGGACGCGATCGGCGCGGCGGTTTGCACTGCCGATTTCCCCGAAGACGCGCTCGAGAGACTCCTCGAGCAGCGGACCGGCGCGGGCGCTGCGTGAGAAAGGGGCGCGATCCGGACGCGGGGCTCGCGCCCTACGCGGCACTCATTGCGACTTCGCGCGGCCGCCGCCATCCCGAGGAGCCTGCCGATTACCGCAGCGAGTTCCAGCGCGATCGCGACCGCATCGTGCATTCGAACGCCTTCCGTCGCCTGGTCTACAAGACGCAGGTGTTCGTCAACCACGAAGGGGACATGTACCGCACGCGGCTCACGCATACGCTCGAAGTCGCGCAGATCGGCCGCTCGGTCGCGAGCGCGCTCGCCCTTTCCGAGCCGCTGACCGAGGCGATCTGCCTCGCGCACGACCTGGGTCACACGCCCTTTGGCCACGCCGGCCAGGACGTGCTGAACGAGTGCATGCGCGAATACGGGGGCTTCGAGCACAACCTGCAGTCGCTCAGGGTCGTGGACGAGCTGGAGGAGCGCTACGCGAAATTCCGTGGGCTCAACCTGACCTTCGAGACCCGCGAGGGAATCCTGAAGCACTGCTCGATCGCGAATGCGCGCCAGCTCGGCGACGTGGGCCGGCGCTTCATCGAGCGCCAGCAGGCGGGCCTCGAGGCGCAGATCGCGGACCTCGCCGATGCGATCGCCTACAATAACCATGACGTGGACGACGGCCTGCGCTCGGGGCTCGTGACCATCGCCGACCTCTGCGAAGTCGCGCTGTTCGCACGTCACCATGCAACTGTCAGCGCGCTGTACGCCGAGATCCCGGGGCGGCGCATGATCCACGAGATCGGGCGGCGCATGATCCACGACGTGGTCACCGACCTGATCGAGGAGACGACCCGGCGCCTGGCGGTGGCGAAGCCGGTGAATATCGACGCAGTGCGCGCGATGCCAACGCTGGTCGGATTCTCCACGGCCAGGGAGGCCGAGCACCTGGAACTGAAGAAATTCCTGCGCAAGCGCCTGTACCGCCACGAGCGCATCGAGGCCGCGCGCACCGGCGCCGGCCAGGTGCTGCGGAGCCTCTTCGAGGCCTTCATGCAGGACACGGCGCGGATGCCGGCCGAACACCGCGACGCGGCGCTCGTCCTGGAATCCGGGTCGGGGATGGCCGGCCGGGCCCGCGCGGTCGCCGACTATGTCGCGGGCATGACCGACCGCTACGCGTTTCAGGAACACGCCCGGCTTTCGGGCGTGGTTTGATACCATCGCGCGGCCAAATGAAGGAGACCGGGTGGCCAGGGCCGAGATACCCGCGCGGGAACGACTGATCTTTGCGATGGATGTCCAGAACGCCGACGCCGCGCGCCGGCTCGCGGATACGCTCGGCGATTCCGTGTCCTTCTACAAGCTCGGGCTCGAGCTCTTCATGGCCGGCGACACCTTCGAGCTGCTCGACTGGATGGTCGGGCGCGGCAAGCGCGTGTTCGTGGACCTCAAGTTCTTCGACGTGCCGGCGACCGTCGCCGGCGCGGTGCGGAACCTCCGCAACCGCGGCGTGACATTCGCGACGGTGCACGGCAACCAGTCGATCATGGAAGCGGCCGTCGCGGCCGCGGGTGACGTCGGGATCCTCGCAGTCACCGTACTGACGAGCCTCGATCGCGGCGACCTCGACGACATGGGCTTTCATTGCGACGTCGGCGCACTGGTGCTCTCACGTGCGCGCCGCGCACTGGCAGCCGGCTGTGCCGGTGTCGTCTCTTCCGGGCTCGAGGCGAAACTGCTGCGCGCCGGGGTCGACGACCGCCTGATCGTCGTCACGCCGGGAATCCGGCCGGTCGAAAACCGCCCGACGGACGACCAGAAACGCGTGATGAGCGTGCCCGAGGCGTTTGTGAATGGCGCCGACTACATCGTCGTCGGCCGGCCGATCCGCGATGCAGCGGACCCGCGCGCCGCCGCGGAGCAGATCCAGGCGACCATTGCCGGCCTGTTCCCGGGCCGATGAACAAGCCGCTCGCGAACGACCGGCTGCTGCGCGCATTGCTGCGCCAGCCGGTGGATCGAACGCCGGTCTGGCTGATGCGACAGGCCGGGCGCTACCTGCCGGAATACCGCGCGACGCGCGCCGAGGCCGGCAGCTTCATGGCGCTGTGCACCAATGCAGCGCTCGCCTGCGAAGTCACGCTGCAGCCGCTCGCACGTTTCCCGCTGGATGCGGCGATCCTCTTCTCCGACATCCTGGTGATCCCGCATGCAATGGGGCGTGGCCTCAGCTTCGAGGAAGGCGAGGGGCCGCGCATCGCGCGGCCAGTGCGCAGTGAAGCCGACGTCGAATCCCTTCCGGTGCCCGATCCGGATGACAAGCTGCGATTCGTGCTGGACGCGATCGCGCTGACGCGCCGCGAACTCGCCGGGCGCGTGCCATTGATCGGATTCGCCGGCTCGCCGTGGACCGTCGCGACCTACATGGTCGAGGGCGGATCCAGCAAGGATTTCCAGCGCATCAAGTCGCTGTTGCAGGCCGAGCCGCGAACGCTGCACGCACTTCTCGACAAGCTCGCGCGCGCGACGACGGCCTACCTCAATGCGCAGATCGCGGCGGGCGTGCAGGCCGTCATGATCTTCGACACCTGGGGCGGCGCGCTCGCGACGCCGGATTACCTCGAGTTCTCGCTCGCCTACATGCAGCAGATCCTGGCGGGACTCGCGCGCGAGCCCGCGGGTAAGCGCGTGCCGGTGATCCTGTTCACGAAGGGCGGGGGCATCTGGCTCTCGCGCATGGCGGCCTGCGGCGCGGATGCGCTCGGCATCGACTCCGCGACGGACCTGTCGGCCGCGCGCCAGGCGACCGGCGATCGCGTCGCGCTGCAGGGCAATCTCGATCCGCTGCTATTGCATGAGCCGCCGGACGCAATCCGCCGCGAAGTCGCGCGCGTGCTCGAAAGCTACGGGCGCGGGCCGGGACACGTGTTCAACCTGGGTCATGGCGTGCAACCGGAGACTAACCCGGATCATGTGGCCGCGATGATCGAGGCCGTGCACGAGCTCTCGCCGCAATACCACTAGACGGCGCGCAGCTCGTCCCGCAGCGTGCGGCGCAGGATCTTGCCGACATTGGATTTCGGCAGTTCTTCCCGGAAGTAGATCGCGCGCGGCAGCTTGTAGCCGGTCAGTTCGCGCCGGCAGAAGGCGACGACCTGCTCGCTGGTGAGCGCCGGGTCCTTTTTCACGATGAAGAGCGCGACGACCTCGCCGGATTTCTCGTCCGGTTGCGCGACCGCCGCGACCTCGAGCACGCCCGCCATCTGCGCGACGACGCCCTCGACTTCATTGGGATACACGTTGAAGCCGGACACCAGGATCATGTCCTTCTTGCGGTCCTCTATGAAGGTGCGGCCACGCTCGTCCATGCGCCCGATGTCGCCGGTGCGAAGCCAGCCACCCGGCAGCATGACCTTGTCGGTCTCCTCGGGGCGGTTCCAGTAGCCGCGCATCACCTGCGGCCCGCGCAGGCAGATTTCGCCGACCGAGCCGGCCGGCATCGCATTGCCGTCGTCGTCGCGGATCGAGACCTCGGTGGAGGGCAGCGGATAGCCGATCGAACCGGTGAAATCCGTCGTTCCCGGCAGGTTCGAGGTGCCGACCGGCGAGGATTCCGTGAGCCCCCAGCCCTGGCAGATATGCCGCCCGGTAACCTGCCGCCAGCGTTCGGACACCGCGGCCTGCACCGCCATGCCGCCGCCCATCGCAACCTTCAGCGAGCTGAAGTCGAGCTTGTCGAATCCCGGCGTGTTCAGCAGCGCATTGAAGAGCGTGTTGACGCCCGTGATGAACGTGAAGCGCACGCGGCTCAATTCCTTCACGAAACCCGCCATGTCGCGCGGATTGGTGATCAGCACGTTCATGCCGCCGACGCGCGTGAACACCAGGAAGTTCGAGGTCAGCGCGAAGATGTGGTAAAGCGGCAGCGCCGTGATGACGACGGCATTCTCTATCCCGCTCAGTTCCGGCATGAAAGCGACGACCTGCAGCGTGTTCGCCACCAGGTTGCGATGCGTCAGCACCGCACCCTTCGACACGCCGGTCGTGCCGCCGGTGTACTGCAGGAACGCAACATCGTAGCCGCCGACATCCACCGGGTCGAGCTTCAGCGAGGAGCCGACCTTCATGATTTCCCTGAAGGAGAGGGCGCCCGGCAGCTTCCACGGCGGCACCATCTTCCTGACGCGGCGGATCACGAAATTCGTGATCGCTCCCTTCGGGAAGCCGAGCATGTCGCCGATGCCGGTCACGACGATCTTGCGAATCGGCGTTTTCGCGACCACCTGCTCGAGCGTCGCGCAGGCGTTCTCGAAGATCACGATCACCGTCGCGCCGGAATCGTTCAGCTGGTGCTCGAGCTCGCGCGCCGTGTAGAGCGGATTGATGTTGACGACCGTGCAGCCAGCCCGCAGCGTGCCGATGATCGCGATCGGGTACTGCAGGACGTTCGGCATCATCAGCGCCACGCGATCGCCCTTGCGAAGCCCGGCCTGCTTCTGCAGCCAGGCGGCGAAGCAGCGCGAATGCTCCTCCACTTCGGAATAGGTCAGGGTGCGGCCCATGTTCGAGACGGCGGGCTTCGCCGCGTAATCGCGGCAGGCCTCCTCGAACAGGTGCTTCAGCGAGCGGACCGAGTCCGGATCGATTTCCCCCGGCACGCCGGGCGGATAATCCTTGCGCCAGAAAGCCGTGTCGTTCATCACTTGTGTTTCAGGAGCGGCGAGAGTTTCGGCCACAGATTGTTCAGCAGGATCGGCTGCGCCTGCGCATTCGGGTGAATGCCGTCCGGCTGGAAGAGCGCGAGATCCACCGCGACCTGGTCCGACAGGAAGGGCACGAGGCCGATCTTGTAGCGGTTCGCGAGATCCATATAGACACCCTGGAACGAGGTCGTGTAGCGCTGCCCGTAATTTGTCGGCACGCGAATCGCGACCAGCAGCACCTCGGCGCCCGCGGCGCGGCTTTTCGTGATCAGCAGCTCGAGATTCGCGCGCACCCGCGATACGGGCAGGCCGCGCAGGCCGTCGTTGCCGCCGAGCTCGATGACGACGACCGCCGGATGGTGCTGGTCGAGCGCGCGCTTGAGCCGTTGGACGCCGCCGTCCGTGGTTTCCCCGCTCACGCTGGCATTGACCACGCGGTATCCGTAACCTTCGCGCTTCAGACGCTGCTGCAGCAATGACACCCAACCCTGCCCGGCGATGAGCCCGTAGCCGGCCGACAGGGAATCGCCGACGATCAGGATGACCGGCGGCTCCGCGGCCCGGACAGGCCCGGGCACGGCGGCGATCAGACATAGCGTGAGTAACAGGACGAGGCGCATGGACAGAAAGACAGTGCTCGAAGCCAGGAGTTTGCGCAAGCAGGTTACCAGCCCGGAGGGAATGCTGACCATCCTGGATGACGTCAGCCTCCAGGTCGCGGCCGGCGAGACCGTCGCAGTGGTCGGGGCCTCCGGCGCCGGCAAGTCCACTTTGATTGCGCTCCTTGCCGGACTCGATGAGCCGAGCGAGGGCACGGTCTGGCTCGACGGCGTCGAGCTCTCGGCACTGGACGAGGACGGCCGCGCGGCCGCGCGCGCCCGGCACGTCGGTTTTGTGTTCCAGTCCTTCCACCTGCTGCCATCGCTGACCGCGCTCGAGAACGTGATGCTGCCGCTCGAACTCGCCGGCCGCGCGGATGCGCGCACGGCTGCGCGGGAAGTCTTGCGCGAAGTCGGCCTCGAGAGCCGTCTCGGGCATTACCCGCGCCAGCTCTCGGGTGGCGAGCAACAACGCGTCGCCATCGCGCGCGCCTTCGTGACGAAGCCGGCGGTGCTTTTCGCCGACGAGCCGACCGGCAATCTCGACACGGCGACCGGCGCGCGCGTGATGCAGCTTCTGTTCGACCTGAACGCAGCCTCCGGCACGACGCTGGTGCTGGTCACGCACGATCGCGAGATCGCGGGGCGCTGCGGTCGCATCATCGCGATGGATGCGGGCAGGATCGTTCATTGAGCGGGCACTGACATGCGCGCCCTGCGATTCGCGATGCTTGCGCTCCTGCGCGACTGGCGCTCGGGCGAGCTTGCGGTATTGCTCGCGGCGCTCCTGGTCGCCGTCACCGCGCTGACCGGCGTCGGCTTCTTCACCGATCGCATCGGCCAGGCGGTCGAGCTACGGGCGGCAGAGGTGCTGGCGGCGGACCTCAAGCTCCAGTCCACCGAGCCGCTCGATCCGGCGTACGTGAAGCTCGCCGGGGAACAGGACATCGCGGCCGCTTCAACGGTTTCCTTCCCAACGGTCGTTTTCTTCGGCGACGACTCCACACTCATATCACTGCGCGCCGCCGGCCCTGGCTATCCGCTGCGTGGGCGGCTCAAGATTTCGGATGCACCCTTCGCGCCCGCGCGCGAGACGACGGACCTGCCGGGCCACGGCGAGGCCTGGCTCGACTCGCGCCTGCTCGCGCGACTCGGCGCGCGCGTCGGTAACCGGGTCAGCGTCGGCGCGGCGGCCTTCACCGTGACGCAGGTGCTCGATTACCGTCCGGACCAGGGGTCCGCATTCGTGGACCTGGCGCCATCGCTCCTGATCAATCTGGAAGATCTCAAGGGCACGGCCTTGCTCGGCCCCGGAAGCCGTGTGACGTATGCGCTGCTCTTCGCCGGCGCACCCTCGGCGATCCGGGATTTCAAGGCCGTCCTTGCGGAGCGCCACAAGGCGGGCGAGCGGCTCGTGGACGTCCAGGAGGCGAGCCCGCAGATCCGTTCCTCCACCGAACGCGCGGGGCGCTTCCTCAATCTCTCGGCGCTGATCACGGTGCTCCTCGCGGCGGTCGCGGTCGCGATGGCGGCGCGGCGCTACACGCAGCGTCACCTCGACAATGTCGCCGTGATGAAGTGCCTGGGCGCACCGCAGTCGCTCGTTCTTGCGGTCACGGTCATCGAACTCGGGTTGCTCGCGCTGATTGCGGCCATCGTCGGCAGCGCGCTCGGATTCCTCGCGCAGGAAGTCCTCGCCTGGCTCCTGGGCGGCATCGTGCGCGCGGACCTGCCGCCGCCGACGGCAGCGCCAGCAATCATGGGCGCGGTGACCGCGCTTGCGATCCTGGTCGGATTCGCGATGCCGCCGATGCTGCAACTGAAGCGCGTGCCGCCGGCGCGCGTGCTGCGCCGCAATCTCGAGCCGCCGCCGCTGCGTTATTCGGTGTCCTATGGACTAGCGCTCGGCGCGCTGCTGGCGGTGCTGTACTGGCTGGTGCGCGACGGCTGGCTCGTTCTCTACGTTGCGGCCGGCGTCGGCGGCACGCTCGCCGTACTGTTTGGCGCCGGATGGCTGCTCGTGCGCCTGGCCGGGCGCATGCGCGGGGCGGTCGGCGTCGCCTGGCGCTATGGCCTCGCGAATCTCGCGCGCCGCGGCCGCGAGAGCATCGTGCAGGTGGTTGCCTTCGGCTTGAGCCTCATGGTGCTCCTGCTGCTGGCCGTCGTGCGCGGGGACCTGCTCGACGACTGGCGTGCGAGCCTGCCCGAAAACACGCCGAACTATTTCATGGTCAACATTCCGACGACCGAGACGGTGGCATTCGCGCAATTCATCGGCGAGCAGGGCCTGCCGCGCCCGACTTGTTCCCGATGATCCGCGCGCGCCTGACGGCGATCAACGGCAAGCCGATCGACAAGCTGGGCCTGACGACCGACCGGGCGCAGGGGTTTGCCGAGCGCGAACAGAACCTGTCCTGGGCCGAAAAACTGCAGAAGGACAACCGCATCGTCGAGGGGCGCTGGTGGACCGGAGACCGACCGCGGCCGCAAGCTGGTGTCGGTCACGACCGAATACCAGGAAGACCTCGGGCTCAAGCTCGGCGACAAGCTCACCTTCGACGTCGCCGGCGAGACGCTGGTCGCCGAGATCTCGAGCTTCCGCAAGGTCCAGTGGGACAGCTTCCAGCCGAATTTCTTCCTGGTCTTCTCGCCCGGCACGCTGGATGGACTCGTCGGCACCTGGCTCACGAGCATGAGGCTCAGGCCGGAACAGCGGCCGTTGCTCGCCGATCTCGTGCACCGCTTCCCGTCGGTATCGATCTTCGACATCGATTCGATCCTGGCGCAGGTCCGCGACATCATGGACCGCGCCTCGCTCGCCGTGCAGTACGTGTTCCTGTTCACGCTCGCGGCCGGCATCACCGTATTGCTCGCCGCGATCCAGTCGACGCGCGACGAGCGGCGTTACGAAAGCGCGATGCTGCGCACCCTCGGTGCAAGCCGGCGCGTGGTCCTTGCGGGTGTCGCGTCGGAATTCACCGCACTCGGCATGCTGTCGGGAACGCTCGCAGCGTTAGGGGCGACGCTCGCCGGCTGGCTGCTCGCCGAGAAAGTCTTCGACCTGGAATACACGCTCGATCCCTGGGTCTGGGTGATCGGGCTGGCGGCGGGCGCCATCATTGTCGGCGGCGCGGGCACCTATGCCGCGCGCGGCGTCATCAATCACCCGCCGATCAGTACGCTACGACAGGCGTGAGCAAGGCAGGCTTTTCGATCATCGCCCGCTGACGCTCAACCTCGACTCCCCGTACTTCTCCAGCTCCCCGCGCTTCGTGTACCCCTCGACGAGCAGGCGATAGGTGCCGTTCGGCAGCATGGATGTATTGAATCCGAAGTGCAGTTCGCCGTTGGAATCCAGCGCAAGCCGTTCGGCATGCAGGATCGACGTGCCGTCGTCGCGCGAGAGCGCGATGCGGTAGCGCTCGTAGCGGTCGCTTCTCACGGAGATTGCGAGATCGACGCGGCTGGCGAAGCCGCCGGCGTCGATGCCGGTGAGGCCGCCGCGCCGCGGGTCGATGCGCCGGGTCTGGGTCGAAGAGGGTGGCTGCAGGAAGCCGACGCCAGCCTGCGTCTGCATCATCTGCATCCGGTCCAGCGAAACGTTCCAGCGCCAGGCGGTCCAGGCGAGCGCCACCACCAGGACGAAGACCAGGATCGCGCCTCCCGCCAGGACCTGCGGCTTCTGGTACCTGGCCATCCATTCGGGGTATTCGATTTCCATTGACCCAACTCCGTGGCCCGCTGCGTTTATTCTATGCGTCCAGAGCCCAAGGAGAGCCCAACATGACCTCGTTGTCTGCCCGAGTTCACATTTTGCTGGCGGGCTGCCTGTTGGCGGCCAACGCCATGGCAGCCGAACCCCAGACGGCGCTGACCGTCTACAGTTCGGCGCAGCCGGGCGGCATCCCCGCCGAGTGGTATCGCCCGCTGCCCGGTATGGGCACGCCGCAGGCGAGTTCCCTGCCTGGTTTTGCGCTGGTGCGCGTGGACCGGGATCTCGATCTGGCGCGCGGGCGCAGCACGCTGCAATTCACGGACGTCGCCGCGCTGATCGACCCGACGACCGTGCAGTTCCGTTCGCTGACCGACCCCAACGGCACAAAAGTGCTGGAACAGAATTTCCAGTTCGACCTGGTCAGCACCGAGAAGCTGCTGTCGCGCTACGTGGACCGCAAGGTCAGCGTCGAGAGCCAGCAGGGCGACGGCGTCAAGCTGACCGCAGGCACGCTGCTCTCCGCGAATGACGGCCTGGTGCTGCGCGGCGACGACGGCCAGATTCATGCGCTCCGCAACTGGAGCGGCATGCAGTTCGGCGAACTGCCGGGCGGACTGATCACGCGGCCAACCCTCGAATGGGACATCCAGGCCGCAAAAGCCGGCACGCACCGCGCGCGCGTTTCCTACCAGACCGGCGGCATCACCTGGTGGGCGGACTACAACCTGGTCTTCAGCGAGGGAGCGGACGCGAATTCCGGCTTCGTGGACGTGGGCGCCTGGGTGAGCTTGCTGAACCAGTCCGGCGCGAGCTACCAGGATGCGAAGCTCAAGCTGATCGCCGGCGATGTCAATCGCGTGCAGCCCGGTTACGACGAGATCGTCGTGACCGCCGCTCGCATGAAGACGATGGAAGCCGCCGATGCCCCGGGCTTCGAGGAAAAATCCTTCTTCGAATATCACCTCTACACGCTCGGGCGTCCGGCGACGCTGCCCAACAATTCGACGAAGCAGATCGAACTCTTTGACGCCGCGACCCGCGTGCCCGCGAAGAAGCAGCTCGTCTATTACGGTGCCGAGGGCTACGGCTTTTACGGTTCGCTGAACATGGACCGGGAATTCGGCCCGACCTCCAACACGAAAGTGGACGTGTGGCTGACGCTCAAGAACGACAAGGCCTCGGGGCTCGGCATGCCGCTGCCGGCCGGCCGCATCCGCGTCTCGCAGCAGGACAAGGCCGACGGCAGCATGGAATTCATCGGCGAGGACAAGATCGACCACACGCCGAAGGACGAGGACGTGCGGGTCAAGCTCGGCACGGCCTTCGACGTGGTCGGTGAGCGGCGCCAGACTGAATTCACGGTGAATTCGAAGGGCCGCGTGATGGAAGAGGCCTTCGAGATCAAGGTCCGCAACCACAAGGACCAGGCGGTCAACGTTCTCGTGCGCGAGAACCTCTACCGCTGGAGCCAGTGGACACTGATCCAGCAGTCCACGCCGTCCGAGAAGAAGGACGCTCGCACCATCGAGTTCCCGGTGAAGATCGCGCCGGACGGCGAGGCGGTCGTGACCTACCGGGTGCGCTATACCTGGTGAGCTTCGATCGTGAGCGGGGCGCCGACGATGAGCATTTCGCCCACGCCTTCGGCCACGACGCAATTCTGGCCGAAGGCGACGCCGCGCAGGACCTTGTCGTAGCGATAGGTCCGAAGCGTCGTCAGCGGTTCCGAGCCGGCGTCGCGCCGGCCGTCGAACTGATCGGTCGTCGTATTGATGCAGCGCGTGCAATGCTTGACGCCGCGCAGCAGGACGGTGCCCGAGCGGAATCCCGCCATCGCATCTTCCGCGTAGGCCTCGACACCCCGGATGACGACATTGGGCCGGAAGCGGTTCATCGGCACGGGTGACGGCAGGCGCCCATTGAGTTCGTCGAGTGACTCGACGGAAGTCAGCAGCACCGGATAGCCATCCGTGAAGCTCACGGGCTGTTTCCTGTCCCCCGCGTAGCGGGGATCGGCCAGCCTCGGCACCTCGTCATTCATCCGCAGCAACCGGAATCCATTCCCGAGCACAAGCGAAAGCCAGGCCGCGGCTTCGTCGCCCACGTCGATGCCGCTGCAGTCGTCGCTCCAGACCCTGACGGACCGGGCGGCGCCGTCGCTCCCTGGATCCACGACGAGCGTCGGATGACCTGCGGCTGAAAGCTCGAGCCGTCCGTCGATGATCGCCGTCGAAATGGTCGCGAGCAGCGGATGCGTCCGCTGCGTCACGAACTTTCCCTTGCCGTCCACCAGCATCCAGCGCCGGTCCCATTCGAGTCCGGTCGGCGTCATGCGCGCGCTCGCGACATCGATGCCGCGGCAGGATTTCACCGGATAGATGTGCAGGCTTGCGATGCTGGCCATGGCTTCAGGGACTGGACTTCAGCGCGAAGTCGAAGCTTCCATAGTGAAGGTAATTGGCCCAGTCGGCCGAGGGCAGTTCGCGAACCGCGGTGCGCGCCGCATTGAGCGCGATGCCGATCGAGCTGCCACCGGCCAGCTCGCGGTAAAGCAGCGTCGCAAAGGCGGTGGCGCCCGCGTCCGACACCGGCCACCAGGTGCCGATGAAGTTCGCGACGCCGCCGCGCAGGAATGCCTCGGCGAATCCGACACTGCGATCCAGTTGCCGCAACGGCTTGACGGCGCTGCGCAGCCTGCCGGATTCGCAGGCGTTGAAGAATACGAGCGCCGGCACCGAATCCATCGCCGCGAGGTCGCCGCCAGACAGCACGCGGCCGCCCGCGCACAGGATGCCGCTCGAGGCGGGCGCGGTCGCATCGAAGAACGCGTGGCCGGCGAAGTGGATGGCGTCGTAATCACCGGAACGGAATTCCGCGAGCAGCCGCGCGCGTGTCGCCTCGCCGCCGCGGATTGCGGTGATGCCCGTGCCGGGCAGGCGCGTCAGCATCTGCGCGACGCGCTCGCCTTCCTGTACCGCGCCCGGCAGGTCGCCGGTCGGATTGACAACCAGGAGGACGTTCAGGCCGCGCTCGCGGCGGCGCTGCTCGCGCCACTTGGCGACCGACATGCCCTCGGCGGCATAGCGCCGGCTGAGGCCGGCCTCCGCTGCGGGCGCCCAGCCCTTGATGCTGAGCGCCTCCCAGGGCCAATGCGCGCTCGCGCTGTCGTGCACGACGACGAGCGGCGCCGATTTGACTGAGGGCAGCGCCGTGACGATCTCTTCGGGCAGCAGCAATTCCGCGAGGCGCTCGCCGAAATCCTCGAGTTCCGAATTCGGCATGCCGGGCTCGAGGCGCGCGTGCTCGCGTTCGAGCGCGCGCAGGTCGAGCCGCCGGGTTGCGGTGAGTGCGGTCGCCTTCGGCGCCGTGCCGAGGAGCGCCGCGTGCATCTGGCCGGCGGATTCCTGCACGAAGAGCCAGGCGAGCGGTGTCGCGGTGGGCTTCGTCACGCGACCGGGCTTGCGCCCTGCCTTGCGCGCGGGCTGCAGGCGCAGCAGCGGCGCAGCCGGGTGCAGGCGCAGCAGGTCTTCCGCGACCTGGCGCGCCGTGGACAGCCTGCGGGCGTTCCGCGACAGGATCGTGATGCGCCGCAGCCGCAATTCCGGCGAGAGATCCGAAAGCGCGGTCAGCACGCCCTCGAGTTGCGCGCGCGCGGCATCGGCCGGATCCGCGCCGGAGGCCGTGCCCCACAGCACCATCGCGAAATCGCCGACGCCGGCGAGCGCGAGCGTGCGCGTGACGTTCGCGGCGGCAAGCCGCTGCACGTCCGGACCGTAACGCCCGAAGTCGCCGAGGCCCGCGAGCACGACGAGCCGCGCAGCGAGCCCGCGCCGGCCGACCGGCAGGACGAACACTTCGCCGGCCGCGGCGCCGATCGCGCGCCGGCGCGCCAGGTCGCTGATCGCGCCATGCAGCATCGCGTCCACCGCGAGCGCCGCGCCGGCCGGTTCGACATTCGCAAATGCGCCGAGCACGAGCGCGGACGCCTGGCTCTGGGTGATGCTGCCCTCGACAAAGGCGAGCTCGACCGGCCGGGCCTGCCCGCCGCGCCGGGCAACGGGTGTCGCGCTCGTTGCAGGATCCGCGACGGCGACGAACTCGTGCAGGAATTCGCGCTGCTGCCGCTCCGACAGGTCGCTCCAGGCGATCTTGACGGGTGTCGGTGCGCGGGTGTCCGTCTCCCACAGGGTCGGCACGCCGCGGCGGCGCGGCAGCACATGCGGCAGCACTTCGGTCGTATCGCCTCGCGCGAGGTCGACGACGGCGCGGCCGACATCGGCGTTGCCCGGCAGCGAGCCGTGGCTCTCCTCGACATACCAGGTCGGCAAGCCGGGCCAATGCGCGAGCGCGAGCGGCACCGTGCCGTCGCCGGCCGGGCCGCGGCCGAATTCGATGCGCTGGGCGCGGCGCTTGAGGCCGAGCACCGTGTCCTGACCGAACCCGGCGATCAGGCGGAAACGTTCGTCGGGCGGCGGCAAGGTCTCGATTGCGCGCTGCGCGTTGGTCAACAGGGCTTGCGATGGATTCGGTCCCTTGGGCCACTGCGCCGCATCGAAAGGATCGAAGTCCTTGCAGGCGGCGGCCGGCGGCAGCAGTTCGCAGAGGCCCGGGAATGTCGTCAGCACACGGCTCGCGATGTCGTCGGCGTCGTGCAGCAGGTCCAGCATCGCCAGGCGCCGGATCAGCGGATAGGTCCCGCGCAATGCCTGGACCGCGACGAAGGCGCCGCGATTCGGCGCGCCGAGCTGGATCACGCGCGCGATTCGCGAGGTTCCCTTGTGGGCAAGCGCCGCGCGCGCGACCAGTCCGCCCATGCTGTGGCCGACCAGCACGACGTCCTGGCGTCGCTCGCCCAGCAGGCGATCCGCCAGCGCGCGCCCGTTGGCCGCAAGGTCGAGGCGCCAGTCATAGGGATGGAAGGCGGCGTCGTAACCCGCGATCCTGAGCACGAGGCGCAGCCGCTCGTAGGCAAAGCGCAGGACGCCGAGCGGCCCGTAGCGGCGCCCGCCCGGCAGCGCGAGTTTCGTCATGCCGCCGGCCGCGATTTCGAGAGGGTCGAACCACTTGATGTCGTCGAGCAGGCCCTTGCGCGGACGGCCGAGCGTCGAGCCCATGATGCCGGGAAGGATCAGCGCGCGCGGACCGCCGCGCATGCCAGCCGCCCGCCGGGCGAGCCGCGATAGTTCCTGATCGGTCTCGAGATACGACGACATGCGGCAATTCTACAGGTGAATGTAAGATGGAAGGCATGACGCACCGCACCGCGCACGCAGATTCATTCGCGCGCGACCGCCTGCCGCCTCCCGACCTGTGGCCGCGGCTGCATTTCGACCTGCCGGAATTGCGTTATCCGGATCGCCTGAATTGCGCGACCGTGCTGCTCGACGATGCGATCGCCGAGGGCCACGGCGAACGGCAGGCGATCCTGACCGACACGGGCGGCATCAGCTACCGGCAACTGCTCGCCCGCGCGAATCGCGTCGCGAATGTGCTGAAGACAGCCGGCATCGTGCCCGGCAACCGCGTGCTGCTGCGCGGTTACAACAGCCCCGAACTCTATGCCTGCTGGCTCGCCGTGATGAAGGCGGGTGCGATCGCGGTTACGACCATGCCCATGCTGCGCGCGCCCGAATTGATGTCGGTCATCAGCAAGAGCCGACCGGCCATCGCTTTCTGCGACCACCGGATCGAAACGGAGTTGATGATGGCCGGTGCGGCGGTGGGCGGCGCCGGCGAGATCATCTGCTGGGGCAATGGTGATCTCGAGGGCCGGATGTCCTCCGTTTCCGATCGGTTCTCCAATGTCGACACCGCGTCCGATGACGTGTGCCTGCTGGCATTCACTTCCGGCACGACCGGCCAGCCGAAAGCCTGCGTGCATTTTCACCGCGACGTGCTCGCGATGGCCGATGTCGTCGCACGCCACCTGTTGCATACGCAGCCGGACGACGTTTATACCGGCAGCCCGCCATTGGGATTCACTTTCGGGCTCGGGGCGCTCTTGGTCTTTCCATTCCGTTTCCGCGCAGCGGTTGCGCCCGTCGAGTCGCCGACGTCCGCGGCGCTGCTCGCCGCGATCGAGCATCACAAGGCGACCTGTCTTTTCACTGCGCCCCTCGGATATCGCGCGCTTCTGGCCGAGCTTGGCGATCGCGATATCCGTTCATTGCAGCAATGCGTTTCAGCCGGCGAATTCCTGCCCAGGGACATTTCGGATGCCTGGAAGGAACGCACCGGCATCCGGATCATCGACGGCATCGGCGCGACCGAGATGATCCACATCTTCATCTCGGCCGCCGGCGAGGAGATTCGCCCGGGCGCGACCGGCAAGCCGCTGCCCGGTTACAAGGCCTGCGTGCTCGATGACGAGGGCAAGCCGCTGCCGCCCGGTAGCATCGGCCGGCTGGCCGTCACCGGCCCGACAGGTTGCCGCTATCTCGATGACAATCGCCAGCGCGACTATGTTCAGGACGGCTGGAACGTGACGGGCGATATTTATCGCGTGGACGAGGACGGCTATTTCTGGTTCGTTTCGCGGGCCGACGACATGATCATCTCGGCCGGTTACAAGATCGCCGGGCTCGAGGTCGAATGGGCGCTGCTCGCGCACCCGGCGGTACGCGAATGCGCCGTGGTGGGCGCACCGGATGCCGAGCGCGGCACGGTCGTGAAGGCCTTTGTCGTGACCCAGCCGGGGAGGGCGGGGGACGCCGCGCTCGCGCGCGAGCTGCAGGACTTCGTCAAGCAGCGCATCGCGCCCTACAAGTACCCGCGCCTGGTCGAGTTCCTCGAGGCGCTGCCGAAGACCCCGACCGGCAAGCTGCAACGCAAGGCCCTGCGGAAATAGGCCCCAATTCACGGTTTCCAGGGCATTACTTGACATCTAAATGATATAGGCCTGTAATTCCCCCGCTATTCGGGGGTCCCTTGAAGAGAATCGTCTGCCTGGGCGGCGGGCCAGCCGGCCTCTATTCGGCCATCCTGTTCAGGAAGGCCCTGCCGCGCGCCCGGGTCGAGGTCTACGAGCGCAATCGCCCGGACGACACCTTCGGCTGGGGCGTGGTGTTCTCAGACCGGACCATGGAAGGCTTTCGCGCGGCCGACGCGCCTACGCACGAGGCGATCACGGCCGGCTTCCACCATTGGGACGACATCGACGTCCATTACCGCGGCACGACCATCCGGACCGGCGGGCACGGCTTCTGCGGCATCAGCCGCAAGCGCCTGCTGAACATCCTGCAGCAGAGGGCGGCGGAGCTCGGCGTCCACCAGAGTTTCGAGCACGAGGTCGCGGATGACGCGCCCTACGCCGATGCGGATCTCGTCATCGCCGCCGACGGCGTCAACAGCCGGACGCGAACGTCGCCACGCCGAGGTCTTCGAGCCGGACATCGACGTGCGCCAGTGCCGTTTCATCTGGCTCGGCACGAAGCAACCCTTCCCGGCATTCACCTTCGCCTTCGAGAAGACCGAGCATGGCTGGTTCCAGATCCACGCCTACCAGTTCAGCGGCGATCTCTCGACGGTGATCGTCGAGACCCGCGAGGAGACCTGGCGCGCGCACGGCCTCGACCAGTTCGACCACCATCAGTCCATTGCCTTCTGCGAAAAGCTGTTCGGTCGATACCTGGGCGGCCATCCGCTGATGAGCAACGCGTTGCACCTGCGCGGCTCGGCCTGGCTCAACTTCAACCGCGTGCTGTGCAAGCGCTGGCATCACAAGCAACCTCGTGCTGATCGGCGACGCCGCGCACACCGCGCATTTCTCGATCGGCTCGGGCACGAAGCTCGCGATGGAAGATGCGATCGAGCTCACCGCGCGCGTCGCGCACGCGACCGACGTGCCTGCCGGGCTCGCGCGCTACCAGGAAGAGCGCTCGCTGGAGGCGTTGAAGCTGCAGAGCGCCGCGCGCAACCGCATGCGCTGGTTCGAGGAAGTCGCGCGCTACGTGAACTTCGAGCCCTGGCAATTCACCTATAGCCTGCTGACCGGCAGCCAGCGCATCGGCCACGACAACCTGCGATTGCGCGACCCGGGTTTCGTCGCGCGACGTCGAGACGAAGCTCGCGGCCCAGGCGGGTGCGGACTCGCCGCGGCCGCCGATGTTCCTGCCCTTCCAGTTGCGCGGCATGAGGGTCGAGAACCGCGTCGTCGTCTCGCCGATGGCGCAGTACCTCGCGAAGGACGGCATGCCCGATGACTGGCACCTCGTGCATCTCGGCGCGCGCGCGACGGGCGGGGCGGGGCTCGTGTTCACGGAGATGACCTGCGTGTCGCCCGAAGGGCGCATCTCGCCCGGCTGCACGGGACTCTGGAACGAGGCGCAGCGCGACGCCTGGCGGCGCATCGTGGACTTCGTGCATGGCGCGAGCCCCGCGAAGATCTGCCTGCAGCTCGGGCATTCGGGCCGCAAGGGCTCGACGCAGCTCGGCTGGGAGGAAGCGGATCATCCCTTGCCGTCCGGCAACTGGGAAACGATCGCGCCTTCGGCGATACCTTATTACGAGGGCATCAGCGCGCCGCCGCGCGCGATGACGCGCGCCGACATGGACAAGGTGCTCGCCGATTTCCTGCGCGCGGCGAAACTGGGCGTCGAAGCCGAGTTCGACATGCTGGAATTGCACATGGCGCACGGCTACCTGCTGGCGAGTTTCATGTCGCCGCTGACCAACCGGCGCGAGGACGAATACGGCGGGCCGCTCGCCAATCGCCTGCGCTTCCCGCTCGAAGTCCTCACGGCCGTGCGCAAGGCCTGGCCGGCCGACAAGCCGCTCTCGGTGCGACTGTCCGCGAGCGACTGGGCCGACGGCGGACTGCGCGAAGAGGAACTTCTCGACATCGCGCGCGCGATGAAAGCCGCGGGCGCCGATATCCTCGATCTCTCGAGCGGGCAGACCGTGCCCTGGCAGAAGCCGGTGTACGGACGCATGTGGCAGACGCCGTTCTCGGACCAGGTCCGGAACCTCGTCGGCATCCCGACCATCGCGGTCGGCAACATCTACGAGCCGGATCACGTGAACTCGATCGTCGCCTCGGGCCGCGCGGACCTCTGCGCGCTTGCGCGCCCGCACCTGGCCGACGCGGCGTGGACGCTGCACGCGGCCGCCGCGCAGGGCTGGCGCGGAGCAATGGTGGCCGAAGCCCTACGAGATGGCGCGGCGCCAGCTCGAGCGCAATCTCGAGCGCGCAGCGCAGATGGCGGGACCGGTCTGATGCCGCGCACGGCAACCGACGCCGAGACCCGCATCGTAAGCGACGATCACGCTGCGATCCGGCTGTGGCTGCGCATGCTCGCGACCAACCGGCTGATCGAGACGCGCACGCGGCGCCTGCTGCAGGAGCGCTATCAGACGACGCTTCCGCGATTCGACCTGATGGCCCAGCTCGAGCGCGTGCCGGGCGGGCTCAAGATGGGCGAGCTGTCGAAGCGCATGATGGTGACCGGCGGCAATGTCACGGGCATCACCGACATGCTGGAACAGGAGGGCCTGGTCGAGCGCGCGGACGATCCGGACGACCGGCGCGCCTGGCTCGTCAGGCTGACACCGGCGGGCCGGCGCGCATTCGGCGCGATGGCGCGCGAACACGAGCGCTGGGTCGTCGAGGCCTTCGGGGCCCTGAACGCGCGCGAGAAGGCGGCGATGGCAGGCTTCCTCGGTCGCCTGAAAATGCATGTCCGGTCACTGGAGGGGCGAGACGCATGAGCATCGAATCGGCAAAGCATTTCCTGTGGCGCGTCGAGGGCCGGATCGGCCGCGTGACGCTGAACCGCCCCGAGCGCAAGAACCCGCTGACCTTCGAGTCCTACGCGGAGCTCCGCGACCTGTTCCGCGCGCTGACGACGGACAACGACGTGCGCGCGGTCATCATCGACGGCGCGGGCGGAAACTTCTGCTCGGGCGGCGACGTGCACGAGATCATCGGGCCGCTGACGAAGATGGACAAGCCGGGGCTCCTGAATTTCACGCGCATGACCGGCGACCTGGTGCGGGCGATGCGCGCCTGCCCGCAACCGATCATCGCGGCGGTGGATGGAACCTGTGCGGGAGCAGGAGCGATCATAGCGCTCGCCTCCGATTTCCGCTTTGCGACGCCTGCCGCGCGCACGGCCTTCCTGTTCGTGCGCGTGGGTCTCGCCGGTTGCGACATGGGCGCCTGCGCGCTGCTGCCGCGCGTGATCGGCCAGGGCCGCGCCGCGGAACTCCTGTACACGGGGCGCTCCTTCACTGCGGAGGAAGGCGAGCGCTGGGGCTTCTACAATGCGATCGTGCCGGCCGGAGGGTCTGTTGCTCGAAGCCATGCGCCTCGCCGGTGAGATCGCCTCAGGACCGACTTTTGCGCATGCGATGACGAAGAAGATGCTGCACCGTGAATGGAACATGAGCATCGACGAGGCGCTCGACGCGGAATCCAAGGCGCAGGCCGTCTGCATGCAGTCGGCCGACTTCAAGCGGGCCTACGAGGCCTTCTCGGCGAAGCGCAAGCCGGTTTTCGAGGGCAACTGAATGTCCAGGCAGAACGATCACCTGAATTGGCCCTTCTTCGACGAGCCGCATCGGCGGCTCGCCGCGGAAGTGCGTGACTGGGGCCAGGCGAATCTCGCCGGCGCCGCGCATCCGGTGGATCGCGCCGGCGTTGACGCGCGCTGCCGCGAACTGGTCACAGCGCTGGGGGAGGCCGGCCTGCTGAAGCATTGCCTGCGCGCCGAGGACGGTGGTGCCAGCGTGGAATTCGATGCGCGCTCGCTCTGCATCCTGCGCGAGTCGCTCGCCTGGTGGGATGGGCTCGCGGATTTCTCGTTTTCAATGCAGGGCCTGGGGAGCGCCTCGCTGACGCTCGCTGGCGGCGCCGCCTTGCGGGCGCGCTACCTGCCGCGGGTCGCGAAGGGCAAGGCGATCGCTGCCTTCGCCCTGTCAGAGCCCGAAGCCGGCTCCGATGTCGCCGCGATGCGGACCAGCGCGCGCCGCGACGGCGCGCATTACCGGCTGGACGGCAGCAAGACCTGGATCTCGAATGGCGGCATCGCGGATTTCTACTGCGTATTCGCGCGCACCGCGACGGCGCAGCCGCGGCCCGACGGCAGCGCCTCGTCCGAGGGCATCAGCGCCTTCGTCGTCGAGCCGGGCGACCCGGGATTCGCCGTCGCCGAACGCATCGACGTGATGGCGCCGCATCCGCTCGCGCTGATCACATTCACCGATTGCCGCATCCCGGCCGACCGCCTGATCGGCGCGGAAGGCGAGGGCTTCAAGATCGCGATGCGCACGCTCGACGTATTCCGCGCCTCGGTCGCGGCCGCGGCCTGCGGTTTTGCACGGCGCGCGCTGGACGAGGCGCTGAAGCACGTACTCGAGCGTTCGATGTTCGGCCGCCGGCTTGCCGAGTTCCAGCTGACCCAGGCCGCGCTCGCCGACATGGCGACCGGCATCGAGGCCGCGCAATTGCTGACCTATCGCGCCGCCTGGCTGCGCGACCGCGGGGATCGCTTCACGGCGGAAGCTGCGATGGCGAAGCTGACCGCAACCGAGACCGCGCAGTCGGTCATCGACCGCGCGCTGCAGATGTTCGGCGGGCGCGGCGTGGTTCAGGGCGAGGCTGTCGAGCGCCTGTACCGCGAGATCCGCGCGCTCCGGATCTACGAGGGTGCGAGCGAAGTGCAAAAGCTGGTCATCGGACGGGAGTTGCTGAAATGATCCGCCAGATCCTGCAACCGCCGGGCTGGCCGAGGCCGCTCGGCTATGCGAATGGCATTGCCGCCGAGGGCCGGCAGGTCTTCATCTCCGGCCAGATCGGCTGGAATGCAGAACAGAAATTTGCGAGCGACGAACTGGCGGCGCAGGTCCGGCAGGCGCTCACGAATGTCGCCGAAGTGCTCGCCTGCGCCGGCGGGAGACCGGAACAGCTCGTACGCCTGACCTGGTATGTGACGAATCGCGAGGAGTATTACGCCTCGATCGAGGGCATCGGCGCGGCCTATCGCGAGGTCATCGGCCGGCATTTCCCGGCGATGTCGGTCGTCGTTGTGGCGGGACTGCTCGAACCGCGCGCGAAAGTCGAGATCGAGGCGACCGCGGTCCTTTAATCGTCCTTGCGCTGGCAGTATTGCGCGAAGCCTGAGACGAAGACGCTCTCCCAGCCCTGATCGTACTTGCCGCGGCGATCGAGCCCGTCGGCACCCCATTTCTCCCAATCGCGATGTTCGAGTTCCACGCGCGTGCGGCCGGGCGCGAGTGCAGTGAAGGTGATCTCGACCCGCGTGGACTGTTCCGGCGGACGCGAGAGATGCCAGGTGAAGGCGAGCCGCCGGCCCGGCTCCCAGGCGATCACCTTGCCCCAGTCGAACTGGCGCCCGTCCTCGGCGGTTTCGTAGACACGACCGCCGGCACGCGGTTCGAAGGTGACCGAGACCGCGCGCGTCTTGTGTTCCGGCGACAGCGAATGCGTCGCGAGCGGCCACCAGGCGCTCGCGCGCTCGGCGAAATACCGGAAGCAGGTGAGTGCATCGCGCGCGATCACGATGGATTTCAGCACCGGCGCGATGCCGGACTCAGGTGCGGGCGACGGGTTCATTTTCCAGGGCCTCCTTGTAGGCGACGAGCACGTCGTCCCAGAATCGGTCGAGATAAGTCCTGAGGTCCGCGAGCCCGTCCGGGCGGATCGCATAGATGCGCTGGGTGCCGTCTGGCTTCTCGCGCACGAGACCGGCAGCTTTCAGCGCCTTCAGATGCTGCGAGACGGCAGGGCGGCTGACCGGCAGGCCGCGCGCGAGCACGCCGACCGCCATCGGCCCGGCTCGCAGCCGCTCGAATACGCGCCGCCGCGTCGGATCGGCGAGGCAGGCGAGCGCCCGTCGCGCCCCGGCCGCCTGCCTCGACTGCATCACCGTTCCGTAAGCCATGACTAACGGTAAGCCAAAGCTTACTGTCAGTCAAGCCGCCCAAGCTGCTCGCAGTGCCGGACGGGCATCGGCGAGACAATCGGACGCCGCCGGATTATCTTGGGCATCCTCGGATCGGGAGGATTCCCGGATGACGACCCATGCAGAGAAAGCGGCACTGATCAACCGGGTGGCGCTCGGGACCATGTTCATCGCGCACGGCCTGCTGAAGGTCATCGTCTTCACGCTGCCGGCAGCGGTCCAGTTTTTCGACTCGGTCGGCTTCCCGGGCTGGACGGCATACCCGGTTACTTTCGGCGAGATCCTCGGTGGCGCGGCGATCGTGCTCGGCATCCGCACGCGCTGGTTCGTCGCGGCCTTGATACCGGTGTTGCTGGGAACCCTTTGGGTGCACGGCGGCAATGGCTGGGTCTTCAACTCGCCGAATGGCGGCTGGGAATACTCGGCCATGCTGATCGTCGCCAGCGTCGTGCAGATCCTGCTCGGTGACGGCGCGTTCGCACTCGCACCCGAAAAGAAAGGCGCATAGGCCTCGGCCGCGGGCACTCCGCCTAGAGCGCCGTCCGCGAAATCACATCGCAGACGGCGGCAATGGCTTCGCCGCGTGTCGTCGAGTGGCGCCAGGCGGCGCCGATCACGCGCGAAGGCGAGGGCGGCGCGAACGGCCGCACGACGAGCCCGCGCGCAGCCGCGAACGGGCCCTCGGCCGACAGTCGCGGCAGCAAGGTGAGGCCGAGTCCGGCCGCTGCCATCTGCCGCAGTGTCTCGAGGCTGGTTGCGCCGAAATCCTGTTGCTCGGTATTCACCTTGCGACAGACCTCGAGCGCCTGGTCGCGCAGGCAATGGCCGTCCTCGAGCAACAGCAGTTTTTCTCCCGCGAGATCCGCGGGCTTCAACCGGCGACGCGCCGCCAGCCGATGATGCTCCGGCATCGCGACCAGGAAAGCCTCGGTGAACAGCGATCGCGTCTTGAGCCCTTTGGTGCCGGCGGGCAAGGCCAACAGGGCGAGGTCGAGTTCTCCGTCGCGGACGCGCGCAAGCAGCGGCTCGGTCTGGTGCTCGTGCAGCAGTAGCTGCAGATTCGGCAATTCGCGCTTGAGGCGCGGCGCGACGCGCGGCAGAAGGTAGGGTCCGAGCGTCGGGATCAGGCCGATCCTCAATTGCCCGCCGAGCGGATCCTGGCTGGCGCGGGCGAGGGCGCGGATGTCCTCGGCATCTCGCAGCATGCGCCGCGCGCGCTGCAGCACCGCGCTGCCCGCCGGCGTCAGCGCGACGTCCCGGGGCCGGCGCTCGATCAGCGCGACGCCGAGGTAATCCTCCAGTTTCTTGAGCTGGGCGGAGAGCGTAGGCTGGCTGACGTGGCATTGACGCGCGGCGCGCCCGAAGTGTCGGGTTTCGGCGAGTGCCGCAAGGTATTGGAGGTCGCGCAGGTTCAATGCACACCCATAGGCAATGACTATCAAATACATGATAACAATCGATTGTACAAATGACCAACCCGGGTCCAAGCTGTGCGCTCGTGACCAGATGCGCGATCGCCCGCGCGGCATCAATCTGCCAGGGGAATCCGATGAACGACGTAGCGGAAAAAGCCACCAAAACCGCGGGCAAGTGCCCGTACAGCCATATCGCCGGCGTCGGCAGGACGAACCGCGACTGGTGGCCGAACCAGTTGCGCCTCGAACTGCTGCACCAGCATTCCTCGAAGTCCGACCCGATGGGCGGGGGCTTCGACTACGCCAGGGCGTTCAGGAGCCTCGACTACAAGGCGTTGAAGAAAGACCTGGTCAAGCTGATGACGGACTCGCAGGGATGGTGGCCAGCCGACTTCGGCCACTACGGGCCGCAGTTCATCCGCATGGCCTGGCACGCCGCCGGCACCTACCGCATCGCCGACGGCCGCGGCGGTGGCGGCCGCGGTCAGCAGCGTTTCGCGCCGCTCAACAGCTGGCCGGACAACGTCAACATCGACAAGTCGCGCCGCCTGCTGTGGCCGATCAAGCAGAAGTACGGCAACAAGATCTCCTGGGCGGATCTACTGATCCTCGCGGGCAACGTCGCGCTCGAATCAATGGGCTTCAGGACCTTCGGCTTCGGCGGCGGCCGCCCGGACGTCTGGGAGCCGGACGAGGACGTGAACTGGGGTGAGGAGATCGCGTGGCTCGGCACCGACAAGCGCTTCAGCGGCGACCGCGATCTCGGACCGTTCGGCGCCACCCACATGGGCCTCATCTACGTGAACCCGGAAGGCCCGAACGCGAGCGGCGACTACATGGCCGCCGCCAAGGACATCCGCGCCACCTTCGGGCGCATGGCGATGGACGACGAGGAAACGGTGGCCCTGATCGCGGGCGGCCACAGCTTCGGCAAGGCGCACGGCGCCGCGCCGGAATCGCACAAGGGTCCGGATCCGGAGGGCGCGCCGCTGGAGACGCAGGGCCTGGGCTGGATGAGCGACTATGGCAGCGGGCACGGCAAGGACACCGTCTCGAGCGGCATCGAGGTGACCTGGACCAGGACCCCGGCGCTGTGGAGCAACAACTTCTTCGAGAACCTGTTCAAGTACGAATGGGAGCTCACCAAATCGCCGGCCGGCGCCAAGCAGTGGGTCGCCAAGAACGCGCCGGAGGTCATTCCCGACGCGCACGTCCCTGGCAAGTTCAACAAGCCGACCATGCTGACCACCGACCTGACGCTGCGCTTCGACCCGGGGTTCGCGAAGATCTCGCGCCGCTTCCTCGAGGATCCGCAAGCCTTTGCGGACGCCTTTGCGCGCGCCTGGTTCAAGCTGACGCATCGCGACATGGGTCCGCGCGCGCGCTACCTGGGGCCGGAAGTGCCGAACGAAGAGCTGATCTGGCAGGACCCGATCCCCAGGGTCAACCACAAGCTGATCGGCGAGAAGGAGATCGCCGACCTCAAGAAGAAGATCCTCGCTTCGAGACTGCCGGTCGCGCAGCTCGTGACGACCGCCTGGGCGTCGGCTTCCACCTTCCGCGGCTCGGACAAGCGGGGCGGCGCCAACGGCGCGCGCATCCGGCTCGCGCCGCAGAAGAACTGGGAAGTGAACCAGCCGGCGCAGCTCGCGAAAGTGCTGAAGACGCTCGAGGGCATCCAGGCGGCGTTCAACAAGAAGGCCAAGGGCGGCAAGAAAGTGTCGCTCGCCGACCTGATCGTGCTCGCGGGCTGCGCAGGCGTCGAGCAGGCGGCAAAGAAGGCCGGCGTCACCGTGAAGGTGCCGTTCCGGCCGGGCCGCATGGATGCGAGCCAGGACCAGACGGATGTCGACTCCTTCGCCGTGCTCGAGCCGATCGCCGACGGATTCCGCAACTACGTGAAAGGCAAGTTCGCGGTTCCCGCCGAGCAGCTGCTGGTCGACAGGGCGCAGCTGCTGACGCTGACCGCGCCCGAGATGACGGCGCTCATTGGCGGCCTGCGCGTGCTGGGCGCCAACGCGGGCAAGTCGGAACACGGCGTCTTCACGAAGCGGTCGGAGACGCTGACCAACGACTTCTTCGTCAACCTGCTGGACATGGGCACGCAATGGAAGCCGCGTGCCGGCGCCGATGGCGTGTACGAGGGGCGCGACCGCAAGACGAACAAGGTCCAGTGGACCGGCACCCGCGTCGACCTGGTGTTCGGCTCGAACTCCCAGCTCCGGGCGCTCGCGGAAGTCTATGCATGCGCGGACTCGAAGGAGAAGTTCGCCAAGGACTTCGTGGCGGCGTGGACCAAGGTGATGAACCTGGACCGCTTCGACCTGTCCTGATCCAGCACGGTTGCGCCGGCGACAGCGCCGGCGCACGATGCGCCCCTCCAACAAGATCGCGGGGGGAGCCACATGAGCTGGAAAATCGTCTTCGTTGGCGGTGTCGTTTATTACGCCACGATGTTCATCCTGTCTTTCGGCACGGGGTACCTGATCCATTCGCCCGACGGCGTGCTGGGGGAGGTCTACAAGACGACCGCTTCATTCTGGCGCCCTGAACTCAACATGGATCCGCCGGACATGATGGCGATGATGAAGATCTGGGTCCCGATCGGCCTGATCAGTTCCTTCCTGGCCGCCGGCGTCTATTCGGTGATCCGCTCCTCGCTCTCGGGCGCCGCATGGAAGCGCGGCCTGAAGTTCGGCGTCATCGCCTCGATCTTCGCCCTCATCGCAGCGCTCGGTTACTGGAGCATCTTCAACCTCCCTGACCAGGTCTGGAAATGGTGGATGGTCGAAAGCGTGTTCCTGAACCTGGTGGGCGGCATCGCGCTCGGCGCGGTCGCGCAGAAGCTCGCCCCAGCGGGTAAATGAAGATCCGGAATGAAAGGCCCTGGTCCAGAAAGGACTGGGGCCTTTTCCTTTGTTTGCGGCAATAATCCACCATGAGCCTGGCCACCCTCGACGCGGCATTTCCCGGGAAGCGCGCACTGATCACCGGCGGCGCGAGCGGGCTCGGCCTCGCAACCGCGCAACTGCTTGCCATGCGCGGCTGGAGACTCTGCCTTCTCGACCGGGATACCGGGCGCCTCGCTGGCGCCGCTGCGGCGCTGCGCGCGCAGGGCGCGCCGCTCTGCGAGACCCATGCGGTGGACGTGACCGATGAAGCGGAAGTGAAATTCGCGGTGGACAGCTTCGCCGCGCTTTGCGGCGGCCTCGATTTCGCGATGAACTCCGCGGGCGTCGCAGTCGCGGGCGGCATCCTCGAGACGCCAGCCGCGGACTGGGACTGGATCATGAACATCAACGTGCTGGGCATCGCGCATTCCTGCCGCGCGGAACTGCCGCACATGGTCGCCTCGGGCGGCGGGCTCGTCATCAATATCGCGAGCGCGGCGAGCTTCGCCAGCGGCCCGCAGATGAGTGCGTACAACGCGTCGAAGGCTGCCGTCGTCGCGCTGTCCGAGACCCTGTACCAGGAATTCGCCGGCCATCGAGTCCACGTCGCCGCTGCAATGCCGGGCTTCTTCCGCACACGGCTGATGGAGCACGCCCGCGCGCCGGCCGAGGCGGCCGGTTTCGCGCAGAAGATGATGCAGAAGTCGAACCTGGAGGCGGATGAAGTTGCGTTTGAGATCGTCTCGCGCGCGGCAGCGGGCGCGACGCACATCGTGCTGCCGGCGCGTTATCGCTGGCTGTGGCGGTTCAAGCGCCTCGCGCCGCGGACCTACCTGCGCTGGATGGTGTCACTGCAAAGGCGCTACGCTGCCCGCGCCGGAAAACGAGGGTGATATGTATCTTCCAATGAAACTGCTGCACATCGTCGCGGTCATCGCGTTTCTCGGAAACATCACGACCGGGCTCTTCTGGCACATGCACGCAGCGCGCACGCGCGATGCGCGGCTCCTCGCGCACACGATGGACGGCATCATCCGGAGCGACCGGCTGTTCACGATCCCCGGTGTCGTCGTGATCATCACAACGGGAATCCTCGCGGCGATCGCCGGCGGCTTGCCGCTCCTGCGCACCGGCTGGATCCTGTGGACACTCGTGCTGTTCGGGATTTCGGGCCTGGCCTTCATGGCATTTGTTGCGCCCCTGCAGAAGCGCCTGCTTGCGCTCGCGCAGGCGGGGTCGGGGAAGGGAATTTTCGACTACGCCGGCTACGCGGTCGTCGCGCGGCGCTGGGAAATCTGGGGCGCCGTAGCGCTCCTGACACCGCTCGCGGGCCTCGTGCTGATGGTCCTGAAGCCGGTGCTGCTGGCACCGGGCACGCTGCCTTAGTCGAAGGCGCTAGTATTCCACCGGAGCACCGGGGGGACCATTGGCCAGGCTCGTGGACACAGGAAACCGGGGACTGCCACCGCCACCCGCTGCCACGCGGCGCGGCGCAAATCCGTGGCGGCTATCCGACACCGCGCGCAAACCGGAGGCAGCGCAGCCTTCGTTCAGCCCGCAGTTACTCGCGGAGATAATGAAACGGACGCAGGAGCCGGAACCCGTTGCGACCCAGGAGGCGCCGCGGCCAAAACCGGCCGCAAAGAGCGCGCGACCGGGGATCGTCGGCCTCGTGATCATCCTGGTCGCCGCTACATTCGTGTTGCGCTGGTTCTTCGACGAGCGCGGCGACAGAGACTGGGTCAAGCTCATCGGGCCGCTGATATTCATCGCGGTCGTCGCGCACGGCTTGTGGCGATCCCGCCAGCGTCGCGAGGAAAACAAGGCTAGCCAGGACTGAGCGGCTGCTTCCAGACCAGGGTCTGGTTGTTGGCCGGCATGCGATGGTCGGCCTGCAGCACGAAGCCGATGCCGCGTGCAAGCGCATCCACCGCCTCGAAATCCCGGATGCCGCTCCGTGGATCCCGCGCATGCAGCAGCTCGTCGAAGGATGCGTTGCTGTCCGACGTGTACTTTCCTGCGTAACGGAACGGGCCATAGATCGCGAGCACGGCGCCCGGTTTCAGGATCGCCGGCAGGTTCGCGAAGAACGCCTCGATCTCGGGCCAGCCCATGATGTGCAGCGTGTTCGCCGTGAAAACGCCGTCCATGCGCCGCACGTCCCAGGGCGGCTGCGTGACGTCGAGTTCGACGGGGGCGCGCAGGTTCTTCGGCCCTTCGTAGACGATGCGCTTGCGCAGGCCCGGCATTTCCCCGGCGCGCTCGCTCGGCTGCCAGACGAGCCACGGCATTTCGTTCGCGAAATGCACGCCATGCTGGCCCGTGCCGCTGCCGATCTCGAGAACGTTCTTGCAACCCGCGAAGGCCTCGCGCAGGACCTCGAGTATCGGGCCCTTGTTGCGTTCGCAGGCGTCGGAATGCGGGAGCATCGGGACAGTATCGCGCGAACCGGTTTCAGGCGAGCGCGAGTGCCCAGGCCGAAGCCAGGAGCGCGATTGCCGCAATGCCGGCGGCCCATTGAAGGCCAGCGCGCCCGGGCCGCGGCATCGAAAGCTTCGAACACATAGCGCCGATGCCGCTGCCGACCACGAAACCAACAAGGTGCGCCAGGATGTCGGTGTTCTCGCCGCCGGTGCCGGTGAAGGCGAGCAGCGCGACGCCGCCGATCAAGGGTGCGGTCCTGCGCATCCAGGGCGCCCAGTTCCGCAGGTTCCGGCGCCAGCCATAGGACGCGACCAGGCCGAGCGCCGTGAACACGGCGGTGGATGCCCCGAGCAGGTAGTGATTGGGCGGGTGCAGCAGCGCGTCCACGCCGTAGGCGAGGCCGCCGCCCAGCAGGATCAGGAGCCAGGCGATGCCGGGCCCGAACAGGCGCGCGGCGGGATAGCCGAATAACGCCCCGAATGCGAGGTTGGAAAGCAGGTGCGGCAGGTCGGCGTGCAGCGTGAGGGCAGTCAGCACGCGCCAGGGCTCGCCGCGATCCAGGAAACCGGCATCCAGGACGCCCGCCGCATGCCAGTTGTACCCGCCCAGATGTTCTGCCGAGGCGATCGTCACCGCGATCAGGACCAGCGCATAGCTGTATACGCCGTAGATGGCGTGCGGGTGACTCGGCCAGATCACGGGCGCCGCGGGCGGGCGGCGATTTTCGCGCAGGTAATGCTGCAGCTCGAATGCCGCGCGGGCGTGATCGGCGGGCTGGACCCAGAGACTCGAACCATCGACCGTGGTCCGCCGCTCGTAGGGAATGCCGACGGCGTCCAGTACCAGCGCCCAGTCGGCGCAGGCGGAGGGAGTGAGCTCGGTGGTCAGGGGGATCATCGGTGCGGGAACCGCAATCATGGCTGGAGGGTCTTGCTACATGGTGCCTATCGGGAAAGTATCAACTAGAGTAGCGCCTATGTACGCAGAGAAACGCGACCCGCCACCGGAACGCGACGAGCAACTCGGCCGCTGGATCCTGGGCGGCGTGGTCCTGATCGCGCTCGCCGCCGGAATCTGGTTCTGGCAGAAGCGCCGCTCCGCCGAAGACGTGCCGCCGGTCACCACCGAAACGATCGCGACCGACGAGCCGAAGATCCTCCATCCGATCGCACCCGCCGCGGATGACGGCGCGAACCTGTCGGCCGCGGAGCGGATTTCCGCGCTGGTCGGCGCCCCGCAATTTGCGGCGATGTTCGTCCCTGACGATATCGTGCGCCGCATGGTCGTGACCGTGGACAATCTGCCGCGCCAGAAAGTTGCGGCGCAGCTGTCGCCGGCGAAACCGCCGGCCGGCAATTTCGTGGCCGTGGGCGGCGAGGAACAGCTCGTGCTCGGCGCCGCGAATTTCGAGCGCTACACGCGCTGGATCGAGCTTGTCGATTCGCTCGATCCGGACGCGACCTTCGAGTTGTACCGACGGCTCTATCCGCAGTTCCAGGCGGCCTACGAAAGCCTCGGCAATCCCGACCGCTTATTTCAACGATCGCGTGATCGAGGTCATCGACCACCTGCTCGAGACGCCGGAGCCGCCGGAGACAATCGCGCTGAAGCGCCCCAACGTGCTGTATGAATTCGCGGATCCCGCACTCGAGGCGGAATCGGCGGGCCGCAAGCTGCTCTTGCGCATGGGCCCGGGCAACGCCGCGCGCGTCAAGATGAAGCTCCGCGACCTGCGCGACCGCCTCGCCGCGAACAAGAAGAACTGAGCGTTACAGCTCATTGGGCGTGATCGCGAGGCGCAGCACGGCCTCGCTCCTGTCATCGCGTTTGCGATTCCGGATCCACCAGACCGCTCCCTTGGCCAGGTGCCAGGCTGAAGTGCGGCCGGAGAGGAGCAGAGCGGCGATTTCCCCGAGCGTCGGCTGGTGGCCGACGATCAGCACGGCCTGCGCCGCGACGGGCCAGCCGCTTGCGTCGATGATCGCCGACGCGGATTGACCCACGGCGATCGCATCAAGCGTCTCGAATTCCCGCTGCAGCGCGCGCGCTGTTTCCTGTGCCCGGAGTGCCGGCGAAACAAGGATGCGCAGCTCACGCGGAAGGCGCGGTGCAAGCCACGCAGCCATCGCGCGGGCCTGCTCCCTTCCTTTCTCCGTCAATGGCCGCTCCGAGTCGGGCTCACCGTCCGCGGCATCGGCATGGCGCCAGAGGATCAGGTCCATGGCCGCATCAGGACATGCGACGAATCGCGAGCTGCCGCCCGATCGCATCCCACTGCCGCGCCTCCGATTCGAGCGCGGCGGCCGTCAACGCATTTCGCCCGAGCCAGGAACGCGGCAATTCGAGCGAAAACCGCGACTCGTTGAATGTCACCTTGAACGCCGGCAGGCGGACACTCGTGCGACGGCGCAGCAACGTGGATGCGAGCCGGAGCGCGAACACCAATGGCCAGTCCGGATCTTCGAGGCCGTCGCCCTGCATTTTCTCGAGCTTGCCGCGATGCGCCAGCACAATGCGCGCGAGCCGCTGCTGCTCGATGCGGGAGAAGCCGGGCATGTCGGCATTCGACAGCACATAGGCCGAGTGCTTGTGATACTGCGCATGGGCAATGGAGAGCCCGACTTCCGCCAGGCGGGCGGCCCAGTCGAGCAGCATTCGATCCGGGTCGTCCTCGCGCCCGCCTTCCGGCGCCAGCTGGTCGTAGATGCGCAGCGCCAGGTCGCGCACCCGCACGGATTGCGCAGCGTCCACCTGGTAGCGACGCGTGAACTGCGCCACCGTGGCCTCGCGCATGTCGTGGTGCTGCACGCGGCCGAGCAGGTCGTAGAGCACGCCGTGCCGCAGGGCGGCCTCGGACACGCTCATCGTCTCGATGTCGAGCTCTTCGAAGATCGCATACATGATCGCAAACCCACCAGGCAACACGGCGGCGCGCCCCGGCTTGAGGCCGGCGATCCGCTCCGGATCGGCGCGTCCTTCCTTGATCAAGAGCTCGCGCAGGCGTTCGAGGCCGTCGCGCGTGATGCCGTTTGCGGCGAATTCATTCGCGACCAGGACATTTTCGATCGTGCGTGCCGACCCGGAGGAACCCACCGCTTCCTTCCAGCCGGAACGGCGATAACTGCGGGTGACGATGGCCAGCTCCTGGCGCGCCTCGAGCACTGCGTCCTTCAGGCTGCGCTTCTCGATCCGCGCCTCGGGAAAATGCCGCAGGCTCGAACTGACGCAACCCATGTACAGGCTTTCCATCAGCCGCGGTTTCAGGCCCTCGCCGACGATCAACTCGGTCGAGCCGCCGCCGACGTCGACGACGAGGCGCCGGTGCTCCGCCGGCGGCAACGAATGGGCGACACCGAGGTAGATGAGGCGTGCTTCCTCGCGGCCGGCGATGACCTCGATCGGAAAGCCGAGTGCCTCGCGGGCTTCACGCAGGAATGCATTCGCGTTCTTTGCGATGCGCAGTGCGTTCGTGCCGACGGCCCGGACCGCGTCCCGCGGCAGGCCGCGCAGGCGCTCGCGGAACCGGGAAAGCGTCTCCAGCGCCCGCGACTGGCTGGCTCGATCGAGCTTCTTGTCCGCGGTCAGCCCGGCGCCTAGCTGGACCTGCTCGCGCAACGTGTCGAGCGGGTAAATCTGGCCGTCGACGACGCGCCCGATCTGGAGGTGGAAGCTGTTGGATCCGAGGTCGACCGCGGCGAGGGTTTCGTGGCGCGCCATGCCATCGGGACGGTAACACCCGGCCGCCGGGCACGTAAACCGGCGCTGTCATGGAAGTGTAACCTGTACACCTGATGCTCCCCCGACGCATGAGCGACCGCCCAAACCGCCCGCCGCTGCTGAACCGCGAGCAGGGGATACTTGCGTTCAATCGCCGCGTACTGGCGCAGGCGGCAGACGACACCGTGCCGCTGCTCGAGCGCCTGCGGTTCCTGACCATCGTTTCCTCGAATCTCGACGAGTTCTTCGAAATCCGCGTCGCCGGTATCAAGGAGCAGATCAAGCTCGGTGTCACCGATGCCGGCCCGGATGGCATGACGCCGAAGGAAGTCTTTGCGGTCGTCACCAAGGAAGCGCGGTCCCTGTTCACGGAGCAATACGACCTGTTGAATGACGTGCTCCTGCCGGCCCTGGCCGAGACCGGCGTGCGATTCCTGCGCCGCGACACCTGGACCGAGGGCCAGAAAGAATGGGTGCACGACTATTTCGTACGCGAGGTCCTGCCGGTGCTGACGCCTATCGGCCTCGACCCCGCGCATCCGTTCCCGCGCCTGTTCAACAAGAGCCTCAATTTCGTCGTCGAGCTGGAAGGGCGCGACGCCTTCGGCCGCGTATCGCGGATCGCGATCGTGCAGGCGCCGCGCATGCTCCCACGCGTGATCCGGCTTCCCGCCGCCATCGCAAAGGAGGAATACGCCTTCGTGTTCCTGACCTCGGTGATGCACGCGCATGTCGACGAGCTGTTTTCCGGGATGACCGTAAAGGGCTGCTACCAGTTCCGGGTCACGCGTAATTCCGACCTGTTCGTCGACGAGGAGGAGATCAAGAACCTGCGCATCGCCCTGCAGGGCGAATTGCTGCATCGTCATTTCGGCGATGCCGTGCGCCTGGAGGTGGTGGACCAATGCTCCGAGCCGATGGTCGAATTCCTGCTCCAGCAGTTCGCGCTCGAGGAGCAGGACCTGTACCGCGTGGACGGGCCGGTGAATCTTTATCGCCTGCGCGAGGTGCTGGCGCAGATCGACCGCCCGGACCTGAAATACCCGCCATTCGTGCCGGCGGTGCCGGCGGCACTCGAGATGGGGGACAAGGACCTCTTCGAGACGATTTCCCGGCATGACATCCTGTTGCACCATCCATTCCAGTCATTCACGCCGGTGCTCGACTTCATTCGGGCGAGTGCCGTTGATCCGCGCGTCGTTGCGATCAAGCAGACGGTCTACCGGACCGGCGCGGATTCCGAACTGATGAAGGCCTTGATCGACGCCGCGCGAGTCGGCAAGGAAGTCACGGTCGTCGTCGAGCTGATGGCGCGCTTCGATGAGGAGGCGAACCTGGGCTGGGCCGCCCGGCTCGAGGAGGTCGGGGCGCATGTCGTCTATGGCGTTGTCGCGCACAAGACCCACGCGAAGATGGCGCTGATCGTGCGGCGCGAAACGGGACCGGACGGAACCGTGCTGAAGCGTTACGCGCACCTGGGCACCGGCAATTACCATTCCGTGACCGCGCGCCAGTACACGGATTTCGGGCTCATGACTTCCAATGAGGACGTCTGCAGGGACGTCAACGAGGTTTTCAAGCAGCTGACCGGCCTGGGGCGGGCCAGCAAGCTCAAACATGTCTGGCAGTCGCCGTTCACGCTGCACAAGCGCATCGTCGAGGCGATCCGTAACGAGGCGCGCATCGCGGCGGAAGGGCGGCCGGCACGCATCATCGCCAAGATGAATGCGCTGCTCGAGCCTGCGATCATTGAGGCTCTCTATTCCGCTTCGCGCGCCGGCGTGAAGATCGACCTGATCGTGCGCGCGATGTGCGCGCTGAAACCCGGTGTTGCGGGCCTTTCGGAAAACATCGCGGTGCGCTCGATCGTCGGCCGCTTCCTCGAGCACACACGCGTGTTCTGCTTCCGCAACGACGGCGCGGATGACGTCTATCTGTCGAGCGCCGACTGGATGGACCGCAATTTCTTCCGCCGCATCGAGCTGTGCTTCCCGGTGCTGGACCCGAAGCTGAAGCGGCGCGTGATCCGCGAGGGCCTGCTGCCCTACCTGGAGGACAACAGCCAGGCCTGGGTCATGGACGGGGACGGCGCGTTCAAGCGCCTCAAGCCGAAGCGCGGCAAGCGCCGCGCAGCGCAGGACGAATTGCTCGCGCTACTGGCGACCGGCGGCAGTTGAGGCCGTCACGGGCGGCGCAACCGTCCGGAACACGCCTTCGCGGCGCGGATCGGCTGCGCCTTCGTCGTGGCCGTCCGCGTGCAGCACGACGCCGTGCAATCCCGATTCCTCGCCGCGGCCCGATTTCACCGTGATTCCGCGCGCTGCGAGACCGGCGATGACCGCCGGCGAAAGTTTTGCGGCTTCGCCGAAATAATCTTCGCCGCGCGCGACCAGGTTCGGCAGGTTGATGGCCTGCTGCAGCGGCAGCTTCCACGCGAGCAAGCCGACGAGCGTCTTCGCGTTGTAGGCGAGGATCGCCGTGCTGCCCGGCGAGCCGAGTGCGGCGAGCGCGCGTCCATCGTGATCGAGCACGATGACCGGCGCCATCGAGGAGCGCGGACGCTTGCCGCCGGCAATGGCGTTCGCGACCGGCTGGCCATCGATCACGGGGCGAAACGAAAAATCGGTGAGCTGGTTGTTCAGCATGAAGCCGCCGACCGCGCGGCCGGAACCGAACAAGGACTCGACCGTAGTCGTCATCGAAGCAACATTTCCTGCAGAATCCACCACCACATAATGAGATGTACCTGCCGCCTCGTTAGAGGCATCCGCTCCTCGTTGGATCGGCGCTGGCTGACCGGGAGCCGGAGCAGGTCCCGCGACAGCGCCGATCAACGAGGTCCGCGTGGCCACGTATCCGGGGTCGAGCATTCCTGCAACGGGCACATCGATGAACGCGGGATCGGCGACATAGCGATCGCGGTCCGCGTACATGATCCGGCTTGCCTCGGCGAACAAGTACCAGGCCTGCGGGTCGTCCGGTCCGCGCGTCGCGATGTCCGTGCGATCGAGGATCGCGAGCAGCTGCAGCAGCGACACACCGGACGACGGCGGCGGCGGCACGCAGACGATGTAGACGAGATACGGCCCGCACAGTGGATCGCCGATGCGCGGTTGATAGGCGTCGAAATCGGCGGGCGCGAGCGTTCCGGGCCGCGGCTCGGCGTGGGTACGCGCGATGATGGCGTCGCGGATCGGCGATTCGAGTAGCGCCCGCGGTCCGCGCGCCGCGACCTGCCGCAGCGTATTCGCATACGCGATGTTCGTCAGGCGATCGCCGACCTGCAGCGGCTTGCCGTCGGCGGCGGAGAAGAGCGCGCGCACATCCGGCTCGGCCGCCTGCGCCGCGGAACTGTTGACGTAGCGGCCAAGTCGCTGCGGCACGGGAAATCCGGATTCCGCCGCGCGGATCGCGGGATCGAACAATTTCTGCCAGGGCAGCGCGCCATGACGCGCGTGCACGGCGCCGAGCATCGCGATTGCCGCGGGCACGCCGGTCGAGCGTCCGGAGAGCACGGCGTCCTGGTAGGACTGCGGCTCGCCCTTCCCGTCGAGGAACATGCCGGCAGTTGCACCCTTCGGTGCGGCCTCACGTCCGTCGAATGCGGTGATCTTCGAAGTTGCCGCGTCGTAATACAGCATGAATCCGCCGCCGCCCAGGCCGGAACTCTGCGGTTCGACGAGACCCAGCATCGCCTGCACGGCGACCGCGGCATCCGCAGCACTACCACCGGCCGCAAGCACTTCGAGGCCGGCATCCACGGCCATCGGATTCGCAGCCGCGATGCCGGCTTCGCGGACGACAGGCGCTTCGCCCCGGGCCGGCAGCTGCGCGCAGGCTGTGAGCCAGATGGCGGCAATCGGAAAGACGATCCGGATCCCGAATTTCACTGCCCGGGCACCGGCGGCTTCCATCCGGCATCGCGGGCCGCGATCTCCGTCGGCACATCGAAGGGTTCGCCTTCGATCGACGCATCGACCGCCCGCAGCACCGCCATCGGCATCGAGGCGGCGCCGCGCAACTCGCCTTCCTGCGGCGTCGCCGCGGCGAGCACCTCGAGCTTCCAGTCCTCGCCGGTGCGGCAGGCGAGGCCCGCAAGCGGTGCTTCCTGTTGCATCTGGAACGTGCGGCAGTACCTGCCGGTACGATCGCGGAAGCTGATGCCCATGCTTGGCGAGCCGGTGCCGAGACTGCCGGCGAGCTGCTGTGTGAGCGCCAGATCCAGTTCGCCGCGCGCGACCAGGCCCGCCTTCGAATCGGCGTATGGCGCCTCGGGGCCGCGCATCACGAACATGCCGACGAAGAGTCCGAGCGCCACGGCGGCCGCCATCGCGCTCCATTGCGGCAGTGCCCAGCGTTTCGGCGCGGCGGCCAGCTGCGCGTCGGCTCGTGCCGCGCGCTTCTGCAACGAAGTCGACGACCGGCGCCGCGACCTTGGGCGTGACCAGGCTCGAGAGTTTCATCGGAATCGGTTCCTGCAGCACGCCGCTGTAGGCCGAGTGCACGCGCGAGCGCAGCGCGCGATGGCGCAGGACGGCGCGCTCGATCTCGGGATCGGTCGCCATCGCACTCTCGATTTCGGCGCGCGAGACGAGATCGAGCTCGCCGTCCGCGTAGGCCATCAGCATTTCGTCCGAGAATTTCATCCTGGCGTCTCCCGCCCATCATCCAGCATCGCCTGCAGCGCGTCACGGCCGCGCGCGAGACGGCTGGTCAGCGTGCCGATCGGGATTCCGAGCGTCTCGGCGGCTTCCTTGTACGACAGGCCCTCGACCAGCACCAGCGCGACGGCGAGGCGCTGCTCGTCGGGCAGGCGCGCCATCGCCGCCTGGATCGAGAGCGCGGTATCGCGATCCTCGGCCGAACGGTCGCCGACGTCGAGGCCAGCCTCCTTCGGGTGCGAGCACGCGCCCGCGCCGGCCGCGTGCGCGAATTTCGTCGATCCAGGCGTTTTTCATGATTCCGAACATCCAGCTGTCCAGTCGCGACTCCGGCCGCCACTGGTCGGCATGAGTCAGCGCCTTTTCGATGGCCACCTGCACGAGGTCGTCGGCATCCTGGACGTGGCGCGTGATCACCCGGGCGAAGCGCCGCAGTTGCGGCAGCAACGCACCGAGCTGGTCGCGAACGTCCTCGAACGACGATGGCCTGTTCATGCTCTATACGTCCGGGGCGACCGGCTTTTGATCCCGTGGATGGAATGGGTCACGTTGCGCGTATACAGGGATTGAGGCCGCGCGCCGGAATGCTAGCATTTCCCGCCGGCAGAACCGGGCACAGGACCATGAAAAGACTGCTGCAGGAACGCATGGATATTGCTGGTGGCGGCCTGTGCGGCGGCGACGGCCTCTGCACAAATCGGCCTGCCGGGCCTGCCCGTGCCGCAGTTGCCGGACGGTCACCGGCCCGCTTTCCGGAACGCTGCGCACCGCGCAGTCGGAGCTGCGCGCGGATGTGCGCAAGCTCCGCATCCGCGAACTGCTGCGCACCGAGCGCAAGTCCGTGGAAGCGGATCCGGACGGCCAGCCGATCCTGCGCGGCCAGGTCGGCGCCTTGTCGCCGGCACCCGAGGCGCTCGCGCGCGCCAGGGATGCCGGCTTCACGGTGCTGAGCGAAGAAACGCTTTCGGGCCTCGGCCTCACGATGGTCGTACTGCACGCGCCGAAGGGCATGTCCACGCGCCGCGCGCTGAAGCGCCTGCGTGAACTCGACCCGCAGGGCAGCTACGACTACAACCACCTGTATCTCGACAGCGGCATGACGGCTGCGGGTTCCGGCGAAACCGCGCAGCAGGTCGAGACTCCGGCGGCGCGCAGCAATGGCCTGCGCATCGGGCTCATCGACAGCGGCGTGGACGGATCGCATCCGGCACTCGCGGGCGCGACGATTCACCGCTTCGGTTGCGACGGCGCGGTGCTGCCGCAGGCGCATGGCACGGCAGTCGCTTCACTGCTCGTCGGCCAGTCGGCGGATTTTCACGGCGTGATCCCGGGCGCCGAACTCTACGCCGCCGATGTGTTCTGCGGAAATCCCGGCGGCTCGATCGCACTGCTCTCGATTGCGCTCGACTGGATGGCGCGCGAGAGCGTACCCGTCATCAACATCAGCCTGGTCGGCGCGAAGAGCGTGCTGCTGACGCAGCTCGTGCGCGTGATGGGCCAGCGTGGACACCTGATGGTCGCCGCGGTCGGCAATGACGGGCCTGCGGCGCCGCCGCTCTATCCCGCCGCTTATCCGGAAGTCATCGGTGTCACCGGCGTGGATGCTGCGTCGCGCGTGCTGCCCGAGGCCTGCCGTGGCAAGCATGTGGCCTACGCGGCGCCGGGCGCCGACATGCGCGCGGCCGCACCCGGCGGCGGCTGGGCGGAGATGCGCGGCACCTCGTTTGCCTCGCCGATTGTCGCGGGCCTGCTCGCGGGTTCGCTCTCGAGCCCGGATTCGGCGCAGGCGCGGGCAGCGCGCGAGAGGCTCACGGCCATGGCGGTGGACCTCGGCGCGAAGGGCGTCGATACGACCTATGGCAATGGCCTGGTCGGAGCGTCGTTCCGGATGCCCCCAAAACCCGGGAATTGACCCCTGGGGCCTGGAAGAAAACCGGGTCCTGCAGCGTCCTTGCTACTGAGAGCCGCGGATATTCCGCGGTGTAACAGGAGACAAGGCCATGAAAATCAAGTACTTACTGATCAGCACCGCGGTTTCCGCCGTGCTGGCGATGGGTTCGGTGGCGAGTGCCCAGGTTCTGGGCGGCGGCGCCTCCGGCGGCCTTGGCGGCTCGGTCACGGGCGGCCTTGGCAACATCGGCGCGACCGGCAGCGGCGCGGTCAACGGCACCCTGGGCGGCGGTTCTGACGCGCTCGGCCGTACCCGCGACACCGCCTCGCGCATTCGCGACAAGAGCAAGCAGACGGCCGATGCGGCGCGCGAGCGTGCGAGCTCGACGGCTGATTCGGTCACGGCGACTGCCGATGCCGCGGGCAATGCCGGCTCGAATGCCGACGTTTCGAGCGGCGGCGAAACGAGCGAGCCCTCGAAGTTGGACCTCTCGGGCAATGGCAATGGCAGCGGTTCGGGCATGCTGGACCTGGGTTCGAACCAGGCAGGGCAGCCGGCCGATGCGGTCGACCCGGAACCGTCCCGCGCGCAGCCGGAAGGCGAACGCAGCGAGCGGCAGCAGAAGCCGGTTCACGGCTCACCCAAGGGTGTCGTCGGCCATACGCTGACACAGGGCCAGGGCTCAGGCAGTGCGGAAGCTTCACGCGGCGAGCCGGCGTTTGACGACGAGTCAGCGTCCGAACAGCCGCGGCAGAGCAAGCCCATGGCGAAGGCCAAGGCCGACGGAAAGGCCAACGGTAGCGCCGACTTGCAGAACGACGGCAACGGCAAGGCGTCAGCCAATGCCAACGCCAACGCCTCTGCGAACGCAGAGGCCTCGGTCGATAAGTAATGCCGGACCCTACGGCGAGATGCGGCGGGGCCTTCCCCGCCGCATTTTTTTGCGCCCCGGCACCGGGATCCGGCTGCCGCTTCCAATCGTCATCGGGAGGTGTAATCTCTGGAGCGTGGACAAGCCGTAGGAGGATCCTGCCAATGCACGACGAGCTGACCACGTTGCCCGGTATCGGGCCCGCCATCGCGGCGGATCTCCGGCACCTCGGCATTCACTCGATCCGGGAACTCGCCGAAGCCAACCCGGAACAGCTCTTTCAGCGACTGCAGAAAATCACCGGTCACGATCAGGAACCCTGCCTGCTCTATACCTTCCGCTGCGCGACCTATGCCGCGCGCACGCCGGAGCCGCAGCAGGAACTCCTGAAGTGGTGGAACTGGAAAGACCGGCGCCTCGACGACTGACGATTACAGGGACCCGGGGCTTTCGCCCCGGGCCTGTCGCCTCATTCAATCATCGCCACCCGGCGGTTCCGCATTGTTGCGGATCTTCACCAGCTCGAGATCGCCGTCCCTGACGATGCCGACATTCGGGCAATAAGTCTTGAGGGCCAGTGCGCCCGGCTCCAGTGGCGTCGTCTCCGTGATGTCGACGCAATCCTTGAACTTCCCGGCGGGAACGTCGACCACGAAACCCATCGACGTGTGTTCGCTGCGATCCTTCGCGTTTGGCGCGAACTCCTGGTAGTAGCGCGAGCCGAGCAGGAATGCGCGATCCGGGAACAGGATTCCGGGCCGCGCGCCGTTCTTGCCGGCGAGCCACGAGTCCGCCAGGCGATTGCCGTCGCCGTCCTCGACGTCTTCGCCGAAGTAATAGACGTCGTTCATCGGCGAGCAGGACGCGAGGTAGTTCAGCGAGACTTCCTCGAGCTCGCCGTCCACGGTCTCGAATTCCTGCATGATGCGGGTGCGCGCATATTGCGCCTTGCCATGGTCGAAGAACTTGATCACCCGGGTGTCCGGCAGCATCGTGATCCAGAGCTCCACGAATTCATCGCAGTCGCCGTCATTCATGCAGCGCCGGTTGTTGAGGTAAAGCTGCCGGCCCGGCTGGAGCTTGACGAAGGCGTTGCCGCCGAGGGTCTGGAAATCGCAGGCTGCGACCGGGAACTGGTCGGTGAAGCCGTCACTGGCGGCCAACGCGGCGCCCAGGGGCGCGAGCGCGGCCAGCAGCAGGACGGCGGGTCGGTTCAGGGGTGACATAAAGCGCTCCTCGTTCTTGCGCAATGAGGTTCTTGCCTGTAATTAGATGTGCGCCACGAAATAATCCTTCGCGCCGAAGGATTTGCCGCCAGCCGGCGTCCAACTGAACAATGGCTGACATGGTTCATGTCGACCGCGCCGTAGCGCGCCGGATCCTGGCTGGCGACGAAGCCGCGTTCCAGGACCTGTTCGACCGGTTCTTCCCGCGCCTTTACCGCTTTGCGCTGGTGCGGCTCGACCGGGACCAGGAAGCCGCGCGCGATGCCGTGCAGCAGACGTTCTGCAATGCGATCGAGCGCCTGGACAGCTATCGCGGCGAGGCGGCGCTCTACACCTGGTTCTGCCAGATCTGCCGCAACGTGATCGCGGACCACTATCGCAGGAGGCAGCGCGGCGACTTGCGCGTCGTGCTGCTGGAAGACCAGCCGAATGTGCGTGCGATCCTCGAGTCGCTCGCGGCGCCGGCGGGCGACGAACCGGAGACGGGCGTGTGGCGCCAGCAACTGCACCGCGTCGTCGAGGCGACGCTCGACGCATTGCCGGGCCATTACGGCGAAGTGCTCGAGTGGAAATATCTGGACGGGCATTCTGTCCAGGAAATCGCCAACCGCCTCGACCTCGGCCCGAAGGCGGCGGAGTCGCTGCTGACCCGGGCGCGCGAGGCATTTCGCGACGCGATCACGGATCTCGCGGGCGCGTCGGATGAACTGACCGGTCCGTTGGACCGCAGCCCAGGATAGGAACATGGAACAGGAATCGCAGGATCATCGGGACAAGGGCGACTTGGTCGCGTCGCTGATACGCGCGGCCGGAAAGCGCACCGAGCCGCCGGAAGACGCCTACCGCCAGGTGCTCAGCGCTGCGACCGACGCGTTTCGCAGGAAGACGGCGAAGCGCCACGAACGGACCTGGCTGCTCTGGGCCGGCGCCGCGGGTATCACTGCGTTCGCGATCGGTCTGATGCTGCAATGGCAAGCGCCGGCGGCGCAGCGCGAACCGATCGCGCAGATCGAGCGCGTGATTGGCTCGGTCGAGCAGGCGACCGGCGATGTCTGGAGTCCGCTCGGCGAAGCGACCGTCGCATTCACCCGCGGCACGAAGATTCGCACGCTGGCCGGCGGAATGGCCGGCCTGACGCTCGAAGGGGGCACGTCGCTCAGGCTCGCGGCTGAGACCGAGATCATGCTCGACACGCCACCGCGGCTGTACCTGCAGCGCGGCACGATCTACTTCGCCAATGTCGGCAGCGTCGGCACGGGATACCAGATCGAGACGCCCGCCGGCACGGCGCGTGATGTCGGCACGCAATTTGAACTGAAGGTCGCGGGCAAGTCGCTGCGCCTGCGCGTGCGCGAAGGGCGGGTGGAAATCGACCGCGGCGGGGAGCTTCTGGCAGGCGTAGCAGGAGAACAGCTCGAGTTCGACGTGCTGGGCGCAGTCACGCGCTCGTCGATCGCCGTAACCGACGCTGCCTGGCAGTGGGCCGAGGCGGTTGCGCCGACGCCGGACATCGATGGCCAGCCGGCGAGCGTGCTGCTCGCCTGGGTCGCGCGCGAGACCGGCCGGCGGCTGCATTACGAATCCACGGCAGTCGAGTCGCGCGCGGCGAACGTGATCCTGCACGGCAATATCCGGCATCTCACGCCGCTCGCTGCACTTGACGTAATGCTGGCGACCACCGATCTCGAATACACGCTGGTCGGGGATACAATGGAGATCCGCGTCCGCACCGAGCTGTAACCACGGTCGTGAAGAAATTGGCGCTGCTGCTGGCCTGCCTGCCGGGCGTCGCCGCAGCCGCGACCTACCAGGGCCTGACGATCGAGCAGGCGCTCGAACGGATGCGCGAGAGCGGCGTCCCGCTTTTCTACAGCAGCGATATCGTGAAGCCCTGGATGCGCGTCGAGCGCGAACCGGAGGCGACCGAGCCGCGCGCGCAGCTCGCGGAGATTCTCGCGCCGCACGGCATCCAGGTGACCGACGGACCCGACGGCACGCTGTTACTTATGCGCGAGGTCCAGCGCGCGCCACGCCGCGCCGCACCCGGGGCGCCGCAGAGCCCGGCACCGACACCGCTCGACACGGTTGTCGTCACCGCCAGCACCTACCTGTTCGGAGGCGATGCGCCGATGTCATCGGCCGTATTCGGTGCCGACCAGCTCGAGGCGCTCCCCGATATCGGCGAGGATCCGCTGCGCGCGGTGTCGCGCCTGCCGGGCGTCGCGCGCCAGGATTTCTCGAGCCGCGTCCACCTGCGCGGCGGCACGGACCAGGAAACGCTGGTGCGCTTCGACGACCTGCGCCTCTACGACCCGTTCCACTTCAAGGATTTCTACGGAATCTTCAGCGCGATCGACCCGGCGATCGTCAGCGACATCCGCGTCTACACCGGCGGCTTTCCCGTCACCTTCGGCGATCGCAGCAGCGGCGTGGTCGAAGTCGCGCCGCGCCTGCCCGGCCGCAATGTCAGCGGCGAGGCCGTGCTGTCGGTGTTCACGACCGGCGTGTCGGTGGACGGATCCTGGAACGAAGGCGCCGGTGATTGGGCGCTCGCCGCGCGGCGCAGCAACCTGAGCGAGATTTTCGACCTGACGAACCAGGCGATCGGTGAGCCGGACTACCACGATCTCTATGCGCACGTCGGTCACCGGGTGAACGACGGGTTCGCGATTTCGGCAAACGCCCTCACGTTCGTCGACCAGATCACCGCGCACGACACCGACCAGGAGGAAGAGGCCAGCGCCGAGTACCGAGACGCCTACTACTGGGTGCGCATGGACTTCGGTGCGTCAAATGGGCTCGGCGGCCGGATGCTGGTCGCGCGCACCGAAATAGGCAGCGACCGGTCCGGCAGCACGAACCTGCCGGGCATCGCGATCGGCTCGCTGGTGGATGAGCGCGATTTCACCATCAACTCGATTCAGGCCGACGGCTGGTGGCGATCGGGCGGACGCTCCGTGCTGCAGGCCGGCGTCGAATGGCGGCAGATGAGTGGCGCCTATCGATATTCGGACGACGTTGCATTCGACCTGTTATTCCTGACGCCAGGCGCGCCCGCGACACCGACCCGCTCCACATCGCTGCTGCTGCGGCCATCCGGTCACCAGGCCGGCGCGTACGTGAACTGGCGCTTCGAGCCGACACCGACGGTGACGACGGATCTCGGCATGCGCTGGGATCGTGAGTCCCTCGCTCCGCAGGATGGATCGCATACGAGTCCGCGCGCGGTCGTGATGTGGCGGCCGCGCGATGACACGCGACTGCGATTATCCTGGGGCCGCTACTTCCAGGCCCAGGGCGTCAACGAGCTGAATGTGTCGGATGGCGAACAGGGCTTTTCTCCGTCGCAACGGGCGACGCACCTGGTCGCGAGCGTTGAGCACGACCTGACGCCGCGGCTGAAACTGCGCGCGGAGGCCTATCGCAAGCAGTATCGTAACCCGCTCCCGCGCTACGAACTGCTGATGAACACTCTCATCGTGCTGCCCGAACTGAAGCCCGACCGGATCCGGATCGCGCCCGATTCCGCGGAGGCGGCGGGCGCCGAGCTCTCGCTGAATTACGACGCCGCCCCGTTTTCAGGCTGGCTCAGCTACAGCGGATCGCAGGCTTACGATCGCATCGACGGCGAGCGGTTTCACCGGCGCTGGGACCAGCGCAATTACGCGAGCGGCGGGCTCTCCTGGCGCGGCGCGAAGTGGGACGCTTCGCTCGCCGTCACCTGGCACACCGGCTGGCGTACGACCGAGCTCGAACTGGCGACGCTCGATCCGTTCCCGCTGGTCACAGTCGGCAAGCGCAATGCCCTGCGCCTCGCGAATTTCGCGAGCGTCGACATGCGCATCGCGCGGCGCTTCGACCTCGCGTCGGCGGGAACGCTGACGGCATTCTTCGAGGTCAACAACCTGGCAAACAGCCGCAATCAGTGCTGCGTCGAATACCAGATCGAGGAAGAGTTCGATCCCGACGTTTTCGACGTGCAGGTCCAGAACTCCCTGCCGCTGATTCCATCGCTCGGCGTCATCTGGAAGTTCTGAAGTGATCAGGTCGCGGGTGCTGCCGCGGCTTCTCCGGTCGTGGCAGGCGCAGCTGCGGGCGGGCTGTCGGAGTTCCAGATATCGCGGATGATGAACCACTTCCCTTCCATCTTCTGCAGGGCCTCCACGTAACTTCCACCATCGACTCTCGCGCCTGCGGCGTCGCTGACTGAATAAAGCCCCGAGTGCCAGGCGACGTCGCCGGAAATGCCGATGCTGTCGCCATGCTCGATCGTGAGCGTCAACCCGGCCGCCTTGGCGGCGGCGCTGTCGGCGGCGATGTATTCACGAATCGCGGCGCGCCCGTAGACGACCGGCGCGCCCGGCGGCATGACGACCGCGTCTTCTCCATACAGCGCGGCGACGCCGTCCGCGTCGCCAGCGTTGTAGGCAACTGCCCACGCCCTGGTTCCGTCCTGCATTGCGCTCGTGTCAGCGTCGGTATTCTTCGGTGCCTGCTGGCAGCCCGAGAGCGCAAGCAGTCCGGCCGCGATGACCGCGGTTGTCTTTGCAATATTCACGTTGGCCCCTTCGCATCCATCCAATGGATGCAGTCGATCAAGTTGCGGGCGCGGCAGCGGCATCCGCAGCCGGAGCAGCCGCCGGTGCGGGCGCGCGGTCCGAATGCCAGATGTCGCGGATGATCATCCACTTGCCGTCGATGTTCTGCAGGACTTCCAGGTAGTTGCCGCTGTCGACGACGGCACCGGAGGCATCGGTCACCGTGAAAGCGCCCGAATGCCAGCCGAGGTCGCCTGAAGCACCACCCTCGTCGCCGTCGCTGATCACGAGCGTGACGCCCGCGGCCTTCGCGCCGGCGATGTCACCCGTGATGAATGTGCGAATCGCGTCGCGCCCGACGGCAGCCGGTGCGTTCGGCGGCATGATGGCCGCATTGTCGGAATATTTCGCGACGATGGTTTCGGCATCGCCAGCGTTGTAGGCGGCGGCCCAGTCGCGCGAACCGCGCTTCTCTTCATCGACCACCGCTGCCGTGTCCACCGCTTTCTGGCAACCGGCGAGCGTGACCAGACCCACTGCAATGAGTGCAGCTGATTTCAGAATATTCACAGTGACCCCTTTATCCGATTGAACTCTGGCCGCTGATTTTCGCGGTCGTGTACCATTCTACGCCTTCGCAGGGGGATCCATGCGCGACCTGACCCAGGGCCCGATACCCGGCAATCTCGTGCAGATGGCCGTGCCGATCGCGGTCGGCATGCTGGCGCAGACGCTTTATTTCCTGGTCGATCTCTACTTCGTCGCGCAGCTCGGCGATGCCGCGATCGCAGGCGTGAGCGCCGCGGGCCTCGCGATGTTCGTCGTGATGGCGCTGACCCAGACGCTCGGCGTCGGCACGGCGGCGCTCGTCGCGCAGGCAGTCGGGCGCAAGGACCCGAACGACGCGAATCTCGTGTTCAACCAGTCACTGGTGCTGGCAGCGGTCTGCCTCGCGGGCACGCTGATCGGCGGCTATGCGCTGACCGGCGCCTACATGCGCTCGATCGGCGCGGATGCCGCGACCGCGGATGCAGGCATCAGTTATCTCACCTGGTTCCTGCCGGGCCTCGCGCTGCAGTACGTCTCCATCGTGATGATGTCGGCGCTGCGCGGCACGGGCGTCGTGCAGCCGACGATGATCGTGCAGATGGTCACCGTGCTGCTGAACGTCCTGCTCGCGCCGGTGCTGATCGCCGGCATCGGCACCGGCCGGCCGCTCGGCGTCGCCGGCGCAGGGCTCGCGAGCACGATCTCGGTCGCGGCCGGCGTCGTGCTGCTGTCGTTTTATTTCGTGCGCCTGGAGAAGTACGTTCATTTCCGCGCCGGCCTGTGGGCGCCGCGATTCGCCGTGTGGGGCCGCATGCTGAACATCGGACTGCCGGCAGGCGGCGAGTTCGCGCTGATGTTCGTCTACATGTCGGTGATCTACTGGATCATCCGCGACTTCGGCGCCGCCGCGCAGGCGGGATTCGGCGTCGGCACGCGACTGATGCAGGCGATCTTCCTGCCGGCGATGGCGATCGCCTTCGCAACCGGGCCGATGGCGGGACAGAACTATGGCGCGAAGCAATACGCGCGCGTGCGCGCGACCTTCCGCACGGCGGCGATCCTGAGCAGCGTGCTGATGATCGTGTTGACGCTGGTCTGCCAGTGGAACCCGGGCTGGCTGGTCGCAAGGTTCACGAGCGATCCGCAGGTCATCGCGGTCGGCTCGCGCTTCCTGCAGGTCATCTCGTGGAATTTCGTCGCCTCAGGCCTGATCTTCACCTGCTCCGGAATTTTCCAGGGCCTCGGCCACACCTGGCCCGCGCTCGCGAGCACCTCCTCGCGCATCCTGACCTTCGTGCTGCCGGCGATCTGGCTCGCGTCGCTGCCGGGATTGCAGCTCGATCACATCTGGTACCTGTCGGTCGCGAGCGTCGCGTCGCAGGCGATCATCAGCCTGCTGTTGCTGCACCGCGTGATGCGGCAACGGCTCGGCTAGAAAAAGAAAACCCCGGCACGGGGCCGGGGTTCTCGATCTCGAGGCAACAAGCCTCAGGGGCCCGGTGCCGGATTGTCGGCCCGCGAGGGGATGGCGCGGAGATATTCGTAGATCGCACGCAAGTCGCGATCGGACAGCTTGGCATAGACCGGCCACGGCATGACCTGCAAAAACGGCGGGAGCGGCGAACGATCGCCGTCGGGATCGAGGCCTGTGCGTATTGTGTTCTTGAATTCCGGGAATGTCAGGCCCGCCGGACGGCCAAACTCATCCGGCGTCAGGTTGGCCGACTGGAATGGCCCGAACTGTCGGCCACCCGTGAGGTACTGCTCGGAGTTGATGACCTCGGGCTGGCCCTGGTACGGGTCGCCCCCCGGCATGTATGTCGGATGCGTATGGCAATCGTTGCAGGCCCCCGCTGCATTCACGATGTAGCTGCCGAGTCCGACCAGCTCGCGGTTCCTGCCCCGCAAGTTCAATGGCACGGGCGCGATCGCGAAACCGATCCGGATGCGAGCGGCAACGCCGTCATCGTCACCATGACTCTGGTCATCCGCGAGAACGGGGTTGGTCAGGAGCCCCATCGCGGCAGCCAATGTCGCCACTAATTGCTTGTTCATAGGCCGTTTTCCCCTCCGCTATACATATTGTTGCCGGCCGCGCCGGTGGCCGGTTGACTGTGCAGCCGCGCCCAGCGCAGAGTCCTGCCGGAACTCTGGTTTTTTCCTTGCGAATCACGGGAAGTCCGCATCGAATGTCGTCACCCGACTTTCGTCTGGGCGATTTCGTCGTTCACCCGGCCACGGACCGGCTGACAAGTGGCGACCTGCGGATCGAGCTCGAGCCCAAGACCATGGCAGTGCTGGTGGCGCTTGCCGAGCAGCCCGGCGAAGTCATCGGCAGCGCCGAGTTGATCCGCATTGTGTGGGAAGGCCGCCCGATGGGCGAGAACCCGGTTTACAAGTCCATCGCCAAGTTGCGACGCGCGCTGGACGACGAGACGGACGAGCCGCGCTATATCGAGACGATTCCGCGCAAGGGCTATCGGCTGCTGATGCGGCCGCAAGCCCTCGCCGCAATGGCCGAGGAGCCACCGGCGACTGCGCCGCTGCCGGCAGCGCGGCGTTCACATTGGACCGGATGGCAGAGTGCGGCACTCGGCTCGGGAATCGCCGTCGTGATCCTTGCGATCATCGCCGGCAGCAACGCGCTGCTGGCCCGCAAGGAATCGCAGGCGTATGTAAATGCGAGCGCCAGTGTGCCGCGGCTCTACTTCCCGGGTCTCAAATCTGACTCTGCAGACGTCGTCGCGATCAACACGATGATCCGCGAGCGCCTGAGTCATCTCCCGGAGCTTGCGCTTAGCGACCTGGTGGTCGATGCGCCACTCTCCGCATTGCGTCTTTCGGGTTCGGCGGAGGCGGACGGCGGGCAGCTGCGCGTGCGCATGCGCCTCGATGGCGAACGCGGTTCCGATCTCTGGAGCAGTGAACTATTGCTGCCGGTTACAGAGAGTTACCGCATCGCTGACCAGATCGCAGCCGCGGTCCAGGAAGCGGCGAGCCTGGCGCCTGGCGACCGGCAGCTTGAAGCCCTGCCGTTTCCGGCGCTGCAGGCTTATCTGCAGGCCCGCACCGAACTGCGCGAGCGCCGTTCGGGGTTCAGGCAACGCATGATGGACGCCAGCACGGAAGTCGTGCGCGCGGCACCGGATTTCGCGCGCGGTCACGCGATCCACGCCGTGGCCTGCATATTTTTCACGAACTTGGGATCCGACACGGACATAGCCGCCGGACTGCAATGCGCTCGCGAATCCGTGGCCCGCGCACTGGCGCTCGGTCCTGAACTTGCCGAAGCGCACGCCGCCGCCGGCCTGCTGGCGCAGCAGGAGGGGAACTACTGTATCGAGCGCTGTGCCGAACACGGCTGGTACGCAGCCTCCCAACGCAGTCTCGAGCGCGCCGTGCGGCTCGATTCGTCGTTGCCCGAAGCGCGTATCTGGCTCAGCAACGCTTATGAAGTGCTGGGCGATCTGGCGCGTACGGCTGCACAACGGGAAGCTGCATTGACGCTGGATCCATTGAGCCCGATTGCCAACTTCCACATGAACAACGTGCTGATCGCGCGCGGCGAGCTGGACCTGGTGCGCGGGCGCCTGTTGCGCCTTGTGCGTGCGCCTGGCATGCCCGTCTATCTTTACGAACAACTTGCGGAAATTTCCATAGATACCCACCGATTCGACGAGGCGCGGATCTGGGCACACCACACCGCGGCCGCCGATTTCGACCGGGTTTCACAATTGACCGCGGCTGGAATTCTGGCACGCAGTGGAGAGCCTCGCGAAGCGCGCGAACTGTACGCGAACTTGTCGTGGACTCCAGAACCCCTGGATGGAGACCTGTATCTGGCCGTGCGCCTTCATCAGGTGTTGGGCGGAACTCCGGAGGTGCGCGACTTCATCGATTCACAGATGAAAGGCGCATTAGCGACCGAGAAACCTGGCGAACAGTCGGATCGCAGACTGCGGCGAGCCATCGGCTGGTCGCTGGTCATGGCCGACCAGCCGGAGCGCGGGATGCCGTGGCTCGAGAGCGTGTACGGTGACGTGGGTGCGCCGCGGCTCGATGTCCGCGACATCGATGCCGAAGTTGAAGGGCTCGAAGCGCTGGCCTGGGCCAGCGAAATGCGTGGCGACACGACGCGTGCCCGCCTGTTGGCCGAAAGCGCGATCGAATTGCTGTCCGTTCGTGCGGCTGCCGGGGAGGACCAGGATTCGGAATACCTCCTGGCGTATGCATTGGCGCTGCGGCTCGGCGGACGGCGTGAGTCGGCGGTCGCGGAACTCGAACGGGCCGTGGATCGCGACTGGGCCGAGCCGGTCTTCATTCGCGCCGATCCGCGCTGGGGAAGCCTGCGCGGTGATCCGGCGGTCGAGATCCTGCTGGCCCGCGCGGATCGCCACGCGGCGCCCGTGCCGATCGCGGCGCCGAACGCCAGTTGAATTGCGCCGGCGACGAAAAGCTCAGCATCCGCCATCGGGGCTGAACGTCTAGACCAGCGCGATCTCGACGCGCTTGTTGCGCTTGCCTTCGTTGCGGATCCGCGTCACGCGGATGCCGCCGATCTCGGCGATGTTCTTCACGTGCGTGCCGCCGCAGGGCTGGAGGTCGATGCCCGGAATCTTCAGAAGCCGCACTCTTCCAGCGCCGCGCGGCGGCTGCACGCTCATCGTCTTCACGAGTTCCGGCTGGGCGTCGAGTTCAGCGTCGGTGATCCAGACCGTCTCGGTGTCCACGCCGCGTGCGATCAGCTCATTCGTACCGCTTTCGATTTTCGATGCGTCGAGCAGCGTCATGTCGATGTCGAAGTCGAGCCGCGCCTTGTCGGGTGAAATATTTCCGCCGGTCACCGGCGCAATCACGACGCAAGACATGACGTGCAGCGCCGTGTGCAGGCGCATGAACGCATAGCGGCGCTGCCAGTCGAGTTCGAGCGAGATCGGCTCTCCGATCTGCGGCATCACAGTGCCCGCGGCGAGCACGTGCCGCACCGTGTCGTAGGTCTCGCCCTTGCGCGTGTCCACGATCGCGATGCGCTCGCCGTTCTCGCGAACGAGAAATCCGGTGTCGCCCGGCTGGCCGCCGCCCAGCGGATAGAAAATCGTGCGATCGAGCTCGACGTAGCCTGCGCCGGGCTCAACCACGCCGGTGGCGACCACGCGGGCCACGGCGGCTTTCAGGTAGGCGTCGTCGCGAAAAAGCAGTTCGGTTGCCATGAAAACCCGCGCGGGCCGGCCTCAAATGCCGGCCCACACGGGATTATGGCCCGGGAATCCTCAGGGATCGGGGACGAAGCCCGCCGGGAAGGGGTCGGGGACGTTCCGGGCGTAATTCCGCCCCGGGATCACGCCCTGGGCGACCAGGTTCCGGCGCGAGTCATAGAAAATCCGGATCAAGCACTCAGGGGAGTCCGTCGCGCGCTCGAATTCCGTGTAGCTCACCCGGGAATCGACGCGCTCGCCATGGCCGGTGCCAAGCTTGCCGAGGAGCCGGGGCGCTTTCGAGGCATCCGCCCGGGCTTCGGCCGGGGCAGGGGCTGCTCCGTCGGGGCGCGAACCGGGGTCCAGCGGTTCGGCATCGGCCGCGGTAACGGATTCCTGCTCGCGCAGCATCGCGTAAGGCAAGCGCTCGCGGAACACCGCGACACCGATGACCCCCACGTTGTCGGGGCGCCCGGTGCGGGCGGCATAGGAGTCCGGCAGGGGCGTGAAGTAGAAGGCGGCGACCTCGTTAAGGCTCTTCCGCCAGCCCTCGATTTCGACCCGGCCGTAGGGGTCGAGGACATAGCCGGTCTGGCTCGCAGCGGCGGTCTCGCCGCTGATGACATTGACGCCGTCAACCGAGGTGACGGAGAGCACCCGGCCGGCCCCCTGATTGCGGACCCGGACCTCGTACCGATGACCCGGCTCACCGGCGATATAGCGCTCGCCCGCGTGCCAGTAAACGGGCAGCAACCGGCCCGACGTGCGGTCGTAAATCTCGACGTCCACGGGCTGCCCGGCGAGGGCGGCTAGGGGGCAAAGGAGGGCCAACAGGGCGGCGGCCCGGAGACTGAAACGCTTCATTGGAGACTCCAGAGGTGGGTGTTTCTGAAGTCTCTAACGTCCCCGCCCGGTGCTTCGGGTTTGTATATACAATCTGTCATGCGGTCATTTTCCGACTCGACTGGCAGGGCACCATGAAGCAGGGATTCTTCTCGAGGCTGACTGGGATCCCGCCATCCGAGCTCCCGAAACCGGTGCCGGAAGCACCCATGGCAACGCCTGCTCCGCCCCCGCCGGTGGTCGAGGAAATCGTCCGCGACATCGTGCGCCAGGGGCTGCCGGCGGCACCCCGGAAGGCAGCGGTTTCGCTGCGCCTGGATGCCGATGTTCTCGAGTGGTTCAAGGCCAGGGGAGCGGGGTATCAGACCCGTATCAACGCCGTGCTGCGGGCCTATATGGACGCCGCGAGCTGAGCCATTTCAGCCCGTGCGGGCCGGGCACCGGGCCGCCCGCGGCGAAATTTCCTGCGATTCGTTGGACGACAACCGCTTGCGGAAAAATCGGATGCTTATACTCATCCGAAAATACAGCGTTTCAGTCCGTCTCGAGGGCCGCCAGCCCCTGTTGCAGCAGCGCCTTCAGCTCGGCCGGCCGGTGCCCCGGAAAGGCATATGAAGGGCCGCCGTAAGCGTTGAGCGCCATGCCGGTCCAGTCCGGTCCGACGCGGTAACTGGGGCACAGAATCCGGAACGGCTGGGCCGGTCGCCAGCAGCTCGCCGTCCCCTGGACCCGGTAGGGTGCGGTCTCATCATTTTCGAGTGCCGGGACGCCGTCCTCGATTCCCGCGAGCTCCTCGATCAGCGTCGCCACCTGCGCTGAGTCCAGGTAGATGTTTTCGGAGCTGCCGGTCTGCTGCAGCTGGATCTTGAGGCCGCGCATCCTCTGGATGGTGTCGTCGGTGTGGCCGGTGTGTTCGGGGTCGATGGCGGCGAGCGCAATGATCTCGACGCGCGCGTAGTCGCTCGTGAGGGACCCGATCGGACGATTGACCTCGAAGACGAGTCCCGGCCGGGACATGAAAGTGTGGAAGGGCGTCGATGCGCAACAGTCTTCCTCGCCGAAGGCGAGACCAGACAGGGCGACCAGGAGAAGTGCGGCGAAGGCGGAGGATTTCATGGGCTCCCCGGCCGGTCACTCAGTACGGCCGGCCGTCCTTGTGGCTGTAGACGCCAGGCGCCTCCGGCGCGTTCCAGCGAAGGTCGACATCCGGGTACTGCGCACCGTCGGAATCGTCGCGGTTGCTGATCTCCAGGTAGACCGCCGGAACGGGCCCGCGATTGATCAGGTGGTGGCCATTTTTCAGGCCTGCCGGGAAGCCCGCGCATTGGCCTGCCTTGAGAGCCTGTTCGCCTGCGTCGGTCACCAGGACCAGTTCGCCCGACAGCACGTAGACCAGCTCGTCCTCGTGGGTATGCCAGTGGCGCATCGAGGAGGCGGCCCCAGGCCAGAGCGTCGTGTGGTTGATGCCGATCTTGGTCAGGCCCGCAGCATCCCCCAGCGCGCGTTTCTCGCGCGGCAGGCACTGGGACCGGTACGGCTCGGGGTAGCCGGAGCGATTGTTGGCCTGGAGATCGGCGGGCTGGACAGGTTTTGCTATGTATTTCATATAGATAAATCGCTATTGATGCCTATAGACATCAGGATAGATTGACAATGGATGCCTATAAGCATCCAGTGCGTATTGGCAGTGGAATTGAAAAAATGACTGACCGTTTCTCCAAACTCAAGCGCCGCCAACTCGACGAGTCCGCGCGTCGCTTTCCGCGTGATTCTGCCAGCCCGCGCAGCGGCTGGGTGCGCGCCATGCGCGAGGCGCTCGGGATGTCGCAGGCGCAGCTGGCGACCCGAGCGGGTATTTCACGCGCAACGGTGCAGAAACTCGAGCTGGCCGAAGGACAGCCGTCGCATTACGCTCGAGAGCCTCGATCGTCTTGCAGCCGCACTCGGCTGTCAGGTCGCGATTGCCCTTGTTCCACAGGGTGGCTCCCTGGAAGGCCTGCGAGAGAGCGCGGCAAACACCAAAGCGGAAGCGTTGCTGAAGTCGGCGGTGCACTCCATGAATCTCGAGGGCCAGGGCGTATCTCCCGCAAATCAGCGGAGCGTAAAGCAGGACCTGGTCGAATCGCTGCTGAGCGGGAGTCCACGCAAGCTCTGGCGATGAACGAGAGTGAAGGGTCAGATGCAACGCCTCTCGATCCTGATGAAGCGACAGGTCTGATCGCGAGGCACGTCGGCAATCGTCAGGAACTCGACACCGTCGAGTTGGCCAACATCATCCAGGGAGAGGAGTGGGCATTCTCGCAACGTCACCGTGAACTGCTCAGCCCAGATTTCATTCGCACATTGCATCGACGGATGTTCGATGAGACGTGGACCTGGGCAGGGCAGTTTTGGTCCACCGAAAAAAATATTGGCATCGCTCCTGCGTCAATCGCAGCCGCCGTCCATCAGCTCTGCGAGGACACGCGAACCCAGCTCGTCCACCGCGCCAGTGAACTCGACAAAATCGTCGCGCGCTTCAGTCATCGGCTCGTTTTGATACATCCCTTTGTCAATGGCAACGGGCGGCACTCCCGGCTGATGGCGAACCTTCTGCTGATTGAACAGGGTGCTCCGAGATTCAGTTGGGGCTCGAACGATTTGCAGCATCCTGGCGGGGCGCGGAAACGCTACCTGGAAGCGCTTCGCAGCGCCGACGCCGGCGATTTCGCGCCGCTTCTGGCTTTTGTTCGCTCCTGAACCATTCCGGTTTATTGCATTCAGACGCTTAGACTGATATACGATGCTTATACACATCCGATAAACCGACGCAATTGGCCACTAAAAAACAGAAAAAAGCACCGCCGCCGCGCCGCGGCCCGCGCGTGAAGCGCGCGGAACTCGCAAAGGCCGCGCGCGCATTTCCACGCATGAATCCGGACCTCGTTCCGCGCAGCGGATGGCTGCGCGAGATCCGCGATGCGCTCGGTATTTCGCAGTCGCAACTCGCCGCTCGCGCCGGCATTTCGCGTGCGACCGTGCAGCAGATGGAACGCGCGGAAGGGCGCCGCCGCATCACGCTGGCGAGCCTCGATCGGCTCTCGCAGGCGATGGGTTGCCAGGTGGCATTTGCAATCGTGCCGAAGGGCGGAACCCTGCAGGACGTTCGTGCGCGCCAGGCGCTGGTGCGCGCCGAAGTATTGCTGAAGGAAAAGCTGGAACCCGCGGCGCTCGCCGCCCTGCGCCCGCGCGAACTCGCGCGCCGCCACGAACGTCTCGCCGCGAAACTGCTGCGCGGCAGCCGGCGCAAGCTCTGGCGGGTCAGCTCACCACGCCGGCCGAGCGCAAAGACGAAAACTCCGAAGCGCTGATGCCGAGTTCCGTTGCGAGCACCTCCGCCGTGTGCTCACCGAGCAGCGGCGGCGGATCCCGATATTCGAGAGCCGTACGCGAGTAGAGAATCGGGTTTCGAACCTGCGGCACCGATCCGCCCCCGGGATGGGGCAGGTCGAAGCGCATCTTGCGGTGCTTCACCTGCGGTTCGTCGAACACTTCCGCCAGGTTGTTGATCGGCCCGCAGGGCACTCCGAGCGGTGCGAGTACCGCCAGCCATTGCCGCGTCGTTTTCTGGCGGCAGAGGCGGTCGATCTCGGGGATGAGCAGGGCGCGATTCGCCACGCGGCCGGCATTGGTCCGGTACCGCGCATCCGCCGCTAGTTCCGGCAGGCCCGCGGCGCCGCAGAAGCCCTCGAACTGCCGGTCGTTGCCGACCGCGAGCATCAGATAGCCGTCCGCGGTCGCAAACGCCTGGTAGGGGACGATATTCGGGTGCGCCGTGCCCCGGCGCCCCGGCGGGACCCCCGAAATCAGGTAATTCAGGCCCTGGTTGGCGAGTGCCGCGACCTGGGCATCGAGGAGCGCGAGGTCGATGGCCTGGCCCTGCCCCGACTGCTGCCTCTCGTAGAGCGCCCCGAGGATCGCGGATAGCGCATACATGCCGCTGATCAGGTCGGAAACCGCGACACCCACCTTGATCGGACCGCCGTCCGGCTCACCGGTGATGCTCATGAGCCCCGACATGCCCTGGATCATCGCGTCGTAGCCCGCGCCGCCCGCCTCGGGCCCGTCCTGGCCGAAGGCGGAGATCGAGCAGTAGATCAGCCGCGGATTCACGGCCTTCAGGTCGTCGTAACCGAGCCCATAACGCGTGAGCGTGCCGACCTTGAAATTCTCGATCAGCACGTCCGCGCGTTCCGCGAGGCCGCGAATCAGTTTCTGTCCCGCGGGCTTCGTAAAATCGATGGCGAGTGAACGCTTGCCGCGGTTCGCCGAGAGGTAATACGCGGCCTCCGCCGTGTCGCGGCCTGCGGAATCCTTGAGCCACGGCGGTCCCCAGTGCCGCGTGTCGTCGCCGGCGCCCGGTTTTTCCACTTTCCACACGGTGGCGCCGAAATCGGCGAGGCATTGGGTAGCCCAGGGCCCGGCCAGGATGCGGCTGAGGTCGAGAATCCTGATGTTTTTCAAGGGCCCCATGAGCCCAGGATGATACCCGGGAAATCTTCACAACATTTTGTCTACCGGACGCACGGTGGCGGCCGCACGCTTGGCCGCATGGAATGGCTCGCACTCACATTGGCGGTTGTCCTGGGGCTCTATCTCCTGGCGGCCCTGCTTTATCCGGAGCGATTCGAATGAGCGTGCAGGCGAAATACCTGACGCCGGAAATCCTGAAGGGCGCGCTGCGCGATTCGCTGCTGAAGCTCAATCCGCGCGCGCAGCTCCGCAATCCGGTCATGTTCATCGTGCTGATCGGCAGCGTGCTGACGACGGTGATCGGCATCGGGTCGTTGTTCGGCTCATTCGCGAACGAGGGCCGGCCCGGATTCATCCTGTCGATCTCGGCATGGCTGTGGCTCACGGTGCTCTTCGCCAATTTCGCCGAGGCGGTCGCCGAGGGCCGCGGCAAGGCGCAGGCGGCGACGCTGCGCGCCATGCGCCGCGACGTCATGGCCAAGCGCCTGAAGAGCGACAACCGCGAACACTTCGACCTGATCAAGGCATCGCAGTTGAAGCGCGGCGATCGGGTGGTCGTCGAGGTCAATGACTTCATTCCGGCCGACGGCGAGGTGGTCGAAGGCGTCGCGTCCGTCAACGAGAGCGCCGTGACCGGCGAATCGGCGCCGGTGCTGCGCGAGGCGGGCGGCGACTTCTCGTCGGTGACCGGCGGCACGCGCGTGCTGTCCGACTGGCTCGTGGTACGCGTGACGAGCCTCGAGGGCGAAGGATTCCTCGATCGCATGATCGCGATGGTTGAAGGCGCGAAGCGCCGCAAGACGCCGAACGAGATCGCACTGACGATCATGCTCGCGATGCTGACGCTCGTGTTCCTGCTCGCGACCGTGACGCTCGCGCCGTTCACGCAGTACGCGGTGACCGCGTCCGGGCAGGGCTCGCCGGTCACGCTGACGGTATTGATCGCGCTCCTCGTCTGCCTGATCCCGACCACGATCGGCGCGCTGCTTTCGGCGATCGGCATCGCCGGCATGGATCGCATGGTGCAGGCGAACGTCATCGCGACTTCCGGCCGCGCGGTCGAAGCGGCCGGCGACGTGGACGTGCTGCTGCTCGACAAGACCGGCACGATCACGCTCGGCGACCGCCAGGCGGCGGTGTTTCACGCGGTGCCCGGCACGGAGCCGCAGGAGCTGGCGGACGCCGCGCAGCTGGCTTCGCTCTCCGACGAGACGCCGGAAGGCCGCTCGATCGTGGTGCTGGCGAAGATCCGGTTCCAGATGCGCGGCCGCGACCTGACCACCACGCCGCACACGTTCCACAAGTTCTCCGCGCACACGCGCATGAGCGGCGTGGATCTCGACGGGCGGCGCGTGCGCAAGGGCGCGGCCGACGCGGTGCGCAAGTTCGTCGAGGAGAGCGGCGGCGCGTGGCCCGCGGCCGCGTCCGACATCGTGCAGATCATCGCGCGCAAGGGTGCGACGCCGCTGGTCGTTGCCGATGGCGCGCGCGTGCTGGGAGTCATCGAGCTGCGCGACGTCGTCAAGGGCGGCATCAAGGAGCGTTTCGGCCAGCTGCGCCGCATGGGCATCAAGACCGTGATGGTCACCGGCGACAACCGCCTGACGGCCGCCGCGATCGCGGCAGAGGCGGGCGTCGACGATTTCCTCGCGGAGGCGACGCCGGAGGCGAAGCTCGAGCTGATCCGCAGGAACCAGGCCGAGGGGCGCATGGTCGCGATGTGCGGCGACGGCACGAACGACGCGCCTGCGCTCGCGCAGGCCGACGTCGCGGTCGCGATGAATACCGGCACCCAGGCCGCGAAGGAGGCCGGGAACATGGTGGACCTCGACTCCAATCCGACCAAGCTGATGGAGGTCGTCGAGATCGGCAAGCAGCTCATCATGACGCGCGGCTCGCTGACGACATTCAGCCTCGCCAACGACGTCGCGAAGTATTTCGCGATCCTGCCGGCGGTCTTCGCCGGAATCTATGCGACGGAAGGAAAAGCCGGGCCGCTCGAGGCGCTCAACGTCATGCAGTTGCACACGCCGGAATCGGCGATCCTGAGCGCCATCATCTTCAATGCGCTCATCATCATCGCGCTGATCCCTCTCGCGCTGAAAGGCGTCGCCTACCGCCCGATCGGGGCGGCGGCCGTGCTGCGCCGCAACCTGCTGATCTACGGAGTGGGCGGCGTCATCGCGCCGTTCATCGGCATCAAGGCTATTGACATGCTGCTGGCGCTGTTCACGGGTACGCAGTCATGAGCAACGCCATCCTCTACGTTGCGTTGGTCCTCGGCGGCACAACGCTCTTGTCCTGGCCGCTGGGCCGCTACATGAAATGGGCGATGGATCCCGCGTCGCCGGAGAGCGGCCTCGCCGGCCGGCTCCAGCGCGCGTTCACGTTCTTCGGCGGTTCGCTCGCGCGCGAGCCGCAGGGCTGGAAGCGTTATACGGTCTCCTTGCTGGTCTTCAATGTGCTGATGTTCGTCGTCTGCGCCGCGATCCTGGCGACGCAGCAGTACCTGCCGCTGAACCCGGACGGCAAGGGCGCGCTGAGCTGGCACCTGATCTTCAACACCACGGCCTCGTTCACGACCAACACCAACCTGCAGCATTATTCCGGCGAAGTCTCGATGAGCTACCTGTCGCAGCTCTTCGCGCTGATGTGGCTCCAGTTCGTCTCGGCGGCCACGGGCATCGCGGCGCTCGCCGCGATGGCGCGCGGCCTGGCCGGCCGCATGGACATGGGAAATTTCTTCGTGGACCTGCAGCGCGCGACATTCCTCGTGCTGTTGCCGATCGCATTCATCGTGGCCATCGTGCTGCTGCTGAACGGCATGCCGATGACGCTCGACGGCTCGGCAAACGCCGTGACGCTGGAAGGCATCGCGCAGACGATCGCGCGCGGCCCGGTCGCGGGATTCGTGGCGATCAAGCAGCTCGGCACCAATGGCGGCGGTTTCTTCGGGCCGAACAGCACCCATCCCTTCGAGAACCCGACCTTCTGGACCAACGTCGTGTCCACGATGTGCATCATCGTGATCTCGATGGCGAGCGTCTGGATGTTCGGCCGCATCGTGCGCCGGATGCGCCATGCGACCGTGGTGTTCGCGGTGATGATGGCGATGCTGCTCGTCCTGATCGGCAGCGCGATCCAGCTCGAAGCGGCCCCGACGCAGGCATTCGCGGGCCAGCCGGTGGCCGAGGCCATGAACCTGGAGGGCAAGGAGCTGCGCTTCGGCCCGACAGCCGGTCCGGTGTGGGCGGTCATGACGACCGCGACGAGCAATGGCTCGGTGGACAGCATGCATGACAGCCTGAATCCATTGACCGGCCTGATGCCGATGATCGGGATGTGGCTGAACTCGATTTTCGGCGGTGTCGGCGTCGGCATGATCAACATGTTCGTCTTCATCGTGCTGGCGGTGTTCATCGCCGGCATGATGACGGGGCGAACGCCGGAATACCTGAACCGGCGGGTCGAGTCGCATGAGATCAAGCTCGCGGCGCTCGCGATGCTCGCGCATGCGTTCTTCATCCTGGTCGCGGCGGCCATTTTCTCGGTGACCCCATGGGGCGTCGCGACGCTCAACAATGCGGGCCCGCACGGCTTCAGCGAAATCCTCTATGAGTTCAGCTCTTCGAGCGCCAACAACGGCTCGGGCTTCGAAGGCCTGGGCGACAACACCATGCCGTGGAACGTCGCGACCGGCATCGTGATGCTGCTCGCGCGCTTCATCCCGATCATCCTGCCGCTCGCGATCGCCGGGTCGATGGCCGCGAAGCGCGCGACGGCGCAGTCGGCTGGCACGCTCGGCGTCGAGGACGCCACCTTCGGCATGATGCTGCTCGCGACCATCGTGTTTCTCGGCGCGCTGACCTTCTTCCCGGCCGCGACGGTCGGGCCGATCGCCGAACACCTGATGTTCATGCGCTAGGAGCCGTGACATGAACATGATCCTCGCCAGCATCCGCATCGTCGTCGCCACGATGGTGATCTGCGTCGTGCTGTACACCGGCGCCCTGCTGGGCATCGGGCGCGTGCTCGCGCCGGAGGCCGCTCAGGGCTCGCTGATCGTAAACGCTGAAGGCACGGTCGTCGGCAGCCGTCTGATCGCGCAGAAGTTCACCGCGCCACGCTATTTCTGGCCGCGGCCGTCGGCGGTGGACTACAACGCGGCCGGCGCCGGCGGCAGCAACAAGTCGCCGACCAGCACCGACGTGGCCACCCGTGCGCAGGACCTGGTGAAAGCCTTCGGCGCAACCGCCGAGCGGCCGCTCCCGGCGGAGCTGGCTGCCGTCTCGGGCGGTGGACTCGATCCGCACATCACGGAGGCGGGGGCGCTGTACCAGGCTGCGCGGGTTGCCGGGGCACGCGGCCTGCCGCAGGCGGAAGTCGAGGAACTGATCCGGCAGCACGCATACGCGCCAGGCGGTATCCTGACGCCCGAGCGCCTGGTCAACGTGCTGGAACTGAACCTGGCGCTCGACGGAACCCGATAAGAAACGAGCTGCGCCCCGATGTCTGATGAACGGCCCGATCCGGACCAGCTCCTGGCCACGGTTCAGGCGGAAGAGGCGCGCGCGAAGCGCGGCAGGCTCCGCATCTTCTTCGGCGCCTCGGCCGGCGTCGGCAAGACCTACGCGATGCTCGAAGCGGCGCGCAGCCTGAGGGCCGCGGGCACGGATCTCGTGATCGGCTATGTCGAACCGCACGGCCGCATCGAGACCGAGCGGCTGATGGAAGGCCTCGAGAAGCTGCCGACGCTGCCGGTGCGCTATCGCGGGATCCTGCGGCAGGAATTCGATCTCGACGCGGCATTGCGCCGGCATCCCGAGATCCTGGTCGTGGACGAACTCGCGCACTCGAACCCGGGCGAAGCCGATCCGCCGCCGCGGCACGCGAAGCGCTGGCAGGACATCGACGAACTGCTGGAAGCCGGCATCAACGTCTGGACGACGGTCAATGTCCAGCATCTCGAGAGCCTCAACGACCTGGTCGCGCAGATTACCGGCGTGCGCCAGCGCGAGACGATTCCCGATCATGTTTTCGACGAAGCGGACGAGATCGAGCTGATCGACCTGCCGCCCGACGACCTGCTCGCGCGGCTGCGTGCCGGCAAGGTCTACATCCCGCAGGAAGCGGCGACCGCCGTCGATCGCTTCTTCCGCAAGCATAATCTCCTCGCATTGCGTGAACTCGCGCTGCGGCGCGTGGCGGATCGCGTCGAGGCCGCGGCGCGCGCCGCGTCTCCCGGCGAAACTGGCATGCGGACCTGGCTCGCGCGCGATCGCGTGCTGGCGGCCATCGGTCCCGACGACCAGGCCGAACAGGTGATCCGCGCTGCCAAGCGCATGGCCGATGCGCTCGATGCCAGCTGGACGGTCGTCTATGTCGAAACGCCGGCATTGCTGCGCCTGCCGGAACGCGAACGCAACCGGCGCATCGCCTTGCTGCGCCTCGCCGAATCGCTCGGCGCGGAAGCCGTCACGCTCGACGGACCGACTGCCGCCGCGGCGCTGCTCGAATACGCGCGCACCCGCAAGGCGACGCGAGTCGTGGTCGGCGAAGCCAAGCGCCATGGCTGGCGCGCATGGTTCAGGCCGTCGACGACCAGCGAGCTGGTGCGGCGCGCACGGCGCTTCGACGTCGTGATCATCGCCGCGGCCGCGCGCCCGCGTCGTGCGGCGGACCGGGCACTGGGATCGCCGGTCGCCGATATCGCGCAACCGGTCGAGTGGAATCGCTATGGCTGGGCATTGGCAATCACGGCGGCGTGCACGGCCACGGCTTTCGCGATGTTCCCGAATTTCGAGCTGACCAACCTGGTGATGGTCTACCTGCTCGGCGTCACGATCGCGGGTCTCCGGCTGGGGCGCGGCCCGGCTGTCCTGACCTCGGTCGCGAACGTACTCGCCTTCGATTTCTTCTTCGTGCCGCCACGCTTCACGTTTTCTGTGACGGACGCCGAATACCTGGTGACCTTCGTGGTCATGCTGCTGGTCGCGCTCGTGATCGCCAACCTGATGGCGAGCGTGCGCCAGCAGAATCGTGTGGCTGGCGCCCGCGAGCGGCGCACTGCGCTCCTGTATGCGATGAGCCGGGAACTGGCGGCGACCCGGGGCATGGAGAGCATGGCGCGCGTGGCGATCAAGCATGTCGCGGAAGTCTTCGACTGCGCCGCGGTCGTGCTGGTGGCCGATGCCGCGGGCAAGCTGCATTACCCGGAAACCGCGGCGTTGCCGGAATCCTTCCATGGCGCCGATCTTGCGATTGCGCAATGGGTACTCGATCACGGCGATCGCGCGGGGCTCGGTTCCGACACGCTGGCCGCGGCGCCCGGGCTCTACCTGCCGCTGACGCCCGCGAGCGCCGATGCGTCCGCGGAACCGGAACGGCGCCAGCTCGGCGTGCTCGCGGTGCTGCCGTCCAACAAGCGCCGGATACTGCTGCCCGAGCAGCTTCACCTGCTGGAGACCTTTGCGGGCCAGATCGGCCTCGCGTTCGAACGCGCCCGGCTGGCGGAGGAGGCGGAAGCGGCGCAGGTCTCCGCGGAAAGCGAAAGCCTTCGCAACACGCTGCTTTCCTCGATCTCCCATGACCTGCGCACGCCGCTTGCGGTGATGGCGGGCGCAGCGAGCACGCTCGCCGATCACGGCGAGTCGCTGAAGCCGGCCGAACGGCTTTCGCTCGCGCGCTCCATCGAGGACACCTCACGCGAGATGTCGGAGCTCGTCTCGAACGTGCTGGATCTGGTGCGCTTCGAGGCCGGCCAGGTCAGCCTGCGGCGCGACTGGCAGACACTCGACGACCTGGTGGGAACGGCACTCAGCCGCTGCGAGCAGCCGCTTGCGAAGCACAAGATCGAGGTGCGGATCCCGAACGAGTTGCCGGCGCTCTTCGTGGATGCCGGACTCGTCGTCCAGCTTTTCTGCAACCTGTTCGACAATCTCGCCAAGTACACACCCGCCGGAACGCAGGCCTGGATAGCAGCGGTTGCCGATGCAGGCTTCGTGCGCGTGACCGTCGAGGACGACGGCCCCGGGCTGCCGCCTGGCGATCCGGCGCGGCTGTTCGACAAGTTTCATCGCGGAGATGGCGAAGGCCGCATCGTGGGCGTGGGTCTCGGGCTCGCCATCTGCCAGGCCGTGGTGCGCGCGCATGGCGGCGACATCGGCGCGGAACGCCGCCCCGGCGGCGGCGCGAGATTCACATTCACGCTGCCGATAACGGAACCTGCGTCGTGACGGGGCCTACGCCTTGACGGAGGCCATGCATCAGGTGCTTGTCGTCGAGGACGATCCCGGCATCCGCAATGTGGTGCGCCTGCTGCTGGAAACCCAGGGTTTTCGCGTGGTCGAGGCGGCAACCGCGGCGCGCGCTGAGATCGAAGCGCGCACCCACAAGCCGGACCTGCTGCTGGTGGACCTCGGATTGCCGGATGGCGACGGGCTGACGGTGATACGCGCGGTACGGGCCTGGTCACCGGTGCCGGTGATCGTGCTGTCGGCCCGCACGATGGAGGAACAGAAGATCGCGGCGCTCGATGCCGGCGCCGACGACTATGTCACCAAGCCATTCAGCGCACCGGAACTTCTCGCGCGAGTGCGAGCGGCACTGCGGCGCAATGCACGCGGCGCGGAACAGATCGGGAAACTGCGCCTCGGCGAAATCGAAGTGGATCTGGAGCACCGCCAGGCGCGCGGCAAGGACGGCGAGATCCACCTGACACCCCTCGAGTTCCGCGTGCTGGAATCGCTGGCGCGGCAGGCCGACCTGATCCTGACGCAGGAGCAGCTGGTACGGGAGGTCTGGGGGCCCGACCGCGTGGACGACACCCGGAATCTGCGCGTCTGCATCAAGAACTTAAGGCAGAAACTGGAGTCTGATCCACGCCGGCCGCGGCATTTGTTGACAGAAGCTGGGCTGGGCTATCGCCTGCGAACCACGGATTGACCGGATCTGCATAAAAGCCGATAAACTCCCCTTACCATGCCTAATCAGCGCCTTTTCGCCACTGCCCTTCTGGCGGCGGCCCTCATCGCGGCCCCGGCCCAGGCCGGCCGCATCCTCGGTTTCTTCGCCGACGGCGTTTACAAGGACCCGCAGAAGATCTTCACGGTCCAGTCGCCGTTTCCGGGCAAGCCCGCAGTGCTTGACGGCATCGAGCCAGACAACAACGGCGCTGCCGCCGTGTCCTTCATCGACCAGACGGGCGAGCTGCGCGGCATCCTGACGATGCGCAACCTCGGCGCGCAGGAACCCACGACGGATGAATTGCGCGACTGGTTCCGCGAAACGGGCTTCCCGAAATTCTTCAAGGTGAGCCTGCCGAATGCAGAGATCCTGCGCGATGAACCGGGCGTGATCGACGGCCATCCCGCGTGGATCGCCGCCGCCTATTTGCCGGGCGGTTCGCCGCTTGGAAAAATCGTGTACGGCGTGGACGAGCCCGTGCACAGCGACTCCTGGCGTGGCATGGCGGTCGTCGCCCACGGCCAGCGTTTCTGGTTGTTGATGACCGAACTGCGCGTCGAGGCTCTTGCTGGTCCGGACTGGAAGTACAACGCCGAGTCTGCTGACTGGAATCAGTTCGTGCCACAACTCGTGGACCTGTATCAGCGCATTGATTTCCTGAAGCAGTAGCTTCACGCCACATCTATGGAGACAAAAGCCATGTTGAAGACAAGGACCCTTTCACTCGCACTGTTGCTGCCGGCTGCGGTCGCGTTCCTCGCGCTTTCCGGCTGCGGACAGAAGCCCCCGGCCGCGACGAGCACAGACCCCGCGGTGCAGGCTCAGATTGAACAAGATGCTGAGATGAAGGCGAAGGAAGAAGAGCTGGCCCGCAAGGAGGCAGAGCTTGCACTGAAGGAGCGCGAGCAGAGCCTCGCGGAGCGCGAAGCGGCGCTCGCCAAGGCCAGTGAGCCAAAGCCAAAGCCGAAGCCCTCGACCAGCGGCGGTTCGACGACGACGGCCTCCGCGCCGAAGCCGGCACCGTCGGGCCCGCGCAAGTACACCGTCGCGTCGGGCACTTCGATTTCAGTGCAACTGCCCTCGACCATCACGACCAAGAATGCGAAGGTCGGTGACCGCATCGCGGCCAACCTGTCGAATGATCTCGTCGTTGACGGCAAAGTCATCGCCAAGGCGGGCGCGCTGCTGCAGGGCTCCATCACGCAAGTCGTGTCGGGCAGCGACAAGATCGGCGGCACGCCGACGCTCGGCCTCGCCTTCGACAGCCTGGTGATCGCGGACGGGAGCGATACGCCTGTTTCCGGCAAGATCACGCAGGTGGCCGCAAAGAGCGACACCGGGCGCGACACCGCGAAAATCGTGGGCGGCGCGGCCGTCGGCGCGATTCTCGGCCATCAGGTCAGCAGCAAGAACGGCACGCTGATCGGCGGCCTGCTGGGCGCTGCCGCGGGTACCGCTGCCGCGAAGAAGACGGGCACCGAGGTTGAATTGCCGGCGGGAACCGTCATCGGCTTCACGCTCGACCAGCCGGTCAACGTCGAGTTGTAATCCAACGGTCCCGGGTCGCAGTCTGTCCGACTGCGACCCGGCACCCATTCATCCGCTTTCTTTCTCGAGCGCGGTGCGAGCCGTAGTGAAACGGCCGCGGGCGGCTTCGAGCAACCCGCTGACTCCCGCGCCATTCCCCTGCGCGGCGGAATCCTCCATCGCCATCGCAATCGCCTGAAGGCGCGTGGCGCCCATGTTGGCGCTCGCGCCAACGAGCGTATGCGCGGCACGGCGCACGAGCGCGAGATCTTCCTTCGCCAGGCCCGCCTCGATGTCGGTGAGCACCTGGGTCACACTCTGGATGAAGGTCGCGGTCAGTCCGCGCGCCAGCTCCGCGTCGCCGCCCGTCACTTCGCGAAAGCGCTCCATCGAGACATCGGACGGCGGCTCCACCTTTTTCTCCGGCGCGGGCTTCACGACGTGACGCCCGGTCATGGCCATGGGCGGCGGCGCATATTGATCCAGCATCTGGCCCAGGCGCTCGCGGTCGATCGGCTTCGGCAGCACGTCGTCCATGCCATTCGCCTTGCACTCTTCGATCTGCTGCTTCATCGCGTTCGCGGTCAGCGCGATGATCGGCGTGCGCGGCCCGGTTTCGCGCTCGCGGATCAGGCGCGTCGCTTCGAGACCGTCCATGACCGGCATCTGCACGTCCATCAGCACGATGTCGAAGCGCCGTGATTCCATCGCCGAGAGCGCCTCCTTGCCATGCGAGGCCATCACGACCTCGCATCCGGCACGCTCCAGATAAAGCTGCGCGACACGCTGGTTGGTCGGGTTGTCCTCGACCAGCAGCACGGTGCGCGGATGGCGATGCTGCTCCTCGACGATCACGTCCCGGGTCACGATCTTGCGCAGCCGCTGCGTGAAGTCGAGCGCATCGTGGGCGAGCACGCGTTCCATCGCGGCGAGCAGTTCCACGCGGCGCACCGGCTTCGACAGCTGGCCGGCAAATCCCAGTTCGCGCAATTCCTGGCGGCTCGAGCGGTCGTCGATCGAGCTGTAGAGCACGAGCCGCAGGTCCGCGATGCTCTCGATCTTCCTGATGCGGCGCGCAAGCTCCAGGCCGTCGATACCCGGCATATGGTGATCCGTCAGCACGACCTGGTAGGGCGTGCCGGACTCCACGGCGCGCTGCAGGACTGTGAGCGCATCCACGCCGCTGTCGGCGGTCTCGACCTCGTAGTCGGCGCTCTTCAGTTGTTCCGCGAGCACGCGCCGGTTGGTTTCGTTGTCGTCCACGACCAGCACGCGCCGCGCCGCGGCGGCCGCGGAATGGCGCGCGGCTGCCGGGGCCTCGCGCTGGCGCGGCTCGAGGCGCGCGGTGAACCAGAAGGTGGATCCCTTTTCGAGCGTGCTCTTGGCGCCGACATTGCCGTCCATCAGTTCGGCGAGGCGCTTGACGATCGAGAGCCCGAGACCCGTGCCGCCGTACTGGCGGGCGGTGGACGCATCGGCCTGCATGAAGGGCTGGAATAGTTTCGGGATCGACTCGGCCGCGAGCCCGATGCCGGTGTCGCGCACCTCGAAGCGGACCACGATGGCGGCGCCGAGCGCGCGCTCCTTGGTCACGCGGATCACGACCTCGCCCTTGGCGGTGAACTTGATCGCATTCGAGACGAGGTTCGTCAGCGCCTGGCGGATGCGGCCGGGGTCGCCCAGGACCTGCTCGGGCAGGTCGAGCGCGACGTCCACGATCAGCTCGAGGTCTTTGGTCGCGGCCTGCACCGCCATGTTGGTCGCGACTTCCTCGACATGGGCACGCAGGTCCATCTCGACCCGCTCGAGTTCGAGCTTTCCGGCCTCGATCTTTGAGTAGTCGAGCAGGTCGTTGATGACCGACAGCAGCGAATCGGCGCTCGAGCGGATTACGCTCGCGTATTCGCGCTGGCGGCGGTCCAGTTCGGTGTCCAGGAGCAGGGTGGTCATGCCGATCACGCCATTCATCGGCGTGCGGATCTCGTGGCTCACATTGGACAGGAATTCGCTGCGCGTGCGGCTGGCAGACTCCGCCTGGCGCAGTGCCTGGGCCAGCTTCGCGCGCTGATCCTTGAGTTCCCTCTCAAGCTGGTCAATCCGTCGTTGCAGGTCTTCGCTCATCGAGTATTCTTCACGCCGGGTGGGCCCAATGAATAGTGAGTCTAACGCACTGCCGCGTCTCCTGATTGTCGAGGACGACGTGCACATGGCCTACCTGCTGGGGTACCTGGCCCAGCGGGAGCGCTTCACGGTCGAGAGCATCGCCGACGGGCGCAAGGCGGCAGAACGGATTGACGCCGGCCCGGCCGTGGACCTGGTCCTGCTCGACGTGATGCTGCCCTACACGGATGGATTCGAGCTGCTCGCGCGCATGCGAGGAAATCCAGTCTGGAAGGACGTCCCGGTGATTATCCTTACCTCGAAGACCCGTGAGCATGATGCCGTGCGGGCCCTGAGTCTCGGCGCCGACGACTACCTGACCAAGCCCTTCAGCCCGGCCGAACTCGTGGCGCGGATCCGCCGGCGGCTGAAAAGCGTCCCAACTCCACCCGAGCCCCCGCCGCGCAAGAAGAAGTCCCGATGATGAGTGAGTCATCCTTGCGCCTGGTGATCGCCTGCTGCTGCCTGGCCGCGGCCTGGTCCACGGCCGAGGCCTGCGACGACACGAAACAGGCGGCCGTCACGGCAAACCCCAACGATGACGATGCGCGCGATGCGCTCGCGCGATCCTGCGCCCGTGCCGGGCGCCAAAGTGATGCGCTCGTGCAGTTCGACATCCTGCTCACGCGTGACCCGAACAATTCCGACTGGCTGCTCGGCAAGGGAACGGCGCTGCTTGCGCTCAATCGTCCTGCCGATGCACTTCCGATCCTCGAACATGGGCGAAGCGTTGCGCCGGCCTACGAGGACATCTGGCGGGCAAATGCAACGGCGCTCGAGATGCTCGGGGATTACGAAAGGAGCGATGCCTTCCTCGCGGAAGCGCAGCACGCCTTCCCACAATCGAGCTGGCCCGCGGCGAAGCGCGCCGCGTTGAGCGAAGAGCACCTGCTGAAGCGCGGCACGCGTCTTTCACTCGCGGCCAGTCAGGAGGAATTATCGGGCGGTCGCGATCCCTGGCGCGCGCTCACCTTTAATATGGACCGGCCGCTCGACGATCGCCGCCGTATTTTCGCGGGCCTGCATGCCGAGGAGCGATTCCAGGCACGCGACGGGCAGCTGACCGCGGGTTACGTGGGAAAGCTGTCCGATGATTGGTCGTACAGCGTCTCGGGCGACATCGCACCGAGTGCCGAAGTGCTGCCGGAATGGAGCCTGATCGGGGAGGTCGCGCGTACGCTCCCCGGCGATCGCAGCCTCGGCCTGCGAGCACGGCATTCCAGTTACGCGACAACGGACGTGGATTCGCTCGCCGCGACGATCGAGCAGTACGCTGCGCAATTCCGCATCGCCTATACGCTGACGGCGGCGAAGCCGACCGGCGTCCAGACGAGCTTCGGGCATTCGCTGCGCATCGCACATGATTACGGCGACGCGAGCCATGTGACGCTCGCGCTCGGCTTCGGCGAAGAAGCGGAAGCCGTCGCACCCGGCGTCGTCCAGGTGACAGACGTCCGGAGTATCAGCGTCAACGGGGTGCATTGGCGCAACACGCGCTGGGGCTTCTCCTGGGAGGCCGGCTGGTACGAGCAGGGCGATCTCTACAATCGTTTGCGGATCAGCCTTGGACTTGAACACCGGCTCTGACTTCATCGTCACGCTGGCGTGGCGCAGTGCCGAGATAGCGGCCGTGTCCGCTGCACTGATGCTGCTGACGGCGCTGATCGTGCGCCGCTATCTCCAGCACGAAGTAAACCTGCGCGCACGCGTCGTCGCAGCCTGGCGCCCCCTGCTGACGCAGATCGCGATCGAAGAGGGTGCAAAGCCTGCGTTGCCGAAGCTTCCGGCGCGACATGTGCACTTCCTGATGGAGGAGTGGAATGCGCTGCATGAGGCCGTGCGCGGCGAGGCGGCAGCCAAGCTGAATGATCTCGCCCTGCGCCTGGGCTTCGACAATATTGCGCGCCACATGATGAATTCGCGCGAGGTCGGCAAGCAGATCCTCGCGATCCGAACGCTCGGCCACCTGCGCGACCAGACTGCCTGGAAGCCGCTGCAGGAATACCTGGTCTCCGTGAATGCGCTGGTGTCCTTCTATGCTGCGGCGTCACTGGTGCAGATCGACGCCCAGCGCGCGATGCCCGGCATCATGCTGCAGGTGGCCGAGCGTGAGAGCTGGCCCGGCGAGGCGATGGCGCGGCTCCTCGTGGATGCGGGCGCCGACATCGCGCGCGAGCCGATCCGCGCGCTGATGCTCTCGCTCGAACCCCCGAAGATCCCGCCGCTGCTGCCCTGGCTTTCGCACGTGGACGCGGTGCTCGGCAGCGAAGTCGCGACCGAACTGCTGCACCGGCACCCCGAAGACCTGCACATCGTCGCGGCGGCCCTCCTCGTGCTGCTGGATCCCGCCGTGCTGCCGGAAATCCGCGGTTTTGGCCCCTCAGCCGATCCGGACATCCGGATGAATCTTGCGCTTGCGCTCGGCCGGCTCGGCGACCTCACCGAGACGGAACTCCTGATGCAGTTGATGGGCGACCGCGTCTGGTGGGTGCGCTATCGCGCGGCGCAGGCACTGCTGCGGCTGCGCGGCATGAATGCCGAGAAGCTCGAGGCCGTGCGCGCGCAGCTCACCGATAACTATGCGCTCGACATGCTGAGACATGTGCGCGCCGAGGAGAGCCTCGGATGAGCCTGCGCTGGCTGCTCACCGTCGTTCAGTGGTTCTTCCTGGGCTACTTCATCGTGCTGAACACGATTTACCTCGGCCTTGCCTTCGTCGCGCTCTTTGGCCTCCGGCGCTACATGAAGGGACTCAGCGCGACCGAGCGCGTGTACTCGCACCTGCAGATGCCGATCTCCCTCGTCGTGCCTGCCTACAACGAGTCCGCGACGATCGCCACCTCGATCCGCGCGCTGCTGCAACTCCGCTACCAGCATTTCGAAGTCGTCATCGTCAACGACGGTTCGAAGGACGACACGCTCGCCGTAATGACGCGGGAGTTCCAGTTGCAGCCCTTCCCCGAGGCCTACCGCGTACAGATCAAGACCAAGCCGGTGCGCGGCGTCTATCGCTCGCTGTCGCATCCGAACCTGCGCGTGATCGACAAGGAGAACGGCGGCGGCAAGGCCGATGCGACGAATGCAGGCATCAACGCCGCACGGCATCCGATTTTCTACTGCGGCGACGCGGACTCCGTCCTCGATCCGCACAGCATGGAGCACGTCGTGCGGCCATTCCTCGAGGACCCGCGCACGGTCGCCTGCGGCGGCACGGTGCGCATCATCAATGGCTGCGTCGTGCGCGGTGGCGTGCTCGAAAAAGTCGGCCTGCCACGCAACCCGCTCGCGCTCGTGCAGGTCGTCGAATACCTGCGCGCCTTCCTAGGTGGGCGGCTCGGCTGGAGCGCTATCAACTCCATGCTGATTGTCTCCGGAGCGTTTGGCGTGTTCCATCGCGACACCGTCGTTGCGGCCGGCGGCTTCCGCTCGGACGTGATCGGCGAAGACATGGAAATGACCGTGCGCCTGCACCGAAAGCTCTCCGCGCGCGGCGCGCGCTATCGCGTGGCTTTCATCCCGGACCCCGTGTGCTGGACCGATGCGCCGGAGGACGTCGCGACGCTCGCGAAGCAGCGCAAGCGCTGGCATCGGGGCCTGGCCGAAAGCCTCTGGGAGAATCGCCAGCTGTGCTTCGCGAAGGGGAGCGGTGGGGCGGGCTGGATCGCATTCCCGTTCTTCGTGCTGTTCGAACTTCTGAGCCCGGTCATCGAGGTCGGCGGCTTCATCGTGATGGGCACGGCCTTCGCGCTCGGCATGATGACGGGGACGTCATTTCTCGCATTCGTCGCGGCGGCGTTTTCGCTTGGCGTGATGCTCTCGACGACGGCGCTCCTGCTCGAGGAGCTCTCCTTCCACACCTACCCCAAGGCACGACAGGTGATCGCGCTCTTCATCGTCGCGATCCTCGAGAACTTCGGCTATCGCCAGGTGATGTCGGTCTGGAAGCTGCAGGCGCTCTACGGCTGGCTCACCGGCAAGCGCATCCTGTGGGGCGAGATGAAGCGCAAGGCGGACTGGCAGCAATAACCGTCAAGCGCGGTTCCGGCGGCTCTTGAGCCAGGCGAATACCCCCGGCGAGATCGAGACCAGCACGATCAGCACGATCACGATGCTGAGATTCTGCTTCACGATCGGGATGTTGCCGAAGAAATACCCGGCGAGGCACAGCGACACGACCCACAGCACGGCGGCGACAACGCAATAGCTGAGATAGCGCAGGTAGCGCATCGCGCCGATGCCGGCGACGAAGGGCGCATAGGTGCGGATGATCGGGATGAAGCGTGCCAGGATGATGGTCTTGCCGCCATGGCGTTCATAGAAGGCATTGGCGCGCGCGAGATGAGCCGGGTTGAACCAGCGCGAGCGTTCGCGCTGGAATATCTTCGGCCCGATGAGGCGCCCGATCCCGTAGTTGACGTTATCGCCGGTCAGCGCCGCGGCAATCAGCACCACGATGACCGTCGCAATGTCCATGTCGCCAGCGGCGGCGAGCGTGCCGCTGACGAACAGCAGCGAATCCCCGGGCAGGAACGGCCAGATCACGACGCCGGTCTCGATGAACACGATCAGGAACAGGATCGCGTAGACGCCCGTGTGGTACTCGACGATCAGTTCCTTGAGATGCACGTCGAGGTGCATCGCGATGTCGAACAGCGAGACGAGCAGGGCCCAGAACGAAGCGAGCAGTTCCATCAGCGCAGACTATAGCTGAGCGCCAGGGCGGTGGCCCCGGTCAGGACCGCCGCGACGAACGACAGCAGGATCGGGCGCCAGCCGGCCTCGCGCAGGTGAGAGAAGGTGACACCGAGCCCGACCGCGGCCATGCCGATCAACAACAGCCATTCGGAAACGCCCTGCGCGAAGGCAAGCGCCGCCTGCCATTGCGCCATGTTCACGCCCGCATAGGCATCGCCGAGCGTTCGCAGGATCACGAAGCCGATGAAGAACAGCACGAACGCCGGGATCGCCTTCTGGCGGATGCCCGTGCGCTTTTCGAGCACGGCCGACTCGCCGCGCGAACCCCACCAGGCTGCAAGCGGCACCATTACCAGGAGCCCCAGCGTGCGCATGAACTTCGTGAGCCCGGCGATCGGCACCGCGTCCGGCGCGTGGAACTGTTGGGCGTAGATCAGCGAGGCGCCGACGACCTGTGAGGTGTCATGGATCGACGCGCCCAGGAACACGCCGGCATTCAGGTGCGAGTCCCCAAAGATCGCGCCCGCGAGCCAGGGGTAGCTCATCATCGCAATCGAGCCGAAGAGCACGACGCAGGTGAGCGCGATGCCGACGTCGGCTTTCTTCGCGCGCAGCAAGGGCGCGACCGCGATGATGGCCGTGGCGCCGCAGATCGCCGTGCCGGCAGCGAGCAACTGGCGCATTTCGCGCGGCACGCCGAGCAGGCGCCCGAGCCCAAGGGCGACCGTGAGCGCGACGGTGACGCAGGCGATGACCACCGGCAGGGCGACCAGACTCGTGTCGGCGAGCACGAGGAGGGTGAGCCGCAGCCCGATCAGCGCGATGCCGATCCGGAGAATGGTCTGCGACGTGAATTCGAGGCCGGATTGCGCCCAGTCACCGACACCGATCAGGTTTCGCCAAAGGATCCCGATCGCGAGTGCGCAGAGTACGGGGCTTACCGTCGAACCGGTTGCGTAGTAGGCGAACCGTGCGACGACAGCAAGCGCCGCGGCAAAGGCAAATCCACGAAATCTGGCGATCAGGCGCGCCGGCTCCTGGGTGAGAAGTGGCCGGCGTATTCATCGAGCACCCGCCGGATCATCCGCTGATACGGAATCTTTGATTTCTTCGCATGCGCCTTGAAGAAATCAACGCTTCTCTTGCTGAGCGAAATTGTGACCTTGACGCCGTCGTCTTTCAAAATGAGCTGATCGGGTGGCGGCAGGAAGTTCTCGATCACCGTAAATCGACCCAAGGGCTCATCCGTGTATCCTCTGAAACGCTTCATAAGTTCTGATTCCTTTTCGCCAGTAGCCCGCACCAAAAATGCGGATCAATCCGAAGCGGTACGAAAATCGGACCGTCATTACTTGATCGGCAATCTTGCCAAAGCAGTAATACCGCTCTTCCTCCAGGCTGAGGTTGTGATCCCGCGCAATGACACAGTGGGGATCCTTGAAAGCCAACTGCGCCTCAGCAAACGAGACGCCATGCTTGCGCTGGTTTTCCTCATCCTTGAAGGGATCCCATTCGAATAGCGCCGCCATCCAGGCAGCGTGCCCACCATATGGCTATGGAACCATATCATTATATGGTTAGAACGGCAAGATTCGCGCCAGTCAGCGGATCGATTTCATCAGGGCGGAAATCAGCATTCTGGCGAGCATGGGAGTCTCTTCGCCGTGCCGTATCGCAATACGGTTGGGATGCCGGGGAACTTGAAATCCAGGTCTAGCGTCCAAGTATCAAGGCCAGGGATAGTCCGGAAATTGGAGATAGCGCCATGAAAAGGATTCTCGGTATTGCCCTGATGGCATTTGTGGCCACCGCCTGCGCCAGCGGCCTGCAACGCAGCAAGGACGAGGGCCCGCTCTCGCGGTACGACGGCTACATCGGTCAGCCGATCCGCGGTTTTACGGCCATGAACACGCAGTCCTGGACACCGGTCAGCCGCGACCAGCTGATCATCTGGACCAGCATGAACGACGCCTGGCTGATCAAGGTCGCCGGCAGCTGCCCCGACCTGCAATTCTCGAACTCCGTGCGGGTCACGTCCTCGGTCAGCGAGATCACGAAGTTCGATTCCGTGCTCGTCGGCCGCGACCGCTGCCCGATCCAGGAGATCCGGCCCATCGACATCCGCCAGTGGAAGGCCGACCGCAAGGAAGCCGCGATCCAATAACACTTGGTGCCGGGCCGCAGGATCGCAGTTGTTGGCGCCTGCCAAAAACTGCGAAACTGCGGCCCGGCACCATGAAAGCACTCTGCGTAGCCTTTCTGCTCCTTGCCGCCGCTCCATCCGCGCTCGCGGATGATCTGCCGCCGCTTGCGCCGACTGAAACCCTGTTCCTCGAATTCCTCGATGCCGCCAACGCGGTGGACTACATCAATTCCGGCGTGGTTTCGGACTACGAGAACCGCGACCTCGCCTCCTGGGATACGCAACGCGTGGAGCGCCACAAGGCGCTGATCGCGAGCATCGCGGCGATCGACGAACGCGATCTTCCGCGCGAAGACCTCGCGGCGCTCGCCGCGATCCGCGTGACGCTTGCGGACTATGGCGATCCGAGCCCGGCGGTCGCGAACGCCCCGGATTCGCTCGCCTGCAAGGACGCCCCAGACAAGGATCTCGACTACGACGCCCTGAGCGAAGCGCTCTCCGCCTGCTACCGCGAGATCGGCAACAACCTGCAATTCGAAGGCAAGACGGTGGACCGCGGCAGCGCGCTCGGGCTCCTGGGCGACATCGAGGAACCCGCGCGCCGCAAGGCGCTGTTCGACGCTTTCCTGCCTCTGTGGGCGACGTTGAACGGCAACGACGAACCCGACAGCCCGTATCGCCGGCTGATAAAGCTCGCCGCGGCGGCAGAGGCGACGAACGGCTCCGGCATCGAAGCCGCCGCACGCGCGATCGGCGTCACCGTCAAGGACGTCGAGCGCTGGCTCACCCAGATACTCGAGGCCTGGCGCAAAGCGAGCCCGCCCGGCATGGTCGAGCCCTGGGATTACCGCTACGCGATCAGCGAGGCGCAGCGCCGCATCGCGCCTTCCTTCCCCGACACCGAGATCGTCGCGGTGGATCACCGCTTCTACCAGGATCTCGGTGCGGACGTCGAAAAACTCGGCGTCGTTTACGACATCGACGACCGACTCGACAAATCGCCGCTCGCCTACACGGATTTCCTGCGCCGCGGTCGCTACGTCAACGGCGCCTGGCAACCGACCACGGCGCGCGTCGTCGGGCGCTACCGCACGGGCGGCCTGTCCTCGCTCAATGAGCTCGTGCACGAAAACGGCCACGCCGTGCATATCAGCGCGATCCGCAATCGCCCGGCTTTTACCGACTGGCCCGACACGCTCTTCACGGAAGCCTTCGCGGACGTTCCTTCGTGGAGCGTCTACGAACCGGCCTGGCAGAAGAAATATCTCGGGACGGAGCTCCCGGCGGCGATGTCCCTCCGCGCCCTGCACGGCAGCGTGATGATGGATGTCGCCTGGGCGCTCTTCGAAATCCGCATGCTGCGCGATCCGGCTTCTGACCCGAACGCGGTGTGGACCGACATCACGAGCAAGTACCTGCGCATCACGCCGCACCCGGAAGTGCCCTGGTGGGCCGTGCGCGTGCAGCTCGTGAGTCGCCCCGGCTACATGGTCAATTACGGCCTGGGCGCGGTGCTGACCGCGGAGATCCGCAAGCGCACGGCCTATGTCATCGGCTCCTTCGATGCCGGCAACCCGAAGTGGTACGCGTGGAGCAGCGATCGGCTGCTGGTCTACGGCTCCGAGCGCAGCGCCAAAGACCTGATGCAATTGCTGCTCGGCCGCCCACCCTCGCCGAAGGCGCTGCTCGAGCAGATCCGCCGAGTTGGTGCCGGGTCGCAGGTTCGCAGTTCCCAGGATTGAACTGCGAACCTGCGAACCTGCGACCCGGCACCAAGTCAAAGTCAACGCTTGATCCAGGTCACGTGCACCGTCCAATAGCCTGGCTATCCTGTTCTCTGAGGAAGTATCGCATTGCCCGACGAATCCCTGCGTCATTCAAACCGCCGTCGGCTCCTGGCGACGCTGCCGCTGGTGCTGGCGCTCTTCGCCAGGAGCAGCGTAGCAGCGACTGACCAACCCACGCCCGACTGGGCGCTCCTGAAGGCTTACTCCGGCAAGGTCGTGCTGGTCGATTTTTGGGCGTCCTGGTGCGGTCCCTGCTTGCGCTCCTTTCCATGGATGAATGATTTGCAACAGCATTACGGTGGCGAAGGTCTCGTCATCCTCGCGGTCAATCTCGACCAGGACCGCGCACTCGCCGACGCATTTCTGCAGAAACTTCCGCCGAAGTTCCGGGTCGAATTCGACGCCACAGGAAACATCGCGCGGCAGTTCGGCGTGCAGGTCATGCCATCGAGCTTCCTGGTGGACCGCCGTGGCCATGTGCGTGTACGCCATGCCGGCTTTCGCGATGCCCAGCGCGCCGAGCGCGAACAACAGATCACGCAACTTCTGAGGGAATCCCCGTGAATCAACAACGCCGATACCTCCTGGTCCTGATCGCGATCGGCGGCGCCGCACTCGGCGGCTGCGCGACGGTCGAGCCCTGGGAGCGCGACCTGCACGCACGCGAAGACATGCGCCCTGACGAGCACGACGCCGCAATCGACGACCACATCTATTTCAGCAAGGAAGCATCGAGCGGCGGACGCGGCTTTGCCGGCGGCGGCTGCGGATGCAACTGAAGAAGCCGATCGGCGCCGCGCTCGCGAGCGCCACCTGTGGCCTGCTGGGCGCATTGCCGGCGGCGCCAGTCGCCGCCCAGGAAGCGCCGAAATGGGAAGTGGACAGCTCGCTTCTCTACTATGGTGAGGAGGCAGGCCGCGTCATGGACGGGAGTCTGACGACCTCCATCCGCCGGGTGCTCGACGAGGACCGCAGCTTCAGCCTGAACCTCACGGTGGACGCACTGACCGGCGCGACGCCGAATGGCGCCGTGCCGAGCAACAGCGTACAGACCTTCACGGCACCCTCGGGCGGGCAGGACTATCGCATCGCCGCGGGCGAGCCGCCGCTCGACCCCAATTTCAAGGATGCGCGCGTCGCGGCCTCCGCGAGCTGGACGCAGGCGCTTGGCGATTCCATGCGCTGGACTGCCGGATTCAGCGGCTCGGACGAAATGGATTACCTGCATCTCGGGCTCGACGGACGCCTCGAGCGCGACTTCAACCGCCGCAACACGACGGTCTTCATCGGCGCCGCCTACGGCCGGGATGAGGTCAGCCCGATCGGCGGCGCGCCGGTCGGCTTTTCGCCGATGCTGCCCAGTCAAGGCGGAGGTGAAGACGACGAGGGCGACGAGGGCAGCGGCGAGACGAAGGATGTCATCGACGCGCTCATCGGCGTGACGCAGATTCTGAGCCGCCGCGCGCTGGTCGAGCTCGCGTTTTCCTACGGCAAGAGCGACGGTTACCTGACCGATCCCTACAAGATCCTGTCGGTCGTCGATCCGGTCACCGGACGGCCGGTGCCTGGCCCGGTCGGCAGTGGCCTCAACCTTTATTTGCACGAGCAACGCCCGGACACGCGCACCAAGCAGAGCGCATTCGTGGAATTCCGCTACGCCTTCGATCGCGATTCGTTCGCGGTGAGCTACCGGCTGATGGACGATGACTGGGGCGTTACCTCGAACACCGCGGAGGCACGCTATCGCTGGAACATCTCGGCGAACAACTACCTCGAACCGCACCTGCGCTACTACAAGCAGAGCGCGGCGGATTTCTATCGCACGGTGCTGTTCGCCGGCGCGGCCCTGCCGCAATTCGCTTCGGCGGATTACCGGCTCGCGGACAACGAAACCTACACGGTCGGCTTCAAGTACGGCCATCGCACCGGGCGGGGCGAGTACTCGGTGCGTCTTGAGTACTACCACCAGACCGCGAAACCCTCACCGGGCGCGGCGGTCGGCGACCTGTTGAACTACGACCTCGTGCCGCCCCTGAATGCGGTGATCGCGCAATTTGGCTACAAATTTAGCTTCTGATTACCACGATGAGCGTGGCCTGTGGCGCTTCGAGTTCGATTCGATGGCAAGCCCCTGCGTCGTGCTGTGCGAGACCGAGGACTCCGGCTTCGCGAGCCGCCTTGCCGCGTTCGCGCGCAGCGAAGCGTCGCGCATCAACCGGAAATTCAGCCGCTACCGCAAGGACAGCGTCGTACACTCGCTGCACGCGAATCGCGGCAAACCATTCCGGGTGGATGACGAAACCGCGCGCCTGCTGGATTTCGGGGCGGCGCTCTGGCGCCTGAGCAACGGCCGCTTCGACCTGACCTCCGGCGTGCTGCGCCATGCCTGGCGTTTCGACGAAGGCCGCTGCGACGCCGATCCCGTGCGGATTCCGGAGCTGCTCGAACACGTTGGCTGGCAGCGCGTGGCCTGGCGGCGACCATTCATCACATTACCGGAAGGCATGGAACTTGACCTGGGCGGCATCGGCAAGGAATACGCGGTCGATCGCGTCGCCGACTGGGCGGCAAGCCAGTCGGATTGCCCGGTACTCGTGAACTTCGGCGGCGACCTGCGCTGCACGGGCGCCGCGCCCCGAAGCGGCGCCTGGTTGGTCGGCATCGAGTCGATCGAGAAGTCCGGTCAGGCGACGCGGCGCATCGAACTGAAAACCGGCGCGCTCGCAACCAGCGGCGATGCGCGCCGCTCGATCCTGATCAACGGCAAGCGCTACGGCCACATCCTCGACGCCCGCACCGGCTGGCCGACACCGGACACGCCGCGCTCAATCACGGTCGCGGCCGATAGCTGCTCGCAGGCGGGCAGCTACTCGACTCTCGCGATGCTGCAGGGTGCCGACGCCGAGGCCTTCCTGGAATCGGAAGGCGTGCGCTACTGGTGCCTCCGCTGATTTGGTGCCGGGTCGCAAGTTCGTAGTACACCCACGCGACTTGCGAACTTGCGACCCGGCACCAAGTTGTCAGTTAGGGCCGGCGCCCAGCGCGCGCTTGCCGAGTTCCCAGGCAACCAGCAGCGCCATCACGAGCACCATGGACCAGCCAAATGTGAACACGGGCCGGCGCACCGGCACGACATTCGAACCGATGTGGATCCAGGCGTGCACGACACGGCTCAGCACGAAGAGCCAGGCGGCGGCGAGGGCCGCCTCGTGCACCGAGTCCAGCGCCCAGAGCGCAAACGCCAACACGTAGAAAAGCACCGGCACTTCGAACTGGTTACGGATGTTGTTGTTGATCTTCCGGACGCTGTCCGGCCAGGCGTCGTCGTGGAGCGCCGACCGCGTGAGATCCACCAGGCCCGCCTCCTTGGCGGCGAGTCTTGCGCTCGGACCAACGCCACGTAGACCGCGAGCGTCAGGAGCACCTGTACCAGGACCGGGGCGAATATCGGGTCGCGGCTCATGCGTCAATCTCAGGCGGCGACTTCAACGTAGTCGACCCGGCTTGACGGTGGTGGAATCGGCGTGCCGTCCGCCCGCAAGCCCTCGAGATGAAACTCGATGGCCTCACGAATCAGCCTTTCGGTCTCGGCAATTGTTTCACCCGTGGCAATGCAGCCCGGAAGGTCCGGGACGTAGGCCGAAAAATTGCTGCCCGGGTTCTCGATGACGATGGCGTAGCGCACGGGAGTCACCTTAACTTCCTGAATCCGGGCTGCCTCAGGATACTGCTCAGAGCGCCCGGCGTCCTGAATTTGCGAGATTGATTGCCGATCGCGCCAGTATCCGGGCCGCCGCGAATGGTGGGCGATGGCCAGCACGAGAATATCGTCTCTACGTTCGACGACGACGACATCGTATGGGAACCGCCTGAGCATCAAGCGCATGACATTGCGCTGTCCGGCAGCACCGGACATGGGTAGCAAGGGCCAAACCTCGCTCTCCAGCAGGTCAAGTGCTGCCTGGACTGCACCGGCGAATTCCCTGCCGAGTCCTGGGCGCTGAAGCTCATACCACGCAGCCGCCTCGACCGCTTCTTGCACGGCCGCCCGGAGGATGCGGACTTGGCGCATCAGAGCTGGGTCAATCGCTCGCGCATGCGCCTGGCAAATTCGGCGCGGTCAATGATCTGGGTATTTCCAGATGCGACCTCGTCAAGCCTGCGCAGGATTTCAGCATCCCAGGCCTTGGCTGCGTCGGGATCCGGCGCACCATCCAGGCTTTGCACAAGGTCGCACGCCAACTCAGCGCGTTCCGCGTGAGGCAGATTCAGTGCTTCATTGCGAAGGCGATCGACGATCCTGCTGGCCATGGTTTGCCCAAAAGTTGGATGAGGTACAAAGGTAGCCCCGATACGACAGCCTGGCAATGTGGCAAACCGCCGCGATCGTCCAGTTTCGCGGCGGTGCAAAAAGAAAGGCCCGCGTCTCGCGGCGCGGGCCAGGGATGGCTCCAGGAGGGAGCGCTATCAGGGCATCTTGATGGCGATGGCCACGTAGTTCGCCGTGAGCGTGAAGCTCCCCGGTTCATACGCGCCCTTCGCGAACATCTCCTGGGCCTTGGCGCCGCCGGAGAGCCGCATCGTCAGCCGCTCGACGAACGGCGCCCAGTCGCGGAACAGCTCGACATGGCCCGGTTCGCCGATCGCGAACAGCGTGCGGCCATTGGCCGGGGCCACGGTCACGGGCGAGGCGAGCCCCGTGATGTCGAAGATGCGCGGGCCGATCTTGATGTGATGGCGCAGGCCAAGATCCGCATTCGCAGGATCGACGACCAGGCCGTCCACGCCCATCGACAGGAACGGTGCGGAAGTGCCGTTGGCACCCCAGCCGACACCCATCAGCGCGCGGAAGGCCGAGACATCCACCACCGTGCGGCCGACGAAGTCCGGCGGTGCGACGCCGAACGGCGTCACGAAGCCGAACACGCGGGCCGGGGAGTCGGGCGTCAGGCCGAGCGTGCTGAGCGCACCGGTCGCCACCTCATAATTGAGCGGGTCGGCGTCGGTCGCAGCGGAAGTGCCCGTGCCGGCGAAGTCGAAGATCGCCGGGCGGCGGCCGTCGATCGAGAACAGGTCGAGGTTGACCTGGCCCGGGTTCGCCGAGACTACGCTACCCGTCAGGTGCGTCAGCTTCATGCGCACGCGCCCGGCGGTCGCATCGAGCGTCAGCGAATCCACGGTCGGCGTCGCCGTCACATCGCCGAAGGCATGGATGCGCTGGCCGACCGAGATCGCGATCGGGCGCAGCAGGTTCCGCCCGCCGCCGTCGCGCGTGACGATCGTGTTGGGGCCGAGCAGCACGTCGATGTCGCCGCGCAGGAAGCGCACGGTGCCATCGCGGCGGATGACTGTCCCGCCGCGCACGGTGAGCGTATCGCCCGCACGCGCGATCACGTTGCCGATCACGACGTCGAAGCGCGCGCCCGGCACGGAGTCGCCGGCGAGCACGTCCGTTGCGGTGAACGAGCGTTCGGAGACATCCAGCACGCCAGCAGCCACCGTCGGCGTGCCCGCGGGCTTGCCGGCGAGGGTCGCGAGGCCGGCGGCGCCTTCATACTCCACGCCGTCGATCTCGAAGGCCGTGGTCGAGTCCGTGTGGACGGTGAAGCGTCCGAGACGCGAGGCCGCGTCATTGAACGGCCGCAGGTCAACCACGTAGCTACTGGCATTCGTGTCCACGGAGACGAGCGGCCCGCGCACGCGCAGGTCCTTGTCCTCCACGGGCTCGATGGTCGCCACGACGAACGGCTGGGCGGTCGCAATCGCCGGCACCGAGCCGATGTCCACCTCATGCGAGGCGGCGAGATCGAAGTCGAGCTGCAGGAGCGCCGGGCGCCCCGGCGCGATCACGACCTGGTTGCGGTTGTCGAGCATCAGGGCGACATTCACGACGCCGAGCGGCTGGCCCAGGGCATTCACGACGGTCGCCGCGACCGGCGCGCCATTCACCTCGACGCTGACATCCGCATTCGCGTAGTCGAGCTGGATCGAGGCGCTGACATAGGTGCCGTTCGGGATGGTCGCGGCCGTGACCAGCTCCGTCAGGTCCACGAGCCCGGCGAAATCCACGCGCTGGCGCGTGGGCAGGGCATTCACGACCGTGCCGTTCGCCTTGGTCAGGGTCAGCGACACGACATCCACGGAGTAGGAGAGGAAATCCCCATCCGCGTCGGTCAGGCCGACCATCAGGGTGCCGCAGCTAGCTGCATCGCAGCCCTGGCTGGGGACCGGGGCCTGGCCGCCGCCGCCACCGCCGCAGCCGGCGAGGGCGAAGAGGGCGATCAGGATGGGCGCTATTAATAGAGCGCGCAGGCGCGCCCAAGCGCTTGTTTCACATAAGGTAGTCAGGGCGAGGGACAACATGGTTCGCTCCCGGTTGTATGGCGAGTCTAGGGAGAGAACGGGCGGGAGGGGGAGCGGTTGACGTCGCAGAAGTGAGACTTTTGGGGGTGTCGTGACACTATTAATGAATGGGGACCAGCACGGCATGGGTGCCGATCAATCGAGGAGAGCTGGTCGCGACAGTTGATCTCGAGAATTTCTAGAAATCCGGTGGGGCAAGGTTTTCGACCAATGACTGAATTTACAGCTACTCATGCATATTCTTCCTGAGCGATCTCCCACAATCGGCGAACTGGTTCAGGTTCGCTCGCGCCGATGGCTCGTCGAGGAGGTTGTTGATCCGCTGATCCCCGGGCAGTCCGCCTGGTTCGGCTCGCCTGCGCCGACGACGACGCCCAGGGCCAGTCGCTCGACGTCTTCTGGGACTACGAGCTCGACCGCCGGATCCTCGAGGAAGAGGGCTGGCAGGACCTCGCCGCCAAGGGCTTCGACGCGCCGCGCCAGTTCGCCGCCTTCCTCCACACGCTGCGCTGGAACTGCGTCACGGCCACCGACCCGAACCTCTTCCAGGCGCCGTTCCGCGCCGGCATCAAGATCGACGCCTACCAGATGGAGCCGCTGCGCAAGGCGCTCCGGCTGCCGCGCGTCAATCTCTTCATCGCCGACGACACCGGCCTCGGCAAGACGATCGAGGCGGGCCTGATCGCGCGCGAGCTGCTCCTGCGCAAGAAGGCGAAGACCATCGTCGTCGCGGCGCCGCCGTCGGTGCTCGAGCAGTGGAAGGCCGAGCTCGAGGAGCGCTTCGGCCTCGTGTTCGAGATCCTCGACCGCGCCTACCTGACGCGGATGCGGCGCGAGCGCGGCTTCGGCGTGAACCCGTGGCGCACGCACAGCCGCTTCCTGGTCTCGCACAACCTCCTGATCGACCCGACCTACGCGGACCCGATGCGGGAGTGGCTCGGGCCGCTGCTGCCCGGGAGCCTGCTGATCCTCGACGAGGCGCACCACGCGGCGCCGGCGAGCGGCGGGCGCTACGGCATCGAGACGAAGTTCACGCGCGCGGTGCGCGACCTCGCCGGCCGCTTCGAGCACCGCCTGTTCCTCTCGGCGACGCCGCACAACGGCCACTCGAACAGCTTCTCCACGCTCCTCGAGCTGCTCGACCCGTACCGCTTCACGCGCGGCGTCAAGGTGCGGGGCAAGAAGGCGCTCGAAGACGTGATGGTGCGCCGGCTCAAGGAGGACATCCGCGAGGTCCAGGGCGGCTTCCCGAAGCGCGATCGTCGAGCGCGTCGCGATCGACGGCCTGCCCGACGATGCGCCCGAGCTCGTGCTGTCGCGCCTGCTCGACGAGTACCGCACGGCGCGCGAGGAGCGCTTCGCGAGCACGACGCGCCGAGCGCAGGCGGCCGCGGGCCTGCTCGTCGTCGGCCTGCAGCAGCGCCTCCTCTCGTCGATCGAGGCGTTCGCGCGCAGCCTCAAGGTCCACCGGGCGACGGTCGAGCGAGCAGTGGGAGAAGGGGCGAGCGGCGGCTGCCGACGCCGGCGAAGGCGAGCGACAGAGACGCGGAGCTCTTCACCACCGCGCCCGACGCCGACGACGAGCGCGGCGAGTGGACGCCGGAGGAGCTCGAGGCCGAGGAGGCGGCCGCAGATCGAGGCCGTCACCGCGGCCGCGGAGGCCGAGTCGCCCCGAGACGCCGACGGCGGAAGCGCTCTGGCGCCGGGAGCAGGCGCTCCTCGACCGGATGCAGGAGATCGCCGAGAAGACGCGGCACCTGCCCGACGCCAAGATCCGCCGGCTCATCGACTGGATCCGCGAGAACCTCTGCCCGGACCTGCCGCCCTTCGGCAAGCAGCCGAAGGGCGCGCCGCCGAAGTGGAACAACCGCCGCGTCCTCATCTTCACCGAGAACCGCGAGGGCACGAAGCGCTACCTGAAGGACGATCCTCGAGCAGGCGATCGAGGGCACCGACCGCGCCGACGAGCGCATCGAGGTGATCGACGGCCTCACGAGCGGCGCGCGGCGCAAGGAGATCCAGCGCCGGTTCAACACCGACCCCGCGAAGGACCCGCTGCGCATCCTGCTCGCCACCGACGCCGCCCGCGAGGGCCTGAACTTCCAGGCGCACTGCACGGACCTCTTCCACTTCGACCTGCCCTGGAACCCGGGCCGCATCGAGCAGCGCAACGGCCGCATCGACCGCAAGCTCCAGCCGGCCGCCGAGGTCCGCTGCCACTACTTCGTGCTGCCGCAGCGGGTCGAGGACCGCGTGCTCGAGGTGCTCGTCCGGAAGACCGAGACGATCAAGAAGGAGCTCGGCAGCCTCTCGAAGGTGATCGACGACGACATCGAGCGCCGGCTCGGCCAGGGCATCCGCCACCGCGACGCCGAGCGGCTCGCGCGCGAGATCGAGGCAGGCGGACCTCGACGCGGAGAAGAAGCGCGTCACCGAGGAGGAGCTCGAGGCGGCCCGCGAGCGCCAGGACGACCTGAAGGCGCAGATCGAGCGCTGCCGGACCCTGCTCGAGGCGTCGCGCGACTGGGCCGGGTTCGAGGCCGGCGCCGTTCCGCGACGCGCTCTCCTGCTCGCTCGAGCTGCTGGGCGCCGAGCCGCTCGCGGAGACGCACGGACGAGCACGGCCAGCCCGGTCTGGACCTTCCCGCCGCTCGACCGGCGCGCGGAGACCGACCCGAGCTGGGCCGCGACGCTCGACACGCTCCGCGCGCCCCGCCAGCAGAACCAGAAGCTCGCCGACTGGCGCCGCGAGGCGCCGATCCGGCCGGTCGTCTTCGAGGACGCGGGCGTGCTCACCGAGGACACCGTCCACCTGCACCTCGAGCAGCGCGTCGCGCAGCGCCTGCTCGCCCGCTTCCGCTCGCAGGGCTTCATCCACCACGACCTCTCGCGCGCCTGCCTCGCGCAGGCCGCGGACTCGATCCCGCGCGTGATCCTGCTCGGCCGGCTCTCGCTCTACGGCCGGGGCGCCGAGCGGCTGCACGAGGAGCTGGTGCCGCTCGCGGCGCGCTGGGTCGAGCCGTCCCAGCGCAAGGGGCCGCTCGCGGCCTACGCGCGGGAGGCGGAGGCGAAGACGCTCGACCTCCTCGAGCGCTCGCTCGGCGAACCGCGGCCGCCGCATGCCCGGCGAGGCGATCCAGCGGAAGCTCCTCGCCGCGGCCCCGCGCGACATCGAGGAGCTCCTGCCGCAGCTCGAGCCGCGCGCCGAGGAGCTGGCGGCGCTCGCGATCGAGAAGCTCCGGAAGCGCGGCGAGCGGGAGGAGAAGGACCTGCGCGAGACCCTCGAGCGGCAGCGCGAGCGGGTGCGCGAGGAGCTCGCCAAGCACGAGGGCGAGTTCGAGCAGCTCACGCTCGACTTCGACGAGGAGGAGAAGCGCCAGCTCGAAGCCGACATGCGCTCCTGGCGCACCCGCCTCGAGCAGTTCGACCGCGACCTCGAGCGGGAGCCGCAGCGCATCCGCGAGTTCTACGAGGTGCGCGCGAAGCGCGTCGAGCCGGTCGGGCTCGTCTACCTCTGGCCGGAGACGAACTGATGCGCCATGGCCAAGCTCGACCCCGAGATCCTGGCGCACCTCGAGTGGCTCGGCTTCGTCCGGCCGACGGGCCTCGTCGTCTCGGCGCCGGCGCTCGTGCGCGCGGGGGCGATCCTCGACCGGCGCGACGCCGAGGGGCAGCGGCTCCTGCGCGCGTGCGTCGAGGAGCGCACGTTCGACCCCAAGGAAGGTCCGGTCCCGCACCTGCCCGACTTCCGCGCCTTCGCGGAGTCGGTCCTCGGCTGGAGCTTCTCGCCGAAGGGCTACGCCGGCACCGCCGAGAGCCCGATCCCGCCCGAGCTCGAGGTGCCGCTCCCCGACTACGGCGAGACGCTGCGCCCCGACTTCGCCGTGCGCGAGCTCGAGCCGAAGGACGGCGCGTCCGCCTGGCAGCTCCTCGTGCGGGTCCTCGAGCCCGGCGAGGACTTCGACCGCGTCGTCCGCGGCGGCGGCCAGCTCGAGGCCTCGGCCCACGGCCGCATGGAGCGGCTCCTGCGCCAGACCGGCGTGCCGGCGGGCCTGCTCTTCAACGGCCGCGCGCTGCGCCTCGTCTCCGCGCCGCGCGGCGAGAGCTCGGGCTGGCTCGACTTCCGCGTCGCGGACATGGTGCAGACCGCGGGCCGGCCGATCTCGACCGCGCTGCGCCTGCTCCTCGGCCAGCCGCGGCTCCTCAGCCTGCCGCGCGCGCAGCGCCTCGCCGCGCTCCTCGAGGACAGCCGCAAGTTCCAGAACGAGGTCAGCGAGCGCCTGGCCGAGCAGGTGCTGCACGCGCTCTACGAGCTGCTGCGCGGCTTCCAGGCGGCGCACGACGCCTCGAAGGGCGAGCTGCTGCGCCAGCCGCTCGCCGAGCACCCCGACGAGGTCTACCGCGCGCTCCTCACCGTCATCCTGCGGCTCGTCTTCCTGCTCTACGCCGAGGAGCGGGACATGCTGCCCGAGGACGAGACGTTCCTGCGCTACTACTCGCTCGCGGGCCTCTACGAGCGCCTGCGCGAGGACGCCGCGCTCTTCCCGGACACGATGGACCAGCGCTACGGCGCCTGGGCGCAGCTCCTCGTCCTCTTCCGCATGATCCACGACGGCGCCGAGGCGGGCGCGATGCGGCTGCCCAAGCGCCACGGCGTCCTCTTCGACCCCGACCGCTTCCCGTTCCTCGAGGGCCGCCCGGGCGGCGGCGCGCGCCAGATCCACGAGCGGATCGAGCCGCCGCTCGTGCCCGACGGCACCATCTACCGCGCGCTCGAGAAGCTCCTCGTCCTCGACGGCGAGCGCATCTCCTACCGCGCGCTCGACGTGGAGCAGATCGGCTCGGTCTACGAGACGATGATGGGCTTCCGGCTCGAGACCGCGACCGGCCGCTCGGTGGCGATCAAGGCCCAGAAGAAGCAGGGCGCGCCGACGGCGGTGGACCTCGAGGCGCTGCTCGCGCGAGCCCGCGGCCAAGCGCGAGAAGTGGCTCCAGGACCGCGCCGACCGGAAGCTCACCGACACGGTCAAGAAGGCCGCGGCCGGGGCCGCGACGCTCGAGGACCTGCACGCGGCGCTCCTGCCGGTGATCGACCCCGCCGCGACGCCCGACCTCGTGCCGAAGGGCGCGATGGTGCTCCAGCCGAGCGAGGAGCGGCGCCGCTCGGGCTCGCACTACACGCCGCGCGCGCTCACCGAGCCGATCGTGCGCACGACGCTCGAGCCGATCCTCGCGCGACTGCGCGGAGCCGACGGCCGGCCGCCCCGGCCCGAGCAGATCCTCGACCTCAAGGTCTGCGACCCGGCGATGGGCTCGGGGGCGTTCCTGGTCGAGGCCTGCCGCCAGCTCGGCGACGCGCTGGTCGAGGCCTGGCACGCCCACGGCGAGGTGCCCGCGATCCCGCCCGACGAGGACGAGGTGATCTTCGCGCGCCGGCTCGATCGCGCAGCGCTGCCTCTACGGCGTGGACCGGAACCCGGTGGCGGTGGACCTCGCCAAGGTCTCGCTCTGGCTCGTGACGCTGGCGAAGGACCACGCGCTCACCTTCGTGGACCACGCGCTGCGGCACGGCGACTCGCTGGTCGGGCTCTCGCGGAAGCAGATCGAGGCCTTCCACTGGGATGCCGGACGCGCCGCGCTTCCAGGCGGGCTTCGAGACGATGCGGGTGCGCGAGCACGTGGCGAAGGTCGCCGAGCTGCGGCGGACGCATCCGCGAGGCGGACGAGAGCGTCTCCGACTGGGAGCTGCGCGACCTGTGGGACGAGGCGCAGTTCGAGCTGGGCAAGGTGCGGCTCTTCGGCGATCTCGTGCTGGCGGCGTTCTTCGAGGGCGGAGAAGCCGAAGGAGCGGGAGGCGAAGCGCGAGCGAGTACGCGAGCGCGGTCGTGAGCGGCGAGGCCGAGCGCTACCGCGGCTGGCTCGAGGAGCGGCGGCACGCCGAGCCGCCGCTCGCGCCGTTCCACTGGGAGATCGAGTTCCCGGAGGTGTTCGAGCGGGAGAATCCGGGCTTCGATGCGATCGTCGGGAATCCGCCGTTCTGCGGCGGCAAGAACTCGTCGCAGCGCAACGGCGACGGCTACCTCGACTGGCTGCAGGACGCTGCACGAGGAGAGCCACGGCAACGCCGACCTCGTCGCCCACTTCTTCCGGCGCGCGTTCGACCTGCTGCGCGAGGGCGGCGCCTTCGGCCTGATCGCCACGAACACGATCGCCCAGGGCGACACGCGCGCGACCGGGCTGCGCTGGATCTGTCAGCACGGCGGCGAGATCTACGCCGCGCGCAAGCGCGTCAAGTGGCCCGGCCTCGCGGCGGTCGTGGTCAGCGTCGTCCACGTGATGAAGGGCGCGTTCGCCGGGCCGAAGCGGCTCGACGGCCGCGAGGTCGAGACGATCACCGCCTTCCTCTTCCACCGCGGCGGCCACGACGACCCGGCGCGGCTCGCGGCGAACGCCGGCAAGAGCTTTCCAGGGCAGCATCGTCCTCGGGCATGGGCTTCACCTTCGACGACACGGACACGAAGGGCGTCGCCACGCCGCTCGCCGAGATGCGGCGGCTCATCGACAAGGACCCGCGCAACGCAGAAGCGATCTTCCCGTACATCGGTGGCGAGGAGGTCAACACGAGCCCGACCCACGCGCACCACCGGTACGTCATCAACTTCGGCGAGCGGAGCGAGGAGGAGTGCCGGCAGCGGTGGCCAGACCTGATGGCGATCGTCGAGGCGAAGGTGAAGCCGGAGCGCGATGCACTGACAGAACGCAAGCAAGACCGCCGAATGGCGAACGATGGTGGCAGTTCAGGCGACACGCGCCCGAGCTCTACGCCGCCATCGCGGGGCTGGAGCGGGTGCTGGTGATCTCGCAGTGTCAGCCAGCACGTTGCATTCGCCTTTCTGCCGACGGACATGGTCTTCGCCGACACGCTGATCGTCTTTCCGCTTCCGACGCTACGCCGCCTTCTGCGCCCTCCAGTCCCGGCCCCATGAGATCTGGGCGCGGTTCTTCGGCTCGTCGATGAAGGACGACCTGCGCTACACGCCCTCCGACTGCTTCGAGACCTTCCCCTTCCCCGAGAACTGGGAGACGGACCCCGCCCTCGAAGCCGCCGGCAAGGCCTACTACGAGTTCCGCGCCGCGCTCATGGTCCGGAACAACGAGGGCCTGACCAAGACCTACAACCGCTTCCACGATCCCGACGAGCGCGACCCGGAGATCGTGAAGCTCCGCGAGCTGCACGCCGCCATGGACCGCGCCGTGCTCGACGCCTACGGCTGGAGCGACATCCCGACCGACTGCGAGTTCCTCCTCGACTACGAGATCGACGAGGAGGAGTGGGGCGACAAGAAGAAGCCCTGCCGCTACCGCTGGCCCGACGAGGTCCGCGACGAGGTCCTGGCGCGCCTCCTCGAGCTCAACGCCGAGCGCGCGCGCGAGGAAGTCCGCTCCGGCGCCGCGACCAAGAAGAGCGACCGGGAATCCGAAGAACAGCGAGCGCTGAAAACAACGGCACAGGGAACCCTTTTTTCATGATGACGCTTGCGCCGGGCGCTGCCGCAACCCTTCGGGGCCGCGAGAGGCCGACCGAGGGTCTTAACCTTGCTCTCACTGCCGATAAACCGCCGGGCAAGTTGACCCGCAATACTGGAGAGCGCGATCGGCGCATCGAAAACCCGATGAACATGCGCTTGAAGTTTTAGACACTGTGAGGTGGCTATGCGTGTGAAGGAGATCTTGGCTACACATGCGAAAGACGGACGGTATGCGGAACTGATCAGGGAGGCCTGTAATGGATTGGAATTGCGGCATGCAGAAGTCGCCGTTGCATACGTCACGCAGACCGGAGTCGCTGAACTCGCTAGGCATCCTCGATCAAATCGGCAATTGGAGAAGGGTGCGGAAGCGATGGCTCGTCGGCATAGACTATTGCCGTTCAGATCCCCAAGCCCTTGCGCACCTGCATTCGCTTCCTCGGTCTGAAGTGCGAGTTCACGACGGTCTATTCGTGGCGCGCCGAAGCGGTTGTCCACCAAGGGTGTCATTTCACCCTAAGCTCTATTTGTTTCGCGGTCGCAACGGCATTGGAACTGTCGTAGGTTCTGGGAACCTCTCGCAGACGGGCCTGCGAATTGGCATCGAGGCTGCGGCTTCAATCCATTGCGTGAGCCCTCGTCCGATGGCCCCGGTCACCGCCTGGTACAAGAGATTGTGGGCGGCCGCTACGCCTCTCCAAGAGATCGAGAATGCGTACGCGAGGGAGTACGCCGCCTTTGAGAACCGTCTGCGGCCAACACCGGTTGATGATGATGTCATACCAGCGGGCGCTGGCACGCATGGCCAACTCGCGGCTGCTCAACTGCGGCAGTTGCGGGTATGCGAGTACCTGTGGATCGAGGCAGGCAACCTCCACTTGAATCGAGGGCCTGAACGACCCGGCAACCAGCTGATGCTCAAGCGAAATACTCGTGTGTATTTCGGGTTTCAGGCGTCTGAACTCGAGCCAGATACAGCAATTGGCTCGGTCGCGATTCGGTATGACGTAATTGAGAGAACGGATTGCTCGCTGCGATTCAGCAATAATTCGATGGACGTGCTTACTCTCCCGATACCCGGTGACGGTGGGCCCGACAAGTACGATCGCGAGGTGCTCCTGTTTCGTCGAATCGGCGTGCGACGGTTTGGACTGTCACTCGCGCATGCGGGTGACGTCCGATACTGGAAGCGAGAATCGCGGCGCATTGACGGGATATTTCAGATGACAAGCGGTCGTAGATGGGGTGTCTTCTAAACAATTGAAACAGGGAACATGATCTTGTGACTACGCGAATCCAAAGCGCAGTGCTGCCAATTCTCTGGAGGTGCGCGAACGCTTGGTCGAGGCCCTGAAGCTCGACCTCGTCGGCCCCTGGGCCGGACACGCGCTCGCCGAGGAGCGGCTGCAGGGCTGGGTGCGCCCCTCGAACTGGTACCTGACCGGCTTCCTGATCCCGTCGGGCACGCCGCCCGAGAAGAGCGCCGACGCCGACGAGGACGACGACATGGGGGGCGAGATCCCGGAGTCGGCGGGCCTCGCCGAGGAGTCGAACGAGGAGCGCAAGGCCGCGAAGAAGGGCTTCTTCCCGTCGTCGATGGGCCTGAGCTTCCTCGTGCCGAAGGAGACGCGCGCCCTCACCGTGACCGTGCGCTGGGGCGACTACGAGCAGACGGAGATCGAGGGCGCGGACGGCAAGCCCGCTCTCCGTCTGGCAGCGGCATCCGCGCGAGGCGACGGTCGCCGTGCCGCTCACGGGGGCGAGCGATCCGGTGGTGCACAACGTCCCCGACTCCGGCGGCCTCCAGCTCCACGTCGTCGAGCGGCTGATCTCCGCGCAGGATCTCGAGGGGCACCTCCCGCAGGGGACGCGCTCGGTCTCGGTCTTCCTCGTGAACCACCGCACGCCGGTCGCGCCGGAACAGGGGGAGCCCGACCTCGCCTACGTCTTCCAGCCCGAGCTCGAGGTGCGAAGCGACCGCCCCTTCGTGCCGCGGCCGGACCTGCGCGGCGCGCGGGCCGCGGAGTGGGACGAGCAGGTGGCCGACCTCCACTACGCCGACACGCCCGAGTACGCGACCGGCCACGGCGTCTCGGCCGAATGGGAGATCGTGGACGGCGCGTGTCGTCTGCTCCGCACGGCGTGGATCCCGAGCGCCGAGGTCGAGAAGACGGCGACCGTGGACGTGCCGGGCGTCGAGCTCTCGATGGAGGCGCTCGGGGCGCTCGCGGATGGCGCCGCGGCCGAGGCGGCGCTGCGGCCGCTCGTGGCGCAGTACCGCGGCTGGATCGAGGCGCAGCGAGCGGGCATCGCGACTCTTCAGGGAGCGCGCCGCGAGACGGCGACGGAGCTGCTGCGCTTCGCGGGCCTCGCCGCCGACCGGATCGAGCGCGGCATCGGCGTGCTCGCCGAGGACGCCGACGCCCTCGATGCCTTCCGCGTGGCGAACCGGGCGGTCGCGCGGGCGCTCCGCAAGCGGCTCGGCATCGAGACGCCGCGCTGGCGCGCGTTCCAGCTCGCCTTCATCCTGCTGAACCTGCCGGGCCTCGCCGACCCGCGCGATCCGGACCGCGAGACGGTGGACCTGCTCTTCTTCCCGACGGGCGGCGGCAAGACCGAGGCGTACCTCGGCCTCGCGGCGTTCGCGATGGTGCTGCGCCGGCTGCGCCACCCGGGCGAGCAAGGGGCTCGCGGGCGCCGGGGTGAGCGTGATCATGCGCTACACGCTGCGCCTCCTCACGCTCGATCAGCTCGCGCGCGCCGCCGGGCTCGTCTGCGCGCTGGAGCTCGAGCGCGAGAAGGCCGTCGCGCGCTACGGCGAGTGGCCGTTCGAGATCGGCCTCTGGGTCGGCAAGGCGGCGACGCCGAACATCCTCGGGCAGCAAGGGCGACGGGCGCTCGGATTCGGCGCGCACCAAGGTGCGGCAGTTCAAGGCCGACCCGAAGGGCAAGCCGTCGCCGATCCCGCTCGAGAACTGCCCGTGGTGCGGGACGCGCTTCGGGCCGGACTCGTTCGCGCTGCTGCCGAACGACGACGAGCCGCAGCGAGCTGCGCATCGTCTGCGCGAACTTCGAGTGCGACTTCACGCGCGACCGCGCGCTGCCGATCGTCGCCGTGGACGAGCCGATCTACCGGCGGCTCCCGGCCTTCCTGATCGCGACGGTGGACAAGTTCGCGTCGCTGCCGTGGGTCGGGCAGGCGGGGGCGCTGCTCGGTGGCGCGGACAGGGCCGACGCGAAGGGCTTCTACGGGGCCGCGGAGCCGGGCAGGGGCACGCGCCTCGCCGCGCCGCTCCCGCCGCCCGACCTCGTCATCCAGGACGAGCTGCACCTGATCTCGGGGCCGCTCGGCACGATGGCCGGCCTCTACGAGACGGCGATCGAGGCGCTCTGCGTGCGCGAGATCGACGGCCGCGCGGTGCGGCCGAAGATCGTCGCCTCGACCGCGACCGTGCGCCGGGCGCAGGACCAGATCCAGGCGCTCTTCGCGCGGCCGCTCACGCAGGTGTTCCCGCCGCCGGGCCCCGACCGGCGCGACTCGTTCTTCGCCCGGACGGTGCCGGCCTCGGAGGTCCCCGCCCGGCTCTACCTCGGGATCGCGGCGCAGGGGCGGAATCCGAAGGTCGTGATGCGCAAGGCGTGGCTCGCGCTCATGGGCGCCGCCGAGCGCTGCCTACCGCGACGCGGGCGGCCACAAGAACGACGAGAACCCCGCCGACCCGTACATGACGGTGCTCGGCTACTTCAACAGCCTGCGCGAGCTGGGCGGGGCGCGGCGGATCCTCGAGGAAGAGGTTCAGAACACGATCAAGGCCTACGGCAGCCGCAAGCGGGTCGGCGAAGAGCGCGGGCTCTTCCAGGACCGCAAGAACTTCTCGGAGGTCGTGGAGCTGACCTCGCGCGTGTCCACCGACAAGGTGGCCGAGGCGCGGCGGCGGCTGGGGGTTGGCTTCCACGACATCAAGCAGCGCGTCGACTGCGCCATCGCGACGAACATGATCTCGGTCGGCCTCGACATCCCGCGGCTCGGGCTGATGGTCGTGCTCGGTCAGCCGAAGACGCACGCCGAGTACATCCAGGCGACGAGCCGCGTCGGCCGCGACGACGAGCGGCCCGGGCTCGTCGTCACGCTCCTCAACATCCACAAGCCGCGCGACCGCTCGCACTACGAGCGCTTCCGCCACTACCACGAGACGTTCTACCGCTCCGTCGAGGTGGCGAGCGTCACGCCGTTCTCGGCGCGCGCGCTCGACCGGGGCTTCGCCGGGGCGCTCGTGGGGCTGGCGCGTCACGCCGAGCCTCGAGCTGACGCCGCCGCAGGGAGTCGAGCGGATCGCGGAGGTGCGGGCGGCGCTCGAGCGCCGGCTGCTCGACGCCTTCCTCGAGCGCGTCCGCCAGCAGCCGTTCGCGGACGAAGCGGAGCGGGAGGAGCGGCTGCGCAGCGTGCAGAACCGGGTCGTCGACCTGCTCGACTCCTGGCGCAAGATCTTCGAGGACTACCGGGCCGCCGGGGTCGACGTGCAGTACCAGAAGTACGAGCTGAAGCAGCCCAAGCCGCTGCTGCGCGAGATGCTCGACAAGGACTTCGAGTCCGAGCACCACCGGAAGTTCCGCGCCAACCGCTCGCTCCGCGACGTGGAGCCCGAGGTGAACCTGTTCCTGAAGGACCTGAGCGGCATGCAGGTGGAGGACCGCACGTGAGCCGCAAGGCGCACGGGCAGATCCGCCGCGGCCAGGTCATCACCACCTACGGGCCGGGCGCGCTGATCGACCTGCCCAGGCACTCGGCGATCGTCGGTGGCCTCGACACCTGGCCGAAGACGAGCGACCTCGAGGAGATCGTCGAGCCGCGGCTCGCGCGCAAGCTCCAGATCATGACGGGCGTCGCGGCGCCGAGGCTCTACGCGCCGCCGCCCGATTCGAACGATCCGCGCGAGACCGCGAAGGGCATCGGCGCGTGGCGGTTTCCCGAGTGGTTCGTCGTGCAGGAGGCGGGCGGCGGCGAGGAGCGCGAGCGCTCCCGCCGGCTGGTCCATCGCAAGGCGCTCGACGACAAGGGACGGTTCGACGGCCGGCCGGTCGTGGCCACCCGCTTCGTGCGCGCCTGCCCGAAGGGGCACGTCGACGACCTCGACTGGCGCCGCTTCGTGCACGGCGCCGAGGACAACTGCCGGCGGCAGCTCTGGCTCGACGAGCGCGGCACGAGCGGCGACCTGGCCGACCTCGTCGTGCGCTGCGAGTGCGGCAAGTCGCGCGGCCTCTACGAGGCCACCGTCATCGAGGTGAACCCGCTCGGCACCTGCCGCGGCGCGCGGCCGTGGCTTGGCAGGAACGCGAACGAGGACTGCAAGCTGCCGAGCCGCCTGCTCATCCGCACGGCCTCGAACGCCTACTTCCCGCAGGTGGTGAGCGTGCTGTCGCTCCCGGACCGAGGGAACGGCGGTGGAGACGGCCGTGCGGGAGCTCTGGGACGACCTGCAGATCGTCGACAACGCATCGCAGACGCTCGCCGTTTCTCAAGAAGAAGCCGAAGGTCGCGGAGAAGCTCGCGCCGTTCGCGCGACGATGAGGTCCTCGAGGCCATCCGCGACAGCCAAGAGCGGCAAGGCAGGCGAGACGACCCGTCAAGCAGGTCGAGCTCGAGGCGCTGCTCGCCGCGCCCGAGGGCTTCGGCGACGACGTGCCGGTCGATCCGAACTTCCACGCGCGCCGGCTGCCCGATCGAGCCTGGCGCCACTCCGAGCGCTGCGACGGGATCGAAGCGGTCATCCAGCTTCACCGGCTGCGCGAGGTCCTGGCGCTCGTCGGGTTCACGCGCTTCGAGGCGGTCACGCCGGACATCAACGGCGAGTACGAGACCGACGTGGAGCGCGCGCAGATTGCGCTCGAGCCGCAGTGGTTCCCCGCGGTCGAGAACCGCGGCGAAGGGGTGTTCCTTCAGCTTCGCGCCGATGCGGTGAAGAGGTGGCTCGCGCGGCCGGCGGTCGAGCAGCGGCTCGAGGGCCTCGCGACCGGGCACAAGCGCTGGATGGAGGACCGCAAGACCAAGCGCCCGTTCCCGGGTGGTCCGTACGTGCTGCTGCACACGCTCTCGCACCTGCTGATCCAGTCGCTCGCCATGCGCTGCGGCTATCCGGCCAGCTCCATCCGCGAGCGGATCTACGCGGACGCGCAGGCGGAGCGCTTCGGGATCCTGCTCTACACCGGGAGCCCGGACGCGGAGGGGACGCTCGGCGGCCTGGTGCAGGAGGCGCGGCACATCGAGGATCATCTCGCGCAGGCGCTGCGGATGGGAGCGCTGTGCTCGAACGATCCGATCTGTGCCCAGCACGCGCCGGGCAAGAGCATGGAGAAGCGCTGGCTCCACGGCGCCGCCTGCCACGGCTGCGCGCTCGTCGCCGAGACCTCCTGCGAGATGCGCAACGACTACCTCGACCGCGCGCTCGTCGTGCCGGTGCTCGGCGTCCCGGATGCCGCCTTCTTCCGGGCCGTCGCATGATCGAGGCGCTGCTCGACCTGCCGGCGCATCTGCGCGAGCGGCTCGCCGAGCGCGCTCGAGGCGGGGCTTCTCGCGGCGCCGTACTCCGCTGCCTCGCTGCGGTCGGTGCTGGGAGTCGCAGGAGGGCGGCGAGGACGTCGTCGGCGGCGCTGCGCGAGCTGGAGCGGCTGGGGATCTCCGGGCCGGCCGCCGCTGCCTGGATCCGCACCGTCGAGGAGGCGACCGCCCGGACGCCGCGGCCGGACCTCGTCTGGTCCGGGCCCGAGGTGCCGGGGCTCCATGCCCGCGACACCCGGCGCGTCTACGAGGAGCTGCTCGGCTCCGCGGAGCGCTCGGTCTGGGCGAGCACCTATGCCTTCTTCGACGGCCCGAAGGCCTTCGAGGTGCTGGCGCGGCGCATGGACGCGAGGCCCGATCTCCGCGTCACGCTGCTGCTGAACATCCAGCGGCAAGAGGCGACACGACGGCCGCGATGAACTCGTGCGGCGGTTCGCGGATCGGTTCTGGGGGACCGACTGGCCGGGACAGTCGCGGCCGGCGGTCTTCTACGATCCGCGCTCGCTCGAGCCTGACGGCCCGGCGGGGTCCTCCACGCCAAGGCCGTCGTGGCCGACGACGAGGCGGTCTTCGTGACCTCGGCGAACCTCACCGAGGCCGCCCTCGACCGAAACATCGAGACTCGGCTTGCTCGTCCGCGACCGCGCGCTCGCCGCGAGCGTCTCGAGCCACTTCCGTGCGTTGATCGATCGAAGCCTGTTGAGCCTGCTCCCGGCGGCGTAGGGAGGGGTGCAACGATGCAACGCTGCTGTGCGAAGCGCGTGTGTCACGGTGGCAAGGCCATCCTTAGGCTGAAAGGTCCACCGCTCGCAACATGCGCCTGCCGGTGCTTGACACCGCAACCCTTGTCTGGCGTCACATGTATTGGCACATAGGTTTCCAATGACTGTTCAAGAAGAGATTGACGCGATCGTTAGCGAGAGTGGAAATAGTTTCCATTGTCGCGTGACGAACTATTTGCGAAGCAAAGGATGGCATACGCTTGTCAGCCCGTACTACATGGATGGGAGCACCAACAAACCCCGCGAGCTCGACCTCATTGCGGAGAAGCACTGGATCTATGAGAACCGCTTCCAAAAGAAATACGGCGCTGTTGTCATCAGGCTATTCATCGAATGCAAGTACATCTCGCAGCCAAACGTATTTTGGTTCAGCGACATGGACATTGCCGCAGCCACGGATTGGTTAGTCTCGAAGACACCTCTGCGATCAGACAACATGTTTACTGAGAGGCACCACTATCTTGCGTCGGAGCGAAGGGTCGCAAAATTGTTCGCGAGCAAGAACAAACCCAATCCAGAGAACGAGGTAATGTTCAGAGCATTGAACCAGAGCCTCAACGCGATGGTTTATCTCAGAGGCAGACAATCTATCATTCCTGACGTTCTAATGGGACGAATCCCCATACTCGCGTGCATTGAGATGCCCGTTGTTGTCTGTAATAGCTTCGCTGATTTTTATCGTGTGGAGATGGAGAATCCGGGAAAGCCAGTCAGAATCGACAACAATTTCAAGTTGGAAGTGAACTACGCTTACTCGGATCCGCGCGGGCTCCAAAGGAGCGAATATGTTCTCCTCGATGTAGTCGACTTTCAACGGATGGACGATCACTTGGGTATGCTTGACGCAGATATGGCCGCCATATTGCAGGTTGTTTGATCAATTGATTGTTTGACCATGCAACCGATTCTCGCGACGGTCAGGTCGGTAACAAGGTGCCGAATCCTGAGCAACGTCGGGCGAGTCGCTGGCTTGCATAGCGATCTCTCCGCTTAGCTGTCTCAGCACACTTGAAGCACGCCACAGGCCACAAACGGACGCGGTTATCCGCAAGATGACAGCCCAAGCCTTTGTTCCCTCTGGTGTAAGGTTGTGCAGTCATGCGCAGTGGGGCCTTTCCACCCGGTGATTCATGGGAAGGAAATTATGGAAGAAGAGTTCCGCGAGATTGTGAAGGAGCTGCACGGCCTCGGTTGAGGGCGGACTGTTGCGGGAGAAGGCACATGAAGCAGAATGATAGGTCGAACCGGAGTGATGTGGTCCTGGTCCTCAAGGCCGCCACGTTTGCCGCCCACAAGCACCGCGATCAGCGGCGCAAGGACATAAAGGCGACGCCCTACATCAATCACCCGCTCGCCCTTGCGCAGGCGCTCTGCGAGGAGGGGGATGTGCGCGATCCGGTGATCCTGGCAGCGGCGCTCCTGCATGACACGATCGAGGACACCGAGACTACCTACGACGAGCTACGCGGGCAGTTCGGAGCACGCATCGCGGATATCGTCGCCGAGGTCACGGACACCAAGTTCCTCGGCAAGCAGTCGCGCAAGCGGCTGCAACTCTCGAAGGCCGGCCGCGCGAGTACGGCGGCGCAGCAGGTAAAGATCGCCGACAAGCTCTGCAATTTGCGCGACATGCTCGCGAACCCGCCGGTGAAGTGGTCGGAGAAGCGCAAGCGGGAGTATTTCGACTGGACAAAGGCGGTGGTGGAGCAGATCAGGCAGGCGAACCCGCGACTAGCGGAGAGGTTTGATGCGGTGTGGGAGGCGGGGGGCGTCAGGAAGAGAATCAAGTAGTTGCTCGTTGCGCGATGGCATTCTGCGGCCGCATTCTGGAGCCCGATGCACCGCCGGCAATAAGCCGGATCTCTCCAGACAGAACGCGTCGCACCAGTAGGCGTAGGCTTACGAAGCATCGTGCCAGTGCGCTGCGGCTAGGCAATAGGAATAGGGAATTCGTCGCTGAGAAACGTCTTCGATCAATACAGCCAACCTGAAAATCGGCTGACCCACGCCCTCATGGCGAGTCTCCAGGCCGATCCACGCCTGCTCAAGGAATTCATTAAGTGGGCGAAGGCCGGCAGGCCCAGCGGAAAGATCGTGACTCTCGAGCAATCTCTACCGGGTGCGCCACCGACTACGATCGAAAGAAACGAAACGCAAAAGCGCGGGCTTCCCGACGGTTGGATACATGATGCAAACGGTTGGGCCCTGCTGATCGAAAGTAAAGTTGCTGCGTCGCCGAGCGATGATCAGATCGAACGTCACTTGCGAACGGCTCGGCGACGCGGATTTGAGCGACCGAGTCTCTTGTGGCTCACGGTTACCCCGGTGGGCAGGCAGCTAGCCCAGGGCGTCGTCAACCGCACTTGGGCGGATCTATATGAGTGGCTGGTGCGTCGCCAAAAGTGGTCCGATTGGGCCCGTCGGGCCGCGGAATACTTTGAAGTTGCTGAGGTTCAGGCGGATATGAAAGAGCATCTCAAGAAAGGCACTCTAACGCGCTTTGCCGGCATCCGTTTTGATGACAACAACCCGTACAGCTATTCGCAGGCCAAGCGGTTAATGGGCCTGCTGCGGGATGAATTGCGGGGCCGCAAGGACCTTGCGCGAGTGCTCGGGATGAATCGACACTCGCCAGGTCGAGGTGCCATTACCGGAAGATCTTCCACAGCAGTCTGGGACTTCATTTCTATCCGCGCGTCGAAGAGGGATAAGGTTTTCACTCAATACCTACACCTGACACTCGGGATCACGGACGAACGAGTGGACGCGTATATCACCGTGCCCAACGGGATTCGATCACGGCTTCGTACTGCGCTGTTAGGAAAAGAATTTTCAGATTTCCATGCGATCATCGCAAAAACGACGCGACAGCTTGACAAAGCATTAAGGCGCTATCCAGGTGGTCAGGCGGCAATTACAGTCGTGCAGCGACGATACTCGACTCAACGGTCTGAGGCCCGAATAGATGCAGTGCTGCGCTTTGACCCAAGGACGGCAATCCAAATAAAGCCGCGAGCTGGTGAGCGATCAGTCCTGCTTCAGCCGCAATGGCTAGTCGCCATTTACGAAGCACTAAGGCATCGCAGGGCAAATCTTCAACTCCAGATTGGAGCCGCTTTCCCCTACGACAAAAGTCCCGTAACGCGGACGACTCGCATTATTGATGCCGTGGCTGAGGTCTGGATGGCTTGTGAGCCAGTCGTGGGGGTCTTAAGACACTACAAGAAAGGTGGGAAATCGAAGGCGCGCGGGAGAAATCGAGAGAAGCAGCGTAACCGTCACGCTAGGACACTTGGAAAGTAACTGAATATGCCACGAGCAAAGCTGGTAAGTCTTGAGCCCTCCGCCGGATACTGACATCAGATGGCAGGCTCATTTTTGAACGCTCCGAAAAGCCGAATCACAAGCATGTCGAGATCTGAGATCTCCTCAAACCTACTACGCGGAATCGACCGCTGATTCGGGCGCTCCTTCTTTACGCCCTTCGAATTAGCCCGAGTGTGCTTGGCGATTTTGAACCCAGCAATATTGGGAATGGGTTCGCCCGGCGGACCGCCAAACCACCGAAACGGCCCCAAGCCTAGAGTCTTGGGATCAAAGAGCACCCAAATCACGCACGCACTTGGTTTCTGCGCTAGTTTCCAACTTGCCTTCACTTGGCCTGTTGCGGCCCCGACAAATGAGGACTTCAGCTGAATGTGACGGACTACACCATTGGCTTCGAGTGCGAGATCGTAGCCACAATCGTCTACTTCAGGCTGAAGAATCTCGAACTGGGTAATTCCTCTGAGCCACAGCCGTCTCATAATCTCGCCAATCAGAAGATGCTCCACAAGTAGCTCTCGATACGACGAATTAAGGGTATGTAAATTACTTTTCATTGAGCCATCCAGAGCTGCTGCCAAATGCGCCGTTGACCCACAGATTATGGAGTGTCGACTCTTAGACAGCTCGCTGGGTTCGTTCTACTCTTTGCAATTAATGGGAGCAGCAAATCGAGATAGTGCCTTGAGACAGGATCGTTGACTGCCTTGGAAACCACTTCAAGCTCCGCGTGGAGGACCTGCAGCTGGGTGAAGTTGACTATGGCCGAGGCTGTGGGATGGATAAATTTGATTGCTTGGCCATCAAACGCCCGACCGAGATAGTGAATGCGGAAGGCTATAGAAATTGGAATGTGAACTTCAATAGTTGCCTTTGCATCACTACGATCTGTGCCGAAGAGTGTATATACGACTGGCTTTTCGTGTTTGTACGTTGCCAAGTCAAAAACCTTGGATAATGGCTTGATTCGTGGTTTCAATTTCGCACCTTGCTAAGAAAGGCCATCCGATAGACATTCGTCTGGACGCACGCTAGCGTTGCTCTGTCTCGCCCTCAACCTTGACGTACGGCCGAATGCTGTCGAGTTTGAAAGGGCCGATGCCACGCACGCGCTTAAGTTCCTCTACGCGTTCGTAGGGCCTTTCTCGGATGATCTCCCTGGCAATCACCGGGCCGACAGCTGGAATCGTCTCGAGTTCATCCTGAGTCGCCGTGTTCACGTTGACGATCAGGTCGCCTTCTCCGGGCGTCATTTCAGCGCGAATGTTCCGGTATAGATAGAAAGCGCCAGTCGCGAGCGGTACCGCTACGGCGGCGACAGCAAGCCACTTCTGCCAATTAAAGCGCCGCTTGGTCAAATCCGGAAACTGGAATTCCGGGTCAACGCGCCGAGTCATGGCACCGACTTTACTCCCACAGACAAGCCGCGTATTCGCCTCCCGATTGCGTGGCCACACACTGTCAAATCTGCAGCAGAACCCGCGGAAAATTGCTAGAATGTGCACTGTGATGAGTGGAGCAATGGCTCCCGCCAACCGACCTGATGGGCACGGTGGTTCCTCCGGCAACCGGAGCACACGGCCGCAAGGCAAACGCGAATTCAAGCGGGCCTGAGAAGACTGGAGCAGGCCCGGCTCCAACATTCCAAAGCTGATTTGACGGCCGGCCAGGACGGCGGCCGGGAAACCGCGCGTAGCGCGGCGAGGGATTGTCGCGTGGCGCGCCTGATGAAGAGGTGTGCGATGACGACTCTAATGATTGATGAGAATGATGGCTGCATGATGGGAACCATGCTCCCGCCACCCCCGAGGTTTGTGCCGCCGACGATTGCGGAATCCTTCGAGCACGGGTTCGACGGGCAGGCGTGTTTCTATGTTTTGAACGGGAGGCCAATCGCGCTCTTCGACATGATGGACTATGCGGAGGACTGGTCCGCCTACCCGATTCGCGAAATACATCCTTTCACCCCGGTTCTCTACGGGACGGAAATCACCGAAGACGAGTTCCGCGGGATGGTGAAGGCGATACACGGCTTGAGTTGAGACCGGCGTAAACGGAAAGTCGCGGCAGGCGGAGGCGGCACGTCACCGCTGATCGCGAGCCGCAACGCCAGTTGATTCCTGATCCGCCTCGTCCATTGCACTGTGTCTGCCGCTTCGTGGCCGTCGAGCTTGCCCCATCCACCCAGCTCCTCGGCGAGGGCCGTCACCGCACGCCAAGTGTGCGGGTTCGCCAGGATGCGCATCGTCCGCCGCCGGAGGCGGTTGGCCATGTCGACCGGTTTCTCCTTGGGGATAACCAATCCGTACTTGTGGGCCAGGTGGCGGCGATAACGGTCGAGCACGTAGCAGAGCTTCTGGCATCTGGAGAAATCCGACTGGTTGCCGTGGGCTCGCAACCGTGCGAGCAGTCTCGTCTCGGCAACCGGCCCGGCCAGGGAAACGATGGCGCGCTCCTCGATCGCACGGGCGACGAGCTGCCAGGTGAGGTCGGACGAGCGGCTGATGCTATGGCTAAGCTTCGCGGCCGGGGGTCCATGGCGAGTTCGCACGTATCCGGCCAGCGGGCCGGAATGGCATAGCGCGATGTCGGTGACCCGGATTCCGAACTTGAGCGCGACGACGGCATGCGCGGCTTCGTGGTAGGCGGTGATCCGGCGGTCAAGGGTGGCAAAGGCTCTGGAATGCATGAGGATTACGGTACCCGGATGGCTTCGAATGCGCGAGGTGGAATATGAACGATATTGCGTTGATGCTCAAAGCTGCCGCCTTCGCCGCCCACAAGCACCGCGACCAGCGGCGCAAGGATGTTAAAGCGACCCCCTATATCAATCATCCCCTGGCGCTCGCGCGGGCTCTGAGCGAAGAGGGTGGTGTCCAGGATCCGGAAATTCTGGCGGCGGCGCTGCTGCACGACACGATCGAGGACACCGAAACGAGCTACGACGAGCTGCGCGGGCAGTTTGGCGCGCGCATCGCGGATATCGTCGCCGAGGTCACGGACACCAAGTTCCTCGGCAAGCAGTCGCGCAAGCGCCTGCAGCTCTCGAAGGCTGGCCGCGCGAGTGCGGCGGCGCAGCAGGTGAAGATCGCCGACAAGCTCTGCAACCTGCGCGACATCCTTGGCAATCCGCCGGCGAAGTGGTCGGAGAAGCGCAAGCGCGAGTACTTCGACTGGGCGAAGGCGGTGGTGGATCAGGTGCGGGGCGCGATTCCAAAGCTGGAGCGGGCGTTCGACGCGGTCTATGTTGTCGGTACCGGGTGAACTCGTGCGGAAACTGGGCTCCAAGCTGTCGATTCCGCCCCCACCCGTTCGACTAGGGCAGAACCATTAGTCCCAACGAGGAACCCCCGATGAGCCAGCTCGACTCCTACCTGTTTTTCGACGGCAACTGCGCCGAGGCCATGCGTTTCTACGAGCGTACCTGCACGCCTGCGTCGAGATCCAGGGCCGCAAGCTGATGGCCTCGAACTGGATGGCTGACGGATCGTTTCGGCACGCCGTGGATGGTGAGCGGCGGGAATCAGGCGAACTGACATGAAATACTTCTTTGCATTCTTGGCAGCGGCGCTGGCCTTGCCGGCGCTTGGAGACGAGCCCATGAAGTCCGGCCGCGTCGAATCGAACGGCGTCAACTACTACTACGAGATCCACGGCGAGGGCGAGCCGCTGCTGCTGCTGCACGGCGGGCTCGGTTCGATCGAGCATGTTCGAGCCCGAACCTGGCCGGCGCTCGCGCGAGCACCGGCAGGTGATCGCCGTGGACCTGCACGGCCACGGCCGCACGCCGCTCGGCGACCGCCAGATCAGCCTCATCGACATCGGCGACGACATGGCCAAGCTGCTCGACCGCGCTCGGCTACCAGCAGGTCGACGTGCTCGGCTACTCGATCGGCGGCGGCGTCGCGCTTCCGGCTCGCGGTGCAGCATCCGGACCAGGTGCGCCGCCTGGTGCTCGTCTCGGCGGGCTTCGCGCAGGATGGCTTCTATCCGGAGATGCTGCCGATGCAGGCCGCAGGTCGGCGCGGCGCATGGCCGACGCAGATGAAGGACACGCCGATGTACAAGTCCTACGTCGCGGTCGCGCCGCACCCGGAGGACTTCCCGAAGCTGCTCGACCGCGATGGGCGAGTGGATGCGCACGCCCTACGACTGGGCCGACGACGTCAAGCACGCTGCACGATGCCCGGTGATGCTCGTCTACGGCGACAGCGACATGTTCCGGCCCGAGCACATCGTCGAGTTCTACCACCTGCTCGGCGGCGGGCTGAAGGACGCCGGCTGGCAGCGCGAGCACATGTCGCAGAACCGGCTCGCGATCCTGCCCGACGTCACGCACTACGAGATGGCCGCAGTCGCCGGCGCTGGTGCCGACGGTGCTGCCGTTCCTGAACGGCAAGAGCGGGACGGAGGCTTCGGCGAAGCGCGACGAGTAATTTACGGCGTATAATTGACGATGCATCAAGAGTGGAGCTGACGCTCCCGCCAACCTGCCCACCCGGGCAAGGTGGCGCCCCGCAAGGGGGATGCGGCCGAGTCCCGGCAACAAAACGGGCAAGCTCTGTCGCGTTCGTGTGCGTCGGCTTCCAAAAAGGAGCTGACCATGGAAATTACTTGTCTGCAAATCAGATTGCTGAACCGGAAGGAATATCCCGCCACGGCGGAGAACGACTACGTGGCGGAAGCGATTCGGGATGATGACCACTGGTACTACCGGGCCAAGGGGATCACGTTGCCGATCACCGAGCACGAGTTTCGGATGGTGACGGCCAATCCGTTTGCGTATTACTTCTCGACGGCCCTGAAGCTGCACTTGAGGCTCCAGCGAGCAAGGGCGACCGCTGCAGGGGAATTCACATGAAACAAGGGGCTGAGGTGCGCAACTTGAGGCCGCATTTTGCGGCCTCAAGATTGGTAGTCGTTGATTTCGCAGGGATCGCGCCCCTTTGACAAAGACCGTCAGTGACGCTGCTCTGAAATGATGACCCGCGATGCCTTCTCCAAGTCGAAATCCAGATCTGGGTGGAATTACGCGGCGAATCTTTGTAGTCCGAGGGCAGCGCGTGTTGCTGGATGCGGATCTTGCGGCTCAACGAGCAGGTCAAACGGAATCGAGCCAGGTTTCCAGAGGACTTCGCCTTTCAACTGGATATCAATGAGTTACGTTCTCTAAGGTCGCAAATTGCGACCTTAGACAAAGGCCGGGGCCGTCACGCCAAGTACGCGCCGACAGCTTTCACCGAACACGGCGCCATCATGGCCGCGACCGTCCTGAACAGTCCGCGAGCGGTGGAGATGTCCGTCTACGTTGTCTGTGCCTTCGTGAAGCTGCGGGAAGTACTGGCCTCGAACACAGAGCTGGCCCGCAAGCTCGAGGCGCTGGAGAAATCGGTCGCGACGCTGGATGCCAGGACGCGTCGGCAGTTCGAAGAGGTCTACGGTGCGATCCGCGCGTTGATGGCGCCACCGACCGCAGAGTCTCGGCCGATCGGGTTTACGGCGGACATAAGGAAGAGTCGCTAACTACGAAACTGCGACCCGGCACCAAATTTCCGTTAGGGAACCGGCTGCGGGACAAACGACGGTTTTGACGAAGGCGGCGGCCGCGACGGTGCCTGAGGGCGAGATTCGGCCGGTCGCGACGGGCGCATCGTCGTCGTGCCACTCTGCCGCGCGGGCGCACTGCGCTGCGGCGCACTGTCATTGTGCTTGGTGCTCGGCATCGGTCTCCGATTCGCATCGATGCGCCAGGGATGCTCGGTCGTCGATGCAACCGGCCTTCGCTCGCCGTCATCCCTGCGTGCAGGGACCCTGGGCGTCGCATCCCGCCGATCGTCTCGCGGCCGCGCATCATCGCGAGGATGTCCGAACGGGTGCGTTTCCTGCGCGGTGCGCCGCGGGTGATGATCCCGCTCCGGCACCCAGCACCAGCGATTCCGGTGATGCAGGTACGCCCAGCGCCCGCTGTGGAACGTGTAGAAGCCCCACGGCACGGAATCGATCCAGCTCCAGCCGAATCCGACGCGCTGCCAGGAGCCGTAGCGGAACGGATCGTAACCCCCGTAAGCGTACGACGGCATCCAGACGCGCCCGTAGCTCGGGTCGTCGTACCACTCGCCGTAGCGATCGAGCTGTTCGTCGTCGTCGCGCTCCGCGTAGCGCGACTCCTCATCCGCAAGCGCCTGCTCCCGCGACCGCACCCAGTCGTCGAAGGCGTCTTCGGGCGGTGGCGCCGTGAGGCTCGCGAACGCATCGCGTCCCTCGAACCGCACGCGCTGGCCATCGGCGACGCGCACCTGGCCAGCAGGCGTTCCCACTTCCGCGGTGCCGCTGCGCACCGTGAGTGCGGTCGCGCCGTCCGCCGAGACTTCCAGGCGATAGTCGCCAGGCTCCTCGAGCGCGATGGCGGTGTTCGGCGTGTCGATCTCGAACGACTCGTCCTCGGACAGGTCGTGGAGGACGATGCTCGCGGTGCCTTCGTTCAGTTGGATGCGGACGGTCGTCGCGTCGAGGTCGACGATGGAGAAATCGGTGCTGCTCGTCGAGGCGGATCGTCGCCGTGCCGAGCGAGAGTTCCGCGCGCCCGCCGCGCTCGGTCGTGAGGCGGTCGCCCGGTATCAGTGGCCGATCGGGTAGTTCATGGCGTGCCGTTTCTTGCGCGCCCTGGAAGGTGACCTCGCCTTCAACATAAGAGAGGCGCACGACTCGGTCCGGCGGATCGGAGGCCTCGCCCCAGGCGAGGCTCGATGCCGTGAGCGCGAGTACCAGCAGGGCAGGGCGCAGCAGCATGGTGGTTCCATCTTACGCCCGGTGGAAGATGAATGGAGGCTGAAGGGGGCATCAGGCTTGGCCGACGGCGGCCAGGTGCGCGTGCCGCTCGATTTGTGAGCGCACGTGGCAGTTTGTGAAAGGGCGGCCGCGCGGGCTCTGGGCGAAGCTGCGGTCACGACTGTGACACGCGCCAATGTTTCCCCAAGTCCCGCACTTATCGCCTTGCCTTAAGGTACCCGTATTGGGTACGATCGTGCCCACTATGGGTACGACCAGTCGTCGCTCAGTCCCGCGGCGGAACGCCAGTTTGGGCGACGCCCTGTTCACCGGCACACGCCAGCGGCTGCTCGGCGCACTATTCGGTGACCCGGCGCGCAGCTACTACCTCAGGGAGCTGATTGGCCTTGCGGGCAGCGGAAGCGGCGCGGTGCAGCGGGAGCTCGAGCGGCTGACCCGGAGCGGGCTGGTAACCGTGCGTGCCGTCGGCAATCAGAGGCACTATCGCGCAAATCCTGATTCACCTGTTTTTGACGAACTCTGCGCTGTCACGAGAAAGACCTTCGGCCTAGCCGATCCGCTGCGCGAAGCGCTCGAACCGCATGCACCGCGAATCCGGGCGGCATTCGTCTTCGGCTCAATCGCCAAGAAGGAGGACACGGCGTCCAGCGATATCGACCTCATGGTCATTGCGGACAAGCTGTCGTACGGGGAATTACTCGAGGCGCTGGAGCCGCTGACGCGCACGATCGGCCGTCGCGTAAATCCGACGGTGCTCACGCAGCGTGACTGGGTGAAGCGCCTGGCCACCCGGAGCGCATTCGCTACGCGCGTGATGGCCCAGCCCAAGATCTGGATCATTGGGTCCGAGAATGAGTTCCGCGCTTGAGAATCTCTGCGGTCCCGGCAGGCCGCTGAAGGCTGAGCCGCCGGATGAGGCGGAAATTGCCGGACTGATGCGGTCCGCACAGGGCCGATTGAGAGACGCCGCGCGGAAGGATCTCACACTCGACAGCCGATTCGACCTGGCCTATGGCGCGGCGCACGCGCTGTGCCTGGCGGCACTCAGGCGCCGCGGCTACCGGGCGACGCAGCGCTACATCGTTTTTCAGGCACTTCCGCACACCCTGGGGCTTGGCCCCGAAGTCTGACGGGTTCTCTCCAGGTGCCATGACCTGCGGAACTTGGCGGAATACGAAGGGGAATCGCAAGCGACGGAAGAGCTAGTCGAGGAGCTGATCACCATTTGCCAACGCCTCGTCAGGGCTATCGAGGCGGTATGATGCGCTGATCAGCATCAACGTCCCGTCAGACAAGGCTCGGGCGGTCGTCGATGCGATGGAGCGGGACATGGGCACCACGCTGGCGACGAAGCAGGATTTGCTGCTGCTAAAGCAGGACCTGTTGCTGTTGGCGACCCGCGAAGATTTGCTTGCGACGAAGCAGGACCTTCAGTTTCTCAGACAGGAACTGGAGAATCGTTTTGCTCTGATTGGTGAAAAGTTCGAGACGCTGGAGCTCAGGATGTCAGTAAAGCTGGGCTCGATGCTCTTCGTCGGTTTTGGCCTGACGATCGCTGCATTCCGCCTCTGGGCCTGATTCCGCTCAGATCCCGAACGCCTTGAGCACGGCATCCGTGATCCCTTCGAGCCCGCGCCCACTCACGCCGCGCCCCCCGCCGCGCGCAGGCATCTCCTCGTACACAAACCGCCCTGGTCCGCCGCCGAAAAGGTCGTTGAACAGATCCTCGCGCCCACGCAGGTACGGCACGAAGGTTTCGCAACGCACGGTCTTGTAGTCGAGATTCGCGCTGAATCCGAGCGTCGCCGCCTGGTTGATCAGGCGCGGTTGACCCGCACGCGGTTCTTCCGCGCGCACGCCGCGGCAGCCTTTGAGGATCAGCCGGCAGGGGCCGTGGAAGACCAGATATCGGAGCTGAAGTGTCAGCCAGGCATGCAGGCTGCCGAGCCGCCAGTGGCGCGTCATGGCGATCGCTGTGCCCTCGCGCTTCACGATGGCGGCGAGGGAGCGCGGCTGGATCACCATCGCGGCGCCTTCCGGCAGCTCGATCACGCCCACTTCGCCTAAGGCATCGTCCTGCGACGACACGACCACGTGCGTGCCGGTATCGCCCTCGGGACGCACGCGCGTCAGCGCGAACATGCCCGACGCAATGCTCGCGAACGGCAGGCGCGGGTTCAGGAGCCATTTCGTCCGCTTGCGCGCCGGCTGGCTGCTGCTTTGCAGAAAGCCGGGCTGCACCAGGAGTTCCTGGCCGGGCATGACATCGATCGCGACGGAGACGCCGGAGGGTGGCGAGGGCGCGATCCTTGGGGCGCGGTCATTCGGCAGGATCCGGATCGGCGGCAAGCGGCTCGCGAGCGGGGCCAGCACGAAATAGAAGAGTGCACGGATGAAGAGCGGCATCAGCAGAATACCCGCGAGGACGCCGAGCGCGACCGGGAGGCTCGCCTTGATCGTGCCGAACAGGACCGAGCGCGGGTCCTCGGTGGCGCGTTGCTTCTGGGTTGCCAGCTGCGCTTCGGCCGCCCGTATCTGCTGGCGCTTTCGCTCGCGATCGGCGGTTAGCTCCTTTTGTCGCGGCGAAACGGTCTTCGTGCGGTCATCCAGCTCGCGCGAGAGCAGGGCGTGGCGCTGATACAGCGGTTCGACCGGCGATGCCCTGAATCTGGGCGCGGCCCGGTCGCGCACGGCCTTCCAGGCTTGAGCGTTCTTCGCGAGCGCCGCGTGCTTCGCGCGCGCCGCTTCGAGCGCGGCCACTTTGCCGGGCGAGAAAACATAATCCCAGGGCCAGAAATCCTCCTCGAGCACCACCAGATCGCGCTTCGCGCGCGCCGCGGCGGCCGCGGCGTCTGCCGCCATGCGCTTGAGGTCCGAAAACCCCTCGAGGTCGATCCGCCATTTTCGTTCAGAGTCGGCGATTTGTGCATTCAGCGCTTCGAGCTGCAACAGCAGCGCCTGGGTCGCGAGGGCGGCCTGCTGCCGCCACAATGTGGTTTCCGCCGCGAGGGCGGCTTCCTTCTCGTCCAACTCGGTGCGCAGCCCGGCGAGCAGCGTTTCCTGGCGCCCGATCTCCTCGCCGAGCTTCCGCTGCTCCTGCCATTCGTTTCGCAGCCAGGACCCGACCAGCAGGATGGCCAGGATCAGGAGCAGCAGCCCCAGCTTCTGCACGATCCATTTGACGGCCATGGCGATAAGGGTTGGCATTTGAAGCAACTTTACTCTCGCAGGACGGGCGGCTAATCGCCGCAGATCGTGGCGCCGTAAGATGGTGAAGGCGATTCACGACCTCGACTAGCCGCATGCGTCTCACTTCACTATAAAATGCGCCCGTCAGCATCCGGGAGCCGCCCATGACCCGAATCACCCGCACCGCAGGCTGCACGCTGGCGCTGGTAGTTCTCTCGCTTTCGGCGTTTACGGCGGCGCATGCCCAGACGGAGCGCTACAACTACGGATACTGCTATGGGATCGGAGGGCCCCCGCGCGTCGAGGTCATCACCCGGGCCTTCGCCCTGGGTCCCGAGGGGGTCTCAGGTTCGGCTTCCATCATGTTGAGTAACGCCGTTTTCAAGAGATACGGCCGCTTGCGCGAAAATGGTTGCTCGATGTATCCCACGGCCGCAGAGGCGGAGGCCAAGCACCGCGAGTTGATCGATCAGATTGTCGGCAATCTGGGTTCCGCCGCGGTCGCTGTGGTCAACTGGATTCCGAAAGGTGCTACCGCGCTGTCGGCGCCGGTAAAGGAGCCGGAGCCCGCGGCGCCCAAGCCGCCCGTGCCCGCACCGGTCGCGCCCGCTGCCGACACGGCTGTCAAATATGACATTTGGGGTAAGCCGATCCCGACGACGGCCTGGTGGGTCTGTGAGTCGCATTTGAACAAGTACTTTTATGTGAGCGCGCCATTTTTTGCCGCGACCGATTTGCACACGGCCCAGGACATCTATGTGACCTTCATGGACGACCTGATCAAGAAGTACCACCAGGCAGGAACCGCGACCTGCAACAAGTTCGCGACGCAGGCGGAGGCGGAGCAGAGCAACGCGAAGCAGGCCGCCGAGGCGTCTGGCACTGGCTACCAGTACCACCCGATTGACTGGAAATACGCGCCTGGTGCGCCGGCGGCTGCCGCTGCGCCCGCGCCTGCGAATGCGAGAGTACCTGCCGCAAGTGCGGAGGTGACGCCAAAATCCGTGCCGGTTGCCGCCGTGGCGAAGCCCGCTTCACCCGCGCCCGCCAAGGCAGCGACGGCGGTCGCGAAGCCGGCGGTGTACGTGATCTGCCGCGCGGATTGGAACCCCGACCTGCGCCGTTTCTATAACCCGCCGGTGGACGGCCGCGGCGCGGGCTATCCCGAATGGCAGGCGTCGTGGCACAAGTATCTCGTCGACCACTACGGCTTCAAGGAATCGAATTTCGGCTGCGGCAAATATCCGACGAGGGAAGCGGCGCAGACGGACTTCGATTCCTGGGTCGCGGCTGCGCGTGCGTCGCCCACGGTCAACGGACTGCCGTCACCCGTCATCATCACGAACTGGAAGTACTGATTGGTGCCGGGTCGCAGGGCCGCAGTTACCGCGCCGCAACAACTGCGATCCTGCGGCCCGGCACCAAGTTTCACTGATCGAGGAACACGCTGTTGAAATCCGTACCGCTTGGGACAGGCACTTCGTCGGTTGAGGTCTCGAATGTCTCGCCCCACGGTTTCTGGCTGCTCATTGGCGGCGACGAATTATTTGTGTCTTTTGAAAAATTCCCATGGTTCCGGGACGCATCGATTGCCCAACTCTCTCGAGTCGAGTTGCCGTCTCCGCACCATCTCCGCTGGCCGGACCTGGACATTGACCTTGCGGTTGAGTCGATTCGGAATCCGGAGAAATTCCCACTCGTATCCCGTCCGGGTACCTGAGTTAGAGGCCGAGCTGTGAAAGTCCGAGATGTTCATCCGGCCGCCTTCCGAGCGGCCAGTGGTATTTTCGCTCGCTCTCCTGGATCGGCAGGTCGTTGATGCTCGCGATGCGCCGTTGCATGAAGCCCTGCGCGTCGAACTCCCAGTTCTCGTTGCCGTAGGAGCGGAACCAGCTTCCTGATTCGTCGTGCCACTCGTAGGCGAAGCGCACGGCGATGCGGTTGCCGTGAAAGGCCCAGAGTTCCTTGATCAGGCGGTAGTCGAGCTCCTTGCTCCATTTGCGGATCAGGAACTGCACGATCGCTTCCCGGCCGCTCAGGAACTCCGAACGGTTGCGCCAGGTGCTGTTGGGTGTGTAGGCGAGCGCCACGCGCTCGGGATCGCGGGTGTTCCAGGCGTCTTCCGCCATGCGCACCTTCTTGGCCGCGGACTCGGCGTCGAACGGCGGGAAGGGCGGTCGTGGATTTTCGGCGGTAGCCATCAGATCTCCCGCGGGCGCTTCGCCAGCGCCGGAAACGCCTGTATCAGCCTGCGGTCGAAGGTCGCGAGCGTGAGCCGCTCGCGATCGGCCAGTTCGACGAACAGAGTGTCGTATACGGCGACGCCGGACTGCAACGACCGCACCAGCGCCCCGTGCCAGAGGCTCCTGATTGGCACCGATCGCACACCGAGGCGGGCGGCGAGGGCAAGCATGGAAGGTGCTTCCTGAGCAGGCAGCGCACCGGCCCGGACCGCAATCCAGATGACATTGGCGAGCTCAGCCTCCCAGAGTGCCGGCGCAAGGATTTCCTCAGCGGCTCCCAGGATGGTCGCTGCCTCTGCTGCAAATCGGGGCGTCCCCAATAAATGGTAGGCAAGGACGTTGGTGTCGAGGACGACCTTCATTCACGGCCGGCCGAGATCCAGGAATCGATTTCCGAGGCGCTTGGGCGGCGGGTCAGCCGGCCCCACGAAGCCTCGATCTGCTGGAGCACGGACGCACGCTCCGCGACATGCTCCTCGAGCAGGTCGCGAACCTCCTGCTCCATGGAGCGGCCGCGCCGCTTCGCCAGCGACTTCAGGCCGCGAACAATGCGCATCGGGACGTTCCGTATGGTCAGTGTGGCGGTGTCTTTCATAGTGCTAGCATTATGCTAGCACCTTCACGGAACTAATTCACAGGAGTATCCTGAACCCAACATGCTGGAGTTCGTCATGGCACTCGCACTGACCTCATCGGCGTTCACCGACAACGGCCCGATCCCGAAGCTCTACACCTGCCAGGGCAAGGACATTTCGCCCGCGCTCGCCTGGAGCGGCCTGCCCGCAGGCACGAAGAGCCTCGCGCTGATCGTGGACGATCCGGACGCGCCGGACCCGGCGGCGCCGAAGATGACCTGGGTGCACTGGGTGCTCTACAACATCCCTGTGAGCGCCAAGGGACTCGAAGAAGCCGTCGCGCCCGGCTGCGCTGCCCGTCGGCACGCTCGAGGGAGTGACCGACTTCAAGCGCACGGGCTACGGTGGCCCTTGCCCGCCGATCGGCCGGCATCGCTACTTCCACAAGCTCTATGCGCTCGATGTCGTGTTGCCGGACCTCAAGACCCCGACCAAGCCCGAGCTCGAAAAGGCGATGAAGGGCCATGTGCTCGAAAAGGTCGAGCTGATGGGCACCTACCAAAAGTGAGATTCTTCGGCGCATCCATTCAGTGGCGCGTGATCTTTGCGCTTGCCTCGAGCCTGCTGTGGTTGGCGATCGTCGAACTGAATCAATTCCTGTCTGAAGGTGCCAGGCCGATATCCATTCTATGGAACGGGTGCCGTGTATGCGGCACTTGGTGCTTGTTCCCTATCTGCCGGACCTCAGGGGCATGCATCTGCTGAGGGCGATCGCGCTACTTCTCTGTGGAGCATTCAGTTATTGGTCGGCGATCAGTCTTCTTCGAACAGCGAATATCTCCCGATACCGGAATTCGTGAAGGACCTGGGTGATGGCGTCCTGCTTGCGTATTCGCTGGGACTGTCCGGGATTCTCGGCGCGGCGATTGTCGGCATCGGTGCGCGGCTTATTTGTACCGCTGCCGTTGCGCCGGTCCGGTTGGCTGATGGTGCTCGGCGCGGGATGGCTGGGCGGCGTCGCGCTGGCGTTCTTGCACCAATGCCGACGCCGGTAGCGGTGGTCCTCCCTACGTTGTACTGGTTGCCAGGCCACGTCGCCTGGCAGGTGCTCGTCTGCCTCGCTCTGTACTATGGTTCCGAACATGAATGAAGAGGAACTCGAATACGTCGGCTTCTGGCCGCGGGTGTGGGCGGCCGTCATCGACAGCATCCTGGTATCGATCATCGTGGTGCCGCTCGTACGCCTGGTCTACGGCGACGAGTACGAGTCGTTGAAATTGATTCAAGGGCCTGCGGACGTGCTCATCAGCTTGCTGCTGCCTGCCATTGCGATCGTGATTTTCTGGATCTATCGGCAGGCCTCGCCCGGCAAGATGGCGATCGGTGCGCGCATTGTGGATGAGAAGACCGGCGGCAAGCCGACCTCACGCCAGTTGGTCGTGCGCTACCTGGGCTATTACGTGTCTACGATTCCGCTGCTTCTCGGTCTGATCGCAGTTGGCTTCGATCCGAAGAAGCAGGGCTGGCATGACAAGCTGGCCGGGACGGTGGTCGTGCGGCCGAAGGTGCGCGCGGTAAAATTCGGCGGCTGATTCACCTCGCCTGCCGGCAAATTCGCTCGACATCCTCGCGTAAAACTTCCGCAAGTCGCGTGGCCGCCTTGCCGGGATTCTCGGGATCTGCAAACACGATGTAGAGCTGACCGAAGCGCTCGCCGCCTTCCGTCATCGGCAGCGGTTTGAGTTGGCCCGCCTCGAGTTCATGCTGAATGGTCTCCTCGACGAACCACGCAAAGCCCAGGCCCATGCAGGCGGCGGCGATCTGCGTGGCTTTGTGTGAAACGGTCCAGCGCTGCTCCGCGCCGAGCCAGCCGCCGGATTCGCGCACACGATGGATGGCGGTGTCGCGGATCACGAGCTGACGATGCTCGCGCAGGTCATCGAGCGCCACCGGCCGCCCCAGGTGATGCAGCGGATGATCCGGGTGGGCGGCAGCGATCATGCGTAATGGCATCAGCGGCGTGCCGAAGAATCCCTGGGCGAGCACGGGGCTGACGGCGAAGTCCACGCGCTTTTCCTGCAGGGCCTCGTCGGTTCCTCCGAGCACGGTCTCGTAGATCTGCACGCGAATCTCGGGGCGCTCCTTTGCGAAGCGCTCGAGAGAGCGCAACAGCACCCAGGTCGGAAACAGGATCTCGACGGCGATCCGCACTTCCGGTTCCCAGCCGGCGCGGAAACTTTGCGCGCCGCGCTCGAGCGAGGCGGCGCGCTCCAGCAATAACTGTGCGCGCCGGTACAGCACCTGGCCGGCCGGCGTCAGCTCCGCCTTGCGGCCGCGGATCTCGAAGAGCTTCACGTCGAGCTGCTGCTCGATCTTCTGCACCGCGTAACTGACGGTCGACTGGGTCTTGTGGATCTGTCCGGCCGCCTGCGCATAGCCGCCGGCGTCGACCACCGCGACCAGGGCGCGCCACTGCTCCAGGCTGATTCTGGGTGCTGACATTTCGATCAATTCGATAGGTAAACCCGAATTTATCCGCTTTTCTATCGAATGTACAAATACTTTAATGGCGGCAAGCCAAAAGGAGCTACGCCATGACCGCCCGCATCATCGACCGGATCGTCCTCAGCACCGAGACCTCGGACGGCGCTGGCGTCCGCCTGCGCCGCAGTTTCGGCTCGCAGGCAGCGCTGCGGCTCGACCCGTTCCTGCTGTTCGACGAGTTCGGCACCGACAACCCGGACGACTACATCGCCGGCTTTCCCCCGCACCCGCACCGCGGCTTCGAAACCGTCACCTACATGATCGATGGCCACATGCGCCATGAAGATCACCTGGGCAATGTCGGCGAGCTGAAGAGCGGCGGCGTGCAGTGGATGACCGCCGGCCGCGGGATCATCCACTCGGAGATGCCGCAGCAGGATCGCGGGCGCATGCGCGGCTTTCAGCTGTGGATCAACCTGCCGGCGCGCGACAAGATGCAGCCGGCGCGTTATCGCGATGTGCCTGCCACGGAAATTCCAGCGGTCGCGTTGTCGAACGGCGGAAAGCTGAAGCTGATCGCCGGGCGCCTCCAGGTGGAAGGCAAGCAAGTCGTCGCGCCGCTCAATGCGACACCGGAATCGACGGCGACGGATCCGCTGTATGCGGATGTGACGCTGCCCGCCGGCGTCTCGCTCGAGCTGCCGGTCAGCGCGGGACACAACGCGTTCATCTATCCCTTCGAGGGCGAAGTCAGCATCGCGGACGCGCGCGTGCCGCGGCACAGCGCGGCAATGCTCTCGGAGGGCGAAGTGGTTAGTGTGACGGCGGGCGCCGAGGGCGCGCGCTTCGTGCTGGTGGCCGGCCGCCCGCTGGGTGAACCGGTCGTGCAGTACGGGCCCTTCGTGATGAACACGCGCGAGGAAATCGAGCAGGCGCTCGCGGACTTCCGTGCCGGGCGCCTGGCGGCCTGAATCATTCGTTCAAATCAAAACATTCAACAGGAGACATCATCATGGAAACTGCAAAGGCCTACACACCGACGATCGGGCGCGTATTGCTCGCCGCGATCTTCCTGATCAGCGGCGTCGGCAAGCTGCTGAATCCCGCTGGCGCGCTTGGCTACATCAACTCGGTCGGCCTGCCGCTGCCGGAGCTGGCGCTCGTGATCGCAATCGTCGTCGAGATCGGTGGCGGACTGCTGTTGATCGCCGGTTACCGGACGCGGATTGTTGCGCTCGCGCTTGCGGTCTTTACGATCGTGGCCGGCATTTTCTTTCACAGTCACTTCGCGGACCAGAACCAGCTCATCCACTTCCTGAAGAACCTGGCGATCGCCGGCGGGCTACTGGAAGTTGCGGCCTTCGGCGCCGGGCGCTTCAGCCTGGATGCGCGCAGGTCGGTAACTGCCTGATCCTGGACTGGAGCAGGGACGCCGGGTCGCGGGTCATGCCTGCGACCCGGCGTCAGCGTGTCGTAAGGGAGATGGATATCAGCTACCCTTGACCGTTAGTTCGTTCTTGACCTCTTTCACGCCCTTTACCGACATCGCGACCGTTGCGGCCGCTTCCTTGGCTTCCGTGTTGTCAACGGCGCCGAGCAGGCGAACGACGCCCGCCTGTGTCTCGACATTGATCTGGTAAGCCTTGGTGTCCGGATTTGCGATCAATGCCGACTTGACCTTGGCTGTCAGGGCGCCATCGTCGATCTTTTCGATGACCGTTTCCGTGCCGGAATTCGCGGACTGTGCGCTCTGCTCGGCCGGGGCCGCGTCTTCTGCGATTGCGAGGACGCCTGCAAATGCAAGGCTCGCGAGCGCTCCTACGAGAGTCTGTTTGATCGTCATGTATGCCAACTCCTTGTCAACAATGAGCGATGACTGTGCGACGCCATGGTGTACCCCTGCGCCGCCGAACAAAGTCGGAAGAGGTTGCATCGTTCTGTAGGACAAATCGGAATTACGAGCGGTCGCGCCGGAACGGCGTGACGACGCCGTGGATGCTCTGTCTGGGCGCCAGGTCGAGCGTGAGATCCATGCCCATGGCGTTCTCGAGCCGGCGTCCGACGTGGCTCCAGTTGATCATGTCCCAGAAACTGAGGATCCACAGTTCCTTGCGGTTGCTGTACTGCAGGTAATACGCGTGTTCCCACATGTCCATCACGAGCAACGGCGTGCTCGCGATGACGACGTTGTCCTGGTGCTCGTGAATCTGCTCGATCAGGAGCGTGCCCTGGGTCGCTTCCCAGGCGAGCGCCACCCAGCCGGATCCCTGCAGTGCTGCGCCCGCGGCGCTGAACTGGTGGCGGAACCGGTCGAAGCTGCCGAATGCGGTCCGGATGCCGGTTTCGAGCCGGCCGGTCGGCAGTGCGCCGTCATTGGGCTCGAGATTGCGCCACAGGATCGAATGCAGCACATGGCCCGAGACATTGAAAGCCAGGTCTTTCTCGAGCTGGTTGATGTACCGGAAATCATTGCCGGCGCGCATGTCGGCCAGGTCTTCCAGCGCACGGTTGGCGCCCTCGACATAGCCCCGATGGTGGTCCGCGTGGTGAAGCTCGAGCAGCTCGTGCGCATAGGCAGGCTCGAGGGCATCGTAGGTGTAGCCGAGCAGGGGCAGTGTGTAGTGCACTTTCGTCATGGCCTGCGGAGGCGCCGGTCCACCCGGCGCCCCCGATTCCGCATTTTCAGTTGTGCTGCGCGGGATCCTTGTCGCGCGGGCGCTTGTCGGGCCGCGAATCGCGGTCGTCCGCCAGCGCACTCTGGAACTTCTCGATCTGGCGCTCGGCCTCATCTTTCGAAATGCCATAGGCCTTCTGGATGTGGCCGGCCAGTTCGTCGCGCTTGCCCATGATCTTGTCGAGCTCGTCGTCCGTGAGCTTGCCCCACTGCTGCCGGACCTTGCCGTGCAATTCCTTCCAGCTTCCTTCGATGCGATCCCAGTTCATGGCTCTCTCCTTGAGGTTGGGGGGAAGCGCCACGGCCCATCCGCAGCGCTCCACGATCATGCGGGAGGCGGGGCATTTCGCTCTGTAGGCCTAGGGCTGATTGCCGCGTAAGTCTTCGAGCGAGGCCTTTGCCACTTCCCATTCGGAGGCGACCTTTGCCTCGCAGTCCTTGCGGTCCGGCGCGGCCCCGGCAGCGCATTGCTTGAGGTCGCGATTGCGATTGGCGGCGGCGATCGCGATCGCGACCTCGTAGCTCATTTCCGCGGGCGGCTCGGCGGTCACGGGCGGGGGCGGGGCCGGTGGGGCATCCACTGTGGCCGATGGCTCTTCGCCGCAGCCTGCGAGCGCCAGGCCGAGGGCCAGGACCGCCGCCATCGTCGCGGCGGCGCCCACACCATTGCTGCTGCCGGCGCTCTCGCCGGGCAGCGAAAATGCGATCTCTGTGCCGCCAAGGTTCCCAAGCGAGCGGATCCGAAGCTCGCCCCCGAGCGCCTCGACGCGATGACGCATGCCGAGCAGGCCGTGGGCCTGGGGCACTTCGATGCGCCGTTCATCGATGCCGACGCCGTCGTCGCGAACGGTCACGGAGAGGCCCTGGCCATCCGATACGACTGCGACGGCGACCGATTTGGCCCGCGCATGCTTCAGCACGTTCGTCAGGCATTCCTGCACGACGCGAAATACCGCGATGCGGGTATCGGGCGGCAATTCGGGCAACGGTTCGGCATATTCCTCCACGCAGGAGATCCCGGCGCGACGGACGGTCTCGTCCACGAGCCAGCGCAGCGCAGCGACGAGCCCGACGTTGTCGAGCAGCGTCGGGCGAAGGTTCTCGATGACGCGCCGCTTCAGGTCGAGTCCTTCGTCCAGGCAGCGGAGCACGCGATCCCAGCGCAGCGCGCTGCCTTCCGTCCCATCATCGCAGCGGCGTCGCAACCAGGAGACATCGATCTTGGTAGCGACCAGCAGTCCGCCGAGTTCGTCGTGCAACTCGCGAGCGAGGGTGGCTTTCTCGCGCTCGGTCAGCTGCTGCAGGTTGCTGGAGAGGTTGAACAGCATCTCCGTCCGCTGCTTGACGACCCGGTCGAGTTCGCGATTGCGCTCGCCCAGCTGGAGGCGGTCGCGTTCGCGCCGTTCGACGTCGCGCGCGAACTGCGCGCCGACCATCACGATCAGGATCAGGCTCAGGAGCGTCGCGGCAGCGAGCAGCAGGCGCGAGTTGCGCAGGTCATCGCGCCAGCTCTCCGTCGCCGCGCGTACGCGCTCGCCCTCGATCGTCGCCAGCTCGTTGACGACACTTCGGATGTCCGCCATCGACTTCTCGCCGATGTCGGTGTTGATCAGCGCGAGCGCGGAATGCAGGTCGCTTTCGCCATAGAGGCGCAGCGATCCCAGCATTTCCCCGAGTTTCACGCCGCTCAGCTTGCGCAGCTGCTCGGCCTTCGCCACCTCCTTTGTAAGGCCGGACTGCTCGAAGCCTTCGATGATGTGGTCAAGCAGCGGGTCGAGCTGCTTGACCGCCGGGTCGAACTGGCGCAGGTAGCGCGTGTCCTCGGTCAGCAGGAATCCGCGCTGGGCGGTTTCGGCCTCGAGCAGGAGCTGCAGGTAGCGCGAGAGCTGGGCCTGGCGCTGCTGGGATTCGGCGATGACGACCGTGGCATCGCGCAGCCGCGAATGGCCGGATTCGGCCACCAGGAACATGGTGACGATCAGCGCGACACCCAGCAGGATGGGCGCGTAGACCAGGCGGGTACCCGCAAGCGATCGCATGGCTCCCCACGCTATAGATCAGGCCGGGACGGATGGCAAAAATTGGGGTGTCGGACATTTCCGACACCACCTCGGCTGCCGGTTTCCCGATTGGATGCGTAAGATAGGGCTGTCATGTCGACAGCCAGGATCCTGATTGCGGACGACCACCCGGTGGTTCGCGCCGGGCTGATGCAGCTTCTCGGTGAGGATGCTGCGATCGGCGAGACCGGCACGGCTGCCAGCGGTCAGGAGACGCTCGATCGCCTGCGCGAGAGCCAATGGGATCTCCTGATCCTCGATATCGGCATGCCGGACCGCAGCGGTCTCGACATCCTGCGCCATGTCCGCTCCGGGTTCCCGGAAACACGTGTGCTGATCCTGAGCGGCTTCCCGGAACGCCAGTACGCAATCAACATGCTGAGGGCGGGCGCGCACGGCTTCCTGGGCAAGGAGAGCGCGTCCGAGCAACTGCTGAACGCCGTGCATGCCGTTCTCGCGGGACGGCGCTACATCAGCCCGGCAGTGTCGGAGCTCCTGCTATCCGAGATCGACGGCGAGGGCGGCGACAAGCCGATCCACCAGCAGCTCTCGGAACGCGAATTCCAGATCTTCTGCAAGCTCGCGGGCGGCAGCTCGGTCTCGGCGATCGCGCAGGAACTCTGCCTGAGCGTGAAGACGGTCAGTACCTATCGCAGCCGCGTGCTCGAGAAGATGAATTTCAAGACCAACGCCGACATCACGACCTACGCGCTGCGCAATGACCTGATCCGGTAGGACACAATCGTGTTTCGCGTATTGCTGGTCGAAGACTCGAAATTGCTGACCGACCGGCTGCGCGAGACCTTCGCCGGCCTCGAAGGCGTCGAGCTGGTCGCGGCCGTCGCCGACGAAACCTCCGCCGTCGAAGCTGCGAGCGGCAAGCTCATCGACGCGATCATCCTGGACCTGCAACTGAAGCAGGGCACAGGATTCGGGGTCGTGGAGCGGCTCGGGAGGCAGCGGCCGACAATAATCGTGTTCACGAATTACGTGCTGCCGGAATACCAGCGCCGCGCGGCGGACCTGGGAATCGAGTATTTCCTCAACAAATCCCGCGATTACGAGCGGCTGCCGCAACTCATCCAGGAACTCGAGCAGCGTCACCAGGCCTGAGACCGGAATGAAGTCGGGGCCCGCGTCCTGGGACGCGGGCCCCGCTGGTGGCGTCAGGCGGATGGGTCAGTACGACTTGATGGCTATTTCGTTACTGACGCTCTTGACGCCGGCCACCGACATCGCAACGGTTGTGGCCGCGGCCCTGGCCTGCTCGTTGTTCACGAAGCCGCTCAGCTGCACTACGCCACTGCTGGTCTCGACGCTGATCTGGTGAGCCTTCGTATCCGGGCTCTCGATCAGGGCCGCCTTCACCTTGGCAGTCAGCATGGCGTCATCGAGATGTTCGCCGGCCGACTCCTTGCCCTGATTCAGCTGCAGGTTGTTCTGCACCTGCGTGACGCCCTTCACCTCGGTCGCGACGATGGTCGCCCGCGACTTTTCTTCCGGGGAGTCGACGAATCCGTTCAGCTGCACGACACCGCGATTGACGTCCACGTTGATTTCGTGGGCATCCGTGCGCGGATCGGAGACCAGCTTGGACTTGACGCTGCCGAGAATGACCGCATCGTCGATCACCTCGCCGGTCGATTCACGGGTCCGCGTGCCCGAGCACGCGACGGTGCCGGCGACTGCGATGGCGGCAAGGGCCGCTACGAATATATGTTTGGCGCTCATGGGTGCCTCTCCTTGGTCAATTAAGGGTTCGCTGGGGTGGACAAGCCCCGCGCGGCGTCCCTGGCGACGTCGAGGGCGGCATCTGCCTGGTCTTTGCAGGCCTGTCGCTCGTTGCCCGTGAGGGCTTCGCAGCGCGCGATCTCCACATCGTGCTCGCCCTCGGCTTTGGCAATCGCGACGTCCACGGCGGCGTCTGTTTTCGCCGCCGCGATATCCTCGCGGACTTCGGGTGGCGTCTCCGACTGCTGGCAGGCTGCCAGCGCGAGCAATGCGCCCACCAACAGGGCCGATTTCAGTTGACGTTTCATGGCTGGACTCCTGATGTCCTTCAGGCCGAGTTTCGCGCGGCATTCGCCGCCGGATATGTCGGTTGCGGACGCGCGCGTGTGTCGGAAACCAGCCAACGTCGCGCATCGGCGACAGCCGGAAGTCCCTCTAGAAGCGGAAAGTGCCCGTCAACCAGAGCGCGTTCGAGTCATCGGTGTTCTGAAAGTCGAACTGTTCGTACTCGAGGCGCAGGTTGAAGTTCTTGAGGAAAGTCACGCCGGCACCCAGGCTCCAGGTGAAGTCGTCCCCGCTCTGCTTCGAGCTCGCCGTACCGAGGGGCGAAGTGACGCGCGTCCTGGTTTCATACAGGTAATAGCCGGCCTTGGCGAAGAAATCGAATATGCCGACCGGCAAGGTGCCCACGACGTAAGGTGCGAATCCGTCGGTTTCGGTCTCCGCGAACACGCCTGGCGTGATCTGGTCTTCCGGGCTGCCGAGATTGACATAGGCGAGCTCGAAGGCGAAGAAGCGGTTCGCGCGCCATCCGGCGATGCCCTTCCACGCCGTGTCATCGCTGTCGTATCGTTCGATGGCCGTCGTCACATCGTCGAAGTCGTCGACGGTGACCTTGTACTGACCGACCCCGCCGCCCAGATAGAAGCCGGGTGCGTCGTCCTGATCGTCAGCGCGTGCGCCGCTCGCTACCGCGAGCGCTGCAACGGCCAGGGCCACTGTGATTCCTTTCTTCATGGCGATCTCCTGATTGGCGAGTGCACACGCACCGCAGTCTTGCACCGCAGCGCGGCCCGATAGAGTCGGACGGCGGCTCAGCTTCAGGTAGGACGAATCTGCAGCGCGGGTTGCGCTTTCTACTTCTTGAGCGCTTCTGAGTCGACGAACCCGCGCCGGCAGGCGTTGCAGGGCGATACGAACTTGTAGCCGCCAGCTCGCGCGTTGCCGATGACGACCACGGTGGTCCCGGCCGGATATTCGTCCAGCACGGTCGCGTTCGGGGCTGGAGCGGCCAGCACCTTGGAGTCTTTTGTCATTGTCCAGAGGCCGCCAGGCGCAACGTCCACCTTGCGGCCGCGGAACTCGATCAGCGAGCGATCGTAGGCGTTACCGTTCCAGGTGTATTGCGTCAGTTCGCTGCAGGGGCGCTGGCCGGTGCAACCGCCGCGCAACGTCGCCGGTATGTCCTTTGCTTTTGAAGCCAGCACCTCAATGGCCGGCGCATCGTCGGCATTGATAGCGCCCAGCTCATCCCAGTCGTCGCCGGCCTGGGTGTACAGGAAGTACGGGCAGCCGGTACTCCCGCAGGAAAACACGGAGGGCGCGCCCTGGCAGGTGAAATTCTGCGTCAGGTCGAGCAGGATTTCGGCATTGCCGTCGCCGTTGACGTCGAGCGACCAGGCAGCGGACTCCGGCAGCGGCTCGAGCGAGCCGCCGGCACGGCTGCATTCCTGGATCATGTAGTCCAGTGACTGGAGGATGTAGGTCGGGCAGCTGCCGGCGGTTTCCGAGTCCTCGCTTTCCTCGGTAAGGCACCCGGCGAGATCGATATCCTTCTTGAGCACCGCGGTGCTGACCACGCGATCCGCCGTTGCGCCGGATGATCCGTCCCCGGAATCCCCGCTGGTCTGCTCCGATCCGCCGCCGCAAGCCAGCAGCAGGGAGCAGGCCAGGCAGGAAATGACGAGACGCATTGGCAACTCCCTGGTATCCGGCACGGATTAATTGTGATTCAGAAGCGCAGCGACAGGCAACTCAATCCCCCGTCCATCTTGCGGAATTCCGACATCTCGATCCGCAGCACGTGATAGCCGCGGGTTACGAGCAGCTCCGCGAATTTCGGGTATCCCGCGGCGACCAGTACGTTGTCATTGACCATGACGCAATTCACCGCGTAGCGCTCTTCGGCCAGCACGGGAATCTTTTCGTAGCGTTCCAACGCCGGATCACGCGCAAGTTCGGCCGTGGTGGCCATGCAGCCGTTGCCGAGATAGGCGAGGCCAGCCTTGAGGTGCAGGAGGCTGCTGTTACGGATGTCCACGATGCTCGTCGTGTACTGCATGTCGCCGAGCAGCCTTGTCAGCTGGCGCGCGCCCACTTCGTTGGTCCGCGCCGAGAGGCCGATCAGGAAATGTCCGTCGACCTCGCAGACATCGCCGCCATCCAGCGTGCCGGGCGAAAAGATCTGCGCGACCTGCGGGAAAGCGCGGCGCAGCGCCTCGACCACGCTGTCCACTTCACCGACGCGGCTCGGCGCCCCGGGGCGCGTGGCAATTGCACCGAGCGCGGTGACGATCGCGGTGTCCTCCACGAAGGTGCTGTCGGGAAAGGCCGGGTCCGGCGGCAGGGACGTGATCTCGAGACCGCATTCCTCGAGTGCCTGGCAATAAGCGCGATGCTGGTCCAGCGCCAGGCCGATGTCCGGCGGGCCTTCGTCCGCGCTGGTCAGGCCGTCGGCGAGGTTCGAGGCGGGCGGGCGGACGAGGGCGTGCGTGTAGGCCATGTCTTAGTCTGCAGGGTCTCGCATACCATTACTTTACCCTTAGAAAACGATCTTAAGCCCATGAGTCGGCGACAGCCGGGGCTTCTTGCGTCGCAAAAGGCCGACGCCCGGGGCGCGATATTTAATGACTGGCGTAGTATTTCTTGGGTCTGACCGGTCTGATGCATGACCCCGCGATTTTCCGGGGCACTTTGTAACAAAGAGGGTACTGACAATGGCCATGAATCGTCGGGATTTCGGCAAGGTGATGCTGGGCGTAACGGGCGGTCTGCTCGCCGGCGCGCAACTCACGAATGTCGCGTACGCCGGAGAGGAAGCGGCTGCTGGCGACGACAAGCACATCTGTAAAGGCCACAACTCGTGTAAAGGCGAGGGTGGCTGCAAGTCGGGTGACGGCGGTTGCGCCGGCAAGAACACCTGCAAGGGCAAGGGCGGTTGTGCCGCCGCGTCCGCCAAGCATGGCTGTGCGGGCAAGAATGCCTGCAAGGGTCAGGGCGGTTGCAAGGGTGGTGACGCGGGCTGCGCCGGCAAGAACTCCTGCAAGGGCAAGGGTGGCTGCAGCGTACCGGTCGACCCGGCGCACATGGGCGGCTGAGAGCTCGGTTGAATCACGCTGCCATCCGGGTCCGGTGACCCGGATGGCGGCGGTGTTTTTCCACTGATCACCGATGAGCAGCACGGCACTGCCGAATCGCTGGAACCTGCCGGATCTCGGTCTCGGCGTCGGCTTGCGCACGACGCATTTCCGCCACATCACCGAACGCTGGCCGGCGATGGACTGGTTCGAGATCCTGTCCGAGAACTTCATCGACACCGGCGGCCGGCAGCTCAACTATCTCGACCAGATTGCCGAGCGCTATCCGATCGCGATGCATGGCGTGAGTCTTTCGGTCGGCAGCACGGATCCGATCGATTTCGGATTCCTCGACAAACTTGCGATGCTCGCCGAGCGCGTCAAAGCGGTCTGGCTCGGGGACCACATCTGCTGGACTGGTGTCGCCGGCATCAACGGCCATGACCTGTATCCCGTGCCGTACACGGAAGCGGGCCTGCGGCACATGATCTCGCGCGTGAAGACGATCCAGGATTACCTGGAACGGCCACTGGTGCTCGAGAATCCCTCGACCTACCTGACCTTCGCATCGTCCTCGATGCCGGAGGAGGAATTCATCGCGCGGCTCGCCGTCGAGGCGAATTGCGCGCTTCTGCTCGACGTCAACAACGTCTATGTGACCTGCCGCAATCACGACCTCGATCCGGTCGCCTATCTCGAGGCGATTCCGTACGAACATGTCGTGCAGGTGCACCTGGCCGGGCACACCGACAACGGCACGCATTGCATCGACACGCATGACGGGCGCGTGATCGACGAGGTCTGGCAGCTCTACAAGCGCGTGCACGACCGTACGGGCGGGCGCGCGACGCTCCTCGAGTGGGACGCCAAGGTTCCGAAGTTCCAGGTGCTGCAACAGGAAGTCGGCAAGGCGGCGCGCTTTCGTAATGGCAGGCGCGCGGCTGCGTGTTCGGCAGCTGCATGAGCCTGCGCGACGAACCACGGCTCGATACGCTCGAGCGCTGGATGCAGGAAGTCGTCATGCATCCCGACGGCGCGGCGGCCGGCGTGCGTGCAGCGCCAGCGAGGCGCCTGCTGCCCGCGGCGGCAAGCAAGCTCGAAGACATCGTGCTGCCGTCGAAATCCCTGACCTCGGTCGAGCGGCTCGATATCTACGCGCACATGTATTACTCGCGCCTGCTCGAGATCCTGGGCGAGGAATATCCGGTGACGCGACGGGTCCTCGGCGACGAAGCCTTCTGGAATGCCTGCCACCGATTTGTCGAGCGCAATCCCTCGAGGCACCGCACGCTCAATCACCTGAGCTTCCGGTTTCCGCTGTTCCTGTCACGCCACCTGCCGCCGGGCAACCGGCGCGGGCTTGCGACAGATGTCGCGCGCGTCGAGCGGGCGATGGAGGAAGTGCACGACGAAGCGCGCGCCCTGCCGCTGACAGCGGAGGAATTCGCGTCGATCGGTGCTTCGGAATGGCATTACGTGCGGCTGCGCCTGGTGCCGGCGATCCGGCTCCTCGCGCTGCGCTTCCCGGTCAACGACTATATGAATGCGGTACGTGCCGGCCGCAAGCCGCGGCTGCCGCAGCCGCGTGCGACTTTCGCGATTGTCTATCGCCGCGATTTCCGCCTGCATCGCGTTGACCAGGAGCCGGGGCAGTTCAGGCTCCTCTCCGCACTGGCGCGGGGCCGCACGCTCGAGGACGCCGTGCGCAAGAGCGTCAGCGGGCGCGGCGGCAATGCGGAACGGCTGGCCGCCACGCTCGGTGGCTGGTTCCGCGAGTGGGCTGCCGCTGGAATCTTCTGCGCCATCGAGCGTTAGATTGGTGCCGGGCAATTTGGTGCCGGGTCGCAAGTTCGTAGTTATTGGCTTATAACTACGAACTTGCGACCCGGCACCAAGTGGGGGGAGTAAGCCTGTGAACATTCGCAATCTGGCCACCGGGCTCAAGTACTGCGGCGTGGCCAATGGCAAGAAACAAACGTACTTCGTATTCGAGAGCGGCAAGGCCTACATGGTCATGTCGGCCTCGCGCTCCAAGAGGGCGAGCGGCTATTTCAACCTGGTGAGCCGGGAAGCTGTCGCGCGAATCCGCAAGACGTACGCGGGCCGCAAGGACGTGACGGCGAAACAGCTTTCTGCGCGTTCGCGCGGTGCCGGCGTGCGCGACGCGCTGCAGGCTCTCAACATCCTGTATGTGCTGGTCGCAACCGGTGCAGCCAGACTGGATGACCGCTTCCAGGATCAGCGTCTGCACTTCAACGTTCACCCGCGCTAGATAGCGTGCGCCAAAAGAAAAGGCCCGCCATGTGGCGGGCCTCTTGTTACCGCGTCCTGCGGATCGTTCAGGGCTTGTATCTGTTCCATATATTGCGCGCGATGATCGTGATCGACGCACCGGCAGCAAATGTGCCAGCCGCGCCGAAGATCTTCGCCAGGTACATGCCGACTTCCGGAATGTTGCCCAATACGCCATAGAGGGAGCCCAGCACGAGTGCCGAGACCAGCACGCGTACATGGTCTTCGCCTGCAATGGCGACGCCGGCGACCAGGCCCAACACCGTCAGGAGCGCCCCACCATACGGGACTTCCATGAAGGCGCCGACCACCGAAATGATAATGGCCGCCCAACCTATGAGCTTGAATGGATTCACTTTTTATCCCCCCTGAAGCTTGTTTTGACGCGGCTTGGCAACCCGCACCGCTGCGCGATCCTACGCCGCATGTCCGGGCACAGCAAACCGGGCCTCCCGACTGAACCCCGGCAGGGAGATCGGGTCGGATTGAGCTGGGTCGCCGGGTGGAGTCCTCGTGCGGTCGAATTGGAATCGTTCCAGGGCGACCGCGATCGCCGCGACCTTGCTGCTGCACGTCGTGCTGGCGGTCTGGCTCCTGAGCATGAGGGCCGAGGAGCCGCGGGTCGCCGTCGATGTCGCCGAAGTCGAATGGGTCCTTCCGCCGCCGCCGCTGCCACCGGCACCGCTGCCGGCACTCGAATCCTTTTCGATTGAACCGGTCGAGCAACCAACCATCTTCCTGCCGATACCGGAGGAGCTTCCGCCGCCCGATGGAGAGCGCGACTGGTATGGCGATGCGCGCTCGGTCGCGGAGGCGCTTCGCGGATCGCCCAATCGCCGGAGCTTCGGCAAGGGGCCCGAACCCGAGCACAAGCTGAAGTCCGCGCCTGATGGCCCGCCGCCCTTGTTCGAACAGCCGCTGCCGAGGGTGGGCACGACGGTCACGACGGCACAGGGAGAGACCATCCTGTGGGTCTCGGACTACTGCTACATCTCCCTGAGCTCGACGAGTCTCACGATGCAGGCCATACACGAAGGCCGGCGGGGCGTGCGGACCTGCATCATTCCAATCGGCAAGCGCAAGGCGCGCGACGACCTGTTCGATCACCTGAAAAAACCGCCGGCCGCGAAGCCCGAGGGGCAGGCACCGGGACAGCAATAATCGGGTTGCCGCGCGGGCGTCGCCCCACGATGCTGCGCGCCATGAGCTACACATTGCGCGGGCTCGAGCCCGGATTATTCCAGCCGTTCTTTGAGCTCGATGACGAGGCACTCGCCGCGCGCGGCATGCGCTGGATGGTCGCCGACAAACCGGTCGGCTTCCCGTGCCGCATCAGCCTCGAGGATGCGCCGGTCGGCGAGCGCGTGCTGCTCCTGCCCTTCCAGCACCAGGACAGCCTTTCGCCCTATCGCGCGTCAGGGCCGATCTTCGTGCGGCCCGGCATCGATGAAGCGCGCCGCGTCAACGGCGAGCTGCCGCCCTATCTCACGCGCCGGCTGCTGTCGGTGCGCGCTTACGATGCGGCGGACGACATGGTAGAGGCAGAGGTCGTTGATGGGGCCGCCGCGGCACCGCTGCTCGAGCGCTTTCTCGCGCGCGACGATGTCCGCTACCTGCACCTGCACTTCGCGAAGCGCGGCTGCTACGCCTGCCGCGTGGACCGCGGCTGAGCGCCGCAAAAAGAAGGGTCGCCGGCCCTGTGGCGACCGGCGACCCTCCTGCCCCTACGGGTGCATCAGAACCTGTAGGTAGCTCCTAGAACTTGGCCTTCATGGCAAGGAAGACCTGCCTGCCAAGCGAGTCATACGGACCAAAAGTGTTCGGCGTGCCGGGGCCGGACCAGACCGTATCGACGAGCGGCGGATCCTGGTCGAGTATGTTGTTGATGCCCAGGCGCACGCTGTACGTGTCGTTCACGTCCCAGGTGCCGGCCAGGTCGAGGTAGCTCCTCGCAGCCAGTGTTCCGCCGAAGCTGACGTCGGGGCCATCGAGCGTCACGTCAGACGTGTTCTGCTCGTGGGTGACGCTGCTGACGTAGCGCCATTGCGCCGAAACATTCACGTTCGACGGCATCTGCCAGGTCAGGCGCAGCGTATGCCGCCAGTCCGGGATCGCAGGACCGCAAGTGTTTCCGTACAACCCGGCGCAGTCATATTCGTGCTCGCCAGGCAGCGGGATTACCGTGGTCTTGTCCAGATAGACACCGTTCAACGACGCCAACAGCGACCCGTGACGGCCCAGGCTGAACCGGTAGGAACCCTGGATGTCGACACCGGTAAAGGTGCCTTCCGCGATGTTGAAGTTGGTGGCGCTGACCCAACCGCCGCCAGGAATGGTCTGGCCAAACAGGATGCCGGCCGGACCGCGCACGACATTCTGGCAGAAAGACGGGTTCGATCCGGTGAGGCAGCCATTCAGCGTGACTTCCTGCGGGACGACGCCGACCAGGCCCTTCAAGTGAATCTCGTACCAGTCGACGCTCATCGTGAAGTCCGGCAAGAAGGACGGCGTGATGGTGATGCCGATGCTCTTCGTATCGGCCGCCTCCGGCTCGAGCAACGAATTGCCGCCAATCAATGTTGCGCACTGGTCCGCCGGGCACTGCGAGATCGTATTGGTGCCCAGGCCATCGCCGTACTGCGCCGCCGTCACGCCCGTGCGCGCGCACTCCACAGCCGTGGCCGCCGCGGCCACCGTGCGATTGTTCGTGGGTGCGCAAGGATCCGATGACAGAGCCGAAGTCTGGGTCACGGTCTGCGGCGAGTAGAGTTCGAGCACGCTCGGGGCGCGGATCGCGTGGTTGAAGGAACCACGCAGGCGCACGGAGTCGATCGGCTGCCACTGCAGGCCGAACTTGTAGGTGTCTGCGCCACCTGAAAGTGCATAGTCCGAGTAGCGATAGCCGGTTTCGAACACCAGGTCCTGGGCTCCCGCGCGGTCCTGGATCAGGGGCACGCGCAACTCGGCAAATCCCTCCGTTACATTGGTTGCATTGTCGACCGTCGTGGACTCGCCACTGCCGCCTGACAGATCGCCACTCCCGATCACCAGGTCCGGGAGGAAGGCGAGCGCGTCAACGCGACGCTCGGCGCCGAATGCAACGCCGATGCCGTCACTGGCCGTCGGCAACTTCAGGCCGTACTCGCCAAGCTTGCCCGTGATGCTCCCGGAGAGGATCTTTTGCGAGGTCGTGCCGTTGGTGACGCCGTACGTGGCGATGTATTCGGTGGACTCCGGCGTGACGCCGCCCTCCGACCAGATATTCCACGGCACGCATCCCGCTGAACCGTCAACGCAGTTGTCGAGCGCGCTCTGGCTCTTCCTCTTGGAGAGATAGTTTCCATTCGTGTTGTAAAGAGTCGTGTAGTAGTAGGACCCGTAGGCGTCATAGCTCCACGCGTTGTTGATGTCGCCCTTGAGGCCCAGCGTGCCGCGATAGTTCGTGTGCTCGTTGAGGAACTGGCGCGGGCCGCCCTCGACATTGCGCCGGCCGATGAAGATGTCGACGGTCTCGTCGGGCGTGGGTGCGGCCGAGCAACCGAGGGTCGCCCGTTGCTGGTCGCTCAACAGCGCGTTGTTGCAATGGACGAAATAGACGTCGCCCAGGAACAGGCCCGACGGCGCGATCTCGGTGTAAGCGCGGTCGTTGGTGAACATGAAATCAGCGTACGCCTGGACGCGATCATTCAGGTCGTAATGCCCCAGCACGCCCGCCTGCTTGCGTTCGCCCTGGTGCAAGAGGCCGTACATGTACCGGTTTGAATTGAAGGTCGGCGGCGGACTCGTGGTGTTTGCCGCATCCCACGGAATCAGGGTATTGCCGGATACCGCCCAGTCTTCGCCGGTCGCCAGCGGTTCGATGATGTTCGAGTTGATCGAGCCGCCGCAGCGCGTGCCCTGGCCCTGCAACTGGCAGGCCGAGAAATCCCGGTTCGCAAGCAAGGCGGGGTCGGTGTCCAGGTATGAGAGGTACGCTGCAACGTTGCCCTTGCCATCGGCGAAATTGCCGCCCAGCAGGATGTTGATGCTCTTGCTGTAGCCGTCCGTGATGTTGCTCTTCGGCTGATTGATCGTCGTGTTATCCAGGAGATCCTGCACGTAGTCGTTGTGCTGGTTGTGCTGGCTGAATCCGTACTGGGCATCGATCTGCACGCCCTCGAAGTCGCGCCTCATGATGAAGTTGACGACACCGGCGATGGCATCCGAGCCATAGACGGCTGAAGCACCACCCGTCACGACGTCGATGCGCTCGATCAGCGCCGCGGGGATCTGGTTGAGGTCCGGCGAAGGATTCGGGTTGCCCGTGTTGGGGTCACCGACTCCGAGTCGCCGACCGTCGACCAGCACCAGGGTCCGCTGCGGGCCAAGGCCGCGCAGATCCACCGTCGTGACGCCGCCAGGTTGCGCCAGCGGGTTGCTGTTGTTGCTGAGGTCGGCGCCGGTCGTGATCTGCTGCGGCAGCCAGTCGACCAGGTCGCCGGTATCGTTCATGCCCTGGAGCTGAAGGCTTTCGGCCGTCAGGCCCAGGATCGGGCTTGAACTGGTCGCGTTGGGGCTCGCGATGCGCGTTCCGGTGACGATGATTTCTTCCATCGCATCGTCGGTCTGCGCAAGTGCCACGCAGGTCGTTGCGAGCACCGTGCTCGCAAGCAGCGCTCGCACTGCGCGGGAAATCAGGACGGGATGTGACATGGGTGCTTCCTCACTGTGTTGCATAACTGCAACATCGGGCGGCCACAGAGCCCAAGTCGCGTGTCCCGACCATACGTCGAGAACCCCTTGAAAAGACGGCTGTTTGCAAAGCTTTCCAGTCGTTGGCAAGTTTCGCGCGGCATTCCGGTGTTTTTCTGCGTCGGATGTTGCAAAAGACCCACGCCGTTGGTCTAAGATGAATTTCATGCAGATCGACGCGGCGAACGTCAAAGTCCTGATCGTCGATGACGAGTCCCTGGGCCGTCACTTGATTCGCAGCCTGCTCGCAAGCGATGAGGAGATCGAAGTCGCGGGCGAGGCGACCTCCGCACGCGAGGCGAAGGAAAAAATCCTCGAGCTCAAGCCGGACCTGATCTTTTTGGACATCGAGATGCCGGGTGGCAGCGGCATGGAACTGTTGCGCGGCCTCGCCGAACCCGTGCCCTACGTGATCTTCGTGACGGCACATGCGCAGTTCGCATTGCCGGCCTTCGAACTGCACGCCTTCGATTACCTCGTAAAGCCGGTGCAACGTGGACGCTTCGTGGATAGCGTGATCCGCGCGAAGCGCCGGATTGCCGAGCGGCGGGTCGCCGGACTCGCCGCGCAGATCGCGAACGCCGCGAGCGCGATCAGGAGCTCCGACGAGGCCCGCGATGCGTATTTCCCGCACCAGTTGACTGTCCGCGTGCGGCGCAAGCTCCTGTCGCTCGAAATGGACGAAATCGCCTGGATCGAGGGCGCGAGCCAGTACAGCCGCGTCCACACGCGCAATGGCGAATACCTGCTGTCGCGCACGCTCGCATCGCTCGAGTCCGAGCTCGACCCGACGCGCTTCTTCCGCATCCACCGCTCGGCCATCGTCAATGCGATGCACGTGCGCGAAGTGCGCAGCAACGGCGATGGCCGCTACAACATCCACCTGAACGGCGGGCCGACACTGCCGCTCGGTCGCGCGCGCAGGGAAGTCCTGCAAGCGCTGCTCTCCGGCTTGTCCAGGGAGGCCTGAGGCATGGCGCGCAGCATCAGCGCCGTATTCGACAGCCTGCGTCCGGGCATCCCGGTTTCTGGTCCGGTCGCGCCGTCAGCCGCGGACGCAGTCGCGCTGCGTCCGTCCGCCGTCGACCGGCTGATCGCGGGGGAATACCGGCGCTGGATCCCGCTGCTCGGTGCCTGGCTCGCGATCGCCTTCTCGGTCGGGTTCGGCCTGTTCGTCAACTTTCGCGCCCAGGGCCGGGACGTGGGCTTTGGCTCCGCGATGATGGCGATGATTCCGCACTACCTGGTCTGGGCGCTGGCGAGCCCGGCCATCTATCGGGCCCTGCACAAGTCCATCGACGGCGTGAACCGCATCTTCTGGCTGACAATGCTGCTCGGCTGGAGCGTCGCGGCGTCCGTCGGCTCGACCGCCGCTTCATATCTCAGCTACACGATTCGCCACGACCTGCCGTTCAGCATGGACGTGCTGATCGACATCTATATCCTGCCGCCGGTTGGGCCGGCCTTCCACGCGATGAATTTCAGCATCCTGGCGCTCGCGCTCGCGGCATTCGCCGCGGTGCGGGGCCTCAGGCTGCGCGACCAGGCGCTGTGGGAAGCGGCGCGGGCGCAATTGCGCCACGCCGAAATCGAGACGCAGGTGATCGAGGCGCGCCTGCGCTCGCTGCAGGCGCAGATCAACCCGCATTTCCTGCTGAACTGCCTGAACAGCATCGCGGGCCTGGTGCGGCTCGAGGAGCGCGAGCGCGCCTTCGACGCGATCGGCGAGCTGGGCGAATTGCTGCGTACGGCGCTGATCGCGAGCAACGACCGCCAGGGAACGCTCGCGGACGAGCTCGCCTTCGTGACGCGCTATCTCAAGCTCTGCGAGCTGCGCTTCGAATCGCGCGTGAGCTGGGTCATCTCGATACCGGAGGCGCTCCGCCAGCGGCGGGTGCCGGCGCTGATCGTACAGCCGCTCCTGGAGAATGCGATCAAGCATGGCATCGAGGCGGAACGGAGCATGTGCATCGAGATCCGCGGCTATGTCGAGGGCCAGAATTTCATCGTCGAGGTCAGCGATGACGGCCGTGGGCTCGACGCCGGGGTCGCGGCTTCGCCGCCGACCGGGCACGGGCTGTCGAACATCGCCGAGCGCATGCGACTCTTTTACGGCGGCCGTGGATCGCTGATGCTCGAACCCCGGCAGCCGCGCGGGACCAACGTGAGGCTCATTTTCCCGCTGTAGGCGATTCGGGCACGTATAAAATGTACGTGCCGATGGAAAAATCCTCGCTCAGCCGCCGCAATTTCCTCGTGGGTTCCGCGGGGATCGCCGCAGTCACGATCGTGACGGTGCTGGCGGCGCGGCGCTCGCGGCGCATCAGCATCGAGACCGGCGGTTCGACGAACGTGATCGGTCCTTACGGCGCGCTCCGGCCGGTTGCGGATCTCGCGACCTCGCTACCGCTCCTGATGCTGCCCGAGGGCTTCCAGTACCGGAGTTTCTCCTGGGCCGGCGACCCGATGGCCAATGGCGAGCCGACACCGGATTCCCACGATGGCATGGGCGTGATCGCCGTCGAGCGCCACGGCGAGGCATCCGACCTGGTGCTGGTGCGCAATCACGAGCGTGGATTCGCGAGCCCGATCGTGGCGCCCGCGCGTTATGACTCGATCGCGCCCGGCGGCCACTTCCATGCGCCCGGCGGCGGCACGACGACACTCGTATTCCGCGGCCGCGAGTGGGTGAGCGTCGAGCCTTCGCTCAGCGGCACGCTGATCAATTGTGCCGGCGGCGTGACGCCCTGGGGCAGCTGGCTCAGCTGTGAAGAGACGCTGATCGATTCCACGCCGGACGGCGGCCGCAAGCACGGCTACATTTTCGAGGTGCGGCGCAACCCGCGTGAAACCACGGGCCAGCCGATCGTCGGCATGGGCCGCCTGGTGCACGAGGCCGTCGCGGTCGATCCGGAAACGCATATCGCCTACATGACCGAGGACAATCCCAATCGCTGCAGCTTCTATCGCTTCGTGCCCGCCGATCCCGGCGGTGAGGCGGGCAGCTTCGAGAGGGGCGGGCGCCTGCAGGCCGCGCGCGTCGTCGGCCAGGGCAATGCCGACCTGCGCGCGCCGTCGCTCGGCGATGAATTTCGCATCGAGTGGATCGACCTCGAGAAACCGGACGCGGACCCCGGTGACGCGCCCGCCGAATTCACCGACATCCAGGGCAAGACTAGCGGCCCGTTCCTCGAGGCCTGGTCGAAGGGGGCGGTACGCATGAGCCGCGGCGAGGGCATCTGCTGCCAGGGCGGCAAAATCTACGTCGTGGACACGACCGCGGGCCTGGGACCGGATGGCCGCCGCGGCTGGGGCGAAGGCGCGCTATGGGAGTACGACCCGCACGCCGAGACCCTGCGCTCGATCTTCGTGGCCGGTTCCCAGATCGTCGGCGACAACATCGACAACATCACGGTCAATTCGCGCGGCGGCATCGTGCTCTGCGAGGACGGTGAGCCGGTGATCGACGAATACGGCGCGGGCACGCGGCTCCTCGGGCTGACCGCGGCGGGCGAGTCCTACGCGTTCGCCAAGAACGTCGTCCAGTTGACCGGCAACCAGGTCATCGGGGCCGGCAAGAATGTGTTGCCCGGCGACTATCGCGGAACGGAATGGGCGGGCGCCTGTTTCGATCCGGCGGGCGAAGTGCTGTTCGCCAATCTCCAGGAGCCCGGCATCACGTTTGCGATCTGGGGACCCTGGGAAAAAGGGAATCTGTAGCGGACTGCCAGCGCCACAGCGCGGCGGCGAAAATCAGGTTCAGTGCGAGCCCGAGGACTCCGACCTCCGGACCATAAACCGCGGTTGCCGTGATGCCGAGTGCGCCACTCTTCGTGCCGAAGCCGAAAAGGACGTAGGCGCCGCCATTCCACAGGCCGTGGCTCACGCTCGATACGATCACAGAGCCGGAGGCCCTGCGCAGCAGGCCCCAGATCATGCCGATGACTGCGGCGTTCACGATGAAGAGGGGAATCTGCGCCGCGGGCAGCGAGTAGTCCGACGCGAATGTCACCGCGGAAATATGCCAGAGCGCAAAGGCGATGCTGCTCCAGATCAGGATGCCATTGCTGCCAAGCCCTGCGCGCTCGAGCGAACCGAATAGCCAGCCGCGGAAAAATCCCTCTTCGGTGATGATCGCAACGATGACGGTCGCGCCCGTGAGGACCGCAATATTGAGCCAGGCTTTCTGCCAGTCGGTCTGTGAAAGATCCGTGGCGCCGGCCACAGCCGATACGGCTGCGACGAGTCCAAGGACGACGATCGGATAGAGCACGGCCGGGACATAGTGCTGCCACTGTCCCCAGGCGAATCCCACGCTTCGGCGCGGCAGCCGCTGCAGGTACCAGAAGAGAAAGGTGAGCGGGATCAGCGGCAGCGCGCTGAAATCGAGCAGGCCGTTGGCGTCCATGGCGGTCGTGGCGGCAATCGCCACGAGCACGCCCGCGATCGGCCAGCGCATTGACGGCGTCATTTGCCGATCGCGCCGCCGTTGCCGTTGGATTTCCTGCGGCCTTCGATGGCGTAGAAAAGCAGGTTGGCGGCTCCGACCGCGGCCGGGATCAGGCCGAACAGTGCGATCCGCGAACCCATCAGCTGGTCGAGCGCGAAATAAAGCACGATGCCGACGGCGAGCCCGATCAGGCCGCTGCGCAGCGAGCCCGCGCGCGTGCGCTTGCCGGACTCATCCGGGTCCTCGGTTTCGGGCGGCAGCTCGAGGCCCTTTTCGATGGCGGCCAGCCTTTCCTTGTGGCGCAATTCGGCGCGTTGTGTCTTCTCGCGATGGACGGTGACGATCGCAACGATCGCAACCGTGACTCCGAACACGATCCCGAAAATCGGGATCATCAGTGCAACATTGTCTTCCATCGCCATCCTCCCGTTGATTCAGGCAGCCAGCAGCCGGCTGAGCGCCTGCCACATCATGATCCAATCCCCCCGCAGCGCGCATCCGAGCAGGAAGCCTGCCATGGCGACGGCGGTCAATTCGAGAACATGCAGCTTGTTCACGGACCTTGATACGCTCTGCCGCCCCTCCCGGTTTCAGCGGGACCCGCGAAAATCGCTGAAACCTGCCGGGGCGCCGCTGCGTATCAACCGGGGAGAAGGTCCAACCCGAATGCCAGCCGACGACGCGATCATTTCCCTGATCCAGGCCGGCCGGGCGGGGGAGGCTTTCGAACGGCTGGTGCCGGCTTATCGCCGGCGCGTATTCGGGCTCGCCTACAGCCTGTTGCGCGACCGCGGCGCCGCGGAGGACACGGCCCAGGAGGTATTCGTGAAGCTGTGGAAGGCGCTGCCCCGTTACGACGGCCGCGCGCAGCTCTCGACCTGGATCTACGCGATCACGCGCAATGCCGCGATTTCGGCGCTGCGCCGGCGGCGACGGTCGGTATCCCTGTCGGATCCGCTGGTGGAGCGGGAAGTTGAGACCCGGGGCGCAGAGCCTGCGGCCGAACCCGCGGATAACGCGCTGTGGCGTGCCGTCGGGGCCCTGCCGGACAAGCAGCGACAGGCCGTTACACTCTATTATCAGGAAGAGCGGACGGTCGAGGAGGTCGCGGCGATGATGGGTCTGCCGGTCAATACCGTGAAGACGCACCTGCACCGCGCACGAGCAGTGCTCGCGACGGCGCTCGGCGCCGACGGCAGTGAGGACACATGAACTCCGACGAATCGCGCCAGGCGGAACTCGATGCGCGGCTGCGCCGCCTGCACGGCGGACTCGATACCGGCGCCGGCTTCGAGGAGCGGGTGATGCGGCGTATCGCGACGGTTGCCGCCACCGCGCCGCGCGAAAACCTGCGGGCGCAATTCGAAATCCGCCGCGCGATGCTGCGCCGGCGGCTGCTGCGCGAGGCCTGGATGAGCAGCATCACGATCATGGGCATCGGTGCCTGCGCCTTGGCCCTGCTGTGGCGATTCGCGCCGGCTATCCAGCGCGCGGCCACGGGCCCGACGCCCTTGATCGACCCGAACCTGCTGGTCGGCGGTACGATTGCGTTCGTTGCCGGAGCGATCTGGTTCGTGTTCCGGCGCGTGCGCAGGTAAACCGGTGAGCAAGTCGGCGGCGGTTGACGCCTACATCGCGAAGTCCGCGGAATTCGCGCGCCCGATCCTGAGGCGCGTGCGAGCAGCCATGCACAAGGCCTGGCCGCGGATGGAAGAGACGATCAAGTGGGGCGTGCCGCACTTCGAATACATGGGCGTCGTCGCCAGCATGGCGGCATTCAAGCATCACGCGAGCTTCGGATTCTGGAAGCAGAAGCTGATGGAGGATCCGGCCGGACTCTTCCCGCGGCCGGGTGAGTCGAGCATGGGCGGAAAGAAGCTGCAATCGGCTGGCGAGCTGCCGCCCGACGCGGTGCTGATCCGCTATATCAAGGCAGCCGTCGCGCTGAACGAACAGGGCGCGAAAGTGCCGCGCCCGGCGCGGAAGAAGCGGCCGCCGCCGAAGGCGCCAGCGGATCTCGTCGCGGCATTCCGTAAATTCCCGAAGGCGAAGGCGACCTACGAGGCCTTCAGCCCCTCGCAGCAGCGCGAGTACGTCGAGTGGATCACCGAGGCGAAGCAGGAAGCGACCCGCCAGAAGCGCCTTGCAACCGCCATTGACTGGATGGCACACGGCAAGCCGCGCAACTGGAAGTACCTCAATTGCTGAAGCAGGAGTCCGCGGACGCCGTCGTCCTGGCGCCTGCCACAGCCGCGACGGCCTCCGTCATCTGGCTGCACGGCCTCGGCGCCGACGGCAACGACTTCGTGCCGATCGTGCCGGAACTGCGCCTGCCGGCGAGCCTCGCGCTGCGCTTCGTCTTTCCGCATGCGCCCGTGCGAGCGGTCACCATCAACAACGGCATGCGCATGCGCGCCTGGTACGACATCCTGGACCTGACGCCGGGCGGCCCGCAGGACGAGGCCGGCATCCGCGATTCCGCGGCGATCCTCGGACGACTCATCGAGCGCGAACGCCAGGACGGCATTGCCGCAAATCGCATCGTCGTCGCCGGGTTCTCGCAGGGCGGCGCCATCGCCCTGCATGCGGCGCTGCGCCATGCCGAGCGCCTCGCGGGCGTGATGGCGCTTTCGACCTACCTGCCGCTGCGCTCGACGCTCGCCGCCGAGGCGAATCCGGCCAATCGCGACCTGCCGATACTGATGTGCCACGGCCAGTTCGACGCGGTGCTGCCGCAGAAGCTCGGCAGCAGCTCGCGCGACCTGTTGATTGCAGAGGGCTACGCGGTGGAATGGAAGGAATACCCGATGCAGCACCAGGTCTGCATGGAGGAAGTGCAGGACATCTCTGCCTGGCTCCAGGCGCGGCTTGCCGGGGCCCCGCCGCGCTGATGCGGTATCATTGAGGGGTCACAAGGAGTGCCGCAATGATCTGGGTAATGCTGGCTGTCGTCGCCCTGTTTTTCCTGTTTTTCATCGGGATCTACAACCGGCTCGTCACGTCGCGCAACGGCTACAAGAACGCCTTCGCGCAGATCGACGTGCAGCTGACACGGCGCTATGACCTGATCCCGAACCTGGTCGAGACCGTCAAGGGCTACATGGCCCACGAGCGCAACACGCTCGAGGCGGTGATCACGGCGCGCAACATGGCCGTCACCGGGCTGAAGGCCGCCGCCGCCAATCCCGGAAATCCCGCGGCTGTCCAGGGACTCGCCAGCGCCGACAATCAACTGTCCGGCGCGCTCGGAAAGCTGTTCGCACTCGCCGAAGCCTACCCGGACCTGAAGGCGAACCAGAACATGATGCAGCTCTCCGAGGAGCTGACCTCGACCGAGAACAAGGTTGCGTTCGCGCGCCAGGCCTACAACGACGCCGTGCTCGGCTACAACAACACGCGCGAAGTGTTCCCGAACAGCATCATCGCGGGTTCATTCGGCTTCGATCCGGCGCAGATGCTCGAGATCGAGTCGCCGCAGAAGCGCGAAGTCCCGAAGGTCAGCTTCACCTGATCCACCCGGCGATCTGAACCGACATGGATTTCTTCAGGCGGCAGGCCGAGACCCGCCGGCTGTCGCGCTGGCTGGTCCTCCTGTTCATCCTCGCTGTCGCCGCCTGCGTCATCGCCGTGGATTTCGTCGTCGTGGTGGCGGTAAAAATCCTGTCGGCTAACTCGGAAGCGTTCGCGGCCGCGCTCGAAGGCCCGTGGTACGAGCAATACCCGGGTCTCGTGTTCTTCAGTTCCATCGTCGTGGTCGGCGTGATCTTCTGCTCGAGCCTGATCAAGGGCAGCCAGCTCTCCGCGGGCGGCAGCGTCGTCGCGCAGTCGGTCGGCGGCACGCGCGTCACGGCCGACACCAGCGACCCGCTGCGCAGGCGGCTGCTGAACGTCGTCGAGGAGATGGCGATCGCCTCGGGCGTGCCGGTGCCGGCGGTCTATGTGCTCGAGCGCGAGGCCGGCATCAACGCCTTTGCCGCGGGCCACAATCCCTCGAACGCCGCGATCGCCGTGACCCGCGGCGCGCTGACGACGCTCAGCCGCTCGGAACTCCAGGGCGTGATCGCACACGAGTTCAGCCACGTGCTGAATGGCGACATGCGCCTCAGCACGCGCCTGATCGGCTGGCTGTTCGGGCTGATGGTGATCGCGCTGATCGGCCGTTTTGTGCTGCGCCATGCGCCGCGCGGCGGGGGCGGGCGCAAGGGCGGCGGCGCGATCGCCGTGATCATGGCGGCGGCGCTCGCCGTCATGATCCTGGGCTACATCGGCCTCTTCTTCGGGCGGCTGATCCAGGCGGCGGTGTCGCGCAAGCGCGAATCGCTTGCCGATGCATCGGCCGTGCAGTTCACGCGCGACCCGACGGGGCTGCGCGGTGCGCTGGTCAAGATCGGCGCGCATCGGCGTCGGGTCGATGTTCCAGGACACGGATGGCGAGGAAGTCGCGCATCTCCTGTTCGCCGCGGGGGTCACGCGCGCCTTCGCGACCCATCCGCCGCTCGAGGAACGGATCCGCGAGATCGACCCGAGCTTCCGGCCCGGGGAATTCGAGGCGATGCGTATCCGGATGAACCGGGAACGTGCGCTTGCCACCGAGGAGGCGGCGGAAAAACAGCCGGCAGCCGCCGAGAAGCTCGAAGGCATCCTGCAGGGTGCCATTGTGCTGGCGCCTGGAGCGGTCGCGCAGCTCGTCGCGAACCCGGGCACGACCCACGTGCATCGTGCGATGGAATTGCGCCTGTCCCTGCCGGAGGAAATCAATGCCGCGGCCCGGAATCCGGAATCGGCGCGGGCGCTCTTCCTCGGGCTCGCGCTGGATGCGACGACCGAGGCGCGCGCGCGGCAGCTCGCGTTCATCGAGCAGCAGCTGGGCCACGACCCGAAGGTCGCGATCGAGGGGCTGCTGTCGGCCATCGATTCACTGACGGCGATCCAGAGGATGCCGGCACTACTGCAGGCTTTCCCGGCGTTGCACCAGCTCGGCCGCAAGGAACGCGAAGACCTGTTGCGCTGCCTGAACGGACTCCTGATCCGAGAGGGCCGGGTCTCGATCTACGCCTATGCGATGCGAAAGCTCGCGGCGGTGCAACTGCGCGACGAACTACAGCCGGGTGCGCGCGCCTTCGACCTTTCGATCGCGGCCGTCGAGGACGACCTCCAGACGCTCTTTTCGGTGCTGGCGATGTCCGGCAGCGAAGACGAGGCTGAGGCCCGGCGCGCCTACGAAATCGGCATGTCGCAATTGCTGCCGCTGCGCCGCCCGCCATTTCAGCGCCTCGCCAACTGGCCGCACCGGCTCGACCTGGCGCTCAATCGCATCGACCGGCTGCAGCCGGCAGGCAAGGAGCTGCTCGTCCAGGCCCTGGTGCGCACGATTTCGCACGACCTGCGCATGACGGTCGCGGAATCCGAACTGCTGCGCGCCGTCTGTGCCGTCGTGCATTGCCCGTTGCCTCCGCTCGATGCGGCGGTCGAGGAGAAGGTCGCTTGATCACTGTCCACCACCTCAACAACTCCCGCTCGCAGCGCGTGCTGTGGCTGCTCGAGGAAATCGGCGTGCCTTACGAGATCAAGCGCTACCAGCGCGATCCAGAGACCATGCTGGCGCCGCCCGCGTTGCGCGAAGTGCATCCGCTCGGAAAATCGCCGGTCGTCACCGACGGGGAGCTGACGCTCGCGGAATCGGGGGCCGTCATCGAATACCTGGTCGAGCGTCATGGCGGCGGGCAGTTCGCGCCCGCGCTCGGAACGCCGGCACGCCTGCGCTACACCTATTGGCTGCACTACGCGGAAGGCTCGGCGATGCCGCCGCTGCTGCTGAAATTGATTTTCGACCGCATCGAGGCGGGGCCGATGCCGTTCTTCGTGAAGCCGATCGCCCGCAAGATCGCGCAACGCGCCAAGAGCACTTTCATCATGCCGCAGATCACGCGTCACCTCGATTACATGGAATCGGAACTCACGAAGTTCCGCTGGTTCGCCGGTGACGAGTTCAGCGCTGCCGACATCCAGATGAGCTTTCCGCTGGAGGTCGCAGTGAAGCGGGCGGGCCTTGGCCCGAGCCGCCCGCGACTCGCGGAGTTCCTGGCGAGCATCCACGCGCGGCCCGCGTACCAGCGCGCCCTCGAGCGCGGCGGCAGGTACGACCTCGTCAGCTGAGCTTTTCCACCCGCCGGCACCGGAATCTGGACAAGCCTGCCGGTTGGCGTAGGCTTTGGCGGTACGGGGGATCACACCATATGAATACGTATCCTGGGGCCAGGTGCTTCGCCGCGGTCGTAGTCTGCCTGTGGACGACGATCGGAATGGCGCAGGAACAACCGGTTCCGCCGCCACCGCCGGTCGCTGAAACGCCGGCGGAACCGGCTGCAGCGCCGGCTCCGGAATCCCCGCCCGCGTCTGAAGCAGCGGCGGTGCCGGAATCGGCGCCGGCCCAGGCAGCGGCGCCTGAGCAGGCCGCGGCGCCTGAGCAAGCCGCGACTCCTGAGCAGGCTGCGACGTCCGCGCCGGAAGCCGTGCCGACTGCCGAATCGGCGCCCGCCACGGACGCACAGGTCGCGACGGAACCCGCTGCGACGCCCAAACCGGGAGCGAAGCGCATCGTCGTGCTGCCGGTGGAGTTCACGGTCTATGAGAAATCCGTCGCCGGCATCGAAGCCGTGCCCGACTGGTCGGAGTCCGCGCAATTCTCGCTCGGGGATGCGGCCGCGAAGATGCTGCGTCTCGACAACCGCTTCGAGATCGTTGCAATGCCGAAGATCGAGGGCGAGACCGAGGGCTTGCTGCGCGAGCATGTCGAACTGTTCAAGATCGTTGCGGACTCCGTCACCAACCTCATCCAGTACGGTGGCAAGGCCTGGGCGGAGAAGAAGACCAACTTCGATTACACGCTCGGTGACGGGCTGGTATTCCTCGCAGATACGGCGCAGGCCGACTACGCGTTGATCATCGCGGGCGCGCAGGTCAAGCAGACCGGCGGCAGCGTGTTCATGCAGTTGCTCGCTGCGGCCGGCGGCTACGCCGTGCCGGGCGGCGGCACATTCATCGCAATCGGCGTCGTCAACCTGCGTACCGGCGATCTCGCCTGGTTCAACTGGAAGGTGGGTGGCGAGCTCTTCGGCATGACCGGCTCCGATGTCCGCGAGCCGCCGACCGCGCAGGCTGTGGTCGCCAAGATGTTCGAGGAATACCCGAACAGCAAGCTGATCACTTTCAAGCCATTCTGATGCCCAGGTCCGCGCTGTCTGTGATGCGTGCGAGTGCGCTGCTGCTGCTGGCGCTGCAGCTCGATCCCGCGCGCGCCATCACCGAAGAGGAGCAGCGCGCGCGCATCGAGTTCGAGACGACCAAGTTCGAGCGTGGGCTTGAGCACAGCGACCTGCTGTTCAAGGATCCAGAGCTGAACGCGTATCTCCAGGAGATCACCGATCGCCTGTTCCCGGAGATGAAAGGGAAGCTGCACGTCCGCACGATCACGGACCCGAACTTCAACGCCTTCGCGGTCGGAACGGGCGGCATCTATTTCAACACAGGCACGCTGCTCCGGCTCGATGACGAGGCGCAGCTCGCCTCCGTGCTGGGACACGAAGGCACGCATGTGACGGCGGATCACATGTATCGCTCGATCAAGAGCGCCAAGACGACGTCGGTCGTCACGATCCTCGGCAGCATCACTGCGGCCGGATTCGGCGTCCCGCCGGACCTGATCGGCATCATCGGCTATTCGAGCATGATGGGATTTTCGCGCGACCATGAGCGCGAGGCGGACAAGGGCGGCTTCGACCGGATGACCAGGGAGGGATACGACCCGCGCGCCGGCGCCCTGGCATTCGCGCGACTGGACCGTGAACTGGACGCGCGGTTCGTCAGTCAGGGCCCGTATTTCTTCGCGAGTCACCCGGCCGTCAAGGAACGCGTTGCGAACCTTGTCGAATTCGGCGGTGCGTCACCACCGGACGGCGAGAGGGATGCCGATCGCTACCTGGCGGTCACCCTGCGCGCGCGCATGGATGCGTTGCGGCAGATTCATCGCGGCGGCGACGGCAGGACACTCGTGTTCCTGCTCGAGGACGAAAAATTGCTGCAGCTGTTGCCGCCCGAGGCACGCTTCTACCTGGCCGAGGGCTTTCGCCTGCGCTCCGAGAAAGCCAAGCGGCCCGGCAAGGATCACCGTTCCCCGGAGGAGATAGAGGCGCAGCGTGTCGCCGATTCGTCCCGCGCCGTCGAGGAATACATGCTGACCATGCAACAGGCGCCCGATTTCTCGCCGACCTACGAGGCGCTGGCGATGCAGTACTACCACAGGGGCGACAAGGGTCGCGCACTGGACCTGTTGAAGCGCTATGTCGAGCTGAATCCGGACCTGAAACAGACTGGCTATGCACGCCAGTACATCGAAACGTTGAGCAAGGAGCTTGCGCCATGAGCAAGACAGGAATCCGTGTCGTCGCATTGCTGGCCGGACTGACGGTCTCGCTGCCGGCCATGGCCTGGAAGATGGTGGTCGAAGGACAGCCATTCACCCACAAGGCGAGCGGCTATACGATCCAGTACCCGGCCGGCTGGCGCTACGTGAAGATGCCATTCGGAGACGAGACCGTCGCGACCCGCGACGCGCCCGCCCTGCAGAAGATCTATACCGACTTCCGCAAGCACAAGAAGGCATTCCGCGCGCTCGGCAAGGATGCGACGCCCGAGATGATGCCGCAGGAACTGGCCGAGAGGATCGTGGCGGAAATGGCGGCAGCAGGCTCGTTGCAGAACATGCAGGTGCTGTCAAATGAGCCGACCACGCTCGCGGGCCGGCCGGCATTCCGTGTCCACGTCAGCTTTCGCACGGCCGTGGATGCCGGATCCGTTCGCTACGAGGGCATCGTCGTCGGCGCCAACTCGCCGCAGGGGATCTTCCTGGTCGGCTACAGCGGGCCGGTGCTGCACTACTTTTCGCGCGACGTGGAGACTTACGACAAGGCCCTTGCGACCTTCGTGATCGCCGAGCTCCCGCCGAAGCGCTAGCTGCTCATTGCGACGCTTAGTGCCAGAGTCCGAGAACGAGGCCGATCATCGTGAACTGCACGGTGTGATAGCCGCCATTGATCAAGAACAGCGTCAGGCTCTTGCGCTCAAACAAGTAGTTGATGCCAAAGCTCGTGGCCACCCAGCAAAGGCCTGCAGCAAAGCCCGCGCTGGTGGCAAAGCCGACCTCGGGATCCGGGCCGAGGAATAATGCGAATACGACTGACGCGACGACCGACAGCACCAGAGCGCCACCAAAAATCTTGACCGGATTGCCGGTCTTGAGCTGTTCATCGGTCACGCCAGCTTCGCGCTGCCAGGTCTTGCCGAACAGCACGGGCGCGTACCAGAGCCCACCGATGACGAAAGACGATACGGCCGCGGCGAGCGCGGCCAGCCAATTGATATCAGGCATGTGATTTCCCCTTATTGCGTCGTTGTGGTCTGCGGCGGACCGACGCTTTCGCGGGACGCAGCAGATGGTTGAAGAACTCTCTCAGTTGGCTTACCGCCCGGTCGAAGTAGGCGACGTCGCGGTAGCTGCGGGCCAGCATTACGCCGCCCTCCATCGTGGTCAGTACGAATTCCGCAAGCGCGCGCCGGTCCGTATCAGTGGGCAGGCGCTTGCCGGCAGCTTTCAGGCAATCTTCGATCGCCGTGGTCCATGCCGAAAAGTTGGCGGCGAGCAGTTCGCGCACCGGTGGGTCGGGTTCGTGGATCTCGAGTGCGAGGCTGCCGATCGGACAGCCGTAGGTGCAGTCGGTCTGGACTATCGCGTCGCGATAGCGGTCAAGCAGCGTGAATACCTTTTCGATCGGATCCTCGACACCGCGCCAGGCAGGGGCGAGCAGCATTTCATGGATGCCGTGGTGATAGGCATCCAGCACCGCGACCAGGACGTCCTGCTTTCCGGGAAAGAAATGATAAAGACTGCCGCTGTTGATGCCGGCGCGGCCGAGGATGTCGGCGACCGACGTCGAGCCATAGCCCTTTTCCCAGAACAACTGCATCGCCGCCCCGACGATTCGTCCGCGCGTGTCCGCAGGGACTTGATTGATCATTCAACCAAGTGTGCTACACTGGAATCCGGAGCGCAAGAACTCCAAATGCGAAGCGGCGCCCGGCCGGTCCGGGCGCCGCTCCCGTCATTGCGCGGCCGTCAACCGCCGCGCAATCGATCGACCCGACAGGGCCGCAGTCTCAGCCCTTGACGACCAGGCTGTTCACGATCGACTTCACGCCGTCGACATTGCGCGCCACTTCCGATGCCTTTACGACATCAGCGGCATCGTGGACGAAGCCGCTCAACTGCACCTGGCCTTTGAAAGTCTCGACATTGATCTCCGCGGCCTTCAACGTCGGCTCCGCGACGATCGCCGCCTTGACCTTCACCGTGATGACGCTGTCGTCAACATACTCGCCGGTACTTTCATGCTTCGGCGTTGACGCACAGCCGGGACCGGCCAGCAGCAACGCCGCCAGCGCGGCACCGAGAGTTGTCTTGAGACGGTTGTTCATGACTATTCCTCCATTAACGCGCGACGAGGCGAACACTCAGCCCTGGACGAGAATCACGCCGTCGACGACCCGGACCTTGTCTCCGGCTTTCCAGGTCGGCTGTTCCGCATGGCTGAAGACATTCGTCGTGCCGTTTTCAAAGCGCACAGTGGTCTCGTAGCTGTAAATCAGCTGAGCGACCTGCTCCGGCGCTGCGGCCTCCTCGGCGGGAACAACCGGCGCAACCGCGCTGTCATCCGCAGGTGTTTCCGCAGCGGCCAATTCGGCCGGGAGCGGCGCGGCCGGCGATTCCACCGTCCTGACCGACTCGATGATGGCGCATTCTGCGCAAGCCGGAGTGGCTCCGATCGGCAGCCAGCCTTGCATTGCGCCGATGGCGACGGCGCTGAACAATGCGATGCCGGCGATGATGCCCCACGCAAGGGGATGCCTTGGTCTGTATTGCTCGTACATGATTGTTTCCCTCCACCCAGAATATTGATGAACGAGGTCCATGGACCTCGGGCTAGTTCATCCCCTGGAGTACCTGTCGCCACTTTGCGACGCATGTGAATCCTGGTCTCATCTTTTTGAGTGACATGCATTGTCGAAGTTCCACGATGTCACCGACTTGAAACCACTGCCGCTCAGGGCACAGGATGGGCACATGGATGATGCCGGCGAAGAAGAGCGCCCATTGCCGGCGGCTGCGGCCGCCGCCGTTTCCACCGGCCACATGGTCGATGCAATCAAGTACGTGCGCGAGGCCGAGGGTCTCGGCCTGATGGAGGCCAAGCAGCGCGTCGATGCCTATGTCGCGCGGGATCCGGTGCTGAAGGCGCAGATCGCGGACCAGCAGGCCCAGATGAGGCGGCGGCTGATCAAATGGGCGCTGATCGTCGATGCCCTGCTGGTGGTGGCGTTCGCCTGGTATTTCTTCGGAAGGTGAAATTGGCGATTAATCGCAGTGTGCGCTACCGTACGGACCTGAAATGGCGCCTTAAATAAGGTAGCGCATCAGCCACTGGTTTTACTTGGAGGTGCTTCATGCACATTGAAAGTTTCCGCCGCAGCTGTGTTGCGGTCCTCAGCGTGAGTCTCATCTCGCTTGGAATGCAGACACCGGCAGCGGCGGGCATCGTCGGCACGGCCGACGCCATTGCCGTCGCGCAGCAGCAGAGTGACCTCGCCGTCGTGCGCGGCACGCTCGCCCGCGCCGATGTACGCGACCAGATGGTCACGCTCGGCGTCGATCCTGCGGAAGTCGATGGCCGCATTGCCGCGCTGACTCCGGCCGAACTGTCGAAGCTCGCTGGTGACATCCAGCAGGCGCCGGCCGGCGGCGACGGCGCGCTGGCGGTCATCGGTATCGTGTTCGTTGTGCTGCTGGTCCTCGAACTGACCGGCGTGATCGATATCTTCAAGAAGACGTGATCCGGAGCGCGCTGCCGGCGGCAGCGCTCTCCCTCTGTCTCTCGGGCTGCGCGGCTTCGCCGCCTCTGGCGGAAGGGATTCCGCCAGGGCTGCCACGCACGCTCGAGTTGCGCGACACGCCGTTTTTCCCCCAGAAGGATTATCAATGCGGCCCCGCGGCGCTCGCCACGGTGCTGCGCGCCAGTGGCGTCCAGGTTGAACCGGACGCATTGACGCCGCAGGTCTTCCTGCCCGGGCGTCACGGCAGTCTGCAGGCGGAGTTGATCGGCGCGTCGCGCCGGCATGGGCGGCTCGCCTACGTCCTGCCGGGCACCGGCGATGCCCTGCTCGCAGAGCTGGCCGACGGCCGTCCCGTGCTGCTGCTCGAGAATCTGGGCGTCAAGCAGATCCCGATCTGGCATTACGCGGTACTCGTCGGTTACGACGTGGACCGCAATGTCGCGGTACTGCGTTCCGGCCGTCGCGAACGCCAGGAAGTGCGCTGGCAGCATTTCGCACGCGCCTGGGACCGCGCCGGGCGCTGGGCGATAACGACAATCGCGCCGGGCGCTATCCCGAAACAGGCGGAACCGGCGCGCTACCTGGAGGCGGTCGCGGGCCTCGAGGCGCTTGGCAATCGCGAAGCCGCGCAGAAATCCTATGAAGCGGCGATCGCGCGCTGGCCGGAAGAACCGCTCGCCTGGCTCGGCCGCGGCAATGTCGCGTACGCCGCCGGCGATCGGGCGGCCGCCGCCGATGCCTATGCGCGGGCCGTGAGCCTTTCGCCTCTCGACGCCGCGGCGCGGAACAACCTGGCGCAGGTGCTCGCCGATGCTGGCTGCATGGCCGAGGCGCGCCGTCAGCTCGAACGCGCGCGAACGCTTGCGGCGGGCACGGCATTTGCAGCACAGGTCGAAGACACGCGCCGGCAGATCGAGACCGCCGGTCGAGCGGAGCAATGCCTGCTGTTGGACAGGGCCTGGCCGGGCTGAGCCGGCTTCAAGGGATGATTCTGGATTCGCCGCGTCCGCGCGGATCCGAGGCGGCGCGCCATTCGCTGCCTTCGCGCCAGATCAATTGCATGTCTCCGATCTCCCAGGGATGCGGCTCGACACGGTAGCCGCGGCGAACGAGCTCGTTGACGACGTCCTTCGGCAGCGGCTTGCTGATGCTGTAGGTGATCAGGTCTTCGGGCCAGAGCTGGTGATGAAATCGCGTCGCAGCAACGGCTTCCTCAGCTGACAGGTGGAAATCGAGAAGGTCGACAATCGTCTGGTAGACCGTCGTGATGATCGTCGAGCCGCCCGGCGAGCCGAGCACCATGCTGACCTTGCCGTCGGAAACGAGCATCGTCGGCGCCATGGACGACAGCATCCGTTTCCCGGCCTGGATGGCATTGGCGTCGGAGCCGACGACTCCATAGAAATTTGGCACACCCGGCTTGACGCTGAAGTCGTCCATCTCGTTGTTGAGCACGAAGCCCGCGCCGTCGACCACGACGCCGCTGCCGAAGTATTCGTTGAGCGTGTAGGTGATGGCGACCGCGTTGCCCGATCGATCCACGATCGAGAAATGCGTCGTATCGTGCGGCTCGAGTCCCGGCCGCACCGATCCGGCCCGCGTGATCGCCTTCGGATTCACCTCTGCGGCGCGCTTCGCGATGTAGTCGTCGGTGATCAGCTCGGCCGCGCGCTGCGGCACGAAATCCGGATCGCCCAGGTACTCGGCGCGATCCGCGAATATTCGCTTCTCCATCTCGGCGGTCAGGTGGATGTACTGCGGTGAATTGAGCGGCAGCCCTGCGAAGCGCGCGGCGAGGGCATCCTTCATTTTCAGGAGCTGGATGATGGCGAAGCCGCCGGACGAGGGCGGTGGCGCTCCCAGGACCTCGAACTTGCGCCAGCGGGCATGCAATGGCTCGCGCCAGACCGGCCGGTAGCTCTCGAGATCGCCCGCCGTGATCAAGCCTCCGCCGCGGCGCATCTCATCGATCAGCAATCGTGCCGTTTCCCCGCGATAAAAGCCGTCGGGGCCGTGGCCCGCAATGCGCCGCAGCGTCGCGGCGAGTTCCGGTTGCCTGAACATGTCTCCGGCGTGAAGGCCGCCAAAGTATTGAGCCAGGTTCGTCGTACCTGCGGCCCGCGGCAGCTCGTCACGCAGATTCCCTTCAAGTTGTGCAGGGACCATGAATCCCATTTCGGCAAGCGCGATTGCCGTCGACAGGAGGTCTGCCCAGGGCTTCGTTCCGTACTTCCGATGCGCGGCCCAGAGGCCGGCGACCGTGCCCGGCACGCCGATAGCGCGATGGCCGGTGAAGCTAGCGCCATCGATGACTTCTCCCTTCGCGTCGAGATACATGTCGCGCGTCGCCGCCGCAGGCGCGACCTCGCGAAAGTCGAGGAAGACGGCCTTGCCATTCATGCGCGCCAGCATGAAGCCGCCACCGCCGATGTTGCCAGCCTCGGGCCAGGTGACAGCGAGGACAAAGGCTGCGGCGACCGCGGCATCGACGGCGTTGCCGCCGTCGGCCAGCACCATGGCGGCAACTTCCGCGCTGTAGTGATCGGGCATCGCGACGGCGGCCGGGGCTTGCCCGGACGGCTGGACCGGCGGTTCCCGCGCGCAACCGAACGCGAGCGCCGCAACGGCGCCGGCGATGAATAGCCGGCGACCGAATCGACCGATCGAACTCATCCGGTCCGGCTCACAGCTTCGGCGGCACGTTGGCGTTCAGCCGGAACAGGTTTATCGGGTCGTACTTCGCCTTGAGCGCCACGAGCCGCTCGAAGTTGGCGCCGTAGTTATCGCGATAACCGGCTGTCGTCGTGTCCGGATCTGACAGGTTCGTGTAGAAGCCCTTGGTCAGTGGCTCGAGTTCGTGCCAGGCCGCGCGCATCGGCTCGATGGTCTCGTCGATGCCGGCGCGGTCCGGTTGGGCGGCGATCAAGCCGAGCCAGTAATTTGCGTCGCGATTAGGGAAGGCCGTCGCATCCGGCGCGACGCGCTGATAGGCGCCGTTGCAGGAGTCGAAAATCAGAACGAACTTCCCTGGATTGCGCCGGTACACGTCGAGTACGAGGTCGATTCCATCGTCCTCCAAGCGCGTCAGGAACCCGTTCTTGGCGTAGTAGAACTTGCCAGGTGCGAGAAACTCATCGCTCCCGGTCTGCAGTCCCGAAAAGGGCATCGGTGCGATGCCGTCTTCCAGCGGCTTGCCGAAGGCGCGCAAGGGCTTCAACCAGGCTTCGCCCTCGCTATGGTCGCCGGACCAGCAGACTTCGATAACGACCATCGGACCGTCGCGACCGGGCTGGAGGTACAGCTCCAGGTTGCACACTTCCGGGGCCGAGAGCGCCAGGTCCCGGTGATAGCGCATGACGTCACGAGCCTGGTCCATCGGCCAGATGATCTCGCCACCGAGGATCGTCGGGTCCATGCGGTGCAGACGATATTCGATGGCGGTCACGACGCCGAAATTTCCGCCGCCACCGCGCAGGCCCCAGAAAAGATCCATGTTCTCGTCGTCGCTGGCCTTCAGGAAATGCCCGTCGGCGGTGACGATATCGAAGGAGGCAACATTGTCGCAGGCGAGCCCGAAGCGCCGGCCCAGGCGCCCATATCCACCGCCAAGCGTAAGACCCGCTGCCCCGGTGTGCGATACGGTGCCTACGGGAGTCGCGAGGCCGAAGGCCGCGCTTTCATAGTCGAGCTGCCCGAGCAGCGAGCCCCCCTCGACAAATGCGCGCTTTGCGGCTGGATCGACGCGTACGCCCTGCATCTGCTGCAGGTCGATCACGAGGCCGCCGTCGCAGGTGGATTTTCCCGAGAAACTGTGGCCACCGGCCCGCACGGCGGTCAGCAACTGGTGTTCACGCGCGAAATCGACGGCGTGCCGCACGTCGCTCGCCCCGGTGCAACGGGCAATCAGCGCGGGATGCCTGTCGAACATCCCGTTCCAGATGCGCCGCGTGCGTTCGTAATCCTGGCTGTCTGCCAGCAGCACTTCGCCGCGCAGGCTGGCGGCGAATGCCTCGACCGAGGACCCCTGCAGCAGCACATCGCCGCCGGCGAGTGTCTTTGCCGGCAGGTCGCCGACGCCCTTGAGTACGGAAGTGAACCCACGAAACGGCCAGGCGGCTGCGAGCGCAAGGCCCGCGCCGACGAATTGACGTCTTTTCATGGTGTGCTCCCCGAAAATGGAGTGATCACGAAACTGTACTCCTGGCCGATCGGTACCGCACTACCGCGCGGATCAGGAAACCGACCACGAGGGCGATCGCGACGTCGCGGACTGCTTTCCAGTCCGTGGTCAGCACGATCGCGGCGCAGGCAAGCAGGGCGAGCACGGAGAAGACGCTTCCGCCTGGAATGTGCACGGGAGCGCGGCCCTCGCGGTGTCGCAGCACGATGAGAGCCGCTGCAGTCGAGCCGTGGGCCAGCATGCGCGAGATCACGAAGATGGCGAGCAAGTACTTGAACGTGCCGCTGATAGTCAGCAGCCATGAAATGGCCGCGTACCAAATGATTGCGACATGCGGCGTGCGAAAGATGCTGTGGACGCCGATGATCGGATGCGGCAAGTCGCGGGCCTCGCCAAGCGCGAAGATGTAGCGTGGCCCGACGAGCATCTGCACGGCGAGGCCGCCGGCGCAGGACACGACCGCCGCGGTTGCCATCAACGTGGCGCCGGCCGGACCGACGAAGGCTTTCGCGACGTCCACCAGCGGCAACGCCGATGCGGCGGTATCCGGGAGCACCCCGAAGCAGGCCAGCATCAGGAGAAGATAGAGCAGGCAGGCAATCCCGAGGCCGCCCAGGATGCTGACGGGGAGGTCGCGGCGCGGATCGCGCATCTCGCCGGCGACGACCGCGGCGACGTGGAAGCCGACGCAGGCGAAGATAGCGAGCTGCAGCGCGCCCGACAGGCCATCGGGCTGTCGCGGCTCCGTCGCGGGAAAGTCATTCCAGCCCGCGAACCAGAGCCCGGCGAGGGCGATGAGCCCGAGCGGCAGCATCTTGGCGATCGTCAGGAGGTTGCCGAGCCAGGCGCCGCGGGTGACGCCACGCACGTTGATGACGGCCAGGAAAATCGTGAACACGGTGATGACGACGGCGCGCGGCCAGGGCGCAGCGATCGTGGGCCAGAGCGCCGCCGCGTAATCGAGCATGACCTGCGCGATCAAGGCGCTGGACGCGAGACTGGAAAGCGTGAACAGCCAACCCACCGTGAAACCCGACAGCGGCCCGAAGGTGACCTGCGCGTAGTACTGCGGCCCGCCGGTGACGTCGTAACGGCTCGCAACCTCGGCCAGCGTGATCGCCAGCAGGCCCACGACGACGAATGCAATCAAGATGACGGCGAGGCTGTAGCGGCCCGCGTCGATCGCAAGGCCCGCTGGCATCGCGAACACGCCGGCGCCGACGACCGAATTGACCGTCAGCGAGATCACGTCGAATCGCCCCAGGCCGCGGTACAGCCGGGGCGGTTCGACAGGCACGGAACTCATTGCGCCGGAGCCGCGGGCGGCTCGACAGCCGTGGATGAATCCACCGCCACGCGCCAGGTGCCGTCTGCCTTGGTCCACACTGCCACGTATTCACCGGAGACCCGCGGATTTGCGCCGGGGCCGTCCGTGTCGAACCAGAAGTTGCCAAGCTCGTAGGCGAGGTCGCCAGACTTCGCTACCTGCACATCTGTCACCGACCAATCGAACGTCTGGTCGGGTGCGTCAAGCCTGCCTTCCTCGCTGGCCCGGATTTCGGCCGATCCCGTGCGGATGCTGCCATCGAACATCGAAATGGCATCGGCCGTGTATAGGTCGTTGACAAGGCCGTCGATGTCCTTCGCATGCGCCATCTGCTCCCACGCTGCCGAGCGATCACGCACCGCCTGGGCTTCGGCCGCGAGATCGACTGCCGGTACTTCAGGTGCTTTCTGCGCGCAGGCGGTCGCCAAGGCGGCACAGGTGATCGCGGCCAGCATCATGATTCGTGCACGCATGGGTTCCCCTCAAGTTGCTTTGCGGACGGTCCGCGGCCTGTCAGTGAATTCACGTCGAACCGCCCCAGGCCGCGGTACAGCCGGGGCGGATCGACGGGAGCGGAACTCACTGCGCCGGGGCCTCGGCGGGCTTCAATAGCGTGCCGGCATCAACGACCGCGCGCCAGGTGCCGTCCACCTTGCTCCACACAGTCACGAATTCACCAGTTTGTGCGGGTTTCGCTTCGGCGCCGTCCGGGTCTGCGGTGAACGCGCCGAGTTCATACGCGAGGTCACCGGATGCGGCGACCTTCACGTCGTTCGTGGTCCAGCTGATCGTCCCGTTCGGCTCCGCGGCGTTGCCGGCTTCCATGTCGGCCTGCATCGCGGCCGTGCCCTTCAGGATCTTGCCGTCGTACAGGCTGACGGCATCCGCCGTGTAGATGCCACTGGCGATGCCGGCAGCATCCTTCGCCTGCGCCATCTGCATCCACGCCGCCGAGCGATCGCGTACCGCCTGCGCCTCTGCCGCAATATCAATTGCCGGAGCTTCCGGCGCCTTCGGCGCGCAACCCGCGCCAAGTGCGGCGCCGGCAATTGCGGCCAGCATCACGATTCGTCCACGCATGGGTCCCCTCCAAGTTGTTGTTTGTCCACCGGAATCGGCCTTTCGCTGATCCGCTGCCCGTCACTACGGGGAAACCATCTTAGACCTCGGTCTGAATTGCACAAGGTTTACCCGGCCTTGTCCCGTCGCGCATACTTCGCCGGCCGTCGACAAGCAATAACAAGAGGCTGGCACGTGGTTTTCAACTCGCTCACGTTCATCGTGTTCTTCACGCTCCTGCTGCTGCTGCACAGGCTGCCGTTCTCGTGGACGACGAAGAAGGTGAACCTGCTGATCGCGAGTTACATCTTCTACGCGGCCTGGAATCCGCCTTTCATCCTGCTGCTGTGGGCCTCGACGATCGTGGACTGGTTCATTGCGCGCGGCATCTACGCCGCGCGGGACAAGAGCCGGGCCGTCCGCCGTTCCTGGCTCGTGATCTCGGTCGCCGTCAACCTGGGTTTCATCGGCTTCTTCAAGTACGGCGACTTCATGCTGCACAACTGGCAGGCGCTGATGATGTCGTTCGGGATCGAGTACGTGCCGCCCGCCTGGCACATCGTGCTGCCGGTCGGCATCTCGTTCTACACCTTCGTGACGATGTCCTACACGCTGGACGTATACCTCGGCCGGTCGAAGCCGATCGAGTCGCCGCTCAATTACGCGCTGTTCGTCACCTTCTTCCCGCACCTGGTCGCGGGCCCGATCGTCCGGCCGACCCAGCTCGTGCCGCAGTTTTATGAGCCGAAGCAGGCGAATCGCGACCAGATGCTGTGGGGGCTCGGCCTGATGGTCCTGGGCCTTTTCGAGAAGGTCGTCATTGCGGACGGCGGGCTCTCGAGCGCGGCGGACGAAGTCTTCGGCGCGCAGGGCCCCGTCGGTTTCGCCGACGCCTGGCTCGGCACGCTCGCATTCTCCGGCCAGATCTTCTGCGACTTCGCCGGCTATTCGACCATCGCGGTCGGTGCGGCGTTGTGCCTCGGTTTCGGCTTGCCGGACAACTTCCGCATGCCTTACGCCGCAATGGGATTCTCCGATTTCTGGCGCCGCTGGCATATCTCGCTGTCCACCTGGCTGCGCGATTACCTGTACGTGCCGCTGGGCGGCAATCGCGGCACCAAGGCGCGCACCTACGTGAACCTGATGCTGACCATGCTGCTGGGCGGCCTGTGGCACGGCGCGAACTGGACCTTCGTCGCCTGGGGCGGCCTGCACGGCATCTACCTCGCGGTCGAACGCTGGATCCGGGACCGCACCGGGATCAACGGCGAGCCGGTGCGCTGGATCAACCGGCTTGCGCTCGCGCTCCTGACCTACATGCTCGTCAACATCACCTGGGTGTTCTTCCGCGCGCACACATTCGGTGGCGCCGCGACCATCCTGAAGGGAATGTTCGGCTTTGCCGCCGCTGCCGAGCCGGTGCTGGCGACCATCTACATGATCAAGGTCGCGGTGCTGATCAGCGGCATCGTCGTGACGCACTGGCTGATGCGCGATCGCGAGCTCGAGCAGGTCGTGTCGCGCACGCCCTGGTGGCTCACGGGCCTCGCCTGCGCGGCGATGCTGTTCGCGGTGATCGTCACGCAGGGTTCGGGAACGGCATTCATCTACTTCCAGTTCTAGGCGAGGAACATGGGCAATTCCGGCAAGTGGACCGAAGACGTCACCGTTCGGGAAATCCCGAAGGCGCGACTCGCCGCGATCGGCTGGCTCGTGTTCGCGCTGGTGGCCGTGGGCGTGATCGCCTGGGAGCTGCAGATGCGGTCGTTCGGCCTCGTGGCCGGGGACCTCGACGACAGCAAGGCACATTGGGCGGTCGAGCGGCGCAAGATCGCCGCCGGTGACTGGGACGACATCGCGATCATCGGTTCCTCCCGGATCCTGTTCGACACGAATCTGGACGTCTGGCAGGAACTGACCGGGCGGCGGCCGATCCAGCTCGCGCTCGCAGGTACGAACCCCAGGCCTTTCCTGAACGATTTCGCCGACGACCCGGATTTCAAGGGCCTGCTCGTCGTCGGCGTCACGCCTGACATCTTCTTCGGCGACTGGCTCGGTATTGGCCTGTTTGCCGGCGTACTCGACTACTGGAAGGACCAGTCGCCTTCGGAGCGCTTCGGCCACCAGGCGGGGCTCTTCCTGTCACGCCGCCTGGCATTCCTCGACAGCGACTACACGCTGATCAAATTCATCGACCAGGTGGATATTCCGAATCGCGGCGAGATCGTGCGGCCATACCTGGATGTCTGGAAAGTGTGGCAGACCACCGACGATCGCCAGACCTTCCTGTGGAGCGGCATCGTGAACAACGAGCGCCTGCGCAATCACGCGCGCCTGGTCTGGGGACCCTTCGATGGCAAGGCGCTGGACCCGGAAGCGGTCACAAGAGCCTGCACGGAGGCGGCGGAAGCCGTGAAAAAGATCCGCGCGCGCGGCGGGGAGGTTGTCTTCGTCCGATCACCGTCCGCGGGCCTCTACTACGAGCACGAGCAACATGCCGCGCCGCGCGAGAGGACCTGGGATCGCCTGCTGAAGGAGACCGGCGCGTTCGGCGTTTACTTCGACGATTATCCGGAGATGCGGGGCCTTGAGGTGCCCGAATGGTCGCATCTGTCGCGTGATTCCGCGGCCAAATTCACGCGCGCCTATGTCACGGTGCTCACCCGCGACGTGCCCTGGCTGCATTCGCGTCTGCATACGGAAACGAAGCCATGAACATCCTCGCCGCGATCGATTTCTCGCCGGTGACTGAGCAAGTGCTGCAGGCGCTCGAGCGCATCGGCACTTCGATGTCCGCCCATGTCTGGTTGCTCCACGTGGCGCCGCCGGACCCGGATTTTGTCGGCTACGGCGCGGGTCCCGGAGGCGTCCGCAGCCAGGTGGCCGTCGAGCAACGCGAGCGGCATCGCGAGCTGCAGGGCCATGCGGATCGCCTGCGCACTGCCGGTGTCGAGACGACCGCGCTGCTGGTGCAGGGAGCGACGGTCGAGACGCTGATGAGCGAGGCTGGCCGGCTGTCGGCCTCGCTGATTGTCCTCGGCAGCCACGGGCACGGCCGTATCTACGACATGCTGGTCGGCAGCGTGGCGGAAGGCGTCGTTCGCGCATCGACATTGCCGGTCCTGCTGGTGCCCGCGCAACGCGCCACTTGAAATCACATCACGTAAACCGGCATTGTTAGCACGGCCCGCCGCGCCACGGTCGGGTGAATCCAATCCCACAGCGGGTTAGTCCAGCACACTATCGGGGCGCGGCGGCCTCTCCTCAGGCGGAGCAATGACCAGTCGCTCGCTGCAGCGTCGCCAGTTGAGCCGCTCGAAGATCGATCTCTTCGTCGAGTGCCCGCGCTGCCTGTACCTCGATGTCGCACTTGGAATCCCTCGGGTGAGCGGCCCGCCATTCACGCTCAATAATGCGGTGGATACGCTGATGAAAGCGGAATTCGACCGCTATCGCGCGGCCGGCGAGCCGCATCCGCTGTTCGAGGAAGCCGGGCTCGATGCCGTGCCGTTTGCGCATCCGAATCTCGACAAGTGGCGGCACAATTTCACCGGCGTGCGCTGGACCGACGAATTGACCGGCTGGACCCTGTTCGGCGCCATCGATGACCTCTGGCAGGCGGCGGGCGGCGAGCTGATCGTCGCGGACTACAAGGCGACTGCGCGCAAGGAAACGCCGACAACCGGCGGGCTTTACCCGTCCTACCAGCGGCAGATGGAGGTTTACCAGTTCCTGGTGCGCCGGCAGGGCTATGAGGTCAGCGACAGGGGCTGGTTCGTCTATGCGAACGGCGATTCCAGGGCGGGCGAATTCCGCGGCACGCTCAGGTTCTCGACCCACATGGTGCCCTACGACGGCGACGACGACTGGGTACTGGACGCATTCAAGCGTGCGGTCGCAACCGTCGGCGGCGGCACGGTGCCTGCGGCCGGCGAGGACTGCGAATGGTGCCGTTATGTCGGTGCTGCGGGGGCCGCCGACGCCTGAGCGCCGGGGCGGCTGTCAGTCGGCGCTCAACAGGTAGTGCAGCAGGTGATCCAGGAACTCGCCATTTCCGGTCAGCTTGCCGTGTTCCTCGCAGACGAAGTACGACTTGTCGAATTCGACGTCCAGGTGCCTGTTCTGCTTGCCTGACGGGTCGAGTGGATGCTCGCCGAGCAGCGATGCCTTTGTGACGCTCTTGTCGCCCGGCTCGTACATCAGCCTGTCGTAGTCAATTCCGAGCACAGGATGAAGGATCTGCTCGGGCACCAGCCGTGGCAGGAATTCCCCGTCCACTTCCTCGACGACCAGGCGTGCGGGCGTCGGCAGGCAGTCGCCGCCGAGCAGCAGCGGTTCGACAAGCTTCACTTCCCCGACAGGCACGTCCAGTGACAGGACAAAGCGCCGCGCGCGCTCCAGGTGCTTCGTGAAGTAACGCTCGAATACCGCCGGACTGGGCCAGAGATCCGGGCTCTTCACGATCCTGCGCCGCAGGTTGCGGTCGAAGACCGACCATCCAAGGCGCTGCCAGACTTTCACGTCGAAGAGATCGCGCTGCAGCGATTCACCGCGGGTCGTGATGAGCCAGGGCACCAGCGGATGCGGAAACAACTGGTAGGTGGACGGCATCGTCGCAATGCCTTCGTTAGGCATTCGCGATACGCCGACGCGATAGCCATTCAGGAAATGATGGATTGAGCTGACCGAGCCCTCGTTCGGTGTGCCGAGCAGTACGACACGACGCAGCTTGCGGGCTCCGGCACCGGTGACCGGAAAGGAATTGGCGTCCAGCACGTCGGCCGTGCCATAGCGCTCGTAATAGCGCACGACCAGCCCGCCCATGCTGTGCGCGATCACGTCCACGCGCAGGGCCGGGTCGCCGTAATCGCGACGGATCTGCTCGATCAGCGCGTCGAGGGCGCGCACGGTCACGATGTTGTCCTGGCGCCAGTCGTAGGCGAAGGCATAGAACTGCGCCTTGTGGCCGGTAACCGGCACGCCAGGCGTTCCAGGCTGATAGCCACCGGCTTCCTGCAGCGCGCGGACGACCTTGCCGTAGAAATCGAGGCCAATGACGCCATCGAACAGGCCGGTTGCGAACAGGCCGTCGTCCTTCGGCTCGAGCGTTTCAGGATCGATGCGGAGCGCGAGTGGGAGGTATGCGCTCGTCAGCAACTTTCGCGTACTGCCGGGCCAGGCCTCCACGCCGGTCTTGCGATCGGCCAGCCGCGATCCCATCAGCCCGGGGACAATGATTACCGGTACGTCGTGGCGCTCCGCCAGCTGCGCGAGGTCGGACGCGGGCAACGTCGCGCAGCCGCCCAGGGCCAGCGCAAACAGCAGGATTGCGGCGGTTGCGGTATGAACGCGCATGGTCACAGGTTAGCACCGGCGTGAACGGCCATGTGCCGGCGCCTCAGGCGGATTGCACGGCCTCTTCGGTCGCAAACGCCGCGGCCTTGCGCGGCTCGATGACCGGCGGCAGCAGCTTGTACATCACGGGCGTCACGAGCCGCGCCAGCAGCGTCGAGCTGATGAGCCCGCCGATGATGACGATCGCGAGCGGCGAGTAGAGCCCGGAGCCCTGGATCGCGAGCGGCGTCAGGCCGCCGATCGCCGTCAGCGAGGTCAGGAGGATCGGCAGGAAGCGCACTTCGCCGGCCTCGGCAATCGCATCGTCGAGCGCCTTGCCGCTGGCGCGCAGCTGGTTCGTGAAGTCCACCAGCAGGATCGAGTTCTTTATCTCGATGCCGACCAGCGCGATCATGCCGATCATCGACGTGAACGACAGCGTGTAGCCGGTCAGGAACAGCGCGACGAGGCCGCCGGTGATGCCGAGCGGCACGACGCCGAACACGATCAGCATCGAGCGGAAGCTGCCGAACTCGAGCACCAGCACCGCGAGGATCCCGAACACCGCGATCAGCATCGCGACGCCGAGGCCGCCGAAGCTTTCCTGGCGGGCCTGGAGGTCGCCAGCGGCGACATAGTGGTAGCCCGGCGGCCAGGCCATTGCGTCGAGCTTGCCGATCACCTGGTTCGTCAAATCGTCCGTGGAATAGCCCGTGGCGGGATGCGCGGTTACGGCAACCGCACGCTCGCGGTTGTAGCGCTTGATGACGCTGGCCGCACTGCGAAACTGCGGATCGATGATCTGGGCGAGCGGCACCTGGCGCCCGGTCAGCGACGAGACCTGCACGGACTTCAGCATGTCGAGTGTCGGCCGCGGCCCGATCGGCAGTCGCAGCGTGATGTCGTATTCATCGCCGTCCGGCTCGCGGAACTGGCCGGCCGTGAGCCCGGCGATCGCGAGCCTGACCGTGCGGTCGGCCTCGATCGCCGGGACGCCGAACAGCGCCGCCTTCTCGGAGTCCACATGCAGGTCGATGTCGGTGCGCGGCAGGCGCAAGGGGTTCACCACGTCGCGCGTGCCCGGGGTCTCCCGGATCAGCTTCTCGACGTCCGAGGCCAGTGCGCGCAGCGTCTCCATGTCCGGGCCGAATACGCGGATCTCGATGGGCGCCACGATCGGCGGGCCATTCTCGAACTGGTAGATGGAAATGCGCGCGGCCGGGTAGGCGGCGAATTCCTTCCGCAGGCCGTCGAGCAGGCGTTCGGTGGCCGTCGGGTCGTATTCCTCGACTTCCGCGAACACCTCGGCGAGGTTCGCCGCGGAGGTCCGCGACAGCACGTTGTAATAGATGCGCGGGTTCTCCTGCCCGAGGTTGGAGAACCACCAGCGGATCCCCTGCGTCTCGGCGAGTTTCTGCTCGACGAAGCGCAATGCCCGGTCGGTCTCCGCGAGGCTGGCGCCGTCCGCCGTCTCGATGCGCACGCGGAACTGCGGGATATCGGCCGTCGGGAACATGCTGAAGCCGATCCACGGCACCAGCAAGAGCGCTAGCACGAATACGCCGAGCGCCGATGCGAGCGTCGTGCGCGGCCGCGCGAGGCCCCAGCGCAGCGCCGGGCCGTAGATCCGGTGGATGGCGCCCATCAATGCCGCGAGTACGCGCTCGGCCAGGTGGTCGGCGCGGTCGAGCAGCTTGCGGAACTTTTCGAGCGGCACGGCGAGCCAGGGCTGGCGGGGGTGAAAGCGCGCCTCGCCTGGCAGCAGGCGGCTCGCGAGGAACGGGATGATGGTGAGCGCGATGAAGAGCGAGGCCAGGATCGTGAACAGCACGGCCGCCGGCAGCGAACGGATGAAGTCCCCGGCACCCTCGGGCAGGAACAGCAGTGGCACGAAGGCGAGCAGGAGCGTCGCCGTGCAGCCGAGCACGGCGAGCCAGATCTGATCGGTCGCGGCGATCGCCGCCTGCAGCCGCGGCATGCCCTGACGGACATTGCGCGCGATGTTCTCGACGACGACGATGGAGTCATCGACCAGCAGGCCGAGTGCGACGACGAACCCGGCGATCGACAGCTGGTTCAGCGAAAAGCCGACCAGGTAGAGGGCCGCGAGCCCGATCGCGAGCGACAGCGGGATCGAGATCATCACGATGCCGGCGGCCCGCAGGCCGAGCGGCAAGAGCGTCAGGATCACGAGCCCGATCGCGATCGTGAAGTCCACCTGCAGACGCGACAGCCGGCGATCGACGTTCGAGGACTGGTCGAAGCCGTGCTCGAGCCGCACAGCCGAGGGCAGACCGGCCTCGAATTGCGGCAGGCGCGCGTAGATCGCATTGCGCACCGCGAACACGTTCTGGTTGTCCTTCATGCTGGCGGTGACGAACACGGCGCGCGTGCCGTTGTAGCGGCCGATGTAGCGCTCTTCCTCGGCGCTCCAGGACACCGCCGCAAGGTCGCGGACATGGACGACCCGGCCGGCCCTCGCGCTCACGACCGTTTCGCCGATCTCATCGAGGGATTCGTAGCTGCCGGAGGTCTTCAGGTTGTAGCGCCGCATCCCGACGTCCACCGCGCCGCCCGGGATACTCGCGTTCTCGCCCTGGATAGCGGCGATCACCTGCCCCAGCGTGACATTCGATGCGGCGAGGCGCTCGAGGTCGATCGCGACCCGCACCTCCGGCTTCGGATAGGCCCAGGTATCGGCCCGCCGCACGCCGGGAACCGTTTCGATCAGCTCCTCGAGGCGCTCGGCCTGCTTGCTGAGCACGCGCCAGTCGGCGTCGGGGCTGACCAGCGCGAACTGCACGATGTTGACCGTGCCGGGCGTGAATTGCCGCACGTCAACGGAGACCACGTCGGCGGGCAGAGTTGGCCGCACGACATTGACTTCTCGTATTACCTCGTCGTACTTGCGGTCCGGGTCGACACCGTAGACGAACTCGATCTCGATCAGCGCAAGCCCGTCGAGCGCCGTGCTGGTCAGCTTCTTGACGTCGTCGAGTTCGGCGAGCGCATCCTCGATCGGATCCACGACCAGGCGCTCGACATCCTCGGGGTCTGCACCTGGGTAGCGCACCTGGACCAGCGAACCAGGGAATTTCAGCGACGGGTCCTCGGCGCGCGGGATGGCGCCGAGCGCCCAGAGCCCGGTCGCGATCAGGAGCGCGAACACGACCAGCGTGAACTGCCAGCGGTGAACCGAGAAGGACCAGAGGCTCATGCCGGGATCTCAGCCGCCGCCGAGAACGCGCACGGCATCGTTGTCATCGAGCCAGGCCGCGCCTTCGGTCACGACGCGATCGCCGGCAGTCAGGCCCCTGACGATCTCGATGCGATCGCCGAGCAGGCGGCCGGTCTTGACCGCGACGCGCTTCGCATGGCCGCTGTCCGCGACCACGAACACGAGTGCCTCGCGGCCGTCGGCCTCGAGGAGCGCTGTCACCGGGACCACCGGCACGCCGGTCTTGTCTTCGTCCGCGATGACGACCTTGGCAACGAGGCCCTGCACGAAGCGCTCGCCCTCCGGATCGACGGCGAGCTTCAACTCGTAGGTGCCGGTCTGCGGATCGGCGGCTGCGGCGATCTCGGTGACGGTGGCATTGAATGTCCGGCCGGGGAAGGCGTCGAGCGTCACCTCGGCTTTCGTACCTGCGCGCACCCGGACGATGTCGCGATCCGACAGCGCCGCGCGCACGATCCAGCCGCCGCCGGTATTGCCGACGACGAGCACGGGCTGGCCGGCGGCGACCAGTTCGTCGGGCTCGGCGAGCCGGCGCTGCACGACGCCGTCGCCCGGTGCCTCGATGCGGGCATGGCGGGCATTGAAGAGTGCCGAGCGGAGGCCGGCGGCAGCGACCGAGCGGGCGGTCTCGAGATCCTCGACCTGTTCGCGGGTCGCGACTTCATCTGCAAGCAATGCCCGCCCGCGCTCGAGGTCGCGCGCGGCCTTGTCGGCGAGCGCCTGCGCCTGGGCGACGGCGGAGGCGACCTCATCGTCGGCGAGCGTCGCGAGCAGCTGGCCGCGCTTCACGCGGTCGCCCTGTTCGACGGTGATCGAGCGGATCATGCCGCCGGTCTTGAAGGCGAGGCGCACTTCGTCGGCCGGCGCGACTACGCCGATCGCGCGCAGCGCCTCCGCGCCCGAGGCGGTTTCGACCGTCGCGACGCGCACCGGGGCGGCGTCCGTGGCGGCCTTCGTATCGGCTCCATCACCGCAGGCCGTGAGGCCGAGCATCGCGACGAGCGCCAGGTTCCTGATCATCATGGTTGCTGCTCCAGGCCGCCGATCGCGTATTCCACCTGCGCGAGCGCGGCCAGCGCGTCAAAGCGCGTGACATTTCCGTTCAGGCGCGCTTCGGTCAGCGCACGTTGCGCATCGAGGTATTCGGCCGGCGACACCTGGCCGAGGTCGCGCTTCTTCGCCACGATTTCGAAGGCCGCTGCCGCCGCATCGGCTCGCCGGCTCGCGGTCGCGAGCGAGGCTTCGGCGACCTCCAGTTCCGTGAGCGCCTCGTGCACCTGGATGCGGATCTGTTGCTCGGCGAGCGCGCGGCCTGCCGCAAGCTCTGCGCTTCTCGCGCGCGCGGCGCGCAGGGACGCGCGATCGCTGCCGCCGCTGAAAATGTTGAAGCGAACGATGACGGAAGCCATCACGTACGGATCCTGGTCGCTATAGTCCCACTCGCCGCCCTGCGTGCCGGCATCGACGGCGAGCGCGACCTGCGGCTTGAACGCGGCCTTCGCGATGCGCTCGGACTCGCCGGCCGCCGCGACGCCGGCCTCGAGCTGGCGGAGTTCGGCGCGACGCGCAAGCGCCGCGTCCTCGAGCTGCAAGGCAGCGGCGGCGGCGCCGGCTGGCCGCGGAATGCGCGCAGCGAGACGCGGCAGGTCGCTGTCGGTCACGGAGGCGGCCTCGAGCTCGCGCGTCAGCGGCGCATTGCAGAGCAGGTTGACGTAGCGCAGCGCCAGCGATTCGGTCGCCCGCACGCGATCCAGGTTCTGCTGGACCTGGAGCCGATCGGCCTCCGCGCGCAGCACGAGGTCGCGCGTGACCTTGCCGTTGCGGAACAGGCTGTCGTTGACCCGTTCATTCTCGCGGGCGAGTTCGAGCGTGGCTGCGAGGATCCCGACTGCCTCGCGCGATGCGAGCCAGCGGTAATAGGCCTGGCGCACGTCGCGCTCCAGCTGCAGGCGATACGCATCGAGGCCGTACCGTGCGGCGTCATAGCCGTAGGCGGCCTGGCGGCGCGCCGCGGCGATGCGCGCGTCGTAGAGCGGCTGCGAGAGCCGCAACACGGAATCTTGCTCGCGCTCGCGCAGGAAACTGAAGCTCTGGTTCGCGATCGGCGTGAATGGCGCAGGCTGGCCTGCGGCGGCGAGCAGCGAATTCAGCGAGCTGTAGACGGGGTTCAGCAGGTCGCCGACGGGCAGTTCGATCTCGCGCCCGCCATTCGCGTGCGAGTAACGCAGCTGCAGGTCGAGTGTCGGCAGGAATCGCGCGCGCGCCATGTCGAGCGCGGCGAGGCGCTGGTCAACGCCCGCCTGGACGGCGCTCAAGCCGAGATTCGATTCGAGGGCCTCGGCAACGAGCGTGTCGGCGACGCGCTCGACCGCGGGCGCGTCAGGAGCAGTGGCGGCCCTCGCTGCGAACGACAGCGCGAGCGCGAGTGCCGCGAAGAAGAAACGATTGCTTGTCGAATACCTGAACATCTGTCGATCCATGACCCAGAAAAATCAACGATCTGCCTTCGCCGCGAGCATGTAGCGCAACATCGCGAACGATCCTTCCATCAGCTGCGGGACATTGACGCCGTGGCGCGCGATCTCCTGCGTCTTGTTCGTGCCGATCTGGATCAGGCCGTGTGTGAATGCCCACAACATCACGCAGACCTGTGCGGGATTGCCGATGTCCTTGCGGATCGATCCGTCGGCCTGCCCTTGCACCAACGCCTGGACAATGACGGCGATCACGGCATCGCCGGCGGCGGCGCAAGCTTCGTCGGTCGGCTGGCCCACGGCCTGGTGCGCTTGGAAGCGGCTGCAGGCATCGAAGCGATACGGCTTCTCCTGCTGGAACTGTACGTAGGCGCGGCCGATGGACTGCACCTTGTCGACGCCGTCCTTCTGCGCTCCGGCGGCCTTGATGAATCGCTCACGCAGGTCGGCCAGCGCGCGCTCGGCGATCGCGAGCAGCAGGTCGTTCTTGTCCTGGAAGTAGACGTAGATCAGCGCACGCGAGAGGCGGGCTTTCTTTGCGACGCGCTCCATCGTGACCGTGTCCCAGCCGACCTCGGCATAGAGCAGCTCGGCCGCATCGACGATTTCGGCGCGGCGACGCTCCTTCTCTTCTTCACGGCGTTCGGCGACATCAGACATGGGGCCAGTCTAGGCGCGCGTTGACACAGTGTCAACGGATCAACAGATGTTTAACAAGTGTGCCTTCCAAGAGAAAATCCAGCTATTTGAATGACTTACTGAACTTGGCAGTACGGGTCTGGTCAGTACGTCCAACGATGGAGCGAGCGATGCGATGAACAAAGGAAGGCATGGCTTACGCCGACGATCGATGCGCTGGCTCTGGAGCCTGACCATCGTTCTGCCGGCGATCACAGGCGCAGCGGAGGGAGACGCCGGCCAAATCACCGTGCGCGTCCTGCACGAGACGGCACCGATTCGCGGCGCGATCATTGAGAGCGGCACGACGCGTGCCGTCACCGACATCCGGGGCGAAGCGCAGCTCACGCTTGCAGTCGGCACCGAAACGATCCGGATCGTGCGCGCAGGATTCGGCTCGCTGTCCTTTGAAGTCGAGATCCTGGCGAGCGGCAACCCACCGGTTGTTGCGCAGCTCCAGGAAGAGTCGCTCGAGTCGCAGGTGGTCGTCGTGACGGCCACGCGCTCCGGAACCGTGGTCGGCGATCAGCCCATCCGCGTCGAGGCGGTGCCGGAAGAGGAGATCGAGGAGAACCTGACGATCCAGCCGGGCAATGTCAGCACGTTGCTGAATGAACTGGCGGGAGTCCGAGTGGAGTCCACGGCGCCGGGCCTCGGAGGGGCAACCCTGAAGATGCGCGGGATGCCCGGACGCCTGACGCAGGTACTTTCCGACGGCCTGCCGCTCGCCGGCTCGGAATCCGGCGGATTTGGCCTGTTGCAGACGCCGCCGCTGGACCTGAAAAGAGTCGAGGTGATCAAGGGCGTCGCATCGGCCCTGTACGGCGGCTCAGCACTCGGTGGCGTGCTGAATCTCGTCTCCATGCCGCCGGGCGGCGATCCGGAGCTGCTCCTCAATCGTACGTCGCGCGAGGGAACCGACGCTGCGGGATTCATGACGGGTGCGCTGTCGCCGCACTGGGGTTACACGCTGTCCGCCGGCGCCAACCATCAGCGGCGCCAGGACCTGGACGACGATGCCTGGGCGGATCTCGCGCGCTATCAGCGATACACATTCCGGCCGCGGCTTTTCTTCGATGACGGGGCGGGGCGCACGCTGTTCATCACGGCAGGTGTCGTCGATGAGGACCGCGCCGGCGGGTCGCTGCCGGCCCAGACCCTGGCGGACGGCACGACATTCATCGAAGCGCTGCACACGACACGTGTCGACGGCGGCGCCGTCGGGCGGATGCCGCTCGATGGCGGCCGGATCCTGAGTGCGCGCGTCTCCGCGACGGTTGCGGATCATGATCGCCGCTTCGGCGACGGCCAAATCCAGGACACGCAGACGACGCTCTTCGGTGAGACGACATTGAGCGGACGCGGACAAGGACACTCCTGGGTGCTCGGGGCGGCGATCGGGCAGGACCAGTTGCAGGTCGGCGATGTTCCGGGTGTCGGCTACACCTACACCGTACCCGCGATCTTTGCGCAGGAGGAGTTTGCCCCGGCCGACTGGGTGATCCTCGCGGCGAGCGGACGTATCGATGCGCACAGCGACTACGGCACTTTTTTCAGCCCGCGGCTCTCAGCGGTCTTCCTGCCGGCGGAGCGCTGGACCGTTCGCACGTCGATCGGCACGGGCTTCGCTGCGCCAACGCCATTCGTCGATGAAATCGAATCAACCGGGCTCGGCGTACTCGATCCGCTGACGGGACTGCAGGCCGAGCGGGCCACCAGCGCCTCGGTGGATGCGCAATGGGCCGCGAATGGCTGGGAAGCCAGTTTGAGCTTCTTCGGATCGGAAATCCGTCATCCCCTCGAAGTGATTCCCTCATCGACTCCAGGCCGTCTCAAGCTCGTCAACGGTGACGGCGTGCAGCGCGCGCTGGGTGGCGAGGCGTTCCTCCGCTATGTCGCGGGTCCGCTGCATGTAATCGGCAGCTATACATACCTGGATGTCACGGAAGCGGATCCCGCTGGCGGGCGGCGCGCGGTGGATCGCGTGCCGCGCCAGATGGCGGAGCTTGCGGCGCTACTCGAAGACGAGGAGCGCGGCCGCATCGGCGTCGAGGTTTCCTATACCGGCCGGCAGAACCTCGTGGACAACCCGTATCGCAGTTCCGGCCCCGCTTTCGTGGAAGTCAACGCACTGGCGGAGATCAAGTTCGGTGAGACGGCCATCTTCCTGAACGCGATCAACCTGACGGATATCCGCCAGGCACACTTCGATCCGCTGTTGCTTCCGACACCGGGAGCAGGCGGCCAGAGAATCACCGAACTGTGGGCGCCGGTCGAAGGGCGCGTATTCAATCTCGGCGTGCGGCTGGAGTTCTGAAGCCAGCGGGTCAGCAGACCCGGTTGTGCTGGCGGCCCTCGTCGAAGGCCGCGACATTCAACGCGAGCTCGTCCAGACAACGCTGGCGCGCCTCGCGCGCGGCCCAGGCAATGTGCGGCGTGAGGATCAGATTGGGAATCCCTGGCTCGAGCAGAGGATGACCGGGCGGCGGCGGTTCGCGCTCCAGCACGTCGATGCCGGCGCCACCGAGTCGACCTGCCTTGAGTGCTGTGGCGAGGGCCGCGGCGTCCACGAGCGCGCCACGCGCCGTGTTGATGAGGACCGCATCGGGTTTCATGCGTGCGAGGCGGGCCGCACTCATCAGTCCGCGCGTGGCATCGGTCAGCGGGCAGTGCAGCGACAGAACGTCGAGGCGCGGCAGCAGGGCGTCGAGGTCGGCGCGACCCTCGAGCCGCGCGCCGCCGGGGCGATTCGCGATCTCGACCCGCATCCCGAATGCCGAGGCCACGCGACCGACGGCGCATCCAAGCGTCCCGTAACCGACGATGCCGAATACGCGGCCCTGCAGCTCACGGATCGGGTAGGGGAAAGTCGAGAACTGTCCCGCCTGCTGCCAGCCGCCGCCGCGCACCAGCGCATCGTAGTCGTGCAGGCGATGCGTCAGCGCAAGCAACAATGCAAAGACGTGCTGGACGACGGACGGGGTGCAGTAATCCCGCAGGTTGCAGACCGCGATGCCTCTTTCGCGGGCCGCAACGAGGTCGACGTTGTCCACGCCCGTTGCGGTCAGCGCGATCAACTTAAGTTTCGGCGCCGCTGCGATTGCCGCGCGGCCGATGATCGCCTTGTTCGCAAACACGACCTCGAAGCCCGCGATGCGCTCCGCAACCTGCTCCGCGGAAGTCTGCTGGTGCAGCACGAGACCGGGCACGACGCGCTCGAGCGGGGCGGTGTCGAGGTCGCCATTGCTGACCGTGCCGAAATCCAGGAACACTGCGCGCATCGCGTTCAGTCGCGGAAATTCTTGAACTGCAGCGGTCGGTCGAGGCCCGCCTTCCGGATCAGTGCCATCGCCGCCTGGAGATCGTCGCGCTGCTTGCCGGCGACGCGCAACTGGTCGCCCAGGATCGAGGCCTGGACCTTCAGCTTCGAATCCTTGATCAGGCGCTGCAGCTTGCGGCCGCTGTCGGCGTCGATGCCATGACGCAGCACGATCGGCTGGACGGCCGCATTCAGCGCAATCTGCGGTTCGCCGGGCTCGAGGCAGACAATATCGATGCCGCGCTTGGTGAGCTTGAGCTTCAGGATGTCCAGCATCTGCTTCAGCTGGAAGTCCACCTGGGCATTCAGGGTGATCAGGTGATCGCCAATCTCGAAATTTGCGCCCGTGTCCTTGAAGTCGAAGCGCTGCGACACCTCGCGGTTGGCCTGGTCCACGGCGTTGGCGAGCTCGTGGGAGTCGATCTCGGATACGACGTCGAAGGAAGGCATGTCAGCCCGGCTCCTTCAGCAAGCCATCGACAAACGCGGTGAGCTCGCCATTCTGCTCTTCATAATGTGGCGCCGGTCGCGGGCCCGCTGAAGCCGGCGTGAATACGCCGGATCGTTCCCTTGCGATCGATGACGAAGAGTGTCGGATAAGCAGCGAAGACCTTGAGCTGCGGCAGCTGCTTCAGCACGCCGTCATCGCTCGTGGTGCCGGCGATCAGCACCGGGTAGTCGATCGAGAATTTCTGCGCAAATAATCGCGCGGCGGCGGAGGCGGTCGCGAAGTCGGGCGTGTACTCGAACATCAGCTGGATGACTTCGAGTCCCTGGGTGCGACGGCTCGCGAGCAGCTGGCGCAGGAACACCGCCTCGTCATGGCAGTTCGGGCACCAGCTGCCGCCGATCGTGATCAGCACGACCTTGCCGGCGAAGCGGCCACCGGGATACGTGACCGGGCTGCCGTCCAGGTCCGGAAACGTGAATGCGAGGCGCTGGACGCCGGGCTGGAGGACGGTCATCTTCGTCTGGTCTTCGAGCTTCGCATTGGCATCGCGCCGGCCGGACCAGGTCTCGTGCGAACCGCCGCCGGTGTGGAAATCCCCGGACAGCGTGCCGTCGGCGCCCAGCCGGCCGAGATAGAGATAGGCGCTGCCGCCGTCGAAGCGCGACAGGAATAGCGTATCGCCGCGCGCTTCACCCGCGATGTAGCGATCGTCGCCGCTCGCGCGCAGCACGGTGCCGGTGACCTCGTGTCCTTTCTGGGTCAGCTCGGCGATTGCTGCGTTTTCCTTGCCGTCCTTGTCAGTGAATGTCAGCGCCCAGCGGCCAGAGAAATCCTGCGGCGCCGCGTCGGGTTTCGGGAAGAAGCGCCAGCCCTGGCCCGGCATCGCGATGACCCGCACGCTCCTGATGACGCCGCGCGGACGCAGGAACTCGACCGTGCCCTCGAATCGCGCATCGACGAAGCGTGCGTCGAGCCGGTGCGGATAGCCCGGCATCTGCATCGTCAGGTGATTGCCATCGAGCTGAACGTCCGGCACCCGCACGCGTTCGGGTCCGTTGTCGAGCCAGGCGACCAGCACGCCGTTTTCGCGGGTCAATTCGAGGCCGAAGGGCAGGTCGCCGCCCGCGACCGACAGCACGGCGCGATATTGCCCGAGCGGAGCGTCGCCGGCCGCCGCGGGCTCGCTGCCGTGCCCGCAGGCGGTGAGCCCTGCTGCCACGAGCGGAAGCACGAACCATGCGAGCCAATGTCGCGACACCTGCGTCATCTCCGGGCTAGAGCGTCGAAGCGGAGCGCGGGAAGCCGTCGGCGGCCGCGCGCCACGGTTCCCAGGCGATCGCAATACGGCCGACGGCGATATCGGACTTCCGGGGCGCGATGCTGATGCGTGTCAGTTCGACGCCGGCGGGATCGAGCGATGCCGTGAGTTCGCCGGCTTCCTGCTCGATCTGGCGCATCAGCCCGTCGCGCTCGGCGGTCAGCGCCTCGAGGCTCTCGCCGGCGCGCGCAACGTCGCCGCGCTCGCCGAACACACGGCCGGCGGAACGCGCCGCGGACCCGGCGCGTGTCGTCGCCATGCTCCTGCCGCCGAAGATCGCGCCGAGCACCGAAGTCCCGATATTGATCATCGTGTCGAGCTTGCGCTGCGAATACTGCGACTGCTCGCGCGCGACGCGGTCCTGTGCGGCGCGCAGCCGATCATCCAGCGACCGGAGCTTTGCGGCATGGCGATCGCGGAGCTTCGCAACCTGCTCATCACGGAATTCGCGCAGGGTGTGGGCGAGGCGCGTGCGGAAATCGCCTTCGCTCTCGCCGGGATTCGACGTGAGCTTCGGCGTGCGGCAGGCGAGCAGTTCGACGGCGCCATTCTGGTACAGATGTGCGGCAAGCGAGCGGCCCCATTCCGCGTGGTTCTTCGCATTGAGCGCGGCGGCGGGAAGCTCGCCGAATCCGGCGCCATCCACGGGGCCCTGCGCGAGGATCGCATCCAGGTTCGGCACCGTCGCGGCTTCGGACCAGGCCGGTGCGCCGTCGGAATCGCCGAGCGGCGCGAGCAAGGCGAGCTTGCTCCAGGTATCGACACCCGCTGCCTTGTCCGCGTAATGCAGTTCCGCCGTCGCGACGATCCGTGGCCGGTAGGTCAGGTCGCCCGCACCGGGCTTGGCGGCGAGGAACAGTTCCTGCACGCCGGCCGGCAGTACGGGCCGGGCGGCGGGGGCCGGCGCGGCCTTCGCTTCCGGCGCGGCCGAAGCCGTCACCGCCGGCTTGCGCCCTTCCATCAAGCGCGTGATTTCCGGCAGTGTCAGGGGCCCGCGCAGGTAGCTGAGCGCCCAACGCGTGCGGAACAGGAGCGGCTGGTCTTCGCTGGCCTTGCGCATCAGGAATACGCGCGGGCCGATGCCGGCCATCAGCTTCTCGAGTGTCGCGCGATCGAAATCCGCTCCCGCGAGCGCGCTCGAGAGGCCGTCGATCACGCGCTGCTGGTCGCGCTCGGTCTGCAGCCGTCCGATGAACCAGGTTCCGGCATTCGACAGGCCCTTGTAATCGAGGTCCACGGGATTCTGCGTCGCGAGCAGGATGCCGAGCCCGAAGGCGCGCGCCTGCTTCATCAGCGTCAGCATCGGCAGTTTCGACGAGGGCATCGCAGTCGGCGGGAAATACCCGAAGATCTCGTCCATGTAGAAAAGCGCGCGCAACGCGCCCGTGCCGGATTGCCGGCGCATCCAGGCGACCAGTTCGTTGAGCAGCAAAGTGACGACGAACATGCGCTCCGCATCGGTCAGGTGCGCAATCGAGACGATCGAAATGCGCGGCTTGCCCTCAGCAGTGAACAGCAGGCGCTGGATGTCGAGCGCCTCGCCCTCGAGCCACACGCCGAAGCCGGGCGAGGCGAGCAGGTTGTTGATCGCCATCGCGAGTTCGAGCCGGTCTTTCGCGGGATAAAAGGTCTCGACGTCGAAGACGCCGACCTTCTCGAAGGGCGGTTTCTGGATCGCGCCGATGAGGCCCGCGAGATCGAGCGCATTGCCCTTGCTCCAGGCTGCGTCGACGATCGCGGCGAGCAGGATGTGCTCGCGGCTCTTCAGCGGATCGGCCGCGACACCGACGAGGCCGAGAAGACCGGACACGGCGGCCGAGATGCGATCACGGGTGCCGGCCGGGTCGCTGCCCACGCCGCTGCCACTAGCAGGTGGGGGCGCGAAGGAACGCAGGATCGACAGCGGCAGGCCGGCCGTGCTGCCAGGCGTGTAGATCGCGATGTCGACGGACTCGCGGAATTTGCGGATGCGCTCGCCGTCCTCGCCCCATTCGGCGAGGCCTTTCTTCCAGGTCTCGGCGGTCTTTGCAGCCAGCTCGTCCGCCGAGACGCCCTTGCGCGCCGCTTCGCCGGCGTCGATCCAGGGACGGAATTCCGCCGGCGTCAGGCCGGGGAATGTCAGCATCAGGTTCGCGATGTCGCCCTTGGGATCGACGACCAGCGCCGGGATGCCGTCGAGTGCAGCCTCCTCCAGCAGACTGATGCAGAGGCCGGTCTTGCCGCTGCCGGTCATGCCCACGCAGACCCCGTGCGTCGTCAGGTCGCGCGAGTCGTACATCAGGGGCTCGGCGGCGAGCGAGTCCTTTGTAGGGTCGTACTCGCGGCCGATATAGAACGCGCCCAGCTTTTCGAAATCGCTCATCGGGTTCTCCAGCCCGATTATACGCACGCGGGAACCGTGCTAACTTGGCGACCGGCGCCGGGCGGCCGATCGGGGGAGCGGGGCAATATGCGCAAGTTCGTAACGATGGTTCTGGCAGTCATCGGCGGCCTCGGCGCGATCACGCCGGCCGCCCGCGGCGAGACCCCGGACCCGAACGCGGCGGCGAACGCCTTCTTCGAGCGTGCCTTCCAGGAACGGCTGGCGCTGGATCCGCTGCTCGCGACCTCGCTCGGCCTCAAGCTTCGCTACGGAGAGTGGCCGGACGCCAGCGAACATGGGGACCTCGAGCGCTTCGAGCTGGCGACGCGGCAGCTCGAGGAGCTGCACAAGGGCATCGACCCTGCGGCGCTCGACGATGAAACGAGGCTTTCCTGGCGTGTATTCGAATCGGGCGAAGAACGCCGCATCGCGCGCTATCGCTGGCGCAACCACGGCTACGCGATCGACAAGGACGGCCCACAGGTCGGCGCGCCGGCTTTCCTGATCAATTCGCACCGCATCGACACCGAGGCGGACGCGCTCGCCTATATCCAGCGGCTCAATGGCCTGAAGACCTTCATGGCGCAGACCCTGGAGCGTGCCTCGCAAAATGCGCGAGCGGGTGTGCTGCCGCCGAAATTCGTGTTCGCCTATGTGATCGAGGATTCCGGCAACGTGATCAAGGGCCGGCCATTCGATGACGGGCCGGCGGACAGCCCGTTGTTTGCCGACTTCAAGACAAAAGTCGGCGCCATTGCGCTGGACGAAAAGCGGCGCGAAGAACTGACGGCGCTGGCGGCGCAGGCGCTGCGCGAGTCGGTGAAGCCGGCCTGGGAATCGGTGATCGCCTGGGCGAAGGCGGAAGAACCGCGGGCCACGACCGACGACGGGGTCTGGAAACTGCCCGATGGCGGGGCGTACTACGACTACCTGCTCGAGAATTTCACGACGACGAAATTGACCGCCAGCGAGATCCACGCGATCGGGCTGCGTGAAGTCGCGCGCCTGCAAGGCGAGATGCGCCGGGTCATGCGCGAGGTCGGCTTCCAGGCGGACCTGCCGGCGTTCTTCGACTTCATGCGCAGTGACGATCGCTTCTACTACCCGGACACGCCGGAGGGTCGCGCAGCCTGGCTGGCAGAAGCGACGCGTGACCTCGACGCCATGCGCGCGCGCTTGCCCCAAATGTTCGTGACGCTGCCGAAGGCCGAGCTTGTCGTGCGGGCGGTCGAGCCATTCCGCGAGAAATCGGCAGGCAAGGCTTTCTATCAGCGGCCGGCGCAGGACGGCAGCCGGCCAGGTGTCTTCTACGCGAACCTGTATCGCATGCGTGAAATGCCGAAGTACGAAATGGAAGCACTGGCTTTCCACGAGGGCATTCCGGGCCATCACATGCAGAATGCGGTCGCGGGGGAGCAGAAAGCACTGCCGCAGTTTCGCCGCAGCGGCGGCTTCACGGCCTATTCCGAGGGCTGGGGCCTCTACAGCGAGCGCCTGGCGAAGGAACTCGGCTTCTACAGGGATCCGTACTCGGAGTTCGGCCGGCTCGCACTCGAGTTGCACCGGGCCGTCCGACTCGTCGTGGACACGGGCCTGCACGCCATGCACTGGACGCGCGAACAGACCATCCGCTATCACGTCGAGAACAGCCCGACCAACGAGGACGCGGCGATCAAGGCGACCGAGCGCTACATCCTCAATCCCGGCCAGGCGACCGCATACATGATCGGCATGCTGAAGATCGTCGAGCTGCGCGAGCGCGCGGCCGCGGCGCTCGGCAAGAATTTCGACGTCCGCGAATTCCACGATCTCGTGCTGCGGACCGGCGGCGTGCCGCTGACCGTGCTCGAGTCGGAAGTGCAGCGCTGGATCGACGCCAGGCGCAGCTGAGGCCGGCTGATGCGTCGCTGAAGTCCAGCCGTTCCTGCATGAGCCGACCTCGACCTGGAGCTATGTCGTCGGCGATCCTGCCGACGCGCTCCGCGGCGGTCATCGATCCGGTGCTCGACTACGACATCCATTCCGGGCGCTGCTGGACGGCGGCGGCGGACGAGATCGTCGCGTTCGTCCGCAAGGAACGCAGGAAGGTCGAATGGATCCTCGAGACGCATGCCCACGCGGATCACCTGAGCGCGGCGCCGCACATCAAGGCGGCGCTCGGTGGGCAGATCGCGATCGGCGAGGGGATTCGCCAGGTGCAGCGAACGTTTCGCGACGTGTTCAACCTCGGGTCCGGATTCCCGGCCGACGGCCGCCAGTTCGACCGCCTGCTGGCGGACGGCGAGGAATTCGCGCATCGGCTCGCTGGCGCTGCGGGCGATCGCGACGCCGGGCCACACGAGCGACAGCCTGAGCTACCTGATCGGCGATGCCGTGTTCGTCGGCGACTCGATCTTCATGCCGGACGGCGGCACGGCGCGCTGCGACTTTCCGGGCGGCGACGCGGCGCTCCTGTTCGCGTCGATCCGCCGGCTCTACGAGTTGCCGCCGGAGACCCGCGTCTTCGTCTGCCACGATTATTCGCCCGGCGGGCGTAAGCCGCTCTGCGAGACGACCATCGCCGCCGAGCGCAGCGCCAACATCCACCTGCGGGATGGCGTTACGGAGGCGGAATTCGTCGCGATGCGTACGAAGCGCGATGCGGGGCTCGCCGTGCCGAAGCTCCTGTACCCGGCCGTGCAGGTCAATATCCGCGCCGGCCGCCTGCCGGAGCCGGAAGCCAATGGGCGCCGGTACCTGAAACTGCCCCTCGACGAGCCCCCGGCTTGACCTACGGACCGCAGCAAGCCGATACTGGCCACGTGAATTACGCAAGCCCAATGGCCGCCGATCTTGGCTGGTGGTGGCGCCGCTCCAGGGAGTGGGCGCTGGTCGCGTAGTCGCGTTTTCGTTTTTCAGACTGGAACCAGGACCCGCCTCCGCACATGCCGGTGGTGGGTTTTTTAATGCCCATGACATTGCCGTTCGACATCGCAGCAGACCTCGACACGCCGGTTTCGGCCTACCTGAAACTGCGCCCATTCCGTCCGCGCTTCCTGCTGGAAAGCGTCGAGGGCGGCGTGCGGCTTGCGCGCTATTCGTTCATCGGCTTCGGCGACTGCCTCGAAGTGCGGCTCGATGGCCAGGGGTTCGCCGTCAATGGCAGCCGTTCGCCGCGGCCCGCGGGTCGCGATGAGCTGCTCGCGGGCTTGCGCGCCGCGCTTGCGCGCGCGCCGCGACCGCGGCCGGACAATCACGGCCTGCCGCTGGCGGGCGGCCTCGTCGGCTTCTCGTCCTACGATCTCGTGCGCTACCTCGAGTCGCTGCCGGGCAGAGCGCGGAATGGCCATGGCGTGCCGGAAGCCTGCTACGTCGCGCCGAAGTCGCTGCTGGTATTCGATCACCTGACGCGCGGCGTGACGCTCCTGCATGATGGGGAGGAGAGTGAACGCCAGGCGCTGAAACGCGAGATCATCGCCGCGCTCTCCGGGCCGCTGCCGAAAAGCGCGCATCGGTTCCATTACCAGCCAGCCGCCGCGAGCCTGGGTCGCGGCGAATTCATCGATGCGGTCGCGCGCACGAAAGCGCACATCGTCGCTGGCGACGTATACCAGCTCGTACTGTCGGTGCGCTTCGACGGCGAATGCGAGCTCGATCCCTTCGAGGCCTATCGTGCGCTCAGGCTGCTGAATCCCTCCCCGTACATGTACTACTGCGAGGCGGCGGCGTGACCGTAGTCGGTTCCTCGCCGGAAGCGCTGGTGCGGCTGAATGGCAGGCGTGCGCAACTGCGGCCAATCGCCGGCACGCTGCCACGGGGCGCGGATGCCGCCGAGGACGACGCGAACGCGACGCGCCTGCTCGCGGACCCGAAGGAAAACGCCGAGCACGTGATGCTCGTGGATCTCGCGCGCAATGACCTCGGCCGGGTCGCGAGCGCCGGTACGGTGCGCGTGGATCCCTACCGGCTGATCGAGCGCTACAGTCACGTCATGCACATCGTCAGCGGCGTCACCGGCGAGCTCGCGCCGGGGCGCGATGCCTTCGACCTGTTCGCGGCGGCGTTTCCGGCGGGTACGCTGGTGGGCGCGCCGAAAGTGCGCGCGATGCAGATCATCGACGAACTCGAGCCGGTCGGCCGAGGGCTCTACGGCGGCACGGTCGGCTACTTCGGCAGGGGCGGGGACATGGACCAGGCGATCACGATCCGCACGATGGTGTTCGCGGATGGCCGCTACAGCTACCAGGCGGGCGCCGGCATCGTCGCCGACAGCCAGTCCCGAGCGCGAGCACGACGAGGTCCTCGCCAAGAGCGCGGTATTGCGGCGCGCGCTCGAACTCGCGGAGGGCGGGCTGTGAAACCGCGGCTCCTGCTGATCGACAACTACGATTCCTTCACCTACAACCTGGTGCAGGCTTTCCTGGTGCTCGGCGCCGATGTGCTCGTGCATCGCAACGACCGGATCACGGTCGAGGAAGCGCTTGCCATCGCGCCGACGCATCTGTGCGTGTCGCCGGGACCCGGCACGCCCGCGGATGCGGGTATCTCGATGAAGATGATCGAGGCCTTTGCGGGGCGCGTGCCGGTGTTCGGCGTCTGCCTCGGCCATCAGGCCCTGGTCGAAGTGTTCGGAGGCCGCGTCGTGCGCGCTGCGCGGCTGATGCACGGCAAGACATCTCCCGTGCTGCACGACGGCCGCGGACTGTTCGAGGGCCTGCCGAATCCCTTCGAAGCCGGGCGCTATCACTCGCTCATTGCCGAGCGCGACCAGATCCCCACCGAACTCGAGGTCACGGCCTGGACTGCCGAGGGCGAAGTCATGGGCGTGCGGCACCGGACGCTGGCCGTCGAGGGCGTGCAATTCCATCCGGAAAGCGTGCTGACGCCCGACGGCCCGCGCTTGATGGCCCGGTTCCTTGGAATCGGCGGCGGAACATGAATCGCCCCGGCAAGGACGCCCTCGATGCATTGCTCGAGCGGCAGAACCTCGCCGAGGATGCGGCATACCAGTTGATGCTCGCGCTGACCGATGCGGAGATGGCGCCCGCGATGGCGGGCGCGCTGCTCGCGGCGCTTCGCATCAAGGGCGTGACCGCGGATGAGGTGCGCGGATTCGCGCGCGCGATGCGCTCGCTCGCGCGGCGGCCGGAGATCGCGCCGGGTGCGCCGATCGCGGACCTCGTCGGGACCGGCGGCGATGGCTCGCACAGCCTCAATCTCTCAACCGGCGCCGCATTGCTCGCGGCCGCGGCCGGCGTGCGAATCGTGAAGCACGGCAATCGCTCCGTGTCATCGCGCTCCGGCAGCGCGGACGTACTGGAAGCACTCGGCCTGCCGCTGCCGCTCGACGAAACAGCCGCCGGGGCCTGTCTCGATCGGACCGGCTTCACCTTTCTGTTCGCACCGCATTACCACCCGGCGATGAAGGCGATCGCGCCGGTGCGCGCGGCGCTCGGTGTGCGCACGATCTTCAACCTGCTGGGCCCGCTCGCGAATCCCGCGCAGGCGCCCTACGCGGTGATCGGGGCCTGGAACCACGACGTCGCCAGACTCATGGCGGACACATTGGCAGGCATGGACATCCGCCGCATGTTCGTCGTGCACGGCGATGACGGCTGGGATGAACCCACTCCCGCGTCGCCATTCACGCTTTTCGACGTGCGCCCTGGGTCCGTGAAGGAATCGAAAAGAAGCGCCGCCGATTTTGGCCTGCCACCTTGCTCCGCGGACGACCTGAAGGGCAGCGATGCCTCGCACAATGCGGCGCGGCTATCGGCTGTGCTTCGCGGCGCGGAGCATGGCGCGCATCGCAACGCGCTCGTGATCGGCGCTGCGCTCGTCGCCGAGGTGACGGGGCTGACCAAGGACGCCGCCGCGGGCGCGAAGCTCGCCGCCGCCGCGATCGACGACGGCCGGGCCGCGACGCTGCTGGACGACATCGTCCGCTGGGGCCGGGAGCGCGCTCGATGAGCGGCTTTCTGGATCGCATGGCCATCGCAAGCCGCGCGCGCCTCGACGAGGCCCGCACCCGTGAGCCAATCTCAAACCTGCGTGCCCGCGCCCTGGCAACACCTTTGCCGCCAGCACTGCGACTGCGCGACAAATTCAATCTCATCGCCGAATTCAAGCGCCGCTCGCCATCCCTCGGCCGTCTTGGCGACGACGATCTCGTCGCGCGCGTCACCGCCTATACCAACGGCGGTGCCGCCGCCGTCTCCGTCCTCACCGAACCATCGCAGTTCCACGGCAACCTCGACCATCTCTCGACCGCCGCCGCAACGCTGGCGCCGCTCGGCGTACCGGCAATGCGCAAAGATTTTCTCGTCGATCCCTACCAGCTCTATGAGGCCCGCGCTGCCGGCGCCGGTGGAGTGCTGCTGATTGTCCGCATGTTGTCACGGGAAACGTTGGCGGAAATGCTGGAATGCGCGCACGAACTCGATTTGTTCGTTTTGGTCGAGGTCTTCGACGAACACGACATCGCGCGCGCCACGCGCGCGGTGTCGACGGACGACCTCCTCGGCGTCAATTGCCGGGATCTCCAGACACTTGAAGTGAAGACAGAACGATTTGGCGAGATGGCCAGGCTGCTGCCGCAGGAAGTGTCGTGCGTTGCCGAGAGCGGCATCACGACACCCGACGATTGCGCGGAAGTCGCCCGAGATGGCTATGAGCTGGCGCTGGTCGGCAGTGCGCTGATGACGGCACCCGACCCGGCGGGCGTGATCCGGACCATGCTCGCCGCCGGCAGGGCAGCGACATGAGCCTGCTGATCAAGATCTGCGGCATCACGACCGAAGAAGCGGTCAATGCCGCCGTCGCTGCCGGCGCCGATGCGCTCGGCTTCGTGTTTCATGGCCCTTCGCCGCGCAGCATCGAACCTGTGCGCGCGGCGGCTCTGACCGCCGCGTTGCCCGCAAGCATCCTGCGCGTCGCCGTGACGCTGCACCCGTCACAGGCGCTCGTCGATCGTGTGCTGGCCGAATTCGAGGCCGATGTCTGGCAAACCGACGCCGATGATTTCGCGGCACTAGTGCTGCCGCCGACGATCGCGCGCTGGCCGGTCTGGCGCTCCGACCATTCAACATCGCCACCGCCGCCACGGCTTCTGTTCGAGGCTGCCGTCAGCGGTGCGGGTGTGAGGGCGGACTGGCCGGTTGCAGCGGCTCTCGCCAGGCGCTGCGGTCTGATCCTGGGCGGCGGCCTGAACACCGCGAATGTCGGCGCCGCGATCGCCGCAGTGCGGCCCTATGGGGTGGACGTGTCGAGCGGCGTCGAGCGCGCTACCGGCGTCAAGGATCCGGCATTAATTCGAGCATTCATCGAGGCGGCGCGGGCTGCCGATCGGAGAACTTCAACATGACTGCGGCGATTGCGACCGACGACCAACGTCAGCTGCTCGCGGAAGAACTGGCCGGGAAATTCCCGGATGCGCGTGGACGCTTTGGCCCCTTTGGCGGCCGCTATGTGCCGGAGACCCTGGTGCCGGCGCTCGATCGCCTGCAGGAAGGCGTGACGCGCCATCTCCATGCCGAGGACTTCCAGCGGGAGTTCGCACGTGAACTGCACCATTGGGCCGGCCGGCCGACGGCGCTGACGCGGGCGAGGGGCCTGTCGCTCGAGTGGGGCGCCGACGTGTGGCTCAAGCGCGAGGACCTCGCACATACCGGCGCGCACAAAATCAACAATGCCATCGGCCAGGCTCTGCTCGCAAAACGGCTGGGCGCAAAACGGATCGTTGCCGAGACCGGCGCTGGCCAGCATGGCGTCGCAAGCGCCGCGGCCTGCGCGCGCCTTGGCTTGCCCTGCGTCGTTTACATGGGTGCCGTGGACATGGAGCGCCAGGCGCCGAATGTCGGCCGCATGAAGCTGATGGGTGCGGAGGTCATCCCGGTCACGAGTGGCGACCAGACGCTGCGCGCTGCGATCGACGAGGCGTTGCGCGACTGGGTCGCGGACCCGATGGGCACCTATTACCTGCTGGGCTCGGCCGTCGGGCCGCATCCCTACCCGTACCTGGTGCGCGAGCTGCAATCGGTGATCGGCCACGAGGCGCGCGCGCAGATGCTGGCTACGACTGGCGCACTGCCAGACATCGCGATCGCCTGTGTCGGCGGCGGTTCGAATGCGATCGGGCTGTTCCATCCGTTCCTGAATGACGCCGCCGTCGCCTTGCTTGGCGTAGAGGCCGGTGGCCGCGGCCCCGGGCTCGGCGACAACGCGGCGACCCTCGCCTACGGGCGCCCTGGCGTGCTGCAGGGCAGCTTCACGATGCTGCTGCAGGACGCGCACGGCCAGATCCAGGAAACGCATTCGGTCTCCGCCGGCCTCGACTATTCGGGTGTCGGGCCCGAGCACGCGCTGCTGCAGGCGACGGGCCGCGTGCGCTACGAGGTCGCGAGCGACGACGAGGCGCTCGCGGCGGTCGACCAGTGCTGCCGCCTCGAAGGCATCCTGCCCGCGCTCGAAAGCGCCCATGCCCTGGCAGGCGCGCGCCGCCATGCCCGCGCACATCCAGGCAGCCGGATTCTGGTCGGGCTGTCGGGGCGAGGCGACAAGGACATGTCCACGCTGCAAACGACGCTGCTCGCGGAACGCGATTGATGCAGGCAGGGGAAACGATTTCCGAAGCGATCCGTGGCGCTTCCACACACGGCAGGCCGGCGCTCGTCGCATTCATGACCGCGGGTTTCCCGGGCCGCTCGCGCTTCACCGCGGACCTGCTGAAAATCGGCGAGGCCGCGGATGTGATCGAGATCGGCGTGCCGTTCTCGGACCCGATGGCCGACGGCATGACGATTCAGCGCTCGAGCCGTGTGGCGCTCGCGGACGGCGTGACGCTCGACTGGATCCTCGCGGAACTTACGACGCTCGCGCAGCGGCCGCGCGCGCCTCTGCTCCTGATGAGCTACCTGAATCCGCTGCTCGCCCATGGCCTTGGGAAACTACCGAGCGAAGCCCGGGCGGCCGGCATCGCGGGCTTCATCGTCCCGGACCTGCCCTTCGAGGAATGCGCGGAGCTTCGCGCGGCGCTTGCCGGGGAGGGCATCGCGCTCGTGCAGATGGTCACGCCGGTGACGCCGGAAGGCAGGCTCGCCATGCTGGCGCGCGAGTCGCAGGGGTTCGTCTACGCCGTCACGATGACCGGAACGACGGGCAAGGATGTCGCCGTGCCGGACGTGGTGCTCGACTATCTCGATCGGGTGCGCGCGGCGTCGGCGGTTCCCGTCTGTGCGGGATTCGGCATCCGCCACGCGGCCCAGGTCGCGCGCCTCGCCGGTCATGCGGACGGCGTGATCGTGGGTTCGGCGCTCGTCGAAGTGCTCGAGCGCGGGGAGGACCCCGCAGTCTTCCTGCGCGCTCTCAGGGCCGGCTGAGCGCCTCAGCGCCTGGTGTACAGGTGCGTGAAGCGATCCGTCTTGCCGCGGACGGTCGGGTCGAAAACGATCTTGGTCTTGTCGTCGGTGGAATTCCGATACCCGTCCCAGGTCTTTTCGAGCGTGAAGCCGTGGCTCGCGATGTCCTTCTTCGCGAATTCCTCGTCGATGCGGTGCAGGTTCTGGGCCGCCGAGTTGCCCGAGCCCGCGGCAGCGGCGTGATCCACGATCAACAGGTGACCGCCCGGCTTCAGCGCCGTGTGCAGCTGGTCGAGGAAATGGCCTGCGTCGATCGCGGGCCAGCCATCCCCTTCATCGATGTAGTACAGGTCGTGATAGGACATGAAGATCACGATCAGGTCGTAGGCCTTGCTGCCGAGTTTCAGGTTGGCGGTTTCAACCGTGACCTGGTCGGCGTTCGGCAGGCGGTTGCCGTCGAAGTGCGTCTTGAGGTCCTTGCCGGCGAAAGAGAAGTAGGGCGCGTTGTTCACGAGCTTGACATGGCCCTCGGGGCCGGCGGCCCGCGCCAGCAGTTCGGTCCAGTAGCCGGCACCGCCGAACACGTCGGCGATCTTCATGCCGGTCGTGATGCCGGCGAAAGACATGAGTTCAGCCGGGCGGTCGCGCGCATCGCGTTCGCGATCCTTGTCGCTGCGCTCGGCGGCGGCGACGGCCGCAGTGATATTGGCAGGCACATCGGCGGCCTGCAGCGGTGCTGACACGAGGATCAACAGGGCGGCGGCGATCAGGTGGCGGCGCATTGGGGGTCTCCCGTTCCAGGCAATCAGTAGGCGATTCGTCGAACTATAGGTCCGGACAGCAGCAGGCTCTCAATCCCTGCGCCGGTCGGGTGTCCGGCTGCGGTGAAGCGTTCAATCGCCGCCTCCCGGGACGCCGCGGCGGTAATCGAGCGGCGGCGCGCGATCGCCCAACATGGCCTTGTAGTGGAAGTCCGGGCCGCGTCGCTTTTCGAATTCCTCGCGGGCTGCCTTGATCAGGTCGGGGCGCTGGAAGAGTTCCTTGCCCATCAGCGCAAGGACCTGCGCGGCGTTCTCCATGCCCTTGTATCCGATGCTCATGCCGCCGGCGGCGACCGCCTGCCAGCTGTGCGCGGAGGTGCCGGGCACCCAGGTCGCAACTCGCAGGCCGACGGTCGGCACCGTCCAGCTGATGTCCGCGACGTCCGTGGAACCCGCGCCCGGGCGCTCGAAGTCGAAAGCCTGGACGTCGGCTTCCGAACCGAGCGGCATGTTCGGCTCCGAAAAACTCGAGTACAACTGCCCGGCGAACGCGCGCTCCTCGGGCGAGTAGTGGATGCCGCCGACTTCCGTGAGCTTCGCGTGCATAACGCGTGCAAGCGTCTCGTTCTGCAGCATGCTGTAAACGCCGCCGATGATCTCGTAATCCATCGTCGTGCCGGTACCGAGCGCAGCCCCTTCACCGGCCTTGACCACGCGATCGAAGATCTCCACGACCTGGTGCGGGTCGGGATGGCGGACGTAGAGATAGGACTCCGCGAAATCCGGAACGACATTGGGCGCCGAACCGCCGCTCGTGATCACGTAGTGCATGCGCGTATCGGATGGCACGTGTTCGCGCATCATGTTGACCATGTAATCCATCGCCTCGAGGCCGTCGAGCGCCGAGCGGCCGCGCTCCGGCGCGCCGGAAGCATGCGAGGAGATGCCGTGGAAGCGGAATTTCGCTGTCTTGTTGGCAAGCGCCTTGTCGAGCCCGGCGGAATTGACGTCGGAGGGGTGCCAGTGCAGCACCGTTGCCACGTCGTCGAAAAGGCCCGCGCGCACCATGTACACCTTGCCGGCGCCGCCTTCCTCGGCCGGCGTGCCGTAGAGCCGGATCGTCCCGGCCGTGCCGCTCTTCTGCAGCCAGTCCTTGAGCGCGATCGCCGCGGCGACGCTCGCCGTGCCGAAGAGGTGATGGCCGCAGGCGTGCGCGGAGAGCTTGTCGGGGATCGGCTTGCGCAGCGGCGAGTCGTCCTGCGTGATGCCGGGCAGCGCGTCGAATTCGGCGAGGATGCCGATCACTGGTTCGCCCTTGCCCCAGCTCGCGATGAATGCCGTCGGCATGCCGGCGACGCCGGCATCGACCTTGAATCCCGCGTCCGCGAGTTCTTTCTCGAGCAGGGCGGAGCTTTTCACTTCCTGGTAGCCGACCTCGGCCCAGTTCCAGATCGAGCGGGCGACGCCCTCGTCGTGTTCTGCGCGGCCGGCGAGGAAATTCCGGATGCCGTCGTCGGCGCTCGCGGCTAAGGGAAGCAGTAGGCAGGCAGCAGCCAGGGAAAGTATGAATTTCATGAGTGGGTCCCGGTGGTGGGGCGCAAAGCTTAACGCCCACTGCGCGGCGCATCCACTCCCGATCCGCTACGATCGCATGCCATGACGGCCAATCGGTTCATCATGATCGGCCGCCGGTTTCGCGGTCCGCCGCTGTCGGGCAACGGCGGTTACGTCTGCGGCATGCTGGCAGGCGCCGCGGCTTCCCTGCTGACGGTGCGCCTGCTGCGGCCGCCGCCGCTTGATCAGCCGCTGGAGATCCGTGAAGACAGGGAGAGGTCCCAGGTCTTCCTGATGAATGGCGAGGAGCCGGTGGCGAGCGGCCGGCCTGGGACCTGCACGGTCACGGTGCCGGAGCCGCCGTCCTACGCGGATGCGCTCGCCGCGGCGCGCGGTTACGAGGGATTCCGCGAGCACGCCTACCCCGGCTGTTTCGTCTGCGGACCCGAACGCCCGCGCGGCGACGGCTTGAGGATTTTCGCGTCCGCGATCGCGGGCCGCGAACTGGTCGCAGCAGCCTGGCTGCCGGATGCATCGCTCGCGGGTCCGGATGGCAAGATCCTGCCGGAATTCATGTGGGCGGCGCTCGACTGCCCGGGCTTCTTCGCAACTGGCATCGCCGCACGCGGCCCGTTGCTCGGGGAGTTCACGGCGCGCATCGACCGGCGCGTGCACGCGAGCGAGGCCTGCGTCGTGATCGGCTGGGCCATCGGCCACGAAGGGCGCAAGCATTTCACGGGAACAGCGGTATTCGACGACAGCGGCGAACTCTGCGCCCGCGCCACCGCCACCTGGATCGAGTTGAAGCCCGGCGCCTAGTCCGGGCGGCGCAGGCGCAAGCCGAGGAAGACGGCGCTCGCGAGCGTCAGCAGCCAGCCGGGCCAGCCCGGCTGCGTACCGAGCGAAATCCACACGACGCCGCCGAGGAACCCCGAAGCGGCCACCAGGATCGTGTCGGTGCGCCGGCGGCTCTCGCGCAGTTCCCCGCGCAGCGCCTCGAGCGAGGCCGATTCCGTACGGACCACCAGTTCCTCGTCGTAGGCCTTGCGCACGGTGCGCCGCGCGATGACGGGCAGCATCATCAGCGCCTCGGCGACATCCGGCCAGTTGCTGCGGATGTGCTCGAAGATCGCCCGCGGCCCGGTGCGCTCACGCATCCAGCCCTTCAGGATCGGCAACGCCGTCTTCCAGAGGTCGAGCTCGGGATACAGGTCGCGGCCGACACCCTCGATGTTCAGCAGGGTCTTCTGCAGCAGGATCAGCTGCGGCTGGATCTGCATCTGGAAGCGCCGCGCGATTTCGAACAGACGCAGCAGCACCAGGCCGAAGGAGATCTCCTTCAACGGTTTGTTGAAGATCGGCTCGCAGATCGTGCGCACGGCGCTCTCGAGTTCGTCCACGCGCGTGCCCGCCGGCACCCAGCCGCTCTCGATGTGCAGCACCGCGACCTTGCGGTAATCGCGCTCGAAGAAAGCGAGAAAGTTGCCGGCGAGATAGAGCTGGTCGCGCGGGTCCAGCGTGCCGACGATGCCGAAGTCCACCGCCGCGTACTTCGGGTTCGCCGGATCGCTGATGTCCACGAAGATGTTTCCGGGGTGCATGTCGGCGTGGAAGAAGTTGTGGCTGAACACCTGCGTGAAGAAGATCGTCACGCCGTTCTCGGCAAGTTTCTGGATGTCCGTACCGACGGCGCGCAGCTTCGCCATATCGGAGATCTGCACGCCGTGGATGCGCTCCATGACCATGACCTCGCGCCGGCACAGGTCCCAGTGGACCTCCGGCACGTGCAGCATCGTGGATCCCGCGAAATTGCGCCGCAGTTGCGAGGCGTTGGCCGCCTCGCGCATCAGGTCGAGCTCGTTCAGGATAGTCACTTCGTACTGGGCGACGACTTCCTTCGGCCGGAAGCGCCGCGAGTCGGACCAGTAACGCTCTGCGAGCGCGGCGAGCGCGTGCAGCACCTCGAGATCGCGGCCGATGATCTCGCGCATGCCCGGGCGCAGTACCTTGACGACGACGGGCCGGCCGTCGGTCAGCGTGGCGGCATGCACCTGCGCGATCGACGCGGCGGCGAGCGGCGTCTCGTCGAAGCTGCCGAAAAGCCGGGTAACCGGGCTTCCGAGCTCTTCCTCGATGCGTGCCTTCGCGACCTCGCCGGGGAAGGGCGGTACGCGGTCCTGGAGTTTCGCGAGTTCGTCGGCGATGTCCAGTGGCAGCAGGTCGCGCCTCGTGGACAGGAGCTGCCCGAATTTCACGAAGATCGGCCCGAGCTCCTCGAGCGCGAGGCGCAGCCGCTCGGCGCGCGTGCCACGGCGGCGCGTGAACCAGGTCCATGGCGACAGGTAGAAGACGAAGCGTAACGGCCTGTACAGGTGTGTGGCGCGCACGAAGTCGCCCAGCCCGTAACGCACGAGCTTCCTGTGGATCGTCAGCATCCGTCCGGCGACGCGGATCGAAATCAATGCCGGCTCCCGGGATTCTCGAGCTGCTCGATCCGTGCCTCGAGCCGGTCGGTTGCCTCACGGATCGAATCCACGCCGGCCAGGAATTCATCCACCTCGAATTTCGCGGGAACGTCCCGGCCTTCCTCGGTCAGGTATTCGGCGACGTTCTGCACGAAGGTGTCGCGCGTCTTGAGCCCGAATTTCATCGCGCTGTGCGCCAGGCTCGCGAGGTGATGCGCGAAAGCGTCACCCGTGACGCGCGACAGCTCCTCTTCGAAATCCGGTTGCGCCGCGGCGAACAGCTTCTGGAATCCCTGCGCGATCTCGGCGTCGCCCGTAATCTGCAGCCCGCCGCCCTGGAATGCCCTGGCCGCATCCGGCGCCGCGAGCCTCGCAAGCGCGAGCGGCGTGCCCTCGATGGTCGCATCGGCCGCCGCTGCCCCGCCCCTGCCGATCGAAATCCGGTCCGCGGCCGCCTCGATGCGCACGCTGAATGGCGTCGCGGCGACCCGGATCTCGAGCGACCGGCCCGTGACCTGCGCCAGCAGGGAGCGTGCACGCGAGGAACCGGCGATATTGCGGTTGAGCAGCGATTCCAGCGGGCGGAGCAGTGGTTCCGGCGTCATGGATCTCAGTACACGCAGGCGCGATGCAGCGCGACGATGCCGCCGGCCAGGTTGTGCCACTGGCAATCGTCGAATCCGGCCTCGCGCATCATTGCCGCAAGCGCCTCCTGGTCGGGATGCATGCGGATGGATTCCGCGAGATAGCGGTAACTGGCCTCATCGCCGGCGACGACGCGGCCGAGCGCCGGCAGCAGGCTGAAGGAATACGCGTCGTACAGGGGCTTGAGGCCCGCGACCCGTGGCTTCGAGAACTCGAGTACCAGCAAGCGGCCGCCCGGGCGCAGCACGCGGCGCATCGAAGCGAGCGCTGCGGCCTTGTCAGTCACGTTGCGCAGGCCGAACCCGATGGTCACGCAGTCGAAGCTGCGGTCGGGAAACGGCAGGTTCTCGGCATTGGCGATCACGAAGGCGACATTGCGGGCGATGCCTTCGTCCAGCAGCCGGTCGCGGCCGCGCGACAGCATCTCCCAGTTGATATCGGAGAGCACCGCAAAGCCCTTGTCGCCGACCTGGCGCGCGATGCCGGCGCCGAGATCGCCGGTGCCGGAGGCGACGTCGAGCGCGCGCTGGCCGGGACGCAGTCCGGTCTGCGACAGCGCGAAGCGCTTCCAGAGCCGGTGCATGCCACCCGACATCAGGTCGTTCATCAGGTCGTACTTTCCGGCGACCGAATCGAACACGCCGCGCACGAGCCCGGCCTTTTCGCCTGGGGCGACCTGTTCGTATCCGAAGTCGACGGTTCCGTCGCGCGGCTGACCGGAAGTGCCTGATTTCATTACGTTGTCGTGTCTGGCCTCAGCCCGATTCTACGGGGTCGCGGGCCCGATTGAGTAGACTTCGGCATGGCCCTTCCACGTGCAACCCTGCGCCCGCTTGCGATCTCGTTGCCGCTGGTCTTTGCACTGCACGTGCTGGAGGAATCCCCGGGTTTCGTCATCTGGTTTAACCAGCGCGTCGATCCGAACATCACGGACGGGTTGTTTCTGTCCGTCAACGCGGCCGCATTCGCGATCACGGTGATCATCGCGGCGATTGCTGCCGGCACCCGCGATCGCGTCGCTGCGCTCGTCGCGACCGCCTGGGTGGGTTTCCTGCTGCTGGCTAACGCGATCTTCCACCTGGTCGCAGCGCTGGCATACGGCAGCTACGTGCCTGGTATCGTCACCGGGACGCTGTTGTACCTGCCCGTGAGCATCGCATTCATTGCGGTCGTGGCCCGAAAATACCGCCTGGCGCCCGCGGTCGTCACGGGAGTGGCATTGCTTGGCGGCCTGCCGATGTACATCCACGGTTGGCTGATCGTGTTCCGCGGCACCCGGCTTTTCTGAGCCGGTCTGGACGGCGGTCTTGCCGTGACCGCGCAGTCCGCCGGGAAGCAGAATGTCGACTCGCCATTTCTCCCGAATTCGCGGAACGATCTGGCGCCGGAGCCCTTGAAGATTGGGACGGCGCCAGCCCAGTCAATTGACCGAGACACGCTTTCCTTGGCTGGATGAACCACCGAACACCATGACTGGCGGGGCGTCCGGATCCGTTCCGAAGACCAACTCGACGTTGGAGTCAGCGACTTCATTCGAGATCGTATTGCCATTGATCTTCGCCCTGACCGTGATGCGAACGAAACCAAGCAACAGTTGGGTCGGATCGAAGACCTGCTTCAAGATCTTGTACTTGATCCTGCAATTTGACCGGCCCACCCATGCACCATGACCGGGGCTGCCGTTGAAAGGAAGAAACGAGTTTGCGCTGTTGGGATGCAGTTGAGAGTTCGTTTCAAGCACGACCCCGCCTGGCAGAATGCTGAGCAGCTCGGTAAATGGAGGAATGCCGGATTCCGGAGGAAACGTGACATTCACGGACCAGGTCCCGACCGGATCACAGCGGTCACCGTCCGACCAGCCCCCATTGGCCAATGCCGCGGCCGGCAACATGCCAATCATCAGAGCCAACGCCAATCGACTTGAAGTGTTCATCGAGTATTCTCCGTTCTTTGCTACGACGCAGTCATTGGGATGCAATCCGCCCCAGGCCTCGGCGCCGGGGTGCGGAAAAATCCACCTTCATACCAACTAACGCGTCAAGCGCGGATGAACTGGCTCAACTTGGTGGAGAGACGGCTGTCAGCTTCGCAATCTCCGCCCTGCTGCGTGCGAGGCCGGCAACCGCGTCGTCATAGGGGCGCCGGGACACATGATTGACAGTGTCAATCGGCATGCCGCGCCCGAAGCGCGGGATCGCCTTTTCGTACCAGCCCTGCGCTGCGTTCCAGTGCCGCAGCCGTGTGGCGCGATCGGATCCGGTTTGCGACGCGAGGCTGGAATGGACGGCTCCCAATCCCTGTTCCGTCTCTGCCTGGACCCACTCCGTCGGCAGGTCGCTGTCACGCGCGAGTTTCTCGATAGCATCCAGATTCTGCTCGAATATCGTCGCAGCCTCTCCGACACTCCCGACCGCGAGAAGAGAAATCCCCATTCGGTTCATCACCAATGCCCCGTCGAGTTTGGCCTGGGTGTTTTTCGCATCGACTTTCAGGCTCAACAGCAGCTTCTGCGCTGCGCGGGCATTCTCGAGTGCTGCCTGGTGATCCCCCGATTCATGCAGCAGGTCCGTGATGGCGATCCGATCGAACAGCAGAGCACGAACGTACAAATTGCTATTGCCGCCGGTTGCAACCAAGAGCCGCTCGTCAATGGCGAATGCCTTGCGGTTGAAGGACAGCGCCTCATCGACATCATTCGGCCGCGGCTCTGGTCCAACGAGAGCGGCCGCCATCATGGAATAGGCGAACGCGAGCTCGCGAGCCAGTTCGCGATTCTGCGGATCCTGCCGGATCAAGTCTTCCAGGACGTCCACAGCCCTGCGGGCGTATGAAAGAGTCGTGGCCGCGGGTGTGCCCACGACTATATGCAGAATCTGGCTATGCCTGCTGTAGGCCGCTGCCAGGGCTCGACGCGTAACGATGTCTGGCCGCGCCTCTGCCAACGATTCGAACTCTGCGACCGCACGCGCTGAAGCGTCGGCTGCTTTCCCGATCTCATCCACGTACAGCAACAGGTGACTCTGTCGCCGCAGGTTCTCCGCGCGCAACGTGAGCGCACGCGCATTGCCTGGATCTGCGGCAATGACGGGTTCGAGCAGGGCAATTGATTTCGCGTAGCTGTCGAGCGCGGCCCGGGACTGTCCCAGGCTGGCCTGGTTTGGCCCGCCCTGAATGTCACCGACTTTCTGATAGGCCGCCGCAAGCTCGAGCCCGAGCTCCTGGTCGGTGCCTGCCTCCGCGGCGAGCGTATTGAGATACTCGAGGGCCGTGCTGACCAGGAGCTCCCGGGCCTCGATCGAGCCAGGCAGGTCCTTGATGGCGTCGTGTACGCGAAACAAGAAAGCGTTTGCAAGCCCGCGAACGCTTGCGAAATGGCGCTCGGCACGCTGCTTCTGCTCTGCCGCAATGCGTGCTTCGCGGACGGAGACAACCGTTGCGCCGATGAGCGTCGCGGCCAGCAGCCCGGCGGCAGCCATCTCGAACTTGTGCCGACGAAGGAATTTCCCGGCGCGGTAACCCAGTCGGTCGCCACGCGCCAGGACCGGTAGTCCGTCGAGATGTCGCCGGATATCTTCCGAAAAATGCTCAACCGACGCGTATCGGCGCTCTGGTTCTTTGCGCAGCGCCTGCAGGATGATCGCATCGAGGTCGGGGCCAAGCTGCTCTCCGCGCCCGACCAACGCCGACGAGACGGCCGCGCTTGGCCGCACCGGCTCCGTGTCGCAGATCGCGCGGATCGCGTCCTCGGCCGTGTCAAGTGTGCTTCGATACGGGCTGCGCCCGGTAAGCAGTACGTAGAGAACGACGCCGAGGGAGTAAACGTCGCTTGCGGTCGTGATCGGCCTCCCGAGAATCTGCTCGGGGCTCGCGAAGCCTGGCGTCAGCACCTGCATGATCGTCGCGAGTCGGCGGGGGACCCGCCTCCGGCGCTTCAGGCTGGAGCAACTTGGCGATACCGAAGTCGAGAAGCTTGACGGTGCCGTCGCCGGTCACGAGGACGTTGCTGGGCTTGAGGTCCCGGTGGACTACAAGGTGTTGATGCGCGTAAGTCACCGCTGCGCAGACATTGCGGAACAACTGGAGGCGCTCGCGCACGGAAAGACCGCGTTCCGCGGCAAACTGGTCCAGGGGTTCGCCGTCGACCAGTTCCAATACGAGAAAGGGCCATCCTTCGTCGGTCGCCCCACCGTCGATCAGGCGCGCGATGTTGGGATGCTCGAGGTTTGCAAGTATCTGGCGCTCGGCACGCAGGCGCTGCAGGACGAAAGCCGCGTGGAAGCCGCCCGACACCAGCTTGATCGCGACTTCCTTCTCATATTCCGCATCGACGCGCCGCGCGCGGTACACGTCTCCCATTCCGCCGTGAGCGATGAGTGCCACGATCTCGTATGCGCCGATCCTCCGGCCAATCAAGAGATCGGCTTCAGGTGGCAGCAAGTCGCCGGTGAATTGAACGACCGCCGGCCGATCGATGATTGCGTCCTCCGTCCGGTGCGCATCGAGCAGCGACTCGATTTCAGCGAGCAGTTCCGGCTCTCCATGACAGGCGTCGTCGAGAAAGCTGCGCCGCTCCGCTTCCGGGAGAGCGCTCGCGGCAGAGAAGACATGCTTAACGCGCTGCCAGCGTTCCGGCGTGATGCTCTCTCTCATGAAGTGAGTTCGCGTTGCAGCCAGGCGCGCGCGACGGCCCATTCGCGTTTGGCTGTGGCTGGTGAGACGCCCATGACTGCGGAGGCGTCCTTGATGCTGAGGCCGCCAAAGAAGCGAAGCTCCACGAGTTTTCCCTGGTCCGGATCGAGCGCTTCAAGGCGTTCGAGCGCGTTGTGAATCGCCTCGAAGTCGACCTCCGATTCCGAAGGTGGAAGCGGCGCCGCGTCGGCACGGTTTGCGGCATTGTCGTAGCCGTCTTCCGCAGCAAGGAGGGCGTCGATGTCGAGAGGCCGCTCCCGACCGCCGCGCTTCGCGGCGGAGCGCCTGCGCGCGTGATCGACCAGGACGCGCCGCATCATTTGCGAGGCGATAGCGAAAAACTGCGAGCGGCTTCGCCAGTCGACCTGCGTCTGGTCCACCATGCGCAGGAACGCCTCGTGCACGAGCGCCGTTCGTTGCAGAGTGTGCGGGCCTTGCTCGCGATTGAGATGCTGCCGGGCGAGCGCGCGCAGCTCCTCGTAGACGAGCGGGACCAACGAAGCCAGGGCGGACTGGTCGCCCGCGCGCCACTTCAGCAGAAGTCGGGTGACTTCACCGGCCGGGCCCTGCACGATCATGGAGGCCATCTCCCCTGGCCACATGATACGCCCCCTGCCGACGGCTCAGGCAGGCGGCTTGCGCTCGTATCCCAACTTGTCGCAGCGCTCCAGGTAGCGGGCCCATTTGCGCTCGTATTCGACGCCGAGCTCGCGCAGGTAATCCCAGCTGTAGAGGCCGGTGTCGTGCCCATCGCTGAAATGCAGCCGCACGGCATAGACGCCGACCGGCTCGGCCTGGGTCACCTGCACCGATTCCTTCGCGAGTTCGAGCTTGCCTTCTCCGCCACCGTGACCGCGCACTTCCGCCGACGGCGAGTACACGCGCAGGTACTCAAACGGCAGCGTGTAGCGCGTGCCATCCGGCCAGGCGACCTCGACGACACGCGACTTGCGCCTGACCTTGATTTCGCTCGGCGCGTCCATGCCGCGCTACTTGCGCCGCCGCGCGCGCGGATGGGCCTCGTCATAGACGCGGGCAAGGTGCGCAAAGTCGAGATGCGTGTAGATCTGCGTCGTGCTGATGTCAGCATGACCCAGCAGCTCCTGCACGCCGCGCAGGTCGCGGCTGGATTCCAGCAGGTGCGTCGCAAAGGAATGGCGCAGCAGGTGTGGGTGCACGGGTATGCCGAGTTCGCTGCCAGCAGCCCAGCGGCGGATGCGCAGCTGGATTGCGCGCGCGCCGAGCCGGTGTCCGTTCTGGCCGACGAAGAGCGCCGATTCGCCAGGCTTCACGAGACCGGCGCGATCGGCAAGCCAGGCGCGCAGCGTCGTGAGCGCCTGGCGCCCGACTGGCAGGATCCGCGTCTTGGATCCCTTGCCGAGCACGCGCACGGTGCGGTCGGCGAGATCCACGTCCACGACGTCGAGACCGACGAGTTCCGCGAGCCGCAGGCCCGAGGAATACAGGAGTTCCAGAATCGCAAGGTCGCGCCGCGACAGCGGATCGGTGGTCCTGCGTTCCAGCAGGCTCGCAATCTGGTCCACGTCCAGCGTCTTCGGCAGGCGCCTCGCGGCTTTCGGCGCGCGGATATCGGCCGCGGGGTTGGCCTCGATCACCTTCTCGCGGATCAGGTAATTGAAGAAGCCGCGCAATGCCGACAGGCGGCGCTGGACGCTGCGCGGCCCGAGGCCGTCGCGGTGTTCGCGCGCCGCAAAAGTGCGGATGTGGAAAGTTGTCGAGTTTTTTCCAGCTGGCGAGCTTTTCGGCATCGCAGAATGCGGCCAATGCGCCGAGATCACGGCGGTAGCTCGACTCGGTATTCGGTGACAGCCTGCGCTCGGTCCGCAGGTGGGCCAGATAGCGCTCGATCCAGGCGCCCGCGGCGGGCTGCATCAATCCTCGGCGAGCGCGGCCGCGATCAGTTCGCCGATTCGCTGCAGGAAATCCGTGCTCATCGTCGGGTTGAAGCGCTGCGCGTCATGCGAGCCGCAGGCCAGGAGCCCGAGGCTGCCCTTGGGCCCCAGCGGCACGAGCGCGACCGAGCCGATCTCGACGGATCCCGTGCCGAACAGGAAATCGCGCTGCGAATCGCGCAGCTGGCCGCAGCGCGGCTTGCCGGAACTGAACAGGGTCTCGAAGGAACGCAGGTCGGGCGCGTCAGCGGCGACGACCCGCAGGAAGCGCGACTCGCCGAGGCCTGCGGGGACGGCCCCCTGGGTCAGAACCAGCACGGATTCGCCCGCGTCGAAGTCCTCGCGCAACGAGGCCTCGACGGCCTTGACGACCGCAGCACGGTCGCCGGCGGCGATCAGGCGGCGGGCCATAGTGAACACGCGCGCGCCGAGCGTGTCGTTCTCGCGCGCGACGTCGACATATTCCTTGAGCTTGCGTTCGAGCTGCCGGCTGCGTTCGCGCAGCACTTCCACCTGGCGCTCCAGCAGCGAGACAGTCGTCGCGCCGCCACGGGAATCCGGAAGGCGGATCTTCGACAGCAACTGGGCGTGCCGGTCGAAGAATTCAGGGGTCGCGGAAAGATAGGAAGCGACAGCCGCTTCGTCGACTTCGGCGAGTTCGACGCCGCGCATCGGACGTGTCGTCATGTAGATACTTCTCCCTCGAACGCCGTCTCTGCCGGTCCGGTCATCCAGATCGGCTCCCCAGGCCCCTTCCATTGTATGTCGAGCCGGCCGCCGGGGAGGTCGACTTGGACATTTTCGTCCAGCAAACCGTGACGCCTGCCCACCGCGACGGCGGCACAGGCGCCGGTGCCGCAGGCGCGCGTCTCGCCCGTGCCGCGCTCGTGCACCCGCAGGCGGATATGGCCGCGATCGACCACTTCCATGAACCCGACGTTGGTGCGCTTCGGGAAACGCGCGTGATTTTCGATGGCGGGCCCGAGCCGGCTGACCGGCGCATCGGCGACCGAGGGCACACGGATGACGGCGTGCGGATTGCCGACCGAGACCGCGCCGATCTCGACCTCGCTCGCGCCGACCGCCAGCGGGTAGACATAAGCCTCGCCGCTCGCCTCGAAGGGCAGCGACGCCGGGTTGAAATCCGGCACGCCCATCGTGACCGAGACCTGGGCGCCGCGGACCCTCGCCTGCACGAGCCCGCCCGGGCTGTCGAGCACGAGATCCGGCGAGGTGGCGCCGTTCCTTTCATGCAGGAACCGGGCGATGCAGCGCGCGCCGTTGCCGCATTGCTCGACCTCGCGGCCGTCGGCGTTGAAGATCCGGTAGTACACGGCAGTGCCGGCCTGGCGCGGCGGCTCGAGCATCAGAGCCTGGTCGAAGCCGATGCCGGTGTAGCGATCGGCCAGCCGGCGGAACGTCTCCGTATCCGGCGGGCCCGCGGCGGGGGCGTCGAAGATGATGAAATCGTTGCCGAGTCCATGCATCTTCGTAAAGCGCATGGCGGGATTCTAGCGCGATTTGACGGTTAGAATGAGCCCATGCAGATCCTGGCGAAGCACGCGGACATCACGACGCTCGCGGTGGATGCGATCGTCAACGCCGCCAACAGCTCGCTCCTCGGCGGCGGCGGCGTGGACGGCGCGATTCATCGCGCCGCCGGCCCGGAACTGCTGGCCGAGTGCCGCAAGCTCGGCGGCTGCGAGACCGGCGATGCCAAGATCACGGCAGGTTACCGGCTCGCCGCGCGGCACGTGATCCATACAGTCGGGCCGGTGTGGGCGGGCGGAGACCACGGTGAGGCGGCGTCACTGCGTTCCTGCTACGAGCGTTCGCTGGCGCTGGCCGAACGACACGGCCTGGCATCCATCGCGTTTCCGTCCATCAGCACCGGCGTCTACGGCTATCCCAGGGAGCCCGCCGCGCGGATTGCGGTGCAGGCCGTGCGGGATTTCGCTTCGGGTGCGAAATCGCTGGGCGAGGCGATATTCTGCTGCTTTTCCGAGGGGGACCTGGCCGTGTACCGGAAGGCATTGGCGGCATGATCGACGGAAACGAGCTGCCGACACTTGCGGCGCCGCGCGTGGCACTGCGCTGGCTCACGGAAGCCGACGCCGGCGCCCTGTTCGGGATCTTCTCGAACCCGACGGTCATGCGCTACTGGTCGACGCTGCCGATGTCGAATATCGCGCAGGCAAGGAAACTGGTCGCGGACATCCAGGAAGGCTTTCGCACGCGGCGCCTGTTCCAGTGGGGTGTCGTGCGCCTTGAGGACGACGTCGTCATCGGTACCTGCACGCTGTTCGCGATCAACGAATCGCAGGGACGCGCCGAGCTCGGTTACGCCCTCGGCCACGAATACTGGGGCCACGGTTACATGAAGGAGGCGCTGACGGCATTGGTGGACTTCGCCTTCGGGAAGCTCGGGATGCGGCGCCTCGAGGCGGATGTCGACCCGCGCAATGCCGGCTCGCTGCACGCGATTGAGCGGCTCGGGTTCCGGCGCGAAGGCGTCCTGCGCGAGCGCTGGAAGGTCAATGGCGAGCTGCAGGACTCGGTGGTGCTGGGTCTCCTGAGCCACGAATGGCGACCGGGGCCGACGGAATGACGGGCGTCCAGATCGTGTCCTTCCGCGGCGAGCTCGCGCCCGCATTCCAGCGGCTCAACCTGGACTGGATCGAGCGCCTGTTCGTGGTCGAAGAGGCCGATCGCAAGGTGCTGGGCGACCCGGAGCGCGCCATCATCGCAAGGGGCGGCCAGATTTTCTTCGCGATGGATGGCAGCGTGCCGATCGGGACGGTCGCGATGATCCTGGGTCTCGCCGAAGCGATACGAACTCGCCAAGATGGCGGTGGCCTCGTCGCACCAGCGCCAGGGCATCGGCGAACTGCTGGGTGTGGCGGCGATCGCGTTTGCGCGCGAAGCGGGCGCAGAGTCGGTCTTCCTGCTGACCAACAGCAGCCTCGCCAACGCGATCCGCCTCTACGAGCGCCTCGGATTCCGCCATGCGCCGGACCCGGACCCGCCGGAATACGCGAGGGCGGACGTCTACATGGAATTGCGGCTCGTCACGCCGCGAGTTCAATAGGAAGCGACCATGCACAAGAGCAAGCTCGCCGGATTCATCATCGACTGCAAGAGCAACGACCTGAAGGCGGCCGCCGATTTCTGGTCTGCTGCACTCGGCATGGACACGCGCGATTTGCCGGGCGAAGAGGGCAAGAAGTACGTCCGGCTGATGGACCCGGAAGCGTACCTGGACATCGAGGTGCAGCTGGTCGCCCACGAGAGCCGTGTGCACCTCGACATCGAGACGGACGACGTCGAAGCGGAAGTCCTGCGACTCGAGAAGCTGGGCGCCAAACGCCTCGAAAAGATCCACAGCTGGTGGGTCATGCAGGCGCCGACCGGGCAGAAATTCTGCGTCGTGCGCGTCCACGACAAGGATTTCGCGAAGCGCGCCCGCAGCTGGGACTGAACGGCCTGTGTTCCTCAAGGTCTGCTGCATCGCCGATCTCGCGGAGGCGCGTCTCGCGGTCGCGGCGGGCGCTTCGGCCATCGGGCTCGTCTCCGAGATGCCGAGTGGCCCAGGCGTCATCCCCGATGAACTGATCGCGGAAATCACCGCGCAGATCCCGCGCCCGACGGAAACGTTCCTGCTGACGGCGCGCTGCGACGCCGATGCAATCGTCGAGCAGCACCAGCGCTGCCGCACGACCGCACTGCAACTCGTGGACCAGGTGCCGGCCGCGGAATTGCGCCGCCTGCGAATGCGGCTTCCCGGTGTGCGTCTCGTGCAGGTCGTGCACGTGGACGGCGAGGAGTCGGTCGAGGAGGCGCGCGCCGCCGCAGAACTCGTCGATACGCTGCTGCTCGATTCCGGCAATCCGCGTCTGCCGGTCAAGCAGCTGGGCGGCACGGGGCGCGTGCACGACTGGTCCTACAGCCGGCGGATCCGCGAGGTCGCTGGCGTTCCGGTGCTGCTCGCGGGCGGCCTTCACCCGGGCAATGCCAGGGCTGCGATTGCGGCAGTCGCGCCCGCGGGCCTCGACGTCTGCAGCGGCCTGAGGACCAACGGAAAACTCGACACCGCCAAGCTCGCGGCGTTCATCGCCGCCATCGGCTGATATGATTACATTGCTGCAAACAACCAGGAGTGAAGGGCCATGATCGGTTATGTATGCCTCGGTACGAATGACCTGCCGCGCGCGGCGAAGTTTTACGACGCGCTCCTGAAGGAGCTCGGCGCGAAGCGCTTCATGGAATTCGAGACATTCATCGCCTGGCACGTCGGGCACGACAAGCCGGGCATCGCGCTGACGAAGCCTTTCAATGGCAAGCCGGCGACTGTCGGCAACGGCGTGATGGTTGCGCTGGAGGCGGGCTCGCCGGCGCGGGTCGACGCCCTGTACAAGAAGGCGATGGAGCTCGGCGCTACCGACGAGGGACCGGCCGGGCCGCGCGGCGACGATTTCTACGCCGGGTATTTCCGCGACCCGGACGGCAACAAGTTGAGCTTCTTCCACATGAAATGAGCGGGCACGCTCCTTTTTCGATTTCAACGATCGCCGGCTGGGGCGACATGGACGCCAACGCGCACATGGCGAATGTCGCCTACCTGAACAAGTGCGTGGACGCGCGCATGAGTTTCTTCACGCAAAATGGCTTCCCGGCGACCGAATTTGCACGGCGCCGGATCGGGCCGGTCGTGCGGCGCGACGAAATCGAGTACTTCCGCGAGGTGGCGTTGATGGAACCGATCACCGTCACGCTGGCGCTTGGCGGCTGCGCGCCCGACGGCTCGCGATTCCGGCTCGTCAACGAGGTGCTGCGCGCGGATGGCAAGGTGGCTGCGCGCGTGCGTACCGAGGGCGGATGGCTCGACCTCGCGGCACGCAAGCTGGTCGCGCCGCCGCCGGAGTTGATGGCGGCGTTGCAGAAACTGCCCCGCAGCGAGGACTTCGAGGAACTGCAGTCCAGCCTGAAGTCATGAAGTCATATCAAGGTGGCTGTCACTGCGGCGCGCTGGGGTTCGAGTTCCAAACCGACCTCGTACCCGCGGCTTGGTCGGTGCGCGCCTGCCAGTGCAGCTTCTGCCGCGCGCATGGCGCGCTGTCCACCTCCGATCCGGCCGGATCAGTGCAATTCAGGCATCGGGAACCGGCGCAGCTTTCGAATTACCGGTTTGGCCTCAAGACCGCGGACTTCGTTTTTTGCACCCGTTGCGGCTCGTACCTGGCTGCGGTCACAGAAGTCGACGGCAGGCGACTTGCCGTGATCAATGTCAACGTGCTGGACCCGCGGCCCGGTGGGATGCCGGCGGCGCAGCCGATGACCTACGACGGCGAAACGATCGCCTCGCGCGGCGCACGCCGCGCCGTGCGCTGGACGCCGGTAAGAAACGCCTAGCGTTGCAGCACGTACTCGCCCGGCGCATCGCCGAGCGGCGGGTATCCCGCCTCGGGTGCTCCCATCGCCGGTGCCGGAACACGTCCGGGCGAGGAATGCGTCTGCAGCCATTTCGCCCAGGTCGGCCACCAGGAGCCGGGCAGCGGTACGGTCGCCGTGAACCATTCATCCGCGGTCAGCTCTGGATCGCCGGTGCGCCGCGTGCGCACGCGATGGCGGCGCTTCGGATGCACGGGGCCGCTGATGATGCCGGCGTTGTGGCCGCCACTCGTCAGCAGGAACGTGAATTCCGGCGAGCCGGTCAACCGGTCGAGCTTGTAGACCGACTTCCATGGCGCGACGTGATCGGTCTCGGTGCCGACCTCGAATATCGGGACGCGGATATCCGATAGCTGGATGGTCTCGCCCTCGACCTTGAAGCGGCCCTCGGCGAGGTCGTTTCGCAGGTAGAGCCCGAGCAGGTATTCCGTGTGCATCTTCCAGGGCATGCGCGTGCCGTCGGCATTCCAGGCCATCAGGTCGATCATCCCGTCGCGCTCGCCCTTCAGGTAGGACTTCACGGCCGGCTGCCACAGCAGGTCGTGCGCGCGCAGCATCGTGAAGGCGCCGCCCATCTTCGCCGAGTCGAGCACGCCCTCCTTGTGCATCAGCGCCTCGAGCATGTCGATCTGCGCGGGACTGATGAAGAGCGACAGCTCGCCAGGCTCGCTGAAATCCGTCTGTGCGGCGAACATCGTGATGTCCCGGATGCGCTTGTCGCCCTTCTTCGCGAGCGCAGCGGCCGCGATCGAGAGCAGCGTGCCGCCGATGCAATAGCCGACCGCGTGGATCGTGCGGTTTGGCACGACCTTGGATACCACGTCGAGTGCGGCATAGACGCCCTTGCGGAGGTAGTCGTCCATGCCGAGTTCGCGATCGGCCGCGGTCGGGTTCTTCCACGACATCATGAACACCGTGTATCCCTGGTCCACGAGCCAGGCGACCAGCGAGTTCTTCGGCGACAGGTCCAGGATGTAGTACTTCATGATCCAGGCGGGCACGATCAGCAGTGGCTCGGCCTGGACATCGGGCGTCGTCGGCGAATACTGGATCAGCTCCATCAGCTCATTGCGGAAGATCACCTTGCCCTCGGTTATGGCGACCTTTTCGCCGACGCGGAACTGCTCGGTCCCGGGCGCCTCGCCGCCGGTCAGCGTGCGCTCCAGGTCGTCGAGGAAATTCTTGTAGCCGCGCGTGAGGTTCTGGCCGCGCTCGGCGACGGTTTGCTGCAGCACCTCGGGATTCGTCAGCGGATTGTTGGCCGGCGACAGGGATTCCGCGACCTGGCGTGCGGCGAATTCCACGAGCTTGGCATTGCGCGGCTCGACGCCCGGTACCGCATGAGCCGACTGCTCGAGCAGCGCCATCCCGTTCTGGAAGGCCTGGGCGTAGACATTGAATGGGTACTGCTGCCAGGCGGGGCTTGCGAATCGCCGGTCGCCATTGTCGCTGGGTGCGAGCGGCTTGCCCTGCGCGGCCTCGGCATTGAAGCGCCAGAGGTCCATCGCCTGCTTGATCGCGTTCTGCTGGAGTTCCGCCACTTTCGCGGGGGAGCGGGCGAGGTTGAGCCACCAGTCCCAGAATGCCGCGCCGTAATCCTGCGGCGCGAGGCCGCCGGTCACCTTGCCGAGCATGGCGCGGAATTCGCGCTCGACGGCTTCGATCTTGTCGTTTTCCTCGGTCATTCCGCGATTATAAGGTGCCGCCCGGCCTCAAAGCGTGTCCTTGATCGCGACTGCGTCGTCGGCAAGACGCGCGGGATCGGGCCGCACACGCTCGGCGATCAGCTTGCGCGCGGCCATGAAGTCCTTGACATGATTGACGGCGTCGAGCGCGATCAGCTCGCCGCCCCGCAGGTAACAGCAGCTGAAGGAGCGGCTGCCGGGATCGCCGCGCAGCACGACCTGGTCGTAGCCCTGGCTCAGGCCCACGATCTGCAGCTTCAGTTCGTACTGGTCGGACCAGAACCACGGCGTCTTGTCGTGCACGAGCGCGCGGCCGCAGATATTGGCTGCCGCCGTGCGCGCCTGCTCGAAGGCGTTGTCCACCGACTCGAGCCGGATGCGGCGCCCGTAGCGCGGACTCGGATGGCTGCAGCAATCGCCGATCGCGTAGATGTCCGGATCGCTCGTGCGGCAATGCTCATCTACCACAATGCCATCGTCGCAGCGGATGCCGGCGGCCTCCGCGAGCACCGTATTCGGCACGAGGCCGATGCCGACCAGCACCAGGTCCGCCGGCACGCGCGTGCCGTCGGTGCACTCGACGGCGGTGACGTGGCCATTGCCCAGCAGCGCGCCAACGCGCTTTCCGATGAGAATGCTGACGCCGTGAGCGAGGTGCTCACCGGCGTAGAAGCGGCTCATCTCCGGCGCGACGACTCGGCTCATCACGCGGTCCATCATCTCGATGACCGTGACGTCGAGTCCGAGCTTGCGGAAGGTCGCCGCGCATTCGAGCCCGATATAGCCTGCGCCGACGATCACGACACGCTTGCCGGCGACGGCCTGCGCGCGGATGGCGTTGACGTCTGCCATCGTGCGCAGCACGTGGACGCCGGCCAGCTCTGCGCCCGGCACCGGCAGCGGACGTGCGTGTCCGCCGATCGCGAGCACCAGCTTTTCGTAAGGCAGCTCGCTGCCATCGGCCAGGCGAAGGCTGCGAGTGCCGGTTTCAATGGCCGTGACGGCATTGCCGAGCATCAGCTCGCAGTGAATGCTCTCGTAGAAGGCCGCGTGGCGGATTGGCAGCCGATCCACCTCCATTTCGCCGGCGAGGAATTTTTTCGACAGCGGAGGGCGTTGATAGGGCAGGTTCGGCTCTTCGCCGACCATCACCAGGCGTCCACCGAAACCTTCGCGGCGCAGGCTGTCCACGACCTGCGCGGCCGCGTGACCGGTCCCGACGACGACAATCGTGTCCTGCATGCGTTCCCGCCAGCGATGACAGGCGCTACTCTATACCGGCACAAAGCGAGGCAAAGAACTTTAGCCCAAGCGAAGTTCAGCGATCGACGACTGCGCCGTACTTGTTGCGAGCCTTTTCGACAGGAAGGTGAGTCAGGCGTGGCGGGCCACCACCGTGCATCTCCGACTGCGGCCAGGTCAACTCCCATAAGCGGCCGTCATCCGGATCCCTGTACAGATCGGCCCATCCCGAAGAATCGGAACCCAATTGCACGAGTTGATTGGCGAGCAACCATTCAATTCTCGTGCAGGCCGGATCCGCAACGACGGCATCCTTCTTCATCAGCCAATGGCCGACTAGATCCGTTTCCTGAGGTGTCAAAGCCACGACCAAATAACCTCGTTGGCTAACCTTAAAACGGCAAAAGCGATAGACAAATTGTCGTCCGTCCGGCGCTTTTCTCGACAAATCAAACACATATTTCCTGTCCACCAACAAAACTATCGGCGCATGATGAGATCACTGTGAATTGCGATCCACCATTTACATTTGGTTCCCTACTGGCACACGGCTGCAAGCTCGCTTGCTACTGCCCCGGATGTTTCCGTTGGGCGACCACGGACTTAACACAGTTGGTTCGCGCGGGGTTGGGAAATCGTGCCATAGAGGCCACTAACCCCCAATGTAGAATATGCGGTGCCGTCGGTGTGTGGTCGGTGGAAACACCCAGAACTGACGGCTCCAGTACGCGATTCTCGGCCTAAATTGTTTTGCGGCAAAACAACGTGAATCAGCATTCAGATTCTCACATTCAATTGCTGCTAGAACTCACGTGCAACGGCATACGGAGATTTACCGAATGAATCGCTTCATTGCCGCCTCAAGCATCGCTCTGATGACGCTACTGCCATTGGGAGTCCACGGACAGCCTGACACTAACAAACTGCCCCAGCCGCAGCCGACAACTGTATGTGCTTCGTGTCAGCCAGGAAGCGACCCCGCGTTGCTGGCTGAAGTGAGAGTTCTGAGAGAGTTTACCCAGCACATTCTCACCACAGTCTACTTCAGTTTGGCTACCGTCGCGGTGGTCCTGCTCACCATGGTCGGCTTCGGCTGGTACCAGAACTTCAGAGCGTACGAACGTGACAAGGAGGCGCTCCGTCAGTCTCTTTCCACTTCACTGCAGCAAGATGTAGCTAGACGATTCACCGAGATTGAGTCGATGTTCGCGGATCGATTGAACGCGGTTGATCAGAGCGTGGCTTCCGCAATGGAGCAGACTCTTAATCGACTTGCCGACAGCAACCTTTCGCATCAGGCCGCTGTGTTTCAGGCCGCGCATGCCCCAAAGACGCCACGCACAGATTTCATGCTTTACACGCAACAGATTGTTCACAGTATCGGACATGTCGAACCGGGAGTGCTGGATCACGCGCTCTCGGTCGCGTTGGAGCACGTTGAATCCTCCGCGAAAATAGATGCTGCTACACATACCGCACTATTGGAACTGGCGGAGCTCGTAAAGGACCGCAATCCAGTATTTGGAGAGCGACTACGCAAAGTCCTGACAAACAAGTCGCAGTGAAGGTGATGGAGGCAAGGACTCTTGACTTCTGACTACATGATGCAGCGGCCGTCGCGTGCCATCGCTCCGCTTGCAGCCATGGCAAGCGGTATTCACAACCGTCAATCAGCAAGCGGTGCTCCGATTGCGCGCCGCCGCTGATCGCGAGAGTTGGCCGGCGTGATTCCTGTTACGGCCTTTTTTGATCGCAGCGACATTGAGAGCAGCCACCGTCGAATAGACGAGCTGCTTGGCTGCGGAATATTCGACCCTTTGCGCACCGAGGACATATTGTTTCGTGCAGCATTTATCGAGTTGCTAATTGCCCTTCGCGATCTCATGTACAAAACAGAAAAGTACGGTTCCCGCATCGCGTTTACGGACGACGTGCTGGTGACAGAAACCGTTAAGGATGTGAGTGACCTAATCAAGTACGTTCGAGACGCGTTGTGCCATCCAGACAGCGACAACCACTATGTTGAGAAGGGGAACATCAGAGCGTCTTTCAACGTCGCTTTCCGCAAAGGGGTTCTATATAAGACGCGAGGGTGGGAACAGGCCAATCCCTATGCCGACGACATCTGCTTTTTCTTTGGGCGACAAAGAATCTTTATGAATAGACACATTCGACGAGCCTATAAAGAGTCAATGGCGCAACTCGAGCCGCTGCTTCATGCCAACTAACAGCACGCTCCACCGGAAGGCCCCGCTTCGCGGGGCTTCCCTCGTTTCGCTCGGCGCCAATTGGCGCGGGCGTTAGATGTCACGAGAGGCGTCGTGAATGATCCAGTTGTCATCGCAATCGTTTTTACGCTTCTGGGCTGGTTGCTTGGCATTTTGCAGCCTGCAATTACGGAAGCCATTCGTCGTCGACGGGAGACTCATGAAGTTATCCCCGCGCTTCAGATAGAACTCGATGAGTTGCGGTATCGCGTTGCGTTGGCAACTTACATGCTGCAACTCCGTTTCGGAACGGTCGATAAGTCATTCCTGCAGTGGGTTCGCGCTAAAATTGAACAGTACCAGGGCGCAAATCCTCGCGACGGGCTTCTGCAAGCGGTGGTTGGCCAACTTGCACTCTCCGACGAGCAACTAGCGAATGTGGTTGCGAATCAGAGGGCGAAGCCGGACGGGGGCTTGAGTGTTAAGAAATATGCGGCGCCGCTGGTAGACAGTCGTATTTCCCTATTCTGGCAGCTAAGGCCTCTACTGCAGAGAGCGCTGTTGGAAGTAAGATCCAATTTGGATCTTTTCAATGACGATGTCGCTAGAGCACAGGGATACCTCGATCTCACATTTTCGGACCTTAGCAACGACAATTACGCGAGAGTCCAACTGAATTTGGATCGTTGTTACAGGAACGTCGCTGATAGAGGTCGAATATTGGCCGACAAGATCGATGCAGCATTGTTGGAATCCTGCAAGTGACATCTAGCTAAGCGTTGGACCGGTCCGCGGGTGGTTTGGCACGGGACGCCGCGGGCGCGGGGACCATTACGGCTACTTGGGCTCGACCATCAGTGCCGTCCAGCGCGGATCCTTGTGCAGCGGCGCCAGGAACGGCGACACCCGAGCTTCCACCTGCCAGGTCCAGAGCTGCGATGCCATGGCGGGCTCATTCCGCTCGACGGCATCCCCAATGCCCTGGAGCGCCTGGAACGCTTCGTCGATCATGCCGCGAAAGGCATAGACCTCCGCGAGCCGGATATCGGGCGATTGGCTCGACTCTGCAGCCAGGCGCTGGGTTGCGGCATCGGCGTCCGCCTTATGGCCCATCGCGTGGGACAATAGTGCGAGGCCGTGGTCGCGGGCTTCGCCTGGCGGCAGGCGCGCGACCGCTTGGCCGGCTTCGTCGAAACGCTTCTGGAGGATCAGGACGCGGGCGATCGCGAGTTCGACGCCCCAGCCGAAATTCGGATTGAGCTCCAAAGCCTTCAGGAGCTCGGCCTTCGCCTCATCCAGCCGGCCCGCCGCCAGCAGATAGATGCCCATGTTGGCGCGAACTGCCGCGGAGAGGGGGTCACGCTCGACGATCCGGCGGTGCATTTCGATGGCGCCTTCGATGTCGCCGTTTCGCATCGCGATGCCGGCGTCGAGATTCAGCACCAGCTGGTCATTCGGGTCGAGCTCCCGCGCCCTGTCGAGTACCTTGTAGCCCGTCTTGCGATCACCCGTGTCCCAGTAGTACTGGCCGAGCCTGGCATGGCCCTCGGCGAGATTGGGATCGAGTTCGACGGCCTTGCGCGCGGCTATTCCCTGTTTCGCCAGCCCGGCCTCCGGCGTGACATCGCCGTCGAATGCCAGCAGTGAATAGGCGCCCGCAAGTGCGGCCCAGGCCCTGGCGTAGTTCGGGTCGATGGCGAGCGCCTCCTGGAAGTACTTTGCCGCGAGCGCTATATCGCCCGGTGCGCGACGGTCGTAGAAGAAACGACCCTGCAGGAACAATTCATAAGCATCGGGGCTGGCGGGCACCGAGCCATGCAATTCGGCGCCGCCGAGCGTGACGCTCAGGGCCGCGGCGACAGCAGTGGCAATCTCGTCCTGAATCGCCAGCAGGTCGCCGGCCTCGCGGTCGTAAGTTTCCGACCAGACGGACGAGTTGCTGGACGCATCGACGAGCTGGGCCGTGATCCGGAGGCGATCGCCCGACCTGCGCACGCTGCCTTCGAGAACATGCGTGACATCGAGCTTCGCGGCGATCTCGGAGATGCCAACGGATTCATCGCGGAAGGAAAATGACGAGGTTCGCGCAATCACGCGCAGCTGCCGGATCTTGTCGAGCCGATCGCGGATTTCCTCCGAGATGCCGTCCGAAAAATACTGCTGGTCCTTGCCGGCGCTCATGTCCACGAATGGCAGGACCGCGATGGAATTCGCACTGGAAGGCGGGGACTGCGGTCCGGCGAAGCGTTGGACAATGACGATCGCGAGCGCGATGACTGCCGCAATCGCGATACCGATCGCGAGTAAGCGGCGCTTCGGCGAGCTCGACGGTTGGGCGCCGAGCGGCTCCTGCAGGGGTCTGATCTCGGCATTCAGCCGGTAGCCGCGCTTCGGCAGCGTTTCGAGCATCGCCTTGTAGCGATCGTCACCGCCGGCAAGGCTGAGCTGCCTGCGAAGCTCGTAGAAGCAACGCGTCAGCGCGTCGTCGGTCACGACCGCGTTCGGCCAAAGCTGCGCCAGCAGGTCTTCGCGCAGGACGACGTGGCCGGCGTTCCGTGCCATCAGGACCAGCACGTCCATCACTTTCGGGTCGAGTTTTTCGCGTCCGCCGGGGCCGGTCACCACGCCTTCCGCTGGGTCGATCCGCAGGTACCCGAGCTGAAAACCGTGTGCAAGGTCTTGATTGGGCGGGGTGTCTGCCGGTGCGTTCATCTGGTGCCCGCGAGATGCGCGCCTGGTGCGGCCGTCGTGAGAACGATATCAGGACGATATCAGGCTTTCATCAGGCGGGGGCACGGGCACTCGCGTCAGGCTGCTTCCGCCCGGAAACCAACGCTCATCGACGAGAGGTCAATATGCGTAATCGACATAAATCATATCTGGCAGTGACGGCAGTCGCCGGCTTGGCGCTGGCAGTCACTGCGCTCGCCACACCAGGCTCTGGGGTCTTGAGTGCGACCGTGTTCGCGCGGGCGAACTTCCAGGACCCTGTGGACCTCAAGTTCAAGATCGATCTTGGAGGTAAGAAGGCTCGGCACAGAGAAGACAGGGACGGGGAAAAGGAAGATGGGAACAAGGAAATCCTTACCGTCAAGAAAACTCGCGAAACGGTGGTGCAGCAGATCGTCATGAGTCCCGGCGGACAGACAGGCTGGCACAGCCATCCGGGTCCGGTCATCGTACTGATCAAGGCTGGCGCGTTGACCTTCTACGATGGGGATGATCCCGCCTGCGGTTCCCGCACCTATACCGCTGGGCAATCATTCATCGATAGCGGCCAGGGCCATGTCCACATCGCACGGAACGAGAGTGCATCGGAGAATCTCGAATTGTGGGCGGTGTACTTCGACGTACCACCGGCTGGCGCATTCCGAACCGATGTTCCTGCCCCGGGGAACTGCGCTTTCTGACCACTTGATGCGATTGACGCAGGCCCCGCATGGCGACATGCGGGGCCTTCTCTTTGGCCGCACCGCGCTGGCGCGCTGCTTGAACCTCACGCGCCGCAGCAGTGCAGCGAATGCTCCGGGCACATCGCAAGTGATTGATTAACCTTAAAACGCCGTCTCGGCATAGAATCTGCATCCTGTACCGCGGGTAGCCCATCTATTCGCAGGAGTTCGCGATGAAGCTTGTCACCGCCATCATCAAGCCGTTCAAGCTCGACGACGTGCGAGCTGCGCTGTCCGAGATCGGCATCTCGGGCATGACCGTCACCGAGGTGAAAGGCTTCGGCAGGCAACGTGGCCACACCGAGCTCTATCGCGGGGCGGAGTACGTCGTGGATTTCGTGCCGAAGACGCGTGTCGAGGTGGCGGTGCGCGACGATCTCGTGGACCAGGTCACCGAGGCCATCATCGGTGCCGCGCGCACCGGAAAAGTCGGCGACGGCAAGATCTTCGTCACCAACATCGAGCGCGTGCTCCGTATCCGCACCAGCGAGACCGACGAGGCGGCGCTTTGAACCAGCGCGAAGAAAACCCGAAGGCTCCGACGATCGAGGCGGCGGTCACGAAAATTGCGCTCGGTCGTGCGCGACGTCACGTGCTGTTCTGCACGCACGGCGACTGCGCGCCGAAGGAAGTCGGACAGGAGTCCTGGAAGTACTTGAAGCGCCGGCTGCGCGAGGTCGGCCTCGCGGACGTGGACGGTGGCGTGCTGCGCACCCGTGCCGATTGCCTGCGCATCTGCCGCGAGGGGCCGATCATGGTGGTCTATCCGGAAGGCACCTGGTACCGGAACTGCACTACGGAGAACATCGAGCGCATCATCCAGGAACACCTGCTCGACGGTCGGCCGGTCAAGGAGCTCAGTTTCGCGAGCAATCCGCTGCCCGGCGGCAACTGAGCGAGGCGCTTGCGCAGGGTGTAAGAGCGAGCGCATGCTTTTGGTGCACCGGCATCCGGGGAGTAGGCCATGAAGCGAAGAGCCTTCTGCGCGTCTGCAATCGCAACGATTGGCGCCGCGGCGCTGCCATTCGGGCGCGCATTCGCGGCGGTAGCCTCGATCGCTGCAGATATTTCCGCCGTAACCGGTGACGGCCGGCAGATCGTTCTCTCACGTTCCGACATCGACGATTTCCGCGCAGGCATGCACGGACAGCTCCTGCTGCGCGACATGGCGGGCTATGACGACGCCCGCAAGATCTTCAATGGCATGTTCGACAAGCGACCCGCGCTGATCGCGCGCTGCGCGGGCGCCGCGGACGTGGTTCGGTCGGTGAATTTTGCGCGCGCGCACGACTTGCTGGTCGCGGTGCGCGGGGGTGGGCACAGCCTGTCGGGACAATCGGTCTGCGACAACGGCCTCATGATCGACCTCGCGCCGATGCGCGGTGTCCGCGTGGATACGGAGCACAGATTGGCCCGGGCAGCCGGCGGCGCGCTGCTCGGCGATGTCGATCGCGAGACGCTGGCGTTCGGCCTCGTCACGCCGACAGGCACGGTTTCTCACACCGGCTGCGGCGGTCTGACGACGGGCGGCGGCTTTGGCCGCCTGAGCAGGCGCTTCAGCCTGACCTGCGATCACGTCGTGTCTGCGGACATCGTCACTGCCGACGGGAGACTCCTGCAAGTGAGCGCCGACGAGCACCCGGACCTACATTGGGCGATCCGGGGCGGCGGCGGCAATTTCGGCGTCGTCACGTCCTTCGAGTACCGGCTGCATCCTTTCGACGGCCAGGCGGTCGGCGGTCATATTGTTTATCCGCTTGACCAGGCGCGCGACGCACTCCGGGCCTACGCAGATCTCTTCCCGAAAGCGCGCGAAGACCTTTGGATCGAGGCGGTCCTGACCGCTATTCCGAGTGGTGAGCGCGTACTGATCCTCGACGTCTGCTACACCGGGCCGATGGACCAGGCAGAGGCTGCGCTCGCGCCGTACCGCCGCCTCGGCAAGGCGCTGAGCGACGACGTCAAGCAGGTGCCATACGCGCAGTTGCAAACCCAGGACGACGCGCGCGCGCGAATCGGCGCTCACTACTACACCAAGTCGGGGCTTGCGCGGACGATCGAGCGCGACTTGATCGATGCAATGGTAGAAACGGTTGCGGGCGCCACCGTGCCTCGGCCGCGAATAGCCCTGCCGCCGTGGGGTGGCGCGAGCGCGCGCGTGCCGCGCGATGCCACGGCCTTCTGGCACCGCGATGCCTTGTTCAGCGTGATCCTGCAGACGAGCAACGATGATCGGGCCGACGATGCAGCCAATATCGCCTGGGTGAAGGCGAAGTGGCCGGCGCTCCAGAAGTTCACCGCGGGCTCCTACGCCAACGTCAACCTGAGCGAGATGCCGGCCGATTCCATGCGCGAGGTCTACGGCGGTAACTACGACCGCCTGCTGGCGCTCAAGAATCAATACGATCCGCGGAACCTGTTCCGCCTGAACGCGAATATCAAGCCGCAGGCGTGACGCGCGCGATCCGCATCCACGAGTCTGGCGGCCCGGAAGTCCTGAGATTCGAGGAGCTTGACCACGGCCGTGTCGGCGCGCGGCAGCTTCGCATCCGTCACACGGCGATCGGCGTCAATTTCATCGATACCTACGAGCGCACCGGGCTCTACCCGGTGAAGCTGCCGAGCGGTCTTGGCCGCGAGGCGGCGGGCGTGGTTGTGGAAGTGGGGAAGCTGATCTCGGCCTTCCAACCGGGCGATCGAGTGGCGTACTACGAGGGCGGCGCGGGCGCCTATGCGGAGGAGCGCGTGATCGACGCGCGCCACGTAGTGAAGCTACCCGACGGCGTTTCCGACCAGCAGGCGGCGGCGATGATGCTGAAAGGCCTCACCGCCTGGTTCCTGCTGCGGCGCTGCTATCGCCTGCGCCGCAATGAATTCGTGCTGCTGCATGCAGCGACCGGTGGCGTCGGACTGATCGCGCTGCAATGGGCGACGGCGATCGGAGCGAAGGTCATCGCGGTGGTCGGCAGCGACGGGAAGGCTGCGCTCGCGCGCGAGCATGGCGCGATGGAAGTCATCGTCAGCTCACGCGAGGACATCGCCGGTCGAGTGCGCGAGATCACGAAGAAAAAGGGCGTCTCGGTCGTTTACGACGGCGTCGGCAAGGACACGTTCTACGCCTCGCTCGATTCCCTGCGGCCGCGCGGATTGATGGTGAGCTTCGGCAATGCATCGGGCCCGGTGCCGCCGATCGCACCGCTCGAATTGACGAAGCGCGGTTCGCTCTTCCTGACGCGCCCGACGCTCTTTCATTACACGGCGAAGGCCTCGGAGCGCGCACGCGGTGCGCGCGAATTGTTCGAGGCACTGGCGAGCGGCAAGTTCAAACTGAAGATCGGCGCGACCTACGCGCTTGCCGATGCGGCCCAGGCGCACCGCGACCTCGAAGCGCGGCGGACCACGGGCAGCATCCTGCTGTTGCCCTAACGGCCCTCGAGGCTCGCGCGGATGCCCTGCTCGGGACTCGCGTAGCGCGGTGTGAAGTCAAGCTCCTGCCGCAGCCGGCTCGTGTCCACGCGACGGGACTCACCGAGGAAAGACAGCGCAGCCTCCGATCGATGTGCCTTCAATTCGGCGAGCGGCAGCTGCGGCGGCGCAGGGCAGACCCGCGAACCGCGCGACGAGCGACAGGAAGGCCGTGTTCGACGTGTGGTCCCCATCGCCGACGTTGTAGATGCGATTGCGCGCCTGCGGTTTCAGGAGCGCGGCGACTGCGGCATCGGCCAGGTCGTCCACGTGGATCCGGTTGGCCGGACCGGCTTCGGACTCCACGAGCACCGGTTCTCCGCGACGCAGGCGATCGACGGGCAGCCGGCCGGGGCCATAAATTCCGGGCACGCGCAGGATCACCCACTCGACACCGCGCGACTCGCACCAGGCGCGAAGCGTCTACTTCGGCGGATAGCCGCCGACGCGCGCGATCGGTTACGGGCGCGGGCGGCGTGTCCTCGTTCACCGTACCGCCGCCGGCATCGCCATAGACGCCGGTCGTGCTGATGTAGACACAGCGCGCGGGTGCTGCAGGCAGCGCGTCGAGGAAGCGTTGGATCCGCGGGTCGGCCGTTCCGGAGGCCGGCGGCGGCACCAGGTAGATGACGTCGAATTGCGCGGTTTTCGATTGCGGAAGTCTTCCGGCGCGGTCCGAGTCGAAGTCCCAGGTAAGCATGTCGAAACCAAACGGCGCCTCGAATTTGCGCGCGCGCGGCACCCGCGTAATGCCGGTGACGGGACCCTGTTTCGCGAGCCGCGCGGCCACGCGCGCACCGGCATAGCCGCAGCCGGCGACCACGAATCCGCGCGAGGGAACTGCAGGTGACGGTGTCTCCGCCATGTCGGGTCCTGACGAGACCGGGAAAACGAAGCCCCGGCGCCGTCATAATAGCGGCGTGAAGGTCAGGATGCTGCCGACAGGTCGGGAATTCCAGGCGCGGGGCGACGAGCCCGTGCTGACCGCGGCGCTGCGCGAGCATCTCAACCTGCCGCATAGCTGCAAGGGTGGCAGCTGCGGCACCTGCCGCGTGCGCCTGATCAAGGGCCGCATTGCCTACCCGCATGGCCGCCCGCTCGGCATCAGCGGGGACGAGGAGTCCCACGGCTACGCGCTGATCTGCCAGGCGCGCGCGCTCGAGGATCTCGAGATCGAGATCCGGGATATCCGGCATGTCTCTGACGTCGAGATCAAGAGCCTGCCGGCCCGCATCGAAAAGATGCTCCGGCTCGCGCCGGATGTCATGGGTCTGTGGCTGCGCCTGCCCGCGGTCGAGCCGCTTGCCTGGCAGTGCGGCCAATACGTGGACGTGATGTTGGCCGGCGAACGCCGTCGCAGTTTTTCGCTGGCGAATCCGCCGCACGACTCGGCGCTGCTCGAGCTGCATGTGCGCCGCGCGCCCGGCGGCGCCTTCTCTGAGCAGCTCTTCACGACGCTGAAGGAAGGATCGCTGCTGCGCATCGAGGGTCCGCTGGGACAATTCATCTATCGTCCGGGCGAACGGCCGCTGCTGATGATCGGTGGCGGCACGGGTTATGCGCCGCTCAAGGCGATGATCCGACAGGTATTGGAGACCGAGACGAAGCGCGACCTGACGCTCTTCTGGGGCGCGCGTACCGTGGCCGATCTGTACGAAGACGCGTGGCTTCGAGCTCTCGCTGCGAAGCACGCCCGCTTTCGCTACACGTCCGTGGTTTCGGACGAGGCCGCATCCGCGCCGCACGAATCAGGATTCGTCCATGAGGCCGTGGTCCGCCGCGTCGCGGGACTCGCCGGCTTTGATATCTACGCCGCCGGCCCGCCGGCGATGATCGACGCCGTGCGCGCGGCATTGCCGGCCCAGGGTGCCGACCCCGGGCGCATCTACATCGACTCCTTCGATTACGCGCCGGCCTGAGCGGCCACGCGCCAGCGGATCAGCGCACTCACGAGCGCTGCGTCGTCCGGTGCATCGGCGAGGATCAGCGGCGAGCCGAGTCCGAGCCGGATCGCCGCGTCCGCGACGCGGCGTGAGCCGGTCAGCAGCGCCGTCGAATCCATCAGCTCGCGACATCGTGGCGTGACGATGCCGACCAGCGCCTCCAGCAGTTCGACGCTCGTCGCCGAATAAGCGCGCACGCCGCCCTGGCGCCAGAGCTGTTCGATCTGGCCCTGGACGTCGGTGCCGGGCCGCGCGGGTTCTCGGGTGTAGACCTCGGCGTATTGCACCTGTGCGCCACGCGATGTCAGCACCTCGCCCAGCAGTTCGCGGCCGCCGACGCCGCGCACGATCAGCACGCGCTGGCCGGCCATGTGCGCGAGCTGCGGCATGGCGAGCAACGCCTCGCTGTCGGCGCCTTCCGCCGGCATCAGCGATACGCGATAGCCGGCCGAATTGAGCGCCGACGCCGTCGGCTGCGCCAGCGCCACGAGCTTGATGTCGCGGCGCTGCTCCAGAAGGTCGGAACCGAAGCGCGCGGCATTCGCGCTGATGAAGATCACGTAGTCATAGCGATCCGCAGGGCCGATCGCGGCGCGCACCGCCGAGCGATCCGTGCGTGGCCGGATCGAGAGCGCCGGGTAACGCACGGGCGTGCCGCCCTCGGCGTCAATCAGCTGGCAGAGGTGCTGGGCCTGATGCTCGGGCCGCGTCACCAGTACGCCGATGCCGGTCAGCCGCCCCATGTCAGTGACTACCCGCGATCGCGAGTGACACCAGCAGCTCATCCGCGCCCGCTGCCAGAAGGCGTTCTGCGAGCGCCGTGCCTAGCTTTGCCGCATCGGCCGCCGGGCCTGAGACGCTTTCTGCAATGACGCGGCTGCCGTCCGGCATTCCGACGAGCCCGCGCAACTCGATCCGGTCGCCGGCGAGAGTCGCATAACCCGCGATCGGCGACTGGCAACTGCCACCGAGACGGGCGGCGAGCGCGCGCTCCGCGTCGAGGCAACGGCGCGTGGGCGGATGATCGAGCGGCGCGAGCAACGAGCCGGTGCGCGAGTCCTTCACCTGGCACTCGATGCCGATCACGCCCTGGCCAACAGCCGGCAACATGCGTTCCGGAGCGAGCCGTTCGCGGATGCGTGCCCCGAGCCCCAGGCGATCGAGCCCGGCGGTGGCGAGCAGTACGGCCGCGAAGTCGCCCTGGTCGAGCTTTCGCAGACGCGTCTCGACATTGCCGCGCAGGACGGCGATCTCGAGATCCGGCCGCGTGTGTTTCAGTTGGCACTGCCGGCGCAGGCTCGAGGTGCCGACGCGCACGCCCGCCGGCAGTTCGGCGAGGGTTGCATGATGATTCGAGACGAAAGCGTCCCGCGCATCGGCGCGCTCGAGCACGGCGGCGATCGCCATCCCCTCCAGGAGAGCCGCCGGCACGTCTTTCATCGAGTGCACGGCGAGATCTGCCTCGCCCGCGAGAATTGCGGCCTCCAGTTCCTTGATGAACAGGCCCTTGCCGCCGGCGCCTGCGAGCGCGCGGTCCTGGATCCGGTCACCCTCGGTGACCATCGGAAGGAGCCGCACCGCGAGGCCGGGATGGGCGGTTCTCAGGCGCGCGGCGACATGCTCGGCCTGCCAGAGGGCGAGCGGGCTCCGTCGTGTTGCGATGCGTAGTTCGCCGGTCATGCGGCCATTGTGCCATGCGTCCCGAAAGCCGTAGGATCGGCCCATGAACACGAACATTGCTGCGGGAATTCTGGTACTTGCGGGGCTCGCCGGGGTCGCCTCGGCCGACGACGCTGCAACGGGATCGGTCGGCGACAACCGCCTGAGCGCAGGCGACCAGGTCACGATGGATGAATACGTTCCCGGCAACGTCTATCTCGCGGCGGGCCGCGTGAATCTCGACGATCGCATCGGCGGCAACGCCTTCGTGACCGGCGGCGAGATCGACTTCACCGGGTCGATCGGCCGCAACCTGTTCGCGGCCGGCGGCGATCTGCGCATCGAGGGTGAGGTCGAGGGCGACGTGCGCGCGGCCGGTGGCAAGTTGCGCGTGCCGCGCGGCGCAAACCTGCGCGGCGACGTGACGCTCGCCGGCGGCAGCATCGATGTCGAAGGCGATGTTGGTGGGGACCTCCAGACTTACGGCGAGTCCATCTACGTCAACAGCGTCGTCCTCGGAGACCTGCGGCTCGCGGGCCAGGACATCCGGATTGGACCCGACACGCGTGTTTCAGGCCGGCTCGAGTACAGGAGCGGTGGCCAGTTCGTGATGGACCCGAAGGCACAGGTCGCGCAGGGCGTCCTGCAGCTCGATGCCAATGACCACGGCTGGTTCAAGAAAGACGGCCATCGGTCGTCACGGGGCGGCCGCGCTATGTTCTCGATCGGCGTCCTGGTGCTGGGAACGCTCCTGATCCTGGGCCTGCCCGCCTTCAGTCGCGAGGCCGCCTCGGCGATCCGGCGCGAATGGTGGCAGAGCGCGGGTGTCGGCTGCGTGATGCTGATCGGAGTGCCGCTTGCGGCGGTCATCCTGATGGTCACGATCATCGGTATCCCGCTCGCGTTGATGATGGTCTTCGGCTACATGGTGCTGCTGATGCTGGGATACGTGATCGCCGCGATCTTTGTCGGCGACTTCGCGCTCGAGCGGCTCGGCGGGGATCGCGTGAAGTCCGTCGGTTGGCGCGTGCTGTTCCTGCTGTTCGCGCTGATCCTGCTGTCCATCGTCCGGCATATGCCGCTGATCGGCGGGCTTGTCGTGGCGCTCCTGTTTGTCGCTGGCATCGGCGCGTTCACGATTCGGACCTGGAGAGGGTTCCGGCGCCGGGATGACGCTGTAGCGGCCTAGCGGCGGGGGCAGGCCCGGTCTATCGCGTCAGTTTCTTCGTGACCTCGGTCGCAAGCCTGCGGCTGACTGCGAGCGTTCCGGCACCGTGGCGCAGGCGTACGACCTGGCGGCCATCGCCATCGCGCTCCAACCCTTCGATGTGGGCGACTGCGACCAAAGAGTTGCGGTGCACGCGCACGAAAGCGTCGGCGAACTCGTCTTCCAGCGCCTTCAGCGGCTCTTCGATCAGTTCCTCGCCACCGGTGTGGCGCAGAGTCGTGTACTTGAGCTCGGCGATGAAGCACAGGATGTTTTCGACCGGGATGAGCCTCAGTTCGTCACGCGCGCGCACGGCGATGCGGGTGCGCGGCCCGCCGCCGGCGCCGTCGGCGATTCGCGTCAGTTGCGCGCGATTCGGCTGGCGGGCGCGGTCGAGCGCTTCCTGGAGCTTTTCCTGCCGCACGGGCTTCAATAGATAACCGGCCGCCTGGACCTCGAATGCCGCGAGCGCGTGCTCGTCGAAGGCAGTCGTGAAGATCACCGCCGGCGGCTCGGGAAGGCGTGCCAGGTGCCGCGCCACCTCGAGCCCGTCCATGCCGGGCATGCGGATGTCGAGCAGGATCACCTCAGGCCGCAGCGAGCCCGCGAGCAACAGCGCCTGTTCTCCTGACGCAGCGATGCCGACCAGCTCCGCGTCCGGCACCTCCTCGACGAGATGTCCGAGGCGCTCGCGCGCGAGCGGTTCGTCATCCACGACCAGCACGCGCAGCTTCATGCTTCCGGCTTGCCGATCGGGAAACGCAAGGTGACGATGAAGCGTTCGGGGCCCTCGACGACATCGAGATCCGTCTCGCCGTGAAACATCAGGTTCAGGCGCTGGCGGACGTTATCGAGGCCGATCTGATGGCCGGGGCGGCGCGCGACCAGCTTGGGCGCCACCGGGTTCTCGATGGTCAGCACCGCGGTCGAGCCGTCGCGTTTGCCCGTCACGAGGATGGTGCCGCCTTTGTCCATCGGCTCGATGCCGTGGTAAACGGCATTTTCCAGCAGCGGCTGCAGGAACAGCGCCGGCACCGGCGTATCCATCGGCAACGTGTCCACCTGCCAGTCTACGCGCAACCGGTCGCCCAGGCGCAGCCGCTCGACGCGCTCGTAAGCCCGTGCGATCTCGATTTCGCTGCCGAGCGGAATGCGCTCGCGGTGCTCGCGCAGCGAGGCCCGGAAGAGATCGGAGAGATCGGCGATCGCCTGTTCCGCGACGCGCGGGTTGGTGCGCGTCAGCGAGGCGATCGTGTTCATGCTGTTGAACAGGAAGTGCGGGCGGATGCGCGCCTGGAGGGCACGCACGCGGCTCTGCGCCTCGGCCTCGACATTGCGTCGCCACTGATGCGAGACATAGAAGTAGCGGAGCGCAAGGCCGCCGGCGATCACGCAGACCGCGAGATTCCGGAGCAGGAATTCGATATGGTCGGCGCCGAACAGGTTTTGGTCCACGCCGAGCAGCCGGCCCGCGGAGGCAGAGAGCCACCAGGCGCCTTCCGTCACGAGCGTCGTGACGGCGAGCATCAACATCAGCGCCAGCAGCGAGCCACGCAGCACGTCAAGCCGCGACAGCGAGCCGCGGACGGCGCAGAGTGCGGCGGCCGTGCCAAGCCCCGCCCACAGCAGGAACAGCGAAGTGCGTGCGAGGTCGGTCCAGAAGAGCCCGGAGATGCCGATGCGGGCAAGCGTCAGGAAGAGCGCAACCAGTTCCGCGATCAGCACGACCGCGAGCACGCTCTGGGCCGCGCAGAAGTCCGGCAGGTAGAAGCCCGGGCGTTCGCGTCTTGCGGCGTTCATCCGCTCAGGCCTTGTCCGTGAAGAGCGGCGACTTCAGCCGGAAGATCGTTGAGATGTCCTCATCGCCATGCCCGGTCGCGAGCAGCTGCTTGTAGTCGGCGAGGGTTGCCTCGACGACGGGAAGCGTCGCGCCGTGACGGGCAGCCATCTCGCGGCAGATGCGCAGGTCCTTGGCGTGCAGGCGGACGCGGAATCCCGCCGGGTACTCGCCGCGCGCCATGAATGGCGCCCGGTGCACGAAATACCAGCTCGAACCCGCGCCCTTGCCCAGCACGTCGATCACCTGGTCGAGCGGCAGGCCTTCCGCCTGGGCAAAGGCCATGGCTTCCGCAACGACCTGGATGACGCCCGCGCAGAGGATCTGGTTGGTCGCCTTCGTGGCTTGCCCGGCGCCGGATGGGCCGAGCAGCGCGACGGTCTTGCCGAGTGTGAGCAGCACCGGCTTCGCGCGCTCGAATATCTCCGGGTCGCCTCCACACATGATGGCCAGGGTTGCGTTTTTCGCTCCCTCGACACCGCCGCTGACGGGGCAGTCGAGAAGCGCCGCGCCGACGGTCGCGAGCCGCGCTGCGGCCTTGCGCGCCGTGTCGGCGGCAACAGTGGAACAATCCGCGACGATCGTGCCCTTGCGAAGGCCGGGCAGCAGCGCCGCGACGACCGAGAGCAGGTCGTCATCGGCCGAAACGCAGGTGAAGACGAACTCGCAGCCGGCGGCGAGTGCCGCGGGAGAAGCAAAGACCTTGCAGCCGGTTTCGGCTGCCATCGCTTCGGACTTGGTGGCGGTGCGATTCCAGACGCCGGTGAGCAATCCCGCACGATGCAGGTTGCGGGCCATGTGCTGGCCCATGGTGCCCAGACCGATGAATCCGACGTTCATGGCGGGCCCCATTGTGCCCGATCGCGGCCCGGCGCCGCTCTCAAGGCGGTGAGCAGCGGCGGTTCAGCCGCAGTTTTCGTCGACCGACTGCTTGGCGTGTACCCGGGCTTCGGCCAGTTGCTGGTCCGTCAGGTATTCGCGCTTGCCGTCCGAAGTCTCGCGGAACAGGCGCCGGGACTCGACGTAGCGCTGGTAGCGGTCCTGGGCTTCCTTGCACAGCTTCGACTTGGAGTTGGCAACATCCCTCTGAACGGCGGCCATCGCCGCATTATCAACCGTCGGCTCGCCGGAATCGCCGCCGGAAGGCAGCACGGTGGGCCCGTTGCTGTTGTCGCCATTGTTGTCGCCGCTGTCGCTCTCGTCGCCAGTCGACTCATCATCAAGGGTGTCGTCCCGATGGGAGATGCTCAGGATCTTGGCATCAGCCTGGGTCGGTGGCAGGTCGGTGTAGTGGATCTGGCCGCGCGCGTCGGACCACTTGTAAACGGTGTCCGCCGCGGCGACGACCGTGAGGCCCGCCATCAGCAATGCCACCATGAATTTCTGCAACATGTTGACCTCCAGGCCAGAGCGCCGATGCGTCACAGCGCCTTTTCATCCAGCTCGCCGGTGCGAATGCGCACCACGCTGCCGAGCCCCGTCACGAAAATCTTGCCATCGCCGATCTTGCCGGTCCGGGCGGATGCCGCGATCGCATCGATCACCGCGTCCACGCGCTCGTCCGCGACCGCAACTTCAATACGCACCTTGGGGAGGAAGTCCACGACATATTCCGCCCCACGGTAAAGCTCAGTGTGTCCTTTCTGGCGGCCAAAACCTTTGACCTCCGTCACAGTGACGCCCTGCACCCCGACTTCCGCGAGGGCGGCCCGGACCTCGTCGACCTTATAAGGCTTGATGATGGCAGTGACCATCTTCATGGGCGGCAGTGTAGCGGAGGGCGCCCGAGTACCGTTATGGCTTCCGACCAGCCGCCGGCCGGCCGGTTCCCGGGCCGGGTTCGGAGCCTAGCTGTTGTAAGCACGCTCGTCGTGCAGCGCGAGGTCCAGGCCCTCGACCTCCTGCTCGCGGGTGACGCGCAAGCCGACGGTGGCATCCAGGACCTTCAGGATCGCGAAGGTCACGAGCCCGCTGAATATCAGCGTAAACAGCACGCCCTTGGCCTGAACCCAGACCTGCTGCCCGATCGTCACGCCCTCGGCGAGCCCGACCCCACCCAGGGTGCCCGCGCAGACGCCGGTCAGGATGGCGCCCACGATGCCGCCGACCGCGTGCACACCGAAGACGTCCAGCGAGTCGTCATAGCCGAGCGCGCGCTTCAGACGCGCCGCCGCGAAAAAGCACAGCACACCTGAGGCGACTCCGATCAGGAGCGCGCCTGCGGGACCCGCCGTGCCCGAGGCCGGGGTGATCGCGACGAGCCCGGCGATGGCACCAGTCACGATGCCGAGCGCACTCGGCTTGCCATGCGCCGCCCATTCCGTGCCCATCCAGGCGAGCGCCGCAGCGGCGGTCGCGATCTGCGTCACGAGCATCGCCATGCCCGCGGTGCCATTGGCGGCGACCGCACTGCCGGCATTGAAGCCGAACCAGCCGACCCATAGCAGCGCGCCGCCGACGACCGTCAAAGGCAGGTTGTGCGGCGGCATTGCCGTCGTCGGATAGCCGTGGCGCTTGCCCAGCACGAGCGCCGCCACGAGTCCCGCAATGCCCGCATTGATATGGACGACCGTGCCGCCAGCGAAGTCGAGCACGCCCCAATCCCACATCAGCGCGCCGGCGCCGCTCCAGACCATATGCGTGATTGGCAGATAGACGAAAGTGAACCACAGCGTGGTGAACAGGAGCAGCGCCGAGAATTTCATCCGCTCCGCGAAGGCACCGACGATCAGCGCCGGGGTGATGATCGCGAAAGTCATCTGAAACATTGCGAACACGGATTCCGGGATCGTTACGACGAGCGACTTGACCGTGATGCCCGACATGAAGGCCTTGCCGGGGCCGCCGATGAAGGAGTGCAGGTTGGTCGTGCCCGCGGTCATGCCGGTCGTGTCGAAAGCCAGGCTGTAGCCGTAGATCATCCAGAGCACCGAAACGAGGGCGGTGATCGCGAAGCACTGCATCAAAACGGAGAGCGCGTTCTTGACCCGCACCATGCCCGCATAGAAAAGCGCGAGCCCAGGGATGGTCATCAGGAGCACGAGCGCGGTTGCGGTGATCATCCACGCCGTGTCACCGCTGTCTGCCATGCATGCCTCCATTGCTCTCCGACATAAATGCCGGCACGGGGCAGATTCAAGGGGGCCGCCCGCGACCGGATCCCGCTACTGTCCAAAGCGGAATTGCAGAATTCGTGCCAGTCATGGTTCTCTTACAAATCAATGAGTTATCGATTGCCAGGTGGCGCCCGTCGATCGCCTTTGCACTGTCCTGGCGCGCCGCAGGTGTACCCCTGCCAGATCGCGGGGCATCGCTTGACGTTGCCGGCGCCGGCCCCGAAGCTTCGATCAACACGGAGTCCGCTCATGCCCTTCGATCCAAAGTCCCTCGACGATCTTGCGCGCCGCCTGGCCGATGCCGTGCCGCCCGGTCTTGCCGCGCTGAAGAACGACCTGGAGCAGAACTTCAAGGCGGTGTTGCAGAGCGGACTCACGAAGCTCGATCTCGTGACGCGCCAGGAATTCGACATCCAGGCGGGCGTCCTGCGCCGCAGCCGCGAGCGACTCGAAGAACTCGAAGCGCGCATCGCGGCGCTCGAAACGAAGCCAAAGAAAAAGTAGCGCCAGCGCGCGGGGCGCGATGAGCCTCGCAACAGTTCTCACGCGCGCACAGTTCGGGCTCGACGCGCCATTGGTGCGTGTCGAAGTCCACTGCGGTGCGGGCCTGCCACAGCTCTCCGTGGTCGGGCTCGCCGAAGTCGCCGTGCGTGAAAGCCGGGATCGCGTGCGCGCGGCACTCGCGCACTGCGGTTATGAATTCCCGGCCGGGCGCATCACCGTCAACCTGGCGCCTGCGGACCTGCCGAAGGAAGGCGGCCGCTTCGATCTCGCGATCGCGCTCGGGATACTCGCGGCATCCGAGCAGCAGCCATTCATCGCAATGGACGGCATCGAGTTCTACGGCGAGCTCTCGCTGTCTGGCGAACTACGACCGGTGCGCGGGGCGCTCGCTGCAGCAGTGCACGCAGTACGGGACGGCCGCAGGCTCGTCGTGCCGCTGTCGAATGCCGATGAGGCGCGGGTTGCGAGCGGGGCCTCCGTTGCCGGTGCAGCCAGTCTCACGACGGTCTGCAATGGATTGAATGGCGGCGCGGGCCTCGATTTCAGCGGTGGCAGCGCGCTGCCGGCTTGCGGGCAGGCCGTTGCCGATCTGGCGGATGTGCGCGGCCAGGCCGCTGCGAGGCGCGCCCTCGAGATTGCCGCCGCGGGCGGGCACAGCCTGCTGATGATCGGCCCGCCGGGATCGGGCAAGAGCATGCTCGCGCAGCGTTTGCCGGGCCTGCTGCCGGCGCTCTCCGACGATGAAGCGCTCGAATGCGCGATGCTGTATTCGCTGGGCCGCGACCTGCCGCCCGTCGCGGAATGGCGGCGCCGTCCCTTCCGGGCGCCGCATCACGGAGCCTCGGCGGCCGCGGTCATCGGCGGCGGAGGGCGGCTTTCACCGGGCGAGATCTCGCTGGCGCATCACGGCGTGCTGTTTCTCGACGAATTGCCCGAATTCCATCGCGACGTCCTCGAGGCGTTGCGCGAGCCGCTCGAAACCGGCAGCGTCAGCGTGGCGCGCGCGGCCTATCGCGGCCACTTTCCTGCGCGCTTCCAGCTCGTCGCCGCGATGAATCCCTGTCCCTGCGGCTATGCGGGCGATCCCAACGGACGATGCCGATGCACGCCGCAGCAGGTTCGCCGCTATGTTGCAAAGCTCTCGGGGCCGCTGCTCGATCGCGTGGACATGCATGTCGAAGTGCCGCGGCTGCCTTATGAGATGTTGCGCGCGACCGCGCAGGCGCCGGAGGGCAGTGCGGCGGTCGCAGCGCGCGTCCGGAAGGCACGCGAGCGGCAGCTCGAGCGCGGTGCGCTGAATGCCAGGCTCGAGTCCGCGGCGCTGCAACAGGCCTGTGCGCTCGGCATCCGCGAGCATGGTCTGCTCGAAAGCGCTTCGCGGCGGCTCGGGCTGTCCGCGCGCGCCTGCCATCGTGTGCAACGGATCGCGCGCACGATTGCCGATCTTGGCGCTCAGGAAGGGGTCGGCGTGGCGGAGTTGTCGGAGGCGATCGGCTATCGGCGGCTCGATCGCGAGCCGCTGGTCACGACGGGACAGGAGTCTTAGCGGCTCTGCTCGACCATGTGCGCGACGGTTGCCCGGATCAGCTCGTCGCTCAATTCCAAATGGCCGCCTTTTGCCGGCATCACGCCAGACTTTCCCTGGAAGCCGCTGATGGCGTGCTTATCGAGTGTCGGCATGCCCTGCGCGATGCGCGGAGCCCAGGCGGCCTTGTCACCGACCTTCGGGGCGCCCGCGATCCCTGCGCCATGGCAGATCGCGCAGACGGTTTCATAGGTGGACTTGCCATCCAGAGGTGCGGCAGCAACGGCCGGCGCTTCGCCTGCGGGCGCAGCCGGCGCCTGGATCGCGACCGCGGAATTGTCCGCTCCAGCGACCGCCACCTGGCCGAAAGGCTTGATGCGTTCGCGCGCCTCAGCCTGCATCAGCGGGTCTTCAACGTCCCGGGCGCCTTTCGGACCGCTGTCCACGAGCCGCGAAACGCCGATCAAGAGCAGCGCGATCGCGATCAGGATGCCGAGAACGGCGCTGAAAACGTTCATGAAATGCCGGTCTGGCTTGGCCAAGTGCGTGCGCTCGCTGGGAAGGCTGTTGCGGGTGCGGATTATAGCGGGGCGGGCTTGCGCGGCGGAAGACGGTTATTGGACGCTCGGCCGCCGCGGCCGGTAAAATCGCGGGCCAGTTCGAATGCCGGCGGTGCTGCCGGTGCCGGCACCAGACAATGCGCCCGTAGCTCAGCTGGATAGAGTGACGGTCTCCGAAGCCGTAGGTCGTGGGTTCGACTCCCGCCGGGCGCGCCAAATCCGAGTTGAAAGGCTCTCCGCGAGGAGGGCCTTTTTGCTTTTTGGGGCGGAGGTGTTATACGAACGGCGTGGCGTGCTCGCTGACCATGCGTAGGAACGATCCGTGAATCTGGCCGCGAATGTATTCGACGTCTGGGCATTCCGGAGAACCGCTGACGGCGTACGATTCCTGCTCCTTTACACTTCCGTCGAAAAGGCAGCGCGGCATTTCAATGGCGGGCGGTTCTGGCAGATTCCGAGCGGCTTTGTCGAGGAAGGCGAAGCGATCACGCAAGCCATTGCACGGGTCCTCGAGCTGTACGGCCTGGGCGCCAGGACCATTTGGGCGGGGGAGCACGCATATACGATTTACAACCGGCGCTTTGCACAGATGCAGATCATCGGCGTGTATGCCGCGGATGTGTCGGACACGCCGGTTCGCCTTGATCCGGCGGAACATTCCGAGTGCGCATGGCTTCCGTTCAAGGACTGCCTCGAGCGTGTTCATTACCGCGGCCTGAAGGATGGGCTGCGATCGGTGCATGAGTACGTCACGGGAGTCCGGAGTCCGGCCCGAGAACTCTGCCTGGCGGGAGAGGACACTTGATGGCGAATACCGGACAGGAGGTTGCAATGGACGCTGGCACGATGGGTGGAATCATCGGTGGAGGCATCGGGTTGGCCGGTGGCGTGGTCGGCACATATTTCAGCATCAAGAACACGAACGGGTCTCGCGAGCGAGCCTTCATGATCAAGGTGTCCGCGATCGCCTGGGTCGTGGTGACCGCGTTTCTCGCCGGCCTGCTGCTGCTGCCAAAACCGTACAACTGGTTCATGTGGCTGCCGTATGGCATCGCGCTGCCGCTCGGCATCCGCTGGTGCAATCAGCGGCAGTTGAAGATCCGGGCTGAAGAGGCAGCTGACCGTTCCGGGCGATGAATGCTTTACTCCGGACGTACTTTGTTGCTGAACTCGCCGCCGCCCACGTTGCAACGGCAGCGGCGGATTCGGAACGCGCATTCCGCCATCTCGCGAGAGCCCACATCCTGAGCCAACGGCACACCTGGCAGCACGTGCGGGTTCACTGGCTGATGTTGAATCTCGGAGCTTCGCTGGGCGACTGGCGTGAAGTTGCCGGCCAGGTCTCCAGGATGCTTGCCGCGACGCTGTTTTCGCGCATCTGGGTGCCGATCGGGAATACCGGACGCGCCAACGTCAGCGCCATGAAGCCGATGCCGATTCCGCAGGATCTGCTCGAACTGATGGAGTAGAGCAGTGTCTTTCTTGCCGGCGAACGGCCGAGGGACTTCGCCTTTGCAGTGGCCATCATCACGTTCCCGGTGGTCTTCCTGATCCAGAACACACAGAATCGGGACACGGAGGCGATCCAGGTCAAGCTCGACTTACCAGTGCCGCGAGGGCGGAACTGGGTCGCGGCGTAAGAGACACGGGAACACCGGAGCCCCAGGAAATGACAACGACCAATGGCAGGCCGATGGCCGGATTGCTGCTCGGCGGCGGTATCGCCGCGACGCTTGACCTCGTTTACGCGATCCTTCGCAATGGCAAGGGTGTGCTGTGGACACTTCAGGTGGTTGCGAGCGGATGGTTGGGCCAGGAATCATTTGCAAGCGGATGGCCCGGCGGAATCCTCGGGCTCCTTTCTCACTACAGCACGGTATTCGTCGCGACGGCGCTGTACTACGCGGCGAGCAAGCGCGTCACCGTGTTGCGCTCGCAAGCCTGGGTGAGTGGCGCCTTGTTTGGCGTGCTGGTCTATCTTTTCATGAACTTCGTTGTCATTCCGCTCTCGGCGTTCCCATTCCATCTCTCGTATCCACCGCTCAGGCTTCTCGAAGGCTTTGCGTCCCACGCCGTTTTTGTCGGCATCCCGATCGCGCTGGCCATTCGCTGGGCCGCGTCCTCGCAGGCGACGAGGTGAGGAGAAAATGAATGATGTTCCCGAGGTCGAGAGCGCAGGCCACGGCAAGTTGATGGTCGTGGCGCGATTCTTCGCGCCGACGGACGCCTACATGCTGCAATCCTGCCTGGAGGCAAATGGCGTGCCCGCGGTCGTCGCGGACGCGCATCTGGTTCAGGCGAACCAATTCCTGACGACCGCCGTTGGCGGCGTTCGGGTGCTGGTGCCGGAATCTCATTTCGAGCAGGGGATGGCGGTTCGCAAGGCGTTCGAGGCCGGCGAATTTCAATTGGACGACGATATCGACGTCGGTCAGGAGATCAAGTAATTCAACTTGTCTGCCTGCGGTTTCTGGGACGAACAGAACTCCAGGATGGTCTGGTCGTCTAAGCAGTACGACGGCCAAGGGTAGGGATAATGATCCGCCAATCCAGATTGCTCATCGGGTTTTGCCTGTGCTTCATCGGCGCGATGGCGCAGGCTGAATCCTTCCGCTGTGGTCCCTGGATCGCCTCCGAGGACATGACGGTGGAAGAATTGCTGGAGAAATGCGGCGAACCCGCGAAGCGGACATCGGAGACCGTCGACGTCTACGGCCCGAGCGTCTCCGGCGGCGGTCGCGTCAAGCGCGGCACTTCGACGATCGAAAAATGGACCTACGACCGTGGCAGCCAGGCGGCTCCGATGATCGTCACGATCGTTGACGGCAAGATCAAGAGCATGGAGCGCGAGAGGTAGAAGACGGATGATCGTCCGCATGTGGCACGGCCGCGTCCCCACGAAGAAAGCAGCGGCCTATCGCCAGTTCACGAATGGCCGGGCGATCCCCGACTACCGCTCGGTTCCCGGCAACATCAGCGTGCACATCCTCGAGCGCGCCGAAGACGACATCACGCACTTCATCACGCTGACATTCTGGGAGAACCTGGACGCGATCCGCGCGTTCGCCGGGGCGGACGTCGAGAAGGCGAAGTACTACCCGGAGGACGCCGAGTTCCTGCTCGAGTACGAGCCTCGCGTCGTGCACTACGAGGTGGTCGGGCGGAGCTGATTCCGGGCTAGTCGACTGCGAATCGCTCGACTGCGACCGGCCGCCCGCGAATGTTGCAGACCGCCGTGTGGTAACCATCGGACCACTTGCCGGGACTGTCCCAGCCCATCGCGATTCCGGCATAGCCGCTGGTCGCATCGGCCTGCGGTTCGTAGTTGAAGCTGATCGGGCCCATCACGCGGCCGCTCGGCGGGTAGTAGTAGCAATCGACCGGAATCGACATTGCGCGTCCGGGCTTGGCATGCGTGAACTCGAGTTCGACCCCGATGCGCGACGTCCTGCGCCCGTTGAAGTGCGTGGCATATTCGCGCTGGTCCCTGGCTGGCAGCGCACCGCTCACCGGAAACAGGTGGATCGCGGCGACATGCAGGTCGATTTCGGAGGCATCCGGCGGATTCATCGCGATTTCGAATGGCGCCTCGCCCAGCAGGCCGCCACGGCCGCTGCAGCGGACCCGGTAGTTGCCCGGCAACCAACCCGAGTCTCCGTTCTGATTCAACAAAGCGATGCCGTTCGATGCCACGGCTCCAGTGACGGCCTCGATCTCCAGGCTCAATGACTTGAGCACCCGGTCGCTCCCCGACGCGAGCAGGGCGCAATCCACCGGGAACGCACCGGATGCCTTTACGGGCGGATGATCCATCGTGATCTCAAAGGCGATGTATCGGCTGCGACCGGCGTCGAAGCGGGTCGAGTAGAAACGCCGTTCTGGGGCTGCGATGGCGTTGCCTTCCTGCTCCCACAAGCGGATCTCGGTGTGGGTCGGCGCAATCTGGGCCTGAGCTGCGCCCGTGACGAGCGCGCAAAGGAGCAGGCACGGCAGGGCCATCGGCAGGCGGCGATTCATGTCTCCCTCCTGGTGTGGAGCCGATCGGACTCCTTACCCTAAGCATGTGACATCAGATTGCCCCGCCGCGTTCACGGCATTGCTGGCAAAGGCGAAATCGAGGGTCGCTCGCCGTGGACGCGATCAGGTGGTGCTCTTCATCGTCTGCCTGGCAAGCCTGCGTCGGGCGCAGTCCGGCAACGTCTAAAGGTCGCCGGCGAGAGCCTTGTAGAGGGCGGCGAGGGCGGTCGCGCGGCCCGTGGCGGCACGGACATGCTGGTCCTCGAGATCCAGCATCGTGCGTTCGGCATCGAGCACGGACAGGTAATCGCCGGCACCGACGTCGTAGCGCATGCGCGCCAGGCGGGCGGCTTCGGTGGCGGCCGCGGCGCCGGCCCGCAATTCATCCTCCGACCGGTTCGTCGCGCGGAAGCCCGCGAGCGCATTCTCGGTTTCCTCGAGCGCCTTGAGCACGGTCTCCTGGTACCGCGCAATCGCGCCATTGCGGCGCGCCTGCGCCGCCTTGACGTTCTGGGTCACGCGCCCGAAATCCAGGAAGCTCCAGGTGATCGACGGGCCGTAGCTCCATCGCTCCGCATCCGGATCGCCGATCATGCTGCGTTTCTGCGTCGTCCAGCCGAAACTGCCGAGCAGCTCGATCTTCGGGAAGAATTCCGCGATTTCGTCGCCGACGTCCGCGGTCTCCGCCGCCAGTTCGCGTTCGGCGGCACGGATGTCCGGCCGGCGCTTCATCCATTCCTCCGGCGTCCCGGTCGCGACCAGCACCGGCAGTTCCGGAATCTGCGTCGTCGGCGAGAGCTTCGAACGCAGCGTCGCGACCGGCCAGGCGGTCAGCACCGTGAGGCGCTGCTCCTGGCGCACGACATCGGATTCCGCCTCCGGCACGGATGCGGCCACGCTTCGCATCTGGGCCTCGGCGCGGTTGAGGTCGAGCGCGCTGGAATTGCCGGCGTCCACCCGCGCCTTCAGGATTCCGACGTTGTCCTGCAGGTTCGCGACCTGCTGGCGCCGCAGCGCAAGCCGCTCGCGTGCGCCGATCAGCGCGAACCAGGACTGCGCGGTCTCGGCGACGATCGAAAGCTTTGCGTCGGCGAGCGATGCGGTATCGGCCTCGACCCGCCGCTTGATGGCCTTGTTCTCGTTGCGCAACCCGCCGAACAGGTCGATCTCCCAGCTGGCGTCGAAGCCGGCGCGGTAGGTTTCCGTGCGCAGGCCGCCCGGCGGCGCGAACGGATCGTCGATGCTGATCTTGCTCTTCTCGCCGGCGGCCTCGGCCGTGACAGTCGGTGCCCAGCTGTAGATCGAAAGCCCGGACAGGGCGCGCGTTTCGCCGAGCCGCGCCGCGGCCTGGGCGATGGTCGTATTGGCCTCGATAGCGCGCGCGATCAACACGTCGAGTTCGCTACTGCCGAATCCGGCCCAGAGCTTCGAGCCGACTGGTTGCGTCGTCGCTTCGGCTGGCGCCTGGTCGAATTGCACGGGCAGGGGCATCTCGGGAACGCGATGACGCGGGCCGACGGTGCAGGCAGCGAGCAATGCGGGCAGCGCCAGGGCTGCAAGCGATCTATTCATGACCGGCGCCCCCGGCCGCAAGGCGTGCGGTGCGGCGTTCCTCGCGGCGTACGACCAGCTTGCGCAACACGACGTAGAACACCGGCGTGAAGAAGAGCCCGAAGAAGGTCACGCCCAGCATGCCGGCGACCACCGTGATGCCCATGACGTAGCGGACCTCGGCGCCGGCGCCGGAGGCGAAGACCAGCGGCGTGACGCCGGCGATGAAGGCGAAGCTCGTCATCAGGATCGGTCGCAACCGCAGCCGGCAGGCCTCGATCGCGGCCTCGACGATGCCCTTGCCCCGGTCCTCGAGATCGCGCGCGAACTCGACGATCAGGATCGCGTTCTTGCAGGCGAGCCCGATCAGCACCGCGAGCCCGATCTTGGTGAAGATGTTGTTGTCGAGGAACGTCGGCGCAAAGCTTGGCGGCGAGACCGCGAGCCACAACCCGTGGATCGTGTTGACGAGCCAGGTGCCGCCGATCGCGGACAGGAGACACAGCGGCACGATCAGGATGATCGCGAGCGGCAGCGACCAGCTCTCATACAGTGCGGACAGCACCAGGTAGACGAGCAGCACGCACAGGGGGAATACGAATAGCGCCGCATTGCCCTGCGTGACCTGCTGGTAGGTGAGGCCGGTCCACTCGATGTTCATTCCGCGCGGCAGGATCTGGTCTGCCATCGACTGCACCTTGACGAGCGCCTCGCTCGAGGAGAGGAGGGCTGGATTGAGGCCGACCGACATGTCGGCAGCCGCGTAGCCGTTGTAACGGATCACCGGATCCGGGCCGTAGCTCGGCTTGATGTCCACCACGCTGCCGAGCGGCACCATTTCGCCGCGGTCATTGCGGACCTTGAGGCTCTCGATGTCCTGCACCGTCGCGCGATACGGCGCATCGGCCTGGGCGTAGACGGAATAAGTGCGCCCGAACAGGTTGAAGTCGTTGACGTAGGCCGAGCCGAGATAGACCTGCAGCGTGTTGAACACGTCAGTCAGCGAAAGCCCCAGCTCCTTGACCTTGGTGCGGTCGACACTTGCATCGAGCTGCGGCACGTTGGACTGGTAGGAGGTGAAGGTCCCGAGCGGGTCGAAGCCCTTGGTGGCACCGAGCGCGCCGACCAGGCCGATGGTCTGCGTGTAAAGGTCGCCGTAACCGATGCCGCCGCGGTCCTCCACGTAGAACTCGAGTCCGTTCGCGTTGCCGAGGCCGAGCACCGGCGGCGGCAATAGCGCGAAGGCGAGCCCTTCCTGGATCTGGCTGTAGCCCATGTTGATGCGCGCTGCGATTTCGCCGGCCTTGAGTTCGCGCTTGTCCTGCGGCTCGAGGCCGGCGAACATGACGCCGACATTCGGCGTCGCGACGAAATGCACGGCGTTCAGGCCCGGGAACTGCACGACATTCTCGACGCCCGGCACATCCATCGCGATCTGGCCCATCTTGCGCATCACGGCGTCCGTGCGGTCGATGGTTGCCGCCTCAGGCAACTGCAGCACCGCGAACAGGTATTGCTTGTCCTGGAACGGGATGTAGCCGCCGGGCACGGCGCGGAAGCCGATCACGGCCACGACGACCAGCACGGCATAGATCACGAGCAGCCGCGGCGCGCGCGCGATGGTGCCGCCGATGCCGCCGGAATAACGGTTGCCGAAGCCGCGGAACATGCGGTTGAAGGCGGCAAATGGCCGGCCGACCACGCGCTCGATCCAGCGCCCCAAGGCATCTTTCCTGGCCCCGTGCGGCTGCAGCAGCATGGCCGCGAGCGCCGGCGACAGCGTCAGCGAGTTGAATCCGGAGATCAGCACGGCTGCGGCGATCGTGACCGCGAATTGCCGGTAGAACTGACCGGTCACGCCGCCCAGGAACGCGAGCGGCACGAACACCGAAGACAACACCAGCGTGATGGCGACGATCGGGCCCGACACCTCGCTCATAGCCTGGTGCGCGGCATCGCGCGGCGTCATGCCGTCCTCGATGTGGCGCTCGACGTTTTCGACCACGACGATTGCATCATCCACGACGATGCCGATCGCGAGCACCAGGCCGAAGAGTGTCAGCACGTTGATCGAGAAGCCGAGCAGCCACAGCACGGCGAAGCTGCCGATGATCGACACCGGGACCGCGATCAGCGGGATCAGCGACGCGCGCCAGGTCTGCAGGAACAGCACGACAACGACCACGACGAGCGCGATCGCCTCGAGCAACGTCTCGATGACCGAGCGGATCGAGTCCTTCACGAACACCGTCGGGTCGTAGACCACCGACCAGTGAACGTCCTCCGGGAAGCCGCCCTCGAGATCTGCCATGCGCTCGCGGATCGCGTCGGACAGCGCGATCGTATTGGCGCCGGGCGCCTCGAAGATCGCGATGGCGGCCGCATCCTCATTGTTGAGCAGCGAGCGGATTGCGTAGCTGTTCGCGCCGAGTTCGACCCGGGCGACGTCCTTCAGGCGCGTCAATTCGGCGCCTTCGGCCTTCAGGACGACATCGCCGAAGGCCTCCGGAGACGCCAGGCGGCCCTGCGCGTTGACCGAGACCTGCAGTACCGAGCCCGATGGGGTCGGCGGGCTGCCGATGCTGCCGGCGGAGACCTCGACATTCTGCTCGCGGATCGCACTGACGATGTCGCCGGCCGAAAGCCCGCGTGAGGCGGCTTTCGCCGGGTCGATCCAGATGCGCATCGCGTAATTGCCGATGCCGAATGCGATCGCCTGGCCGACGCCGGGCAGCCGCGCGAGTTCGTCGCGCACCCGCAGGTTGGCGAAATTGGACAGGTACAGCGCGTCGTAGGTCTTGTTCGGCGAATCGAGGTGCACGACCATCGTCAGGGTCGGCGAAGCCTTCACGGTCGTGACGCCGAATGCGCGTACCGCTTCGGGCAGCCGCGGAATCGCCTGCGCGACGCGGTTCTGCACCTGCACCGCGGCGAGGTCGATGTTCGTGCCGCCCTTGAATGTCACGGTCAGCGACATCTGGCCGTCGGAGCTCGCCGTCGACTTCATGTAGATCATGTTCTCGACGCCATTGACCGCTTCCTCGAGCGGGCCGGCGACGGTGTCGGCGATGGTGCGCGGGTTTGCGCCCGGGTAGATCGCGGTGACCTGCACGGATGGCGGCACGACGTCCGGGTACTCGCTGATCGGCAGGGTCGGGATCGCCATCAGTCCCGAGACCAGGATCAGCGTCGACAGCACGGTCGCGAGGATCGGGCGGTCGATGAAAATCCGCGAAAAATCGGTGTGTTTCGACATGGCGACTCAGCCGGCGGCGGGCGCAGCTGCCGCAGGGGGTGGCGGTGCCGGCAGGTCCGGCTGGTCCATCGGCACGTCGCGCGGATTCACCGGCTGGCCGGGGAAGAAGATCTTGCGCATGCCGTTGACGATCACCTTGTCACCGGGCGCGAGACCGGACTCGACGACGACCAGGCCCTCGACGTGCGGTCCGACCTTGACGTCGCGCCGCTCCGCGGCGTTGCCCTTGCCGACGATATACACGAAGCGGCGATCCTGGTCGGTCAGCACCGCCTGCTCGTGAATCAGCAATGCGTCCTTCTGCGATGCGCCGAGGAGGCGCACGCGCGCGAACAGGCCGGGCGTGAAGATGCCGTCCGGATTCGGCAGCACCGCACGGGCGCGGATCGTGCCGGTCGCCGGGTCGAGCGCGTTGTCCACGAAGTCCACTTCGCCCTGGTGCGGAAAGCCTTCTTCGTTCGACAGGCCGACCAGCACCGGATTGCGCGCGTCCCGCGAACTCTGGCGCGTGCCGTCCCGGGCGAGCGCCTGGTAACGCAGGTACGCACGCTCGTCGCCGGTGAAGCTGACGTAGACCGGATCGACCGAGACGACCGTCGTCAGGATCGTCTCATTCGGTGACACGACATTGCCGGGCTTGACGAGCGCGGCTCCCGCGCGGCCGGCGAAGGGGGCGGTCACGCGCGTGAATTCCAGGTTGAGCTCCGCTCGCGCCAGCTGGGCGCGCGCGGCCTGAACGTCGGCCTCGGCCTGCTGCGCTTCCATCCGCCGCTGGTCGAGTTCGCCCTGCGACACGGCGCGGGCGGCAATCAGCGATTCGGCGCGCGTCAGCTCCTCTTTCGCGAGCGCGACGCGCGCCTCGGCGCGGCTCGTGTCCGCGCGCGCTGCATCGGCCGCCGCCGCGTACTCGCGGTCGTCGATCGTGAACAGCAGCTGGCCCTTCCTGACCATGCCGCCTTCAGCGTAATGAATCTTGCGGAGGTGCCCGGTCACACGCGGGCGGATCTCGGCCGAATCGATCGCCTCGACGTGGCCGCTGTACTCATCCCATTCGGTGACGGACTTCTTCACCACTGCGGCGACGCTGACATCCGGGGGAGGGAAGCCCTGGGGCCCGCCAGCGCCGCCGCAGGCCGCGAGCGAAAGTGCCGCAATGGCGGCCGCAGTGAGGCTTGTCAGGCGGACGACCGCCCTGTCTTGTGACGGGATCATGCTTCAGGCTTCCTTGGCGATTCTTCGGGTTTGTTCTTCGCCCCATTCGCGGGCGAGTCGCTCCATCATCGCAATGAGCCGCGCCCGGGCGGGCGCCGGCATCGAAAACATCTGGAACAGCTCCTGCCACATCAGCCCCTCGGCGGCGAGGTGCAGGATGTGCAGGCGCAGATCGCGCTCGGTCCACTGCTTGCGGCCCAGCCGCTCCTGCAATTCCTGGCGGCAGGGATCCATCAGGGAAGGGTCGAGCGTCGCGGCCGAGAGCATCCCGCAGAGGAACCTGCGGTGGGATTCGTCCTGCGAGGTGTAGGTGCGGATGAAGCCGAGCAGGCGCGCAGTCTCGGGATCGCAGTCGGTCGGCGTCAGTGCAGTCTCGGATTCCTCCCACTGGGCGAAATCGGACTCGAGCAGGCCGCGCAGCAGGTCTTCCTTGGTCGGGAAGTGGTAGGTGATGCCGCCGCGCGTGACGCCGCTGACCTTGGCGAGTTCGTCGAAGGTCAGGCAGCCCGCGCCGTCCTGCTCGACGATCTGCCGGGCGGCAGCGAGGATCTTTTCCTTGGCAAGCGGTGGACGTCCCATGGAATAACTATACAGAACATTCTGTATAGCTATCAAGAGGGCATGTAAACGGCCTGTTTCGGGGCGTCAGAGCCAGCCGCGGCGCCGGAAATAGACGTAGGGCAGGACCGCGGAGACCACGATGAATCCCAGCGCGACCCAGTAGCCATAGGGCTTGTCGAGCTCCGGCATGAAATGGAAGTTCATGCCATAGATGCTCGCGATCAGGGTCGGCGGCAGGAACACGGCGGCAGCGACCGAGAAGATCTTGATGATGTTGTTCTGCTCGATGTTGATCAGGCCGAGCGTCGCCTGCAACATGAAACTCGACTTGTTCGCGATGAACGATGCGTGGTCGGCGAGCGCGAGCACGTCGCGCGACATGCTGCGGAAGCGCGCGCGCTGCTCATTCGGCATCTGGACTGCGGTGGACTGCTGGATGAAGGTCAGCTGGCGCGCAAGCGTCACCAGGCTTTCTCGCGCCTTCGAGGTCAGGTCGCCGTCGCGGCCGATGCGTTCCATGACGTTACGCAGGTTGCGCGGCTGTGCCGGCGCCTTCGCTTCCGGCGCAAATACGCTGGCGGACAGATCGTCGAGCCCGACGCCCACGCGCTCGAGCACGTCTGCGGTGCGTTCGATGATGGATTCCAGCAGCCCCGCCAGGATTCCGGGCGCCGTTGTCGCAGCCGCGGGATGTCGTTCCGCATAGGCGACGAAGCGGCGGAAGGGCAGCGGGTCGACGTAGCGATTCGTGATCAGCCGGTTACGCGACAGGATGAACGTGACTGCGGCCGATTCCGGGCGGTCGGTGTCGATCTTCGTGACCACGGTCGCCGTCATGTACAGCGTGCCGTTTTCCTCGTAGAGGCGGTTCGAGGTCTCGATCTCGCGCATTTCCTCGCGCGAGGGCACGTCGATCGCGAGCAGGCGCTCGACCGCGCGTTCCTCGGTCAGCGTCGGCTCGAGGAGATCGACCCAGACGCAGGCCTCAGGAATGTCCGCAGGCGGCGGATCGAGGCGGTCGAGGCCCTGGTTGCCGGGAACGAAGCAGTTCAGCACGCCGGCGGCCTCTCAGTTTGCGCCGTGCTCGCGGGCCGCGAGGTCGTCGATCAGCCGAAGCAGGTCCTTGCGTCCTCCCGCCATGCCGACGTCGGTCTGGTACTTGCCCTGGACGACGACGATCGGCGTGTGATCGAGCTTGTAGCGATGCGCAAGGCCCTCGGCCTGGCGCAGCTTGTTTTCGGTCGAAAACGTGCGGTATTGCTTCGCGAAATCCTCGGCGGAAACGCCGTGGGACATCAGGAATTCGCGCGCCGACTTCTCGGTTGCGCCAAGGTCCACGCGATTGCCGCGCACGATCGTCAGCGGGCGGCCGCGCACGTGGATTTCGCGATACACCTCGGAGTGCAGCTTGTCGACGAGACCGAGGCCCTCGATCGTGAAATAGAGCCGCGCGTCCTCGCGCGTGACTTCATTGAAGATGACCGGCAGGCGCCGGAGCTGCACCCACGCGGGCTTGTTCGCTTGCCAGGCAACGAGCTCCGGCTCGAGTTCGAAACAGTGCGGGCAGCCGTACCAGAAGCCCTCGATGACCTCGACGGTTCCCGGCGGCGTGTTGACCGGCTGGGCGACCGCGAACTCCGTGTAGTTCTCGCCCTTCTTCCAGTTCAGCGCCTCGGAAGCGGGAACGGCCGGCGTGTTCGCAGCCACTGCCGCGGCGACCTGGCTCGTCGTGGTCGTTCCGGTATCGACGGTTTCACCGTCGCTCTCGCCCACGGGTTGCTGCACCTCCGAGGGCGGATTGACTGATTCGGCTTCGGAAGCCGGCACGGAAGCGGGCGGCGCGGCCTGCTCCGATGTCGCTGCGGGTGCGGCTGGCGCCTCTTCAGCCGCCTTCTTGCCGCAGGCGGTCATCGTGAGCATGACAATGCATGCGCTTAGCAGGAGCCTCGTCATCGGTGTCGTCCTCGTGGTGCTGATGAATCAGCGCAGGCCCTGTGTGTAGGAGGCGATTGCGCGCATTTCGCCTTCGGTCAGCTTCGCTGCGATGACCTGCATGATGTCGTTCCCCGGCGAGCTTCGCCTGCCCTCTGCAAACGCCTTGAGCTGGTTGTACGTGTAGACCGCGTGCTGCGAGCGAAGTGCCGGATACCTGGCCGGCCCGTTGCCCTTGCCCTGCGGTCCATGGCAGGCGATGCAGGCCGGCAGTTTGCGCTCGGAATCGCCGCCGCGATAGAGCTTTTCGCCCGCCTTGTAATTCGACGGATCGGCCTCGAGCCCGGTCGGGGTCTGGCTCGCGAAGTGCGCAGCCAGGTCCTGCATGTCCTGGTCCGAAAGCGCGGCAGCATTCGGCATCATCAGCGGGTTGTCGCGCCTGGCCTGCTTGAACGACTGGAGCTGGGCGACGATGTAACTCTCGTGCTGGCCCGCCAGGTTCGGCCATTCCGGGTTGATGCTGCTGCCCGTCGCGCCATGGCAGGCACCGCAAATCGTGGCTTTTTGCGCTCCGGCCGCGGCGTCGCCGGCGGATGCGGGCATCGCGCCCACGGTCAGCAGCGTCAGGGCGCCAAGCAGCGAAATCGTCATTTTCATCGGCGAAACTCTCCAGCAGTGCCTTGGGCGGGTGTTCGGGGTAGCTGTTAGACTGCCCGCCGACGGGCCCGGAATTATACGCAAGCCACCGGTGCTGCCGTCCACCCACCGATGTCTCATTACCCCAGGGCCCAATTCCTGATCAGCGCCGATGCGCAAGCCGGCTTCGGCGAGGATTTGGGCGCCGAGGTCGCTTTCGCGGGCCGCTCGAACAGCGGCAAGTCGAGCGCGATCAATGCCATCGTCCAACGCCGCGACCTGGCCCGGACCAGCAAGACGCCGGGCCGCACGCAACTCGTCAATTTCTTCCAGCTGGAGCCGGGCCGGCGTCTCGTGGACCTGCCGGGCTACGGCTATGCGCAGGTGCCCCCGGCGATGCGCGCCCATTGGGGGCGGTTGATGCAGGCGTATTTCACGACCCGGGAATCGCTGGCGGGGCTCTTCGTCATCGTGGATGCGCGCCGTGGATTTGCAGACAGCGACCAGGCGATGCTCGATTACGCGGCCGCGCGCAGCTGTCCCGTGCACGTACTGCTGTCCAAGGCCGACAAGCTCGGCCGCAATGAGGGCCGCGAACTGCTGAAGAAGACCCGCGCGCTGCTTGCGGACCGGGCGACCGCACAATTGTTTTCCGCCGTGACCGGCGATGAAGTAGATGCGGCGCGCGGGACGCTCGATGCGATGCTGGCGCGGCGTCCGGTCACGAATTCTTCGGCGGGCGGCGCCAGATAAAAGACGCCCGGCGGTCCCGAAAGACCGCCGGGCATACAGACCCGGCTTGGGGATGCAATCCGGGCAACCCGCTCAGGGAGGGAAGCGGGGAGCGTCTCACGGCGCTCGAAACATTAGAGAGAAGCGTTATGAAAAAAGTTCCGGCGGACCGTCCGCCCGGAACGCCGTTGCACGGCATTGATTCGGCTGGAGTTTCTAGTGGGCTTCGTCCCAGTTCTTTCCGGTGCCAGTGGACACCTTGAGCGGCACGGACAAATCCGCAGCGGCGCACATGATCGAAACGACTTCACGCCGCACTTTTTCGATTGCCGATTCTGCAACTTCCAGCACGAGTTCGTCGTGAACCTGCATGACGAGCTGGGCAGGCACCGCCCTGGCAACGAGCCAGGCGTGCACCTTGATCATCGCGCGCTTGATGATGTCGGCGGCCGTGCCCTGCATCGGCGCATTGATGGCGCTGCGCTCCGCGTACTGTTGCAACTGCCGGTCGCGGGAATTGATGTCGGGCAGGTACAGGCGCCGGCCAAAGAGGGTTTCGACGAAACCCTGCTTGCGCGCCAGCGCGCGGGTGCGCTCCATGTACTCGCGCACGCCGGGATAGCGGCCGAAGTAACGGCCGACGTATTCCTGCGCGGCGTGGCGCTCGATGCCGAGCTGGCGCGCGAGCCCGAAGGCCGACATGCCGTAGATCAGGCCGAAGTTGATCGCCTTGGCGGCGCGGCGCTGGTCGTCGGTGACCTTGGCCGGCTCGACTTCGAAGACTTCGGCCGCGGTCGCCCGATGAATGTCGCCCTCCGCGACGAATGCCTTCCGCAAGCCGTCGTCCCCCGACAGGTGCGCCATGATCCGAAGCTCGATCTGCGAATAGTCGGCCGCCAGCAGCACGTGGCCCTTCGGCGCGATGAAGGCCTGCCGGATGCGCCGTCCTTCGGGCGTGCGGATCGGGATGTTCTGGAGATTCGGGTCGCTGGATGACAGCCGGCCCGTCACCGCGACCGCCTGGTGATACGAGGTGTGCACGCGGCCGGTCTTCGGGTCGATCTGCTCCGGCAGCTTCTCGGTGTAGGTCGAACGCAGCTTCGCGAGGCCGCGGTACTCCAGGATGATCCGCGGCAACAGGTACTTTTCGGCGAGTTCCTCGAGCACGTCCTCGGCCGTCGAGGGCTGGCCGGTGCGGGTCTTGCGCATCGCCGGCAGGCCGAGCTTGGTGAACAGGATTTCCTGCAGCTGCTTCGGCGAATCGAGGTTGAAAGGCTGGCCTGCGGACTTGTGGGCGTCGGCCTCGAGCTCGACAAGGCGTTTCGCGATTTCGCCGCCCTGGACACGCAGCAGTTCGCGGTCGATCAAGGTGCCGCGATGTTCCATGTCGAGGAGCACGGGCACGAGCGGCTGCTCGATCTCCTCGTAAAGCTTCAAAAGCGGCGGCAGTTTTGAGAGTTCGCCGTGCAGCACATTGTGCAGCTGCAGCGTCACGTCGGCGTCCTCGGCGGCGTATTCCGAAGCCTGCTCCAGCGCCACCTGGTTGAAGGTGATCTGCTTTGCGCCCTTCCCGGCGACGTCCTCGTACTTGATGGTGTCGATGCCGAGGTAAAGCCTGGCGCAGGAATCCATGTCGTGGCGGGTCGCGGTCGAGTTCAGCACGTAGGATTCGAGCATCGAGTCGTAGCGCATGCCTGCCAGGCTGATGCCGTGATTGAGCAGCACATGCGCGTCGTACTTCAGGTGATGCCCCACCTTGGGCCGGTCGGCAGCTTCCAGAAGCGGCTTCAGCTTCGCAAGGGTCTTCTTGCGATCGAGCTGGTCCGGGGCGCCGGGATAGTCGTGCGCGAGGGGGAGGTAGCAGGCATGGCCGGGTTCGATGCAGAAGGAAACGCCGACGATGTCGGCCTGCATGTAGTCAAGGCTCGTGGTTTCGGTATCGAAGGCGAAGAGCGGCGCTTTCTGCAGCGCGTCGAGCCAGGATTTCAACTGCTCTTGCGTCGTGATGGTCTCGTAGCGGCGCAACGGCACCGGCGGCCGGACCCCCGGCTCGCTCGCGCCGCCGGAACTTACGCGCTCGCTCGCCGGAGCCCGGCTGCCGGCGCCTTGTTCGGCGGGTCCGGTCAACTGCCGAAGCAGAGAGTTCAATTCGAGGCGCTGGTAAAGGGGTGTCAGCGCTTCGACATCGGGGGCCTTGCGTGCGAGGTCTGAGGGTCTGAGGTCGAGCTTCACGTCGCGGTTGATGGTCGCGAGCTTGCGGGATAACTCGAGCGTCTCGAGGTTTTCGCGCAGGCTTTCGCCGACCTTGCCCTGGATATCGGCGGCGTGCTCGACGATCGCGTCGAGGGTCTTGTATTCGTTGAGCCACTTCGCCGCGGTCTTGGGGCCGACTTTCGGCACGCCGGGGATGTTGTCCGAGCTGTCGCCGACGAGCGCGAGGTAATCCACGATCTGCTCCGGGAACACGTCGAACTTCGCCTTCACGCCCTCGCGATCGAGCTTGGTGTCGAACATCGTGTTGACGAGCGTGATCCTTTCGTTGACGAGCTGCGCCATGTCCTTGTCGCCGGTCGAGATCACGACCGTGTAGCCTTCGCGCGCGGCGCGTTCGGCGAGCGTTCCGATCACGTCGTCGGCTTCGACACCCTGGACGCGAAGCATCGGCAGCCCAAGCGCGGGAATGGCTTCGATCAGCGGCGCGATCTGCGAGCGCAGTTCATCCGGCATCGGCGGGCGGTGCGCCTTGTATTCCTCGAACAGGTCGTCGCGGAATGTCCGGCCCGGCGCGTCGAAGACGACGGCGATCAGCTTCGGATCGTCTTCCTTGAAGATCCGGTTCAGCATGTTGAGGACGCCGAGGATCGCGCCCGTGGGTTCGCCCTTCGAACTCGACAGCGGAGGCAACGCGTAGAACGCGCGGTAGAGGTAGGACGAGCCGTCCACCAGCCAGAGTTTTTCGGACTTCGCCATGACTCAAGGACCCTTGGGCTGGTCCTTGTCCTTGTCTTCCGGCTTCGGCTCAGGTTCCGGTGCGGGTGCAGCTGCGGGCGGGGGTGCGGGCGCCGGTGCCGATTCCGGTGCGGGAGTCTGGGTCGTCCGGACTTCGACCGGTGTCTCGACGCCTTCGTCGGGCATATAGAGCGCACCGGTCTGGCCGCAACCCGCGAGGGCGAGGAGAGCAACTGGCACCAGCCGGGGGATGAAACGCAACAAGTACATCAGAGAAGTATAGGCCAGCCTCAAAGGGCCTGGCGTTCGATGACCGCGAGAGTCAGGCGCGAGATGCAGATCAGGCGTTTCTGATCGTCAAAGATCTCGATCGCCCAGACCTGGCTGCGCCGGCCCAGATGAATCGGCTTGGCGCTGCCATGGACATAGCCCCCGCGCACGGCGCGCAGGTGGTTCGCGTTGATCTCCTGGCCGACGACCTGGAAACGCTTCCGGTCCACGACCATCGAGCCGCCGATGCTGCCGAGCGTCTCGGCCAGCGCGACCGAGGCTCCGCCGTGCAGGATGCCGTCCGGCTGCATCGTGCGCTCGTCCACCGGCATCTTTGCGTCGAGATGGTCCGGGCCGATGCGCACGATCTCGATGCCGATGTGCCCGCCCATGTTGCCGCGCTGCAGCGCGCCGATGTCGTCGAGACTGTATTCCTGGAACCAGATACTCATGGCCGCTGATCCTCGTTTCGGTTAGTGTACCTGCCGCGCGGCCTGCGCCAGAAGTTGTCATGACGGAAAAGTTTGCCTTTCCCGCCGCTCCCATGCCTGCCGTCGAGGTCGCTGGCAGCGAGCTGCAGTTCCCGGTCCGGCGGATCTTCTGCGTCGGCCGGAATTACGCCGAGCACGCGCGCGAGATGGGCATGGGCGGCGAACGCGCCCTGCCATTCTTCTTCACGAAGCCCGCCGACGCCGTTGTGCCGAATGGCAGCGACGTGCCCTATCCGTCGCACACGTCAAACCTGCATCACGAGGTGGAACTGGTCGTCGCGCTCTCGGGAGGCGGCAGCAATGTCAGTGCCGATAACGCGCCATCGCTCGTGTTCGGCTACGCCGTCGGCATCGACCTGACACGACGCGACCAGCAGGGCGCTGCGCGGGACCTGGGCCGGCCCTGGGATGTCGCCAAGGGTTTCGACCATTCCGCGCCGGTCACGGCGATCGTCCCGGTCGCGAAGTCCGGTCACCCGGTCGCGGGCCGGATCTGGCTCGAGGTCAACGGCCACCTGCGCCAGCAGGGCGACCTGTCCGACATGATCTGGAAGGTGCCGGAAATCATCGCCGAGCTTTCCACTTGGTTCGATCTGGTCGCTGGCGATCTGATTTTCACCGGTACGCCCGCTGGCGTCGGTCCGCTGGTGCCCGGGGATCGCGTGCGCGCCGGCGTGGATGGAATCGGCGTGCTCGAACTCGGGATTGCGAAGCGATGAAGCTCTTCACCTATTACCGCAGTTCGGCTGCCTACCGTGTTCGCATCGCCCTCAACTACAAGGGCATTCCCTATGGCACGGTGCCCGTACACCTGGTACGCGACGGCGGCCAGCAGCACAGCGAGTCCTACCGCGAAATGAATCCGCAGGGCTTCGTGCCCGCGCTTGCGGACGACGGCCACGTGTTCGCGCAGTCGCTCGCGATCATCGAGTACCTGGAGGAGACGAGCCCCGATCCGCCCTTGCTGCCGCCGGATTTCGCCGGCCGCGCCATCGTGCGTTCGATGGCGCTCGGCATCGCCTGCGACACGCACCCGATCAACAACCTGCGCATCACCAACTACCTGCGCCAGAAATTCGGCCAGGGCGACGAAGCGGTCTCCGAATGGATCCGCCACTGGATCGGGGAGGGCTTCAGGGCGCTCGAGGAACTCGCACGCCGTCATGGAGATGGCCAGCATTATCTTTACGGAGACAGCGTCACGCTCGCGGATGTTTTCCTGGTTCCACAGATGTACAACGCGCGGCGCTACTATTGCGACTTGGCACCGTTCCCGGCGCTGGCCGCGATCGACGCCCACCTGACCTCGCTGCCGGCCTTCGCCGCGGCGCGGCCTGAAGTACAACCGGACGCCGAATGACCGACACACGCGACCAGAAGCCCGATGACCCGATGGCGGGAATTCACTGGAATCTCGACCGCTCGCTGAGCTATGGCCAGTACCTGCAGCTCGACCGCGTGCTGGGCGCCCAGAAGCTGCAGTCCGGCCAGCACGACGAAATGCTGTTCATCGTGATCCACCAGGCGAGCGAGCTGTGGCTCAAGCTCTGCCTGCATGAACTGGCCGCGACCCGCGCACAGATCCGCGCCGACGACCTGGAGCCTGCATTCAAGATGCTGTCGCGCGTTGCGCGCGCGCAGGCCCAGATGATCCAGTCCTGGGACGTGCTCGGGACGATGACGCCGGCGGACTACATGCGTTTTCGCGATTCGCTGGGCCAGAGTTCCGGTTTCCAGTCCTGGCAGTACCGCTTGCTGGAATTCATGCTGGGCAACAAGGACGCCAAGCTGATCGAGGTACATGCTTCGGATCCGCCCAATCACGCGTTGCTCGGGCGCGAGCTCGCGACGCCCTCGCTCTACGACGAAACGCTGAAACTATTGGCAAGGCGCGGCTTCGCGATCCCGCGCGAGCGCCTCGAACGCGATTGGACCAAGGCCTATGAAGCGCACCCTGCGGTCGAAGCGGCGTGGCTTTCGATCTATCGCGACTCCAACGCGCATTGGGATCTATATGAGCTTGCCGAGAAGCTCGTAGACCTCGAATACCGGCTCCAGCAATGGCGCTTTGCGCACCTGAAGACCGTCGAGCGCATCATCGGCTTCAAGCGCGGCACCGGCGGCTCGGCCGGCGTCGGCTATCTCCAGCACGTGCTGACGCGCGGATTCTTTCCCGAGCTGATCAGCCTCAGGACATCGATCTAGGAGTGCGTTCCATGGTTGCGGCCCTCGTGCTGATCAAGGCGGAAACGGACAAGGTCGGCGACCTCGCGCAGGCGCTGACCGGCATCGAGGGCGTGCAGGAAGTCTTCTCCGTCGCCGGGCGCTGGGACCTGGTCGCGATCGTGCGGGTGAAGAACAACGAAGACCTCGCGACGGTCGTCACCGACCGCATCCGAAAGCTTCCGGATATTGCGGGATCCGAGACCATGATCGCGTTCCGCACCTATTCGAAGCGCGAACTCGAGGCGGGGTTTTCGCTGGGCGCTGACGAGTAAGCGAGAGCAGGCAGCCCAGGTCGCGAGTGAGCGACGCCGTTCTTCTGAGCGAACGAGCGAGCCTGGGCTGCCTGCGTCGTTTCAGGCCACCCGTACCGGGATCTTCAAAGCCTTGATCTTCTCGCCCCAAATTGCGGGGCCGGTCTGGTGAACGGATTCGCCCCGTGAGTCGACCGCGACGGTGACGGGCATGTCCTTGACCTCGAATTCGTAGATGGCCTCCATGCCGAGGTCCTCGAACGCGATGATGCGTGCCGAGCGGATCGCCTTGGAGACGAGATAAGCGGCACCGCCGATGGCAATCAAGTACGCGGCCTGGTGCTTCTTGATCGCCTCGATCGCGACAGGTCCGCGTTCGGCCTTGCCGATCATCGCGAGCAGCCCGGTCTTCTCGAGCAGTAGATCGGTGAACTTGTCCATGCGGGTGGCCGTCGTCGGGCCCGCGGGACCCACGGCCTCATTGCGTACGGCATCCACCGGGCCGACGTAGTAGATCGCGCGATTCTTCAGGTCCACACCAGCCGGCAGGCCCTTGCCGGTATTCAGCAGTTCCGCGAGGCGCCTATGAGCGGCATCGCGGCCGGTCAGCATCTTCCCCGTCAGCAGCAGCGTCTGGCCTGGCTTCCAGTTCTTCACTTCCTCGTGCGTCAGCGCATCGAGATTCACGCGCCGCGCATCGGCCGCCGGCTTCCAATGCACGTCCGGCCAGCTCTCGAGCGGCGGCGGATCGAGCGCGACCGGGCCGGAGCCATCGAGCACGAAATGCGCATGCCGCGTTGCAGCGCAGTTCGGGATCATCGCGATGGGCTTTGAGGCCGCATGCGTCGGGAAGGTCATGATCTTGATGTCGAGCACGGTCGTGAGCCCACCGAGTCCCTGTGCACCGATGCCGAGGGCATTGACCTTCTCGTAGAGCTCGATCCGCAATTCCTCGAGCTTGTTCGTCGGGCCGCGCTCGAGGAGCTCGTGCATGTCGATGGGCTCCATCAGCGCCTCTTTCGCCATCACCATGGCTTTGTCGGCCGTGCCGCCGACGCCAATGCCCAACATGCCGGGCGGGCACCAGCCGGCGCCCATTTTCGGCACGGTTGCGAGCACCCAGTCCACGACGGAATCCGACGGGTTCAGCATCGTGAACATGGCCTTGTTCTCGGAGCCGCCGCCCTTGGCTGCGACCGTCACCTCGACCGTGTTGCCGGGCACGAGCTCGACGTGGATGACCGCCGGTGTGTTGTCGCCGGTGTTCTTCCGCGCGAACAAGGGATCCGCGACGATGGACGGGCGGAGCCGGTTGTCGGGGTCCGCATAGCCGCGGCGCACGCCTTCGTCCACCATCTGCTGAAGGCCGCGGTTCGAGTCCCAGCGCACGCCCATGCCGGCCTTCACGAACACGTTGACGATGCCGGTGTCCTGGCAGATCGGCCGGCGCCCTTCGGCGCACATCCGCGAGTTCGTCAGGATCTGGGCGATGGCGTCCTTCGCGGCAGGGGATTGTTCACGCTCGTACGCGCGACCCAGGTGCTCGATGTAGTCGGCGGGGTGGTAGTAGGAGATGAACTGCAGCGCGTCGGCGACGCTCTGCACGAAGTCGGCTTCACGGATGACGGGGCCTGCCATCGCCCCGTCATCTTAGCGCAGGAAAGCGGCCCCGCGCGTCAGGAAGGTGTAGTCACCCTCGATGGCCATGAAGCTGATCAGGATCAGGAGGCACAGCGGCGGGATCAGGATCGCGAACTTGAGCGCAAGCCGTTCCCAGGCCATGTGCATGAATATCGCGACGATGAAGCCGGCCTTCAGCAGCATGAACAGGATGATCAGCGACCAGCGCAGCATCCCGTGCAGGTGGAAATAGTCCACCAGGTACGAGAACGTGCTGAGCACGAACAGCAGCAGCCAGATCCACAGGTAGATCTTGAGCGGGTGTTGTTGACCTTCAGCCTGCGACATGGTGCCTCACCATAGATAGAAGAACGCGAAGATGAATACCCAGACCAGGTCGACGAAGTGCCAATAGAGGCCGGCGACCTCGACCGTCTCGTAAGTGCCGCGCTTGTCGTAGAAGCCGGTGTGCACGCGCCTCGCGACCGTCAGCAGGTAGATCACGCCGGCCGATACGTGCAGGCCGTGGAAGCCCGTGATCATGAAGAATGCGGAGCCGAATTGCGGCGCGCCCCAGGGATTGCCCCAGGGACGCACGCCTTCGAGGATCAGCTTGGTCCATTCGAAAGCCTGCATGCTGACAAAGGTCGCGCCGAGCGCAGCGGTCGCGACCATCAACCAGACGGTGTTGCGCTTGTTGCGGCGATAACCGTAATTGACCGCGAGCGCCATCGTGCCGCTCGACGTGATCAGCACAAAGGTCATGATCGCGATCAGGATCAGCGGGATGTCCTGGCCGCCGATATTCAGCGAAAACACATGGCTCGGGTTCGGCCACTGATGGGTCGTGGAAATCCGGACGTTCATGTAGGACGTCAGGAAGCAGGTGAATATGAAGGTGTCGGAAAGCAGGAAGATCCACATCATGGCCTTCCCCCACGGCACCGAGAACGCCTGCTTGTCCGCGGCGAAATCGGTCGCTACTTGCTGCAACGGGGGCAGGGCAGCGGCTTCTGCATCATGGGCCATTGGCGGAGCTTCCCCTTACATGAACAACAGGACGCCGAACACGACCAGCCAGACCAGCAGCAGGAAATGCCAGTAGACGGAGCAGAGCTGCAGGCTCAGGCGCAGGTCAACCAGTTCCGCGCCGGCCGCGAACCTGGAAACGGTGCGGCCCAGGACCCACAAGCCGCCGATCAGGTGCAGGCCGTGGACCGTGGTCAACACATAGAAAAACGCGACGCCAGGGCTGCCGGAGATGAAATACACGGAAGGCCCGACCTGCTGCCAGGCCATCAGCTGGCCCACCAGGAACGCCGCCGACAGCATGCCGGCAACGACGAGCGCCGAGCGCGCGCCGCTTCGCGATCCATGATCGGCCGCCCAGCGCGCGCGCTGCATCGCAACGCTTGCGCCGACCAGCACCAGCGAATTGACCCAGAGGATGTCCGGGATCTTGATGCTGCACCAGGCGCCCGCATGCATGCGCATCGCGTAGGCCGAGATGAACAGGCTGAAGAGCGATGTGACGACCGCCATGAAGATCCAGAGGCCGATGCGCTGCGGCGCCGTGCGTATCGCGCCGACGTCGCCCTTCTCGTCCTGGCTTTCCCATGACTTCGCCGTCAGCCGGCTGGCCACGAGGAACCAGGCGACGACACCGCAAGCCAGCGCCGTGAATATGGCAGTGTTGGTCACTTATGCTTTCCGTGATCCCTTCCGGCACCGAGTTTCGGATCCACAGGCTCGTTTTGCGGGATGAAGTCCTCTTTCGCGCCGGGCACGCTGTAGTCGTAGGCCCAGCGATAAACGATCGGCAGCTTCGGTCCCCAGTTGCCGTGATGCGGCGGGGTGTCCGGCGTCTGCCATTCGAGCGTCGTCGCGCGCCAGGGATTCGGCGGCGCTTTCTCGCCCTTCCACAGGCTCGTGATCATGTTGTACATGAACACCACGACTGAGGCTGCGACGAAGAGCGCGGCGATAGTGATCGCTGCATTGATCGAATGCACTGACTGCGGGAGGAAGTCCGTGTCGCCGAGGGCGTAGTAGCGGCGCGGCACGCCCAGGATCCCGAGGTAATGCATCGGCAGGTAAATCGCGTAGGTGCCGAGGAATGTCATCCAGAAATGCACCTTGCCGAGCGTCACATTCCACATGCGGCCCGTGATCTTCGGGTACCAATGATAGATCGCGCCGAACACCACCATGATCGGCGACACGCCCATCACCATGTGGAAATGCCCGACGACGAAATAGGTGTCGGACAGCGGGAGGTCCACGGTCACGTTGCCGAGGAAGAGGCCGGTCAGCCCGCCGTGCACGAATGTGAAGATGAATCCGATCGCGAACAGCATCGGCACGGTCAGGTGGATGTCGCCCTTCCACAGCGTCAGCACCCAGTTGTAGACCTTGATCGCTGTCGGCACTGCGATGATCAGCGTCGTCGTCGCGAAGAAGAACCCGAAGTAGGGGTTCATGCCGCTGACGTACATATGGTGCGCCCACACGACGAAGGAGAGGCCGCCGATCGCGAGGATCGCCCAGACCATCATCCGGTAGCCGAAGATGTTCTTGCGCGCGTGTGTCGAGAGCAGGTCGGAGACGATCCCGAATGCGGGCAGCGCGACGATGTAGACCTCGGGGTGGCCGAAGAACCAGAACAGGTGCTGGAACAGCAGCGGGCTGCCGCCGTTAGTGCTGAGTTTTTCGCCGAGCGACATGACGGCCGGCATGAAGAAACTGGTGCCGAGCGTCGAGTCGAGCGTCATCATCACGGCCGAGACCAGGAGCGCCGGGAAGGCGAGCAGGCCGAGGATCGTCGCCATGAAGATGCCCCAGACCGAGAGGGGCATGCGCATCAGCGTCATGCCGCGGCAGCGCGCCTGCAGCACCGTCGTCACGTAATTCAGGCCGCCCATCGTGAAGGCGACGATGAATATTCCGAGCGACACGAGCATCAGGATGATGCCGCCGCCTGCGCCAGGCGTGCCTTGCGTGATTGCCTGAGGCGGATAGAGCGTCCAGCCCGCGCCGGTCGGCCCCCCGGGTATGAAGAAGCTGGCCATCAGCACCAGCACGGCCAGCAGGTAGACCCAGAAGCTCAGCATGTTCATGTACGGGAACACCATGTCCCGCGCGCCGCACATCAGCGGAATCAGGTAATTCCCGAATCCGCCGAGGAACAGTGCCGTCAGCAGGTAGATCACCATGATCATCCCGTGCATGGTGATGAACTGGTAATAGTCGCGCGGCTCGATGAAGTGGAATGTGCCCGGGAAGCCGAGCTGCAGGCGCATCAGGCCGGACAGCACCAGCGCGACCAGCCCGACGCTGATCGCGACAATCGCATACTGGATCGCAATGACCTTGTGGTCCTGGCTCCAGATGTACTTGTAGAACCAGCCGTGCGGGTCGTGCAGTTCGACGTCACGGTCCGCTATTGCCACGTATGCCATCAGAAGCCCCTCCTGGAGGCCAGGACCTGCGCGTCCTCAGGCTTCAGGGTTTCGATGTAGGAGATCAGGTCGTTTATCGCGTGCTCGTCGGAGATCACATTGGCCATGAATTGCATCTGCCGGCCGTAATAGTCCTGGCGGTGGGTGCCGCGGACGCCGGCACGGAAGTTGTTGAGCTGCCGCTCAAGGTACCAGTCGCTCATCTCGGCCAGGCGCGGCGCATTCAGCGCCCAGATTCCCTCGCCGTGCGCGCCATGGCAGGCCACGCAGTTCTGATAGAGCTCCTTGCCGCGCTCCACGTCGCCCGCCACCGTCGATGCCACCGCTGCGCCCTGCAGCGACTCGATGTGGGCCGCGACATTCCGGATGGCCGTGTCATCCGGCAGCATCGCCGCGAAGGCTCGCATCTGCGAGCCGAAAGTGTCCTGCTCGTGTGCGCCACGGATGCCGGCGCGGAAGTTGTTCAGCTGGCGGCGCAGGTACCAGGCAGACTGGCCGCCGATGCGCGGCGCGTTGAGCGCCTGGTTGCCCTCGCCATTCTGGCCATGGCAGGCCGTGCAGACCGCATATTGCGTGGCGCCCGCCATGGGGTCCGCGGCCGCGAGCGACTGTGTCTGGCTGAAGGTGGATTGCGCGGCGAGCCAGGTGTCGTAGGCCTCCTGGGAGTCCACCACGACGCGACCGCGCATCGCAAAGTGCGCGAGCCCGCAGAGCTCCTCGCACAGCAGTTCGTACTCGCCGGCCTTCGTCGGCGTCAGCCAAAGGTACGTGATCATGCCGGGGACAAGATCCATCTTGACCCGGAACTGCGTGACCGTGAAGTTGTGCAGCACGTCCTTCGACCGGAGCAGGACCTTGATCGGCTTGCCGATCGGCAGGTGAAGTTCCGGGCTCGCGATCAGGACATCATCCTGGCCCTTCGGGTCATCCGGGTCGACGCCGAACGCATTGTCCGGAGTGATCAGCGACTCGTCCGTGAAGCCGAGCTCGCCGTCCTTGCCCGGCAGGCGGAAGCTCCAGTGCCACTGCTGGCCGACGGCCTCGACCATCGTGGCTTCCTTCGGGACCACGACAAACTTGCCCCAGACGAACAAGCCGGGCGTGAGCATCGCGGCGACGCCGATTGACGTGACGATCGTGAGCCACCACTCGAGCTTCTTGTTCTCGGGCTCGTAATCCGCCTTCTGGCCCTTGTGGTGGCGATAACGGACGACCGACCATGCCAGGAACAGGTTGACGACGACGAACACGATGCCCGTGACCCAGAAGGTCAGGATCACCGTGTCGTCCATGGTGCCCCAGTTCGACGCGATCGGCGTGAACCACCAGGGACTCATGAAATGGAAAATGATCGAGCCGATTACGAGGAGGACCAGTACGACTGCGATCGCCATCTGCTAGTCCCCTTGTACTGCGCGGACCCGGTCGCCGGTTGCTCGGCGCCGGCGCTGTACGGCCGAAAATGGATTGACGAAGTGGCTGTCGACGCCCGCGAATTCCGCCTCCGTATGGCGAGTCTTCATCATGTGCCGGACCTCGGCCTCCTGGTCCTTGCGGGCATAGATCAGGATCAGGAATTTCCCGGCTTCGATGTCGTCGTGGAACCGGGCGAGCTTCCTGTTCTCCTTCTCGACGCCGATCAGGCCGCCTTCCCAGGCGCCGAACAGCGTCGCGACGGCGCACAGCGCCACGAATACGAACCACGGAATGCGCGCGAACGGCCCGAACTGGTCGAGCAGCACGCAACCGACGACGCCGGCGAACAGGCCAAGTGCAGCGCCCAGGAAGCCATCGCGTACGACATCCAGCGTTTCCAGGTAATTGGCGGAGTGGATGTGCCGCTTCTTGAGTCCGGACTCATCCTTGGCGATCACATGCACGAAAAAGTCGTCGATGCCCACGTCGTGGAGGTCATCGGATACCTGAGACGTGCTCTCAAGCCCCGGTGCGACGTAATACAGGCACTTCATGATTCCCCTCGTCGGATCGCGGGCATAAAGCGGAAAAACGCCGACGCCTGTTGACGTTTGAGTCTCGCATAACCCCCCAGGCTTTGGAAGTCTGGGGGCCTGGAGAGGGCGCCTAGCTCTTGATCCAGGCCAGCGCCTCGTCCAGGTCGGTGAAGACCCGGGCGATTGCGCCGCGGCTTTTCGCGATCACTTCGCCGAAGCGCTGCGGATGGATCATCGGTTCGTGGCCGACGAGCGCGAAGCGGGTCCGCAAACCGGGCCCAGCCTGCAGTTCCGCGATATGAACGCCCAGCTGAAATCGATCCATCAGCGTCGGCGGGGCACCGGTCACCTGGCGGGAGTCGACGAGAACCGCACTACGACCTTCGCGCGTCGCGATTTCGAAGGCCCGGCTGTAGACCTCGAGGGTCGATTCAAAGGTGTAAGTGCCGGTGCATTCGAGCTCTACATGATCGGCATGCACGCGAAATTCGAATGCAATGCTCACGCCTGCCAGAGCCACCCGAACGTGCCGCCGGTCAGCAGCGCGTAAATCAATCCGTCCAAGGTGAGCTTCAAGGTCGTGGACCAGGGGCGGCTGTACCAGATCGACTGCTGCCAGAGCCCGACCGCATAAGCGATGAAGGCGGTCGTGCCAGCGACGCGGAACACCTGCAGGTAGTTGGCGTCCGGCGGGAGCACGCGGCCCGCGACATAGGCTGCGAACACACCGACGATCAGCGTGTAGATGAACCACTGGATCAGGTTGCGCGACATCGAGAACGGGCCATTCGGCATCACGGTCATGTAAATGACCGGCCCGCGCTTCAGCTTCTCCTCGAACTCCGGCGCCTTCATGGCTTTCATGTCTGCGGCGCGCGGCAGCATGTACTCGCCCGGCTTCAGGCCGAACGGGCGCAGGGCGTCCATGATCCGGTCCTGGTCCGGGACCGGCGGACAGTCGCCGCGGTGCCAGAACGGGCCCATGTGGATGATCGAGCTCGCGATGAACACGATCACGGCGGATGCCAGGATCGGCATCCAGAGTGCGGCAATGGTCATCATGTGGATCTCCTGCCAATGACTCGATAGAGGCCCGCGCCGAACAACGCACCCGCAATCGGCGCAAGCCAGAATGCCCAGAGCTGAGATGTCGCCCAGTCGCCGACATAGAGCGCGACGCCGGTGCTGCGGGCCGGGTTCACGGAAGTATTCGAGACGGGGATGCTGATCAGGTGGATCAGGCACAGCGCGAGCCCGATGGCGAGGGCCGCGGATCCCTGCGGCGCGCGCTGGTCGGTCGCTCCGAGGATCACCACGAGGAACATCGCGGTCATCACGATCTCGCAGAGCAGGACCGACAGCAGCGAATACCCGCCCGGCGAGTGAGCCCCGTAACCATTCGACGCGAAGCCCGTCGAGACGTCGAAGCCGGCGCTGCCGCTCGCGATCAGGTACAGCACGCCGCCAGCGGCGACGGCGCCCGCGACCTGGGCCACGATATAGGGCAGCAACTGGTTTGCCGGAAAGCGCCCGCCCGCCCAGAGCCCGATCGAGACGGCCGGATTGAGGTGGGCGCCGGAGATATGGCCGACGGCGTAGACCATGGTCACGACGGTCAGGCCGAAGGCGAGCGAAACGCCGAGCAGGCCGATGCCGCCGTCAGGAAACGCGGCAGCAAGCACTGCGCTGCCGCAGCCGCCGAGGACCAGCCAGAAGGTGCCGATGAATTCGGCCAGGAACTTGTTCATCTTGACTCTCCATCCCCCGGTCGCCCGCGATCATAGCCCCGGAAGCTGGGCCCGGGTATCCAGCTCGTGGCCCTTGCGCCCGCCACGCACCAGGGCGCCCTGGCCGAGCGTGCTTTCGATCATGACCCTTGCCATGCAGGCTGCGCGGTGAACGAGCGCTGCGGCGCCTTCGTGCAGTGCCTTCGAGTTGCGCACATACAATTCGTTGTTCTCCATGTCCTCGGCGCTCCAGCCCCGTGAATGGGCGACATACGGGAACTGCGGGAACTGGCAGCCGAGTTCCGAGAAGAATCCGAGCAGCTGGCCGGCCACGGCCTGCACATTGTCCTGGCCGCCCGTGATGATGAAAGCGGCAACCTTGTTGCGCATCAGGTGACGGTTGGCAACCACGGCCTGGTTCTGGATGCAGTTCATCCGCTCGATCATCTTGTAGTAAAGGCTGCTTGCGCTGCCCCAGCGGATCGGCGTGGCGACCAGGATCACGTCGGCCCAGTGCACGACGCCTTCGTAAACCCGGTCCATCTGGTCCTGCGAGTCCATCTGCGTGATGGAGCAGGGCCAGGTGCAGGCGCGCGCCGACTTGGAATAGAAGGCCTCGCAGGCGCGGAACGTCAGGTCGCGGATGCGCAGCAATTGCGTGTCGCAGGCGGATTCAGCGCGGCCCTGCGCCGCCGCCAGCGCGTGCTCGAGCAGGTCCTCGGAGGTGCTGTAGCGCGGATGGCCCCTGGTCATCGAGGTCGTCGAGATGCCGAGCACCCGGATCGGCCCCGGTTCGCGCTTCGGTTCGCGCGCGAGCGGATGCGCCTCGTGTGGCAGCCGGCCGCGCTTTGTCTTCTGTGCCTCGTTGACCAGCACCCGTCCGTTCTCGACCTTGACGTCATGGGAAGGAACGCGATCGGCTTCGTAGCCGGGCTCGCCGGCGCCGGTCTGCCAGTGAAACTTGTAGAAATGCCAGGGGCAGACGACGTAATCGCCGTCGAGCGTTCCGTTGCCGAGCGGGCCACCGACGTGATTGCAGACGCCGGAGATCGCGCCGAACTGGCCATCCCTGAAGGTCAGCGCAATGCGCTTCGCGCCGATACGGAGTTCCTGCACCGGTTTCTTCGCAAGCACGTCGCTCGCGCCGACATCCACCCAGTTACCCTCGCTCATGATCCGTCCTTGCCGCAATCGCGCATTTTGGTGAGCCACTTTTCCCTGCGGCCGGGGTCCTTCGACTCGATCATGCCGACCAGGCTTTCGCTGATCGGGCCGATGCCGCAGAAGCCCAGTATGTTGCGCTCGAAGCTCCGCAGGCTATGCGCCCCGAAGTACCAGCGATAAAAAATGGCCGGCATGCCCATCGTGACGACGATGCGCGCGCTGCGGCCTTTCAGGAGCTTCGTCCAGGGCTTGCCTTCGCTTGCTTGCGCGAGCGCAAACCCCGGCCGGAAAACCTGCTCGAGGAATGCCTTGAGCAGCGCCGGCAATCCGCCGAGCCACAACGGGTAGAGGATCACGAGGTGCTCTGCCCAGCGGATGGTTTCCTGCGCCTCGCGGATCACCGCGACGGGCGTCCCCCGTTCCCAGTCATCCTTTGAGCGGAGCATCGGGAAGTCGAGGCTGGCGACTTCGATTGTCCTGACTTCATGGCCGCCCGCTGCCGCGCCCTTCGCGTAGGCTTGTGCGAGCGCGCGGCAGAAATGGCCTTCGCGCGAATCCGGGTGACCCTGGATGATGGCGATCCGGCGCGTCACCGCAGTTCCTTGCGGACGACGAGCTTGAGGCCCGACCAGACCTCGGAGACGGCGCAGACTTTGATGTCCACGTAGCCGAGCGGCAGCGCCACGGCGCGGATCGTATCCTCGGTGATGTCGGTCGGCAGTTTCGCGGATTTCTTGGGCCAGGACACCCAGACCGGTGTCGCCGCATTGAGCTTCGCCCGATAGGACTCGAGTGCGGCGGCGAGTTCCGCCCGGCGAGTCGCGAAGTGATGCACGATGCCCGCGCTGGCGGACGCGCGCGTCGCGATCCTGGCGCCGTCCGGCAACGGCGCCAGGAGTTCGCGATAGCCAGGCGGAGCATGGACGACCCGCAGCACCATGCCCGCCTTGATCCCGAGCTTGGATGCCAGCGGCGTGCCTGAATAACCGGCCATCAACTGCGCCGCGTTTCCTGCTTCAGGCGCGTCCCGGCCTCAGGCACGTCCCGCGCCGCGATACAGGAAGGCGACGATCGCGCCGAGCGCGAGCGTCATGATCGTGTCGAACGCGATCTGCTTGACCGCCAGCATGCCCGGCATCGGCTGCACGACGTAATAGATTGTGTAGAGCGGAACGACACACAGCAATGCAACCGCAAGCCCGAAACGCAGGCCCTGGCCGAGCCACGGCCGGTTCTCGACACCGCGCGCGTAGATCCAGGTGAATGCACCCGCCATGATCACGTGGGCGATGATCATCAGGTAGAAGTAGGGTGCCGACTCCTCCTCGGAACGGAACAGGTTCGGCAGGCCCAGGTAATCCTCGTGCAGCAGTACCGCATGAACGATGAATCCACCCGCCATGTAGGCGATGAACATCACGAGCCAGGCAATCAAGAATTTCTTGTTCACGTCGTATCCCCCAGTGACAGAAAAGAATCAGGATTCCCCATCCGCGGATCTTAACCCTTTATGACGCGGCCCCGACCAGCACGGAGGTCATCGAGATCGCGCTCTGCACCCGCTCGTTGAAAAAACTCGTCGGTTCAGCCGCTTCCTGCAGTGCAAGGGCGTAGAGGAGGGGGAAATAATGCTCCGGCGTCGGCACCGCGAGGCGCGCATCAGGGCCCAGGCTGTCGTATTTCATCAAGGACTCGTGGTCCCGGGCCAGGATCCGTTCCCGCAAGGTGGCGTCGCAGGCCGCAGCCCAGGGCGCCGGCTTTTGATCGTGGAAACTGAACAGGCGCAGGTTGTGCACCATGTTGCCGCTCGCCATGACCAGGACGCCCTCGTCGCGCAGCGGCGCCAGTTCGCGGGCCAGGGCGTAGTGAAAGCTGCCAGGCTGGCTGGTATCGAGGCTCAATTGCACGATGGGGATGTCTGCCGCCGGGTACATGGCGATGAGCACGCACCAGGCCCCATGGTCCAGCCCGCGGCCCGGATCGAGCCTGACCTTCAGCGTCGAAACCAGCTGCACGACGCGAGCTGCGAGCTGCGGATTGCCAGGTGCCGGATATTGCACATCGAAGAGCGTCTTCGGGAATCCGTAGAAATCGTGGATCGTCTCCGGCCTCTCGGTCGCCGTGACGTAAACTCCGCGGGTTTCCCAGTGCGCGGATATGCAGAGGACCGCCTTCGGTTTCGGCAACTTGCGGCCGAGCTCCTGCCAGCTTCTGTAGAACTCGTTGCGCTCGATCGCATTCATCGGGTTGCCGTGACCGACGAACAGCACCGGCATCTTCATGCGGGCGTCACCGGGCCGATCAGGTCCCACTTGTTCCCGTACAGGTCGAGGAACACGACCACCGTGCCATAGGACTCGTGGCGCGGCGATTCGGTGAAGCGGACACCATGCGCTTTCATGTGCTCGTAGTCCGCGCCGAAGTCGTCAGTGCGTAAGAACATGAAGACGCGGCCGCCGCTCTGGTTTCCGATGGCGCGCTCCTGCTCGGGCGTGACAGCTCTCGCGAGCAGCAGGGCTGCGCCATCCTTCGATGGCGCTACGCGCACCCAGCGCTTGCCGCCGCCGCGGTCCTCGTCCTCGAGGACCAAAAAACGCAGCGCCTGCGTGAAGAACCGGATCGCTTCATCGTAATCGCGGACCAGGACCGCGACGCTTGAAATATGCCGCATCAGCGCTGCTGCATCGCGAGTCGCAGGCCCAGGCCGATCAGGATCGTGCCGCAGATAGCGTCGAGCCAACGCCGCAGGTCGGGCTTCATGAAGAAATGGCGTGAACGATCGACGAGCCAGGCGACGACTCCGAACCAGGCGATGCCTTCCACGAAGTGGATCGCGGCCAGCAGCAGCGACTTCAGCAGGACCGGATCGGCCGGGCCGATGAACTGCGGCAGCAGCGCGAGGTAGAACGCGATCACCTTGGGGTTCAGGACATTCGTCAGGAAACCCTCGCGGAAGCAGCGGGCCGGCGTCACTGCTGTCTTCGCGACCGCAGCCGTGCTCGCTGCAGCGCCTCCGCGCGCGGCGCTCTGCAGGGAATTGAAGCCCAGCCACGCCAGATAGCAGGCACCGGCGATCTTCATGACCGTGAATGCAGCCGCCGAATGCATCAGGATCACGGAAATCCCGAGCGCCGACAGCAGCGCGTGCACATAGAGCCCGCTGCAGATCCCGACCGACGTGAAGAAACCGTCGCGCCGCCCGCCGCGAAGCACGTTGCGAACGACCAGCATCGTGTCCGCGCCCGGTACGGCCGTCATGACGGCGGCGACCAGCGTGAATGCCAGGACCTGCGAATCGAACATCGCTCAATCACTCCCTGTCAGCGACAGCTGGCGGCCGCGGCCGGACTGCAAGGCGCGTTCATACACCATCGCGACAGCGGCGACGTCTTGCAGCGCAGTCCCCGTGCTGTCGAAGATGAAGATCTGGTCGTCCGATGTCCGTCCAGGCTTCCGTCCTGTGATCACCTGCCCGAGATCGGCGTGCACGTCGCTCACCGTCATCAGGCCCGCGGCGATCGCGTGCTGCAGTTCGCCCATTGTCGCGGCCTGGGAAACGATGTCGGCAACGACGCGTGAGCGGCGGAGCACCTCGGGCTCGAATTCCTGTTTCCCTTCGCTGTCGGCGCCGACGGCCGCAAAGAACTGGCCGGGCCGCAGGTGATCCACGACGATCAGCGGCCCGCGCGCCGGCGTGCAGGTGACGCAGATTTCGCTTGCCCGTACGGCCGCGGCCAGGTCCTCAGTCGCGAGGACCTCGATGCCGGACTCCGCCGTCATTTCCGCCGCGAACTGCCGTGCCCGCGCAGGATCCCGGTCGAAGGCGAAAGCCCGCCGGAATATCCGTACCGCCTGCAGCGCGCGCAGATGGGCCCGGCCCTGGTTTCCGCAGCCGCAGATCGCAATCGTTGCCACTTCCGCGCGCGCGAGATGGCGCGCGGCGACGGCGCTTGCCGCGGCGGTGCGAAGTGTCGTGATCTCGATCGAATCAGTAAGGGCTAGAGGCCGGCCGTTCGCCGTGTCGAAGAGCCCGATCATGCCCTGGATGGTCGGCAGCCCGTGGCGATCGGGATTGCCCGGAAAGTTGGCGTTGATCTTGGCGGCGAAGTAACCGGGGTTCGAGCCGAGCGCCGCCGTCTTGACATGAAAGCCGCCGGCGGCGACTTGGACGCCGAGCACGCCCGGGGCCGTCGGCAATTCGCCGTTGGCGTGGGACGCGAACGCCCCCTCGACTGCGGCGATGCAGTCCGCGATCGGCAGCAATGCGATGACATCCTGGCGATCGAGGAACAGCATGGCCCCTCAGCCCCTGGCGCAACTCCGGTACCGGAAGCATTCGGTCGAGTGGTCGTTGACGACGCCCACCGCCTGCATGAAAGCGTAGCAGATCGTCGAACCGACGAACCGGAATCCGCGGCGCTTCAGTTCCTTGCTGAGGGCGTCGGACAATCCGGTGCTGGCCGGAAGCCGTTGCGCTGGGGACTGGCGGTTGACGAGCGGCTTGCCGCCGGCGAAATCCCACAGGAATGTGTCGAAGGCGCCGAATTCCCGCTGGACGGCGAGAAACGCACGGGCATTCGTCACCGTGCTCTCGATCTTCAGGCGATTGCGGACGATGCCGGCGTTGCCCATGAGCTTCGCGCGGCGGGACGGCGTGAAGCGGGCCACGCGGCGCGGATCGAAACCGGCGAAGGCGAGGCGATAGCTTTCGCGTTTCTGCAGGATCGTTTCCCAGCTGAGTCCCGCCTGGGCACCTTCGAGCGTGATGAACTCGAATAGCACCTGGTCGTCGTGCACCGGCACGCCCCATTCGGCATCGTGATACGCGATGCCGAGCGGCGTGGTCGCCCAGGTGCAGCGCTTCATGGCTCGGAAGCGAACAGGCGGACTTCGTTCGTCTCTTCGCCGAGCCGCATCAGGCGCTCGAAGCGAAAACCGAGCTTGCCCAGCAGCCGGATCGACGACTCGTTATCCACCGACGTGATCGCGAGGATCCGGCCAAGCTGGAGCACGCCGCGCGCATGCTGCATGACGGCGCTCGCAGCCTCGAATGCATAGCCCTTCGACCACCAGGCGGGCAGCAGCGAGAAGCCGATATCCGGCTCCGGTAGCGTGTCGCGCCTCAGCACGCCGCAGATGCCGATCGGCGTGTCGTCGGTCTTCAGTCCCATGCGCAGCAGTCCGTGGCCATAGCGTGCATAACCTGCAACGGGCCCGTCCTGGATGTAACGGCGCGCGTCGTCCGCGGTGCGCACGCCGCGGTCGCCGATGAAGCGCAGGAACGACGGTTCGTTCAGCAGGCCGCGGATGAATTCCGCGTCGCGGTCCGACAGATGCGTGAGCCGCAGGCGTTCGGTCTCGAGCACGGTGATGGCGGCCGCTTCGTTAATGATGTTCGCCCACCTTGTGCATTGACCAGAGCGGCAGGTTCCTGCGATCGGCGAATCCCAGCTGGCGGTAGACGCCGATGGCTCGGGTATTGTCGTGGTACACGTGGAGGAATGGCACGAAGCCGCGATCGAAGGCGCCGCGGCTGACCAGCGAGACGAGGCGCTGCGCATAGCGCCGCCCCGTGTAGTCCGGATGCGTGCAGACGGCGCTGATCTCCTGGAATCCGTCGAGCCGCATCCGCTCGCCGGCCATCGCTGCGAGCCGCCCAGCGTCGTAGATGCCGAGATAACGCCCCATCTCCAGCGTGCGCGGCCGGAAGAATCCCGGGAACACGAGTGCGGTCAGGGCCAGCATGTCGTCCCGCTGTGCGGCGGTCATCTCGGTCACCGGCGGACCCGGAACTTCCGCTGGCGGCGCCTGGCAGATCATCTGCAGGCAGGGCTTCCCCGGTTCGAGGATCCAGCCCTGCGGTTCTTCAGGCGCGACACCGACGAGATACACCGACTCGCCGTCCCCGACCAGGCTCGTCAGCTGAGTTGACATGCCGCCGGGCGCATCGCCGACGGCCGCGAAAGGCGCAACCGCCGGCGGGTACTTGGCGGCGCCGGTCGCCATGATGGCGAGCGGCGAGTGCTGTGTCGTCAGCGAATGCCAGACAGGATTGTCCAGTGGATTGACTGACATGCGGACCTGTCGTTCAGGCGATAACGCCGAACAGGCTCCCGACACCGGCAGTCAGCGCCATTGCCAGCGCGCCCCAGAAGGTCACGCGGATGGCGCCGGTCGAGATTTGCGCGCCGCCGACCTTCGCTGCAATGCCGCCGAGAATGGCCAGGAACGCGAGCGACAGCAGCGCGACCAGCCAGACCATGACTGCCTGCGGCGCGACGGAGACGGTCGCGAGCGGCAGCGCCGCGCCGACCGCGAACGACAGTGCGGAGGCGATGGCCGCCTGCACCGGTCGCGCCTGGACGATTTCCGAGATGCCGAGTTCATCGCGCGCGTGCGCGCCGAGCGCATCGTGCGCCATCAACTGGTTCGAGACCTGGGCCGCGAGCGCGGGATCGAGGCCGCGCTGCGACGTAGATGGCAGCAAGCTCCTGGTGCTCGGCCTCGGTGTCGGTCTCGAGTTCCTTGCGCTCGCGCGCAAGGTCGGAACTCTCGGAGTCCGACTTGCGAGCTGACCGACACGTACTCGCCGGCCGCCATCGACATCGCGCCGGCGACGAGGCCCGCGATTCCGGCGATCAGGACGGCGCTTTGCGTGGCGCCCGCGGTCGCGACGCCGATCACGAGGCTCGCCGTCGAGACGATGCCATCGTTGGCGCCCAGCACCGCTGCGCGCAGCCAGCCGATACGGCCCGACTTGTGCCACTCACCGTGACGCATGGTCCTGCCTGCCCCCGCTCAGTCGTTCAGGTGATCGCAACCACCCGGCATCTGCGGGTCGCTGCGCAATCCAATGTACTCTTTTCCGTTCCATCGCCAGACAGGGAAACAGAAACCGGGGCCGCCGATCAAGAGGTCCGGATAGCCGAGGTTCGATTCCGGCAGCGGATCCGCGCTCGCTGCCGGGAAACCGAGATTCGGCTGCAGTTTCCCGCTGGCGTCGCGAATGAGAAGCAGTGCGGAACTGCCGGCCATTCCGGAAGTGCAGCCATTGCCGAAGATCACCAGCACTTCCTGCCGGCCGTCCGAATTCATGTCACGGAACTCGACCCTGGCGTCCGCGGGCTGGTCGCAGGCCTGGTCGGTGTAGCCCTTGCCGTCCGGCGTGACATTGAGGCTGAGCAGGTTGAAGACCTGGAGCCGGTCCTCGGCGCTCAGGTCGCCCCGGCCGCCGGCAAAGAGCAGTGCGGGTCCGGGCGGATCCGCGGGCTTCGCGCAGGCCACCGGCAGGGCCGCACAGCAGGCAAGGAGGAGGCGCTTCACTTGCGCGAGCAGGCCATCATGTTCATCCCCCCTGAATAAACATCGGTTCGCGATGCTGCGCTATGAAAGCAGCACAAATGCCAGGGCTACTGCCGCGGGCAGCGCCTGCGTGAGCAGGATCGATTTCTTCGCCGTCAAGCCGCCAAAGATGCCCGCGACGATCACGCAACCCAGGAAGAACAGCGTGATGTCCCTGCGCCCGGCCGCGAGGCCCCAAAAGAGCCCTGCGGCAAGAAAGCCGTTGTAAAGGCCCTGGTTCATTGCGAGTTTCGCCGACGAGGCCGCGACTTCGGGCGTCATCGCGAAGATCCGGCGGCCGACCGGATGGTTCCAGAAGAACATCTCGAGTGCCATGATGCCGACGTGGCTGAGCGCCACGAAAGCGACCAGCAGGTTGGCGACGATCCTCAAGCGGCCGTATCGCCGGTCAAGGCTTGCGCCCGAACACCAGCAGGATCACGCCCACCGATATCGCACCGACACCCGCCCATTTCGGAACGTCGATGGTTTCCTTTTCCTTGTAGGAAAGCGAGAGATCCCCGAGCTTGGCTTCGTGCTCTTCCTTCGTATAGGTGAATTGGCCGTAGGTGATGCCTGCGACGCCCGCCGCGATCAGCGCGATGCCGATGGCAGGCTTGATCCAGCCCTTCATGATTGACCTCCGGTTTCCCGTTCGATCTCGGCGGCGACACGGCGGTACGCATCGCGAAAAGGAATCCCTTCCCTGACCACGAGCTCGTTGGCGCGCGCCGCCGCCTGTATGGACGGGTCGAGCCGGATGTTCTCCGGCCGGAACCGCAACCCCTCGAGCGCCGACGGGCAGCACCGCCAGCACCTGCGAGCAGACATCGATGCCGCGAAAGAGCGGCGCCTTGATGAGCTGCAAGTCCCGGTTGTACCCCGATGGAAGGCGCGAGTAAACACCGAGGGCCTCGACGAGGCAGGCGAGGGCGGTCGCGGAGCGCCCGCGGATCAGCTCGAATACGTCCGGATTGCGTTTCTGCGGCATGATCGAGGAGCCGGTCGTGATTTCCGCTGGCAGCTCGACGAAGGCGAATTCCCGCGTGTAAAAGAGCAGCAGGTCCGTCGCCAGCCTGCCGAGGTCCTGCATCAGGAGCGTCAACTCGAACAGCAGTTGCGATTCCGCCTTGCCGCGCGACAGCTGCACCGCCGTGACCGGTTCCTGGACCTCGTCGAATCCGAGTCGCTCCCGCGTCGCCTCGCGCGACACGGGGAGATTGGGCGTGCCGTAACCCGCGGCCGAGCCGAGCGGGTTGCGGTTGATGCGCCGCAGGGTCCGGCGAATGCCCTCGGCATCGTCCCGGACTTCGGCCGCGAAGCCGCGCGCCCACCAGTCGACGGAACTCGGCATCGCCTGCTGCATGTGCGTATAGCCGGGAAGCGGGACTTCGCCCTGGCGCGCAGCGAGTTCGAGCAGTGCGCCGGCGACGGCTTCCGCCGCCGCCGAGAGATCAGTGACGACATCGCGCAGGTAGAGCCGCAGTGCCGCGAGCACCTGGTCATTGCGCGAGCGCCCCAGGTGGATGCGCGCGCCGGCCTGGCCGGCGAGGGCCGTGAGGCGCGCCTCGAGCGCGGTCTGGCCGTCCTCCTGCTCGAGCGGCACGCGCCAATCGCCGCGCGCATGGGCCGCGCCGATCTCGGTCAGACCGTCGCGGATCCTGCCGAGATCCTCGGCGGACAGCAGGCGCACCTCGTGCAGCATCTCGGCGTGCGCGATCGAGGCGCGCACGTCGTAGGCGACCAGGCGGTCGTCCAGCGCGTGGTCCTCGCCGGCCGTGAATTCCAGCACCCGCCGGTCGAGCGGAGCCGCCCTTGTCCCAGAGCCGCGTCACTTTGCGTGCCGCCTCCGGGTGCTGCTCGGCCGGCGTCATCGCCTTGATGTCGGCGACGATCATCGTGCCGGTGCCCTTCGTTTGTGAACACCTCGGCGAGCACGCTGTCGCGCACTCGGTAGGAAATGACGTGCACGCGCCGAACGCCGCCGCGGATCGCCGCCTCGATCGCAGAGGCCTTCGGCAACATGCCGCCGGCGAGGCTGCCGGCCTGCTCCAGGCGCTTCAACCCGGCGAGGTCGGTGTAGGAAACGAGCGAATGCGGATCGTCCACGCCGCTCGAGGATTCCGGCGGCGCCGGTGCAGATGATCAGCTTCTCGGCGCCGAGCGCGGCGCCGATCGAAGCGGCCACGGTGTCGGCGTTGATATTCAGCACGATGCCTGCGTCGTCGGACGACAGCGGGCTCACGACGGGCATCAGGCCGGCGTCGAGCTGCTTGCGCAGCACCGTGGTGTCGACCGAGACGATGTCGCCGACGTAGCCGTAGTCAACGGACTCGCCGTCCACCTTGACGGGCGGGCGGCGAATTGCCCGGACGAGACCGGCATCCACGCCCGAGAGGCCGATGGCGTCGATGCCGACCTCGCGGCAGGTCGCGAGAATCCTCGTGTTGATGAGCCCGTTCAGCACCATCGTCGTCGCGTCGATGGACTTGTCGTCGGTGATGCGGCGGCCGCGGACCATGCGTGGTTCGATGCCGAGCGAGCGCTGCATCTCGTCGAGTTGAGGGCCGCCGCCGTGCACCATCACGACGCGGATGCCAAGGTGATGCAGGATCGCGATCTGCTCGATCAGGCCGCGCGTCCCCGCAGCGTCGCCGAACACGGCGCCGCCGGCCTTGATCACGAAGGTCTTGCCCTTGTAGAGACGGATGTAGGGCGCGGCGCCGCGCAGCGCCGCGATCACGGCGGTCTGGTCAATGCGGTGGGTCACCATCTCGTCGGGGCTCCTCGTCTCAATTCAATGAAGCCTGCCGGCGGCCGCGCCGCCGAGCAGGCGATAGAGTATCGCCATCTGCACGATGAGGCGGTTATGCGCCTGGGCCAGCACGCGGCTGTGAGCGCCGTCGAGCACCTCGTCGGCAATCGCGACGTTACGCCGCACCGGCAGGCAATGCATCAGGTGGCAGTCCGGCGCGGTGTCGGCGAACCACGAATCCCGGACCATCCAGTCGCCGAGGCTGCTGCGCGCGCGAGCTTCGGATTCCGCGTCACCGTAGGGCTCGGCCGAGCCCCATTCCTTGGCGTAGATCACCTGTGCGCCGGCAAGCGCCATGCTGCGGTCGTCGGTTTCGGTGACGCTTCCGCCCGAAGCAGCGGCGGCGCGGCGCGCCTTGTCCATGATCGAGCCCGGCAGCGCAAAGCCCGGCGGGCGCAGGACGACCACGTCCATGCCGCGCATCGCCGCCATGTGCGCGACGGCCGAGGGCACGGCGAATGGCAGCGCTCGCGGGTGATTGACCCAGGACAGCACGAAGCGCCCGCGGCGAGGCACTTGGAGGTCGTCGAGCGTCTTCCAGTCGGCGAGGGCCTGGCAGGGGTGGTTGATCGCGGACTCAAGGTTGATCAGCGGCTTCCGGCAGAGCGACGCAATGTTCGCGAAGTTGCGCTCCGAGAGATCCGCGGACAGGTCGCGCCCCTCCGCGAAGGCCCGGACGCCGAGCGCATCACTATAGGACTCCAGCACCGGGATGGCCTCGCGGATGTGTTCCGCGGCGCTGCCGGTCATCGTGACACCGAGGCGCGTCTCGAGTTGCCAGCTACCGCTGCCTGGCGTGATGACGAAGGACTCGCCGCCGAGGCGCGCCATCGCGACCTGCATTGAAGCGAGCGTTCGCAGCGAAGGATTGAAGAACAGGAGGCCGAGCACCCGGCCCTTGAGCGCGAGCGGCTCGGGGCGTTCGCGCAGCCGGTCCGCGAGCGCGAGCAGGTCCACGACCTCGTCGCGCGGGAAGTCCGCGAGGTCGAGGAAGTTCTGCATCTCAGGTCCAGCCCGGTGCGGGTGCGATGAGCCCGTCGGTTTCGTCGAAGCCGAGCAGGCGATTCATCCACTGCAGCGCGCCACCGGCCGCGCCCTTCACCAGGTTGTCGATCACCGACATCACGACGATGGTCCTGCCGTCGGCGACGGCCGACAGGTGGGCGTAATTGCTCGCGACGACGTCCTTCATGCGCGGCGCTTCGTCCAGCACTCGCACGAAGGGGCGGCTCGCGTAAAAGCCGCGCAATGCCGCGATGGCGGCCGCGGTGTCGAGCGGCTTCTTCAGCCTTGCCTGCACCGTGGCGTGGATGCCGCGGGCGAACGGGCCCGAATGCGGCACGAAGGCGAAATAACCGTCCTTTCCGGAGGCAGCACGCGCGAGCGCCGTGATCTCGGCGCCATGCCGGTGCGTCAGCGCATTGTACGAATAGAGGTCGCTGTGGCGCTGCGGATGATGCGTGCCTGCGATCGGGCTGCGGCCGGCGCCGGTGCTGCCGGTGATCGCCGAAACATAGATCTGCGGCTCGACCAGGTCGAGCGCGAGCAGCGGCACGGAGGCGAGCAGCGTCGCCGTGCAGAAACAGCCGGGATGCGCGACATGCGGCGTCGGCGAGCGGGGGAGGTGCTCCGGCACAGCGCAGGTGAATTCGCGCGCGCGCGTCGGCGCGCCATGGGCGTGCTTGTAGACCCGCGCGTATTCGTCGAGGTCCGCGTAGCGGAAGTCGGCCGAGATGTCGACGACCGTGGGCTTCGCGCCGGCCGCTGCGGCACGGGTCAGGAGCGCGTCCAGCAGCTTGTGCGAGACGCCATGCGGCGCGGCGGCGAGCACGGCGGAGCGGGGATGGCTTGCGGCCCTTTCCATTGCCTGTTCGATCGAGACGTACTGAATTCCACTGCAGGCCGCCGCCAGGTGCGGAAAGGCCTTTGCGACCGGTTCGCCCGGTTGGCTGTCCGAGGCGATGGCATCGAGCGCGAGGCGTGGATGCCCGAGCACGAGGCGCAGCAATTCGCCGGCCACATAGCCGGTGCCGCCGAGGATGATCGTCGGCGTGCGGGCGGTCATGGCTCGAGCTCCCTGGAATGCGCGACCGAATCGAGGCCGACGGCCGCGATCACGCAGTCGCCGAGCGCTGCGCCCGAAGTCATCGCATTGAAGGCCGCGACGCCCAATTGCTCGCGGATGATGTCCACACCAACGGAATTGTCGGTCGCAGGCCCGGTGACGACGGCGGGCTCGATGCCGAAGCGGTCGCGCAAGAGCTTCACGCCGCCCCAGGCGGCCACGGGATCATTCGCGGACAGCACGACGGCCGTCAGCGCCTTGCGGATGTCGGGCGAATCGAGGATCGCCTCGACGCCATAGGCGCCCAGGATGCCGTCGCCGAGCTCGAAGACGATGACGTCGGGCTTTTCGCCCGCCATCTCGGTCAGCATCGTGCGCGTCAGCGCCGGCCCGTTCTTCGCGGTCGTCGTCACGACGCCGAAATCGGTGAAGATCGACGTGCGACGCGCACCCGAATCCTCCATCGCGAGGATGTCGCGACGCAGCGAGACGCCGGTCGCCTTGAAGGCGTCCACCGTCAGGCCGCGATGGCGCATGCGCGAGATCATCGCGCAGGCCGCCGCGGTCTTGCCGGCCTCCATGCAGGTGCCCGCGAGCGCGACGACCGGCACGCTGCCGGTGTCGAGCGTCGCCGCGAGGTCGAGCCTGCGCATGCCGGCGCGGGCCGGCACGCCGATGCGCTCGCCGAGGTACGGGAAGTGCAGTACGGAGCCGAGCACGCGACAGTCGAAGGGCCGGCCTTTCTCGGGATTCGCGGAGTCGCAGACGCCCAGCACGCCGCCGATGTTCAGCATCTGGATCACGTCGCCCGCAGCGAGCTGCCCGGGCAGGTGGCCCGAATAGCCGAACAGCGCCTTGCGGTGCCCGAGCGCGCCGACGACCACGTTGCCGCGGGCGAGCTTTGCCATGCGGCCGCTCGTCAGCTCGAGCGTGTTGTACTGCGCCTTGTCGGTCAGTATCTCGACCGCGAGCACGACGCCCTCTTCGCAGGGGATGTCGGTCGAGATCCGCAGTTCGTGCGAAAGCCCGCAGGCCTGCGTGACCGAGGCGATCTTGTCGACGATGATCGATTTCATCATTGCTTCTGGCCCTCGCCACCGGCGCGAGTCCAGAACACGCCCGGAAGTGAAACCATCCTGGAAAATCCGCGTGCTTCGGCGGCAGTCCATTCGCCGGCCGATTCACCGTAAACGCCCTTCGATGCCTTCATCAACGACCACGGAGACTCGACGCCCTCGATGAAAGCCGAACCGGGGCGCAGCAAGACCCTGACGCTGCCCGTAACCCGCGCCTGCGACGACGCGAAAAGCGCCTCGATGTCCCGGCAGACCGGATCGAGATTCTGGCCCTCGTGGACCAGGTCGCCATAGGGGGCGGCGACCAGGTCCTTGATGCGCTGCTGGCGGGCGGTCAGCACGAGCTTCTCGAGCTCGCGGTGTGCGTCGACCAGGACCGCCGCGGCCGGCGCCTCGAAGGCGACGCGTCCCTTGGTGCCGATGATCGTGTCGCCCAGGTGGATGCCGCGACCGATGCCGAAAGGCGCGGCGATCGCCTCGAGCCGCTCGATCAGCGCGACCGGTGCGAGCGTTTCGCCGTCGAGCGCGACGGGCAGGCCTGCCTCGAATCCGATCACGATCCGGCGCGGCGCAGCGGGCTTCACGAACGCGTCCTTCGAAAGCACCCAGGCGTCCTCCGGAATGCTGCCGGCCGAAGTCAGCGTTTCCCTGCCGCCGATCGTCACGCCCCAGAGGCCGCGATTGGTCGAGTAGGCGGCGCCGTGCGGCGGCACCGGAAGCTTTCGTTCCTGGAGGTAGCTGAGCTGGTCCGGGCGCCTGAATGCCTGGTCGCGGACGGGCGCCAGGATCTCGAGGCCCGGCGCGAGCGTGCGCAGCGCCACCTCGAAACGCACCTGGTCGTTGCCCGCGGCCGTGCAACCGTGCGCGACCGTGCCGGTGCCGAGCTTCGTCGCCATCGCGGCGACCGTCTGCGCCTGGATCGAGCGCTCGGCCCCGACACAAAGCGGATACAGCTGCCCACGGCGCACATTGCCGATCAGGAGCCAGCGCAGCACGCGCTCGAAATAGTCGCGGCGCGCATCGACCAGGTGATGAGAAATGGCGCCGAGTGCGTTCGCCCGTTCCGCCAGTTGCCGCGCGGCGGTGGCGTCGATGCCGCCGGTGTCCACGGTGACGGTGACGACCGGGCGGCCGTAAGTCTCCTTGAGCCACGGCACGCAGAACGACGTGTCGAGGCCGCCGGAGAAGGCAAGCAGGATGGGCGCTCCGGCGCCCGGGGTATCGGTGGACATGGGCATGCTCAGACCCGGAATTCTTGGTGGAGGCGGGTGATCAGGCGGCGCTGCGCGGCGGCACCCTGGGTTGCGACGAAGATCGTGTCGTCACCGGACAACGTGCCGACGATTTCGGGCCATTGCGCGCGGTCCAGCACGATGGCGACGCTCTGCGCGGCACCCGCGGTCGTGCGGATCACGGTCAGGCAGGGCCCGGCGGCCTTCAGGTCGCGGACGAATGCGGCGACCGCGGCGAAATCATCGAGCGCCGGCGCCGATTCGTCGGGCAGCACGTAACGGTCGCCCTGCTTCGCGACTCCGAGCTCGCGCAGATCGCGGCTGACGCTCGATTGCGTCGCGTGGTGGCCCGCCCGCCCGAGCAGGCGCACGAGGTCCTCCTGCCGTCCGACCGGAGAGCGGGTGATGATGCGGCGGAGCGCCTCGCGGCGCGCCAATGCCGCGTGCGCGCCATTTGTGCGGGGCTGCGTGTGCATAAACTTGCAGCATGTTTGCATAAATATGCAAGCAGCGTCAAGTGATCGCCCCGGCGCCGGGGCGGGGCGCTCGTCAGTCGGGCTGGGTCGCCTGGTAGTCGATGCGGACGCGCTGCGTCGTGGATCCGTCCGGCGCGTGGCTGCGTTCCTCGACGCTGACGACGCCGTCATTGCCGGTGAGCACAACCGTGCTGCAGCGGGTGCCGTAGCTCTCGCTCACGATAAACGCCGACGACAGCAGGCGTTCCCATTCGAGGCCGACGCCGGTATCGGGGAGCAATTCGTCGGCAGCCGTGCTGCGATCCGACAGGATGCGCATCATTGCCGCGGCCTGCGGGTGCTCGTTGGCGAGTTCCTTCTCGAAGCGCTCGCGCGCCAGCAGGAGCTTCGGCCAGGGCGTGTCGAGCTGCCGGTTGCTGAGCCCGTAGACGCCGGGCGCCAGCGCGCGCGCCTCGGGCTCTGGATGGCTCGTCACGTAGCCCATGCCATCGCGATCGAGCGCCAGCAGGTTGAAGCCGCTGAATTGCCCGGCGCGCGCCGCGGTCGCGCGCGCAAACGCAACTGCGCCATTGCGGCCGTCCAGAAAATCGCCGACCAGAGATCCGCGGGAAGTCCCCTCAGGCCGCGGCGACGAAGGGTCGCGGTAATTCGTCACGAGCGACATGCGCCCCGTCGCGTCGAGACCGAGCCAGGTGCCGCCGGCCTGCAGGTCGCGACCCGCGAGCATGCGCGGGCTGCCGTTCCACCAGTGGAGCGCCGCTGCGGGCCGCGCGTGAAACTCGTCGCGATTTGCCGCAAGCACCAGCGGGTAGCGCGGGTGTGTGCGGTAGGCGATCAGGACCAGGCACATGCTGCCCCTAACCGCTTCCGCGCAACTTCGCCTCCTCGGCGAGCGGACGCAGGCTGCCTGCGTCGTACCATTCCTCGATCAGGCGGAATGCGATCGACTGCGGGAACGGCAGCAATGGCGTGCCGGAGGCGATGTTCGCGCGACTGAACCAGCGCGCATCCTCGAGCTCGTCGTCGTCGAGGCTGACTTCGGTCGAGAGCGCCTCGGCGCGGAAGCCGAGCATCAATGACCGCGGGAATGGCCAGGGCTGCGACGACTGGTAGCTCGTCATGCCGGTGACGACGCCGGTCTCCTCGAGCACTTCGCGGCGGACCGCGTCCTCGAGGCTCTCGCCCGGCTCGACGAATCCCGCGATCGTCGAATAACGCCCTGCCGGCCAGCCGGCCTGGCGGCCGAGCAATACCCGGTCGCCCTGCGTGACGAGCACGATGATTGCCGGGTCCACGCGCGGAAAGAACTCCGTGGCACAGCCCTCATTGCTGCAGACCATCATGCGGCCCGCGCGTTGCGGCCGCGTCGGCGCCCCGCAGCTGCCGCAGAAGCGATGGCGGTGACGGAAGGAGACCATCGCGCGTGCGTAGGCGAGCAGGCCCGCTTCCTCGTGCGCCAGCAAACCAGCTGCGAGGCGCAGGTCGGCGAATTCGGCGCCGTGCGACAGGGGCGGCGGCGCATCGGCCTCGATCTCGGTCGTGAAGACGGCGCTGCCGCGGTACTCACCGAGCAGGATCAGTTCGTCGGTGGCGATGTTGCCGAACGGGCCGTCGCCGAATTCCAGCAGGAAGGCGCTCGGGGAGGGTGAGCGGATCAGCGGGCAGCGCGAGCGCCATACCGGAATCAGGCGCGCGGAGCCCCCCGAGATCGCAAGCGCGACGGTCTCGGAATCGGCACGCGCGAGTTTCAATCGGTCGACATGCGGCCCTGCAAAGATATTGGGCCGCTCGAACTCAGGGGGCATCGGGATCCGCATCTGGACGTCAGTTGAGCCATTCTAGCAGTCGCCCACGGACAGGCCGGGCCGCGCAGGCGGGCGGGTCGCGGCGCAGAACTCGCAGGCCTTGGGTTTCTCAGCGTAGCGGAGCACGACCAGCAGGCTCCCGCAGCCCTCGCACTCATCCAGGCACAGCTCGCTCTGCCGCTCGAGAGAGCGCAACAGGTGGCAGGCGTGCTCGAAGGAGATCTGCGGGTGGTCGAAGAGGCTCGCGAAGGTCTCATAGGCCTCGCAGAACCTTTCGCCCCAGCGCAACTGGTCGAGCCCGCCCGGCGAGTTGCCGGCCTCGCGCCGCAGGAGCCCGAGGATGCACATCAGCGTCGCGAGGCCCGCGGCTTCGCGGCGGATCCCGGCATTGCGCATGAAGAAGGCGCTCTGGCGGGGCGACTTGCCGCGGTGCCGCCGCACCTCGCGGCGGCCTGCGTCGGCAACATAGGAGCGGTAGAGCTTGCGGATACGGTCGTCGGTCAGCCCGGTCCAGCTCCTGATGGTGCGCGTTCGCGCCTCGTGACCGATCAGTCGCAGGGCCAGGTCCAGCCGCAGCCGGTCGCGGGTGTAACGGTCGTCGGTGATGCGCATCGTCGTTGCCTTGACGTCATGATATCGGACTGGTATTTTTCTACCAGTGAATCGAAACCGGTCCAAGAGCCGGCAGTCAACGTAATGGCACGTCATCGGGGAGAAATGCCATGAACCGCCAACAACCGCTTGCGCTGGCGCCGCCCGCCGGCAACGCCGACTGGTCCGAACGCTCGCTGCTGGATGCCTCCGCCCGCAAGGCCCTCGGTTCGATCAACCGCGCGTTCCTGGACCTCGCGGCGGAGCTCGCGGAAGAGGGCCGGTTGAAGCTGATATCCGGCCTGCCGCCGCGCGCGGTCGATGCGCTGATCGATCCGATCGCGCAGCAGCGGCTTTGCGACAGGCTGCCGTATGCGCTCTTTGATCTGCGCTTCGACGATGGCCGCTTCTGGGAAGAGCAGATCGCCGCGGCAGGCTCAGTCCAGGATTCCCAGCCGGCCCCCGCTGGCGACGAACGCATCGTCGGCTTCGCGCGCACGGTGATCATGCTGGCCTGGCACCTGGCCCAGACGCGCGTGCCTGGCGCGCGGCTGATGTTCGGCATGGCGCCCGCGACCATCGCCGCGATCGTGGCGCTCCCGGTGGCGGCATTCGAGGGCCTGGCGAGGCGGGTCGCCCCCGCGCTGACCGCGCGCTTCGGTTCACGAGCGCGATTCTGGCTGCAGTTCGAGGGATGCGCCGCCAATCCGGACGAAAAATCGGTGAACCTTCTGCAGCAGCTGGGGCTGCAGATCCAGGGCGCGGACAGCGCGCGGCTGCAGGCCCTGCAGCGCAGGCCGAGGCGCGCCGCGCTGGCCTGAGCCGCAGCTCCGGTGGTTGCCGGGGATCGGGCCGCAGCTTACGCTGCGCGCCTGCCCGTCACCGATCCACCGCATCCCCGGAGTCCAATGAAGGCGCTTTCGATCCGAGGCCTGACCAAGACCTACCGCAATGGCGTGCAGGCGCTGCGCGGCATCGACCTCGACGTGCAGGAAGGGGACTTCTTCGCGCTGCTCGGGCCGAATGGCGCGGGCAAGACGACGATCATCGGCATCATCATGTCGCTGGTGACGAAGTCGAGTGGCACCGTCGAGGTCTTCGGTTACGACATCGACCGCGCGCTCGCGCACGCCAAGGCCTGCATCGGACTCGTCCCGCAGGAGATCAACTTCAACCAGTTCGAGAAGGTGTTCACGATCATCGTGAACCAGGCCGGTTTCTACGGCATTCCGCGGCGCCAGGCGCTCGAGCGCGCCGAGAAGTACCTGCGCCAGCTGCAACTCTGGGACAAGCGGGACCATATCGCGCGCTCGTTGTCGGGCGGCATGAAGCGCCGCCTGATGATTGCGCGCGCGCTGGTGCATGAACCCCGGCTCCTGATCCTCGACGAGCCGACGGCGGGCGTCGACATCGAGATCCGCCGCAGCATGTGGACATTCCTGCGCGACATCAACGAGCAGGGCACGACGATCATCCTGACGACGCACTATCTCGAGGAAGCGGAGAGCCTCTGCAGGAACATCGCCATCATCGACGGCGGCCGCATCATTGAGAATGACTCGATGGCGGGCGTGATCGGCAAGCTGAACCAGGAGACCTTCGTGCTGAACCTGCGCGGCGCAGTCACGACGGCGCCGCCGCTGCCGGGCTACCTGGCGCGCATGACCGACGACCACACGCTCGAAGTGGAAGTATCCAAGGAGCAGAGCCTCAATGACATCTTCGCCCGGCTGACGCATGGCGGCATCGAGGTCGTCAGCATGCGCAACAAGGTGAACCGGCTCGAGGAACTGTTCATGCGCCTGGTCGAAAGCAAGGGCGCCGCCAGCGCCAAGGCGGGCTGACATGGAAGCCGCCGCCCCGTCGCTCGCCCGCATCCACCGCATCGGCCTGCAGACGATCATGCGCCGCGAATACGGCCGCATCATCCGGATCTGGGGCCAGACACTCGTGCCGCCCGCCGTGACCGCGACGCTGTACTTCATCATCTTCGGCAGCCTGATCGGCCGCCGGATCGGCGCGATGGGCGGCTATGACTACATGCAGTACATCGCCCCGGGCCTGATCATGATGGCCGTCATCACGAATTCCTACGGCAATGTCGTGTCGAGCTTCTTCGGCGCCAAGTTCGGCAAGCACATCGAGGAATTGCTGGTCGCGCCGCTGCCGAACTGGCTGCTCGTGATCGGGTATATGTCCGGTGGCGTGATCCGCGGGCTGCTGGTCGGAATCGTCGTGAGCTGTGTGGCGCTGTTCTTCACGCACATCCCCGTCCACCATCCGTTCCTGATCGCGGGCTCGGCACTCCTGACTTCGATCGTGTTCTCGCTTGGTGGCCTGTTCAACGCGATATTCGCGAAAAACTTCGACCAGATCTCGTGGTTTCCGACCTTCGTGCTGACGCCATTGACCTACCTGGGCGGCGTGTTCTACTCGATTTCGCTGCTACCTGACTGGGCACAGCGCCTCTCGTATGCAAACCCGATCCTGTACATGGTCAATGCCTTCCGCCACGGCTTCCTCGGCACGAGCGACGTGGATGTCGGGCTGGCATTTGCGATCATGGCGGCATTCGCGGTCCTGATGTTCACGGTGGTCGTCATGCTGATGAACCGGGGCACCGGCATCCGGGAGTAGCGATCATGTGCGGGCGTTATGCGTTCTATTCGCCGGCCGAGGCCGTCAAGCGCACGTTCGCCCTGGATCTGCTGCCGGAACTCAAGCCGCGCTACAACATTGCGCCGACGCAATCGGTGCCTGCACTGCGGGTCGTCGAGGAGGGCAGGCGCTCGCTCGCGATGCTGCACTGGGGACTCGTGCCGCACTGGGCCAAGGAGCGCGCGATCGGCAACCGGATGATCAATGCGCGCTCGGAGACGCTAACCGAGAAGCCGTCCTACCGCGAAGCATTCCGCCGCCGGCGTTGCCTGGTGCTGGCGGATGGCTGGTATGAATGGCAGCCCGCTGCGGGCGGCAAGCAGCCCTGGTTCGTCAGGCTCTGCGATCCGCGGCCGATCGCATTCGCGGGACTCTGGGAAAAATGGAAGGATCCGGCGGGCGAGCTGCTCGAGTCCTGCACCATCGTGACCTGCGATGCGTCGGAATCCATACGCAAGATCCACGATCGCATGCCGGTGGTCCTGCCGGAGGACTCCTGGGACCGCTGGATGGACCCTGCCTGTTCGGACACCGAATCGCTGTCGAGGATTCTCGGGCCCTATGAAGCGAAGGCGCTGCGCGCCTGGCAGGTCGGCCGTCTCGTCAATGCCCCGAAGAATGAAGGCCCGAAGCTGATTGAAGCGGAAGGTTCAGGCGCCGTGATCGGCGCCTGAACCGCTGCGTTACTTCTTGAGCCAGTCGCCGCTGCCCTTCTTGTAGTACCAGCCAGCATGCGCTTTCGCGATCCAGCGTTCCGCAAATGTGCTGCGGATGTTGGATTCCCAGTCCGGGTGGCCGTTGGCGCTCGCTATTTCCGAGTAGAGCGCATTGCGGTTCGCATTTTCCTCCGTGACCAGTTTGCGCGCACGAGTGCGGTCCGCAAGCGGCACGGAGTTTGCGTCATGAAAATCGATGAGGCCATCCGCGGTCAGGCCGATCGCACCCGAGTCGAAGAATGGCTCGAGGTCGGCGGCACGCGCTTTCATCTCCGCAGTCAGCGCGCGAATCGCCGGGCTCGAGACATCGAGGTCGGCCTGCGCTTCCGCGGCAGGAATGACGAAATCGAGCGTGCCCTGCAGGGCGGCCAGCATCACGCCGTGGGCCTCAGTGCCGAGCGACGATTGCTCCTTCGACGCGGGCTCCGCGGCCTTTTCCTTGCCCCAGATGTCCTCGATGATGCGGTCGGCCGCTTTCTCGGCCGCGGCGGCAGGGAAATAGACATTGATCGTCACGCAGGCGACGAGGGCCAGGCAGCCTGCGGCGATGCCAGTGGTGATCCAGCGAATCATGTCATTTCCTCCTTCAACTCCCAGGCCGGTCAGGAGCCATGCTCGCGGCCGGCGGCTGAACGCTTCCTGAACCGATTCTAGCGCACCCGCCGGCCTCACTCGACGACGATCTCGGACTCCATGATCGACCCCAGTTGCCGTACGAGACGGGTCCAGGCGACGCGTGACTGGCCGCTGACCACGTTGATGCGCGGCAGGCCCGAGCCCTTCACGATGTAGTAGCCGCCGGCGGCGTTTTCGATGCCCCGCATCGTGCAGACGTCGTTTTCGAGCTTGCAGCTGATGCCGAGCCGGTCGTAACTGAAGCTGTCGAAGAACTTCAGGAAGCCGCCCTGCAGCGCGGCCGCAACGCCGCCGCCGGCGCCGCCGCCGATGCTCGACAGGTTGGTCACGGCGCGCTGGCTGATCCGGTGCTTCGACTTGTCGCCCGGCGGCGTGTAGAAATTCGCGTCAAACGACTCGGGCATCCAGTCGAATGTCTCGAGGTCCTTGACCTGGCCCGAGAGGCGGCCGGTGATCATGCCGAACGAAAACGTGTTGGTGACGAGCTCGAGGTCGAGGTTCTCCACGTCGATACTCGCGTGCAGGCGCGGGAACTTCCCGAGCGGGTCGCGCAGCCGGAGGTCGCGTATGACAACCCGGCCGTCGAACACGGTAGCCTCGAGATTGCCGCCGAGCGTCACGACGCCCTGCGCCAGTTGCAGGTCCGGAATGCTGCCGGAAATCGTGCCCGAGAATTCCGGCCAGCCGAGCGCGCGGCCCAACAGTGCGACACTGATCGGGCGCACCTCGGCGTCGAATCGCAGGTACATCTGGTCGGTGCCGGCGTGGCGCAGGCGCAAGGTCTTGATCGCGATGCCGCCGTCGAATATCGGAAACAGCTTCGGCTCCAGCAGACGGAAGTGGCGGCCGGTCGTCGTGAATGGCAGCTCGACCGCGCCGAACTCGATGCCCCAGAGACTCGCCGATTGCCAGGCCATCCGCGACTGGAACGAGTCGTCGTCAATTTCACCCGCAAGCTCGCTGCGCAACGTGTCATCAAACCAGTTGACCGTGCCACCGAGCCCGGCGACGGAGAGCGCGCCCGTCGTGCTGTCGAGCGTGACGCTGTCGAATGTCAGGGCCGCGCGGCTCGGCAGGCCGGCGGCGACGTCCAGTTCCCCGCGCACATGCCCGATGCCCTCGAGATCCTTCAGCGATGTCGCGACCAGGTAGGGCTGGACGTACGCGGGCAGGGCATTCGACAGGTCGAGGTCCGCGATCGCGAGTTTCGCCTCCTGCAGCATCGTGTCGCCGAAGAGATCGAGCGTCGCGGATCCCGACACCGCAGCGACGCCGTCATGCGCGAGCGCGAATGTGCGCGCCGTGAATCGCTTCGCGTCCGACGACAGGGTTCCTTCGAAATCGACGGTCATTCCGTGTTTGGCGAAATCCAGGAACACCGGATCGCTGTAGGCCTGGCCGCTTGTCAGCGTCAGCCTGCCGTCGGTCACCACGAAATCGCCCGAACGATCCGCCGCGAGACTGGCCTTGAATCCGCCAGCGATAGCCTCGCCCGCGAGCGTGCCTTCCGCATTGGCGAAATTGAGCTGCTCGACCGTGATGTCGGCAGTCGTCGTACGCAGGGCATCGTTGCGACCAGTCGCCAGTACGCGCCCCGAAGCGCGACCGGCCGTCGTGAATCCTTCCGGAAGCGCAATCCAGGGTGCGGCGACCTTCGCCATCGCCGCGACGTCGATATCGGAGAGTGCGGACTCGAGCTGCCAGTTCGTGCCGTCGAGCCGCAGGTCCGTCTTTGCGCGGCCGCCGGCCAATGCGAAGGCATCGAGGTGCAGGACGAGACTGCCGTCAGGCCGCGTGCGCGCGCTGAATCTCGTGTTCTGCGCGCCGAAGCTTCCCAGCCCGCCACTCAGGCGGCCGTTTTCGCAGCTCAGCAGGTCACCGGAAATCGAGAGATCCGCGCAGTCGACTGAAATCGCGGACAGCGGTCCGGTCGCAGCGACGCCGCGAATGCGCGCGGCGCGGACGCCGATCCGGCCGCCTGGCTTCGCGCCCTGTGTCCAGTCGAGACCGAGATCCTCGATCTGCAATCCGCCGAATTCGACCTGCCCGACCTGCACACTGACTTTTCCCGCGGCGAATGCGGGGTCCGCTGTCGCAATGCAGGCGAGCAAGGCAAGCAGGCGGGAGAGGGACTTTGCGGGAATGCGGGGCATCGCGAACCTAGAGTAAGCCTGAAGCGCCGTCAGTCCAAGGCCGTGCGACGATTTGCGAGGCTCGCGCATCTCATACGGCACGATGCAATCACCAAAGGCACAGCCGATGACGCGAATCACGACATTGCTTGGCTGTGCCTGGCTTCTTGCTTCATGCACGGGCAGCGCGAAAGTCGTCTCCCTCGATGAGCTGATCGCGCGACATACGGCGGCGCGGGGCGGCGCGGCAGCCATCGAAGCGGTTCAAGCCATCGCGTTCGACTTGCGGATCGTCGAACCGACCTTCCAGGTCGACGGGCGTTACGTTGCGACCCGCAACGGGCAGATGCGCATCGATGCCTTCCAGGGTGGGCAACAGGTCTTCACCGAGGCGCTGGACGGTAAACACGGATGGTCTTGGTCGCCGGGCGCGGATGCTCCGACCGAGGGATCGGCGCAGGGCAACGCGGCTCTTCGCCATGGCATCGAGTTTCCATTCAAGCTCTATGGACTGCACGAATTGCAGGGCCGCGGCCACCGGCTGGAACTGCTGGGGAGGCTGAAGCTCGATGGCATCGACTACTACCAGCTGCAGCTGACACTGGACGACGGATTCCGGGTCCAGTATTTCCTGAATCCAGATACCTGGCTGATCGAGCGCTCCCGCGAATCGCGCGCGCTTCACGTGGACATCGATCCGAAGCCGCAATGGATCGAGACCGTTTTCACCGATTACAGGCCGGCCGCTGGCGTGCTTTATCCCTGGCATCAGGTGGAGCGAATACTGGATTCCGGGGTAGTACTCTCGACCGGGACGGTGACCTCGATCGCGATCAATCCCAAACTCGATGTGGCGCGCTTCAGCGCGCCCTGACCGGCGACAAACCCCGCCGGGGATTTCTCCAGCGATTTCACGTCCTTAGGGCGTGCCTCCACGGATGTCGATTCCGGCATCCGCCAATCGACTATTGGGTGTCATGAATCCAGCGTATATGGTCGCGGCAGTGCTCTCGGCTGCCCGCCGGTTCCAAAGTGGCCCCAAAACGGAGACCGCCATGCAGTACCTTTGCCTGATCTACGAGAACGAACAGGAATGGCAGAAGCTGCCGAAGGCCGAAGCCGAAAAAATCATGGGCGAGTTTTTCTCGTACACGGAATCGATCAAGAAGAGCGGACATTACGTCGGCGGAAATGCTTTGCAGCCCACGCATGCCGCGACGACCGTGCGCGTGCGAAACGGCAGGCTTGCGACGACCGACGGGCCGTTCACCGAGACCAAGGAACAGCTGGGCGGTTACTACCTGGTGCAGGCAAAGGACCTCAACGAGGCGATCCAGGTCGCATCCCGCATCCCGGGGGCGCGGCTCGGGGCCGTCGAAGTCCGTCCGATCATGGAGTTCTGACCATGCGATTCATGATCATCGTGAAGGCGAACAAGGACTCCGAGGCAGGCGTGATGCCGCCTGAAACGCAGATCGCCGAGATGGCAGCCTTCCACGAAGAGCTTGCGAAGGCGGGTGCACTGCTTGACGCCTCAGGCCTGCAGGCGAGCTCAATGGGCTGGCGTATCCGGTTTACATCAGGGAAACGAAGCGTGATCGACGGGCCATTCGCGGAGACCAAGGAACTGATTGCCGGCTACACGCTGATCCAGGTGAAATCGAGGGAGGAGGCGCTCGCATGGGCGCGTCGCTACCCGAATCCGGCCTTGCATGGCGCCGATTGCGAGATCGAGGTCAGGCAACTCTTCGAGATGGAAGACTTCGGCCCGAGCGACGCCATTGAACGCTTCATCCGGATCGGGGTCGGATTGGAAGGGGGCAAGCCATGAAATTCATCTGCCTCGGATACCTGGACACGGGCATGTGGAACAAGCTCGGCGAGAGCGAGCAGAAATCCATGGTCGACGCCTGTCTCGCCTACGACATCGATCTGCACAAGGGCGGGCACTTCGCGGGCGGCGAGGCGCTGCAGGGCTCGGAGACCTCAACGACCGTGCGATGGAAGAACGGAAAGCCCTCGGTCAGCGACGGCCCTTTCGCGGAGACCAAGGAAATGCTGGGTGGCATCCTGATCCTCGAAGCCGCGAGCAAAGAGGAGGCGATCCGGCTGATCAGCCGTCACCCGGGCATCAAGATGGGCGGCTTCGAGATCCGGCCGGTGGATGAGGCCTTCATGGCCGAGCATCCAGTTCTGAAAGACATCTAGGAGAGAGACATGAACTACGTCGATGGATTCGTCCTGCCGATTCCCCGGAGAAACCTCGCCAAATACCGCCGAATTGCCCAGAAGGCAGGAAAGGTCTGGCGCGAGCACGGCGCTTTGCAGTACGTCGAGAGCGTTGCCGACGACGTGAAGCCTGGCAAGCACACGTCCTTTCCCCAGAGCGTCAAGCTCAAGCGCGGGGAAGTCGTGGTTTTTTCATTCGTGCTTTACCGGTCACGCAAGCAGCGCGACCGCGTGCTTGCAAAGGTGATGAAGGACCCGCGCCTCGCGAAGATGATGAACCCGAAGGCGATGCCCTTCGATGGCAAGCGCATGTTCTGGGGCGGGTTCAAGGCCTTGGTGGAACTCTGACATGCAATACATGCTGATGTGCTGCATCGACGAGAACCACTGGCATGGCCTGCCGCAGCGCGAACGGGACCGCGTCATGCAGGAATACGGCGCGTGGATCGAAAACATCCGCGCGAGCCGGCATCACATCGCGACCGGAAAGCTGAGACCCAGTACGACTGCGACGACGATCCGGCAGAGAGCCGGCAAGCCGGTGATCACGGACGGGCCGTTCGCGGAAACCAAGGAACAGCTCGGCGGCTACCACCTGGTCGAGTGCCGGGACCTCAACGAGGCCCTGTCAATCGCCGGGCGGATCCCGACGCTCCCCGTCGGCGGCACGATCGAGGTGCGGCAGCTGGAGCCGGCCCTCTGACGAGCGATGGATCGGGCCTTGCGATGCGCGAAACGGTGGAGGCGGTCTACCGCTCGGAATCGCGCCGCGTGCTCGCCACGCTGATCCGGCTGTTGCGCGATTTCGACCTGGCGGAAGAAGCACTGCACGAGGCATTCGCGGCGGCGATGGTGCAGTGGCCGCGAGACGGCGTGCCCGGGAATCCGCGGACCTGGCTCGTGTCGGCGGGTCGATTCAAGGCAATCGACGCCATCCGCCGCCGCGCGCGCTTCGATGCCTCGCAGGTCGAGATTGCCAACCAGCTCGATCAGGAATCCGGCGATCCGGCCGAAGCCATCGACGAGTCGCTCGAAGACGATCGACTGCGATTGATTTTCACTTGCTGTCATCCGGCACTGGGACCCGATGCGCAGGTGGCGCTGACTCTGCGCGAGGTCTGCGGCCTGACGACCGAGGAGATCGCGAGTGCCTTCCTCACGGCGCCCCCGGCACTCGCGCAACGGATCGTGCGCGCGAAAGCCAAGATCCGCGATGCCGGCATTCCCTACCAGGTGCCGCCGCGCGGCGAACTGCCGGAGCGCCTGCATGCCGTGCTGCGCGTGATCTACCTGGTATTCAACGAAGGCTACGCCGCGACCTCGGGCGATTCGCTGACCCGCGCGGACCTCTCGGGCGAGGCCCTGCGCCTCGGCAGGCTGCTGGTCGAGCTGTTGCCGGAACCCGAGGCCCAGGGGCTGCTCGCATTGATGCTGCTGCAGGAATCGCGCCGTGCCGCGCGCGCGACGGCGGAGGGCGAGCTGGTGTTGCTCGACGAGCAGGACCGCGGCCGCTGGAACCGCGACCAGATCCGCGAGGGTCTGCAGCTCGTGCAGCGCGCGCTCGAATCGAGGCACTTCGGGCCCTACACGCTGCAGGCCGCCATCGCGGCGGTGCATGCCGAGGCCCCGAGCGCCGCCGCGACCGACTGGGGACGCATCGTCGGCCTCTATGACGTGCTGGCGAGCGCCGAACCGTCGCCGGTGGTCGAGCTGAATCGCGCGGCCGCGATCGCGATGCGCGACGGCCCCGCGGCCGGGCTCGCGCTGATCGACGCGATCCTCGGGCGCGGCGAACTCGCCGATTACCAGCCGGCGCATGCGGCGCGCGCGGACCTTTGCCGGCGACTTGGGCTCGCGGCGGAGGCGCGGACCTCCTATGTCCGCGCAATCGAGCTGACGCGGCAGGATCCGTTGCGCCGGTTCCTCGAGCGCCGGCTTGCCGAACTTCCGCCCGCCAACCTGTAAAATCCCGCGATGCGCCCCATCATCTCGATCTCGGACCTGACGAAGACCTATGCCTCGGGCCAGCACGCGCTGAATCGCGTCAACCTGGAGATCCGCGAGGGCGAGATCTTTGCGCTGCTCGGTCCCAACGGCGCCGGCAAGACCACGCTGATCAGCATCATCTGTGGCATCGTGACGCCGTCCACCGGCACGGTGCTGGTCGACGGCCACGACATCCAGCGCGACTACCGTGCCGCGCGCTCGAAGATCGGCCTCGTGCCGCAGGAACTCGTGACCGACGCCTTCGAGACCGTGCGGGCGACGGCCACTTTCAGCCGCGGGCTGTTCGGCTGCGCGCCGGATGCGAAGCACATCGAGTCCGTACTGCGCGACCTGACGCTGTGGGACCGGCGCGACGACATCATGATGACGCTCTCCGGCGGCATGAAGCGCCGCGTCATGATCGCCAAGGCGCTGTCGCATGAGCCGCGGATCCTGTTCCTGGACGAGCCGACCGCCGGCGTGGACGTGGAACTGCGGCGCGACATGTGGGCGCTGGTGCGCAGGCTGCGTGACAACGGCGTCACGATCATCCTGACGACGCACTACATCGACGAAGCCGAAGAGATGGCAGACCGGATCGGCGTCATCAGCCAGGGCGAGCTGATCGTCGTGGAGGACAAGATCCGGCTGATGCGCAAGCTCGGCAAGAAGCAGCTGACCCTGAACCTGCAGGAGCCGATGGCCGCGATTCCGGCCGGACTCGAGTCCTGGAAGCTCGCCTTGAATGCCGGCGGGCACGAACTCGAGTACACGTTCGACACGAGTGAGGAGCAGACCGGGATAGCGGCACTGTTGCGGCGCCTGTCGGAGCTCGGCATCGGGTTCAAGGACCTGAACACGAGCCAGAGTTCGCTGGAGGAGATTTTCGTCAGCCTCGTCAGCGAGCGCGAGGGGTTCCGGCGATGAGCGTCGCATTCAACCGCCACGGCGTCTGGGCAATCTACCGCTTCGAGCTGGCGCGCTTCCTGCGCACGTTGCTGCAGAGCGTGCTGACGCCGGTCATCACGACGTCGCTGTACTTCGTCGTGTTCGGCGCGGCGATCGGCGCGCGCATGACGCAGGTCGACGGCGTGCCGTATGGCGCGTTCATCGTTCCCGGGCTGATCATGCTTACCGTATTCATGGAAAGCATTTCAAATGCTTCGTTCGGGATCCACTTCCCGAAGTTCACCGGCACGATCTATGAATTGCTGTCGGCGCCGGTCTCCGCATTCGAGGTCGTGTTCGCCTATGTCGGCGCCGCGGCGACGAAGTCGGTCGGCCTCGCGCTGGTCATCCTCGCGACGGCGTCGGTTTTCGTGCCGATCCAGATCGCGCACCCGGTCTGGATGGTCGCGTTCCTCGCGCTGACTGCGGTTACCTTCTGCCTGTTCGGGTTCATCATCGGCATCTGGGCGAAGAACTTCGAGCAGCTACAACTCGTCCCGATGCTGATCGTCACGCCACTGACGTTCCTGGGTGGCGCCTTCTATTCGATCGACATGCTGCCGCCAGCCTGGCGCACGATCACGCTGTTCAACCCGGTCGTGTACCTGATCAGCGGCTTCCGCTGGACATTCTTCGGCACGGCCGATGTCGATGTCGGCACGAGCCTCGCGATGACACTGGCGTTCCTGCTGATCTGCCTCGGGCTGGTGGCCTGGATCTTCAGGACGGGTTATCGCCTGAAGAACTGACGCCGCTTTCCATTCGCCGTCACCCGTCAGTGTCGCGGCGGCAACTGCGCGACCAACTTCCGGGCTGCGGCGAGGTAGGCCACGTCGAAGCATGCCCACAGCGCTGCCGCGTCCTCCTGGGCTGCCTTCATCGAGCGGATTGAACAGAATTCCTGCGCGACTGGCTCGGGCTCGGGCTCAGTGGGCGCGGGGGCGGCATTCGGATGCAGGGCGGGATCGACAAGCGTGGATTTCTTCTTTTTGTTGCGCTCGGCCTCATGAACGTAACGGAGTTCCCGGCCGGGCGCGATGAGTTTTCCGTCGGGGCTGATCAATCGCCAGGTCAGCGAAAATGCGGGGTGCAGCTTGTCCCCGTTTGAATAAGCGTTCAGACCGATCCAGTTGATCGTAACGTCGAGTAATACCGCTCCCTTCGGATCCGAGGGCAGGTCGTCTACTGAAAGCGACTGAAGGTGTCCCGCTGGCGGACGCACGATCGGTTCGTGTGTTCCGCTGCGGCTCGCCTCAATCAGCGCCGCCAGGATGGCGTCGGCAATCGGTCGACTGGGGTCGTATCCCTCGCTTTCGACGAGATTGCGCAAAGTTTTCGTGCGCGCATGGTCCACATGACCGCCCAATCCCACAAATGTCAGGAGATCAACGCTCGTGAAGACGTGAAATCCGCCTTCGAGCCCCGGCGTCAGCACGGAGAATTCGACCGGCGCCGCGATCACCGCCGGTGGTTCCTGCGCCGAAGCCAGCATGGCCCCGCCAAGGATTGCGGCCAGTAGCACGAGAGTGCGGATGGCTAATGGCAGATGGCCCCCAATGCCCGTGAAGCGGCATTCCGTTAACTATAAGGCCAGACACGTGCTGACACCCACCTGCGCTACACTTCGCAGGATTCATTCACGGAGAGGCATGATGCCGGGCAAGCGCGCTCTGGTCGTCGACGATTCCAAGTCCGCGCGGGTCGTCCTGAGCCGGATGCTCGAGAAATACGGCATCGAGGTGGACAGCGCCGACTCTGCCGAGACCGCCCTCGAATACCTGCGCGACCACCGCCCGGACGTGATCTTCATGGATCACCTGATGCCGGGGATGGACGGGCTCCAGGCCGTTCGCGAGATCAAGGCCAACCCGGAACTCGCCGCCATCCCGGTCATGATGTACACGTCCCAGGAAGGCGAGCTTTACGCCGGCCAGGCGCGTGCCTCGGGCGCCATTGGCGTGCTACCGAAGTCCATCCGCCCCATCGACGTGACCAAGGCGCTATACCAGTTGCAGCTCCTGAGCGAGCGGCGCGACGCCGAGCCTTCGATGCTGCAGCCCGTCAATGGCGGCGTGGGCGCGTCGCAGGGCGATTCACCCGTTGCGCAGCCGGCGGTCGATCCGCGGCTGCGCGGCCTGGTCGAAACGATGCTGAGGGACCAGAGCGTCGAGCTGCGGCGGTTCATCGTCGCGTCCCTCGACGCGCAGGTGCACCGGGTCGTGGCCGAATTGCGCCCGAAGGAGCCCGCCGAGCCCGGCGGTGAGGCCGAGCCGGTTGCCGAAACGCCCGCCGCGAAGCCCTGGGGCTGGATCGCGGCAACGGTGTCGGCCCTCGTTGCGCTACTCGTCGTCGGCGTCCTTTATTGGCAGTCGCAGTCTGCAACCGACCAGGCGGAGCGCGCCTTCGAGGCCGTGACAGCTTCGAATGACGCGCTGACCAAGGCGATCGAAAAATGGCGCGTCGTCAGCGAGCGCCCGCAGGCTACGGACGACAGCCAGGACCAGCGCGCATTGGTGCTGTCCGTGCCATTCGGCGAGCCGCCGCTCGCGCCGGCGCGGCTGGAGGCGCTGCGCACGCTCGTGGCCCAGCTCGAGCGGGCAGCCATCGGCGGGATCGTGCGCGTCGAGATTTACTCGGGCAGCTTCTGCCTGTCCGGCAATGGTGAGCAGGGCTACACCCTCGCAGCCACTGCAACAGCCGCTTCGCAATGCGAACAGATGGGCAATCCCTACGACGACACGCAGGGTGGCTCGGCCAGGCCGCCAATCGGATTCGCGAACCTGGCTTCGACCGTGCACCGGCGCACGGACGGCGCGATCGAACTCGAGATAGCGCCGGGCCCGCGTGACCGGCTCTCGGCATCGTATCCCCCGATCGACCAGGCGACCGCCGGCCAGTGGAATGCGGCGGCGCAGTCCAACAACCGCGTCGAGATCAGCGTCATCCCGCGATGAGCAAGGGCCTCCTGATCTACGGGGCGAACGGCTACACGGGCGAGATGATCGCCCGCAGCGCGAGCGCGCAGGGCCTCGCGCCCGTACTGGCCGGGCGATCGGCGGCGCCGGTCGAGTCGCTCGCGCGCGAACTCGGCTGCGAATCCCGCGTCTTCGGCCTAGACGACGCCCGCGCCGTCGCCGCGGCGCTTTCGGGAAGCGGCGTCGTGATTCATTGCGCCGGCCCGTTCTCGGCGACGGCAGGCCCGATGATGGCCGCCTGTCTCGCGGCAGGCGCGCATTACACCGACATCACCGGCGAGATCGATGTGTTCGAGCTCGGCTTCCGCCGGGATGCCGCGGCACGCATGGCTGGAATAGTCGTCTGCCCGGGCGTCGGTTTCGATGTCGTGCCGACCGACTGCATCGCCCTGACGCTGAAACAGGCCCTGCCAGCGGCGACCCATCTGGCGCTCGGCTTCGACAGCCGCTCGGGACTGAGTCGCGGCACTGCCTCGACCAGCGTCGAAGGCCTCGGTCACGGCAGCCGCGTGCGGGAGGAGGGCGTCATCCTCGAGATCCCGCTCGGTTCGCGCACGCGAAAAATCGATTTTGGCGCAGGCGAGAAAATGGCCGCCGCAATTCCCTGGGGCGATGTCAGCACCGCGTTTCGGACGACGGAAATACCCAATATCGAGGTCTACGTGCCCGTGTCGCCACGCGCGCTCGCGAACCTGCGCCGGTTGGGAAAATTCGGCTGGTTGCTGGGTTCTGCTCCCGTGCAGTCATTCATGAAGTGGCGCATCCGCAAGGGCGCCCCGGGCCCGACTGCCGAAGAGCGCGCGAGGACCCCGGTTTACGTCTGGGGCGAAGCGCGCTCAGGCGCGCGAACGAAGACGGCCAGGGTGTGTGTGCCGAACGGATACACCGTGACGGTCGATGCATCGATCGCGATCGCCCGGCGACTGCTTGCTGGAGGCGCAGCGCCCGGGTTCACAACGCCGGCACGCCTGATGGGAGCCGATTTTATAACGACGCTGCCCGGGACCACGAAGATCACCGTTGAATGAACTGAATCCCGCCGCGGGGACACGCGCGCCGGCTGACGACCGCGAAGAATTCCGGCCACCCGCGTGGCTCGGCAATCGGCACATTCAATCCGCGCTGCCGAGCCTGCCCATGCGGCGCGGGGCCGTCGAGCAGCGCGCGCGGCCCGTCATCACGGCAAGCCGCCAGCTCGTGCTCGATTGCGGCGACGGGGCGCGGCTGATGGGCTGGTATTCGGAACCGGTGGATGCAACGGCTCGAGCTCCCGTGCGACTCGCCGTGTTGCTGCATGGCTGGGAGGGCAGTGCCGAATCGCTTTATGTGCTTTCGGTCGCGCAGCTGCTGCACGAGCGCGGATTCGCCGTGATGCGGCTCAACCTGCGCGATCACGGCGGCAGTCATGCGCTGAATGAGGGCCTTTTCCATTCCTGCCGCATCGCGGAAGTCGTCGGCGCGATCTCCCGGCTGCAGTCGTTGTTTCCCGCGGCGCGCCTTTCGCTCGCGGGATTCTCATTGGGCGGAAATTTCGTGCTGCGGGTCGGCGCCCGCGCAGACGCGGCTGGCCTCCGGATCGCCCGAATCGTGGCGGTCTGCCCGGTGCTCGACCCGGCGACGACGCTCGCGGCGCTGGAGTCGGGACCTGCGATGTACCGGCATTATTTCCTGTTCAAGTGGCGGCGTTCGTTGCGCGCGAAGCAGGCGGCATGGTCCGGGTCCTATGACTTCGGCGAGCTGCTCGGCGAGCGGTCGCTGACGGCAATGACCGAGCGCATGGTCCTGAAGTACACGGACTTCCCGGACCTGGCGAGTTACCTGCGGGGTTACGCGATCACGGGGGACGCACTGGCCGGCTTGCAGGTCCCGGCGCGCATCATCACCTCGCGGGACGATCCGATGATTCTTGCGCATGACCTGGACCGGATCGCGAAGCCGGCGGCGCTCGAGCTCACGCTCACGACGCGTGGCGGGCACTGTGGCTACATGGATGGCCTACGCGGTCCGAGCTGGATCGACCGCGCGATCGTAGAGGACCTGCTCCGCGACTGATTTCTCAGGCGCGGGTTGCCGTCCGCATCAGTTCGATCCACTTGAGATAGCGCGCCAGCAATCGCTGGTCGGTCTCGGGCGCAAGCCGCTCTGTCGCCAGCGGCTCGAATCCCGCCGGCTCGCCGGCGACCTGGAAGGCGAGGCCGCGCGAGGTTGCCTCGCGATCGCTCGCGCGGTCGACCGGGACGCCGGCGAGGCAGGCCAGCATCCGGCACAGCAGGCGGTTCTCGGCAAGCCCCCCGCTCGCTACCAGGCGCTGCGCGGATTCGAGGTGCCGGTCCATCTCGTCGAGATTGGCCTTGATCAGGAATGCGACGCTCTCGAGCACGGCGCGGCATTGCTGCAGTTCGCTGCCCTCGCCGATGAAGCGCGACTCGAAATCCGGATTCCAGAATGGGGAGCCGAGGCCCGCAACGCCATTCAGGAAGAATGGCGCGCCGTCGTCCGCGAGCGGCGCGTCGTCGAGCAGCGCAAGCATCCGGTCGGCTGCGGCGCCCTGGTTCGTCTCAAACCAGGACAGCGCGGCGCCGGCACCGTTGACCGAGCCCTCGAGCACGAAGTCGATATTCACGGCATCCGCGCGGACGACGCTCGTCATCAAGGGCGCGGCGCGCATGGCGGTTGCCGTCGGGCGCAGCACAAATGCGCCGGTTCCGAGATTGACGTAGGCCGCGCGAGAATCGAGTGGTCCCGACGCGAATGGCACGACCGACTGGTCGCCATTGCAGACGACGACCGGAACCTTGCTTCCGACCGATGCCAGGCTTCCGAAGCGCCATTTCGTGCCGACGGCCCGCGGCAGGATCGCGCGCGGGATGCCGAAGAGTTCCAGCAGTTCCTCGGACCAGTCGCGCCTGAACGGCGACCAAAGAAGCGTGCGCGCGGCATTGGCGGCGTCCGCAAGCTCGGGGCGCTCGGCCAGCAGGCGATGGAGCAGGTAGCTTGCGAGCGGGCCCGCCCGCAGCGTGCTCTGCGCGGCGGCGGCGCGGACATCCGGCAGGTGGTCGAGGCACCAGCGCAGCTTGCTTGCGCCGTAGTGCGGCGACAGCGGCAAGCCGGTCAACTCGTGCACTTCGTCCGCCTTGCGCGATAGCCCCTTGAGCCACGCGGCGTTGCGGCGATCCTGCCAGGAAATGACCGGCGCAAGCGGGCGCCCGTCGCGCGAATCCCAGCAGGCGAGGCTCGAACGCTGCACGGCGAATCCGGCCGCCTGCCAGCGCGCTACCGGCACGATGCGCGCCAACTCGGCGAGCGCAGTTGCCACGCTCGCGACGACCTCTTCGGCATCGTGCTCGACATGGCCGAGCGCATTGCGCTGGGTCGCGATGGTGACGAGAGCAGCACCTTCATGCGCGCCGCGCGCGCTGAATGCGGTTGCGCGCGTTGCATGCGCGCCCTGGTCGATCGCGACATAGACCGGATCGCTCAGGCGCTATGCTCCTTGCCCGCCGACAGGGCCGCCAGCAATGTGCGCGGTGCCATCGACTCGATCATCGCCACGCCGCGGGCGTGCAAGGCTAGCGCGAGATGCGCATCCGTCACCTCGTAAACCGCCCATGTCCATGGACCGGCCGGCAGCGGCGTGGCTGCGGGCAGCCTGCGGTGGTCGCAGAATGCGAATTCAGGCTGCAATGCCTCGAGCGTCGCCAGCTGGCGCGTGGAATTACCCTCGAATACCCAGCCGATCGGCACATGCGCCACGTCACGCGCGATCCCGCAGGCCTCGGCATCGAAGGAAATCATCACGCAGCGCTCGAGCACGCCCTGGAGGGCCGCGACGACATGCTCGATGCAATGCAGCCGGCCATGGTGCACGAGGCTTTCGCGCTTCAGCTCCACGAAAGCACGGGCTTCGGGAATATCCGCCATCAGGTCTGCAATCGCGGCGAGCCTCGGCAGGTGAGTGCCGGCATGGCGGCTGCCGAAGCGGCGCGGCTCGCTGGCATCGACGCCGTCGAGCTGGCCCGACATCATCAGGCGCAGGTCCCCGGTTGCGCCGCTGGTCCGCTCGAGCCTGGCATCGTGGATCACGTAAGGAACCCCGTCGGCCGACAGCTGCACGTCGAATTCCGCGTGACGCAGGCCGTGGCACCAGGCTGCCTCGAGCCCCGGCAGGGAATTTTCGGGAAAGTGTTCCGCATCGCCGCGGTGTGCGACGATTTCGGGGAGGTCAGTCCTGGCTGGGGCTGGCGTCAACATCGCTCCGCTGGGTTGGCGCGATTATAGGAGTCCCGTTGCGACAGCTGTGGATTGTCTTGTGGATCGCCCTGGCCTGTGCGCTTGCGGCCTGCAGCCGGCAGGAAACCGGCTGGCGTGACGCGCGCCGCGAGGACAGCGTGCTGGCGTACGAGACCTACCTGGAGCATTTCCCGGCCGGTGCGCATGCAGAGGACGCCCGGGCGAGGATCCGCGAGCTGCACGAGGAGCTCGAGTGGGCCCGCGCGACCAAGCTGCAGACACCGGAGGCCTGGCAGCGCTATCTCGGCGCGTTTCCGGAAGGGCGCTACGCTGCAGAGGCGCGCGAGCGTTTGTCGGATTTCGTGCTAGCGAAGGCTCCACCCGAGGAGCGCGCCTATGTCGTGCAGCTGGGCGCCTACTCGAGCGAAGCCGCGGCAAGTGCGGACCTTTCCCGCCTGTCGCGGGAGAATGCCGACCTGCTCGGAAACCTGAAAATGCACATCGAGCCGCCTGCCCTGGGCGAGCGGCCCCTGTGGCGATTACGCGCCGGGCCGCTCACCGAAGCAGCGGCGCGCAGGACCTGCGTGGAACTCGAGACGCGCGCGCTGGACTGCGTGCCCGCAGTCCAATGATTCACCCCGTGACGCGCCGCCACAGCGCGCGGCCGATGAGCCGGGCCTGGTCTGGCAGGGCGAAGCGCTTCAGGTTGGTGCGGATGACGCCCTCGGTGAAGCGCGTACGCTTCGTGTAGTCGATGTGCACGTTGACGAGGACAGGCTGGCCGCCCGCGGCTGCCGCAAGTGCATCGTCAATGACACGCTCGATGTCGCCGTCGTTTCGCATCTCCCGGTAACCGACGCAATTGGCGCGCGCCAGTCCCTCGAAGTCGATCTCCGGAAGCACCGTGCAGGTCTTGCGGTTGTAGGGCGTTTCCTGGGCCTGGGCGATCTGCGCCAGCTCCCCGTCGTTGAAGACGAACCACACGACGCCGGCTTTCTGTGCGACCGCGGTCGCCATCTCGAGGCCCGTCATGCGCACGGCGCCATCTCCGACGATGCCGACCACCACGCGATCCGGCCGGGCCAGCTTCGCGCCGATCACGGCGGGGATGCAGTAGCCCATCGAGTTGAAGTCGGTCGGCGAAAAGAAGCTGCGCGCGCTGCGGATCGGCAGGAGTTCAGCGACCAGGAAGGTGTGATTGCCGTCGTCGGCGACGACGATCGCATTGTCGGGCAGGCGCGCGCGCAGCGCATCGAAGAACCGGGCCGGGTTCACGCGGCCCTTCGAATCATGGGACAGCCATTCAACGTGGTAACGGCGCTTGTCGGCGGCGATCTGTCCGCGCAGCCGCTCTGCGCGCCCCGGGGCAGCAGGCACGGGCGCCAGCGACCCGATCAGTGCCGCCAGCACCGCGCGCGCATCGCCTTCGAGCGCCACGGCCGCCTTGTAGTTTGCGTTGAATACGCGCGGGTTGATGTCCACGTGAATCAAGTCTGCCGGCGGCTCGTAGCCGAAGCTGCCGGTCGGGATCTCCGCAAAGCGCGTGCCGACGGCGAGCAGGCAATCGCAGTCACGAAACGCATTTTCCGAGGCCGGAACGGCCGCGGGCCCCAGGGCGAATCCTGCGTGCAGCGGGTGGCTGGCGGGAAATGACGACAGGCCCTGAAGAGTCGTCGCGACCGGTGCGCCAAGCAGTTCCGCGATCTGCTGCAGTTCAGCTGTCGCGTCGACCGCGCCCCAGCCGCAGAAGATTCCCGGCCGTTCGGCGCGGCACAGCAGTTCCCCCGCCCGCGCGATATCCGTGGCCGACGCTTTGTGCCCCGCGCGCGGCAGCGGCGCGAAGTCCGGGATGTCGCCCACGTCGCCGGTCATCAGCTGGAGATTGACGGGAATCTCGACGAACACGGGCCCGGGCTCGCCACTCATCGCGAGCCGGCAAGCCTCGAAGATCACCGGAACGACGTCGGCATGAGTTTCGACGCGCCATCGCCCCTTGGTGATCGGCGCGAGCAGCGCGTGCTGGTCCATATCGTGGAGCTGGTAGGCGCGTCCGGTGTCGCGGCGTATGCCGCCCGCGATCACGAGCAGCGGTATGCCGTCGAGGAAGGCCTCGCCAATGCCGCTCGCGGCATGCGTGACGCCGGCGGCCGGCACGATCAGGAGCGCACCGAGCCCGGCGCCGCTGCGGCTGACCGCGTCCGCCATGAATGCGCCGCCGCCCTCATGCGCGACCAGCACCGGCGTGATCGACTCCGATGCCGCGAATTCGTCGTAGAGCTCGGTGTTGTGGACGCCGGGGATGCCGAAGGTGTAGCGGACACCCACCTGTTCCAGCGCATGGCGGGCAAGCCACGCCGCGGTCTTCTGCATGACGCCCCTCAGAACGCGTTGATGCCGGTCAGTGCGCGGCCGATCGTGAGCTGATGGATGGTCTCGGTGCCTTCGTAAGTGATGACACTCTCGAGGTTCAGCGAATGGCGTATCGGCACGTATTCTGCGCTGATCCCCGAGCCGCCCAGCATGTCACGCGCATCGCGCGCGACGTCGAGCGCCATGCGGCAATTGTTCCACTTGGCGAGCGACACCTGCGCCGGCTGCATACGGCCGGCATCCTTGAGGCGGCCGAGTTGCAGCGACATCAATTGCGCGCAGGTGATGCCGCGCGCCATTTGCGCGAGCCGGATCTGGATCGCCTGGTTCGCCGCGAGCGGCCGCCCGAACAGGATCCGCGACTGCGTGTAGTCGAGCAGCTGCGCGAGGCAGGCCTGCGCCGCGCCGATGACGCCCCAGGTGATCCCGAAGCGCGCCTGCGTCAGGCAGGACAGCGGGGCCTTGAGGCCGATCGTGCTGCCCGGCAGCACATTCGCTTCCGGCACCACGACGTCCTCCAGGTACAGCGCGCCGGTTGACGAGGCGCGCAGCGAGAACTTGCGCTCGATCTCCGGGGCCGCAAACCCGCGCATGCCCTTCTCGACGATGAATCCCCGGATTCCTTCCTCCGTCCGCGCCCAGATGATCGCGAGATCCGCGATCGGTGCATTCGTGATCCACATCTTGGCGCCGTTCAGCACCCAGTCACGGCCGCGGCGCTTCGCGTGCGTCTTCATGTTGCCGGGATCCGAGCCGCCGTGCGGCTCGGTCAGCCCGAAGCAGCCGATCAGCTCACCGGTCGCCATGCGCGGCAGGAATTTCTCCTTCTGCGCATCGCTGCCGTAGGTGTGGATCGGGTACATGCAGAGGCTCGACTGCACGGACACGAAACTGCGGATGCCAGAATCGCCGCGCTCCAGTTCCTGGCAGATCAGTCCGTAGGACACGGCATTCATGCCGGCACAGCCGTAGCCGGTGAGAGAGCTGCCGAGCAGGCCGAGGGCCGCGATCTCCGGCACGAGCTCACGCGGGAACGTGTGTTCCTCGAAGTGCTTCTGGATGACCGGCAGGACCTTGTCGTCGACAAACCGCGCGACGGAATCCTGGACCATCCGCTCCTCGTCGCTGAGGGCGCCGCGGATGTCGTATAGGTCGAGCACGTCGAGCGCGGCTCTTCCGCCCGTGCCGGCTGCGGCGAGGTCGGCGGCGGTTGCCATCTGGGACTCTCCGGGGCTCAACCGGCCTGCATGCCGAGCCGGGCCATCAGGTCCTGGGTCATCGTCTCGACGTCGCGGGCCTTCTGCACCGCGGCTTCGAGATCCCCGGCGCCAAATGCAGCGCCGGCTTCGTCCCAGGCGCCTTTCGCGCTGCCGAAGGCGGCGTTGGCCTCCTCGAGCAGCGGCTTGTCCATGCCCTTCGGGAGCTTGCGCATCTTGCCGAGCTCTGCGAGCCGGGTCTCGACGCTCGAAACCAGTCCCGGCAGGCTGCCGGACAGGCGCGTCCATTCGGCATTCATCTCGGCGAGACTCTTCTGCTTCGCCTCTACCGAGAGTTTCGCGAGTTCCTCCGCATGCGCGGGCACGTCCTTGACCGCGGCGATGGCGTCCGCGTAACGCTCTTCATCGAATGCCTTGCGCGCGGTTGCGAGCTCCGCCTTCACTTCCGCATAGCGCTCGGGCACGTATTTCTGGGCGTCCTCGTAAACGGCCTGCAATGCGCCCTCGGCGGCGTCGATCGCTTCCGCTGCCGGGTCCTTCTGCGAGCAGCCCGCCGCCACGGCGACGAGCGCGGCGAGCGCCGCCATCCGGATGATGATGTTCATGTGGCTCTCCTCACGGGCCCTTCATGCCGAGCTTGTCCATGACATCCGCGATAGCTGTCCTGGCCTCACGTGCGGTCGCGACCGTCGACTCGAAATTCGAGGCGTCGATGGATTCAGCGGCCTTGCTCCATGAAGCACGGGCTGCGTCATAGCCTGCGACGAGCGCCTTGTAGGCGTCGCGATCCATGCCCTTCGGTGGCCTGCCGCCCTGGGACGAGATTTTCTTGTCAACGTCGGTGACCATCGCCGGCATCGTCTTGACAAGATCGTCCCATGCAGTTTCCATCTCGACTTTGACCTGGGCCTTACGAATCTGGCCGTCGGCGACTGCGCGGCGCAGCGCATCGGCGACAGCGGGGGCCCCGGAGACCACGTCCCCGAATTTTTCCTGGGTCAGGTCCTCGCGCAACGCGACGACCTTCGCGTTGATCTCTTCGTAGCGCTCCGGCAGGTATTTCTGGAGCATGGCGCCGGAGCCCTCGAGCGACTTTTCAATGGCGGCCATCGCCTGCTCGGCCGGCTCTTTCTGGCTGGCGCAACCGGCCAGTCCCATGAGCCCTGCGGTCAGTGCCGCGACTGCGACTACGCTCTGAATGATCCTCATCGGCCATCTCCCCGGACTGTCTGAAATGGAGGCTGGCGCAGGGGCCGGCCAGAACGTAAGGGTACCACCGTTCAGGGCCCCGGCAGGCCGCCCGGGGCCGAACTCTCATGGCGTGCCCGCGCGCCGGTCATTACCATGCTGCGGACCTGCGCTGGTCGCGGGGAGTGACACGTGAAGATTCCCGAGATCCTGATGATCGAGACCGTCCACCAGCCGGGGAGCCTCGCGCGCGTACTCCAGGTCGTCGCCGAGGCCGGCCTTGCGATCGATCACCTGCAGGCCGTGCGGCGCGAGCAGGGCCGCACGTTGTGGGAAATCACGCTGGAAATGGACGAGGAGGCCGACCGTAGCCTCTACGCCCGCATCGACGAGCTGCCGATCGCGCGCTTCGTCGGAAAATCAGACCGGGTGTTTGACCGGCACCGTGGCGGCAAAATCCGCACCGTACCGACGATCACGATCAACAGCCAGCAGGTGCTGCGCGACGTCTACACGCCGGGCGTCGCGAGGGTCTGCCTCGCGATCTACAAGGACCCGGACCAGGCCTTCCAGTACACCGCCCTCGGCAACACCGTCGCAATCGTCACGAACGGAACCGCCGTCCTCGGGCTCGGCAACATCGGCGCGCTCGCGGGCTTGCCGGTCATGGAAGGGAAGGCGGCGCTTTTCGCGACGCTCGTGGACATCAATGCCGTGCCGATCCTGCTGGACGAAACGGATCCCGCCCGCTGCATCGCGCACATCGCGGCGATCGCGAGCGGATTTGGCGCGATCCAGCTCGAGGATTTCGCGGCGCCGCAGTGCTTCGAGATCGAATCGGGCCTGCGCGAGCGCCTTCATTGCCCCGTGCTGCACGACGATCAGCACGGCACGGCGGTCGTCGTGCTGGCGGCTGCGATCAATGCGGCGCGCCGCGCCGGCCGCGAACTCGGCGATTGCGCCATCGGCCAGATTGGCCTCGGCGCCGCGGGAATCGGCATCGTGCGATTGCTGATGTGCGCCGGATACAAGCGCGTGATGGGAGCCGATCTCGATGAGGGCGCGCGCAAGAGGCTCGCCTCGATGGGCGGCCAGCCAGCCTCACTCGAAGAAATCATGTCGAAATGCGATGTCGTGATCGCCGCAACCGGCGTGCGCGGCCTGATCAAGCCCGCGATGGTGCGAAAGGGCCAGATCATCCTGGCCTTGTCGAATCCGGATCCGGAGATCGAGCCCCACATCGCGCTCCAGCACGGCGCCGCTATCGCCGCGGACGGCAAGGGCATCAATAACGTGCTGGGTTTCCCGGGACTGTTCAAGGGCGCACTGGTGGCGCGCGCATCGCGTTTTACCGACGCGATGCTGCTGGCTGCCGGCCGGCGAATCGCCGAACTGGCGCATGGGGATGACCTGGTGCCGGATCCGCTCGACCGTGACATGCATGTCGCGGTCGCGGCGGCGGTGCAGGAAGCAGTCTAGCGCCTGTTCAGGCGGGCTCGGCCATCTCCGCCCGAATCCTGCCGATCGCCGTGGCCTCGATCTGGCGGATGCGCTCGGCGGAGACGCCATATTCATCGGCGAGGTCCTGCAGCGTCCGCTTGTCCTCGGCGAGCCAGCGGGCCTTGATCACGGCACGGCTGCGCTCGTCCAGCTTGCTGATTGCAGTGGATAGCGAATCGGAGACCGCGCCTTCCCATTCTTCCTTCTCGACGGTCGCAGCGGGATCCAGGTCCGGCGAAGGCAGGTAGAGCGACGGCGAGCCGACGCCTTCTTCTTCGTCGGCGTCGGGCGCCGGGTCGAAGGAAAGATCGCGCGCCGCCAGGCGCTGTTCCATTTCCCGCACTTCGCGGGGTTCGACGCCCAGTTCACCGGCGACGGCATTTGTCTCCTCGTCGGAGAGCCAGGCCAGGTTCTTCTTCATGCGGCGCAGGTTGAAGAACAGCTTGCGCTGCGCCTTGGTCGTCGCGACACGCACGAGCCGCCAGTTGCGGATCACGTATTCGTGGATTTCGGCGCGGATCCAGTGGATCGCAAAACTCACGAGGCGCACGCCCATGTCGGGGTCGAAGCGCTTGACCGCCTTCATCAGGCCGACATTGCCTTCCTGGATCAGGTCGGCGACGGGCAGGCCGTAGCCCATGTAGCCGCGCGCGACGTGAACGACGAATCGCAGGTGCGAGAGCACGAGCAGACGCGCAGCGTCGAGGTCCTGGTGCTCATGGAAGCGCCTGGCGAGTTCGAGCTCTTCCTCGCGACTCAACACCGGGATGTTCGATACGCGCTCGACATAGGCGTCGAGGCTTCCGACCGGACCGTCGAACGCGAGCGACTGATTCTTGAGGACTAACGCGGTGCCCGTCATGGATTGCTGAACCTCCGGAAATCAATGTTAGCAGTCATGTCAATAGAGTGCTAACTGCACCGGAAGTTCGCGCGCTCGTTTTGTAAAAAATATAATTAAAACAATGCATTAGAAGCTCGCCGCGGAGCGCCTAATGCAATGGCAATGCTGAGCGCGCGACGGCGTCAGCCCGCTTCGTGTTCCTTGAGATTTGCGGCAGGAATCCGGTGGCGGATCGCCGGCTGCGTGCGCGGCGATCAGGCGCGGGGCTCAATGCGCCGCAGGTGAAATGCCGCCGCGATCCAGGCGCCCAGCAGGCCAAGCAGCGCGCCACCACCGATGATCGCGAGGTACTCCGGTATCGCGAGTCCCGTGAGTTCAAAGGACGCCCCATAGGCGGCAGCCACGCGTGCTACCGGCCCCGCCAGGATGGCGAGGCCTATGCCGATGAGCGCCACGGCGAGCAAACCGCCGGCGAGCCCCTGCCAGAATCCCGAATAGAGGAAGGGCCTGCGCACGAATGCATTGCTGCCGCCGACGAGCTTCGTGACCTCGATCTCCGCGCGGCGCCCGTTGATCTCGAGCCTGATCGTGTTCCCGACGATCGCGAGCACGCCGAATGCGAGCACCGCCGCTGCCAGCACGACCAGCAGGCGCAACGCATCGAGCATCGCGTGAAGGCGGCGCACCCAGGCCGTGTCGGCCTCGACCAGTTCGACTTCCGGAAGCTTTCGAAGCTCTGCGGCAAGGGCTTCGACCGAGGCAGCGGAATCTTCGCCAGCAGCCGGCCGCAGCTTCACGACCCAGGGCAGCGGATTTTCCGCCAGCGCCTTCAGCGCCTCACCGATGCCGGAAAGCGCACGGAATTCGGCGAGCCCCTCGTCGGGACTGACGAGCACGGCGTCGCCCACGTCACGGCGCGCCTGGATCGCGCGCGCAACCTTGCGCGCCTGCTCGGACGTCGTCGGCAGGCGCAGGTAGACGGAGAGCTGCACCGTGTCGCCGAGACCGGCGCTGACGGCGCGCGCATTCGCGACGACCAGGTAGAGCGCGGCCGGCAGCGCGAGCGCGATGCCGATCACGGCGATCGTCAGGATGGTCGCCAGCGGCTGGCGCGCGAGCCTTCCGAGCGAACCCACGAGCGTCTGCGCGTGACGCTCGAACCAGGTCGAGGCCGCGCCGCCAATCGTGCGCGGGCCGACCGGCCGGACATTGCGGAGTTCTTCAGGCAGCGACATAAGGAGGATTTGCGAGGCGTCCCTGTTCGATGTGGATCCTGCGCACCGGGAAACGGTCGAGCAGGTGCACGCCGTGGGTCGCGACCAGCACCGTGACGCCGACCGCGTTGAAGCGCTGGAACAGGTTCATGACCTCGAGCGCAAGGTCGGGATCGAGGTTGCCTGTCGGTTCGTCCGCGATGAGCACGGGCGGCTTCGTGATCACGGCGCGGGCAATGCCGACACGCTGCTGCTCGCCCGCCGAAAGCTCGAGCGGAAAAGTCCTTTCCTTGCCGAGCAGGCCGACCTGGTCGAGCGCGGCGCGCACTCGCTTGTCCATCTCGCGGCGCGGGACGCCCGCGATCGCGAGCGGCAGCGCGACATTGTCGTAGACCGGCCGGTCGTCCAGCAGCCGGTGATCCTGGAAGACGACGCCGACCTGGCGCCGGAATGCCGGGATGGCGCCCGAGCGCAACGAGCCCGTAATGCGGTTGTTGACGACGACCTGGCCGCGCGTCGGGCGCTCGAGCAGGGCGATCAGGCGCAGCACCGTGCTCTTGCCGGCGCCGGAATGGCCGGTCAGGAAGGCCATTTCGCCCGTGGCGAGCTCGAACGACAGCTCGGACAGTGCCTCGCGGCCATTCGGATAACGCTTGAATACGCGGTCGAAACGGATCACTGGGCATTCCCGGGTGTGGATCGCAGGAGCCCGTCGACATAGGCGCCTGCGTTGAAGATACCGAAATCCTCCGGCTGTTCGCCAACACCGACGAACCGGATCGGCAGCCCGAAGCGCTGCGCGATCGCGATGACGATACCCCCCTTGGCCGTGCCGTCCAGTTTCGTGACCGCAATGCCGGTGACGCCGATCGCCCGGTGAAACTGCTCGGCCTGGCGCAGGGCGTTCTGCCCGAGGCCCGCGTCCAGGACCAGGAGGACCTCGTGCGGGGCGTCAGGGTCCTGGCGTTTCAGGACCCGTGCCACCTTGGAAAGCTCGTCCATCAGGTGGGCCTGTGTGTGCAGTCGTCCCGCGGTGTCCGCTATGAGCACGTCGATGCCGCGGGCGCGTGCGGATTGAAGCGCGTCGAAGACGACGGCCGCGGGATCGGCCCCGGGCGCCTGTGAAATCATCGGCACGGACGCGCGCTCGGCCCAGGCGGCGAGCTGCTCGACTGCGGCGGCGCGGAAAGTGTCGCCGGCAGCGAGCATCACCGAGAGGCCCTCGGCCTTCTGGCTGCGGGCGAGCTTTCCGATCGTCGTCGTCTTGCCGGAGCCATTGACGCCGACGACCAGGATCACGAAAGGCTTGCGGCTGCGGTCGATCGCAAGCGGCCGTTCGACAGGCTGGAGGATCGCCAGCAATGCCTTGCGAAGTGCGCCCTGCAATGCAGCCGCATCCGCGAGCTCGCTGCGCGCAACTGCGCGGTGCAGGTCTGCCAGTACGGCCTTCGTCGCCTCGACACCGACGTCCGCAGCCAGGAGCTTCGTCTCGAGTTCCTCGAAGAGCGCATCGTCGATGCGCCGTCCTGGCACCAGGTCCGCGACCCAGGAGGCGCCGCGGCTGACTTTCGCGCGCAGCCGCGCGAGGAAGCCGCGGGATTCAGCGGGAGCCTGTTCGTCGGGAGCGGTCATCTGGAACGCGATCCTGCGGGAAAGCGCGATTGTAGCGGCGGCGCGCCCACGCAGGGCTACGCTCCGGCGATCCGGCGGCGAAGTCGAATATCCGGGGCAGCTCAGGGCTGCAGGATGGCGGAATTGACGATCTGGAAGGCAGCGCCGCCGGTCGCGACCAGCGATGCGGCATGCGTCTGCATTTCCGTCGTCACGGCGAGACTCGCCGCCGGACTCAGCAGCGAACCGTGCGACCCGCTGGTGAAATGCACCCAGCGCCCGTTGCCAGCGGAGACCGGTGTCAGTCCGGCGGCATTTGCCTTGACGAAGCCGCCCGCGGCGACGAGACGCTGAGTCGCGGTGTTCGGCACGACCACGTCATTGATCACCTGCGTCAGCAGGGTCGGACGGGCTGCGACGGTCGCCGCAATGTAATTGAGCGGATCGCCCGCATCCACGACCGTCTGTGCATCGCGGAAGAACTGTTCGTAAAGCGTCGTGCCCGGCGAGAGGCCCGCGGCCCCGAGGCCGGCGTTGACCGACGGCGACAGTGCAAGCGATTCGCGCAGCAGGTTGGCGATGCCGCCGCCCGGGACATTGAGGTAGGCGGACTTCGTCGCGATCGGCAGGGCATTGGCGACCGTGCCCACGATGCCACCGAGCGAAATGCCGGAGTAGTGGATCTGGTTGCCGTCGATGTCGGCGACCGTGTCGCCGTCAAGGTCGAGACCCGGCAGCGAGCGCGTGAGCTGGGCGATGTCGGCCGCGGCCTGGCGCAGGTTGTCGCGGCTGGTCAGCAGGGAAGTCAGGTTGATGATGTGCGTGCCGGACGGATCGATGTTGCCGTCCGCGCCGGGCGCGCCAGTCGCATTGTTGACGAGATCGAGATTGAAGGTGCGCTCGAGGGCGCCCATGTACAGCAGGCTCGTCGTGTCGGTGATGCCGTGCAGCGGGATGTCGATCGCGGCGACGACGAATCCCTGCGCTGCATAAGCCGCGGCGATCGCCGCCGACTGCGTGCGATTTCCCTGCAGGCCGTGCTGGAAGATCACGACCGGCCAGCCGGTGCCCGGCTTCGAATGCCCGGACGCTGCATTCGGCACGGTCACGAACAACGGGATGTTCAGGTTCGCCTGGACGACGGGAACCGGATTGAAGCGCGACAGGAAGGTCGTCGTCGGCGCAGCCGGGACCGCCGTGAACGGCGCACCGCGCCAGGATCCGGTCAACGGGGCGGCCGGGTTGTGGTAGTAGGGAATTGCGAGCGTGCCGACATAGACATTCGCGATCGGTGGCAGCGACGCGCTCAGGGCTGAAAGATTCAGGCCCGTGAAATTTGCGACGATCGCCGTCGGCACGGCGAGGGCCGCCGCGATGTTGCTGCTGTCGCGCGTCGATTCCGTCGAGAACGAGAACGAAAGCACGATATTGGCCGCCGGGACGCCGACGGCGCCCGCGATCTGAAGCTGCGCGCCGGTCAGCAGGCAGATGCCGTTCAATGAGGCATTGGTGATGCTCGCGCAGGTGGGCTGTGCATTCTTGATCGCGAGGTAATCGGCGTCGGGCGTCGCGGCATTGCCCGACATGTCCTGCAGGCCGTTCGTGAGCACGATCAGGTAGCCGACATTCGTGGCGCCGGTCGAGGGCGTCAGCGGCCGCAGCGGCACGATCTCGAGCGTCGAACCGTTGGAATCCGTGGTCGGCGCCACGCGCGCCGTGTAATCCGTGCCGTAGACGCGAACGCCGCGCACGCCGATCGTCGCCTTGGTCGCGTTGTCGATCGTGACCTCGATCATCCTGACCGTCGCCGCGCCGATCGTCGCGGGGTTGATCGGCGCCGAGAACCGCGCGGTCGCGGTCGCGACGGTCGAGTAGCCGTCGAGCGCGTTGATGGCAGTGACGTTCGGCAGGAACGGGCGTCGCCGGGATGTTCAGCGTGCCGTCGGTGCTGCCGTTGAAATACAGATCGGTCGGGTAGGGCAGCACGCCGGAAAGCGGAATGAAATTCGCCCTGAACGCGCCGACACCCGCCGGTCCCCCGGGGTTGCCGTTGCCGGCCAGTCGGATCGGTCGCACCGATCCCGTCACCCTGCGAACCGCCGCAGGCAGCGAGCAACAGGCCGGCGACGAGCGCCGTAGCGGCGTAATGAATCCTCATTTCGGAGACTCCGGCAAAGTGTTGTCCGCGACCAGGGCGCGTATCATCGCGCTCGTTTGTTTCGGGCCAGCCTACGCTCGGCCTGAATCGTCACGCAAGTCTACGGGATTGGCGGCATTCGATGCGCCGGAATCGCGGTGGGCCGACGGACAATGCACTGCAAAAAACCCAATGAACTGCGAATCATCGGCGGCGCATGGCGCGGGCGCCGGATCCGCTTTGCAGCTCGTCCCGGCATCCGCCCGACGCCGGACCGGGTCCGCGAGACCCTGTTCAACTGGCTCGCACCGGCCGTCGAGGGAAGCCGCTGCCTCGACCTGTTCGCGGGCAGCGGCGCGCTGGGTCTCGAGGCCCTGTCGCGCGGCGCGGCAGCTGCGACCTTCGTCGAGTCCGACAGGATGAGCACCGAGAGCCTGCGCGAGACGATCTCAATATTGCGGGCGGAACGCGCGCTGGTCGTCCAGGCCGACGCGCTGCGGTGGCTCGATGGGCCACCCGAGCGCTTCGACATCGTGTTTCTCGACCCGCCATTCGAGTCCGGCCTGCTCGCCGAGGCGTTCAGGAAACTGGACTCCGCCGGCTGGTTGTCCGCATCTGCGCGCGTCTACCTCGAGGCGCCGGCCAAGCTGGGGCCACCGCCATTGCCCGCCGGCTGGACACTGCACCGGTCGGGCAAGGCGGGCGCGGTCGGTTATCATCTGGCGCTGAAATGAATCCAAAACGCGTCGCCGTCTATCCCGGCACCTTCGATCCGATCACCAATGGTCACCAGGACCTGGTGCGTCGCGCGTGCCGGCATCTTCGACCGCGTCGTTGTCGGCATCGCGTCGAATCCCTACAAGGCGCCGCTCTTTTCGCTGGACGAGCGCGTGGAACTTGCGCGCAAGGTCGTCGCCGACCTGCCGAACGTCAAGGTGATCGGCTATGCAGGGCTCACGGTCGATTTCGCGCGCGAGCAGGGCAGCCAGATCGTGCTGCGCGGCCTGCGCGCGGTGTCCGATTTCGAGTTCGAGTTCCAGCTGGCGAACATGAGCCGCCATCTCGCGCCGGACGTGGACTACGTCTTCCTGACGCCAAAGGAGCAGTTCACCTTCATCTCGTCGACGATGGTGCGCGAGATCGCGATGCTGGGCGGAGATGTCTCGCGCTTCGTGCACCCGATCGTCGTCGAGGCGCTCGCGAAGCGGCGCGCTGCGCGTCCCGGAGCCTGATCATCGCGGCCTAACGCTGGCAGTGCGGGCACCAGTAGGTGCTGCGCTGGCCCTGCACGAACTGGCGGATCGGCGTGCGGCATTTCCGGCAGGGCTTGCCGGCCCTCTCGTAGACAAACAGTCTCTGGCGGAAATAACCCGGCATGCCGGACGGATCGACGTAGTCCCTGAGCGTCGTGCCGCCGACGCCGATCGCCTCGGTCAGCACTTCACGGATCCTCGCGACGAGCACGGCCATGCGCTCGCGACTGACCTTCCCGGCGGCAAGTCCGGGACGGACGCCTGCGCGAAACAGGGCCTCGCTGGCGTAGATGTTCCCGACGCCGACGACGGAGCGCGAATCCATGATGAATGCCTTGATCGAGACCCGTCGGCGCCGGGCGCGGCGCCACAGGGACTCGCCGTCGAATCCGGCGGACAGCGGTTCCACGGCGAGTCCGGCGAGCAGGCGATGGCGCATCGGATCGCCGGTAGTGAACAGCAGGCAGCCGAAGCGCCGCGGATCGTTGAATCGGAGGCAGCGCCCGGAATCCAGCACGATGTCGACGTGATCGTGCGCGAGTGCCGGGGCAGCCTTGTCCATGATGCGCAGGCTGCCGGACATGCCGAGGTGCAGGATCGCCGTGCCGGTGTCGGTCGCGATCAGCAGATATTTGGCGCGCCGCCCGACGGCGCGGACGGTGGATCCGCGCAGCTTGAATGGAAGCTCGCGCGACACCGGCCAGCGCAGGCGCCGGTCCCGCACGACGACTTCCTCGATGCGGTGGCCGACGAGCCAGGGCTCGATGCCCCGGCGCGTCGTCTCCACCTCCGGCAATTCCGGCATCCGTGCCGGCTCCGGCTCAGAACTTCGTCATGAACGCCAGGCCCCAGCGGCGCGGCTCATTGATGAAGCCCGTCAGGTTGTTGAAGTCGATGCCGCCGACCGCCACGATCTCATCCGTGATGTTGCGGCCGAACAGCGCGATCTGCTGCTTGCCATCGTTCCAGTTGTAACCGACGCGCAGGCCGCCCTCGAGCAGCGACTTCCCCTCGAATTCCACGGAGTCGTACAGGAAGAAGTTGATGTCGCTGCGGTACGCCCAGTCGGTGAAGACGAAGAACTCGCCGCTGCCGACCGGCATGCCCCAGCGCGCCGTCGCATTGGCGATCCATTCCGGCGACTGCGGCAACCGGTTGCCGTCGATGCTGACCAATCCCGGCGCCGATCCTACGGGGTCAAGCACGGTGCAACCGCCGCCGCACGGCTGGATCTCGAGGCTGGAGTCGTTGATCTCGGTGTCGTTGTAGCTCAGGCCGACCGTGAACATCAGGCTGTCCACCGGTTTCGCTTCGAAGTCCAGCTCGAATCCCTGGCCGTCGGTCTTGTTCGCGTTGATCAGCGTATTGAAGTTCGTCGAACCGCCGACAGCCGTCAGCTGCTGGTCGTCCATCGTGTACTTGTAGACCGTGAAGCTGAGACGTCCGCGATCGTCGAACAGGCTGGTCTTCACACCGGCCTCGTAGGACAGGATGGTCTCGGCATCCGCCACCGACACGGTGTCGCCAAACAGGATGCGCCCCTGGATGCTCGGCGCCCGGTAACCCCGGGCGATGCGTATGAACAGGTTGGTATCGTCGTTGAACTTCCATGTTCCGCTGACGTCACCGGTGACCTCGCTGTCCGACGGCGAGACGACGATCGGTCCGAGCGGCGGGGCGCCGAACGGCGACTGGAAGCGCTGGGCAGAGAAATCCTTCTCGTCATTCGTATAGCGCAATCCGCCGCGCAGCGTGAACGCGTCGGAGACTTCGTACTCCACCGAGCCGAACGCCGCCCAGGACGTGTTCTGCTGGTGCTGCTGCGCAAAGCCGTCCTGAACACCGCTTGCGAGCGTGTTGTAGTCGAAGCTGTCGATTGTGATGTCTTCGTCGAAGTAGTAGAGACCGGCCTGCCAGTCGAATGCGCCCCATTCATTGGATTCCCAGCGCAGTTCCTGGGTGATCTGCTCGTGCTTCGGGAGCCCATCCGCCGACTGGGCCGGGAACGGGATGAAGCCCGGGCCGGAAAGCGGCGGCGGGCCGATGAAGTCCGCGCCGTAACCGCCATCGATGTCCCCGCGGCTGTACACGTCGACCGACTCGTAGCCCGTCACCGAAAACAGCGTGACGCGGTCGAATTCCCAGCGCAGGCGAACACTGCCGCCGACGGAGCTGAGGTCCTGGGTGTTCTGGCCATCGGTGGAGACCTGGTCCGGCTGGAAGCCACTCACCAGGTCATTGGTGCCGGATTCGATGATGTTGGCCCGGAACATGCGTGCCGATCCGTCGAGGTCGCGCGCATGGACATTGATCAGCGCGCTGAATGTGTCGCTCGGCTCGTAGAGGAACTGCAGCCGTCCGGCAAATTCGTCGAATCCCTCGAAGGCGTCCTTCTGGATGACGCCGGTCGGGGCGGGCCGGACGTTGTCCACCCAATTGTCCCGGTGCTGGTACAGGCCCGAGAAGCGGGCCGACCAGTGCTCGCCCAGCGCTCCGCCAACCGCGCCCTCGATGTTCGCGGAACCGTCCTCGCCGTAGCTCGCCTGGAAATAGCCGCCGCCGTCGCGTGACGGGCGCACGGAATTGAACTTGACGACGCCGGCCGGCGTGTTGCGGCCGAACAGCGTGCCCTGCGGGCCGCGGAACATCTCGACCTGCTCCAGATCGAAGACCGGGAATCCCTTCAGGATCGGGTTTTCCTGCACGACATCGTCGTAGACCAGGGATACCGGCTGCGACGCATTCAGGTCGAAGTCGGTATTGCCGAGGCCGCGGATGTAGAAGCGCGGAAACGCGCGGCCGAATGAAGACTCGATCAGGAGGCTCGGCAGTCGACCCGACAGGAATTTTACGTCGTCAGCACCAGATCCCAGGATGGTGAGCTTTTCGCCGCCGACCGCGGTGACCGAGATCGGCACCTGCTGCACGTTCTCGACGCGACGCTGGGCGGTGACCATGACCGCCTCGAGTGTTGTGGTCGACTGCGCCCAGGCGGCGGGAATCGGCAATGCCATGGCGATCGCCGCGGCGAGGCTGCGGCGTGCAAACCTGCTATGGGCGAAGCCCACGCCATTCTGTGCGTTACCCATTTTCTGAACTCCCCTCAGTACTGTCGCGGACCGGGAAATCCGGGCGCGGAGTTTTCGGTGGAGTGTAGCGGAGCCGCAGGGCCGTGCAAGCCGACTGCGGAGAATCGACCTACTTGATCTTCGATTCCTTGTAGGTCACATGCTTGCGCACCACCGGGTCGTACTTGCTGATCTCCATCTTTTCGGGATGCAGGCGCTTGTTCTTGGTGGTGGTGTAGAAGTGGCCGGTTCCGGCCGAAGAGACGAGCTTGATCTTGTCGCGCATGGCGGTTCCTCAGACGTGGGTGCCGGCGGCCCGGAGCTCCGCGAGCACCGCATCGATCCCGCGCTTCTCGATCGTGCGCAGGCCGCGGGTGGACAGCCGGAGCGTGATCCAGCGAGCCTCGCTCTCGACCCAGAAACGCTGGGAATGCAGGTTCGGCAGGAAGCGCCGGCGCTTCTTGATGTTCGAGTGCGACACCTTGTTGCCGCTGGTCGGCCGCTTGCCGGTGACCTGACAGACTCGGGACATGACCTTGACTCCGCTCGCTTTGCCGCCCTTCAAAGAGCCGCGTATTAGACCAGCCGGGGGGTGGCCCGTCAAATCAGGTTTTCCGAGTCAAATCAGGCCTTTCTCCGCGAGGGAAGTGCAATTCCCGTCGCCGATGATCAGGTGGTCCAGGAGGCGGATTTCGACCAGCGCCAGCGCATCCCGCAGGCGGGTCGTGATGATTTCGTCGGCCTGGCTCGGCTCGGCGATCCCGGAGGGATGGTTATGGGCCAGGATCACCGCAGTCGCATTCCGGCCAAGCGCCTGCTTGACCACCTCGCGTGGATGGACGCTGGCGCCGTCCACCGTGCCCCGGAACAGCTCCTCGCAGTTGATCAGCCGGTGCCGGCTGTCCAGGTACAGGCAGCAGAAGACCTCGTGCTCCCGGTCGCGCAGCCTGGCGATCAGGTATTCGCGGGCGGCGCGGGGGCTTTGCAGCACCGGCCCGCTTTGCAGCCGTTCCAGGTGATGGCGGCGCACGATCTCGAGCGCCGCCTGCAATTCAGCCCAGCGCGCGGGGCCAACCCCCCGTTGCCGGCACAGCGCATTGCGTTCGGCTGACAGGACGCTCCGCAGCGAGCCGAAATGGGTCAGCAATGACCGCGCGACATCGAGCGCCGACAGGCCGCGGGTGCCATGGCGGAGCCAGATCGCCAGCAATTCCGCCTCGGTCAGCGACCCCGATCCCATCTGCAGCAGCTTCTCGCGCGGTCTTTCGCCTGGCGGCCAGTCCCTGATCTGCATGAGTGCCTCCCACGGCCAGTCTGCGTTCAGGCAGGGCCTGCCGCCCCGCGCATATGTCGCTCGTTGGCGCGGATACCGGCGCGCGGGGATAATCAACGGATGGACAAGCCACGACCGGCGCGGATCCTGCTCGGCGTGACCGGCGGGATCGCCGCCTACAAGAGTCCGGACCTGGTGCGGCGGCTTCGCGAGCGCGGCGCCGAGGTCCAGGTCGTCATGACCGCCGGCGCCACGCGATTCATCACCGCCCTGACCCTGCAGGCCGTCTCAGGCATGCCGGTGCGCGAGACGCTCTGGGACGAGGGCGCCGAGGCGGCGATGGGCCACATCGAACTCGCGCGCTGGGCGGACGTTGTGCTGGTTGCGCCCGCGACCGCCGATTTCCTCGCGCGGCTCGCCCATGGTCGCGCGGACGAACTGCTCTCGACGCTGTGCCTGGCGACTGCGGCACCGCTTTTCCTGGCACCGGCGATGAACCACCAGATGTGGGCCAATCCCGCGACGGCCGGGAACGTGGCTGTTCTCAGGAGCCGCGGCGTGGCAATCCTGGGTCCCGGCGAGGGCGACCAGGCCTGCGGCGAGACGGGTCCCGGGCGCATGCTCGAGCCCGCACAGATCGCGGAACTCGTGATGTCGCGGATCACCGCAGAACGCGTGTTCGCTGGATTGAAGGTGGTCGTGAGCGCGGGCCCGACTCGGGAGCACCTGGACCCCGTCCGGTTCATCAGCAATCGCAGTTCCGGAAAGATGGGCTATGCGGTGGCCGAGGCCGCGAGGGACGCAGGGGCCCAGGTCGTCCTGGTCAGCGGACCGGTGCGCATCGACGCGCCGGCCGGCGTCGAAGTCGTACAGGTCGAGAGCGCCCTGCAGATGCGCGATGCCGTGCATCGCGCATTGGCGGGGGCCGACATCTACATCGGCGCCGCAGCGGTCGCGGATTACCAGGCGGCGAAAATCCCGGCGCAGAAGATCAAGAAATCCGCGGAAAAGCTGCAGCTCGAGCTCGTCCGGGCACCGGATATCCTGGCATCGGTCGCTGCGCTCAAGGGTGTCCGGCCATTCGTCGTCGGATTCGCGGCCGAGACCGAGAATGTAGAGGAAAATGCGCGCGCCAAGCTCACGGGCAAGCGCCTCGACATGATCGCTGCCAACCAGGTTGGCGACGGGCTCGCATTCGATCGCGACGACAATGCGCTGCTCGTGCTGTGGGCCGGAGGGCGCGAGGAAATCGCCAGATGCGCGAAGTCCGAGCTTGCGCGCCGTCTGGTCGCGCTGATCGCGCAGGTGCGTGGTTCGAAGAAGCGCGCCGGCGTCATCGCCGCGGTCCGCGGTTGATTGCGCGCATGACGCGTTCCCGCCGGCTCCTCATCCGGGTCCTCGATCCGCGGGTCGGCCGCGAGATCCCGCTGCCGGCCTATGCGACCGACGGATCCGCGGGTCTGGACCTGCGAGCCTGCCTCGACGCTCCGGTGACGCTCGAACCTGGCCAGACCCACCTCGTGCCAACGGGATTTGCAATCCACCTGGAGGATCCCGGGCTCGCCGCCGTGCTGTTGCCGCGCTCCGGCCTCGGTCATAAGCACGGCATCGTGCTCGGCAACCTGGTCGGGCTGATCGATTCCGATTACCAGGGCCAGGTGATGGTTTCGGTCTGGAACCGTGGCGCGCATCCGTTCACGATCTCGCCGGGCGAGCGCATCGCCCAGATGATCGTCGTCCCGGTGGTCCAGGTGGAACTCGAGGTCGTGCAGGAATTCAGCGCATCCGTGCGTGGCAGCGGCGGCTTCGGCAGTTCCGGCAGCTAGTTCGGCACGACCGCCTTCAGTTCCTTGAAGCGCTTGATGTCCGCACCGAAGGTCGCGCGGATGGATTCGCGTTCCGTACGCTTCTTCTCGAGGTTCTGCTGCTGAGTCACGATGTCGGATGCCGAACGCTGGAGGTCGAGCCCAAGTTCCTCGGGCAAAGGCATCGCATCCGCCGACTTGTTGCGCGGCAGGAAGTGCGCCGCCTGTTTCGAGTACTGCGCATGCTTTGCCCGCAGGTTCGCGAGCGACTGCTCCTGGATGGTCAGCTGCGCCTCAATGAGTTCGAGGCGCCGGTCGCGAAGCACCTCGATTTCCTCGACCGACTGGTACATCTGCAACAGCACGCGATCGCGCAACTTTCTCTGCTGCACTTCCTTCGCGGCCTTGTCCGCCGCGGCCTTGGCGCTTGCCTCTTCGGGCGTCACGAGGCCTTCTTCATGGCCGACGCGCACGCCCTGGCGATTGAGGATGTCGCGGTCCTGCTCCGAATATTCGGGCGGGATGCTGTCGCCGTAGTGGACCTGGCCGTTCTTGTCGACCCAGCGATAGAGCTTCCGTTCGGATTGGGTCGCCCCCTGGGCGACGCCCGCCAGCAGGCCGAGCATCAGCGCGGGCAACAGCGCTCTCGCAGACCAGGAATTCATCCGGGGCACCTCTCCCGACATATTCTGCCCCCTTGCGGAGGGGCCAACCGTAAATGGGTCACGCTTCGCCGTCTACACCATAGCGCGAGCGATAACTCCGCAGGCCCGCGACCTCATCGGGGCGCCCGGCCGATTCCAGGTGCTCGATGATGTCACCGAGCGTGATGATTCTAACGATCGGGATGCTGAATGCGGTCTGAACTTCCTGCACCGCGGACAGGGCGCCCTGGCCCCGTTCCTGGCGATCGAGCGCCAGCACCACGCCCGCGGGGGTCGCGCCGGCTGTGCGGATGATGTCGATTGACTCGCGAATGGCGGTGCCCGCGGTAATGACATCGTCGACGATCAGCACGCGCCCGGCGAGCGGGGCGCCGATCAGGCTGCCGCCTTCGCCGTGCGCCTTGGCCTCCTTGCGATTGAAGGCGACGGGCACGCTGCGGCCGTGTCGGCCGCTGAGCGCAATCGACGTCGCGGTCGCAAGCGGAATGCCCTTGTATGCCGGGCCGAACAGCATGTCGAAGCCGAGGCCCGAATCCACGATCGCCTGCGCATAAGCGGCGCCCAGCGAGCTGAGCGCGGCGCCATCGCTGATCAGTCCTGCATTGAAGAAGTACGGGCTCACCCGGCCCGATTTCAGGGTGAACTGACCGAAGCGCAGCACCTGCCGCGCGATGACCAGCTCGATGAATTCCTTCTGGTGGGGCCGCATGCACCCTCCTTGTGCCAGTGCGTATCATGTCGCATCGGCCGCGGAGCCAGCATGCGCATCCTCACGCTCAACTGCAACGGCATCCGCTCCGCGGCCCGCAAGGGCATGTTCGAATGGCTGCCCTCGCAGTCGCCCGACGTCGTCTGCCTGCAGGAGACCAAGGCGCAGGTGCACCAGCTCGAGGACGCCAGCTTCCGTCCCGACGGCTATCACTGTCATTACTTCGACGCCGAACGGAAGGGATACAGCGGCGTCGCTGTCTTCTCGAGATCAAAACCCGATCGCGTGATCCGCGGATTCGGCGTGCCGGAATTCGACGGCGAGGGCCGATACCTGGAACTGCAGTTTGGTTCGCTGTCCGTCGTCTCGCTGTACCTTCCGTCGGGCTCGTCCGGCCCCGAGCGTCAGGCCTCGAAATTCCGGTTCCTCGATGTCTTCATTCCCCACCTGAAGAGTCTCGGGCGCCGCAAGAGGCAGTACGTGTCTGTGCGGCGACTTCAATATCGCGCACCGTGAAATCGACCTGAAGAACTGGCGCTCGAACCAGAAGAATTCCGGGTTCCTGCCGGAGGAGCGCGCCTGGCTCGACCGGTTGTTCGGCACGCTCGGCTGGGTCGATGCATTTCGCGAAGTGGACACGAGGCCCGAGCAATACACCTGGTGGTCGAATCGCGGCCAGGCGCGGGCGAAGAATGTCGGCTGGCGGATCGACTACCAGGTCGTGAGCCGCGGGCTCGCGGGCAAGGCGCGCGCGGCCTCGATATACAAAGAGAAATGGTTCTCCGATCACGCGCCGCTGATCATGGATTACGAGATTTGAACGCAAGGCCGACCACGGCGACGCCGCACCGCGCCGGAGCTGGTCGGAGGCGCTGCGTGTCTATGGGCAGCGGCCCGTGCTGTCCATGCTGTTTCTCGGCTTCTCGGCCGGGCTGCCGTTCTATCTGGTCTTCCAGACCCTGTCGGCCTGGCTGCGCCAGGAAGGAATCGAACGCGCGACCATCGGCATGCTCGCCTGGGTCGGCCTGGCCTATACGATCAAGTTCCTGTGGTCGCCGATCGTGGACCGGCTGCGCCTGCCGCTGTTGTTCCGATGGCTCGGCAGGCGCCGCAGCTGGATGCTGGTGGCGCAGGCCGGCATCGGCCTCGGCCTGTTGAATCTCGCGGGCAGTAATCCAGACGGTGGCGTGACGCAGATCGCGGTCGGCGCCCTGTTCCTCGCGTTCTGTTCCGCGACCCAGGACATCTCGATCGACGCCTGGCGCATCGAATCGGCGGCGGTGGACATGCAGGGCGCGATGGCCGCGGCTTACCAGCTCGGCTACCGTGCAGCCCTGATCACGGGCGGTGCGGGCGCGCTCGGCATCGCCCAGGGCTACGGCTGGGCGACGAGCTACACGGTGATGGCACTGCTGGCGGGCGTCGGCATCGTCACGACGCTCCTGGTGCGGGAGCCCGAGGTCGCGGTGGCGCGCGAGTCCGCAGTACGCGAAGCGCGCGTCGTCGAATGGCTGGAGCGCAAGGCTCACTGGCCCGCCTCGTTGCGGGAATTCGGCGCGACGTTCATCGGCGCGGTCATCTGCCCGCTCACGGATTTCTTCTCGCGATACGGCATGCGCCTTGCCGTCGTCACGTTGTTGCTGGTCGGCTCATACCGGCTGACCGAATTCACGATGGGCTCGATGGCGAACCCGTTCTACATCGATCACGGCTACACGCTCGCCGAGATCGCGACGATCGTGAAGGTCATCGGCCTGCCGGTATCGATGGTGGGCGTCATCGTCGGCGGCATCATCATCGCGAAGTCGGGGCTGCGCCTCGCGCTGTTCCTCGGCAGCGGCCTGGTCCTCGCGTCGAACCTCGCGTTCGCAGTGCTCGCGACGACCGGATCGCCGACCCTGATCGGCCTCGGCCTGGTCAACAGCCTGGACAGCCTTGCGCAGGGCGTGCACGGCACAGCGCTGATCGCCTTCCTGTCCAGCCTGACGAGCGCACGCTACACGGCGACGCAGTACGCGCTGTTCTCGTCGCTCTACGCTCTGCCCGGCAAGCTCCTGGAGGGCACGTCCGGATTCGTCGTGGACGCGGTCGGCTATCCGGTCTTCTTCAGCTACACGGCCGCGCTCAGCATTCCGGGGCTGCTGCTGCTACTGTGGCTGAGCAGCCGCGGCTTCCTGAACATGCGCGGCACGATCGCGGTGCGGGACGGCCAGGAGTCGCGCGATGGCGGATGAACTGCTGAAATTCTTCGTGCTGTTCTTCGTGATCGTCGAGCCGATCTCGCTCGTGCCGTTGTTCGCCGCGCTCACCGAGGGCGCGGATGAGGCATTCCGCCGGCGCATGGCATTGCGGGCGGTCCTGGTCGCGGGCGGCGTGCTCGCGCTGTTTGCCCTCGGCGGGGCCTGGTTCCTGCAGACGATGGGCATCAGCGTTGCGGCATTTCGCATCGCGGGCGGCATCATGCTGTTCCTGATCGCGCTCGAGATGGTCTTCGCCCGCGAGTCGGGAACGCGCGTGACCTCGGAGGAGAAGGACGAGAGCCGCAAGCGCGCCGACATTTCCGTCTTCCCGCTGGCATTCCCGTTCATCGCCGGGCCGGGTGCGCTCGCGATCGTGCTGCTGACCTTCGGCGCCTCGCGCGCGGACGTGCCTCTGTCATTCGGGTTGTTCGGCGTCGTGATCGCCGTGCTCGCGATCACCTACATGCTGATGCGCCTCACGCCGCTCGTCATGAAGGCCATGGGCGTCATCGGCGCCAACGTCGTGAACCGGCTGTCGGGTGTCGTGCTCGCGGCGCTCGCCGTGCAGTTCATCATCGACGGCACAACCGTCGCATTCGGCGGATTCTAGCCGCTTCGAGATCGGGCATTCATGCAGGTCGAATCACAAATGCGCCAGCGCCGAGTCTTGACCGGGATCCTGATGATGTCGCTCTTGCTGGCCGCCTGGGAAAGCACGGCCGGCGGGCGCACGGACCTGGAATCGCCCGATGGCGTCCCGCAACGCCTGGTGCTGGCCCTCGACGGCATTCCCTACGACGTGTTCATCGGGCTGCAGAAGCAGGGGCATTTCATCGGCTTTCATCCGGCGGCGCGAATGGTTTCCACCTTCCCATCTCTGTCCGATGTCTCCTTCGCGGCGATCGGCGGCACGGAACCGCCGCATGGCTATCAACAGATGCGCTTCGACGCCACGAAAAACAAGGTTGTCGGCAACACGCTGGGATCGCTTTCCAGCCAGGCGCATCCGGACATCGGAGAGGACTCGAGGAACTACTCGAGCCTGCATCGCATCATCGGTTACCTGGCGCCCTATCACGTCGCCCTGCGCGAAATGCGGGAGATCGGCCGCGAGGTCATTGGCAGCCGCAAGCAGACATTTGTCGCCTACCTGGAAACGAGCGATGCCGTGCTGCATGTCGAGGGCCGGCCGGCAGCCGAGAAATTCCTGGTCGAGCTGGATGAATTCCTGCACGACCTGCAGGCCAGGGTACGCGCGCGGACTGGCCGCGGATTGTTCATCGATATCGTATCCGACCACGGCTCGACGATGGTACGGGGCAAGATCGTGCCGGTGGAAAGGGTGCTCAGGCAATGCGGCTTCCAGCGCCGCGACCGGATTGCCGATCCGTACGACGTCGCGTATTCGCTGGCCGGCATCATCGGTTCACTCGCCGTCACGACTTCCAGGGAGCATGCCGAGGAGGCTGCACGCTGCCTTGCCGCGGCTGAGGGCGTGGACCTGGTTGCAATCGATCGGGGCGATGCGGTCGGCATCGTCACCTCCGATGGCGAAGCCGAGGTGCGCCTGGCGGACACTGCCCCCGAGGCCTATGGTTATCGCGTGCTGCGCGGCGATCCGCTCGGGCTTGTGCGAAGGACGACGACCGGCACCGAAAGCACATTCGAGGAGTCTGCGTTATTCATGCAGACCCTCGACGCGCCGCGGCCCGACCCGTTGCGCCGGCTGTGGTGGGCGTTTCACGGAGACGTCAGGGAGCCCAGCACCCTTCTCGTGTCATTTGCCGACGGCCGTGAAGCCGGCAACACCCAGGTGCGTGCCTTTGCCGGGATGCGCGGCCGCGTCGGCACTCACGGATCGATGACACGGCTGGCCTCCCTGGGGGTGATTGCCTCGAATTGGCGGAATATCGAAGACGTCGATGCGCGTGGTGCGCACGAAGTGCTGTTCGGGGCCAGGGCCGTCACCTCGATGCGCCTCGCACTGAATGAGCAGACAGTCCGGGCTGGGCCCTCGACGATGGGCGCGCCCGTGGCAGCATCAGGCCCGGCGGTATTCCAGGTTGAAGACATCGTGGCCGAGGCGGCGACCGCGCTGCTCGAAGCGGGTCCGGCCGCGCGCGGCAGGGTCCTCGATCCAGCGTCCGCCGGTGGCGGCGTTGGCGAGACGGGGCTCGGCATCCAGGACATCGAGCATCTGCAGGGCGTAGGGCTCCCAGTCCGTCGCGAGATGGAATGTGCCGCCGGGCTTCAGCCGGTCCGCAACGAGTGCGGCAAATGAGGGCTGGACGATGCGCCGCTTGTGGTGGCGCTTCTTGGGCCAGGGATCCGGAAAATAAAGCAGCACTTCGTCGAGCGAATCCGGCCCCAGCTGTTTGTCGAGGACCTCGACCGCGTCGTGCGCGATCACGCGCACATTGGTGATGCCGCCCGCATCGATCGCTAGCAGGCAATGGCCGATGCCCGGCGGATGGACCTCGACGCCGAGGAAATCCGTGTCGGGCCGCATGCGGGCGAGTTCGACGAGCGTCGCGCCATCGCCGAAGCCGATCTCCAGCACGCGCGGCCGGTAACGGCCGAAGGCCGCGTCGAGATCGAGCGGGGCGGGAGAGAACGGCAGGCCCCATCGGGGCATCAGTTCATCGAGCGCGCGCCGCTGCGCGCGCGTGATCCGGCCGCCGCGAAGCACGTAACTCCTGACAGGCTGCCGCCTGGGATCGCCGTCCGGCGCGCCGCCGGTCATGCGCGCGTCGCGATCAGGTCCGCCGTCAGCTCCGCGACACTGCGGCAGCCGTTCAGCGCAAGTGTCCTGTCGAACTCGTCGGCGAGGATCTCGATCGCGCGCGTGACGCCCGCTGCGCCGCCGGCGGCGAGGCCATAAACGGGCGCGCGGCCCAGCAATACGCCTTCCGCGCCGAGCGCGATCGCCTTTGCGATGTCGCTGCCGCGGCGCACGCCGCCGTCGACCAGGATCGAGGTGCGCCCGCCGACCGCGCGAACAACTTCCGGCAGCGCCTCGATGCTGCTGATAGCGCTGTCGAGCTGCCTGCCGCCGTGATTCGACAGCACGAGTCCGTCGACGCCCATCGAAACGGCGTGTTCCGCGTCGTCGGCGCGCAGCAGCCCCTTCAGCAACAGCTTGCGCGGCCAGAGGTCGCGGAAGCGCTTCAGGTCGTCCCAGCAGAATGACGGATCGAACATCCCGTGGCCGACGAAATTGTTGACGTCCTGGCCCGGCGGCAGCTCGCGCTCGACATTGACGAATCGCGGCCTGTGCGTTGCGACGGTCGCGATCCAGCGCGGGTGCATCAGCATGTCGAGCTTCGTCGCCAGCGTGAACTGCTGCTTCGGAAGAAGACCGGTGCGCCAGTCACTCTCGCGCTTTCCGGCGACGGGGAAGTCGCTGGTCAGCACCAGCCCCTCGAATCCGGCGTCCTGCGCCCGGCGGATCAGCGCGTCGGTGATGCGCCGCTCCGAGAACACATAGGCCTGCAGCCACAGCCTGCCCGGGGCCTCGCGCGCGACATCCTCGACGTAGCTCATCGAGACCGTGGACATCGCGAAGGGCACGCTCGCGCGAGACGCGGCGCGCGCGAGCTCCATGTCGCCATCGCGCCATGACAGGCCATTCAGTCCTGTCGGGCCGACGACGAACGGCAGCGCCGAACGCTTGCCGAGCAGCTGAGTCGAGCAGTCCCGCTTCGAGACGTCCACCAGCGTGCGCGGCCGGAAGTGCAGCCTCGCGAAAGCCTCTCGGTTGCCGCTGAGCGTTATTTCATCTTCCGCGCCGCTGTCCACGTACGTGAATACGAAGCGCGGCAGTTTCCGGCGCGCGATCGCACGCAGCTCCTCGATGTTGATTGCATCCCGGTAATCCATTCAGGCCACCTGTCCGGCAATCCGGCCCGTCAGCATGCAGCCGCCGAGGAATGTCCCCTCGAGGCTGCGCTTGCCATTCATTCCTCCGCCGCCGAATCCCGCCGCCTCGCCGATCGCGAACAGGCCCTCGACCGGCCTGCCGGCGCGATCCAGCACCCGGCATTCGAGGTCGGTCTGGATGCCGCCCATGCTCTTGCGGCTGATGACGTACTCGCGGATCGCCATCAGCGGCCGCGCGCGCGGATCCAGGATCTTCTGGAATTTGCAGGTTCGCAAGCGGTCTCCCGGCCAGCGGCGCGCGAAGGCAATGCGGCGCAATTGCTCGTCATTGTGGAAGCGCGGCCCGCGATCGATCGCCGCATCGTAGCGCGTGGCCGCCGCCTCGACCGCCGCGAGGTCCACGACGTCGTCTCCGTTCAGCGCATTCATGCGCTCCACCAGTTCCGGCAGCGTATCGGCGAGCACAATGTCCTCGCTGTTGCGGGTCAGTTCCTCATAAAGCCAGCGATTGCCGAGCAGCAGATCGCGCGCAACGGAAAGCCGGCGCCGTCCCCTGAACGAAGGATTGAACTCCGCACCGGACACGCCGAGTTCCTTCAGCGCGATCTTCCGGTTCAGTAACTGCCAGCTATAGCCGCCGGGCTGGCGGCAGACCTGAGCCACGAGCTCGTGCGTGTCGTAGCCCGTCACGAGCGGCATCGGGCCGATGCGTTCTCCGCGCGCATTGAGCCAGAGCGCGGATTTCGGCGGCACCAGCGACAGTCCGTGGCCGGGCTTTCGCGGCCGCCAGTGGCGGATGCCGGCGGCATAGTTCCACTGCCAGTCCAGGTGCGTGACCCGGGCGCCGACGGCGGCAGCGGCGACGTGCATCGTGCCGTCCGCGAACTTGTGCGATCCGTTCAGGATGACGGGGGGCGGGTCGCCCCAGTCGGCGTGCCAGTTCTGGCGCACTCGGTCGAGGTCGCCATTGATCCCGCCCGCGGCGATGACGACCGATTCGGCGGCGACCTCGAACGGCTTTCCGTCCGGCTCGGTCGCGCCGATCAACCCGGTGATGCGACCAGCACTCATCACGAGTGAATCGACGCGGTGGCCGTAGCGGAATTCGAGCAGTTCCCGGCGCGGGTGGCCGAGCAGGCGGGCCGCCAGCGTTTCGACCAGCGCCTGGCCGGTTCCCCAGACAAAATGGAAGCGGGGAACGGAATTCCCCGGCTGGTACAGGCCACGCTCGACCCACATCGGCATCGGCATGAATTCGACGCCAAATCCCTTCAGCCAGGCATAGATGTCGGGAATGCAGCGTTCGACATAAGCCTTTGCCCATGCGCGAGGCCAGTGGTGCTCGGGTCCCAGTTCGCCCCAGGCGAGCCAGTCCTGGAGTCCCAGCTCGACGCTGTCCTTGATCCGGTAGCGTTTCTGCAACGGAGTGCCGGCGAACCACAGGCCGCCGAAAGACTCCCTGGCAAGGCCGCCGAGGTTTTCCTCGGTGTCGCGATCGATGAGCAACACGCGCCGGCTGCGGTCGAGGGCCTCGAGCGCGGCAGTGATGCCAGCGATCCCGGCGCCGGCAATCGCGACGTCGGTGGCATGGCGGACGGGCGGCATGCCCATGAATGTACACGCGCGCGAGTGCCAAGGTATATTGCCGTTCGCGGCCGGCCCCCAGGCTCCGCAAGAGAGCGCCGCGTCGGGTGAGTCTTATCGTGGTCGGTCCAACGGAGGGGATATGAAGACGAATTCAGGCGTGCTGCGTGCTGTTGCCGCAATGCTGTGCGGATTTCTTTTCGTTGCCAGTGCCCAGGCGGGGATCCTGAGCACCAAGAAGGGCAAGGGCGGTTCGGAAGTCCAGGGAGCCGCGGGAACCCAGGGCGCACAGGGCGAGTCATCGGACCTCGAGAAATGCGAAAAGCCGATGGGTGCAGTCGCCGTCGTCGAGCCGCAGGACTACGTGATGGCGGCGCTCTCGCGCTACAACCTGCAATCCCCGGTCAGCCTGATCCGAATGATGATCCAGCAGTCGAACTGCTTCATCGTAGTCGAACGAGGCCAGGGGCTGCAGAACATGATGCAGGAACGCGACCTGGCTGCCGGCGGCGAGGCGCGCGCCGGTTCCAATATCGGCGGCGGCCAGATGGTCGCAGCCGACTTCATCCTGACGCCGACTGTCGTCTTTTCGGAAAGCAATGCCGGCGGCTTTGGCGGGGCACTGGGTGGCCTGCTCGGCGGGAAAGCCGGGGCAATCGGCGCGCTCGCGGGCGGCCTGAAATTCAAAGAAGCGCAGACCAGCATGCTGGTCGCGGATGCTCGCTCGGGCGTGCAGGTTGCCGCGGCCGAGGGCAGCTCCAAGAAGGCCGACCTCGGGCTGGGTGCGGCCGTTTTCGGCGGCGGCGCGGCCGGCGGCATCGGCGGCTACGGAAATACCAACGAGGGCAAGATTGTCGCCGCGAGCTTTGTGGACAACTACAACAATATCGTTCGCGTGATCAAGAATGACCCGAACCTGCAGCGTAACGTCGGCTCCCTGGCCCAGGAAGCGGCTGCAGGCGGCTCGACCAAGGCGGGCGCGGTTTACAACGAGGGCGATGTCGTGATGCCAAAGATCGCCGGCGTGAAGCTGATGGGCAGCGCGGGCGAGGCCGGCAAAGTCGTCGCGACGCTCGAAAAGGGCGACGAACTGATCTACATGGGTGAGGAGCAGAACGGCTACCTGAAGGTCGAGGCCGGCAAGGGCAGCGGCTGGGTCAAGAAGATCCTGGTCGCGAAGTAGCCGACCGCATCCGGATTCGCGGCGCGGCGCGAATGGTGCGCGCCGCTGCCGTGCCTACAATTCTGCGGCGCGGGTGTAGTTCAATGGTAGAACTGCAGCTTCCCAAGCTGCTAACGTGGGTTCGATTCCCATCACCCGCTCCATCGATTCACATTGAGGCCGATGCATGCCCAGTTGGGCACATGGAATTCTTGGCGGCGCGCTGATCGGCCTGTCGGCCACGCTCCTCCTTTGGTCGATCGGGCGCATCGCCGGCATCAGCGGAATCGTCAATGGTTTGGGATCGGCGCCGCGATCCGATCGCGCCTGGCGCGCAGCCTTCCTGTTCGGCCTGATGGCGGCTGGCGCGATCGCGATGCAATTCCTCCCGTATGCGCCCGCCCGTCCGCAATCCGCATCGACGCCGATCCTGCTGCTCGCAGGGCTGCTGGTCGGCTTCGGCACGCGCATGGGCAACGGCTGCACGAGCGGGCATGGGGTCTGCGGGCTCGGCCGGCTGTCTTCGCGATCGCTCGCGGCAGTGCTGACATTCATGCTGACCGCGATCGCGACGGTGTTCATCGTGCGTCACGTGAACGTCACGCTGCCATGAGCAGGAGCTTGATCGCGGCGCTTGCTTCGGGCGCCTTGTTTGGCTTTGGGCTCGCGGTCTCGGGCATGACCGATCGTCTCGTCGTCCTGGGATTCCTCGACTTGTACGGGGATTTCAATCCACAGCTGGCATTCGTGCTCGCCGGCGCAGTCGCCGTCACCGCGTTCGCGTTTCGCTTCGTGCTGCGCCTGCCGCGGCCACTCATCGCCGCGGAGTTCCGGCTGCCCGTTGAAACCAGAGTCGACCGGCCATTGCTGATCGGTGCTGGAGTATTCGGTATCGGCTGGGGACTCATCGGCTTCTGCCCGGGCCCTGCGCTCGTCGGGCTCGCCGGTGGCCTGCAGGACGCGATGATCTTCGTTCCGGCGATGCTGGCAGGGAGCTTCGCGCACTATCTGGTGGAGCGGCGCGGTAAGATCGACGCGGAATGACGGATACGCATGAGTCGCTGATGGCCGCGGCACGCGCCTGTTGCCGGCAGTCGCATTCGCCGTATTCCGGGATCCGCGTCGGCGCCGCCGTCCGCGCGGCGAGCGGTGCCCTGTACCTCGGCACGAATGTCGAGAATGCGGCTTATCCTCTCGGCAACTGTGCGGAAGTCAGTGCCATCGCGGCCGGCGTCCAGGCCGAGGGCGCTGCCTTCCGCATCGCCGAGCTTGCCGTCTGGGCGACGGATCGCAACGGTGCCACGATCGCCGCCTCGCCCTGCGGCGGTTGCCGGCAGCGCATCATGGAACTCGCCTCCGACGGCTCGGTGAAGATCCATTTCCCGTGGCGGGCGGGCGAGGTCCGCACCGCGACGATTGCCGAGCTGCTCCCATTCGCGTTTTCCCTGCCGTCCATCCAGCCCTCGCGATGAACGCCGCCGACCGGGCGATCGCGGCACGCATTCTTGCGGCGCTCGACCTCACGAGTCTCGGCGAGGACGACACTCCGGAGGCGATCGCGAAGCTTTGCGCCGCTGCAACCGGCGGCGGCCATCCTGCGGCGGTCTGCGTCTATCCCGAGCACGTCACGACGGCGAGGCAAGCGCTCGCTTCAGCGCATGCGGCCGACGTCGCGATCGCGACGGTCGTGAATTTCCCGGATGGCAGCAATGACCTCGCCAGGGTATTGCGCGAAACGCGCCGCGCGCTCGCTGCCGGCGCGGACGAGATCGACGTGGTGTTCCCGTGGCGCGCGCATCTCGGCGGCGACCGCGAGGGCGGCGCGCTGATGCTGCAGGAATGCAAGGCGATCTGCGGAAGCAGAATCCTGAAGGCGATACTGGAGACGGGCGAGCTCGGCGACCTGCTGCTGGTTCGCGAACTCTCGCTCGCGGCGATCGGCGCCGGCGCCGATTTCATCAAGACCTCGACAGGCAAGGCAAAGATCGGCGCGACACCCGCGGCCGCGCGCACGATGCTCGAATGCATTCGAGACAGTGGCGGCAGGGCTGGCTTCAAGGCTGCAGGCGGCGTAAAGACACTTGCCGACGCTGGACGCTACCTTCAGCTGGCCAACGAGATCCTGGGCAGCAGCTGGGCGACGCCCGAACGATTCCGGATCGGGGCGAGCGCGTTGCTCGTCGAATTGCGCGCGGCACTCGCATGACCGGCACGCCAACGACCTGGCTGCCGCAGGAAGCGATCCGCCGCAAGCGCGACGGCCTTGCGCTTGACGCCGCGGACCTGCAGGCGCTGGCGCGCGGCATCGCCGACGGCAGCCTCTCCGACGCGCAGGTCGCCGCATTTGCGATGGCGGTCTTTTTCCGCGGCATGACGCCGGCGGAAGCCGCCGCCCTCACGCTTGCGATGCGCGACACCGGCGAGGTCCTCGACTGGAAGCGCGAGTCGCTGCCGGGACCTGTTCTCGACAAGCACTCGACTGGCGGTATCGGCGATCTCGTTTCGCTGGCGCTCGCCCCGATGCTCGCCGCCTGCGGCGCCTACGTGCCGATGATCGCGGGCCGCGGCCTTGCCCACACGGGCGGCACGATCGACAAGCTCGAGGCGATACCGGGCTATCGCGTGCGGCCCGATCCAGCGCAACTGCGCAAGACCGTGCGGGAGGCGGGAGTCGCGATCATCGGGCCTGGTGATCACGTCGCGCCGGCGGACCGGCGCCTCTATTCGATCCGCGACGTCACGGCGACCGTGGACTGCATCCCGCTGATCATCGCGTCGATCCTGTCGAAGAAGCTCGCCGCGGGCCTCGATGCGATGGTGCTGGACGTCAAGACTGGCAACGGCGCGGTGATCACCGATGCGCGAAATGGCTGCGAACTTGGCAGGCGAATCATCGAAACTGCGGCGGCGGCGGGCCTCCCGGTCAGGGCGCTCCTGACGGACATGTCGCAACCACTTGCGCGCTCCGCGGGCAATGCGCTCGAAGTCGGCGAGGCGATCGGCATCCTGCGCGGGGAGAAAGGCGATGCGCGCCTCATGGAAGTCACGTTCGCGCTCGGCGCTGAAGCCCTGATTCTGGGCGGTCTCGCGTCAGAGGCGGGTGCTGCACGGCAAGCGCTCGCGAAGTCGCTGTCGTCAGGATCGGCCGCGGAGCGTTTCGCGCGCATGGTGAGCGGTCTCGGTGGACCGGCGGACCTGCTGGAGCATCGAGGGCGCCATCTCGCCGTGGCGCCGGTCATCGCAGAAGTCCCGGCGCCGCGCGGTGGTCCCGTCACGGCGATCGACACGCGGGCACTGGGCCTGGCCGTCGTCGCGCTGGGCGGCGGCCGCACAGCGCCGGGCCAGGCGATCAATCCTGCCGTCGGGCTGGATCGGCTCGTGCCGCTTGGCGTCCAGGTGAATCCTGGCGAGCCGCTCGCGCGGGTGCATGCTGCACATGCCGATGGCGCGCGCCAGGCCGCCCAGGCCGTCGCGCGCGCATTCGAGATCGGCGGGGTGCTGCGGGCAACACCGGCATTGGTAACGCGCATCGAGCCGCGTCCGTGAGCACGCCGCACATCGATGCCGTGCCGGGCGCATTTGCGGAACTGGTCCTGCTGCCCGGCGATCCGCTCCGGGCCAGGCATGTCGCGACGACCATGCTGACCGGCGCGGTCGAAGTCACGAATATCCGCAACATGCTGGGCTTCACCGGGGAATGGAAAGGGAAGCGCGTCTCGGTGATGGGCACCGGGATCGGCATTCCGTCGGTGATGCTCTACGCGACCGAGCTCATCCGCGATCACGGCGTGCGCCGGCTGGTGCGGGTCGGCACCTGCGGCGCGATCGCGGAGGACGTGCGCCTGGGCGATCTCGTGCTGGCGCTCGGCGCCGCGACTGATTCGTCGGTCAATCGCCTGCGCTTCGGCGGTTACGACTTTTCGGCGACGGCGAGCTGGCCCCTGTTGTCGCGCGTGGCCGGTTCCTCAGTGCCCGGCGGCCCGGCGATCCGCGTCGGCCCCGTGTTCACCAGCGACTTCTTCTATCACCCGGATCCTGGATTGAGGGAACTGCTGCGGCGATTCGGATTCCTTGCGCTCGACATGGAAACCGCGGGCCTTTATGGAGTCGCCGCCGAGCTCGGCGCGGAGGCGCTGTCGGTGATGACCGTCAGCGACCACCTGGTCGGTGACCTGCACATGAGTGCGGATCAACGCGAGACTGGCGTGGATGCGATGGTGCGCCTGGTGCTTGACGCCTTGCTGCGCTGAGCCGATCGCAAGCCGGACGGATCCGCGAAATTACCGGTGGCGGCGCGACCAGGAGCGGGCGGCCGGAGCCGGTCTGCGTGACGGGGCTGGAGCCGCGGCTCGAAGCGCGGGCACGGCGGTACTTTCGGTGCGCGCGAATGCGGGCGTCGGCGCGAATGGCACGGCCTGGCGCATCGTGCGCTCGATGTCCCGGAGCAGGGACGTTTCATCATCGGACACGAGCGACACCGCGTGGCCGTCGTTGCCGGCGCGCGCCGTGCGGCCGATCCGGTGCACATAGTCCTCCGGTACATGCGGCATGTCGAAGTTGACGACCTGCGGCAGTTCCCGGATGTCGAGGCCGCGCGAGGCGACCTCGGTCGCGACGAGCGCCGTCAGCTTGCCGGCCTTGAAGTCGGCGAGGGCCTTGGTGCGCGCGGACTGGCTCTTGTTGCCGTGAATCGCCGCGGAGCGGATGCCCGCCCGCTCGAGCTGCTGTGACAGGCGGTTCGCACCGTGCTTCGTGCGCGTGAACACGAGCGCCTGGTGCCAGCGGCCCTCGCCGTTGGCGCCGTTCTGGAAGAGATGCACGAGCAGGTGGCGCTTGTCGTCCTTGGCGACGCGGAATGCGCGTTGCACGACTTTTTCCACGGTGCTGTTCGGCGGCGTCACTTCGACCTGGACCGGGTTCTTCAGGATCCGCGATGCCAGCACTCGGATGTCCGGCGTGTAAGTCGCGGAGAACATCAGGTTCTGGCGCACAGCCGGCAAGAGCTTGATCACGCGCTTGATGTCGTGGATGAAGCCCATGTCGAGCATGCGGTCGGCTTCATCGAGCACGAAGTGCTTCACCTGCGAGAGATCGACGAGGTGGCGGTTGGCGAGATCGAGCAGGCGGCCCGGTGTCGCGACCAGGATGTCGCAGCCGGAGCGCAGGCGTTCGATCTGCGGTTGTTCGCCGACGCCGCCGAAGATCACGCAGGCGCGCAGGTTCTTGCGCACGCCGTAGGTCCGGATGCTTTCGAGGATCTGTGCCGCCAGCTCACGTGTCGGTGCCAGGATCAGCACGCGCGGCGCGCGCCCGCCGGCAGCGCGCAGGAGCTGCAGCAACGGCAGCACGAAGGCCGCGGTCTTGCCGGTGCCGGTCTGGGCGCCGGCCAGCAGGTCGCGACCGGCAAGCACCGGCGGGATGGCCCCGGCCTGGATCGGCGTCGGGGTCTCGTAGCCGCGGTCGGCCACAGCGGATTGAAGCCCGGGCTCGAGCCCGAGGTCGTTGAATTTCATGGGTTTTTTCTGGATTCCGGGGAGGGGTTGGCGCGCGGACTATACAGGAAATCAGGCCGTCATGTCGTAGTCCCCGCAACATGGGAAAATCCGCTCGCGCGGGCGCTTCGACCCGCCATTCAGCCAGACGGAGAATTCCATGCGTTTCCTTGTGACCGGCCTGCTCGTCCTGATGAGCGCGGCCCTATCCGGTTGCGGCTACAACACGATCCAGACCCAGGACGAGGCCGTCAAGGCCGCCTGGTCCGAGGTCGTGAACCAATATCAGCGACGCGCCGACCTGATCCCGAACCTCGTGAATACCGTCAAGGGATTCGCGGCTCAGGAACAGAAGGTGCTGATCGGCGTCACCGAGGCGCGCGCCCGCGCGACATCGATCCAGGTAACGCCCGAGGTGCTCAACGACCCGGAGGCGCTGAAGAAATTCCAGGCCGCGCAGGGTGAGCTGACCAATGCGCTCAAGAGCCTGATCGCCATCACCGAGAATTACCCGGAACTGAAGTCGGACCAGAATTTCCGCGACCTGCAGGCGCAACTCGAGGGCACGGAAAACCGCATCACCGTCGCACGCAACCGCTACATCGAGTCGGTGCAGGCCTTCAATGCCACGATCCGGAAATTTCCGGTCAACCTGACCGCGAAGATGTTCAGCTATGTCGTCAAGCCGAATTTCACGGTTGAAGACGAAGCGGCGATTTCGCACCCGCCCGCAGTGGATTTCGGAACGACTCCGGCTGCACCGGCCGAGGTGCCGGCCGACAAGCCGGCCGGCTGACCGTCGGCGCCGGACTGAAATGACTCCGCAAATCGCCCTGCGCGCGGCGGCGCTGGTCGCGGTATTCCTGCTCGCTGGCCTGCCTGGCATTGCATCAGCAGAGCCGCTGCAGCCGATACCGCCGCTCGAAGCACGTGTCACCGACCTGACTGGCACGCTCTCGAGTGCCCAGAAGTCGCAGCTCGAATCGCGGCTCGCCGACTTCGAGTCCCGGAAAGGCGCGCAGATCGCTGTGCTGATCGTCCCGAGCACGCAGCCCGAGGAAATCGAGCAGTACTCGATCCGCGTCGTCGACGCCTGGAAGCTCGGACGCGAGAAGCCGGACGATGGCGCGCTGCTCCTGATCGCGAAGGACGATCGTGTCATGCGGATCGAAGTGGGCCGCGGCCTCGAGGGCGCGCTCACCGATCTCGTCAGCAAGCGAATCATCGCCGACACGATCACGCCGTTGTTCCGTCAGGGCGATTTCGCCGGCGGCATCTCGGCAGGCGTCGAGCAGATGATCCGCGTCGTCGACGGCGAACCGCTGCCGGAGCCCGACCGGGAGTGGGGCGGTGGAACAGAGCGCCTCGCCGGCATGCTGCCGTTCCTGCTGGGCCTCGTGTTTATCGGATCAGCGGTGCTGCGCGCGTTTTTCGGACGCGCGCTCGGTTCGATCGCGACCGGCGGTGTCGCCGGTGTCATCGCCTGGTCGCTGACGCAATTGCTCGGGCTCACGATCGGAGTCGGCGTCATCGCCCTGATCGCATCATTGCTGCTCGGCTTCGGAGGCGGCAGTCGCTGGTCCAGCCGCCCAGGCCACGGTGGCTGGACATCGGGCGGCTGGGGTCGCGGCGGGTTTGGATCAGGTGGCCTTGGCGGGGGCGGTGGCGGCGGCGGATTCGGCGGCGGTGGCGGCAGCTTCGGGGGCGGCGGCGCGTCGGGGCGCTGGTAGCTCATGAAAGCCGCGCGAGTGCTTCGTCACCTGTTTGCGACGCATTGGGGCACGCGGCGCCGGTTCACGACCGAAGTCCTTGCGCACATCGAGAACAGCCTGCGCCGCGTCGAAGGACAGCATGCGGGCGAACTGCGGTTCGCGGTCGAGACCGCATTCGACCTGCCGGAACTCTGGTACGGCATCACGCCGCGTCAGCGCGCATTGCAGGTGTTCGGGCAGCTCGGCGTCTGGGATACGGAAGGCAACAACGGCGTGCTGATCTACGTGTTGATGGCCGATCGCGACGTCGAGATCATCGCGGACCGCGCGATCGCCGCGCGCGTCACGCAGGCCGAGTGGGACGCCGTCTGCCGAGCGATGGAAGCGCACTTCCGGGCCGGCCGTTTCGCCGAGGGCTCCGAGGCCGGAATCGCCACCGTCGGCAGGCTGCTCGGGAAACATTTTCCGGGTCGCGGTGGTGATCGCGACGAGCAGCCGAATCAGGCGGTCCTGCTGTAGCGGTACGGCCCGCCGGTTGCTCACGCCAGCGAGTGATAGACCTTCTGGACGTCGTCGTCCTGCTCGAGCAGGTCGATCAATTCGAGCGCCTCGTTGGCCTGCGATTCCGGTAACACGACGGGCGTCGTGCAGATGTATTCCTGCTCGGCGGACAGCGGCACGATGCGCCGTTCTTCGAGCCGCTTCTGCAGCTGCCCGAAATTCTCGAAGTCGCAGCGCACGACCAGCTGCGGCTCGCCCTTCTCCCCGGTGCTCTCGCCCATTTCATCGAGTCCGTGATCGATCAGGTCCAGTTCGAGCTCGTCCTGGTCGATGCCGGCGGGATCGAGCCGGAACACACCCATACGCCGGAACAGGAAGCTGACGCTGCCATTGCTCGCAAGATTTCCACCGTGCTTGCTGAAGATGTTGCGCACGCCTGCGACGGTGCGCGTCGGGTTGTCGGTCGCCGTCTCGACGAGCACGGCAACGCCGTGCGGCGCATAACCCTCGTACAGGACCTGCTGGAAGTCCGCGGCTCCCTGTCCGGAAGCGCGGCGGACGGCTGCCTCGATCCGGTCCTTCGGCATGTTGATCGAACGCGCGTTCTGGATCACGCGCCGCAGCGTCGGGTTGTTGGCCGGATCCGAGCCGCCGGACTTGACGGCGATGGTGATGTCCTTGCCGATGCGCGCGAACTGCTTCGCCATGCGGTTCCAGCGCGCGAACATCGCATGCTTTCGGACTTCAAAAATGCGGCCCATTTGCCAAGTATCGCATCGGGCATGGCGCTCCGGGTAGGATGAGTCATGCGCGACAAGGCATGGCGTTGGGCAATCGAACGGATGCTGCACGTCGCGCGCGCGCTGCTGGCGCAGAACCCGACCCCGAAACGGATCCGGACTGTGTTTGCGCGGGCGGCACCGCTTGGTGCGCGCCGCGAATTCTTCGAGACGACTGAGCCATTTGCAGTCGCGGAGGCGCAGGCCTGGTGGGTGCAGCCTGCGGGGATGCCGCCCGGCAGCGTGATTCTTTATTTTCACGGAGGCGGATTCGTCTCGAAGGCGCGCGCGTTCTACGATCCGTTTCTTGCCGCGCTCGGTCGCGCCGCGGGCGCGCGTGGCTTCATGCTGGATTACCGCCTGGCGCCGGAGCATCCGTTTCCGGCCGCGCTCGACGACTGCTTCGCAGCGTGGAATTTCCTGCTGTCGTCCGGCATCGATCCGGGGCGCGTCGTCATCGCCGGCGATTCGGCCGGCGGCAACCTTGCCGTGGTCACGGCGATGCGCGCGAGGGATGAGGGCATTCCGCAGCCTGCGGGACTTGTACTGATGTCGCCGGTTCTCGACCTGACCTTCAGCGGCGCTTCGATGGATCGCAACGACGGGATCGATCCGATGTTTCGCGCCTCCAGCGTCCGGGCGCTGGGTGCCTACTACGGCACCGGTGTGGACCCGCGCGATCCGCAGTTGTCGCCGTTGCTCGGACGCCTGAGCGGATTGCCGCCGGCGATGCTGCTGGTCGGGAGTTCGGAACTGCTGCTGGACGACACCTTGCGGTTCGCCGCACGCGTCCCGGGATCGAAGGCGAGCGTCTGGCACGACATGCCGCACGTTTTCCCGGCGATGCGCGGGCTCGCGGCGGGCGACCGGGCGATTCGCGAGATCGGCGAATTCATCCGGGAGCGCACCGCCGCGGCGACCGCGGGCGCCGCGTGAGCGGCGCCGTCAGCCTTCAGCGCGACTGCGGGTCGTGCTTCTGGCGATAGATGCGCTTGCTCATGCGGCTGGCATTCCGCTGCAGGCGCGCCCGCTCGGCCGGCGTCACGACGCCATCGGACTTTGCGTAGCGCTCATGCCGGTGCAAGCGACGCTCGCCGGCGATCAGGCGCCGGGTTTCCGGGCGGGTCAGTTCGCCCGAACGCACGCCCTGGGCGATGCGCTGGCGCTGGTTGTGCTCACGCGCATCGAGGCGCGGCGTGCCGGCCAAAGCCGGGAGCGAAATCGCCGCCAGCGTTGCCGCTATCATTACCTTCCTGAACATATTGTTTCTCCTGGCCCAATCGCTCACGATTTGTGGCGTTACAGGACCAGAACGCTCCACCATCGCCGGCGTTGACGAGGGCCCGATGCATCCACTGTCCCGCCATGTGATCGACGTCGCTGACTTCCCGAAGCCCGGAATCCTCTTTCGTGACATAACGCCGCTGCTGCGGTCGCATTTCACGGAGGCCGTGGATGCGCTGGATGCGCTCTTCGACGCGGCCGAATGGTCGGCGACCGAGGCGGTTGCCGGCGTTGAGTCGCGGGGCTTCATCCTTGCGGCTGCGCTCGCCGAGCGGCATGCCAAGGGGTTCGTACCGATCCGCAAGAAAGGCAAGCTGCCACCGCCGGTCGTAGATCGCAGCTATGAGCTCGAATACGGATCCGGCGTGCTCGAGATGCAGCGCGGCCAGGGGCGGCTGATGCTGATCGACGACGTTCTTGCAACGGGCGGCACGCTCGGCGCGTCCGCGCTGCTCGCCGTCGACGCCGGGTTCCGGGTCGAACAGGTCGGCGTGCTGATCGATCTCGGCATCGCCGAGGCGTTCCGCTGGCAGGGCCAGCCGGTGCGATCAGTGATCCGATACGGTTGAGGCGTCCGCGAAGCGCGAACCGCGCTTTGCAGCGATATAGCCCTTCACCATCTCGAGCGCGGACTTCTCACAGGGCGGAAGCTCGACGTCGCTCTGGCCTAGCGGCACGGTGCGCGCGCCCCAGCGCAGCACGTGGGCCGTCCAGGAAAGGCCGGCGCCGAAGCCGGTCAACAGCAGATTGCAGCCAGGCAGTACGCGCCCGTTCTCCAGCGACTCGACGAGCGCAACCGGAACGGTCGCTGAAGACATGTTGCCGTAGCGCTGGATGTTGACGTAGCAGCGGTCCATCGGGATGCCCGCACGCTTGACGACGGCCTCAATGATGCGGAGATTGGCCTGATGCGGCACGACCAGGTGCACGTCGGCGGGCCCGAGGCCACGCGCGGAAAGCACGGTTTCGCAGGCCTGACTCATGCCGACCACGGCGCGCTTGAAGATCTCCTGGCCCTCGAAGACCCAGTCAGTGTCGCCGAGCACCCAGCCTCTGTTGGCGTAGCGCGTGCCCATGCCGTGAACCTGCAGGATGCCGCGCACGTCCCCATAGCAGCCGAGCCGGTCGGCCAGCACGCCTTCCTCGCGTTCGGTCGCCTGCAGCACGACCGCGGCGCAGCCGTCGCCGAACAGCACTGAGACATTGCGGTTGGTCCAGTCCATCAGCGGCGAAATCAGCTCGCCGCCGATCACGAGCGCGTTCTTGACGACGCCGGTCTTGATCATCGAGCTCGCCGTCGTCAGGCCATACAGGAAGCTGGTGCAGGCGGTGTTGACGTCCATCGCGCCGCAGCCGCTCGCGCCCAGGCGCTTCTGTACCCAGGAGGCCATGTTCGGGACCTGCTCATCCATGCTGCAGGTGCCGAATACGATCAGATCGATGTCCCCGGCCTTGAGGCCCGCGGCGGCCAGCGCGCGACAAGCGGACACGTAGCCCATCTCGCCCAGCGACACGTGCGAAACGCGCCGTTCGTGAATGCCGGTCCGCGACCGGATCCATTCATCGTCGGTGTCGAGAAAGGTCGCCAGGTCGGCGTTGGAAAGAACGGCCGGTGGCATGCACTTGCCCCAGCCGGTGATCGTCGCGAATGGCAATGGTTTCCCCCGGGACGGCCCAGCGCCCGGATTGTACTACTGTATGAATTCCAACCTTTCGGGGCAGGGACCACTCTAAGTCCATGGAAGCTCAAGGGGGAATGGTGACGGAACTGGCCAGGGACGCCATGGGCGACGAGACCGAGCGAGTTGCACGCGCGAGGAACGGCGACGTGGCCGCCTTCGAGGCGCTGTACCGCGACCACGTCGGGCGCGTCTACGGGCTCTGCCTGCGGATGACGGGCCACCCGGCAACCGCGGAAGACCTGACCCAGGACACATTCGTGAATGCATGGCGCAGCCTGCCCGGATACGAAGGTCGCAGCCGATTCTCGACCTGGCTGCACCGGATCGCGGTCAATGCGGTGCTTGCGCAGAGGCGTGCGCCGTTGGGACGGAACGAAATCAGCATGACGGACAACGAGGGCGAGACGATGGAATTTGCGGCGGAGCAGGAAATGGACGACGCCACGCCGATCGACCTGGAGCGGGCGATCGCGGCGCTGCCGCCCGGCGCGCGCGACATCGTGGTGCTGCACGGCATCTACGGCTACAGCCATGAAGAAGCGGCCGGCATGCTCGACCTCGCCGTCGGCACTTGCAAGGCCCAGTTGCACCGCGCGCGGCAGCTGATGCGCGCGCGAATGTTTGCGGAGCAACCCACATGACGACCATTCCATTCGGGCGCGGACCGCAGAAGGATCCATTGCTGGAGCAGGCCTCGAATCTTCCAAAGGACATCGAGCCGTCCCGCGACCTGTGGCCCGCGATCGCGGCCAGGCTTTCGGAGCAGTCGCCCGCGACAACGCGCCGCTTCACCTGGCCGATGGCGCTCGCAGCCGGCTTCCTGGTCGCGACGGTCTCGGCACTCCTGACCTGGGGCCTGATGCGCGACCCGGTTCCCGCGCCGGGCCCGAACCTGATTGCGGATCGTGCTGCCACGCAGGCGGTGCCGGTGCCGGTCAATTACGGGGCCAACTCGGCGATCGGCGCGGTCCAGCTGAAGGCGCGCGACGACCTGCTCGTCCAATTCAGGCAGCGACTCAACGGGCTCGCGCCGGAGACCCGCGCAGCGGTCGTGAAGAACCTCGCGATCATCCAGCACGCCGCCAACGAGATCGACGCGGCGCTCGCCAAGGACCCGGCAAGCGGCCTGCTGAATGGCCTGCTGCTCAGCGCCTACCAGGAAGAACTGCAGATTTATTCGATGGTCGTCACCTCCGGTGGCGCCCAAACCAGGAGAACGTAACATGAGGATCCGGATTTCCCTGGCGGTCGCAGCTGTGCTGCTGGCCGCCGCAACCCAGGCCGATGCGACCCAGAACATCAGCAAGCGCGCGACCGTCGCCGCGGATGTAACGATTGACGTATCGAATGTCGCGGGCCGTGTCGACGTCGTGGCCTGGGACCGCAACGAGGTCGAGCTGACCGCGGTCCTTGACGACGACGAGGACAAGCTCGAATTCGAGGCGACCGACCGGCAGGTGCGGATCAAGGTCGTCACGGAGGATCATCATTTCACCGACAACGAGCATGACGCGGATCTGACGCTCAGGATTCCGAAAGGCGCACGCATCTCGGCGGAGACAGTCAGTGCCGACATCACGGTCACGGGCCTGCTCGGCGAGCAGAAGCTCGAAACCGTCAGCGGCGAGGTCAAGACCCAGGCCTACGACGTGCCCGTCAAGGTCAGCACTGTCAGCGGCGACGGAACGATCAACGGTAACGGCGGCAAGGCCGACGTGACCGTCGAAAGCGTCAGCGGATTGATCACGACCAGCGGCGTCCGCGGCAGTTTCGACGGCGAAGTGGTCAGCGGCAGCCTGACGATCAACCTGGCAGCGGTCGAGCGGCTGAACGCCAGGTCGATCTCCGGCGACATCGACGCCCACGTCGAGCTGATGCCGTCTGCGCGCGTCGAAATGGAAACGGTCAGCGGCACGATCGAATTGAAGATCAAGCCGCCGGTCAATGCCGAGTTCGAGCTCGAGTCGTTCAGCGGCGACATCAACAGCTGCTTCAGCGCGAAGGCGCGCGACAAGAGCCGCTACGGCCCGGGCAGCGAACTGAGCTTCACGCAGGGCAATGGCGGCGCCCGCGTCAGCATCAATTCGCTGAGCGGCGAGATCGCGATCTGCGACCGCTGAGCCGGAGTCCTGCGCTAAGCTAGAATCCGGGGGTTCCATCGAACCCCCGGATTCATGCGCTTCAGCAAGAAACCCGCCGCGCTCATCCTGGCCGCCATCGCGGCCCTGCTGCTGCTTGCGCTGGCAATCCTGTGGATCGGCCCGCGGACCGACGCCGCGCATCGTGCCCTCGGCAAATACCTCGGTGAGGTCACCGGCCTGCCGGTCACCGTCGAGACGCTCTCGATCGGGATCCTGCCGACGCCCTCAATCGAGATCGGCGGCCTCACGATTGCGCAGCCGCCGGGCTTTGGGACGGATCCGCTGCTCGAAGCCGGTAGCGCCCGCGTTGCACTCGGCTGGGGCGCCATGTTTGGCGGTGACCCGGCGTTGCACTCGATCGCAATCTCCGACCTGACCGTCCGGCCCGAGTACATCGCCGACGGTTCGGACAATTTTTCCGCAGTCATCGAGCGCGTCTCGAAACTCGGTGGGGAAGGGCAGTCGCACTGGTCCATCGGGAAGTTCGAGATGGAGCGCGGCGCGCTCGAATTTTACGACGCGGCTGCGGACCTCAGTTTTCGGTTGACAGCGATCAGCGTGGCCGCCGATTCGATTGCACCGGCTATGGACTTTCCGGTCGCACTGCGCCTCGCCGGCGTCAGCGGCGACAACATCCTGCATTTCGCGCTGCAGGGAATCGGGAGGCTCGAGCCGGACACCAGTCGCTACCTGGCGCAGGACCTCAAGATCAAGGGATGGCTGGGCGGCGAGCCCCTGCCGCTCAGGGGCATTGAACTCGAGGGCAGCATCGGGGTCGCAAGCTTCGATGGACAATCCGGCGCAGCGACAATCACGCAGGGGATAATGACGCTCGCCGGTATCCGCAGCGAGTTCGCCCTGCAGTCAATGGTCGGCGATCGCGGAACGAGCCTGCTATTCACGCTTACGACCTCGCCGTTCTCGCCGCGCTCGGCGGCAATCGCCTTCGGCAGCGCGCTTCCTGAGACCGCGGACCCGACCGCCTTCAAGTCGATGGAATTCAGCGGGAAGGGCCGGCTCGACCAGGGCGTCCTGCAACTCGACATTTCCTCGGGCTGGCTGGACGACACGCAATGGAGCGGCAGCATCGTCCCGCAGTTCCGGCAGATCCGGATCCACGCGGACAAGATCGATCTCGATCGCTACCTGCCGCCTGGCACCAAGCCGCGTGGTGGAAAGCAATCGACGCTGGAGGAGTCCGTCGCGGCGCTCGGCGAGCTCGACATCGACGCGGAGATCCGGATCGACGAGGCGCGGGTCGCAGGCGCGAAACTACGCAATACGGTGTTGAAGGTCGAGCGCGACGACGCTCCGCCGCCGTGAACCTGTCGATGTTGGCGCTGCTGCTCGCGATACCGGCGCTTGCGGCCGCCGGTGCCGCGCATGCGATCGACGTGTCGAAGCTCCAGGTCAGCGAACAGGGACGCCGCTATGTCGTCGAGTTCGACGCGCAACTGGCGGCGCAACCGGCGGCGGTGATGCGCGTACTGCTGGATTTCACGCATTATCCCGAGCTCGACCCGAGGATCCTGCTGGCGCGCCGTAGCCTGCGCGATGGCAAGCCACTCTTGTTCACGCGCCTGCGCGGTTGCCTCGGGTCGGTGTTCTGCCGGACGATGGACCGATACGAGTTCCTGGACGTGCAAGCCGGGCGGCTGGTCGCGACGGCGATCCCGGGCGAGGGCGATGTGAAATACGGGCTGACCGAGATACGGGTCGAGGCACGGAACGGCGGAACGCGCGTGCGGTACCGGAATGAATTCGATCCCTCGTTCTGGATGCCGCGCTGGCTCGTGCGTAAGGCGATGTACGCGACCCTGCACGACGGCACGCTCGGGATGTTCCGCGCCATCGAGGCGCGCGCCGGCAGCGGCGGGTGAAGTCCATGCCGGAAACCGTGGACATTGCATCGAGGCTGCTGCCGTGGTTCGGACAGCACGGCCGCCGGAACCTGCCATGGCAGGCGGACCCGACGCCCTATCGGGTCTGGATCTCCGAAGTGATGCTGCAGCAGACCCAGGTAGAGACCGTCATTCCCTATTTCGGGCGATTCATCGCGCGATTTCCCGATGCCGCTTCGCTTGCCGCGGCGCCGCTCGATGAGGTCCTGCACCTCTGGTCGGGGCTTGGCTACTACGCGCGAGCGCGCAACCTGCATCGCGCGGCGAATGAAATCATCCGACGGCCAGGCAGGGAACTGCCGGAGACGATGGAGGAACTGACGGCGCTACCGGGCATCGGACGCTCAACCGCAGCGGCGATCCTCGCGCTGTCGCGGGGGCAGCGGCAGCCGATCCTCGACGGCAACGTCAAGCGCGTGCTCGCACGCGTGTTCTGCATCCGCGATTGGCCGGGCAATGCGGAGACTTCTGGGCGACTCTGGCAGCTCGCCGAAAAATGCACACCAGAGAATCGCGTCGCCGAATACACGCAGGCGATCATGGATCTCGGCGCGACGGTCTGCACGCGCACGAATCCGGAATGCGGGCGCTGCCCCCTGGATGACGCGTGCGGCGCTCTGGCCGCCGGTTGCGTGAATGAGCTGCCGGTGCGGCGCGCGCGCGCAGCCAAGCCGCTGCGCCGCACGCTGATGGTATTCGTACTGCGAGGTGGAAACGAAATCCTGCTGCGGCAGCGGGCCGCGCGCGGCATCTGGGGCGGACTGTGGGCGCCGCCCGAATTTCCGGATGAATCCGCAGCGCAGGCCTGGTGCCGGTCGGAGTTCGATGCACCGCCGCAGTCGTTGCGGAAATTGCCAGTGGTGCGTCATTCATTCACGCACTTCGACCTCGACATCGAGCCGCGGGTCCTGCGCCTCCCGCGCTTGCATTCGCGTGTCGAGGAGCCGGGTTCCCTTTGGTATGGAACGCAAGCCCCGGCATCCGTCGGGCTCGCGGCACCGGTGCTAAGATTGATGGATCTCTGCGTGGCCGATTTAGAGGCCGCCGATCCGGGGTCAGGCGATGGCAAGAATGGTCCACTGCGTGAAGCTCGGCCGCGAGGCGGAAGGCCTCGATCGCGTGCCGTATCCGGGTGAGCTCGGCCAGCGCATTTTTGACAACGTGTCGAAGGAGGCCTGGCAGAAGTGGCTGGGTCACCAGACCATGCTGATCAACGAGTACCGGCTCGTTCCCTTCGAGCCGAAGGCGCGTACCTTCCTGGTCGGGGAAATGGAGAAGTTCTTCTTCGGCGCCGGATCAAAGGCGCCCGAAGGCTTCGTCGATCCGGGCGCAAGCCGGCATGAGTGAAGCCGCGGTGCGCACGTCGATCGACCTGGGCCACGCTGCGCGCAAGGCGGGGCGGCTGACCGATGCGCTGGATCACTACCGTGCTGCGCTTGCGAGCGAACCCGACAGCGCAGAAGCAAACAGTGTCTTCGGATTGATGCTGCTCAATCTGGGGCGCGTCGAGGAATCCGAAGCGCCGCTTCGGAAGGCGGTCGCGATCGCGCCAGGCCATGCCGCCTATCGGATGAATCTTGCGCAGCTCCTGATTCAGCAGACCCGGCTCGTCGAGGCATTGCCGCTGCTGGAGGGCGTGCTCGCGGACGAACCTCAGTCCTGGTGGGTCTCGGAAAAGCTCGGCGACCTGCAGGTCCGCCTGCGGAATTTCGCGGCTGCCGAGGCGCATTTCGGGCGCGCGGCCGGGCTGAAACCGAACGATCCGTCGCTGCTATTCCGGTGGGCGCGGTCCAGTTTCGACAGCGGCCAGGTCGACGCCGCCGAACGAATCCTGCGGGATGCGGCAAAGCTCGCGCCCGATCACGAGGCGATCTACCGGCTGGGTTCGGAAATCTTCGAGGCCAAGGGCAAGTGGGCGACGCTCGAACGCCTGTCCGGCGCGTGGACGAAATCGCAGCCGAAAAGCGCGGAGGCCTGGCGATGGCTCGCCAATGCGCAGTGGGAGACCGGCAACCTCCGCCAGGGCATGCAGAGCTATCGAGCTTCGTTCGACCTGGGCCGGCGCGATGCCGATGGCCTGGCGGCATTTGCAAGACTGTGTCTCTCGGCTCTCGATTTCGACAGCGCAACGAAGGCGCTGGATGAGGCAGAGGCCCTGGATCCGGAAAACGGCAACGTGTTGTCGGCCCAGGCCGTCCGGCTGATGCTCTCCGGCCGCCATGAGGAGGCGCAGGCCTACTGCCGCCGGTCGCTGAACGTGAACAAGGGCGATGTCCTCGCATACAAGACGCTCACGCACTTGATGAATGGCCGTCTGCCGGCGGAAGACCTGGAAGCATTGCGGAGCCTGGCTGGCCGGCAGGACATTCGCTTGCAGGATCGAATCGTCGCCTCCTATGCGCTGGCGGATTGCCTCGATGCAAGCGATCAAGTCGACCAGGCATTTGAGACCTATGAACGGGCGAACAGGCTCATGGGCGAGCAGCTGGAGAAGGAAGGCATCCGGTACGACCGCGCGGCCAGGACACGGCAGATCGATGAATTGATCTCGCTATTCGGCTCGGTGCCGGCAGGCACGGGCGAAGTATCCCGGCGGACGCCCGTGTTCATCGTCGGCATGCCGAGATCCGGCACGACGCTCGTAGAAAGTGTCATCGGTGCGCATTCCAGGGCATTCGCTTGCGGCGAACGGCCGGAGGCACGCTGGATCATGCAGGAATGCCTTGCGCTCGCACGCGGCACGGGGGTCGATGGCATTCCCGAGGCCACCTGGAATCAATGGCGAGAGTACTACTGGAAGGAGACGCCGGATCTCAAGGGCGCCACTTTCGTCACGGACAAGAATCCCTGGAACTTCGACGCGGTCGGCATGATCCTGCGGCTGTTCCCGGACGCCCGGATTATCCACGTCAGGCGCAATCCGGTCGAAACCGGGCTCTCGATCTTTCGCAATGAGTTTTCGAAGCTCGTGAGCTTCGCCCATCGCCTCGAGGACATCGGGCACTACTATGGGGAATATGCGCGAATGATGGCGCACTGGGAGCGGGTCGCGCGCGACCGCTTCACGACCGTTCAGTACGAAGAGTTTATCGGGGAATTCGACAGTGCGGGCCCGGCCCTGCTGGCCGCATGCGGCCTTGATTGGGAAGAGTCTTGCAGGGACTTCTGGAAGCAAAGCCGGGTGATCAGCACGATGAGCACGATGCAGGCGCGGAAGCCGCCTGAATTGCGGGCGAGCAGGGCGCAAGCCTATGCGCGGTATCTGCAGCCGCTGACGAGCAAGCTGGAGGCCACGGGTGTCGACATAGGGAGCGGTACACTGCGTTAAGTCCCGATTCTTGACGCCAACCGTGCGCGGCTAGTCTAATACGCGCCCTGCCCGTGGCCAGGTAGCTCAGTTGGTAGAGCAGCGGACTGAAAATCCGCGTGTCGGTGGTTCAATTCCACCCCTGGCCACCACTTCCATTTCGTTGAAACGACCTGACGCGTCCTGGAATCGCCTGGGGCCCTAGAATTCGAGGCGCTGGCTCTCGAGGTACTCGTCGTAGCTGCCGGTGAAGTCGGCGAAGCTGCCGTCGGGCTTCAGTTCGATCATGCGGGTTGCGAGGGCACCCACGAACTCGCGGTCGTGTGAGACGAAGACCAGCGTGCCCGGATACTTCTCGAGTCCGATCTGCAGCGACTCGATCGTCTCCATGTCCATGTGGTTCGTCGGCTCATCCAGGAGCATCACGTTCGGTCGCGTCAACATGAGCTTGCCGTAGATCATGCGTCCTTTCTCGCCGCCGGAGAGCACCTTGACGGACTTCTTGATCTCGTCGCCCGAGAACAGGAGCCGGCCGAGCGTCGCGCGCACGATCTGGTCGTCGTCCGCCTTGCCGGTCCACGTGGACATCCAGGAAAAGAGATCGGCCTTGGTCTCGAACTCCGCCTGCGGATCCTGTGGCATGTAGCCGGGCTGGGCATTCTCGACCCAGGTGATGCGGCCGGCGGTCGGCGTCAGGTCGCCTGCGAGACAGCGCATCAGCGTCGTCTTGCCGATACCGTTCGGGCCGATGATCGCCACCCGCTGCTCGGCCTGGATCGTGAAATTGAGGTTCGTGAAGACGTCGGTGTCGGTCCCGGGATAACGAAACGTCAGGCCTTCGACGGTGACGGCCGAGCGGTAGAGCTTGCGGGCCTGCTCGAAGCGAATGTACGGGTTCTGGCGTGAGGACGGGCGGACCTCCTCGATCTTGATCTTCTCGATCTGTCGCTTGCGCGACGTGGCCTGTCGCGCCTTCGACGCATTCGCGGAGAAGCGCCGGACGAACTCCTGCAGGTCCGAGATCTGCGCCTTGGCCTTGGCATTGGCCGACTCCACGCGCTGGCGGGCCTGCACCGAGGCGAGCATGAAGTCGTCGTAATTGCCCGGATACACCTTGAGCTGCTGGATAGTCGAGGTCCGCGATGTGCGTGCACACCTGGTTCAGGAAGTGCCGGTCGTGGCTGATGATGATCATCGTCGCGTCGTACGAGTTGAGCGCTTTTTCGAGCCAGCCGATCGAGTGGATGTCGAGATTGTTCGTCGGCTCGTCGAGCAGCAGCACATCGGGGCGCGAGATACAGTGCCTGCGCGAGCAGGACGCGCAACTTGAGGCCGGGGGGTACCTCGCGCATCAGGAGGTCGTGCTTCGACTCGTCGATGCCCGCGTCGATCAGGATTGTTCCCGCGCGGGCCTCGGCCGTGTAGCCGTCGTACTCGGCGACCTTCGCCTCCAGCTCTGCGGCCCGGATGTAGTCGTCGTCGGTCGCGTTCGGGTCGGCGTAGATGCGGTCGCGCTCGTGCATCGTGCGCCAGAGCTCGACGTGCCCCTGCAACACGACGTCGAGGACGCGCTGGTCCTCGTAACCGAACTGGTTCTGGCTGAGCTTGCCCATGCGCAGCCCGGACTGCAGCACCACGTCACCCGAACTCGGCTCCAGTTCGCCGCCCAGGATCTTCATCAGCGTGGTCTTGCCGCTTCCGTTCGCCCCGATGAGGCCATAGCGGTTGCCGTCCGCGAACTTGACCGAGACGTGCTCGAACAGGGGCTTCGCATCGAACTGGATCGAAAGATTGGTCGTGGAGAGCATGGAGCCCGGGACGGCGAGGGAAAGGGTGGCCGGCGAGTGCCGGGCGCGCAGTCTAGCTGATTGCGAACTTGTCTTCGACTTGTTCGCGCCGAACCGGGGCCTCCGTCGTACTAAAAATCCGCGTGTCGGTGGTTCAATTCCACCCCTGGCCACCATCTCTCCCCGCGTCGTCGAGTCGCCAAGAACCGTCTGCGAGCATTCTCAAAACACTGCGCCTCAATTCGCCGCTCGATGTAGTCATCATCACTTTTTGACGGATGCCACCCGCCACACTAGTCTGGGCCAGCGGTGAGAACAAAACCGATTCGATCCGACACCGAGGAATTCCCTATTTTGGCCACAACGCCGGAAGCAAATGCCGGGCATGGGCTGAGTCGCGTACTCGGAACATGGGACCTGGTATTGCTCAACATCGCGGCCATTGTCGGCTTGCGATGGCTATCGACCGCAGCGCAGATCGGGCCGTCGAGCCTTGTCATGTGGTTACTGGGATTGATCGTTTTTTTCCTTCCAATGGCGCTGGCCATACTTGAACTGGGTTCGCGCATGCCCGGCGAGGGCGGACTGTACCTGTGGTCGAAGGCGGCGTTCGGCGAAGTGCATGGATTCATCACTGGTTGGACCTACTGGATTTCCAATCTGGTGTACTTTCCGTCGTTGTTGCTATTCAGCGCCGGTATTTTCCTGCATGTCGGCGGCGACAGCTGGCTGGTCTATGCCGGCAACAGCGGGTACAACCTTTCCTACTGCCTGATAGTGCTTTGGATGGCCACCGGACTGGGCATCCTCGGCCTGCAACGCGCCAAGTGGCTGCAAAACATCGGCGGTATTGCGATTTGGACTGCTGCGGCAATGATCCTGGGCGCCGGGGCACTGGCCGCCTACCGGTTTGGCTCGGCTACGACTTTCTCCGTGGCGAAACTGATGCCCGACTTCGGACAACTGGCGACCTTCTCGACGCTTGCGACAATTGCCCTGGCCTTCGCCGGTCTCGAACTCGGCCCGATTCTCGGCGGAGAAATCCGGGACCCGCGTCGGCAAATCCCGCGGGCAACGCTGGTGTCCTGCGTCATCATTACCGTTATCTACATATGTGGCACTGCGGCCCTGTTGATCGCACTACCCTCATCGATGATCGATGTCATCGCAGGCATCCCGCAGGCGTTGGCAGCGATCGGAGAACGCGTCGGCCTGCCACGATTCGGATCCCTGACTGCAGCACTTGTCGCACTCGGCAGCATTGGTGGCCTTTCTGCCTGGGTCAGCGGTACTGCCCGCCTGCCTTTCGTGGTTGGCGTCGATCGCTATCTGCCTCAGGCGCTGGCGCGCGTGCACCCCAAATACGGCACCCCCCACGTGGCCTTGCTCATCCAAGGCGTCATGACCACGCTGGTCCTGCTGGCTGCGATGTCCGGCGCAAGCATTCACGAGGCCTTCGTGATCCTGTTGAACATGACCATAGTTACCTCATTGTTGCCACTCCTGTACATCATGGTGGCGCTACCCATACTGCGGCACCGGGCTGCCGGTCAAAACGAGGGCGTGACCCTGGTTCCAGGCGGCACCGTTGGCTGCTGGCTGGCGGGGCTGACTGGATTTGCGACAATTTTGCTTGCGATCGTCACCTCAATGATTCCGCCCGCAAACAGTCAGAACCCGGGCCTGTTCCTATTGAAGGTCGTTGGTGGCTCGGCCCTGCTTGTCGGAGTTGGCTTGATGTTCTATCGGCATGGGCAGCGACAGCTACGTCACGCGTCGCAATGAATGGAGGGGACAAGGTCGCGAGCCCCAGTTCATGACTGAAAATCCGCGTGTCGGTGGTTCAATTCCACCCCTGGCCACCATCAACTAATCGCCACCCTTGCCCCCGCGCCGTTCCCATCGGCCGGGAAGGGTTTATGATTTCCGATGCGCAGCGCGGGGTGCGCAAACAGGGAGGTTGACAGCCGAGATCCTCGAGCGAGTTTCGGCGCAATTGGCCAAGAAGGGAATGCAGGCATTCGCGGCAAGGGAGTACCACCATTGTTTCGTTTCACCTTCGCGGTCGCGCTGTTGGCGGCACAGGTGGCCTTGGCGGACTATGCGCAGCCCGCGACGCCCGCGGACTCGATCATTCGCAACGGCCGGATCCTCGTCTTCAGCGGTCCTGAACGCCACGACCGCACGGACGCACCGAGATTCGAGCAGGCACTCGCCATCCGCGACGGCCGTATCGTCTACATCGGAACGAATGACGACGTGGAAAATCAGGCCGGCCCCAAGACCGACGTGATCGATCTACGAGGGCGCATGGTCATGCCGGGCATCGTCGATGGGCACTTTCACGGCACGCGCACGACCGACTGCGCGATGGGTTATGACGGCGGGACGATACCCCAGGTCCTCGCCAAGCTACAGGCGTGCCTCGATCGTCCCGACCAGGTTGCCCACAAGGGAACAAACGTCGGCCTGTACGCGAGCCAGTTCTTTGGCGAGGCGATCCTGCCGCCCGGAACCTCCCTGACACGCGACGACCTCGACCGGCTGGTCACCACGCGGCCGATCTATTTGCGCAATGCCGACGGCCACAAGTTCTGGATGAACAGCCGTGCTATCGAAAATGCCGGCATCGATGTGACGACGCCCGTCCCGCTCGGCGGCCAGATCGGCCGCGACGCGAGCGGGCGGCCAAATGGCTTCTTCTCGGACATGGACGTCGGCGACTGGGGTGAGACCGCGGCAGTATCCGAATCGAGTCTCGTCGATCGGGTGCGGCGTACAAACGCCGATGCCAACCGGATGGGTATCACCTCGGTCTTCGTCCCCGGCGGTAGCGAAGGGCAGATCGCGAGCTGGGCAAAAATTCAGGACGAAGGCGGGCTGACGCTGCGCGCCAATCTTGGATTGTCCGCGGATTTCGTGTTTGAAACGGCCGATCCGGCCGAGCTCAGGAAGCGGATCGCTGCCCTCGACGACTACCGGAAGTACGCGAAGGGCCTGATTGCGGTAACCAGCGTCAAGGTCTACTGCGACGGCGTGATGGAATACCCGGCGCAGACGGCGGCGATGTTGAAGCCGTACAACGTCAACTCCGGCACTGGCGACAAGCCGGTCTGGCGGCCGGGCACGTCGCGTGGTCCCGAACCGGCCTGCTCGAACGCACAACAGGGATTCATCGAACTCGACAAGGCCGGCTGGCAGATCCACATCCACGCGATCGGCGACCGTGCAACGCGCGAAGCTCTCGATAATTTCCAAGCCGCACGAGACGCGAATGGGGCGCGGGATCTGCGCCACACGATCACTCATCTGCAGGCGATCGACGCGGCGGATATTGCCCGTTTCCCGCAGCTGGGAGTGATCGCGAGCATGTCGCTGCAATGGGCGAGGCGGGATGCCTACTCGGTGGACAACACTGCAGGCTACATCGACGACGCCTTATACCAGCGGCTGTACCCCGCGGCGGAACTCTGGCGCGCGGGCGCGACCATCGCTGGGGGCAGCGACTATCCTGTCGACCCACTGCTGCCAATGGTGCAGATCGAGACGGCACTGGATCACACCGGCGAGGCGATCCCGGGCGTCTACCCGGGCGCGCTTAGCCCGCATGAAACCATCGACGACCTGCTGGCAGTAATCAAGATGCACACGATCAACGCGGCCTACCAGTTGCACATGGACCGCGACACGGGTTCGATCGAGGTCGGCAAGTACGCAGACCTTGTGGTCCTCGACCAGAATCTGTTCGAAGTACCAACGGAGCGGATCTCAGAAACTACCGTCGTGCAGACGATACTGGGCGGCAAGGTGGTCTATAGCGCGGACTGAAAATCCGCGTGTCGGTGGTTCAATTCCACCCCTGGCCACCATCTTTCCAAAGGCAGATTGGCCAGTAGTGGCACCACGCCGCGCGTCGAGTCTCGACCAGAGCCCTGCCAACTCGAGCGCCGGTTGGACGGCGTTTGGTAGCCTGACCAGGCTATCGGCTACAGATCAGTCCAAATCGAACGCGTTAAGTGTGCCCGTTGAAGTGACGATATACAGCACCCGGTTCGATGACATCGCCAGCGCGCCGGTCACGGGTGCACTCCATACGGCTTGGTGCGTGCTGAGGTCAATGGCATAGGTCGCGGCGCTGGTACACAGGAATATCAGGTTCTGCGTCAGCAGCAGGTTACCTGTGATAGTGGTTTCCTGCGGGCCCGCGGCATGCCACGACCATAGCAGCGTGCCGGTGCCCTGGTCGCGGGCTTCGAGCTGATTGTCGCTCGCATCCAGCACATAGACGACGCCGCCGGCGACGACCGGGTCGCTTGTGAAGTTACCATCCACGCGCCACCTCTCGCTCGCGCTGGCAACTTCGTAGCGAATCAACTGGTTCGGGTGCGCGGTAGAATATATTCCGTTCACCAGCAGCACCGAACCGTCGCCGGGCAGCACTGGTGACATGTTCAGCGCATACCCCAACCAGTTGAACGCCGGATCCGCAATGGAGAATACGCGCGCACCGGTCAGGAGATCGATAGCGGCAAATTCGTAGCCGGTGTAGGCATAGGCATTTTGGTCGTCGACGGCCGGCGACCACAGGTCGTATTGCCCAAGATTCGCAAACCACTTCTGCACCCCGGTGGTCGCCTTGAACGCATACATGCCGCCGTAGGAGCCGCCGTTGGTATAGACGAACCCATTGCGAAAAGCAGGTGCAAGGTAGTGTTCCCACTGTGATGCAAACGGTGTCTTGAACAGCTGCGTACCGTCAGCGAGATCGAATGCCCACATGAACGTGTCGGCGTGGCCCGAGCTGGCAACGAAGACGCGCCCGCCAGCAGTGGCCGGATGGTTGACGGCGAAGATCGAACCGAAGTCGTGTCGCCACGCAATTGAACCATCGGCATCGTTCAGGGCAAACAGGAACGCGTCGTTGAAGAAGCCCGACGCGACAATAACCACCTTGCCGGAGCCGGCAGTGACTGGGCTCAGCGTGCCAGATGCTCCCGCCGGCAAAGACCAGGTCCAGCGCGGGGCAAAGCGCGACGGATCCAGCGTGACTGGAACGAAACCCGTGTGACCGGTATTGCCCTGATAGGTCTCCCACTCGGGCAGTCCCGACGCCGTGGGAACCGGCGGCAGTGGGACGAACGGCGTTACCGTGATGGTGTAGGGAATCTGGACGGGCGAACCGGGAAGTTGCGGGCTGTACGCGCAGTCGGAGCCACATGCCTGCAGGTTGATGGTTCCGGTGTATGTGCCAGCCACGTTCTTCGGCGGCGCGCTCAGCGTCAGCGTATAGCGCTGTCCGTTGATGGCGCTCACGGTCACGGCGGCATCGAAGAAGCCCTGCGGATCGTCGACCTTGAAAGCGCCTACATAGAGCCCCGCGGCAACGTCTGCGGTGACGGTAATCCGCAACTCATCCTGTGCTTCGATGGTGGCCGTGAGGGGTGAGGGCGTAATCACCGCGACTGGCGGTGCAGGCGTAATCGTGATCGTATAAGTGAGTCGCGCCGGAGTATCTGACACCAAAGATGAGCAGCTGCTGTCCTTGCAGACGTAGAAGTTGAGGATTCCGGAGTGCTGGCCGACGGACAGCGTAGTAACGCTTTGCAGCGTTAGCGTTGCCGTGGTCTGCGTGACATTGGTGAAGTCAACACTTTCGATGACCGACGCGCTGTCCTGGATGCCGATGTAGACTGTGCTGTTGGCGGCGGCGGTTGACAGCGTCAAGTTGACCGTCATCTCGGCGCTCGTGCCCTGCATCGCCGTTGTCTGCACCGAAGTCGGAGACAGCGTCAGCGCGGGAGGAGGAGCAGACGATCCGCCGCCACCACTGCCACCGCCACCGCAACTGGCGAGCAACAACAGCAGCCCCAAGACAGCAGAAAGTCGCACCCAAACGCCCTCTTGCAAGACTTGTGCTTGTTTGCTGCCCAGACTACACGTGTCCCCGCCAGCCCCCTAGGCCGTTCTCTGCCTGTCTTGCAAACGATGTGACAGGTTATTGCTTGTCAGATACGATTCATTTGAAAGGTTCTAGCTATTCGGACAAATTCAATGCTTCGCACGTTGGCTTTGAGACAGCTCGACGAAACACTCGCTCAGTGGCGCACCCTGCCGGATTCGCGACCTGCCCTCGGCTGGCTTCGTGCGATCCGGGAAGCACTGGGGATGACAACAAGGCAGCTCGCCAAGTCTGTTGGGGTCACCCAAGCCGCCGTGGTGGATGCCGAACGCGCCGAGTCCAGGGGCGGCATTACCCTTGCAACACTGCAGCGCTACGCAGCGGCTCTAGGGTGTGAAGTCAGCTACGCGTTGATTCCCAAACGCTCGTTGCAGGAAACCGTTGAAGAGCGGGCGGACCGCATCGCGCGCGATCAAGTCTCTCGTGTTCGCCACTCGATGGTGCTGGAGGATCAGTTGACCAGCAAGAGTCACCTCGAACGTGAGGTCGAGGAACTCCGCAGAAAACTCCTGGAAGGCAAGCACTCGCGTCTGTGGCAATAAAGTTCGAATACGCCCCACACGTATTTCCGAATGGCAACGGACGCCACGCGCGGCTAATGGCAGAGGAGTACGTGAGTGCTACGTCGCAGCGCTCAGGGCATTGGATGGTGGTGACTATCGCTCACTTCCCCTGCCGGCGTCCCCTCTCCGCGGTTCTGCTGAACCTAGAATGGAGAGCTGGAGTTGTCACTCAGGTGTTGGGAATTCACAAATCACCTGTCAAGTTCTGCAATCGCCCGCAGATTTCCGTGCGGGAGTCTTCCGCGCGGATCATGTGCTATTCGTCATCCTTGTTCGGGGAGATCGAATTCTGCGGCGCGTAGACGGGCTCAAAGCCGAATACCCAGGGCTTGGAGGTGTCGACGCTCACCCGCACGGCTTTCATGTCGGGCCAGCCATAAACCTGTAGGCGCATCAGGTTCTGCTGCGTCGCGCCGGGCTTGTCCAGGTCGAGCTGGGTCAGCGGTCGATCGATCACGAACTCGTGATAGTGGCCCTGGACGATGAGCACCTGCCCGTCGAAGGTCTCCGCCTCAGTGGCTATCGCTTTGACGACGGACTCGAAGGGGCCGCCGTCGTAGCGGAGCTTCTCGTCGAACGGGTTAGAGTGGAAAGCCAGTACGATGGCGCGCTGTTTCGCATGGCGCGCTGCCGCGAAGCTCGCCTTGACCCAGGCGAGATTGGCCTGTTCACGGCGCACGAATTCGCGCCAATATTTTTCGACGCGCAGTTCCTGATTGTTATGCGTGCCCGCCAGGTTCAGCGTCGCGAAGGTCGCGTCGCCGAAGGTCCAGCGCGCGTTCTCCGTGAACTCGGCGAACTCCGGGATCTCGTCGGACTCGCGTGTCAGCGGCAGGCGCACGCCGCCAAGGCTCTCGGGCTTCGACCAGAATACCTCTCGCATCAGCGTTAGTATCTCGGTCGGGTCCGCCGCGCCGCGGTTGGCCTTCCAGCAGTCCGCCCACTCGTTGTTGCCCGGCGTGTAGAACACCGGACTGGCGAAGCGATTGAAGAAGTCCCGCTGGCTCTCCTGGAACGCACGGCCGCAGTCGCCGTATCCCTTGGTGTCTCCCACATGGATTGAGAATGCCGGCTGCGCAGCGTTGATCGCGTCGATCAGCTGGCCGTAGAGTTGATTGTCGGCCGGTGGCGCATACGTCGTATCGCCGAGTGCGACAAACGTGAACGGCTCAGCGGCGGCCGAAGCCGCGAACATGGCGGTGAGCAGGATCCGCAGAAACATGCAGAGACTCTAGCAGAGGTGCAACGGTCGCGTGGGGCACCGACTTTAGAGTGACGAGTAGAGCTGCCGAGTTCGGTCAGAGTCCGTGAAATGACGGTGGGACAAAAACTCTGCAGGAGTTTGGCCCAGCGCTTGTTTTTACTGCGAGTCGTCCAGAGTTCGTTCCGGCGCCTCCGTCCAGGTCCCTTCCCATCCGATGGCCTCGTAACGCTCGGTGGACGGAAAGCCAGGCGGGCGCTGATGCTCGAATCGCCGGTCGTACTCGATTTTCGTTGCGTAGCGTGGCTCGGTCGCCGTCAACGTTCCCGCCGCCAGACTCCCGTAAATGTGCAGCGTCGCATTGCGCCCGGAGTCGATGTTCGTCACGACGAAGCTGCGTCGGGCAAAGATGGCTGCATCGATCTCGAGATCGCCACGCCCCGTCACAGCAGGCGGTGCAACCTCCACGTACCTGTTGCTGACCAGCCCGATGTAGTCGCCTGATTGAGGGTCGTCGCGTGGGTTGTTCGCGCAGGTGAGGCTGCCTTCGATGACGATCCGCAGCGGCGAATAAATGAGGACTCTGCCCGCAACGACGCCTCGCACGTGCAGCTCGACTTGGCCTTCCGCGACGAAATACACCGGCTCGTCGGAAAGCTCGCCGACTTGTGCCGGTACTGATCCGTCGAGCGCCTGCCAGGTGTAGCTGCCGTCGGGATAAAACCTGATGTGCGTGTCGCTCGTGAATTCGTGCACACGGGCGTTTTCGTCCCTGGGCGCCCAAGCGAACGGTTGCGGCGATTCGGGCAGTTCGATACGGGCTGCGCGTGTTTCCTTGCCGCCCCGGAAAATTTCGCCATTCCGCCTGCTCACCTGGGCTTCCGTGTTGAAGCTGCGCGCGGTCGTCGTCACCTTGCCGAGAAATTCCGGTGCGGCGCTCGAGTCGTACAGGAGGTTGAGCCGCGAGTTGCTGTGAAAGCGGCCGACGACCTGGTCGTCGTGCAGTTGCACGTTCGGATCCCAGTGATCGATGAGTTGCGTGAACTGCGAGAATGCGAGGCGCCTGAGATCGACGACGGCCGTCAGGTATCTGCCACGATCCGACGTACTGACCTCGGCAGTTACGTGTTCGAGCGCGGTGGCGTCATCGCCGGGGTCGCGAATCAGCACGGCGCTGTATTGCTGTCCGTCCTGCTGCCAGGTGACTTCCGTACGGTCGGCACCGCGCGACTCCTCGGCAAGCCGCTCGAGCCGCCGCAACAGCGCTGCCCTTTCTGTTTCCGGCATTGCGCGCGTCGTTGAGACAAGGTGCAAACCGGTCGGGCTCGGCTCCGATGCCTCGGACTTTTGCGAATCTGGCGGTGGACTCTTTGCCGAATCAGGAAAATCAATGTCCGCAGGCTGCGGCGCGAGCCTCGCGATCTCAGCGTGAAAATCTTCCTCGCTCGCCAGCGGCGGGGCGGGGGGATTCAGCAGAGGCTGTTCCAGGACGTCGATGCGGTCGGCCGCGGGCGCCTCGAGCAGCAAGAGCATCGAAGGCGACTCGTCCGCCACACGCATGCCGTCCTGGCGGCCGCCGGACAGGATCACGAGCAAGAGCGCGACGTGCAGCGCGGCGGACAGGGCGCATGCAGACGCCTTGCGCGAGACTCGCGGGTCGAGACGAACAGCCAGCGCCACGACGGAATACCCTCTATGCCGGTAGCATAGTCCTATGCCTCGACGTCAGCCAAACCAGGCAACAAGTACCAGGACAATAATCCTCCGCTTTCGCGCGGGCGAGGCTTTTGCCCTGTTCACTTTGTTAGCGGCATGGGCCATTGCCGCGGCACCTGACTGCACGCCGGATCGACCTGACGCGTCGAACCTGCCCGCTGAAATTGATCCGGCGGCACTGCAACGGCAAGCCGATGCATTGCGCGCGATGTCCCTGGATTCGATCGACTACTCGCTGCGCGGGCCCATCAAGTTCATCAGGGGTCAAACGGGCATCGTGCTTCCGGCGGATATTGGCGGCCGCAAGGAAGGCGATTCTGCCGACGATATCCTTCCACTGGTGGCAGACGTCTTTCTGGCGAACGGCACCGAATCCTTCCGCGTCAAGGACAACGAGTTCCGGAATGGGTCGGAACGCAGATTGAGGCTCGAGCAATTTATCGGCGAGATGCCGGTGGACGGTGCAGTCGTGCTGCTCGCCTACGAAGAGACGACTCGGCGCGTGTCGGCGTTCGGGGGCCAATTCGTGCCGGATCGAGGGTTGCCGCGGACGCCCCAGCTGTCGGCGACGCAGGCGGAGCAGGTCGTGCCCAGGGTCCTGTCGATTGCCGAGAAACTCGACCCCTCGTCTGTCGCGATCGCGAAGGGAAGCCATCTCGGATATTTCGCGGATGAGTTCAGTCCTGAGCCGGTGCAGCTCGTCTGGGTCGTCGAGGCAATGCTTGGCGGGTATTCGCAGGAAGTCTTCCTCGTCGACGCCATCACGGGCATCGTGGCGCATCGTCGACCGAAGTATCCAGGCGGTGATCTCTGGTCCAGGAATGAACCCAATGACGCCGTAGGGGCCGAGTGTGTGTGCTCCGCACTGACGCCTGAGCCAGCCGAGCGCCCGAAGACCTTGCCATCCTGCGGCCATCTCTACGGCATGGCTTGGCCCCCGGTGCCTGGCGAACGATACCTGGGTCAAATCGCGCGGGCTGACCTGGGCTGGCCGTTTGCCGCGATCGTGATCGACGGCGAGCTGACTCGATGTGTCTGCAAAGTCTCGAAGCCCTCGTATTTCCGAATGCGATCCTGCAATTCCTGCGGTTGCGGGCCCTGGGGCAAGGCAAGGCTTCTCGACGTCAAGTCGCCCTGCCCATAGCAGAGCGTTGATGTATTGATTGACGGTGGTCCAGCAAGGCTTGTGCGCACTTGATATCACGGCTTGAAACGTCAACAGAATGGGACTAGGGTCCCCGGCGAATCGCTGACGGTCGTCAAGGGGGATGGACGATGGACAACTACAGCTCGCAATTTCCCATAGCGCGCCTCTGGAAGATTCTCGTCGTGAGCATGGTCGTCATGTTCGGCGTCCTGCTCTATTACGGCAACCAGATCTATCACCTGGCACCGCCAATACCGAGCGCCGTCAAGAGCGATAGCGGCGTCACGATTTTCACCCATGAGCAAATTCTCCGTGGTCAGAACGTCTGGCAGTCCATGGGTGGCATGCAGCAGGGCTCGATCTGGGGCCATGGCAGCTATGTAGCGCCAGACTGGTCGGCTGACTGGCTGCATCGCGAGGCGCTGGCGCTGCTCGACCGCATCGCGATGCGGGAAGAAGGCGTTGACTACGCGGCGCTCTCATCCGCGGATCAGGCGCGCGCGCAGACCTTGCTCAGGCGGGCCATGCGCAGCAATACCTATGAGGCGCAGTCAGGCGACGTCACCGTCACGGACGAAAGGGCGGAAGCCATTGGGGTGGTCGGCGCTCACTATGCGGAACTGTTTCAGGGGGGCACGGCGGCGGCGCAGCAACTCCGGGAGCAATACGCGTTCCCGGTTCATGCGACGCTGACAGGGGATGAGTCGGCCGCGCTCAACGCATTCTTCTTCTGGACCTCCTGGGCCGCGAGCACGGAGCGACCCGGGACCTCGATCACGTATACGAGTAACTGGCCGCATGAGCCGTTAGTCGGTAATACACCGTCGGGCGCAGTATTCATGTGGACGTTCATCTCGATCCTGGTCCTGCTCGCCGGGATCGGCGCCCTCGTGTGGTACTACGCGAGGGAGTTCGATATCTGGCGTCGCGACAGCGAGCCGGAAACCGGATACTCGCGCAACGATTTCATGGAAGCGGCGACGGTAACGCCGTCCATGCGCGCCGCGTCCGGGTTTTTCGTCGTGGCGATCCTGCTGTTTGTCGTGCAGGTCCTGCTCGGCATTGTGACCGCGCACTATGCAGTCGAGGGCCAGGGCCTCTACGGCCTGCCACTGTCCGATCTCTTCCCGTATTCGGTCACTCGAACCTGGCACACGCAGCTTGCGGTGCTCTGGATCGCCACTGCCTGGCTGGGTACCGGACTCTATGTCGCGCCGCTGCTGGGCGGACGCGAACCTCGATTCCAGTCATTTGGCGTGTGGTTCCTTCTCGTCAGCCTCGTCGTGATCGTTGCCGGCGGATTCGCAGGACAATGGCTTGCGATCAACCGCATGATCCCCGACCCGACGCGGAATTTCTGGTTCGGCCACCAGGGTTACGAGTACGTGGACCTGGGCCGTTTCTGGCAGATCTACCTGTTCGTCGGCTTGTTGCTGTGGCTCGTGCTCGTGTTGCGCGGCCTGGCACCGGCGCTCAAGCAGTCGCAGAAGAACCGTTCGCTGCTGTTCCTGGTCGTCGTGGCCGCAGTCGCGATTGGACTCTTATTCGGTGCGGGCCTGATGTACGGCCAGAATACCCACATTTCAATCATGGAGTACTGGCGCTGGTGGGTCGTTCATTTGTGGGTGGAAGGCGTGTTCGAAGTCTTCGCCACCGCAATCGTCTCCGCGCTTCTGGTGCGCATGGGCCTCGTGCGGGTTTCAGTAGCGACCACTTCCGTGCTGTTCGCGACGATCATCTTTCTCGGAGGCGGTGTGCTCGGGACGTTCCATCACTTGTACTGGAGTGGAACCCCGATCAGCGTGCTCGCGCTCGGAAGCGTGTTCTCCGCGTTAGAGGTAGTGCCGTTGATGGTGGTCGGCTTCGAGGCTTACAGCCGGGCCAAGCACGAGGGCATTTTCGACTGGCAGCAACGCTACTACTGGCCGTTCCGGTTCTTCATTGCGGTCCTCGTGTGGAATCTCATCGGTGCCGGCTTGCTTGGCTTCCTGATCAATCCGCCACTCGCGCTCTATTACATGCAGGGCCTCAATACGACGGCAACGCACGGCCACGCGGCGCTGTTCGGCGTCTACGGAATGCTTGGCCTCGGGCTCACGCTGTTCTGCATGCGCGGCCTGACCGATCCGAATCGCTGGAACAACCGGCTCCTGTCGATCAGTTTCTGGTGCCTCAACATTGGCCTTGCGATGATGGTGTTCCTGTCGCTTCTGCCTCAGGGGCTGTGGCAGGCTTATGCGAGCTTCACGCAGGACTACGCTTATGCGCGTAGCGCTGAGGTCATTCACGGGCCGGTAATGCAGGCACTCGTATGGGCGCGGGTGCCCGGGGACCTGGTCTTCGGCGTCGGTGTGTTTGCGTTTGCCGCGGTCGCGCTGCGGGCGTTTCTGTTCAAGCGCAAATGAGCGCATGAGCACACGACGAGACTTCCTCTCGATCCTCGCGGTCCCTGGACTTGTGCTCGGCGCGGCGCCCGCCGTGCAGGCGCTCACCCGGACTGCCGCATTCGAACCGGACCCGAAGGCGGACGACGCGACCGTATTCGCGGCAGCGCGCAAGCACTTCCTGATTCCCGCGGGTATCGCCTATGGCAATACCGGCACGCTGGGCGCCTCGCCGCGCGAAGTGGTGGAGGCTCTGACCGAGGGCATTCGCCGCCTCGAAACCGAACTCGCGGACTGGCCCTACGAGCATCCCGACGGCGAACCGCTGACGGGTTACCAGCAGCTGCTCGATGTCCGTGCTGCGGTGGGGCAGTTCGTCAATGCGCCCGCCGCCGACATCGCGCTCACGCAGAACGCGACGATGGGCATGAACTTCCTCGCCAATGGGCTCGACCTGGCCGCGGGCGACGAAGTCATCAGCACCGACCAGGAGCACGGCGGCTGCATCTCGCCCTGGCGCCTGCTCGCGAAGCGGCGCGGCATCGTCGTCAAGGAACTGCCGCTCGAGCCGGCACTCGCGGGCGGACCGGACGCGATCCTGCAGCTCTTCGAGTCCGCGATGACGCCGCGCACGAAGGTCGTGATGTTCAGCCACGTCACGAGCGGCCTGGGCGTGCGGCTGCCGGCGCGCGAGTTGTGTGCGCTCGCGCGGAGCCATGGCGCGCTCGCCATCGTGGACGGCGCGCAGGCGGTCGGCCAGATCCAGGTGGACGTGCAGGCGCTCGGCTGCGATGCCTACGTCGGCAGCCCGCACAAGTGGATGATGGCGCCGAAAGGCACCGGCTTCCTGTACCTCCGGCGCGAGGTGCAGGACCGTTTCTGGACGACGCTCGCGAGTTACCAGTGGGACAACCACGCCGATGGCGCGTTTCGGTTCATGCAGTACGGCACAGGAAGCGTGGCCGTGGTGGAGGGCCTCACGGCGGCGCTGCGCTTCATCGGGAAGATCGGCATGCCGCGGATCGAGCGCTGGGACGCAGGCCTCACGAAACGCCTGCGCGAAGGCTTGTCGAGTATTCCCGCGGTACGAATCGCATCGCCCACGGACCCGCGCCTGACTGCAGCTATCACGACCTTTCGCGTCAATGGCGTGAAGGCCAAGGCGCTGCAGGACGCGCTGTGGGCGAAGCGCGTGCGTGTCCGCGCGCAGAATGACGAGCGGGGAGTCCGGCTTGTCGGCCCACATGTATGTCAGCCCGGCCGATGTGGACGTGGTCCTCGGCGTTACGCGAGAACTTGCCGCGCGGGCCTAGGTCATGCTGCCGGTGCCCGCGCAGGCAAGAACCGGCTGTTGCGCAGCAGCGCCGCCGAAATCAGCGAGATCAGCAAGCCGACCGGAAAGATCTCGATGAACGTGTATGCCGACCGGATCAACGGGTTTGCATATTGCCGGCGGAACTCGTCCATCTGCGCGATCACCGCCGCGACTTCAGCCGCCGATGCGCCCCTGGCGCGCGCCGCCGCGACCGCGGCCGTGCTGTATGAATCGATGAATTCGAAATCCGTAACCCTCAGCGTGATTTCCCAGCCGATCACGTAGATCACGCTCGCCACCGCACTGATCCCGAGACCCGCCAGCAATGCCGGGACGAAGCGGATCGCACCTCCCAGCTCGCGATCGCGAAAGCGCTTTACGCCGAAAAACACCATGCTGAGCGCCAGCACCATCATCAAATAGCCGGTGAACAGCGAAGTGGCTGCGCTGTCATGCTTGGCATGCGCCAGCATCAGGTCCATGGGCACGGCGACGATCAGGCCTGCGGCAATGCCGAAGATCAGGATGATGCGAGTCATATCGGGATCCCTCCTGGTATAGGTGCCGACATTACGCGACAGTGAGCGCAGCGGCACCATCGCCCGAAAGGGTGATTTCGGATCGTGTCACCCCAAAGCGCAGCCGCCGGACGGGCCTAGGGCACGAGTCCAAGCTCGCGGGCGAGCTGGATCGCCTGGGTCCGCCGGGCGACCTGCAGCTTTTCGAACAGGCTTGCGACGTGTGTCTTTACCGTATTCGGCGACAGTTCGAGTCGTGCGGCGATCTCCTTGTTGGAGCGGCCATCCGCCAGCAATTGCAGGACCTCCCGTTCGCGCTCGGTGATGCCGAGCGAGACCTGTGCGCGTTCATTCGGCGTAAATTCGCCGGCGAGCGGCTCACGGTAGAAGAGCCTGCGGCCCACCCAGATTCCGAGCCCCAGGAATGCCACCGCTATCAATGCCACGTAGACCGTGCCCGCGTGAGTACGGGCCCAGATCCGGTACTCGAGCCATTGCAGCACAACGGCGCCGGCGGCGAGCGCGGAGCCGTAGACGATCACCGTCTTCAGCATGCCGGGAAGTTTTCCGCTACTCATCTGCCGTTCGCAGCAACGCGCGCCAGGTGTCGTCGTTCCCGATCCAGGCCTTTACCTGCCAGGGCCGGCAGCAGACTGGGCAGTCCTCCACGTAATCCTGGTGTGCGCCGCCGCCCCCGTCGATTTGCAGCTCAATGATTTCGCCACAGTAGGGGCATTGCAGTGACACGCAATCATTCATGACGCAAATGATTGCACGGGGAAAGGCGGCTCGCCAGAAGCCCGAGAATCCGCGTGTCGGTGGTCCAATTCCACGCCAGGCCAGCTTCGCTTTCGCGCGTCCCCGGGACGGTTTTCGCGGCTAAAACCAGCACACTTCACGCTGCGGACGCGGATTTGTGACCTGCGCCGTTTCATCGTTTGCCTCCAAGGGCTTACGGTGCGGGGATGACGACGCCGACGTCTGCGCAGCCTGCCGGGCGAGTCCGCCTCAGCCTGGCCACCCGTCTCGGCCTGGGATTCGGGCTGATCGCCATCGTTCTCTGGTTTGGCCACAACGAAGCGCTGCGCGACATGCGCGGTGCCATCGCAACACTGCGCGCGACGCAGAGCGAGCAGGTCCCGCTGTCGCGGCTGGCCGAAGCACTGACCTATCGCGTCGTCGCATTCGACCGCGCCGTCCTCACCGAGGTGCGCGCGCCGACGGAAGCGAGCCGGACGAGCGTCACCGAGGCCGAGCAGCAGCTCTTCGCGAGCCTTGACAGCTATGCGGCCCTTCAGCCGACCGCATCCGGAGAAATCGCGAGCCTGCGAACGGAAGCCAAGGCGCACACGAGCCTCGGCTGGTCATTGATCGACGTCGGCGCGCAGCGCGGCCACGCGCTGAATGGCATCCGCGACGCGCTGGATCAATTGACACGGCGCATCTCGACAGCCTTTGGCATGAATGCGCAGCTGCCGGACCCCGCGCTCGCGCGTCGCGCCTATGCCGAACTCGAACTCGAACTCGGCCGGCTGCGCGCGGCGTTCAACAACTACCTGATCTCCGGATCCAGGGAATCGGACAAGGCACTTCGCAAGGCGACGGGCAGCTTTCGTGCGACCGTTGCCAGGTATCGCGAGGAATTGCAGCGTTCGCCGGGCCGCAGCTGGGTCGAACTCGTCGACGAGGATCTCGGCAGCGCGGACCGGAATTGGCAGAAAGTGTTGCGCCATGACGCCGCGATCGACGCATTGCGCGTGCGCTTTGCCGAGTCCGGCCTGCAGCTTCCCAAGCGGCTCGAAGATGCCCTGGCCGCGCCTGCAAGCCGGGCCGTGGCCGAGTCGGCCGAGAGCGCCGTCGAGGCGACGCGCTCGGCCGAGCTTGCCATCCGGCGGCTGACCTATCTCATCCTGGCGGTGACGCTGATCGTCTCGCTTCTGACAATGCTCGCCGTGATACGCCCCGTCCGGCGCCTGACGAACGCGACGCGCGCCCTGACGCTCGGCGGACATGACGTGCGCGTGCCGCCCGACAGTTCCCGGGAACTCGACGAACTTGGCCAGGCCTTCAACCAGATGTCCGAACAGCTCGCCAAGGCGGGCGTTGAAGTCTCGCGCCACCAGCAGGAACTCGAGGAACGCGTGCGCACGCGCACGCAGAAGCTGGCCCATCTTGCGAATCACGATCCATTGAGTGGACTACCGAACCGCCGATACGCATTCAACTACTTGCGTCGTGCAGCCGCTGCGGCCAAGGACAGCGGTGGCGGGGTGGGGTTGATCGCGCTCGACATCGACAACTTCAAGGTCATCAACGACACCTTTGGCCACGATGTCGGCGATTCGCTGCTGCGCGGCGTCAGCGAGCGCTTGCGATTGCTGGTCGGCGAGCAGAGGTTCCTCGCCCGGCTCGGCGGCGACGAGTTCATGGTCTCCCTGGAAGACGCGAGCCCTGCGGGCGCGACCGAGACCCTGGCCGAACGCATCGTCAACGGCTTCCGCGCACCCCTGAGTCTCCGCGGTCGCGACATCCTGGTCAGTGTCAGCGTCGGCGTGGCACATCTTCCGGAACATGCCGGCGACGCCGCGGATCTGGTGCGGGCTGCGGATGCGGCACTGTTCCGCGCCAAGGCGCTTGGCCGCAACCGCATCGCGATGTTTTCGCAGGCACTGCTCGAGGATTCGGAAGCACGCTTCGCGGTCGAGCAATCGCTGCATCGTGCGATCGAAGGCGACGAGCTCACGCTTGTGTACCAGCCGCAGATCTCCCTGGTGGATGGCAGAACCGAGGTTGTGGAGGCGCTGCTGCGCTGGCAACGTGCCGACGGCCGGATGGTCCCGGCCCGCGAATTCATTGCGATCGCCGAGCAATCCGGCCTGATCATCGGGATCGGCGAATGGGTCCTGACAACTGCTGCGGCAGCGGTCGCGGGCTGGCGCGCGCTCGGTTACGAGACTGCCCGCGTCGCAATCAACGTGTCGGTACACCAGTTGCTCGACAATCGCTTTGTGCAGCGCCTGTCTGAGGTCCTCAAGCGATTCCGCCTGCCTGGCGACGCAATCGAGCTGGAGCTGACCGAATCGGCCTTTCAGACTTCATCCTCCACAGTGCGGGCGCTGAGTCTGCTGAGCGAGGGCGGTGTCGGCCTTGCGCTCGACGACTTCGGCACGGGCTATTCCTCCCTGACTTCGCTGTCGCGTCTGCCCCTGCGGCGCGTAAAGATCGACCGGAGCCTGATCGTGGATGCGCCGTACAGCCAGCGGGCAGAGTCACTGGCACGGTCGATCATCGGCGTCTGCCACAACCTCGGTCTCGGCGTCACGGTCGAGGGCATCGAGCGGCATGAGCAGCTGGTCTGGCTGTCGGGTTGCGGCCCACTGTGCGTACAGGGCGAACTCGTCGCGAAGCCCATGGCGGCCGCCAACGTGCCCGGCTTTGCCCGGCGCAGCGCGCAATTGCTGAAAGAATTGCAGGAAAGCGATACATCGCAGTCCGGTCGGATCCGCATGCGCGACGCCGTCGTGCCGTTCCGGAAGTGACAGGATCCGCCCGGCGCTGACGCGGCCGTTCTTCAGGTCCTAGTTCAGCGCTTCATTCAATGCGGCAATTTCCCGGGGTCCGATTCGGCAACACCCGCCGATCAGGCGTGCGCCTGCGCTGATCCATTGCGGGGCGAGGGCGGCCAGGCTGCCGTGATTCCAGGAACCATGCCAGGAGCGCGTCTTCCCGTCCCATTGCTCGCCGGAGTTCGGGTACACGACGATTGCCTTGCCTGTGCCGGCCCTGAGTGCGCGAATGGCGTTTCCCACGACTTCGGGTCTCACGCAGTTCACTCCGATTGCGGCGACGTTCGGAACACGATCCAGCTGCCGCGCGCATTCGGTCAGCGGCTCGCCATGCGCCGTATGGGTGCCATCGGATGAGGTGAAACTCATCCAGGCGAGCGCATCGGGATGTTTCGCAAGCAGCGATGCGAGCGCGAGCGCCTCGTCCAGCAGCGGAATCGTCTCGCAGGCGAGGAAATCCGCGCCCGAGGTCGCGAGTACTCCAAAGCGCCGCGCGTGAAACGTGATCAATTGTTCGACAGAGAGTCCGTAATCGCCGCGGTACTCCGCGCCATCGTGCGAGATGGCGCCGTAGGGGCCGACCGAAGCGGCTACATATAACTGGCGGCGGTCTGCAGGATGATCGCGGCGATATCGTGCGCGGGCGGACTGGGCCAGTTCAACCGATCGGCGAAGGAGGGTGGTGGTCTCTTCTGCGCCGAGTCCACGCGCTGCAAAGCCCTCGTAGCTCGCCTGGTAGCTCGCCGAGATTGCGCAGCGTGCTCCGGCGGCGAAGTAGTCGTAGTGCAACTGCTCGATGACGTCGGGGGTCGTCCGCAGCACTTCAGCGGACCACAGCGTGCCGGAGACATCCTGGCCGCGCCGTTCGAGCTCGGTCGCGAGCCCGCCATCCAGGATCATGAGCCCGTCGTCGAACGCGCCGGTCAGGGACATGCCTTGCTCGCAGGTTCGCCGTGAAAATCAGCCGCCACTAGTTCGCGTGCGCGCTTGAGCGCAGCTGGCCCATCGTGAACAGGTGACTGTCCTTGGGCAGCGGCTTGTGGCAGGCGAGGCACACCGCCTGGTTGAAGCCGCTGCGCTGGACCTTGTCGGCGGTGAAGGGGGCGTAGTTCCACTCGTCGTTGCGCAGCATGTCGGGAATCTCCGCGCCCCAGCCGGCCTGCCTTTCCATCGCGGCGTATCCGACGATTTTGTCGGGCGCAAAGAAACCGTCGCTGCCCGTGACCGGATCTTCCTTTTCGTCGAGTTTCGCGTTGAAGACTTCCACGAGGATCATCGAACCGTCGGGCAACGGTGCGCCGGCGGCTGCCGCCTTGACTGCCACCGGGCTCGCGTAGAAGAAGCGCACCTGTTTGTCGTCCGGGAAATTCATCGTCAGGTACTTCGTGAAGCGCGTCTTGTAGTCGGCCGGAAAGGAGACTCTCGACTTCGCGACGTTGGGCAGGAGTTCGGACTTCACGGCGCTGTCCGCAACTCCCGGGAGGCCTGCAAAAAATGTCGCGACGTTTTCAATGTCCGCGCCTTCCAGCTGGCTCGCGATGGCGTTCATCAGGTCGTTCTTGCGTTCGCCGGCCTTGAATGACTGTAGCTGGCTGGTCAGGTATGCGACCTTCTGGCCGGCAAGATTCGGGATGCCCGCGGCGACACTCACGCCATTGCCGCCATGGCAGGCGGCGCACACCGCCGTGGCCCTGGCCTTGCCGGCCTCGATGTCTGCGGCGCCCGCGGCGGAAGTGCCGGCGAGCAACGCAAGCAGCATGAATTGAAATTTCATGAATCGTCTCCCGGGAATCGGCATGGCCGGTAACGATTCGAATTTATACTCCTTTCGACGGCGACGGAAAGGCCGCACCCGGGGATCCGGTCCCCGGGCCAGCCCTGAATTCCCTGCAAGCCCTCAGTCGCACGGTTACCGCCAACCAGTGACGTCGAGAATGACGCCGTGACCGGTCAGGTTGTGCTGCACGCTGACGTAGTAGTGCCTGCCCGAGGCGTCGAAGAAACCGCCCGTTGATTCGGCACTCAGGTCATTGAGCGTCGCGATCCGCAGGCAACCGTCACTCAATGTGTCGGCGTCCGACCCGTCCTCCAGGCACATCCAGACGCTGTTGTTGAACGGAAAGCGACCACCGCTGAGCCCGACGGCATCGCGATCTTCATTGATCACCCAATTGCCCCGGCCTGGCTGATAGGCGATGTTGTCCATCATCGAGAAGTCCTTGTTGCCGACCACGAAAAGCTGCAGGTCAGGCGTCGCCGTGTTTGACCAGGCTTCATCGATGCTGCCATCTGTCACGCAGATCGTGTTGCCCCAGCTGCGGTCATCGCCTTCGTTGCCGGTGTTGTTGGCGCAGAAACGAACGGTTCCCTCGGCCAGCGCCCGCTGGTCGGCGCTTGCATCCTCCGGCCGGTAGTAGCCGCTCAGCTTCAATGCCGCGGCAGCGGCACGCAAATCGGCATCGAATGCACCGACGACTTCGATCCAGGTGCCAAGGCCGGTTTCAGTGCCCTGGCCGAAATCGGTGTTGCCGCTGCGCTTTCCAAGTCGCAGGCCATGAACGCTGCCAGACGCCAGCGGTGACTGCGCCAGGTTGCTGATGGGCGCGCCGGTCCAGGGAATCGTCGGGATGAACTTGAAGTAGGCGCCGCCCGGAGTGCCGGAGGAAGGACGGTTTTCATCGCCGAAGTACGTCACGCCATTCGGATAGATCACGACGCCTTCGAAGGAAAGGTGGCCAAGCGCCGGACGCTCAGTCACATTGCCAGCCCCGACACCGCCGCTGAAGGTGCCAGCGACGCGGTTGTACAGCACGCCGGTCGTCTGGAGCGGATTGATGATTTCCAGCAGTGTGCCGCTATTGCCATTCTCTTCGCCCAGTACCACGGTGCCCCAGGGCGTCGCATGTGTGGGATCACAAGCTATCGTGCCAGTCAGGATCGTTTCGACGAGGCCGTCGGACAGCCTCACGCGCTGCAGGCCCGGCTGTGCCGCGCCCTGCTCGTTGCAGACGATCAGGTGGGTCGGATGGTTGCTCGGAAACAGCGTCATCATGTCGATGTTGGCACCGAGATTCGCATTCGCCGATACAACCCTGCCTCGCAGGCCGCGCGCCAGTGTCACGAGTGCCAGCGGTCTGGCTTCCGCTGTCGCGGCATCGATGCTGAGCTTCGATGGCTTCTCGATGGGATCAAGGATGCCAAAGAGCTTGTCGGAGTTCTGCTCCAGCAGCCAATCGCGGATGGCGCCGAAATCGTTGCGCAAATTGAACCCGTTGGCGTGGTTGTCTTTTTCACGGCCATCGGATTGCGCCGCGGCTGGCGCCGCAAGGATGGCGGCAATTGCTGCGCTCAGCAGGCTGAAGGAAACGGTTTTGTATGCATGCATTGTTATCCCCTCGAGAAGATTGAGAATCCCGACCAATTGATTTCCGGCAAAGCGTCCGCCGGAGGTCGCTCAAGCTAAGAGGGGACTGTTAAGTGCCTGTGACAGGCAGGCGAATCTTTGATGAAATGCCGACGGTGACCTCAGCCACGCTCAGAATGGTTCCACACCGCGCCGCGCTGATGGTCGCACTTGCGTGGCTGGCAGGCTGTGCTACAGCAGACGGCCAGCCCGCGCCGGCAGCGTCTCCTCAATTGCGTGTCGTCGCGTACGTAGCGGGCTGGTCGATGCCACGGGTCATCCATCCGGAAAAACTGACCCACATCAATCTTGCATTCGCCCATATCGATGGTGGCGGCAGGATCGCACTCGAGGGACCGGATCTCGGACCGGCCCTGCAATCCCTGCTGGACCTCAAGAAACAGAACCCGCAACTGAAGGTCATCGTCTCCGTCGGCGGATGGACAGCCGATGGCTTCTCCGATGCAGCGCTGACGGATGAGTCCCGGGACAGGTTCGCGCAGAGCGCGGTCGAGCTGTTGCGCGCATATCGCGTCGACGGCATCGATCTGGACTGGGAGTACCCGGGGCAGGGCGTCGCCGGAATCAAGTATCGGCTCGAGGACAGGCAGAACTTCACGTTGTTGCTGAAAGAGGTGCGTGTGCAGCTGGACGCGGCGAGCAAGGCGCATGGCCGCACGGCAGGTGACCGATATACGCTGACTATTGCATCGGCCGACCGTGAATATTTCGATCACACGGAGATGGACAAGCTGCACGTCTATCTCGATTGGATCAACATCATGAGCTATGACTTTTTCAACAGTCTGACTTCCACGACCGGGCATCACGCCGGCCTGTATGCATCCGAGTTTGCCGCACCCACCGATCGCAATGCGGATTCATCCGTCAGACAGCACATCGCCGCGGGCATTCCACCGGACAAGCTCGTGCTCGGAGTGGCCTTTTACGGCCGCGGCTTCGCCGGCGTGAATCCAGATGACAACGGCCTCAATCAGCGGTACGAGCATTACGAGGGCGACCACAGTTACGCCGAGTTGCAGGACAAGCTCATCGGCAGCGAGGGATTCGTCCGCCACTGGGACGGGCGCGCAAGTGCGCCATATCTCTGGAATGCCGCGGCAAGAACCTTTGTCACCTACGATGACCCGCAGTCGATCCGCGCGAAGGCAGACTACGTGCGTGACAATCGGCTGGGCGGCATGATGTTCTGGGAATTGAGCCAGGACCGGAACGACGAGCTGCTGGATGTCATCGTGACATCGCTGCGTCGAACCGGCACGAACTGATCGGCGCGCGGGAAAACAATGATTTCCCTCATCCTGGTGATGACCTGCGCCATCGCGGCCGGCTGGCTCGCAAACCGCGTCAATGTGCCCTATCCGATCATGCTGGTCCTCGCTGGCATCGGGCTCGGATTTGTCCACGACTGGCCGGGCCTGGAGATCGAGCCGCAACTGGTGCTCGCGATCGTGCTGCCAGCCGTGCTGTACCCCGCCGCGATCGAGACCTCGTGGCGCGACTTTCGCAGGAGCCTGCGTCCGATCCTCCTGCTCGCAATCGGCCTGGTCGCGACGACCTCACTGGCCGTCGGCATCGCATTCAAGTGGCTCGTGCCGCAGGCGCCGTGGGCTGTCGCATTTGCGCTGGGCGCTATCGTCTCGCCGCCGGATGCGGTGGCGGCAACCGCGGTGCTGAGGCGATTCCGGCTTCCGCGGCGGATCGTGACGCTGCTGGAGGGCGAGAGCCTGGTGAATGACGCGACCGGCCTCGTGCTCTACCGGTTCGCCGTCGTTGCCGCCCTGACCGGCGTGTTTTCCGGCTGGGCGATGGTCGGGGAATTCGGCCTGATCGCCCTCGGCGGCATCGCCCTCGGTTTCGCGATGGGCTGGATCACTTCGCGGCTGCAGGAACGACTGCGGGATCCGATGCTCGAGCTCGCGATGTCCTTGACGACTCCCTTCGCGACCTATTGGCTTTGCGAGTCGCTGCAGTTGTCCGGCGTGCTCGGCGTGGTCACGGTCGGGCTCTACCGGTCGCGGTGGGGGCATACGCGCATCTCTGCGCTGGCACGGCTCAACATCCGGACCTTCTGGCGTGCCGTCGTGTTCGTCGTCAATTGCCTGGTGTTCGTGCTGATCGGCATCCGGTTGCCGGAGATCGCTGAAGCGCTCCTGGACGAACAGGCGCTTTCCTGGCCGAGGGTTGCGGGGCTGATTGCGGTGCTATCGATCGTCGCGATCGGCGTGCGATTTCTCTGGATATTCATCGCAACCTACGGCGTGCGCTGGCTCGTGCCGTCGCTGCAGCGCCGCGATCCCGCCTCGGCCCGCGTGTCGACCCTCGTCAGCTGGTGCGGCATGCGGGGCGTCGTTTCCCTGGCCGCGGCGCTTGCCCTGCCTGTGGCGCTGCCAACCGGCGAGCCATTTCCGCAGCGCGATCTCGTGATCCTCCTGGTCTTCGGCATTGTCTTCGTGACGCTGGTCGGCCAGGGTCTGACGCTGCCGTCCCTGATCCGGACGCTGCACCTCGAGAAGGATACCTCCGCTGAAACGGAATCCGCGGTCGCGCGCGAGGCGATGCGGCACGCGGCGATTCGGTCCGTGGACAAGCTGGTCGCCGAGCATGGCCTGCCCGCGCATGAAGCTGATGTCGTGAAACGTTTCTTCAACAGCCGATCGCCCCGGAAATCAGATGGAGTGCTCGAGCCGGACAGCGAAACGCGCCTCTGGCTTGGTGCAGCGGCTGCGCAGCGCGACGCGCTGATAAAGCTGTGGCAGAAGGGCGAAATCGGCGACGATGTGCTGACCCGCCTCGAGCGGGAAATCGATCTCGCCGAAGCGCGCCTCGCGCGGGAGGAGTGATCGAACTGACAGCGATGGGGTGTCCTCACGAACGGTGCCAATATGTGTAATCGAATTTCAATCGCCGTGTCCATGCTGGTGCTGCTTTGCACGTCTCTCGCCGCGCCAGTTGCCTGGGCGGGGGTATCGTCGCAGCAATTCTCTCCGACGCTTTACTGGTTCTGCCAGTCCAGCAGCGTCCCTCCCGCTTACACGAGCACCGTCGTGGTGACCGTTGCGAGTGGCACGACCAACGAAGTCATCCTGCCGCAGATCGTCGCGACGAAGCGCGATATCGAGAGGTCCTTTGCCGATTTCCTCGCGAAGGTGCATGGGTACACCGGCCTTTCGTCGTGCCTCAGCAGCGAATCGCAATACTGGATGGAGAGCAACAGGAACCAACGCCTCGAAGCCCTGCGTACGCACGGCCTGCAGATCGTCGAGACAGACTGGAAGTACGGGAATGGCCAGCTTGCAGCAAAGCCCGCTTCGACGAGTCAGCCGGCGGCCGCGGTCACGCCTGCCAAGCCCACGGCACCGGTCGCGGCCGCACCAGTCGCCGTGAAACCCGCGGCAGCCGGCGCCACCACCAAACCCGCCACAGGCACGCCTGCCCCCGCGGGACAGGTGCCTTACGCCTTCTGTTTTGGCGAGGTCACGGGGCTCCATCAAACGGTGTATTTCGGCGTCCCGTTTGAAGCGCAAGTGCCGAAAATCCCAGCGTGGTCCACTGCGTACAAGGAATTCCTCCGCAACAGGTACAAGTTTGCCGGCCTTGTTCACTGCCAGAGCCTCAAGTCCCAGCCGGAGGCACAACAGCAGCAGCGGAAGGTGAAGGACCGCTACGTCGCCCATTGGAAGGTTGTCGAGACCGGCTGGAAATATCAGTAAACTCTGCGCGCGGATCCACGGAGACTCACCATGCACCTGACTTCGCCCGCGCGGCTGGCCGCGCTCCTGCTCGTCCTCGCGGCCGTCGCATCACCTGCGGCAAGGGCCAAAGGCATCGGCGAGGACAAGCCGAAGGAATTCGGCGCACTTGAGTACCGCCTGATCGGCCCCGCAGTCGGCGGACGCATCACAGCCGTCTCGGGTGTGCCCGGCGATCCTCACGTTTTCTACGCGAGCGCCGCGCAGGGCGGGCTGTGGAAATCCATCGACGGCGGCCGCGACTGGGATCCGATCTTCGATGACGAAGCGACGCAATCGATCGGCTCATTTGCGATCGCGCCGTCCGACCCGAATGTCATCTACGTCGGCGGCGGCGAAGCCAACACGCGCGGCAATGTCGCGATCGGGCTCGGCATCTGGAAGTCGCTCGATGCCGGTGCGACCTGGCAGCAGGTCTGGAAGTCGCGCGGCCAGATCGGCCAGATGATCGTGCACCCGACCAATCCCGACATCGCCTTCGCCGCGGTGCTCGGCTCGCCTTTCGGCCCCTCGGACACGCGCGGCGTCTATCGCACGGTGGACGGCGGCAAGAACTGGCAGCGCGTGTTGTTCAAGGATGTGGACACCGGCGCCTCGGACGTCGTGTTCGACGAGCACAACCCGAACATCCTGTTCGCCGGTCTCTGGCAGATGCGCCGTACACCCTGGAGCATGACCAGTGGCGGTCCCGGCAGCGGACTGTGGCGCTCGGCTGATGGCGGCACGACCTGGACGCAGCTGACCGGCAGCGGCCTGCCCGAAGGGGACTGGGGCAAGGTCGGGGTGGCGGTCGCTCCAAGCGACTCGAACCGGGTCTATGCGCTGATCGAGGCCAAGGAAGGGGGCCTGTTCCGCTCGGACAACGGCGGCGGCAAATGGGAGCACATCAGCGATCACCGTGCCCTGCGCCAGCGCCACTGGTATTACACGACGCTGACGGTCGATCCGTCCGACGCCAACACCATCTGGTTCCCCCAGGTCCCGTTGCTGCGGTCGATCGACGGCGGCAAGACCGTTTCCCGGGTCAAGGGTCCGCACCACGGCGACCACCACGACATCTGGATCGACCCCAAAGACCCGCAACGGATCATCGACGGCAACGACGGGGGCATCGATCTCTCCTTCGATGGCGGCGTCAGCTGGTTCGACGCGCCTCTGCCACTTTCTCAGTTCTACAACATCGACGTGGATGACCGCGTGCCCTACCACGTCGGCGGAACGATCCAGGATTGGGGTACTGCCAGTGGCCCATCCCGGTCGCTCGCGGGCGTCAACATGGGCGCGGGCAGCAGGTCCAAGGCCAATGCGCTCGCCGACTGGTTCGCCGTGGGCGGCGGCGAGGCCGGCGACTTCGTCTACGACCGCAGCCAGGAAGGCGGCATTTTTGCGGGCGAATACTCGGGAATCATCAGTTACTACCGCGAGGGCACGGGCCAGTTCCGCTCGATTTCGGCTGATCCGGAGTCCAATTCGGGTCGCCCGGCCGAGAAACTGAAAGTGCGCTTCCAGTGGACCGCGCCGATCGCGGCCTCGCCGCACGACCCGATGGTCGTCTACCACGGTGCCAATGTGCTGTTCCGCACGCGGGACCGCGGCGCGAGTTGGCAGGCGATCAGCGGCGACCTGACGCGCAACGACCGCAGCAAGCAGCAATGGTCTGGCGGGCCGATTACGGGCGACATCACTGGCGTCGAAACTTACGGCACGATCTTCTCGATCGCCGAGGCCTACGCTGCAGCGGGCCAGATATGGGTCGGCAGCGACGACGGCCTCGTGCACCTCACCCGCGACGATGGCGCGAACTGGAGCGACGTCACACCGAAAGGCATGGCGGTGGATACCACCATTGAGTCCATCGAGCCCTCGCGCCGCGACGCAGGCACGGCCTATGTCGTCGCCCATCGCTACCGGATGGATGATTTCCGCCCCTACCTCTACCGGACTCGTGATTTCGGCAAGACATGGCAATTGCTTACCGACGGCCTGCCGGCCGATCTGCCGCTATGGGTCGTCCGCGAGGATCCGGCCGATCCGGATTATCTCTACCTGGGCACGGACCGCGGCATCTGGTACTCGAAAGATGCGGGCAAGAGCTGGCACGAACTGCGGCTGAACTTCCCGGCCGTAACCGTCACCGATCTCGAGGTCAAGCACGGTGACCTGGTCGTTTCGACGCGCGGGCGCAGTATCTGGGCCCTCGAGGATGTGGCAGCGCTCCGCGCACAGAAAACGCGCCCGACCGCGACCAGCATCCTCTCGGTCGAGAACGGCACCCGGTTCCGCAACGACAGCCGCTGGGACTACATGGCGCAAGGCAAGATCAAGAACCCGCCGTACGGGGCATTGATCAGCTACTGGCTCCCCGAGGAAGCCAAGGACAAGCTCGAATTGCTGATCACGGACGCAGACGGCCGACTGGTGCGTACGCTCAGCAGCGAGGCAAAACCGCCCAAATACCCGAAGGATGACCCGGATGAACCGTCCGGCGAGCCCGAACCCGACCTGACGACCGACGCCGGCTTCAACCGCACCTCATGGGATCTGAGCATCGAGGGCTCGAAGCGCCTGCCTGCAAAGACCGAAGGCGATGCGGAGACGGGCCCGCTCGCGCCCCCGGGACGCTACACGCTGACCTTGCGCGGCGCGGGCGCCGACGCACAGGGATCAGTCGTCATCGAGCCGGATCCGCGCGCGACCGTGACGGTGGACGAAATCATGCAGAACGTCGACTTTTCGCGAGGGCTGCTCGATGCCTTTAATCGCGTCGTCGCGGACGTAGCCGAGATCACGGCAATCCGCACGCAGGTCAGCGACATGAAAGGCCGGCTTGGCGACGACGCCGCGACCGCGCAAGTGCGGGCCACGGCGGAGCGCGTACTCGCCGCCTGCGATGCGATCGAAAACGAGCTGCACAGCCCGAAAGCACAGGTGAGTTACGACGTGCTCGCGGGGCGCGAAGGCGGGGCGAAGCTGTATTCGCAACTCCTGTTCTTGTACGGTGCGAACGACTCGTCGGACTACCCGCCGGCGCAGGGACTGCGCGAGCGATTCGACGAACTCTCCGCCGAGCTGCGCCAACGAGAGAACGAACTCGCGGCGTTGCAGAATGGTGATCTCGCGCTGCTTGAGCAACTGGTCGCGAAGGCGGGCTTGCCGCGGGTGATCCTGCCGCGCGCGGGGGCGGGCGTCACCCCATAGGCGACTGGCCGGCAGGCAGCGAGCGTCAGAACTCGTACTCGAGCAGGAAGCGCGCAGTCTGGGCGGCAGCGTCGTCGGTCAGCGCGAAGAGCCAGGCGAATTCGTACTTGAGCGCGCCGCCGCCGAGCGGCACGCGGCCGAACGCGGCCGGGCCCAGTTCATGCCGGTGGTCGCCGAGTGAACCGAAGCCGCCCAGCTCGCCGAATCCGCCGTACAACTCCATGCCCGGCTCGAAGCCTGGGCTGCGCCGCCAACGGTACTGCAGCGCGTACTCGAGTTCCGTTTCAGCACCGGACCGAAGCTCGCGCTCCGCAATCAGGTTGAAGCGCATCTCATTCGGGCCGAAATCCTTCTGGAACAGCGCGCCCAGTTCCAGCTTGTCCTCGCCGCCAGTCTCCATCGAATGTGCGTATTCGACGAGCAGGCCCACATCGATCGCATGACGGCCCTGCTCAAACAGCTGAAAGATGTTTTCCCAGGCGATCTCCGTGTTTTTCAGGCTCTCGCCCGGAGCCTTCTCCCATTCGCCGACGAGCTCGCTGTTCCAGAACCAGCGCGGCGAATACTCCAGGTCGATCTTGTACTGCAGACCGCCGTCAACGGCCGGATCGCCGTCGGATTCCCGATGGCCGCGAAATTCGATCGCTCTCTCGCCTTCCTCGACGATGGGCGAGTAAACCTTGTCCGCGGCTTCGGCGCGCGGCGCCGCAATGGCCGCCACGGCGCCGAGCACGACGATGGCAGCGATGACGGGGACCCGCGAACCGGGCGGTTTCCGGCCATTCACGATCCAGGACAGCAATAGTACCGAGGCAAATGTCACGGAGAAGAACAGCAACTGGCTGCCGCTCGGCCGGTCGTCATAGCCCGCGAGCGCGTGCAACAGCTGGCCAAACACGCTGTGCTGCGGCAAAAGCGAAGACGTGTCCCATACGGGTTCGATGATCGCGGGCAGCCAGCCGGACTGGACCAGGAATGCAGCCGCCTGTGCGGCCATTCCGGCAGCGAGGAACAGGAGCATCCAGCCGGTCACGGCAAACAGGTAGCGGGGAGGGATGCGCATCAGCCCGAGGTAAAGCAGGGTGCCGGCTGCGGCGCCAGCAGCAAGGCCGAGCAGGCCGCCGACAAACATCGGACCGGCTGTCGCGCCACCCGCGGCGATGCCGTACAGGAACAGGACGACCTCGGCGCCCTCGCGCAGTGCAGCGAGCGCGACGACGGTCGCGAGCGCACCGAGTGGGCGCGACCCGGCCCGAACCTCACCGCCGACGGACTTGAGTTCACGCGCTATCTCCGCGCCATGCCGCTGCATCCAGATGTGATGCCAGGACAGCATCAGGACCGCGGCCAGCAGCACGCCCGCATTGAAAACGTCCGGGCCCATGCCTTCGAGCGTCTCGCCGAGCCAGCCGGTTGCGCTTGCAAGCACCAGCGCTCCCGCGAATCCCGCCAGACAACCCATCAGGATTGCGCGCCGGCCTCCGGCAAGGCCCTTCGAAGCGGCGAGCGCGATGCTGATGATCAGCGCGACCTCGAAGACTTCGCGCAGCACGACGATGAACGAAGCAATCATCTGTTACTCGGCGATGAGATGTCCGCGGGCCGTGTCGGCATTGAACTCGCCGAAGAACTCATAGCGGCCCGGCTTCAACGGTCCGACGAAGAGGGCGATCCGGCCGTTCCCCGGCACGATTTTTTCACGATTGAAGTCGTAGCTTTCGAATTCCTCGGGTGTCGGGTCGCGATTTTCGATCAGCAGCCGGATCTTCTTCCCGGCCGGCACCTTGAGTTCCGCCGGCATGAAGCGATGCGACTCGATGACGATGGTGAATTCGGGCGTGTCAGCGCGTGCTGGCGCCGCCGGCAATCCGGCACCGAATGCGACCGCAAGCAACCCGCAAAGGACAGCATTTTTCACGATTGAATCCACTGCCTGAAATCACAACGGCTAGCATAATAGTAATTGAGAATCATTCGCAACTGGGACTCCAGTTAGCGTGACCCGTTTGACTGGCTGCACGTCAAGTCATTGAAAGTAGGAGTATTGTCGGGTGGTGGCCAAGCGACCTTCAGCGGCTGTAGCGAAGCTGCAGCTGCAGCTGCAACTCAGTGGCATTCGGCAGTTCACCAAGCCAAGCGCGCGCTGAGGCATCGCTTTTGATCTGGAGCGCCTCGACGGCGATGTTCCAATGGTCATCGCGTTCGTATGAATAGCCGGCGGTCCAAGCGCTCCCGGATTCCGTCTCCCCGGGTGGAAAGCTTGTCTCGAAATGGTTGGTGTCGAACCAATCGGCGCGTGCGGAGACGCGATGGCGCCCGATCGCCTTGCTGACCAGCGCGAATTTCGAGCTGTACTTCCACTCTTCGTAACCAGAAGCGGGCTCGACTAACGTTTCACCACTGAGCCACTGGGCGATCAGCGTCCAGCCGCTGGCCGTCTCGATACGGAGGCCGACGCTGTCGAAATAGGTCAGCCATGCAAAGTCATTGATGCCCGGATCGAAACGCTCCGGGTCCGCGCGATTGTCGTAATGCAGGTAACGCAGCTCGACGCGGTCCAGGTAATGGAGATTCGCGCCGACGTAGTAACCGGGACGATGGTCGATCTCCTTGAACAACACGCGGCCGGGAACAGGTCCGGTTCCCGGCTCGCCGACCCTGCCGAAAAGCGTGGTCTGGCGGTCGTGCAGCGTCCAGCCGTGCGACGCGACGAGAACACCAGCCGGATCATTCCAGCCGTAGATCGCCGCGACGAGCCCGAAATCGAAATCATGACCCAAGCGTGAGCCGAGCCATTCGAGACTGTACTCGGCACCGATTGTTCGCAGTTCCTCGCCGACCCAGGTGTTGATCGCGGAAGAGCTGATCAGGTAGGGGTTCGTCCAGCCGGCAGCGCGGTGCTCGAATGAAATCGGGGCGTAGAACGCGCCGACCCTGACGCGCGACCGCCAGCCTGCATTGGGGTAGGGGCGGTATTCGAGATAGGCCTCGGTCAGGTCGAAGGCATTGTGGTCGTTCAAGCGCCAGAGCGACGCATCGATGCGGAGACTGAAGGTTTCGCCGAATGCCTGGTTCCAGGCGGCACGCAGCCGGCCGATCTGCAGGCCGTCGTGATCTTCGTCGAAGCGGAGCTTGCCGAGCCCGTCGTCGAGCCATGACGTCCGCCCATCCGCTCCGATCAGGCGCAGGTCCACCGAGAGATCGAGATTGCCATCCGCCAGCGCGGGCGCGCAGAGGAGCGCAAGTGTCGCTGAGATGACGGTGCGCATCAGTAGTCGCTCCAGGACCGCGGCTTGGCGCCCAGCGGCTCCGGCCGCAGCGAGCGCGTGAGCTGCACGTCGACCCTGCCGGTCGGGGCGGCTTCCAGCCTCAGCGGCCGTTCGATCAGATCGGTCGCTTCGCGCATGCGCGGATGCCAGACCTCGACGCGGAAATTGCCGGCAGGCAGGTTGGATGCGGACCAGCTTCCATCCTGCGCCGTGCGACCGAACCAGCCGGCATCGGTGACGACCAGGTAGGCAATCATGTCGTCATGGATGTTGCATCCGAGAGTCACGATTCCCGCATTGACAAAGGCGACAGGCGGGTACGGCGTGCCGCGATAGAGCGGCAGCTGGAAGCGCTTCGACGGCGAGAACGAATAGACCTGGTGACTGACCTTGTCCGAGTTCGGGAATGTCACGGTCGAGCCGACCGGAATGACGATCAGGTCGGGCGTGAACGTCTGGTTTACCTGGTCGACGATGAATGTCGCAGGCAGAGGCGCCTTCGAACCGGGCGGGCCGTGCAGCAATACGACGGCTCCGGCAACCGGCCTGCCATCGGGCCTCGTGACCTTGACGACGAGTGCGGCGGCGCCGGCGCCCGCGGCCCAGGCCGCCAGCGCCAGCAGCACGAGGAGGCGGGAATAGCGGCTCCGCCCGCTCATTCCGGCGCGAACATTTGCGCAAGGTCTCAAATTTGCCCCTAGTTCCTCGCCGTCGCCAGGCGCCGCTCCTAGGATTAAGTCAGGTCATTAGAACCGCTCCAATGAACAGCTTTCGTAACCGGCTTCTCGTGCTGATCATCGGCCTGATCGCGGTGACACAAACCGTGACGCTGGTCGCAGTGCTCGAGAGCACGCGGCGAAACGTCGAAGCGCGGGCCGCGGAGCAGCTGACCGCCGGTACCTCCTACGCGCTGCAGCTCGTGAAATTCCGCGCCAGCCAGCTTGCGAGCGGCGTTGCCGTGCTGGCGGCGGATTTCGGATTCCGCGAGGCAGTGTCCTCGCACGATGCGCCAACCATCCTGTCGGCGGCATCGAACCAGTCCCGGCGCATCGATGCGAACCTGCTGTTGCTCGTCGACACCCAGGGCAAGTTGATCGCTGCCACGGAAAACGTGGAGCCCGGCTTCGTCGCGTCAACTGACGACCTCATCGATCGCGTGCTGATGAGCCCCGAGATGCCGCACTTCGCGCTGCTGTCTGGGAGTCTGTACCAGTTCTTTGCCGCGCCCGTGAAGGCGCCGGACACCATCGCCTGGCTGGTCATGGGATTCGCGGTCAACGACGCGCTGGCGCGCAAGATCGGCGATCTCGTGGGCGTGGACGTGAGTTTCATCGCGCTCGACGGCGCGATCGCGCGCAATGTCGCCTCGACGCTGGATCCCCGATTGCGGGACCTGATGCCGTTGCTGCCGGCGATGAACCGCAGCGACGTGACGGTTCCCGGCAACATCAAGGCGGGCAAAGACGAGTTCCTCGTGCATGTCGTGGATCTCGAGCCCGACAATCGCGCCGTCCGACTGCTGCTGCAGAAGCCATCGCAGGAAGTGCTGGCCCCGTTCCTTGCCGTGCGCAATGCGATGCTGGTCGTAAGCGGCACGGCGCTCCTGCTCGCAATGATTGTCGCCGTGCTGCTCGGGCGAAGCGCCACGCGGCCGATCGACAATCTGGTCGGCGCCGCGCGGCGCATTGAGGGCGGGCAGTACAAGGAGCCGATTGCGATCAGCGGCAGCGAGGAATTCCGGAGGCTGGCGGGCACCCTGAACGCGATGCAGGAGCGGGTCGCCGAACGCGAGGCCCGCATCAGTCACCAGGCCTATCACGACGAATTGACCGGCCTGCCGAACCGCGCCCTGGCGGAAGGCGAACTCGCCCGGCTGCTCGCGGCAGCGGCCGGCAAGTCTCGCGTCACGGTGATGGTGATGCATCTCGGCAACCTGCGCGAACTCAACGCTTCGCTCGGCCACCGGATCGGCGACGAGATTCTGCTCGCAACGGCGAGGCGCCTGACGATCGCGTGCCAGCCCGGCGAGCACGTGGCGAGGCTTGGCGCGAGCCGCTATGTGATGCTGCTGACGCGGAAGCATTCCTTGGAGGAGGCGTCGCGGCTCGCTGCAGCCATCATCGACATGATGCAGGAGCCGCTGACACTCGGGCAGGTCGACGTGGAACTCCAGGTCAGGGCGGGCCTGTGCACGAGCCCGGAGCAGGGCGGTGCGCCGGACGAGATGATCCGGCGTGCCGAGATTGCGCTGCACGATGCCGAGGAGTCGCACGAACGGATCGGCCGATTCCGCACCGGCAGCGACGATGAACACCGGCGTCGGCTGGAGATAATGACCGACCTGCGCCGCGCGATCGAAAGCAACAGCCTGGAGCTTGCGTTCCAGCCGAAGGTGGCCATCGCCACGCGACGCGTCAACAGCGTCGAGGCGCTGGTGCGCTGGAATCACCCGAAACTGGGCCCGGTGCAGCCGGCCGAATTCGTGCCGCTTGCCGAACAGACCGGCGGTTCGCGCCAGCTCACGGACTGGGTGCTGCGCTCCGCGATCCGCCAGATGGCGGAATGGCATCGCGACAATCTCGCGCTGGACGTCGCGGTCAACCTGTCGGCTGGCGACATCGTCGACGCGGGACTCGGCGACGTGATCCTGAGGCTGCTCGCCCAATACCGCGTCCCGGCGACGAGCCTGGTGCTCGAGATCACTGAGAGCGCAATGATGCGCAATCCCGTGACTGCGGTGCGGAACATGGAACTGCTGAGAGTCGCGGGCGTGCGCTTTGCGATCGACGACTTCGGCACGGGCTACTCGTCGCTGTCGCAGCTTCGCAAGCTGCCGGTGGACGAACTGAAGATCGACCGATCCTTCGTTTCGCGGGCTCACGAAAGCGCAGACGACGCGAGCATCGTCAGCTCGACGATCGAGCTGGGCCACAACCTGGGCCTGAAGGTCGTCGCGGAGGGCGTCGAAGTCGCCGAGACGCTGCTGATGCTTCGAAAGCTCGGTTGCGACTACGCCCAGGGCTACCTGATTAGCAAGCCGATGCCCGCCGCGGGCGTCGCCGCCTACGTGCGCGAGGCCAACAAGGCGCTCGAGGACTCCGATTCGACGCTGATCCAGGTGCGGGCGCTCGAGCAGCTCTCGACACGCCGCTGAACGAGAGTCGGGAAATCCGGTCCGATTTCTGGTAGACTGCCCCGGTCTGGTGATCCCTCGGCTTGTCTCACTTGGCTAAATGCGCCGCTTCGGCGCGCCTTCCAACCAGGTTCTGCCCTACTGAAGTATCGCCTAACCAGCAGGTGGACAACCGCCTGCCGAAATCCTATTGAGCTAAATGAGTAATCTACAGTGACCAAGTTATTTGTCGGAAATCTTCCCTTCTCCGCGACCGAAGAGTCAGTGCGCGCGCTTTTTGCGCCGCATGGCACGATCGAGTCGCTCGCCCTGATCAACGACCGTGAAACCGGCCGCCCCCGCGGTTTTGGCTTCATCGAAATGTCGAATGCCGATGCTGCGCAGGCCATGCAGGCGCTGAACGGCAAGAACTTCGAGGGACGCGACCTCAAGGTGAACGAAGCCCAGGCGCGTGAGCGCAATGGCGGCGGCGGCGGTGGTGGCAACCGCGGCGGGCAGAATCGCTACTGATCTGCCGGCCCGATCGTCGGCGGGCCTCGGTGATTGCCATTGAATACGGCAATCTTCATCGGCCTGTCGGCGATCGTGTTTTACCTCGGCAAGCGCTGGCTCAGTGCCAGGGCCGAGGTTTCTGATTTGCTGGAGCAGAACGCTCTTCTCAAGCGACGCCTTGCGAGGAGCGCGCGCTGACTTGACCTGAATTCGCAGGAAGGAGCGTCCATGCGTTTTGTATCCCGTACGACCCGCTCGCTGCTCGAACAGAGCCGCGAACAGCTGCTGCGCAGGCGCGCCGCGGCCGGTACGCTTGGCAAGACATTTCCCGATGTCGAAGAGATCCGCGTGGAGCTGCGCTTTACCGCGTCCGCGAGTTCCGTGCCCGCGGCCCAGCGGCATGCCCTGTATCCGCCGGCGCCGGCGTATTTCGAATTTGCCTGCCCGTTCGGCGACTGCGACGGCAGCTTCGACCTCAATGGCGTGGCGTCGCCACTGCTGAAGAAATCGGTACCGGAAGCGGACGGGACCATCCAGTGCTCCGGTTCCCGCACGCGCAGCGGAATGCCGCGCCAGCCCTGCAGCCTGCGGGCGGATTACCGGATCACCGCGCAGTACCAGTCGAGCGCTGCCCGGACTGCCTGAAAGTGCCGCCAGTGCGGCATTGATTTAGACTCCCGGCAGAGCGCAATCGCGGCCAGGGAGCCCTGCATGACCAAGCTGACCTGCGGCCTGATCCAGATGGCCCTCAAGGGCGACACCTCGATGGCGCCGGACAAGATCCGGGACCTGATGATCGAGGCCCATATCCCGTACATCGAGAAAGCCGCCGCAAAGGGCGTGCAGGTGCTCTGCTTCCAGGAAGTATTCACACAGCCGTATTTCTGCCCCGGCCAGGATCGCAAGTGGTATGCGGCCGCGGAGCGCATCCCGGACGGCCACACGACGAAGCTGATGCAGGAATTCGCGAAGAAGCACCGGATGGTGATCGTCGTGCCGATCTACGAAGAGGCGATGACGGGCGTCTACTACAACACCGCCGGCGTCATCGATGCCGATGGCAGCTTCCTCGGCAAGTACCGAAAGACGCACATCCCGCAGGTCGATCCGGGCTTTTACGAGAAGTTCTTCTTCAAGCCGGGCGATCTCGGTTACCCGGTGTTCGACACGGCCTACGTCAAGCTCGGCGTCTACATCTGCTATGACCGCCATTTCCCGGAAGGCTGGCGCGCGCTCGCGCTGAACGGCGCCGAGTACATCGTCAATCCGTCGGCAACCGTCGCTGGACTCAGCAAGTATCTCTGGGAGCTCGAGCAACCGGCTTCCGCCGCGGCCAATGGCGTCTTCATCGGCGCGATCAACCGCATCGGCAGGGAAGCGCCCTGGGCGGACAGGATGGGCGAATTTTACGGTTCGAGCTACATCGTGAATCCGCGCGGCAAGATCGAGGCCCAGGCGAGCGGCGACAAGGACGAACTCCTGGTCCACACGATCGACCTCGACATGATCCGCGAGGTCAGGAACACCTGGCAGTTCTTCCGCGACCGGCGGCCGGAGACCTACGGCTCGCTGGTCTGATCCCATGGCGGAACTGAAGACCGTCAGCCGGGCCGTCGCGACGGGCGGCTTCATCGAACTGGACGCGGGCAGCGACGTCACCACGAGCCCGCGCTACAACAAGGACATCGCTCCGACCCGGGTCGCCCAACGCAGCTGGAATCACTGGCACATCGCGGCGCTCTGGATCGGCATGTCCATCTGCGTGCCGACCTACACGCTGGGCGGCGTGCTGACCTCGTACTTCCACCTCTCGGTCGTCGAGGCGCTGTGGACGGTCCTGATCGCGAACCTCGTGATCCTGGTCCCGCTGACGCTGAATGCGTTTCCCGGGACCAAGTACGGCATCCCGTTCCCGGTCCTGCTGCGCTCCTCGTTCGGCATCATCGGCTCAAACGTCCCGGCGCTGATCCGCGCGTTGATTGCCTGCGGCTGGTTCGGCATCCAGACGATGCTTGGAGGACTCGCCGTCCACCTCCTGTTTTCGGCGCTGTCCGATTCCTGGGCCGCGCTCGGCGGCAAGGGCGAGGTCGCGGGCTTCTTCATCTTCTGGCTCGCCAACGTCTGGGTCGTGATCCGCGGCTCGGAGTCGATCAAGCATCTCGAGGTCTTCGCGGCGCCCATGCTGATGATGGTCGGTGTCGGCCTCATCGTCTGGGCCTGGCCGCAGGCTTCGGTCACGGAACTGATCGCGCGGCCGCCGGATCGCGCAGCGGAAGCGTCGTTCTGGGGCTATTTCTTCGCCGGGCTCACGGCCATGGTCGGCTTCTGGGCGACGCTGTCGCTCAACATCCCGGACTTCAGCCGCTTCGCGAAGTCGCAGAAGAGCCAGGTTGTCGGCCAGATCCTCGGCCTGCCGCTGACCATGTTCCTGTTCGCCGGCCTCGGCGTGCTGATGACGGCGGCCTCCGCGCAGCTGGTCGGGGAGACGGTGTCCGACCCGATCACGCTGATCGGGCGAATCCACAATCCGTTCTGGACGGTCGTGTCGATGCTCGTGATCATCCTCGCCACGATGTCCACGAATACCGCGGCGAACGTCGTCTCGCCGACCAACGACTTCCAGAACATCGCGCCGCGCTTAATCAACCAGACGAAGGGCGTGCTGCTGACCGGCCTGCTCGGCATCCTGCTGATGGGCTGGGAGCTCCTGAAGAAGATGGGCTGGCTCGTGTCCGACGTCAGCGTCGAGACCCTGTACTCGAACTGGCTGATTGCGTACTCGAGCCTGCTCGGACCGATCGCCGGCATCATGATCACCGACTACTTCGTCGTCCGGCGCCAGCAGCTCGACCTTCCGGGCCTGTACCGCGACGACGGGCCGTACCCGGCCTGGAACCGGGCGGGTTTCATCGCCTTCCTGCTGCCGGTCACTCTGACGGTCCTGTCGCTGACCACCGACGGGGTGAAGTGGTTCTACGACTACGGCTGGTTCACGGGTTCGCTGCTCGGCGGAATGATCTATTATTTGCTGAACCGGAAGAGGTAGGCCTTGGCACTGCTGCTCAAAGGTGGAACGGTCGTCACGGCGGAGCAGAGTGTCCGTGCCGACGTGCTTTGCGACGGCGGGCGAATCGTGCAGGTCGCTGCCGACATCAGCGCTCCCAAGGGCGCAGAAATCGTCGACGCCGGCGGCCAGTATGTGATGCCAGGCGGCATCGACCCGCACACGCACATGCAGCTGCCCTTCATGGGCACGGTCGCGAGCGACGATTTCGACAGCGGCACGGCGGCAGGCCTCGCCGGCGGCACGACGATGATCATCGACTTCGTGATCCCGAACCCGCAGCAGAACATCATGGAGGCCTATCGCCAGTGGCGCGGCTGGGCCGAGAAGTCCGTCGCCGATTACTCCTTCCATGTCGCGATCACCTGGTGGGACGAAACCGTCAGCGCGGACATGGAGACGCTGGTGCGCGAGCACGGCGTCAACAGCTTCAAGCATTTCATGGCCTACAAGGGCGCGATCATGGCGGACGACGAGACGCTGGTGAACAGCTTCTCGAAGGCGATCACGCTCGGCGCGATCGTCACCGTCCACGCCGAGAACGGCGAGCTCGTCTACCGGCTGCAGGACCAGATCTTCCGCCAGGGCATCACGGGGCCCGAGGGCCATCCGTTGTCGCGGCCGCCGGAAGTCGAGGGCGAGGCGGCGAATCGCGCAATCCGGATCGCGGAAGTACTGCGCGTTCCGATCTACGTCGTGCACGTCTCCTGCCGCCAGGCGCTCGAGGCGATCACGCGCGCGCGCAATGAGGGTCAGCGCGTCTTCGGCGAGGTGCTGGCCGGGCACCTGCTGGTCGACGATTCCGTCTACCGCGACCCGGACTTCACGCGCGCGGCCGCGCACGTGATGAGCCCGCCGTTCCGCGGCAAGGAGCACCAGGCGGCGCTGTGGCGCGGCCTGCAGTCCGGCAACCTGCAGACGACAGCGACCGATCACTGCTGTTTCTGCGCACCGCAGAAGGCCGCGGGCCGCGACGATTTCCGCAAGATCCCGAACGGCACGGCCGGCGTCGAGAACCGCATGGAAGTGCTTTGGCACCACGGCGTGGGCACCGGGCGCCTGACAATGAACGAGTTCGTGCGCGTCACATCGACGAATGCCGCGCAGATATTCAACATCTACCCGCGCAAGGGCAGCGTGTCCGTAGGTGCCGACGCGGATCTCGTGGTCTGGGACCCGGCTGCCAGCAAGACCATCTCGGCGAAGACGCATCGCCAGAACATCGACTTCAACATCTTCGAGGGCATGACGGTCAGGGGTTCCGCCTCGCATACCGTCGCGAACGGCAAGCTCGTCTACGCGAAGGGCGATCTGCGGGTGGAGCGCGGAGCAGGGCGCTACGTGAACCGGCCGCCTTTCGCTCCTTATTACGACGCCGTGAAAAAACAGTCGGAACTCGCGAGGCCGAGCGCCGTCCTGCGCCCCGGGCCCTGAACCGATGTCCCGCCCGCAACCCGACGTGGCACCGGGGCGGCTGACTGCCGACGAGATCGAGCGGAATTTCGCGGACCTGCATCCGCCACTGACGAAGTCCGAGGCGCTGATCGCCGCGGATCGTTGCTACTTCTGCTACGCCGCGCCATGCACGACGGCCTGCCCGACCGGCATCGACATCCCGCGCTTCATCCAGGGAATCAGGAGCGGCGACATCGAGGGCGCAGCCCGCACGATCCTGTCCGAGAACATCATGGGCGGCATGTGCGCGAGGGTCTGCCCGACCGAGGTGCTGTGCGAACAGGCCTGCGTGCGCAACGTGCACGAGGAGAAGCCGGTCGACATCGGGCTCCTGCAGCGTCACGCAACCGATCCCGTATTCGCGTCCGGGACGCAGTTGTTCGAGCGGGCGGAATCGAGCGGCAAGCGCGTCGCCGTGATCGGCGGCGGCCCGGCTGCGCTCTCCTGCGCCCACCGCCTGGCCTGCCTGGGTCATGCCGTCACGATCATGGACCGCGACGGCAAGCTCGGCGGACTCAACGAGTACGGGATCGCCGCCTACAAGACAGTGGATGATTTCGCGCAGCGCGAAGTCGCCTGGATCCTATCGATCGGCGGCATCGAAGTGCGCGCCGGCGTCACGATGGGCCGCGACCAGTCGCTCGCCCAGCTATGCCGCGGTTACGACGCCGTGTTCCTGGCGGTCGGCCTCTCGGGCGTCAACAAGCTGGGCCTCGATGCAGAGGATTTGCCCGGGGTCGTCGACGCAGTCAAGTACATCGCCGAGTTGCGCCAGGCGCCCGACAAGAGCCAGCTGCCGGTCGGCCGGCGGGTCGTCGTGATCGGCGGCGGCATGACGGCCATCGACGTCGCCGTGCAGAGTAAGCGCCTGGGCGCCGAGGACGTGACCATCGTCTACCGGCGCGGCCAGGAGCAGATGGGCGCGAGCCAGTTCGAGCAGGACCTGGCCCAGGGCAGCGGCGTCCGGATCAAGCATTGGGCGCGCCCGGTGCGCCTCGTCGGCAAGGACCACGTGACCCGCGTCGAGCTCGAGTACACGCGCGAAGGCGCCGATGGCAAGCTGGAAGGAACCGGCGAAACATTCGCGCTGAACGCAGACATCGTCTTCAAGGCCATCGGCCAGGAGATCGCCTGGGATGAACTGGGCGCCGCCTCGGCAATCCTGCGCGTCACGAACGGCCGGATCGCGGTGGACGCGAACCGGAAGACGACGATCGACAATGTCTGGGCCGGCGGCGATTGCGTGGCCGGCGGCAAGGACCTGACGGTGACCGCGGTGCAGGACGGCAAGCTGGCGGCGCAGGCCATCGACAATTACCTGAGATCGGGCGGGTGAGCACGATGAAGAAACCGGGCGGCGGCAACGGAGTGGTGGACCTCGCCTCGGAATTCCTCGGCATCAAGTCGCCGAATCCCTTCTGGCTCGCCTCGGCGCCGCCGACCGATAAGGCCTACAACGTCAATCGCGCATTCGAGGCCGGCTGGGGCGGCGCCGTGTGGAAAACCCTCGGCGAGGACCCGCCGATCGTCAATGTCAGCGGCCCGCGTTACGGCGCGCTGCACAGCAACGACCGGCGCGTGATCGGCTTCAACAACGTCGAACTGATCACCGACCGGCCGCTCGCGACGAACCTGCAGGAGATCCGCCAGGTCAAGCGCGACTGGCCGGGTCGCGCGCTGGTCGTCTCCGTGATGCTGCCGATGAATCGCGAGAGCTGGGCGAAGTACGTGCCGATGATCGAGGACACCGGGGCCGATGGGCTCGAACTCAATTTCGGCTGCCCGCACGGGATGTCCGAGCGCGGCATGGGCTCGGCGGTCGGCCAGGTACCCGAGTACATCCAGCAGGCGACGGAATGGTGCAAGGAGTTCGCAAAGGTTCCGGTCATCATCAAGCTGACGCCGAACGTCACCAACATCCTCGGCCCCGCGAAGGCCGCGAAGGCAGGAGGCGCGGATGCTGTCTCACTGATCAACACGCTGAATTCGATCATGCGCGTCGACTACGACAGCCTGACGATGTACCCGGCAACCGACGGCATGGGTTCGCACGGCGGCTACTGCGGCCCCGCGGTCAAGCCGATCGCACTCCACATGGTCGCGGAGATCGCGCGGAACGCGGCGACGCGCGGCCTGCCGATCTCAGGGATAGGCGGGGTCACGGACTGGCGCGACGCGGTGGATTTCCTGGCGCTCGGCGCTAGCAACGTGCAGGTCTGCACGGCCGCAATGGTCTATGGGTTCAAGATCATCGACGACCTGACGAGCGGTCTTTCGCATTTCCTGCGCGACAAAGGCATGAGCCGGGTGACCGACCTCGTCGGGCGGGCCGTGCCTTCAGTGACGGACTGGCAGTATCTCAACCTGAACTACGTCGTGAAGGCGAGGATTGACCAGGACCTGTGCATCAAGTGCGGCCGCTGCCATATCGTCTGCGAAGACGCCTCCCACCAGGCCATCACCCATACCGTGAACGGCGAGCGCCGGTTCGAGGTCATCGACCAGGAATGCGTCGGCTGCAACCTGTGCGTCAGCGTCTGCCCGGTGCCGGACTGCATCACGATGGAAAGGCTGACCTCGGGTGTCGATACCCGGACCGGCCGGGCTGTCGATGACCGGAAGGCGGACTGGACGACCCACCCGAACAATCCGCTGCGCCGGCCATCCGCGTGACGACCGACTATCCCGCGATGCTGAAGATCGCGATCGAGGAGGCGAGGCAGGGCCTCGCGGAAGGCGGCATCCCTATCGGGGCCGCCCTGTTCGACGGCACGGGCCGGCTGATCGGCCGCGGACACAACCGGCGGGTGCAGGACGGCGATCCTTCGGTCCATGGCGAAACCGACGCATTTCGCAAGGCCGGCCGGCAGCGTTCCTACCGGGACAAGGTGATGGTGACGACGCTGGCGCCCTGCTGGTACTGCAGCGGCCTGGTGCGTCAATTCAACATCGGGACTGTCGTGGTCGGCGAGTCGGTCAACTTCAGCGGGGGCCTCGCCTGGCTGCGCGAAAACGGAGTCAGGGTCGTGGACCTGCACTCCGCCGAGTGCATTTCGATGCTCGGCGACTACATCCGCGCAAATCCGGCAATCTGGAACGAGGACATCGGCGAGCTCTATGCCACGCCGACTTCAAGTGGATTATGATCGGGTCCATGTAACGTTTACCTTGGGGGAGACCAATGAACAAGAAGAGTCTGGCGATCTTCGTGACCGCCCTGCCGATCGGAGCGCTTGGCGCAAGCCAGGTCGCCGTTGCCGAAGAGACGTCCGTCTTCGAGCCGGTCATCGTCACCGCGCAGAAGCGCGAGCAGAGCATCTACGACGTGCCGGTCGCGATCAGCGCGTTCAGCCCGGACACGATTGAGAGGCAAGGCATCACGAACTTGACGGACATCGGCAAGTTCGTGCCGAACCTGAATGTGACGGAATTTTCCGCAGGCCAGACTTCCTCGTCAAATCCATTCATCCGCGGCATCGGGCTTCAGGATCACCTGATCACGACGGAGCCGGGTGTCGGCGTCTACGTGGACGGCGTGTACCTGGGCCGCCAGGTCGGCCAGAACTGGAATCTGACGAATATCGAGCGGGTGGAAGTGCTGCGTGGACCGCAGGGCACCCTGTACGGTCGCAATTCCATCGGCGGCGCCATCAATATCATCACCAGCAAGCCGGGCGACGAGGATGGCGGACGAATGTCATTGATGGCCGGCAGCCGCGGGCGGGTGAATGGTGACGTCTATACGAACTTCCGGCTCTCGGACCAGTTCGCGATGTCATTCACGGCGGCTTACCAGAGCCGCGGTGGCGTCGGGCGGTTTGTGAATATCACCAGCCCGTCCAAGGATGTCGGCGAGATGCAGGACATCTCGGGACGCGTCGCAATGCTCTGGGAGCCCAGCGATCGCATGTCCTTCCTGCTGACTGCGGACGGTAATAACGGCGTCAACGGAATGCGGCCTTACGACACACTGATCGACGAGTTGGGTGCGGCCTGCCGGGCCAATCCGGGCGCCTTCCCGACGGATCCTGGCTGCGTCCGAAGCAATGGTGCCGTCTACAACGCCGGGTATCGCGATTCCGATTCCGCAAGCAATCCGTACAACAACAATACGGGCCAGTCGGACCAGGTCAAAGTGACGAACAAGGCACACGGCCTGTCGCTGACGGCCGATTTCGAGATCAATGACAGCATGGACCTGAAGTTCATCGGGAGCGACCGGCATTCGCGGTACAAGGCAGGCCTCGACGACGACAGCTTCTTCGACAATTTCCTGGCATTCCCGGAAGTCGGCGAAGCCGACCAGACGTCGTATGAACTGCAGTTGAACGGCAAGACAGGCGCGTTTGACTACGTGGTCGGCCTGTATCACTTCGAGGAAGAGGGGCACAATTTCCAGAATGACACGACATTCAACTGCGGTACGGTGGCTGCGCCGTGCACGAGCACGACCGGCGGCACCGGCGGCGATTTCTTCCTGCACCAGAAGGTGGACAGCGACGCGGTCTTCGCCAATGTCGGCTACGCGATCTCCGACAAGTTCCGGCTGGCGGCCGGCGTCCGGCACACGAGCGATGACAAATCGGCTGACACCGTCCTGTTCGAGCTGATCTCGGAGTCGAACAGCCGCAGCTGGTCGGAGACCAGCTGGGATGTTTCCGGTTCGTACAAGTTCAGTGACCGCATGACGTTCTATGGAACGGTACAGAGCGGCTACCAGTCCGGCCAGTACCCGGCACGCCCGTACTGCCTGATCGGTTCCTTCAATTTCGGGACCCTGGTGCTCTCGCGGCCGAACTGCTTCGTGGCCAACGACAACGTGACCGCGCGCAACTACGAAATCGGCCTGAAGGGGCAGCCGTTCGATAACCTGGAGATGAGCATCGCCGTATTCAATACGGATTACTCGGATCTTCCCTACCAGGTGAGCTCGACGGCGGGCGGTGGTTTCAACACCCAGAGCGTTATCGTGGACCAGACCTCGCGCGGAGTGGAATGGGAAAGCACCTGGGCGGTGACCGACAACTTCCGGCTGTACACGACGCTCGGTTATATCGACGCCAACGTGAAAGACCCGAACCCGCTCGCAGTTGCCCCGCTGACTCCCGAGCTGACGGCATCCATCAGCCCGGAACTCAGGGTGCCTGCGGGTAGCGGCGAGGTGACGTTCCGGGCGGACTATTCCTACCGGGACAGCATGTACGGAGAGCCCACTTCCGATCCGGGCAGGTTGACCTTCATCGACAGCCGCGACCTGGTCAATGTGGACATCAGCTACAAGCCGACCGATGGCGACTGGTCGATCGCGGCCTACGGCCACAATGTCGGGGACGAGCGCTACGACAATGCGCGTCTCAACACCGGCGACTACACGCTGATCATGCTGAGCAACGACGCGAGTGAGTTCGGAGTCCGCTTCACCAAGGAATTCTGAACCGGCATTCGACGGTGGACAGCCAGGGGCCAGGAGACAACTCCTGGCCCTTTTTCCTGGTCCGGGTCAGCGGTGAGCTTTGGCGGATGCGGCACCAGAATTGCCACTGCCAGTGAGGTGCACCAGCAGGCCCAGCACCGCCATCGCCCACACAATGACTGCGCTCGAAGGCAGGTCGGTGACGACCGAGACGGCGAGGCCGACGACATAACTGCCGATGGCGAGCGCGTAGCCGAGCGGGAGCTGCCGCCGGGCAGCGTGCCGGTAGGTCGCGACCGCCGGCACGATCAAGGTCGTAAACACGAGATAGACGCCGACGAGCTGGACAGATGCCGTGACGACCACAGCGAACAATACGTAGAAACCGATCCGGCCCACGCGTTCGCGCCACAGGAACCAGACGAGCGCGAAAAAGGCCGTCAGCATGGCGGTGCGGATCAGTTGTTCCGTGGATACCCAGAGGATCTGGCCGGCGAGCAGGTCCTTCAGGTTCTCGCCGCCGTGCGGGTCATTGGCCAGCAGCAGGATCTGCGCCGTGGACGCCAGCACGAACAGGATCCCGATCAGCGCTTCCTGCGCCTCCGGGCGCTTCTTCTCGGTCCAGGTCAGGAGTATCGCGCCGGCGAGCGCCGCGGCGCCCGCCGCGGCCTGCGCGCTCCAACCCTCGATCGGCAGGCCGAAGTGGCTCGCCGCGATGACGCCGAGACCTGCCACCTGGGCAATCGCAAGGTCGATGAACACGATGCCGCGAGCCAGCACCTGCTGGCCCAGCGGCACGTGGGAGATCGCAACCAGCAGGCCCGCGACCAGCGCCGGCCACAGGATGCTGAGATCGGTGGAGAAAAGACTCATTGGATTGCCGCCTGTAATCGATTGATGGTGTCGTCGAAGAGACCGAAGAGGTCCTTCGCCTCGGGTGTGCCGCCGACCGAAAACGGCAACAGCACGACAGGCGAATGGACGCGCTCCGAGAGCCAGTTGGCCGCCTTGGGATCGTTGTAGGCATTGCGCATGATCAGGCGTGGCGGAGTCGTCGCAAGTTTCGACACCAGCTGGCCGAGATAGCCGGCACTCGGCGGCACGCCGGGCTTCGGCTCGATCGCGGCGACTTCCTGAAGGCCGAGCCAGTGACAGAGATAGGCCTGGTCGCGATGCATCACGACCACCGGCAATCCCTTGAGCGGCGCTGCTTTCTGTTCCCACCTGGCAATCGCCTGCGTCCAGCGCGAACCAAAATCGCCGCCACGCTGCCGGTAGTAGGCCGCATTGGCGGGATCGAGCAAGGCGAGCCGCTCGGTCAGCGCCTTTGCAACGATCGTGATGTTGTGCGGATCGAGTTGCAGGTGTGGGTTCCCCTGCGGATGGATGTCACCCATCGAGCGATCGAGCCGCGAGGGAACTTCGAGCAGGCTCAACTGCGACGCAGCCTCGAAGTAGCCCGATGATCCGGGCTGGATGCGGGGATTGCCCGATTCCTGCACGAGCACCGGCAGCCAGCCGATTTCGAGTTCCGCGCCCGTGGCAAACACCAGATCGGCGGTGCGCGCGCGTGCGACGAGGCTCGGCTTGGCATCTACGCGATGCACGTCCTGCAAGGCAGTCGTGGCAACGTAGACACTGACCTTGTCGCCGCCGAGCTCGGTCGCGAGCGCGCCCCAGTCGGAAGTGGTGGCCAGTATCTTCACGGTGGCCTGCGCGGGACCGCAGGCCAGGAGGATGAGCAGCGCGAGGGCGCCGCGAATGATATTTCGCATGATTGCGGCTCCTAGTATTTGTGGGCGCCGTGCGCGCCGATGCCGTAGAGGTACTGCAACCGAAGTTGCCGGTCCTTCGTGCCGTCTGAGCGGGCCTCATCCCAGGCGTATTGCGCCCGGAGCCGCGAGAACTCGCTCGGGCTCCAGTCGAACATCACGCTGATCCTTTCCGGATCGGCGGAAAGCAGCAGCGGAAACGCTCCGGGCGGAAGGACGCCGTCGTCCACGAGCGCAATGCGCGGCGTGCCCGAGTCGAGCGAGTCGTATCTGAGCCCGACGCGCCAGCGCGGCCGGAACTGGAACACGCTCTGCAGGTACCAGCCGGATTGGTCGCTGCGATAAGCATCGGCGAGCCCCGCACCTTCGGTATCGAATGCAAGCTCGCCGAGCTCGCGGCGATTCATGTATTCGGCCTGCACTTTCAACTGCTGGTACGCGGAATTGCCCGTCGGCGCCCACTTGAAGACCGCATCGAGTCCCCAGGTGCGCGACTTGCCGGTAAAGGAGTCCAGAACAGGCACGCCGAATTGGTCGGCGTCCTCGTAGCTGCGGTCCTCTGCTCGCAATTCGAGCCAGGAAGCGCCCGCGCGCCAGCTCGCCGATGTCGCCGACATCGCCGCCGACATGCGCAAAGAGCGCCGTGCCGTTCATGCCATTCCGGTTGCGGCGCGTTCCAGGGAATGCCTGGCCATTGCCGGTCTCCGCGCCGAACTCGACGAAGAGATCGGTGGGCGCCAGCCATTTGACCTGCACGCCGTCCTGCGCCAGCTGGTTGCCCATGAAAGCCTGGTAGACGAGCGGCTGGTCGGCGAAGTCCCAGGCATGCGCATGGACTTCGTTGAGATAGCCGATGCCCGAGAAGAATCGCCCGCCCTTGACGGTGAAGCCGGAGGGCAGGGCGGTCGTGCGGAAATAGGCTTCCTCGACCCCGATTTCATCCTCACCCGCGATTGCGGCAACCAGGGTCGCCGAGAAATACGGATCGACGCTGGCGCTGAGTGCGAGTTCGGATTCGCCGAGACTGAAGCTGCGCTCACCCGGGCCGACTTCGCCGCCGCTCGGAATGAATCCGGCGATGCGCCAGGATTCCGGGTCCTGCGACGTGCCGGTGTAGCTGCCGGCGAGTATCACCGAAATGGCCGGATTGAACGCCGACGCCGCGTTTCGCGATCCGGTGCCGGCAGTCGGCTGCTGCCCGGCAACCTGCGCGGGAAGTGGTGCCGGGGCGGATTCGAGCTGCTCGATTCGCGCCTCGAGCGCGCCCACGCGCGCCGCGTAATCGTTCTTCAGGTTCTGCAGCTCGGCGCGCAGCGCCGCGACATCATCCGCGGACTCCGCGAATGCGCATGGCGCAGCACTGGCAAGCGCCAGGAGCGCCGCAATGGGCAATATCCTCGTCATGGAAAAGTCCTCCTCTCAAGTCAACGGGCACGGCCGCGCGGATGCGCGCCGTGGGGTCATTGGCCTAGAGGGACTGGGGCGGGGCGCGAGACTGGTAAGAGGGGCGAGGGGTGAGAGACGGGATCGTTGCCGTGGCGGCCGCCAGGGCGGGTTCCGATGCAGGCTGGTCGATCAGAACTGCCTGCGGCATGCCGCCCGCAGCGATGGTCACCGGCGCATAGGACAGGCATTTCGTGCAGTACTGAGTGGAACTTGTAGTGCCGTCCGGATCCTTCGCCAGGTGCGAATAGGCGTGCGCCTCGGCGCCGAACTGGGCGACGAGCAATGCCAGCGCCAGGAGGCGGGCGACAAGCCGTTGACGATGCCTGGACAGGGTCAGTACCTCGATCCGATGGACAAGTATCTGCCAGCCAGGTTCCGCGGGCAAATCGCCCTGTCGATTTCTGCTACGCGCTCGGCAGTACGTTCGCATTCAGCCGGAACAGGTTGCCCGGGTCGTATCTCTTCTTGATCACTCGCAGCCGGCCGATGTTGCCCTGGTAATTCGTGTCGACGATGTGCTGGGCCTCGTCGCCGACCTCGTTCGTGTAATAACCGTCCGTGTACGGTTCGAGCTTGTTCCAGTAATCCTTGACGTAGCGCACGTGCGGGGCAGCGTCATGGTCGAGATTCCATGAAACAACCGCGAACATGTTGTGCTTCGAGTGCCGGTGCGGGAAAGCAGTTGCATCCGGGGCAATGCGCCCGATCGCTCCGCCCGAATGCTGGAAGAAGACGATGGTCGTGCGGTCCGGGTCCGGCTGGAATCCATCAATGAGCTTGCCGACCATGTCGGGTTTGAAGTCGCTGATGAATCCCGACTTCAGGTAGGTGCCTTCGTTCCGCGGATCGCTGCGGTCGGTGCTGCGCTGGATCGCGACATAGTCCTGGGCCTTGATGGTATCCGCCACCGCGCCGCCCAGCTTGCGCAGCGGCTCGAGCAGCTTGTCCGCCTGCGCCGCGTCGCCCGAGTAGCAGACACTTATGCCGCAGACGCCGGGCTTGCCGGCCGGCGGCAGCGACATGAAGTAGTCCGCATAGAGTTCATCCGGGGCGCTCCCGCTGAAGTCGCCGTAGAAACCGACGATCTCCCGCGCGCGCTCGATCGGGAACACGATGTTGCCCCCGATGATCTGGCGCTGCATCGGATGCAGGCCGAACTCGAAGTCCGTGACGATGCCAAAATTGCCGCCGCCTCCGCGCACGCCCCAGTAGAGGTCCTTGTTTTCTTTCGCGCTGGCATGCAGCAGCTGTCCGTCTGCGGTCACGATGTCCACGGCCTTCACGTTGTCGAGCGCAAGGCCAAAGCGCCGCGCCAGGCGCCCGAAGCCGCCGCCAAGCGTGAGGCCGCCGATGCCCGTGTGCGACACAGTGCCCGCTGTCGTGACGAGGCCGAGCGCCATGGCTTCGTGATCGAGTTCGCCGAGCAGACTGCCGCCTGCCGCATAGGCCCTGCGAGCCAGCGGGTCCACCCGCACGCCGCGGAAATGCGACAGGTCGATCTGCATGCCGCCTTCGCAGGTCGACTTGCCGCCAGGGCTGTGGCCGCCGCACTTGACCGCCAGCAGCAGGCTGCGCCCGCGCGCGAAGTTCACGGCATTCTGGATGTCCGCAACACCGGTGGGCTGCACGATGAGCGCCGGGTGCTTGTTGATGGATTCATTGAGCACACGCCGCGCCTGGTCATAGCCATCGTCGCCGGCGAGGAGCATCGCGCCGCGCAGGCTGTCGCGTAGTTCCTGGAGTGCGGCACGCTCGATCGTGATCGCTGCGCCGCTGCCAGTCACCGCGGCGACATCGGCCGCGACCGGCACGCCGCGGCCCGCGGCGAGCAGCCTGCCGATCGGCAGCGATGCCGCAACGGCGGCTGCCACCGATGACATCAGGAAATGCCTTCTGTCCATGGAACTCCCCCTGGCCCGCGTTCTTATTGCGCGAGCTTGACTGCGGATTCCTGCGTCACCGGCGCTTGCAGCGCCGAACGCAGCAGCAGGATGGCTGCGTACAGCACGACGACCACGACGCCCCAGCGCAGGGTCACGAGCGGCAGCGACGTCACGAGGAATGCGGCGACCAGCACGAGAGGGATGCCGCCCAGCGCGAGTCCGATAACGACACGCAGGTTGATGCGATCAGCGCGGACGAATTTCATGCCGCAGACTGGCATCAAGAACGCGCAGGCGCCCATCATGATCGGGAATACCGCAACCGGATTCAGACCGAGCAGCGACAGCAGAATCAGCGAGGGCGCATAGAGCCCGATGCCGAAGGTCATCAGCGCACCCATCACGAAGTGCCCGATCACGGCGACGGTCATGGCCCCGGTCGCCAGCGAAAGCGCGTTGCCACCAGCCGGCATCATGCCGAGGTTGGTCAGTGCGTAAAGCACGGAGGCGATGAGGAGCGCAACGCCGACCACACCCTGCACGACGCGTACCGGGAGGCGCACGACGATCGGTGCGCCGACGATGGCGCCTGCGACCGCCGCAGCAATGCAGGCCACCAGAAGCACGGGATCCACATTGACCAGCTTGATGAATATGAAAGCCTGGGCGACGGTCGGCAGGGCATGGCCGACATTCAGGGTCGCGGGGATGTAGCTGTCCGGGATCAGCTTGCGCAGCTTGATCCATGCGGTCGTGGTTGCGAATGACCCGATGCCGAGCGTGTCGAAAAAGTTGGTTATGGCGCCGAGCCCGATGGCTTCCATTGTCGGGCGGAGTTCATGGCGCTTCATGGCGGTCTGCAGCAGCACTCCGGTGAATGCCACAGCGAGCACGCCCAGCGCAGTCAGCAGGACGGTGACGATCATGCGGTCGGCCAACTCGGCATGGCCGCTACTCTAACCCACCTTCCGGAGACCTGCTTGCAGCCGCTTCGGTCGCTAGGCACAATCCCGGACCCTTCGACAAGGAAACTTCCGATGGAATCGATCCGGACCCGGGCCTGCCTGGGCACCATGGCCCTGTGCTTCGCCCTGACGGCTGCCGCCGCCAGTGTGCCCACCGTTCCCGCCGACATCTCCGCGCGCATGCGCGAGATCCACGCCAAATCCATTTCATTCCAGACGGTTGCGGGCAAGGGCCAGGTACCGGCCTATGCCGCCTATCTCGCCGGTGTGTTGACCGCGGGCGGATTTGCGCCGGAAGACATCGCGATCACGCCATCGGGCGAGACGGCGTTCCTGGTCGCGCGCTATCGCGGCAAGGACCCGTCCGCAAAGCCGATCGTCCTCAGCGGGCACATGGACGTCGTCTCGGCCTTCAGGGCCGACTGGCAGCGCGATCCGTTCACGCCGGTCGCCGAGGACGGCTTCGTCTTTGGCCGCGGCTCCGTGGACAACAAGTTCGGCGTGTCGTCGATGGTCGCAACGCTGTTGTGGTTGAAGTCGGAAGGATACAAGCCACGTCGTGACATCGTGCTCGCGCTCTCCGGCGACGAGGAGACCACCCAGGCGACGACGAGGGTCCTCGCGGAACAGATCAGGAATGCCGAACTGGTGCTGAACAGCGACGCAGGCGGCGCATCGCTCGGCGATGACGGCAAGCCGATCGTCTATGGCATGCAGGCGGCGGAGAAGACCTACGTCGACTTCGAGATCAGCTTCACGAATCCGGGCGGGCACAGCAGCCGCCCGCGCGCCGATAACGCGATCTATCGCCTGGCCCGCGCGATCGACCACATCGCGGCGTTCAGCTTCCCCAGGCAGTCCAGCGAGCTGACGCGGGCCTATTTCCGCGCGGCAGGCCCCATCACGTCCGGCGAGCCGGGGGCCGCCATGAGCCGCTATGCCGAGGATCCCACCGACGCCGCAGCCATCGCGCTCCTGTCTTCGATGCCGGAGCACGTCGGGCAGCTCGGCACCACCTGCGTCGCGACCATGCTGCAGGGCGGCCATGCGCGCAATGCGCTGCCCCAGAGCGCCATGGTCAACGTGAATTGCCGCGTATTCCCGGGCGTCCCGATCGAAAACGTCCAGCAGACACTGGAGCGCGTCGTGGACGACCCCACCGCGCGGTTTGCGCTCGCCAACGATCCCGTGCTGAGCGATGCCTCGCCGCTGCGTGATGACGTCATGAAGGCGCTGCGAAAGGCGATCGACCTGCGCGCGCCGGGCCTGCCGATCGCCCCGTCGATGTCCGCGGGCGCGACCGACAGCGTGTTTTTCCGGAATGTCGGCGTGCCGAGCTATGGCGTGTCCGGGATATTCATGCACCCGAAGGACGAGTTCGCGCATGGATTGAACGAGCGCGTGCCGGTCGCGACATTCGACGGCGCGCTGATCCAGTGGCGAAGCCTGCTGAAGGACCTGTCGCGCTAGCGGGCATGGTCGCGAAAGGGCCTCTTGCCCTCAGGTGTCTTTCAACTTCGTGACAGATGGATTCTCAAGGGTTTCCATCGACGCGAATGATGGCGCGATCCATCACGACCCGCTGCCGCTCTCGGTGCAGCAGGTACAGGCCCGCGCCGACGACGATGACGGCACCGATGATCATCCTGGGTCCCGGCAATACCTGCCAGACGAACCAGTCGAGGCCGACGGCCCAGACCAGCGCCGTGTATTCGTAAGGCGCGACGAGCGAGGCGGGCGCGAGCCGGAATGCGTCGGTGATCAGGTGCTGGCCGGCCCAGCCCGTCAGGCCGATCGCGACGATCCAGGGCCAATCGGCCGCCACGATCGGAACCCAGTCAGGCAGGGCAAGCACGGCGGCGCCGATCGACAGCATCAGCAGGTACCAGAAAACCATCGACGCCGTCGTGTCGGTGCGCGACAGGATGCGGACCAGGACGACGACGAGCGCATAGGCAAGCGCGGACAGGAGTGTCGCGAGTCCGGCGAGGCTCACGAAGCCCGCCACGGATGGCTTCAGCATCACGAACACGCCCGCAAGACCGATGACGATCGCGAACCACAGGTGGCCATCCACTTTCTCGCCGAGCATCAGGGACGCCATCAACACGACGAGCAGCGGCGCGCTCATGAAGACTGCGTATGTGTCCGCCATGCTGGCGTGCGAAAGCGCCCATAGGAATCCCCACATCATCACGACAGCGAGTACCGCGCGCGCGATGTGCAAGCCGAAGCGGACCGGGCGCAGCAGCCGCAGGCGCCCGGTCACCAGGTAGGTCAGCGCGACGAATGGCAGCGAACTCGCGCCGCGCAGGCAGGCGATCTGCAGCGGCGGATAACGCAGGGTCAGGTGCTTCATGATCGCGTCCATGATCGCGAAGACACCGACTGCGGCCAGCATCAGGAGCACGCCGCGCAGCCTGCGCGCCGCTTCAGTCATGAGCCTGCCCGGGATGCGGCCAGCCGTTCGAGCAGGAGCCTCGCAAATCCCGCAAGCGCCGAGGGATCCTGCTCGTCTGGCCCCTCGGGATCGCGCCCGTTCGAATAGGCGGCGATGATGAGCCTGCGGCCGTCCGGAAGCTCTGCATGCGCAATCTCGGCCAGCGTGTCGTAAGCGGAGCCGAACTTGCTCTCGAAAACCGTGCCCTCCGGGAATCCGCCGCCCATCGCGCTTTCCGGAGAGATCCGCGGACGCCGCAGCCGCAGGCGCAGGTAGTCCGTGGCGGCCGGGCCGAATTCGCCGCTGACGAGAGCGAGCATCAGGAGCGCCGAGCCGTCGGCTGTCATCGAATTGCGGCCGTGGCGCTCGAGCGCCAGCTTTTCGAGCGCTTGCGGCATTTCACCCGAGTTCGTCGGGTAGGTCTTGTTCACGAAGCGCTGGCTGCCCAGCAGACCGCGGCTTTTCAACAGGTCCTCGGTGTACATCCGCCGCGCCAGCCAGGCTTCGAAATCCGCGCCTTCCACCGGGCCATTCGTCACGCCGGTGATTGAGTCCACGACCACGCCCGTCGCGACATTGTCAGAGACCACCAGCATCGGCCGCACGGACTCGTCGAGGCAATCCGGTCCCTTCGAGTGCGCGGCGCACCAGTGGGTGGCGGCGATCGCGAAGCCCAGCTTGACGCAGCTCGCCGGGTACCAGGGGCGGTCCCCGCCGACGCTGCCGCGAAGCCACAGCCCGCCAGGCGCAGCCAGGAGCACCGTCACGTCAAGCCGATCGAAATGCTGGCCTGCCAGAAACTCCGTGCGTGCCAGTTCGACTGCCTGCTGAACACTGCCATCGTCCCGGATGCGGGCTGCGATCGGCTGAGGCACGGCCGGCGGCAATACCGGAGTGAGGGCACAGCCGGCGGCGACCGGCAAAGCCAGCAGGAACGGTCGCCAACGCACGGCACGTCTCCCGGTACAATCCGGGGCAATAGTAGCCTGCGTTCGGAGCGACAACCATGATGGTCTACGGCAATGTCCTCGACATGGTCGGCAGGACACCGATGCTGAAGATTGCACGGCTCGACACCGGCCCTTGCGACCTCTTCCTGAAGCTGGAGCTGATGAATCCCGCGGGGTCCATCAAGGACCGGATCGGCATGTCGATGATCGAGGAGGCGGAAAAGCGCGGCGACATCAAGCCCGGCGGCACGATCGTCGAGGCAACAGCCGGCAATACGGGTCTTGGTCTCGCGCTGGTGGCCGCGCAGAAGGGCTACCGCGTGATCCTCGTGCTGCCGGACAAGATGAGCCAGGAAAAGATCTTCAACCTGCGCGCAATGGGCGCGGAGGTCGTGCTGACGCGCTCCGACGTCGAGAAAGGCCATCCCGAGTATTACCAGGACGTCGGTGCCAGGATCGCGCGCGAGCAAGGCGCCTACTACATCAACCAGTTCTCCAACCCGGACAATCCGATGGCCCATGCGACGACAACCGGGCCGGAGATCCTCGAGCAGATGCAGGGCCGCGTGGATGCGGTCGTCGTCGGCGTCGGGTCGAGCGGCACGATCGCGGGACTCACCCAATGCTTCAGGGAAAAGGCGCCGGACGTCGAGATCGTGCTGGCGGACCCCGAGGGCTCGGTGCTCGCGACGCATGTCAACGAGGGCCGGATCGGCAAGGCCGGTTCCTGGCTGGTCGAGGGCATCGGCGAGGACTTCATCCCGGACATCTGCGACTTCTCGATGTGCCACAGGGCCTACAGCATCCCGGACGGCGAGTCCTTCGCGACGGCCCGCGAAATCCTCCGCAAGGAAGGGCTGCTGGTCGGCTCCTCCACCGGCACGCTGGTGTCGGCTGCGCTGCGCTGGTGCCGCGAGCAGAAAAAACCCCGGCGCGTCGTCACATTCGCCTGCGATACGGGCAACAAGTACCTGTCGAAGCTCTTCAACGACTTCTGGATGGAAGACCAGGGATTCATCCGGCGGGAGCAGCACGGCAATCTGCGCGATCTCGTGGGCCGGCCGCATGGCGAGCGCGCGACCATCACGGTCGGGCCGGACGACGTGCTGACGACGGCGCATAACCGGCTGCGCAATGCGGGCTTCAGCCAATTGCCCGTCATGAAGGGCGATCGCCTCGTCGGCTTCATCGACGAGGACGACATCATGCGACACGCATTCGGCGATCCCGAACGCTTCAATGATCCGGTCAGCAAGGCGATGCACACGAATTTCCTGATCGTCGAGCCATCGGTGTCCGTCGGGAACCTGGCGGCGATGCTGGATGTGCGGCCCTATGCAGCGCTCATGGAAGCCGATCAGTTCCACGGGCTGATCACGCGCGCCGACATGTTGAACTACCTGCGCCGGCAGATGCGCGCCGCCCCGGCTCACTGAGGAAAACAATGACCGACGCAAGGAAAAAACAGGCTTTCGCGACCCGGGCCATCCACGCCGGACAGTCGCCCGATCCGACGACCGGCGCCGTGATGCCGCCGATCTACGCGGTGTCGACCTACGCCCAGCAGAGCCCGGGCGTGCACAAGGGCTACGAGTACTCACGCACGCAGAACCCGACTCGCATGGCCTGGGAGCGCTGCATCGCTGATCTCGAGAGCGGGACCCACGGCTACGCCTTCGCATCGGGCATGGCGGCGACCTCGACGCTGATGGACCTGCTCGATAGCGGCAGCCACGTGCTGGCGATGGACGATCTGTACGGTGGCACGTTCCGCCTGTTCGAGCGCGTGCGCCGCCGTTCGGCGGCCATCGACTTCACATTCGCGGACATGACCGACCCGAAAGCCACGCTCGCGGCGATCCGGCCCGGAACGCGCATGATCTGGATCGAGTCACCGACCAATCCGATGCTGCGCCTGGTCGACATCGCAGCGATCGCCGGTATTGCGCGCAAGCGCGGCATCCTGACAGTCGTGGACAACACCTTTGCCACGCCCTGGATCCAGCGGCCGCTGGAGCTCGGCGCCGACATCGTCGTGCACTCGGCGACCAAGTACCTGAACGGCCATTCGGACATGGTCGGTGGCGTTGCGGTGGTGTCAGACGCGGCGCTCGCGGAGCGCATCGGCTTCCTGCAGAACGCGGTCGGCGCAGTCGGCGGCCCGTTCGACAGCTTCCTCGCGCTGCGGGGACTGAAGACGCTGCCGCTTCGCATGCGCCAGGCGAGTGAGAGCGCACTTGCGATCGCGGGCTGGCTCGAGCGCCACAAGCGCGTCGAGCGAGTGCTCTATCCGGGACTGCCGTCGCATCCGCAGCATGCGCTGGCGCAGAGCCAGATGAAGAATGGCCACAGCGGCATCGTGACGTTCTTCCTGAAGGGCGGCGGGCTGCCGGAGGCGCGGCGTTTCCTGGAGCACCTTGAACTCTTCACGCTGGCCGAAAGCCTCGGCGGCGTCGAGAGCCTCGTCGATCACCCGGCGATCATGACGCACGCGTCCGTGCCGCCCGAGGCGCGGGCGAAGCTCGGCATCACGGATTCGCTGGTGCGCTTGTCGGTCGGCATCGAAGATACCGGCGACTTGATTGCGGACCTCGAGGCGGCGCTCGGCTGAGCGTGCGCTCTTTCGCTATTGCAGGCCCGTGACGACGCGACCGTCCTCGAAAATCGTCACAGCCCCGCCCGGCTCCACCGTCCCGGTCACGGTGCCATTGCGGAAGCGCACGGAAATATCGTAGGTGCCGAGCCACGGTGCGCCGACCAGCAGGTCGTACTGGTTTTGCGCCTGCAGGCCTGAACCGGACTCGATCACGCGCGTGATGATCCGGTTCGGATACGAGCGCGGCACGAGCTTGACGATGTGACCCTGCTGATTGCGCTCGCCGCCCGCGCCGAGCACGCGGATCGTGATGTGTTTCGACAGGTTTGATGCGGCCTTCAGCAGCCGGTGGGTCGTGCCCCAGCGGGACACGAAGTCGATCACGCCATTGTTGTCCATGTCACCGCAGGCGATCAGGTCGTTGTGCGCGATCAGGTCGCCGGTGTCCACCGTCACTTCGTCCTGGACGGCGGATGCCATCAGCGTGCCATTGACGTTGACCAGGAGCTTCGGCACGCCCGTGTCCGTGGCCACGACATTCTTCGCGACCAGCACGTCCTCGAAACCATCGCCATTGACGTCGCAGGCATTCAAGCCGAGGCCGATCGTCGCCTGTGTCGTGTCTTCGTTGACGATCGTCCCGCCGTCGAATACGCCCCCCGTATTGAGGTAGAGGCGCGTGACCGAGCCGTCGTGGTGGATCAGGTCGAGGTCGCCGTCGAGGTCCACGTCGATCAGCTTGAGTCCCTGGTCGGCGCGCACGGGGATGTTTGCCGCGGCGCTGCCATCGCTGAAGGTGCCGTTGCCGTTGTTGATCATCAGCCGCGACCCGAACAGCATGTCCACGCGGCCGTCCTCATTGAAATCGGCCGCCTGGCCACCGCGCGGCACGTATGCCGCGCCCGCAGGGTCCAGGGCGACACCGGCAGCAGCCGCGGTATCGGTGAATACGCCTGCGCCGTCGTTGATCAGGAGCCAGTTGTGCGCGCCATCGCCACGCGTCTGGTCGTTCGGCGCGAACACGTCGACATCGTTGTCGTTGTCGAAGTCGGCGGCCAGCAAGGTGCCGCCGAAGCCGCCGATGCCGAGTGCCGTGACGCCGGCGTTCGTCGCGTAGTTGCCGATGCCATTGTTGACGCTCAGGACCGCGACCGAGGCCGGGTCGTTCGCGGGCGAAAATGTGTTGCTGAAGACGTCATCGCGGCGATCGCCGGTGAAATCCGCAAAGCGCGAGTCGCCGTTGACCCGGCCGGTCGCCACAAGGTCCGAGAGTCCCGCTTCCGGCAGGACGCGCGGGTTGAATATGCCCTGGCAGAGCGTGCCCGCAATGCCGCCACCGGCGCTGACCAGGTCGAGACAGTTGTCGGCATTCGGATCGCCGAAGGCCAGGCCGAGAAGGGGCAGGTTGAAGGTCGTGATGCTATGGGCCGGCGTCATCGCCACCGGGCCGTCGAAGCCGATCCTTGTGCCATTCATCGCGATCACGCGATAGAGCAGCGGCGTGTTGATCAGGATGGTGGCGCGGACGTCAGGGGAGGCAGGGACCTCCTCGAACAGGGTGTTCGGCCGGCGGCCGCCGAGTCCCGCCTCGCCCGCCGCGATATACACGCGATAGGACGTCGCATCGGTGGCCGTCGCGAAATGAATCGTATGCCCAGGATCCCCGGCGACGACCGCCGTCCATTCGACGGGGCCGGGTACAGGGCCAGGTTCGGCCTGGACCTGGTTGCTTTCCGGCCCGCGGCCGCCGCCCGTCTCGGCGACGATCCGGTAGCGGTAGGTGCGGAAGTTCGTTAAGCCCGTGTGGCTATAGGTAGTTGCAGTTAAGTCTGTGATTTCATTGGATAAAGGGCTGCCCGGTGCCGGATCGTCGGACCACAGGATCGTATAGCTCTTGGCCCCGGTGACCGCATTCCAGCTGAGCTCGACACGCGTGTCGGCGCCCTCGGCAATGGGGAAAGCGGGAGCGGCATGGGGCGGGCTCCCGCCACTGCAGCCGGAGGCCAGCAGGGCGCCCAGGAGCGCGCAAATCGTGGGTACCGCCCGGGCGGCGGTGCGTCGAACAAGTGCCATGAGATGGGGTCCAGTGGTCCGTTAGCGGGTCTGCGTCCGATAGACGGCCGCGACAGTCGACAGTTCCGCCAGCCGTGGCCGGCGGCCAGTATTCATTGACGGCAGTATAGCCTGAAAGGGGCGATTTTCCGGCTGCAGGGCCCGGCACGGTAAGCTAGAGGCAACGGAGCGGGAGAGGGACTTGCCCGCGACTCAATAAAGCAGACTACAGGGGGATTCATGGTCAAAAAAGCAGTTTCCTGGGCACTCGTAGGCGTCTTCGGCTATGCCTGGGTTTTCGCGGGGTACTGGTGGTCGTACATCAACGCGGCCGGCAACGACTGGACGAATACATACGCGTTCTTCTCGCTGGCCAGCCTCGCGGTCCTTGCCCGCAGCCCGAGGGCTGCCGGTGCCGGGATGTTCGGGAGGATGATCGGCACGGTGCGGAATTTCATTCCGACCCTGCCTTGGCTGGTGCTGGCCGTTCTCGTCGCGCGCCTGGTCGCCTGGGCGCACATCGGCATGTCGGCGAATCCGGTGGATCACTTCCTGCATGCGGTCGTCGCGATCCTGGCTGCCGGCATTGCGACATGCCTCTGGTACGCCGCGATCGAAAACGCCACGGACTGATAAGCGAATGCGCGCCCCGCGGACGGGCGCGCTCTACTGTCCCGCGCCCGCGGGAGCGACGCGTTCCAGGATGCGCCGGAACCGCTCCGGGTCGTATTGCTCGTCGTTCCTGAGGTCGGCGAAGAGCGCCTCGACCTGCGGGTCGGAATCGACGGCGAGACCCGATTCCGCCAGCAGCATCGTCACGGCCATGGCCGCCTGCTCGGCGGCAGCATAGTCGGGGTATTCACCGCGCCCGGCAGCGGCGAGCACTGACCGCAGCAATGCCCGGCGCTCGTCGGGCCCGAATTGCCTGGCCTCGAGTTCACGCGCGAGCGCCGGCAACTCCGCGCGCAGGCGGCCCGCGGATTCGCGCAACGCCGGCATGCCGCGCGCCACCGCGCGATGCAGGCCCCCTGTCGCTTCGCGCAATTGGGCGGCGCGCGCCGGGTCGAGCGCATCGAGTGCCGCGGCGAGCATCACGAGTGCGCTGTCATTCACGCGCAGGCTTCCTGGCGCGATGCCGGGCAGGTCGCGAAAGCGCCGCAGCCGCATCGAGCGGTGGCAGGAATAGCAGTTGAACAGCGCAAATTCAGGCAGCACGCCGCGGGACAGTTCCTCGCTCTCTGTCAGTTCCAGCATACGGCTCGCGCTCTCGAGGAGGCCCGCGAGCCAGAATTCGACGCTGCCGGATCCGCCCTTGCGCTGCTGATAGTCCCGGTCGCGCCGGAAATGTTCGCGGCCGCCGCTGGTGCGCCAGAGTTCCGAGTAGGTGTCCAGTTCGAAGACGAGGCGCGGGTGGCCGGCTGCCATCAGTGCGTGGCCGGCGAGCCGGCCAGCCGAACCCAGGTGACAGGAAGCGCAAGTCCTGGCGCGCGGACTCGCGCGCTCGAGCGGCGCGAGTCCCCGCGCGATGCTGTCGGCGTGCGTGCCCGACGGGCGGTCATCGTGGCTCGCGATCCATTGGCTGGATCCGCCGTGGCAGGCCTCGCAACCGACGCCGTCGTCGACCTGGAAGCGCGGTCCGCGCAATTCCGGATCTGCGTCTTCCGCGTGGCAGGCAAGGCACTGCGGTTCGCGTTCGGCCGCTGAGATGCCGAGGCGCCTGGCGATGACCGCCGATTGATCACTGCGCAGCGTCCGGTAGGCCCCCGAATGCGGATCGAAATGCGACCAGGTGACGTATTCGTTTTGCAGTATGGGCGTGGCATCGAGGGGCTTCGCCGAGCCGTGGCAGACGCCGGAAGCGCAGGAGGCGACGCCCAGGTGATCCGCCGGCGCCTCCGCTGCGGCGGAGCCTGCCATTGCTGCCAGCGCGAGCGCGAGGATCCAGGCGTGGGTCCGCAATGTTTCAGTCCTGCACATACCAGGGCTCGCCATTCTGATCCAGATACAGGCGCTGCATCTCGACACCGTTGAAGGGCCGCGAGCCGCGCCGCCCGAACACGGCGACCTGCCCGCCGGTCTCGTCGACCGCGCGGTCGCGTTCGAGCGGGCGCGACAGGCGACAGCGCGGGCGCTTCGCGTCGCGTAACGGGCAATCAGCTGCGGACTGCGGCTCGGGGCTGAAGCCGTAGAACTTTGGCTGGGTATCGGGTGCCGTCAGCTGGAGCACCTTGAGGCCGCCGCCGCCGTCCGCGACGTAGGCGAAGAGCGATGCATTGGTGGACGCGACGACGACGTCGCGCGCATCGGTCGAACTGCGCCTCCGGCGTCAAACTGCCGCAGGAGACCCGGGTGCTCCGGCCTTCTCGACGTCCACGATCGCGAGGCCCTGCGATCCGTCGGCGACGTACGCATAAGTGCGCGACACGAAGATCCTGCGCGCCGAGGCGAGACTGCAGGCTCGCGTCCGGCAGCAGCCTTGGCCTTCTCCGGATGCGTCACGTCGACGACCTCGAGGCCTTCCGCGTCGGTCACGAAGAGATAGCGGAACTGCAGCACGGAGGCGCGCGCGTCCCGCAGCGGCAGGCTGGCGAGCGAGACGCGGAGCAGCGGTGTCGGCGCAGATCCACGACGATGAGCCCGCTGTCCGCCATGACGTAGGCGATAGTTGCCGCCGATCGTGACGTGGCGCGCGCCGTTCAGCGCGCCGCCCGGGTTCCAGGTCAACGCGCGCCGCAGGAAGTTGTTGCGGAAATCGCCGTCGGCCAGCGTGTTGATGTCGACCAGGATCAGCCCCTCCACGGTATCGGTGACGAGCGCGTAGTTGTAGATCGGCGCAAACGGCTGCTCGAGGTTTTCCTCGCGCATCAGCGGCCCGGTCGTTGCGCGCCGGGTGCACGGGCTGCGTGGTCGGCAGTGCGACGCAGGTGGCGTCCTGCGATCGGCACCCGCGTGTCCTGGCCGAGCGGGGAGAACGGCGCGGTGATCGATCTTCTGGCTGATGCCCTTGTTGCGCGATGCTGGCGACGTCGTAGACGCGAAGCCGCGCGCGCCCTCCGCGACGTAGAGGTACTCGCCGCGCAGCTGCAGGCAGCGGCCGGCCTGACGCGGTGCGCATGCGCGCGTCGGCAGCACGAGCCCGCGCGCGCGATGCGTCCGCAGTCAGTCCGGGTAGGCGTAGCGCTGCAGGTAGCTGCCGATGACCGCCTGCGGCTCGTCCCATTCCGTGACGCTGCACCGCGGCGACTCGCGCCTCCGCCACCGACCCAGGCGTTGAAGCCGAGGAAGATTGATGAACTGCGTGCCCTAGCCCGAGGGTCTGCGCCAGGATCGCGTTGTTGTCGCCCGCGCGTCGAGAGGTGGCAGTCGCTGCAGGTCTTCGTCTCGGTCTTGCGCTCGGTGTGCGGGTAGTGCGGATTCATCGCCTGGGAGCTGAAGCCGGACGCCGCGATCGGCGGCTGCTGTGCGTAGATGCGCTCGCGATTCGCATTGGTCGACGACAGCACCAGCGCGGACGATGAGCGCACCGGCGCGATCTTGCCGCCCTCGGTCGGGCCCGCGCCAGCCCGAGCATGAAGATGTCGTCGCGTGCGACCTGCGGGTTGTAGGTCGCGTAGTTGCGCGCGACGCCGCCCTCGTAGCGGTGCGCTTCGGTCTTCCAGTTGGCCTCGATCGGCAGGTGACAGCCGCCGCAGCTCGTCGTCCACGACGTGTGGCAGGCGTAGCACTCCATCTGGTCGTCGGAATGCGCGAGCTCGCCGGCGGGCGACGCCGGCGCCCCAGGCCTGGCCGCGCGGATCGCGGCGACATCAGCTTCGCGCGCGCGGCCTTCTCGTTGTAGTGCGGATTGCCCGGCGTCACGCTGTCCTTCACGAGCGACACTTCCCATTCGAGCTTCGGGTCGACGCACCGAACGCTGGATCAGGTGGCCGTCCAGCCATTCGAAACGGCGCCGCCCGTCGGGATTGCGCAGCACCGACAGGTCGGTGCCGTTCGGGCCGGCGGCGGGACCGGAGCTGCGCAGCGTCGGATAGGCGGTCGCGGTGCCGTGGCAGTCCTTGCAGTCGATCTCGACGGCCTGTGCGACTTCGCCATACAGGTGGCCGTTGCCGTGCGCGTCCTGCGCGAAGTGGCAATCGACGCAGTGCATGCCGGCATCCACGTGAATCGACGAGCAGGTGCACGGCCTTCTCGAACTTCTGCCGGATCGTCGTCCGCGACGATGCGCGCCGCCCGCGTCCAGCAGGTTGCCCTTGCGGTCGCGCTTGAACACGCCGCGGAAATTCCAGCCATGGCCGTGGTAGTCGGCGAACTGCGTGTCCTTCAGCGTCGGGTTCAGCTCCGACACGCGCGCCAGGAAACCGGGATCGGCCCACAGGCCGCGTACCGCGGCGCCTTCGGGATTGCGGTCGAGTGCGCGGCGCGCATCTCGGTCGGCAGTCGGATAGCGCTGCTCCGTCGGCCACATCGCCGGCGCGTCGGACTCGTAATCCCACATCGTGTAGCCGAGGAAGGTGTTCATGAACATGTTGGGCTGGTGCATGTGGCAGACCATGCACTGGCTCGGTCGGGATCGCGCGCGAGAACGCGTGCGCGAGCGGATGGCCCGGCTCGTCCGCGCGGAATCGTCGGGATCGGCGCGTCTGCGTCAGTGCCGCCGTGGCCGAACTTCGCGTAGGGTCCGGAATGGCGCGGGTCGCGGTCGTTGGCGTAGACACGTGGCAGGCGCTGCAGCCGGACGAGCGGTAGTCGCCGGGCTGGTCGTTGGTGCCGAGGAACCACGGCCAGCGGATCGTTGAGGCGCGTCTTGTGGATGTTGAGCACCGGCACGGCGATGCGCGCGCCGGTGCCCGGTCCGCGATTCGACTGGCGTCATGTCGGGCCGGCCCGGTTCCTCGAGCCGCTGGATCTGCCCGCGACATTCGGCAGGCCCGGTCTCCGGAAACAGATTGGAGATGTTGCGGCCGCCGTCCTCGAACACGCGGAAGATGTCGGCCGGCTTCAGGTTCTCCCAGCGCGGCAGCGGGTACAGCCGGTGTCGATGATGCCGTGAGCGGCGCTGTTCAGCGGCGCTTGCGGGCGCGCCTTCGACGATCGCGGCCTCGCCGTCGCGCGTGTAGGCCTCGCCGAGCAGGTAGTTCTTGAACGGCAGCAGGCCGTTGTTGTACGCGGCGCCGCCCCAGAACATCGCGTTCGTCGACATCAGGCTGCGCTCGGCGGCCAGGATCGTCTTCAGGTGGCAGGCGCCGCAGGCCTCGCGCGCGACGCGATAGTCGCGCGGGTTGACGAAGCGGATGAACTCCGGCGCCTCGCGATTGAGGAGCGTGTAGCTGCGTTCCGGATTGGCGCTCGCCGGATAGCGCCACGCTTCCGGATAGCGCGGCAGCACATGGGCGCGATCGCGCGCCGCGGCGTAGTCTGGCTGCGATGCCGCGGCACCGCCATGCCAGCGCACCGCTGCGTCGCCGCCATGGCAGTCGGTGCAGCCGAGCACGACGGCCGGGCTCGCGTGCATCGTCGCCTGGTCGGTCTGCGCGTGGCAGTCGACGCAGCCCGTGCTCTTGGCGCGCGGCCTGCTGCCGCCGTCTGCACCAGCGGCGCGACGGGCGCCAGCGACGTAGCTGGCGCTCGACGGCGGCACGCCGTGCTCGTCGCATGCGACTGTCAGAGCGCCGACACGACGCAGGTGCGGCCAGAGACATGGACCGAGGAGCAGGCGCGATTCGCATGGTCAGTACGTCAGCACGACATTGCCGAGTACGGAGTAGGGCGATCTCGCTGCCGAAAGCGCCTTGTAGCCGCTGCCGGGAATCAGCGCCGCGGCCGACAGCCGCAGCACGACGTTCTGGATCGCGAGCGGCCGCCAGGTCAGCGCCACCGACAGGTCGAGGCCGATGTCGCGGTCGATGCCGGCCTGGCTGCGCGCGGCTTCGAGCGACGACGTGTCGGCGAACCAGAGGTCATTGGCATTGACGCTCGCGCGCAGCGTCGGCAGCAAGTCGAGGTCGGCGCCGACGCCGACCAGCACCAGGCCCGGGATTCGTGAAGTTCGACTGGCCGAATTCCTTCGACGAGCGCAGGCGAATTCAGCATGCCGTTGCGGCCCGACAGGCCGACGCGGCCGCCGCCGATCAGCGGCACGGGCTGGCGGATCCAGAAACTCGTGTCGGCGCCGGCGAACAGCGGATTCTCGAAGATCGCGTCGAAGCCGCTCGGCCACGTCGTCGAAGGGGTCGTCGTCGCCGGAGGCATAGACGAGCGTCGCGCGCGCCGCGGATCCAGTCGAAGTCGCGCGAGACCTCCGCGGCGGCGAACCAGGCGCGGATGTCGTCTGCCTGCTCGACGAAGGTGCCGCGGTCCTCGTCGCCGATCGCGCCGTAGGCCGAGACGCGTCAGGTTCCAGCGGCCGAAGTGGCCGTCGCCGTTGTAGCCGAGGTAGGTGACGTCGTAGTCGCGGCCGCGCTCGAGCGCCGAGCGAGGACGGGCGCTGGATGAAGCCGTTGTCGTCGTAGCGGACCTCGTCGCCTTCGCGATTGCGGTTGTGGACGACGACCAGCCTGCGAGGTGAAGCCGAGCCACGGGACAGTCCTGGCGGTAGAGATTGGCGACGAACACGTCGTCGTCGCGGAACGCATCGCCGCCGAGTTCGATGAGGTCGTTCAGGCCGCTGTTCGTGTCCTTCTCGAGGCGCCGGAACCAGGCGAGGTTGTACTGCCAGCGATTGTTGTCGCGCGTGCCGAAGAGGCGCACGCCGAACGGGCTGTCCTGGAACAGGAAGCCGCGGAAGTCCGCCGTGAACGGCTGGATGCCGACGCGCAGGCTGTCGAAGTCGTAGCGATCGGAGACGTTGCGCAGGTGCTTGTCGACGAACAGCGCCTGCACGCCGATCACGCCCTCGGTGCGCGTCGTGCCGGCGTCCGGATTGCGCCTTCAGCACGCCGTGCTCGTTCGCGGCGCGCGTGGTTGATGTTGAACACCGGCGTGAAGCGGAACTCCCAGTCCGGCGGCTTGAAGACCGTGTCGCCCTGGTAGAGCACGGCCTCGACGATGAGGTTCTCGGCGAGCACGTGCTGCTCGCCGTCGCCGATCGTGTCGAGGCTGCCGGGATCGCTCGCCGCGGGTCCTGCGACCGGCACCGGGAAGCGGCGCGGCTCGATCGACGCTGTCGCTGACTGACCGTCAGGCTGAAGAACCAGTCCTCGCCGAAAGCCGGGCGGTCGCCCTTCAGCCAGTTGTTGCCGTGGTAGGGATCGAGCAGGTTCTCCGCGTAGCCGAGCAGCGTTCACGATGCGCCAGCGATCCGGCAGTTCCGGGAATTCCGCGAGCTGGATTCGGATCGGCTCGCGGGCAGGCGTGCCGGGATCGCAGGGCGTCGGCTCGAATCGCAGCACCGGCACGCGTCGGGCTGCGGCGCTCCGGCTTCGACCGGCGCCTGGGCGGGCAGGGTTGCTCCGCAGCCGGTGACTGCAGTCGGGGCCGTCGCAGCCGCGGACGGCGTGGCTGCGCAGGCTCGCAACGCATGGCGATGGCGTCACTTACCGGCACAGACACTCCTGCTCGTTGGAATCGAGGAATGGCGCCTGCGGGCAATTCACGTAGCGCAGCCGCGTGCCGGCGGGTGTCAGCGTGTCGGTGCGCAGCGCGGGCGGCGCATTGCCGATCGCGCCGCCGAGCGCGACGCCGGCCTCATGCAGGCCGAGGAAGGCGACCATGTCGTCCTGATCGACGCCGTCGCCGGAGACGCCGATGCCGCCGACGAGCTGGCTGCCGCGATAGATCGGCACGCCGCCCGGGAAGATCTGCAGGCCGTTCGCGAGCGCCGGCACCGCGCCTGCGACGCCGAAGCCGGTATCGAAACCGCTGATGCCGGTGCAGTTCGCGGGCACGTCAGCGGCGAGCGCCGAGCACGAAGGCGACGTGCTGGATGAGCGCGTTGTAGACGAGGTCGAGCTGCAGCCCGGTCGAGAAGGGTGTCCACTCGCCGGCGGGCTTGCTGAGCGGCCCGTGCGGCGCGCAGTCGACGCCGTCCGGATAGAAAGGCCGCGCGAGATTGCCGACGGCGCGCGCGCTGAAGGCGACCGCGCCGTCGCCGAGCGCCGCCGGCAGGCCCGATGAAGGCGCGCAGGTCCGTCACGTACTGGCCGAGCGCGTTCGCTCCGCAGCACGCTGAGCCCGCCGTCGAGATAGACCGCCGGCGGCAGGCCGGACAGCGCCGCCGCCGCAGCGGCGAGGAGAGGAACGCCGGGCCGTGCGCGCCTTCTGCAGCGAGACGTCGATGCCGAACACCGGCGCGTCGCGGCCGCGCGCGATGCCGAGTACGCACGCCATTGGTGTCGACGACCGAGATCGTCACGCGCGCCGGCGGCCGAGCGGGCGGCGGATCTGCGCGCGCGCGCGGTTGGCGATGCGCAAGCGCTTCGCTGATGATCGTGCGCACCTCGGCGGCCGTGAGCAGCGCCGACGCCTCGGTGCCGGCGGCGGGACGGAAGCGCTCGATGTCGGCGGTGTCCACCAGCACGAAGGCATCGAGCCCGGAGTAGTCGAGCGTGTCGGCGCGGATGCCCGAGGCGGGCTGGCCGAAGGCCGTGCCCGCGATGACCGCGGCGGCGGAATAGCCGGCACGGCGACGAGCGCGCCCGCCACGCCATTCAATGTACGCGAACGCCGGCGCGGCAGCCGGGTTCGCCGTGCAGGTCGGCGAAGACCGCATCGGAAAGCGCAGCAGCTTGCCGTCGGCGGTGATGCGCTCGGCGCGGCGGTCGTCCGGCGGCGCGAGGCCGAAGCTGCCGGCGAGCGCGATCAGTCTCGTCGAGGTCCGACGTCGTCGTCGAGCGGATTCGCGATCGAGACCGTAGACGCCGTCGGCGATGACGCCGATGCCGCCGACCGGCGTGCCCGCCTTGATAGAGCGGCAGGCCGCCGGGGTCGGCGGCGAGGCCGAGCGGCGAGCGCTTGGGCCCGGCGTCCGCGCCCCGCCGCCGAAGCGGCGCGATGAGGTCGGAGCAGGGCAGCTGGCTGAACTGCACGCCGAACAGCGGCCCGCCGGGTGCGAGCGCTTCGCCGGGATTGAAATGCTCCTGCACGATCTGGCTCGCCGTGCGCGTGCCGAAGGCGTTGCCCTCGCTCGACAGATAGGCCGCCGTCACGGCCTTGGACGATCGCGGCCATCGTGTCGGGAATGATGCTGACGCCTTCGAGTCCGCCGCTCGCGCCATTCGAACTGCACCGTGACCGTCGTCGCCGCGCCGGTCATGCGGAAGACGGCGAGCACGTTGCCGACGCGATCGACGACCGCGATGGTCGCAGCGGCACTCGCGCGCCTGCGCCTCCGCGATGGCGCGTCGCGAGGACCGTCTCGACAGCCGTGACGGACAGGAGACTCGTCAGGTCCCGGCGCAGGAACCGTCGCAAGACGGCCGGCGGTGGATCGACTGCGCCCGGCGGCGAGGATGCGCGGCCGCCGCCGCCGCAGGCGGCGAGCAGCAACGGCGATTGCCGCGGAAGCGCGAGGCCGCGACCTTCATTGCGCGGCGCCCGCGTCCAGGCTCCGTGCGCGGCGTCATGGAAGCCGTGGCAGAGCGTGCAGCCGCTCTGCACGAGGCCCTCGGGATTGCGGTGACGATCGCCGCTGCCGTGGCATTCGCGGCAGACGCCGATCGCGGGCATCAGCACGTCGGCGGCGACCTGGGATTCATTCGCGGCATGGCAGCGTGTCGCAGGCCGACAGCTCCGTCGCATGACGGGCGTGGCTGAAGTGCGCGGCGGGCATCCAGGCGGTCTGGCAGATCTGCGCGGGCACGACGCGCCAGGGATTGTCGGCCTTTCCCGTGTTCTCGATCTCATGGCAATCGACGACAGGTGCGCCGCTCGATCAGGTCGCGCGCGACCGTGAAGGCGCGGTCGCGGGCGCGTTCGCAGCAGTTGCTCGCGCTCGCGCGCGTCGGGTCGCGGCCCGGCACCTCGGCGCGCCGCGAGGGCCCGGCGTTCGCTTCGCGGATCCGGGTAGTCCTCGAGGTAACTCCGGCTGTAGTACTCGATCAGCCGGCGCAGTACCGTCGACGGCCTCGACATGCGGCACGGTGGCATCGGGGAAAGCCGGGTCGAAATCGAGCCGATGGCAGGACGAGCAATGCTCCTCCATCGTCACGGGCTGCATGCGCCGCCCATCGGCCTGCGGGCGATGGCAATCGCCGCAACTCGAGACGACCTGCGTCCTTCGGGCCCTCGATGCCGGCCGGATCGAGATGCGCCTTGTGCGAGAACTTCAGGCGCGAGTGCTCGGCGAGTCCGACGGTCGCGCGACCTGCAGAACGGTCCGGATCCGCGAGCCGCTCGTCGCAGTTGACGGCGGCATCAGCAGGCTGATCCGGAACGCGGGATGGTTGTCGCGAAAGTCACCCGCTCCGGCGACGGCCTTCGCACCCGCGATGTCGGCATGTGCTCGTGACATCGCGCGCAGAGCGCATCGTCGCGGCGCAGCAGCATCGCCGGCTCGTTGTGCTCGGCGTGGCAGCTCGGCGCAGCGTGCCGAGTCGAGTGCGGTGACGATGTCGGTCGCGCGGCAAAATGGCGGCTGACGTCGCATGGCAATCCAGGCAGGCCTCGTTGCGGACCCGCTGGAAGGGCTTCTGGTGGCAGGCTCTCGCAGCGCTTGCCGAGATTGTGGTGTACGCTCGCGAGCGGCCCGCTGAGCCAGAGGCTGTCGTCGGGCAGCGGGACCGGTGCGGAGCCTGTCGCGCGTGCCAGCGTCCAGCAGGCCTGCGGCCGGTACCAGCAGCGACGAGCAGCGAGCACCGCGCCGAACAGCAGCCAGGACCAGGAGCGCTGGCGCCAACCCAAGCGCCGCGAGATCGAGCCCTGTGGCTCGAGGCCGACGTCGCCGGCGGCCGCCTCCGGGATCGAGCTCGAAGCTGAAGGCGAGATCGACGCCCGCGGGCGGCGCGAGCACGCGCAGCACATTGGCGCCGATCCGGATCGTGTCGCCGGGCGCAGCGGCGGCCTCGCGGCACAGCGCCTCGTTGACGACGATGCCGCCCGGGGCGCTCGAGCGAAATCACGGCAACTGCCTGCCGCGCAAGGCGATGCGCGCGTGTTTCAGCGCGACCCGTCGGTCCTTGAGGTGCAGGACCTGGTCCGTGGAGCGGCCGAGCGTGACCACCTCGCCGTCGAACAGCCGCTCCTGCGCTTCGACGGCACCGGCCTGTCCGCGTCGCGACGAAGCGGATCAGGACGCGCATCGCCGGCTACCAGTACAGGAAGACGACGAGGATGTGCGCGATCAGCGCGGCGAGCAGCGCGAAGGTCGCGGGCACGTGCAAGTAGAGCCAGACGTCGAGCCAGGCGCGGATCTGGGCATCGCGGCGCAGGCGGTCGAGCGAGGCCGCGCGCGCGCCGACGAGGGTCATCAGGTCCTGGATCTGGCGCGTGCGTTCGCCATCGGTGTTGCGCGCGAGCCGGCGCCGAGCCAGTCGAGCAGGCGCGCTGCGACGGGTTCGGCAGCGGCAGCTGCCGGTGCGATGCCGCCAGCCGTGGGCGAGGGCAGCACGACCCGCGAGCGGTCGCGGCCGGCGAGCAGCGCGAAGGCGCTGCCGCCGAGCACGGTGCGGTCGCGGGCGCTCATGAGCGACGTCCGGAAATTCGCCGCCGATGCGCCGTCGCGAGCCGGCGCGGCACTGGCGGTCGAGGTCGGCGATTTCGGCGAGCATCTGCTCGCGGTCTGGTGCCGGCACGATTGCGCGCTCATCTGTGCCGGATAGCGCAGATAGAGCACGGTGCCGACGACGCCGCTGGCGACGACGAGGCACATCAGCGCATAGGCGAGCGTGTGCACGTTCCAGCCGAACTGGAAGCCGGCGTGCAGCGTCACGATCGACGATCAGCGCGCTGCCGAGATAGACGTGCGCCGACAGCCAGCCCTGCACCGTGCCCGAGTGTCGAGGAATAGCTGCGCTTGCGGACGCCGAAGGCCATCGAGCCAGAGCATCAGCAACGGCGCCGATCGTCGCCCAGCGTGTAGCCGAGCCAGGTGCCGCCGTTCGGCGGCTCCGGCGGGTCGTGCCAGGCGTAGGCGACGATCGCGGCGAGGCGAGACCGCGATGCGACCCACAGGTAGCGCATGCGGCGGTAGGCGAGGATCGATTCGTGCATCGTCGCCGGATTCAGCGACCGGCGCTGGCGCGCGAGGTCCATGAAGCCTGTCCGGACTGATGCGGATCGCCGCGCCGGTCGGGCAGGCGCGCACGCAGGCCGGGCCGCCGGCGAGGTCCTTGCACATGTCGCACTTGACCGCCTTCTTCGGGCGCCGTCATCCTTGCTGGCCGCGGGTCGCGCGGAGCCTCGCCGGGGCCCGGCCCCATGCCGAACAGCAGCCAGCGCCAGCAGTCCCGGCTTCGGCGGCGCCGCGGCCGCCATCTGGATCACGCCGTAGGGGCAGTTGCGCTCGCAGTTGCCGCAGCCGATGCAGCTGTCGAGGATGTAGACCTCGCCGTTCGGCGCGCGGCGGATCGCATCCGGCGGGCAGTCCGTCATGCACTGCGGGTTCTCGCAGTGCCGGCAGGAGGTCGGCACGTGCACCTGCGCGAAGGTCGGGCCGGCCTCGCGATCGAGCCGCGAGGTGCCGCCGTGGGTCTCGGCGCAGGCCTTCTCGCAGTTGTCGCAGCCGATGCACAGCGCTCTCGTCGATCAGCAGCACGTCGGTCGCCTCGCCGAGGCCCTGCTGCATCAGGAAGGAGATCGATGTCGCCGGCCTGCGGCTGGGCGGACATGCGCGCATTGGCGGCGAGGCGCTTGCGCACCAGCGTCCTGCACCTTGCTGGCGCAGCGCGCGGGTTGCGCGCGAGCAGGCGCTCGAAGCTCGCCGGCGTCGAGCGCTGACCGTCTCGGTCGCGACGGTGGCCTTCGCGGTGGCGACGCGGCGCGTGCGGCCCATGAGGCCCATCTCGCCGACGTAGTTGCCGGCGGCGACATAGGAGGTCACGACCTCGCGGCCGCCGATGATCGCGCGAGACCGCGACCGAGCCGCTGCGGATCAGGTGCAGGCAGTCGGCCTCGTCGCCCTCGCGGAACAGCGGCTCGTCGGCCTTGAAGCGCTTGAGCGTCGCGCCGCGCGCCACGTCCTTCAGTTCGTCGTACGTCGGCGCTCGGGCGCGAAGCGCGGTCTGGATCGCGCGCACGATGAAGTGCTCGTCGATCACGCGGCGCACGGCGTCGTCCGAGTTGATCAGCTTGTTGCATCTCGCGGCGCGGCGACTCGATCAGCACGCAGTCGCTGCCCGGCATAGACCGTCGCCGAGCGGCGCCGGCCCGGACAGCAGGCTCATCTCGCCGAAGAACTCGCCCGGCGCCGCAGGCGGTAGCGCTGCTCGGTCCTCGCCGACCTCGACGTCGACGCTGCCCGCGAGGATCGTGAAAAAGGTGTTGGTGTAGTCGTTCTTGCGGAAGATCGACGTCGCCCGCCGCCGGGTCGCAGCACGTCGCTGCCGAGCATGAACTCCCGGAACATGCAGGCGGTTGATCTCGCGGAACAGCGGCGATGCGCTGCTGCATCAAGTGCCAGCGTCGCGTCGACGTCGAGGCCGAAGGGCAGCGCGCGCGAACTTCTCCGCGAGCAGCGGATGGTCGGCCGGGCGCGATGTCGCGGCCGAGGATGTACTCGACCACCTCGTAGCCCTGGTTCATCGCCTGCTTGATCAGCGGGTAGCCGCCGAGCGCGCCGATCACGTAGAGGCCCGGCACGCTCGATTCGTAGCGCGCGGTCAGAGCACCGGCAGCGCCGTCGGGTCGGGGCCCGGGAAGGCGATGCCGCAGGATTCGACGAACTTGCGCGGCGGCGTCGCGCCGATGCGGGCGATGATGCGGTTGCAGGCGATGCGCGCCTCGCCCTCGGCCGTGTTCGAGCACCAGCACATACGGCGCGGCGCACCGTGCCGGCGCCGCCTCGACGCGCGCGACACTGCGTTCGGTAGAAGCAGCCGATCCGGCCGTCGTCGATGGCCTTGGTGATCGCTTGAGGTTGCCGTCCTTGACGCGCGTGAACTCGTCGCTGCGATTGACGATGAAGACCTGGTTCTGCGCGCGTGAGTGCGACCGCGTTCTCGATCGCCGCGTCGCCGGCGCCGACCACGACGATCGCTTCATCGCGGTACTCGTCGGGATCATCGAGCTGGTACTGCACGCAGGGCAGGTCGTCGCCCGGCACGCCGAGCAGGCGCGGGTTGCCCTGCACGCCGATCGCGAACACCACCGCTCGGCCTCGACGTGAACCCGTCCCGCGAGCTCGAGCGCGAAGCCCGGGCTGCTCGCCCGTGATGCGCGGTGACCTCGCTGCCGTAGCGGATGTTGACCTTGTCGCGGCTCGAGCCCGTAGCGCCCAGCGCGTCGAGCACGGTCTCGCGCGTGCCGGCCTCGAACGGCAAGGTCGCTGCGCAACGGCAGGACCGGCGGCTCCGCCATGACGTGCTTGCCCTTCTGGTAGCGCTGGATCGTGTGGGCGTGGGCCGGGCTCTGCTCGAGCAGCACGTGAGCGACGCCGAGATCCGCGGCGTGCGCCGCGGCACTAGGCCACCCGGGCCGGCGCCGACGATCGCGATCCGGTGATGGCCGGGGTTCATGCTCCCTGGAGTCGCTCCAGGCTAATTGCCCGGCCCGGTCGACTGATTGGGCGGCGGCAGGGCCGGTGTCGGACCATTGGGCCCGCGCGGCAACTGGCCACTGGTCAGATCGACGTTCTGCTGGCCACCGGCTGTGCCGGTGATCGGCCTCGCGACACCGCTCGCATCGCCGTTCGGGTCCGCCGGATCACCCGCCGATGAATCGGCGGGGGGCTGATTGCCGGGGGGCGGATCGCGACGGCCCGAAAGATCGGGCAGGCCCGCCACGGATCCTCCCTGCTGGCCATCCGCGGCGCCCGTCGTCAGGCCACCGGCGCCATCCTCGAGCAGCCACGATGGCACGCGTTCCAACGGCTCCGGCTGGCGCGTCGCCGGCGGCGATGAAGATCACCTGTCCGGTTTCGACGACCGCCTCCCTGCCGCCATAGCGGAACACGATCGAGCCCGCGTTGACGGCCAGGTACATGCCGTTGCGCACGGCGTCGCCCGGTTGCAGTCCCGGCACGTCGCGGCAATTGCCCTCGCACCAGACGGCGGTGTAGTCCGTCCCGCGGATGCCGAGCGTCCCGATCGGCGCGCGCACTTCATACGTGCCGGCGCCGGCCTTGCCGATCGCCCCCGTCGAGGTGCGGAAGCCGCCCTTCAGCAGGGTTGCGACGGAAACACCCTGGGCGGTCGTGGCCGTCGCCTGCGTCGGCGCACCGACCGCGGGCGGCAACTGGAAAGCGTCGATGTGGTAACGCGTGCCGGATCGCAGCGCGAGCCGCGCGCCGTCATTCATCAAGATCTGCGCGCGCGCCTTTTCTCCCGTCACGATGGTGTCGCCGACCTCGACCGGGTCGCCTTTCTTCAACTCGACCGGATTTGGCCGCTCGACGGTGACCGGCCCGGAGACGAACAGGACCTTGCCTGCCGACGCGGCTGCCGGCCCGGCGGCAAGCGCCAGCACGGCGGCGAGCGCGAATGCAGCTGCTAACCTCGTCATAAATCCCTCGCAATCAGAACGAGCGCTGCAGCGTCAGGCCGACCTCGAGGCGCTCGTACTCGTAAAGTGGAATGTTGGAGCCGTTGCTCACCCAACTGATCTTCGGCAACAGGTTCATCCGGGACGCCGGCCAGTCCCGGATCTCGCCTTCAATGGTTGCGGACACGATGTGGTCGGCGCGGTCGAAGCCCAGGAAGAAGCCGGGCTGGTCGTCGTAATCGACATCCTGGAAAGCGAGCTGCAGGCGCAGGCCATTGCCGGCGCCATTGTGAGCAGACGCATCGAACTGCATCCCGTGCCGCTCATTCGCAAATGCCGAGCCGGATTGCCGGGGGTCGTCGCTGCCCGCGAAGACCGTGAAGCCGAAACCGCCGCTGTCGCCCTGGTGTTGAAGCGTGAAGGCCGCGAGGTAGCGGTCGCGCGTCAAGCACGGAAAGGGAACCGAAATCGTGGTCGTAACGGATCGTTGCGGCGCGCAGTAGCCCGCGCACCTGCCAGCCCCTGTCGAAGCGATGCGCGAGACCCAGGTCGCCGCTCAGTCCCCACTGATGCGGGTCGCCGTCGAGGAGGCCGTAGTGGCCGCCCGCGCCGACGCTAAAAACCGTCGGGCCGTCGCCGAAATCGAAGTTCGTATCGATCGATGCGATCGTCTGGTCCACGAAGCCCGCGTCGGCGTTCCAGCGATGGCCGATGCGCGCGACGGTCACGGCGCGGCTGCTCGCGCCGACCGGCCGGACGTTTCCGAGCGCAAAAGACGCCTGCAGGAAGGCAGAAGGCGTCTCGACATTGGCCGGATCGAGCGTCACGCCGAGGAACGTCGTATCGCTCGTGGAGGCATTCGCATTGCTGTCGTAACCCGAGCCGAACTCGAAGTTCTCGCGTCCAGCCGCCGGCGGACCGGGCCGGCGCGTCCATCGAGCGCAGGTAAGCCTCCGCGGTCTCGCGTATCGAAGGCGGCGGATTGCGCGACAGGACCCAGTTAAATTGGCTGCGCGCGGCCGTTCGGTCACCGGACTCGTACAGCGCCCGGCCGAGCTCGAGCCTTGCGCTCGCGGCATCGGGATCACCCGCCAGCACCCTCTCCAAGGCGGCAATTGCGTCCGCCGGGTGACCGCTGTCAAGCGCCGCCACGCCATATAAATAGTCATACAGCGGCTGACCCGCCATCTCGAGTTCACGGGGCGCGAGCTCGCGATACGCCTCGGCGGCGCGACCGTCGGCAAGCAGCCGGCGCGCCTCGTCGAGAACCGTGGGAGAGGCTGCGAGCGCGGTGGAGGCGCCGAGGATTGCGGAAGCCAGCAGGATGCTGCGCGCCGGCCCGGATCCCGATTGCGAACGACGTCTGCTCAAGTGCCCCCCGCAGGACGCGTCACTGCGCCGGTATTATTTCGTTTCAAAGGTGAAAACACCATCCCAATCGGCCGGCGGCGGATTCACGCGGAAATGCCGGACGCGCTCCAGGTAGAGCGCGTACAGCGGCTGGGCGTCGGCGGCCGAGAGTTCCTCAAGGATCGTCTCCGCGGCGTCCCAGTTGCGGGCCCGGTAATACGAAAGGGCCTCCGCAAATCGCGTCGCCGCGAGCTGCCGTGCCTCTGCAAGTCGCTCGCGCGGCCCCAGCGGCTCGAGGATCGCGATCGGCTCTTTCTTGCCCTTCACGCGCACACGGTCGATTTCCCGGAACAGGAGATCGGGTACGCGCGCCGCCGTGGCAAAGCTGACGATGATGTCCACGCCGTACTTCTTCGTCAGGCCCTCCAGGCGCGATCCCAGGTTCACGGTGTCGCCAAGCACCGTGTAGGCGGCGCGAAAGCGCGAGCCCATGTTTCCGACATTCATCTCGCCACTCGCGATGCCGACGCCGATCGCGATCTCCGGCCAGCCACGCGCCCGGAATGCCGGATGCAGCGCCTTCATTTCAGCGACCATGTCGAGCGCCGCCCTGACCGCATTACCCGCGTGATCGGCGTCCGGCAGCGGCGCGCCCCAGAAGGCCATCACGGCGTCGCCCATGTACTTGTCGATCGTTCCGCGATGCCGGTGGATCACCGCGGTGATCGGCGTCAGGAACTCGTTCATCAGCTGGGTCAGCTCGCGGGCACCCAGGCCCTCGGAAATCGTCGTGAATCCGCGCACGTCCGAGAACAGCACGGACATGTCGCGGCTTTCGCCCTCGAGCGACACCTCGGCGCCGCCGGTGTCCAGTTCGCTGACGATTTCCGACGGCACGTACTGCCCGAAAATCCGCGACAGCCGCTGCCGCCGCCGGGTCGCCGTGACGTAGCCCCAGGTGAGCTGCAGCAGCGCGGCGATGGTCGTGTACGCGAGCAGTGAGCCGAGGGGCAGCACGAGTCCATAGCGCGCCCAGAGCATCAGGTTGATGGCGATCGCAAGCGCCTACCAGTCCGAGGAACAGCGCGAATCCGGCGAGCGGCGGAAGCCGCGGCAGCAACAGCGCCGTCACGAGCGCGATCGCGACGAGTGCGAGCGATCTCGGCCACGGCGGATTGGCGCGGCCGCGACGGGATCGCGCCGTCGAGCATTCCCGACACCAGGTTCGCGTGCGCCTCGACACCGATGTATTCCTTCGCGACCGGGACCGCACGGACGTCCTGCAGGCCCGGGCGCGCTGGTGCCGAGCAGCACGATCGCGTCCTTCAGGCATCGGCCGGCGCCTTGCCCTTCAGCACGTCGGTCGCCGACACGTAACGGAAACTGCCGAGCGGACCCCGGAACGGGATCAGCACGGCGCCCTGGGCGTCGAGCGCAATCCTCGTGTCGCCGAGCGTGACGTAGGCAAGCCGCGCGGGATCGCCCTCGTCGAAGGCGAAACTCACTGGTGGCGAACCCTGCGCGAGCCGCGCGACACTGAAGGCGAGCGAGCCGTAAAGCTCGCCACCGTAGGACTGGAAGAGCGGCGCACGCCTCACGACTCCATCCTCATCCGTCAGCGGCGTGTCGAAAAATCCACCGCCTGCGGCCGACTGCTGAAGCTCCGGCAGGTTGGCCACGTAGCCACCGGGCCGCAGCCAGCCGTGGCCCTGGATCCGCTCATCGCCGGAGGCGATTGCCGGAGGCAGCAGGCCCACCTCGGCGCGTTCATGCTGCCCCGGGTGCGGCTTGAACACGAAGCCAAGCACGGTGTCGCGCGCGATCAGCGACTCGGAAAAGATCCTGTCGCCTTCATAGCGCGGCTTGATCCCGGCGAGCGTCGCGGCAAGCGCTTTCTGGCCGCCTTGCGCGGCAGAGAGTTCGTCAATGAGCCGCAGCGCCTCGGGCCGCTCCGGCTCGGCGAACAGCGCATCGAAGCCGAGCGTGCGGACGCCGTAACCGTCGAACAGCGCGTCCACGAGCGCTGCCACCTTCTGGCGCGGCCAGGGCCACTGGCCCTCGGCGGCCAGGCTCGCCTCGTCGATGTCGACAATGACCACGCGCGGGTCGACGACGCGCGGCATCATGAACTCGACGCGCACGTCGTAGAGGTAATTCTCGATGCGCTGTATGAATTCGAGCGGCAGCAGGCCGGTCGCGTGCAGCACGAAGAACAGGAGGGGCAGGGCGGAGAGGAGAATGCGCTGCAGCGCCAGGGTGGCGCCCGTCCAGTATGCGGTCAGCCTCTTGCCGGTCGACATCTGCCCGCGATAGTAAACCAGCGCGGGCCGTGACGGCCGTTCAGGCCACGGCCGGTCGCAGGTCGAGGCGCGCGGCGGACGGCATGCAGTAGATCTCGACGGGGCGGGTGCGCCCGCGCAGCATCATTGGCGGCAGTTCCACGAAGCCGGTATCGCCTGATTTCAGCGATTGCCAAACCGAGCGCGAGAACAGGGCCTCGCCAGCCCGAGCACGCTGCACGAGGCGCGCTGCCACGTTGACCGTGTCGCCGATCAGCGTGTAGCTCGGACGATCCGGCGAGCCGACATCGCCGACGATGAACTCGCCCGCATTGATGCCGATGCCGATGCCCGTGTCGAGCCCGAGACGCGCCTTCCAGTCGCCGGCCAGGTCGCTGAAGCCTGCGATCATGCGCCGCGCAGCGGCGACCGCACGGGCGCTCGCGTCCGGCTGCGCGCGCGGCACGCCGAAACCCGCCATCAGCCCGTCGCCCGCGATGTGGAACACCGTGCCGCCGAATTCGACCGTGATCTTCGACAGCATCGAGAAATACTCATTCAGGAGTGGCACGACCTGGTCGGGGCTCAGCTGCTCGGCGATCGTCGTGAATCCGCGCATGTCCGCGAACAGCACGGTGCCCGAGACACGCGCATGGCCGGCCAGAGCATTGCGCGAGCGCGCCGTGCAGCGGCAGGTCCCGAGCTGGTGCAGCTCGATGAGATTGCCCGCGGGATCGGTCAGGAAGAGCTGCTGCGATTCCGGCCCGACATGCCCGGCATCGTCCGGTAACGGACGCCCAGCCGGTCGAGCTCCGTCCTGGCCTCGGCGATGCTCGCGACCGCGAGCGCCACGTGCGGCGCGGTCGGGTCGATGCCCGTCCCGGGTCGATCGTCATGCCGAGCACGCCGATCAGGTGGATCTGGGCCGGCGGTCCGGCATTGACCTGATGGCCTTGCTGGCCCGGCGGGCCGGAGGGGCGTCATCGGCGCCCAGTCCCAGCACTTCCGTGTAGAAACGCCGCGCATCGGCGGCCGCCATGCGCGTCGGCGGCACCCGCACGGCGTGGTGGTGCAGCTCGACGACTTTCAGGCTCATCGGTCGAAGATCTCGACCGTCAGGTCCACCGAGCGCTCCTCGCCGGGCGCCAGTCCGCCGACACCGATCACCTTGCGCGCGATTTCCGTGCCTCTCGCGTCGCGTATCACGACGACGACGGAATACTCCCCCGTCCCTTCCGTCGTCCGGCGCGCGAACTGTCCAGATACCTTCAGCGCGACCTTTCCCGCCGGCTCGGGTTCACCGCGGCCGCGCGTCTCGAAGCGCAGGTGATGCTTGCACGCAGGGCAGACGGCGGCGCTCTCGAGGATCGTGGCCCTGCAATGCGGACACGATCGAGTCTTGCCGGCCGTTGCCGTGGTGCGATTCATCAGCCGATGCACGGTTCAGTTGCGTGCCGTCGTCTTCGGCATGCCGGTCTCGCTCCAGCCGAACTCGGCGCGGCCGCGCATGCGCGCACCGCCGGCAACCGACAGCGAGCCCGCGCTGACGTCGCCATTCAGGACGCCGGTCTGGTGCAGCTCGACCTTCTGGGCGCTCTCGATGTTGCCCTCGAGTTCGCCGGCGACGACGACCGACGCCGCGCGCACCGATCCTGCGAGATGCGCACCGGCCTCGATGGTCAGTGAGCCGTCCACGTGGACGTCGCCCTTGAAGCGTCCCGAAATGCGGACATGGCCGGAACCCTCGATCTTGCCTTCGAAGGTCAGGCCCGTCGCGATGACGGATTCCTTCAATTCCCTGCGTCCAGCGCCGGCAGCTGCCTGCGGCTGTGCCGCGGGCACCGGCTCAGGTCTCGACCGGTTGACCGGCGCTGGCGCGCCTCCGGTCACTTCGGGCTGCATGCTGTCCTTAGCAACGATGTCTTTCCAGATCGCCATGACTGCTACTCCGGGGTGAGGGGAGGACAAGAGTAGCCAGTTGGAAGCCATCGGGCGAGTGCGCCGATGGCATCCGGGAGCCTGGAGCCTGACTGTCGCCAACTGGCGACAGTGGTCCTCCCTCAGAACAGGCCCGGCAACCAGGCCTGCGCGGCGGTCGGCGGCCCGGGGCATCGGCCTCTGTATTGGCGCGAGGGCCAACTGCAAGCCGGGGGCTCCCGTGCTCATGACCTGGCCGCAGGCCCCCGTGCCAAGCCAGTTCAGTGCCTCGGCCGTCGAGTCTTCGGCGGGATCTCCCGGGGTCCGGGACAGGTCATCCGTCGCGCTGCAGGCGAAAGCGAGTGTCGAGGCGAGGCCGTCGAAGTAATCGCCTTCGTCATTGGCATTGGTCACCTTGAATGCGATCAGCCGCAGGCGCAGGTCGCAGCCGGCCATGTCGAAGGCCAACTGCCCGACCGGCTTGCCAAAGGTGTCTTCGCCGACGATGGCGATCTCGGCCCAGGGCTTCATCGCATTGATGACGAGCTCGCTCGCGGAGGCCGTTCCCCCGTTCGTGATGAAGGCGATCCTGACCGGCGCGATCGATTGCGGCTGCGACAGGAAACGGCGCACGGAATCGTTCGAGGACTTCGCTGTATTGAACCGCATGTTCGAGAACACGTCGGCCGCCGCGCGGTTCCTGCCATTCAGGTCGCCGATGAATTCGGCGACGCTGACGAGCCCGCCGCCATTGCTGCGGAAGTCCACGATGACGTTGTTGATGCCCTGGGCGCGGAACTGCGCATATGCATCCCGCAACGGCGTCACGCCGTCGTGATGAATGTGCGAAGGTGGATGTAACCGACCGGCACCGATCGGATTCGACGGCAGCGCGAGGATCGCGACGCCATTCGACGTCGGCACCGGCAGGATCGTGACCAGTCCTTTGGTCAGCGTGACCTCGAACTGCTGGCCGTCCAGGCGGCAGGTATCGCAGGCCGCGCTGGACGCCCTGGTCGGCCGGCCCGAAAGCCTGCTCGAGATTCGGGTCGCTTGCCAGGATGGTCGCGATCGGGGTGAAGCCGCCACCCGAATCGATCGCGGTGATCTCGACGCCGCGCGTGAGGCCGCCGGCCGCCGCGGGACTCCCCTCGAACACGTCCGGCACGAACAGCCGGTTGCCCTGGACGCTGGTCCGGATTCCGAATCCGATGAACTGTCCTTCCTGGAAGAAGGAGCTATCGGCCGCCGGCGTCGTCAGGAAGCTGAAGAACCGGTCTTTGCCCTGCGCGCGGGCGGTTGCGGTCAGTGCATCCAGCACGTCCTGGGCCGTCGCGAAATCGCCGAGGCTGACCGTCGGCGGCAGGAGGTCCAGGAACAGGTACCACTCGCGCGCCGCGTCCAGCACGAACTGCTTCTGCCGGGTCACCGAGCAGCTGCCGCCATTCGCGATCGCGCCGCCGGAACCGCCGCCGCCGCAGGCGGCAATCCCTGCGGTCAGGAGCGCTACGGCCGCAGAGAGCAGTGGCTGGCGATTGAAAATCGGCATCTGGCCTCCGTGGACGAGGCGGGCCGCTGGCAGCTCAGGCGAGCTGGGCCCCGAGCAGTTGCAGCCGGCGATGCTGCATGCGCAGCTGATACAAGATCGCGCGGGTCTCCGTCCGGAAGCTGGCTTCTTCCCAGCGGTGCACGATCTGCTCGCGCGTTCGCGTGTACCAGGCGTCAGTCAGCCGCGACCATTCCGCCAGCGTCGCGACGAACAGGTCGTACTCGCGCGTGAACCGCGAACGAAGCTGCTCGGCATCGACATGCGGCAGCGTCTGCTTGCGGCGCTCCAGGCTCGCTTCCACGCGACGGAACTGCATCGCGAGGCGCGCGCGCTGGACCACGAAGTCGGGCGTGCGCTTGAGCCTGCGGGTCACGCCGACCCACGACAGCGACCTGATGATCCACTTGCTCGGGTCCCAGTGCCACCAGCGGATTCCGTTGCGGTAATCGTGGGCGAACTGGTGATGGAAGTTGTGGTAGCCCTCGCCATAGGTCAGGAAGGCGAGCCAGCCGTTGTCGCGCGCGCTGTTCTCGTCGGTATACGGCTGCCGGCCGAATGCATGGGCGACTGAATTGATCAGGAACGTGAAATGGTGGCTGACGACCAGGCGCAGCACGCCCGCGAGCAGGAACACGCCCCACAGGTCGCCATGCAGCCACCCGAGTGCCAGCGGCACCAGCACGTTCAGGCCGATTGCCAGCACGTAGTAGTAGCGGTGCTGGAAGGCAACCAGCGGATCCTTCTGCAGGTCGCGGACATTGTCGAAATGCGGCTTCGCCGCTCGGGTAGCGGCGCAGCATCCAGCCGATGTGCGAGAACCACAGGCCGCGGCCGGCGGAGTAGGGATCGCGGTCGTTGTCGTCGACGTACTGGTGGTGGTCGCGGTGGCCGGATGCCCATACGAGCACGCTGTTCTGCAGCGCCATCGCGCCGAGCAGCATATAGATGAGCCGGAGCGACCAATGCGCCTCGTAGGTCCGGTGCGACCAGAGCCGGTGATAGCCGCCGGTGATCGCGAGCCCGTTGGCATACAGGAGGACTGCGAACCAGACCCAGGCCGCCGTGCTGTAGCCGAAGGTGAAGCCGTACCACGGCACGATCACCAGCGCGCCGAACATCGTGAACACGAACATGAGCACGTTGGCCCAGAGGATGCGTGGCTTTTCGGTGTCGATGGTCGCGTTCATTGTCGGGAAACCGCCGTCAGGGAGCAGAACGCCCATTCTGGACCAATGGGATGGGGTAGGGAACCCGGATTCGATAACGACTTCACTTTTTCGCCGCAAAAAGCGACTCGAGGGCTGTCAATGCGCGGTCGCCGGCCCCATCTCCTGCCTGGAAGCGGCCCCCGACAGCCTGGAAATAACCGCAGAAGTTGGCCCTCGTCTTGTCCTGGACCTCGTCTGCGATCGGTTCTGCGCAGCTTTTCGCCTTGCCGGTGTCGTAGAAGCGGCACATCCGGCACACGTGCAATTGCGCCCGGCAGGCGCGGCACTCGTCGGTGCGCGACAGCGGCAGGGACAGGTCCGCGATCGAGGCGCCGCATCGCCAACAAACGAATTGCGGACCGTTCAACTGCTTGCCCTAACCCGCAGTCATCAACGGATCGACGAGCCCTGCTTGCTGCATGCGTTTTCGCACTGCGACAAAGTGCCGTTCAACGTGCCTCCATTTGCCGAGCGAGCTCGCATAGATCGGCATTCTTACCTGCGCTGCACTGGCGGTGGTCGACGCGCTCTTCGACTCGTGGAATTCGAGCACTGATGCTTCCCAGTCCAGGCCGCACCATTCCAGGACCCTTCGCGCCTCGGTCTCCGGGCTGTTGACGATGTCTTCGTAGGTGACGTCCAGGATCCGTCCCGGCATCACCCGATGCCAGTGACCCATCAGGTTGCGATAGGCGACGTAGTAGTCGGCAAGTTCGTCCAGGTCGTAGGAAAACGAATACACCTGGTTGAAGAGTGTCTTGTACATCGAATAACAGCTGTCCATCGGATCGCGCACGATGTGGATGATCCTGGCATTCGGCAAGGCCTTTCCAATGTAGCCGCAATAGAGAAAGTTGTGCGGCAGCTTGTCGACGAAATATTTCGACCCCTTTGCAAGCTGCCGCGCCGATGTCATGTATCGTCGTCCAATTTCCGCGAAATCCATGTCAAGCGACGCCTGGATCATGGTCGACTCTTCGCGCTTCAGCTCGAGCAATCTTTTTCCAGCCTGTTCGGTCATTTCAATCGGGAAATCGGGGAATTCGCCGATCGACGTGGCCTGACTGTGGCACGCAAGGATTCGCTCGATCAGGGTGGTTCCTGTCCTCGGCATTCCGACGATGAATATCGCGCCTGAATCGTTGCAGGCTTCAGCGGGACGCTCGTAGGCAGCTCGCGTGAACGCCGCCGCCATTTCACGTATCGAGGACAACTCTTCGGCCGAACGGTAGCTCAATCGGCGCCTCTTGAGGGCCGCTCCTTTTTGCAGAAATTCGAATGACTTTTCGTACTCATTCAGGTCTTCGTACTCCTTTGCCAGCGCGAAAAGGCAGGCCACCATCGACTCCTCAGCCGCCCATCCTGTGTCGACGATGCGTTCTATCTCGGCGATATGATTGTCATGCGCCGTCTGGGGCCTTAAAACAGAACGCAGGTAGATGGCGCCCCCATGACCAGGCAGGACTCTCAGGAGTTCTGTCAGATTGGCCTCGGCCTCTTCGGTCCGGTTGAGGTAGAACTGCGCCAGCGCCAGGTCATGCAGTACGCCAGGGTTGCCGGGAAACTGCCGGTTGGCGCGTTCAAGCGAGGCGAGTGCCGCAACCGGGTCATTGCACTGGATGAATATCCTGGCAATCGCCCTTCGCTGCGGAGCGTCGATCACGGGAAGCTTGTCGGCGATGCCTGCTGTTTCGAAAGCTTCGGCGCGGCGACGCAACGCAACCAGAATTTTCGCCTTCCGTACCAGCAGGCCAGGGCTCGCTTGGGCGGCCGACAGCAATCGGTCGACGTGGCGTGCGGCAGCAGGCCAATCCTCACTTGCGATTGCGACCTCGCTGGCCAGATTCCAGGCGGAGTGGTGGTCAGGATGCTCGCTCAGCAGGACCCGCGACAATTCCTGAGCCTCCCTGAGTCTTCCCTGCCGCAGCAGGCCCAGTCCCTCTCGCAGCGTCCGGTCCAGTTCATCCAATCTCATTTCACCCTGGAGACGCGGCTCGTCCGCTTGGAGGAATTGATCATCATGAACGACCCAAGCGCGGCGGGCTCGATCTTCACGGTCTCGCCTACCTTGACGCGAAAGAAACGATCCGGCCTGTTCTGCGCCCAGACCTGCCCGTTGTCGAGAGTGATCACGAGTGCGCCGTCGCCTCGCGTCGAAATTCCGTCACCGTTGCCGAGAGCTCGTCAGGTCGCGCGCCGCCTGCTTCTTGCTATCCTGCTCCTCGCGGGCGAGCACGCCGCGATACCCGAATTTCTCCTCGGGCGTCTGCGGCGCTGGAGCTTGCACCGGCGCGATGGTTGGCGCCGCCGATTGCTGGACCGCAGATTCGCGACTTCGCGGTCATAGCATGCGAGGCGCTTTGCATCGTCCTTCTCCGCCGCAGGCGGCCAGCTCAGCCGGCAGGTCGTGCGCCCGGCCTGCGGAATCGTCGCGCACAGGATCGCGACCAGCAATGTCAGACGCATCCAATGGTGACTCATCGATTGTCTCCGGTCGCCAGCTACTGCGTGCTCAGATTTCCCAGTCCGGTTTCCCGCCGCTGTGCTCGTCGATCGCCTCGAACAGAGAAATGACCAGCGAGCGTTCCTCTTCTGTCAGCTCGGGGCGCCAGACGTCGAACAGCAATATCACCCGCGTCCGATCGCTATTGTTCCAGGCCTCGTGCTCGATCGTGTCGTCGAATGCCCAGGCCTTGCCCTCGACCCACTCGCGCACGTCATTGCCGACCCGGAAACAGGCATTTCCCCGGAACGATCAACGGCAGGTGACAGACGAGGCGCGTATTGACGAGCCCGTTGTGGGGAGGAATGTGCGCGCCGGGCTGCAGCAGCGAGAACAGGATCGACGGCGAGCGCCAGCGCACGCGCGCGAGCGGTGCGTTGCGAAGCGCATGTATCGTCTTCGGGCAGCGCTCGGCGTTGTCCGGGACCGGATCGCCGTTCTTCCACAGGAAGAAAGCGCTCCAGGCCGGGTTGTTCAACATGCCCATCTGCTCCTTGCGCGGCCGGTTCGGGTTGCCCTCGACGTACGGTGCGAATGAGCCGGGCTGCTTCATCACCTCGATGAGTTCCGCGCGGATGTCGTCGGTCGCGGCCTCGACGTCGTCCAGCCAGGGGAAATCCTTGCGGTCGTAGAACTGGATCTGCGGCAGCGCCGGGAAGTAATAGAAGCGCGGCTGCTGCACGAAGATCTGCTTCTTGCCGAGCACGATATCCAGCGATTGCGCGAATCGTCGGCTCGAGCGGGCTATCGTCGAAGCCCTTCGCCGCCAGGCTCTGGCGCAGCCAGTTCCTGTACTCCTCGGCGAAACGGTCGTTCATCTGCTGCGCGCGGCGGAGCTCCGCCGCAAGTTCCGGCATGACCTTGGCGCCGGGCGGCACGGCTCTGATCGCCATCTGGTAGAAGGAGGATGCGGAACGGGCATCGCCCGCCGCGGCATAGCAGTCTGCGCGAAGGATCAGCGCGGGAATGTTGCGCGGTTCCGACGCCAGCAGGCGATCGAGCGCCGCCACCTGCCCGGGACCGTCGTCCAGCGCCTTGCAGGCCGTGGCGAGGCCCAGCATCACGGGAGCGTCGGTGCGGCCGCCCTCGACCGCGAGCGACAGGAATTCGCGCGCCTTCTGCGCATCTCCCCTGCGCAGGGCTTCCGCCCCTGCGGTTGCCAATTCGGCGGCGTTGCTCATGGTAGTCAGGATGTGAAACCGGCCGTCCCGACCGCAGGACATTATGACGGCTGTGGTGCGGGCGGGCAAAATCCTTGCGGGTCCGCCTCAGCGGGCCTTAGTCTAGCCGCCGCCATGCACGAAGAGATCACGAGCGCGAACAAGGCAGCCATGGGGGCCATGGCGGCGGGCGACATGAAAGGCGCCCAGGCGATGCTCCTGGAGGCGCTTGCCCGCGACAGGAGCAACGTCAACCTTTGGCTCAACCTGTCCGTGGTCCGACGCCAGCTGGGTGACATTGACGGTGCCTTCGAAGGGCTGCGTGAAGTCCTGAAGCTGGACAGCCGGAATTTCATGGCCCTCCTGATGCATGCGAGCATGCTGGACCGGCTTGGACAGGCCGTGCCGGCGGCAACGGCCTACGGCGTGGCGCTTGCCCAGGCGCCTCCCGAGCAGTACCTCGACGCGCCAACTCGCCAGGCGCTCGAGCGTGCCCGCGCGGTCCATGGGCGACACGTCGGGGAACTTGGCCAATACATTCGCGAGCATGCCGCCGCGACCAGCGATCGCTGCACCGCCGTTGAGCGGCGCCGGATCGAATCCTTTATCGATACGACATTGCGCACGCGCAAGCGCTACCAGCAGGAGCCGATCGAGTATTACTACCCGGGCCTGCCGGCGATCGAGTTCTACCAACGCGAGGAATTCCCGTGGCTGCCGGATTTCGAGGCGGCAACCCGGTCGATCCAGGACGAACTCGCCAGGATCCTGGTCGAGGATGAAGCGGGCTTCAGCCCCTATATTCAATATGAAGACCACCTGCCACTCGACCAGTGGCGCGAACTCAACAAGTCGCCGCGCTGGAGCGCATTCCACTTCTACAAGCTCGGCAAGGCGGACGAGGAGCGCTGCGCGCGCGCGCCGAAGACGATGCATGCCGTTCGGCGCCTGCCGCAGGCGGACGTCGACCTGCGCTCGCCCACGGCGATGTTCTCGGTTCTGAAGCCGAAGACCCGCATCCCGCCGCACACCGGCGTTGCCAATTTCCGCCTCGTGGTTCACCTGCCGCTGGTGCTGCCGGAGGGCTGCGGTTTCCGGGTCGGCGGGGAACAGCGGGCATGGCGGCTCGGGGAGGCGTGGGTATTCGACGACACGATCGAGCACGAAGCCTGGAATGACAGCGACCAGACCAGGATCATCCTGATCTGCGACATCTGGAGCCCGAGGCTGTCCGTGGAGGAGCGCGCCGCCATCCGCGCGGTCATCGCGGCGACCGATGCCTTCAAGGGCACGGTGCCTTCCGCTCATATATAGTTCCCGCCTGAAATGTTCCTGAAGATCAAGAACCTGCTGACGGCCCCGGAGATCGAGCGGCTCCAGGCGCTCGCTCGCGAACTGCACTTCGTGGACGGCAAGGTCTCCAATCCCGCCAATACGAGCAAAGAGAACCTGCAGGCCGATCCTGCCGACCCGAAATACGCGGAGTCGGTCCAGATTGTCGGCAACGCATTCCTGAGATCGCGCGAGTTCGTGAGCTTTGCAATGCCTAAAAGGGTCGCGCCACCGCTCCTGTGTCGCTACGAGCCTGGCATGAAATACGGGGCGCATGCGGACGCCGCTATCATCCAGCTACCCAATGCGCGCATACGGTCCGACCTGTCCTGCACGGTGTTCGTCGGCGACCCGGCTGCCTATGAAGGCGGCGAACTGGCGATCGCGGCCGGCAACCAGACCATCGCATTCAAGGGCGCCCCCGGCGAGGCGATCGTGTACCCGTCGACTACCTTGCACGAGGTGATACCAGTGCGCTCGGGGCAACGCCTGGTATCGATCACGTTCATCGAGAGCCTGATCGTCGACCAGCACCAGCGCCAGCAAGTGTTCGAGCTCAACGAGATCGCGGCACTCGAGGGAAACAAGATGAACTGGGAGAGCCGCGTCCGGCTCGACGTCGTGCGCCAGAACCTGATGCGGATGTGGACGTCGACCTAGTTCGATCCCAGCAGGCCGCGCACTGGCTCCAGTTGACGCTCGTAGTTTCTCCATCGGCCCGATGATTTCCCGTAGACGGGTTCGCGGACCTGCCAGACGCTTGCAGTTCGCACCCGATTTGGCAGCCGCTGGAACTCCAGGCATCCTTCGTGCCAGGGGAGATCGAGGAAACTCAGCAGTTCCTGAGTGACACGCCGTCGATCGACTACGTACTCGTCGTAAATCGCATCGAAGATGCTCGCGCCAAATAACTGCTTCCAGTGATTCATCAGGCGCTGGTACTGCATGTAATGGTGCGCGATGTTCGCGAGGTCATTTGCATATGCGATCTGGCCATCCAGTTGCTGGAAGTAGACCGACAGGCAGGTATCGAGTGGATTTCGCACCGTGTTGACGAAGCGGGCACTCGGGAAGAGAGCCTTCAGCATGCCGAACCAGGGGAATGCGTCCGGGCGCTTGTTCGTGACGATTGTGCCCGCCGGAAACGTCCGGTCGAGATAATCGATATAGCCGGTTCCCAGGCGGCGCCATCCACCTGCGTCGAGTGCCGCGACAGCGGCGGGAAAGGGCTTGTCCGAACGTGCAACTCCCGGCCGAAATAATTACCTCGCCGCCGGCGGCGACTGAGGATGCGCTGCCAGTACCTGTTCGAACAGCGTCGATCCGGATCGGAACATGCCGGAGATGAAGATCAATGGCCGGTCGGATACCGGTTGCCGGGCGGCGAGCCAGTCCGGTGAAAAGAATCGCAGGATCTCCGCTACGAGATTCTCCTCGGTCGTTCGGTCGTAGGGCCGCATGCGGAAGGCGCTGCTGCGGTTGCCGAACTCGTATTGCTCAAACGCCTCGTCGTAACGGCCGCAATCGTCGAGTGTCTTGGCGAGGGCAAAATGCAGCCCCTCGCGGGTGAGGGCATCGACATGCGAGCGTCGCATCGCACGCCGCAGTTTCTTCACGATGGGTTCGTCGGGACCGGAGACCGGTTGCGCATGCGCGATATGGATCAGCGCGTTGTGGTAGGACGGGTCGAGCTCGAGGATTCTCTCGAATAGTCGCAGCGCCTGCTGCTGGTCGCCGAATTCCTCGTGCAGCAGCGCGAGGTTGAATATGGCCGGAATATAGTCCGCATCAATCGCCAGCGCGCGCTCGAAGAATGTCCGGGCGTTTTCGTCGCGTCGCAGTTCGGTAAATATCGCTCCCATATTGGACAGCACTTCCTCTGGGTGATCGATGCCGAGATCGAGGGCGTTCTGGTGTTCGACCAGCGCTTCCTCGAGCTGCCCGCCGCGTCTCAGGAAGCAGGCGAAGTTGAATCGCGGAACTGCCTGGTCCGGATGGCTGGTGATCAGCCTGCGGTAGCATTGCTCCGCATCGGAGCGCTTGCCCTGTTGTTCCAGTCTGGAAGCGACCTGCAGTTCCTCTTGCATCGCGATCACGTCCCGCCCACGCGGTCGAGAACGGCCGCCACTGCCTGTTCCGACCGTGCCAGGCCTTCGAGCCAGACCATGCCCTTCCTGATCTCAGCAGCATTGCCACGGCGGGAATCGTCGAGCAGCGCGCGGCGATCAGCGGGTGAATAGGGTCGCTCGGGTGCCTTGGAATAACGCATCAGGATCGGGCTGGCGTCGGCCCCCGCCGCATGCCGCTCATCCCACTGCAGGCCAAAATGGTCCAGGATCCGATCTACGCCGTCGCTAACGGCCGCGAGAAAGAAATCGAAATCGAGCCCGATGACCCGTTCCGGGAATCGCCGCATTGCATCCTGCTGCGAAGCGGTTTCGACAAGCCAGCCCAGCGCCGCCAATTCGCCCGGCGACAACTGGTGCAGCGGGTCCAGGGGGCCCGTGCAACGTGTCTGCAGCCGCCTGATGCGGCCGGGGCCATGGCCGCGCAGGTCATCCACGGAGTTCTGGCCGGATAGCAAGGTCACAAGGTATGACTCAGCCTCGAGATTCATGCAGATCGCCCGCGACTCCGGCCTCGCTTCCAGCAGGGGGACGGCAATTCGTCCTGCACTACTGGTCGCCTTGACGACGACCGCACGAGTCCATGCGTAGCCACGTGCCCACAGCCGCAGATTCATCTCGAGCGCCGCCCCGAACTGCGATTCGCTCAGGAGTGATTCGGGTTTCCCCAGTTCGTCGTGCGCATCCGCAAGGCTCCTGAGCGGCAGCGGCTCCCGGAGCGGCAACACCAGCTCTGTCTCATCGAGCAGGCGGCTCACCAACGTCGAGCCGACATGTCCCGTGTGAAATATGAAGTGCAGCGGCCGCAAATCGGCGATCCGGGAGGCGGCCTCTTTCACCCGCGCAACGGGAAACCAGGCGCCCTGCGTGGATGGCACGAGAATCCGGTCATCGAGAAAGCTTGCCTGGCGATAGGCGCTCGCGTCGAACCCGATGACCAGCACCTGATCGCGGATCCAGTCCAGCTTCTGAAGATAGGCATCGGGGGAAACCGGCAATTTTTCCCACAGTTCGTTGCCGATCGGATTTTTTCTTTCCGCCGCCATGTTGCGATGACAGCCTAGGCCGAAACGGTCCGATCACGGACCCACTGCGAAAGCAGCCATTTCACGCCACTGGCGGGCGGCAGTCCCGCGTGGACAGTCTTGTAGTCCGGTGCCCCTGATTCATCAACATTGGCAAACAGCAGGGCATCGCCGCGCCGGCCCCTGTGGCGCAGTCCGATGCGGGGGAATTCTGTCTCACCGCCCTCATAGTCATCGTTGAGATAGGTGAGAAACGTCATCACCCGCTGCCCGTGCTGCCTGACCTCCTGCTCGAGCGCATGGGTATTCGTTTCCAGGAAATCAGCATGCAGCGAGAATTGCTGGCCGGGCTCATAGTGCAACAGCTTGGTCACTTCGAAGAAGCTGGTCGCCACGCCGATTGCGGTGGCTATGCGGTCGCGAACAAGACACAGCACGAGATCCGTGTTGACGACCGTGAAGTCCGCTTCGGTGTTGGTGCGTGAATCCACTGCGGCATGCCCCCCCGCATCCTTCCTATAAACCAACGCGCGCTTCAGATTATGGCGTCCGCGCTGAATCAGCCAGTCGCATTCGGCGAATGTGGCGAAACCATCGATCACGCTGATCTTGGGCGACTCGGAGATCACACGCACCGGCGCAGCCCGCGTCCAGTCGGCGAAGCTGACCTGCTGCCGCAGCGCGCCCCAGTCGGTGCCGTTACTCCGCGCCAGGAACTGAAGCTCTCGGCGAGAAGGCGCCCAGCCGAGTTCCGCGGCGCGCCGCAAATGATCGAGCGCTTCCGCCAGGTTCCGCGGCTGCAACACGCCCCAGCCGGCGAACAGCGCGAGCTGGGCTGTCGCCTCGCCGTCGCCGAGGCCAGCGGCCTGTCTCAGGCAACGGACGGCCTCCTGCGGAGACTGCCCGACGCCGTCGCCAATCAGGAGGCGCTTGCCGAGCGCCGTCAACGCGCCGGGATCGCCGGCCCGCGCGCGCTCCCGCAACTCGCCGATTTCGATCGCAGTCATGTCGGTGTCCCGCCTGCCGATCACTATAACCGGGCCGGCGGGCGGACCAAAAAAAAGCGGCGGTCCCAAAGGACCGCCGCCAGGTTTCGAACCGATGAATCGATCTTAGAAGGTAACCGTCGCCCGCAGGAAGACGTAACGACCGAGGGCGTCGTAGGTCTGCGGGTAAGTGTTGCCATTGCCGGTCGTACCGACGCTGGCGTTGATGGACGGATTGTCATCCAGGACATTGTTGATGCCCAGGGTGACGGACGCCTTCTCGGTAACCGCCCAGTTGGCAGACAGGTCGAAGTAGCTCTCGTCCGGAATCTTGCGGTCGAGTCGGCCAAAGCAACCTGTTCCTGCTGCGGTCTCCGCTGCGTTTGGCACGCAGTTCGAGTCGGTAGCCATCGGAATAACGCCATTGGCGCCGGTTCCGCTGATGCCCGTTACGCCACCATAGAAGCGCCAGCCCAGCGAAAGGTCCACATCCCACGGCGTGACCCAGCTCACACGGGCCATGTGACGCCACTCGTTCGTCGGCGTCCCGCAGACCGAGGAGAAGAAGCCCACGCAGTCATACGGCGTGATACCCGGACCCGGCTCGGTGATCAGCTTGTCGAAATACGTACCGACGAGACTGAAGTTAAGGCTGCCAAACCGGCCGATCTCCACCCCACTGTAGCCGAAGTTGACGTCAATACCTTCCGCTTCCAGCGAACCGATATTGATGTTGGTGTCAACCACGTGCCCGGCGCCGATCCACAACGCGCCATTCGGGTTGCGGTGGATTCGCGAGCAGGCAGCGGCATCGCCGCTGGTGTAGCACGCGTCCAGCGTGTTCTCCGAACCGAACGTGGAGATCGTTTCGTCAATCTTGATGTTGAACCAGTCAAACGACACGCTCATGCCCGGGGCGAACCGCGGGGTCAGGATGATGCCAAATGACTGCGTGTCCGAGCTTTCAGGCTGCAGGTTCAAGTTGCCGCCCTGCAGGAACTGGTACTGGCCAGCCGGGCTGTCCAGCGAAGCCACTCCACCCGGATTGGCATTCATCGCGGCAGCAGGAACGCCAGTATCGATGCATTCCTGGACCGACGCGTTCGCGTCGCGGTCATCCACACCGCAAGGATCGCCAGTCATGTCGAACAGGTTGAATCCCTGCGCGGTGAACAACTCGACGATATTGGCGGCTCGAACCGCACGCTGATAACTGGCACGGAAGCGAATGTCGGAAATCGGCGCCCACTCCAGGCCAAACTTGTAAGTGTCGGTCGTAACGCCAGAACCGTAGTCCGAATACCGATAGGCGGTATCGAACGACAGACTCTCGGCGCCCTTCACGTCCTGAGCAATCGGCACCCTGGCTTCCATGAACAGGTCGTTGACCTGGGTCGAACCTGTTATGCCGATGGTGGCACCGCCTGCGCCTGAAAGCTGATTCGCCTCTTGCAATGCGTCAACTTCGTTGTCCAGGTAGTCACGCCGGTACTCAGCGCCGAATACGACCTGCACTCCATCGCTTGCCCATGGCGTCTTGAAGCCATAGGTGCCCAGGTCGCCGGTGACGGAGCCACTGTAGATTTCCTGGGTCAGCGTCCCGACCTGGATGCCCTGCGCCTGCAGGTAGTCAAGCTGCGCCTGGTCTACGCCGTTGGGCACCCAGGGATTCCACGGTACGCAGTTGGGATCCGAGCCGTCCACCACGGAGCGGCATGTGGTTGCCGCATCGCCGCCGACGTCGATGACGTCATTGGCACGCACTGAGACGGTCGATGACGAAATAATTCGCCGTTACAGTTCTGCCCCGGGTTGCGGAGTACTGCGCGGAAACGTCGTAGTCCCAGGCCTCGTTGATGGCGCCACGCAAGCCCACCACGCCGCGGAACCCTTCGTTGCCGAACTGCTGCTGGCGGCCACCGCCTTCAACGTTGCGACGCAGGATGTACATCGGCACCAACGAACCCGCGGCAATTGCGGCCGCGTCGCAACCGATGGTGGGAAGCGCCCCCACCGGGATCAGCGGGTTGTCGCAATTGACCGTGGTCGTATCGCCGAAGTTGCCGCCCGGGGCAATCTGCGCAATCGACTCGTAGTCGTTGAATGCCAGCGAGGAATAGACATCGGCATGTTCGCCAAACTCATAGTGACCCATGGCGCCCAAGTCGTAGCGGCGCTCCGGACGCTGGTAATGGTTCAGCGGGCCGAAGTTGTACAGGTCATTGGCCGTGAAGTTGCGCATCGTGGTCGCGTCGTTGACCGTCAACGCATAGGTCGAGAAATCCGAGAAATATCCGCCGGCGCTGGTGGCCGAACCGCCGCAGGTGAATGAGCCGGTTGTCGCCGTATTCGACCGGGATTGCGCACCCAGCGAGCAGGCCGAATAGTCGCGGTCGGCCTGCATGACAGGGTCGCTGTCGAACACGTTGGCATAGGCCGTGATGTTGCCGCGGCCATCGCCACTGTTGACACCCATCATCACGCCGATCTGCTTGCCCTCGCCGTCCGTGACCGTGCTGTCAGGCAGCGAATACTGCGAGGGGTTTGTCGCGGCACGAGCCGCGATGACGTCGCGCAGACTGATGCCGCCAGCACCATGGCCGACAGGGCCGCTGAAATCGTTCTCATGCCAGTAGAAGTTGTACTGACTGGTGACTTCCACGCCCTCGAAGTCCTTCTTCATGATGAAGTTGACGACGCCGGCGACGGCGTCGGAGCCGTAGACCGCGGATGCGCCGCCGGTCAGGACCTCGACCCGCTCGATCATCTGGGTCGGAATCGAGTTGATGTTCGCCGCCGAGTTGGTGACGCTGCCGTAGGGCAGGCGACGGCCATCCACCAGCACCAGGGTGCGCGGTGAACCGAGGCCGCGCAGGTTCAATGTCGCCGTGCCATTCGAGCCGTTCGAAACGGTCACGTTCTGGGCGGCAAACGCCTGCGGCAGCTGGTTGACCAGGTCTTCAATGCGATTGACGCCCTGAGTCACGACGTCGGCCGCCGTGATCTGCGTCACAGGTGTCGTAGTTTCCAGATTCGCGGACTTGATGCGCGAACCGGTGACGACGATCTCGCCGAGGTTGTCCTGCGCAAGCGCAGGTGCCGCAACGCCGGCAGTCGTCAGGGCACTCATAATGAGCGCGCGACGAACCGCTGTTGCGACGCGATTATTGCGTTCCATTGTCTACTTCCTCCCGCGAACGGCAGCGCCGTTCTTCCGAACGTTGAAATGCGAACTGCAGTACACAAACTCCGAAGTGGCGAAATTCATACGAGACCTCGACCACTTTTGGTGGCCGCATCATAACAACAATTGTTGCGCGGTGCAAGCCCGTGTCGTGAAAACACAACAGAAGTGGCTTTTCCGTGGATCTTTCGCAGAAAACCACGGTGGCCGCTGTGGCGCGCGCAGTTCACCGGAACCGAGAAAGCCTGTACCCGAAAAGCAATGGCTGCCGACTTGTGTTGTGTTGTGACAACGAGCCCTGCCAACGGAGCCGGGCAGATCGGCCATCGACGCTTGCAAACTGGTGTGCTGGAAAGGGGCGGATTTCGGCGCAGACCGCAGCTCGGGCCAACACCGGTGAGCAGGAATGGCGAATTGCGAGTCTTGGCCGGCCCACCTGCTCAATCAATCAGGCACCATCCGCGGTATCAAAGTCCCACTTTCCGGCCGCTCAGGATAGGCAACCTTCACTCAGGGACTAGCGGCTGGACTCCCGAAGGCGGGATACAGCACGTGGGCAGCCGGGGGTCAGCCCGATCTTCGCCGCCGTACCGGCGACCAGCTCGAGCACTCCCCTGACCGGTGCCTTCGACTCGATTGGCTCGAGGGATAGGGGCCTGGCATCCCTGGCGATATTGACGACGACGCCATCCGGGCCGATGAACACGAGATCGAGCGACAGGTAGGTGTTCTTCATCCAGAAGGCCGCGTACCGGGGTCCTTCGAACAGGAACAGCATGCCCTGATCGGCGGGCAGGGACTTGATGAACATCAGCCCGCGCTCCCGGCTCCTTTCGTTGTCCGCGATCCAGACCTTGAAATCGTGCCGCCCGCTCGCCGTGATCACGCGAATGCTGGACCGTTCGAGGTCGGCAAAGGGAACTGGTGCGCGCTTGCCAAGCGCCCCCGCCGATCCGGCGCAAAGACTCGCGAGGGCGAGCAGGGCGAGAATCCGTTTCATGGTGCCGACTCTGCCATACCGGGTGCCGGAACCTCGTCCCCGGAATCTGTCACGAGCCCCGTGAAGTCAAAGCGCGTCAGCAGGACCGCGCCCTCGCCGTCGAGCGCGCGCGCGGGCACGGTGCAGAATCCCCTGGCACTCACGCGGTAGCCGTGCGGCGATGACGCCCCCGTCAAGGGTTGCTGCTCGACCTCGTCGAACTGGCAGCGGCTGTCTCCCTGCGTGCCATAGATCCGCTCGCCGGATTCATCGAGCAGCGTGATATTGACGGGCATCGCGTGCGCCGAGACCCCGACGCCGAGACCCGGTGCCGAGAACACGATGGCGAGTTCACCGGAGCCGGGCAGGGGACCCGAGAATCGCAGGCGCAGTCCACGGCCCTCGGGACGCGGCATGCCGGTGCAGGTGAGTTCCGGTTCCCGCCATGCGATTTCAGTCTCGATGCTGCCGCGCAGGCGCATCGACAGGAAGCCCGCGTGGTCCGGCAGGCAACGCATTGCAGGCGCGGGGGGCGGCGGCGGCTCGACGATCGCGCCGGGCAGCGCGAGCAGCAGGAGCGCGATCACTGGCATCGTTCGCCGGCGGCCGGATTCAGGCAGCGCCCCTGGGAGCGACCAGCAGGTGCTTGGCGAGCGTGCCATGCACCCGGCCGATGCCGCGCACCAGGTGCATCATGGCCGTCATCAGCAGGACGCCGGCGATGAAGATCAGCGGCGCGAGTGCCGGTGACGGGCCTATGTAGATGGCATCGTCGATGTTGATGCCGCCCGACCCGATCCCGGCGTTCATCAAAAGGCCGGCAATCGAGCCGAAAACGAGCCCGAGGCTGACGACGATGCCGGTGATCGCGATCGTGAAATACAGGATGCCGAGCGGCAGCATCAGCAGGAAATAGAACATCGTGGTCCAGGTGCGGCGGTCCGTCAGCATTTCCTTGATGCGCTCGAAGATCGGTATGCCCTTGCTCGGGTAAAGCGGACGCCGCGGCATGCGCTGGCCCAGCAGGCCTTCGACGAGACGGCCTTCGGCGAGCGCCAGGACGCGCGTGAACCCGACGAACAGCAGGAACACGGGAATGCCGATGATCATGACCATCAGGCCGGCGGACATCGAAAGGCCGGTGACGGTTGCCGTGAAGTAGAAGATGCCGGTCACGAGCGCGAGCAGCATGTAGAAGAGGGCGGTCCACGCGCGCGAGTCGCCGTACACGGAGAAGAATCGCCCGATCGCGGTGCGCGCCGCCTTGCGCGGCGGCGGCGCAAGCGCCGTGCGGACCTGCTTCTCGGTCGTGCGATAGGCCACTGCGACTTCATCGGGCGCGCCATAGGTGCTGGCGATCAGCTCGAGCGTGTCGGCCTCGCTGCGATCGGGATTCGCCGCGACCTCGGCGCGCAGGTATTCCTCCGCGTCGTAGAGCGCATCCTGCACCAGTGCCGGGTCTTCTCCTGCAAGCGCAGCGCGCAGCGCGTCGAGATACTGCTCGATCGAGCGTGGCGCGGACCGTTCGTTCATGACGATGCTCCCTTGGACTCAGTAAACCCATCGACAAAATCGCGTGTGGCGTGCCAGATGTCGCGCCATTCACCCAGCGTCCGGCGCCCGTTTTCCGTGATCCGGTAGTAGCGGCGCGGCGGGCCAGAATATGACGGCACGATTCGGCTGGCCAACAAGCCGTTGGCGGACAGCTGGCGCAGGACGGGGTAGAGCGCTCCCTGCTTCACGGGTGAGCTGCCGTCCGCGAGATGCTGCAGGCGCTTGGCGATCTGGTAGCCGTAGAGGTCCTCGTCCGCCTGGTCGAGGACGGCCAGCAGGACAAGGCCCACGAGACCGGCATTCAGCTCGCGCTGGAATTTCTGCGAGAGGCGCTCCTGTTCGGAGGCCTCCTCGGTACCGGTGTCCAGACTGGTCTCTTGCTCCACGGAGCGCTACCTATCTATCAGCATGATGAATCAAATAATACTACTAAGTTAGTACTAGTCAAGCCCCACCCCCAAAAACCTGATCCCAGGGGTCCGACAACCCGTCTGGCGCGGCTCCGATAAGATCAACTCATGAAAGGCCTGATCACCTTCGTGCTGACCCTCGGACTTGCCGGGTGCGTTGGCCTCGGCACGAAGCTCGAGACTCCGCATGTCGCCTTCGTCGGCCTCAAGGCCGTAGAGGCCAACCTGTTCGAGCAGAAACTCGAGGTGCGGCTGCGCGTCCAGAATCCGAACGCGATCGCACTCCCGGTCAAGGGGCTGGACGTGGACGTGGAACTCGCGGGCGAGCACTTCGCGCACGGCGTTTCGGCGCGCGAATTCACGGTGCCGGCGAATGGCGAGGCCGAATTCGACATGAATGTCACCGCCAATGCCGCGAGCGCGCTGATCAAGATCCTGGGCGGCGACAGCAAGTCCCGCGAGGCCATTCCCTACCGCCTGAAGGGCAAGCTCTCGACGCGGCTCGGACTGCTGCATTCCGTTCCATTCGATGAAACGGGCACTTTGCCGATCGGCAGCATCATGGAAAGGAAGGGCAAGAAAGCCGATTGAGCACGCAGCAAAATCCGGGTTGCCGGCGCGATCCCCGCACTGCAATCTGGCGCCACCATGACACAGACACACTCAAGTGATTCCTCGGCCTACCGGCGCATGGAGCGCGTCATTGCGCACATCGACCGCCATCACGAGCGCCAGCCGCGACTCGACGAACTGGCGCGCGTCGCCGGTCTCAGCGTGTTTCATTTCTCCCGCGAATTCCGCCGCTGGGCCGGCCTGTCGCCGACGCGCTACCTGCGCACCGTCGCGCTCTCCGTCGCGAAGCAGGAACTGGATGAACGCGGCTCGGTGCTCGCGGCCGCCTGGGCCGCGGGACTCTCCGGCGGCGGGCGCCTGCACGACCTGTTTGTCAGCTTCGATGCCGTGACTCCCGGCGAATACAAGGATGGCGGGCTCGGCGTCCGGCTGCGCCATGGTTATGCGGCGTCGCCATTTGGCCGCGTGCACGCCGCGTTGTCTGCGCGCGGCCTCGCGCACCTCGTGTTCGTCGACGGATCTGACCAGGCGGCGCTTGCGCAGCTGAAAGTCCGCTGGCCGCGTGCGACGCTCGATCGCGACGACGAAGCGGTCGCAGGCCTGGCGAAACAGGTATTCGTCGAACGGCGCGGGCAGGTGGCATTGTCGCTGTCGGGCACCAATTTCCAGTTCAAGGTCTGGCAGGCGCTGCTGGAACTCGGCACGCGCGGACCGACCAGCTATTCGGAAATTGCGCGCGCCATCGGCCAGCCGATGGCGAGCCGCGCCGTCGGCCAGGCGGTCGGCGCCAATCCGGTGGCATGGCTCATACCCTGCCATCGCGTGCTGCGCCGCGACGGCGGGCTCGGTGGTTATCGCTGGGGAGTCGAACGCAAGCGGGCGATGCTTGCCTGGGAATACGCGGCTGGCGCGCGCGCGCGCGCCTAGACCCGGGAATCCGATATCAGAGATTGCCCTGCGGCGAAGGCGCCGCTGCCGCTTCTTCGCCGGCCGCGTCCGTGCCGCTCGCATCCGGGCCGCCCGCTTCGCCGGCGGCACGTGCCTTGCGCGGCGAAACCATCATCGCAAGCATGCCTTCCTGCATGCGATTCCAGAGTTCCATGTTCTGGCGCGTCAGGTCGGCCATCGCGTTCATGGGCGGCGGCGTGTTGCTCAGCATCTGGGAAATCTGTTGCTGGACGCTTTCCTGCTGGCGCATGAAGGCCGCGACGCTCTGCTCGAGGTAACCCGCCATGAAATCCTGCATTGGGCCCCCGTAATAACGAATGATCGACTCCAGCAGCTGGGTCGTCAGGATCGGCTTGCCGAACTGTTCCTGCTCGGCGATGACCTGGAGCAGGATCAGCCGGGTGATGTCCTCCCCGGTCTTGTCCTCGACCACCCGGATCTTCTCGCCCTTGACGATCAGGTCGCGGATGTCCTCGAGGGTCACATGCTTGCTGATCGAGGCGTCGTAAAGCCGCCGGTTGGCGTACTTCTTGATCAGGCGTTCCTTGGTCATGGCCGGAGTGTACCGGATCATGCCGCAGTGCGATAACGCACTGCGGCAAGTCGCCATAATGCGGTTTTACGGGCAAAAAAAAGGACGGCGGCCCGATGGGCGCGCCGTCCCGAGGGGGATTTTCAGAATTCGATCAGGCGGCTTTCTTGGCCGTCTTTGAAGTCTCGGAGACAGTCTGGTCGAACCACTTCGTCATCTCGGCCTGGTGCTCGGTCGTGAGCTTGACCAGGTCCTGTGAACGCTGCGTTGCCTTCTCGGCGAACTGCGTGGTCAACTCAACCTGGCGCGCCGTCAGGTCATTGAAATCCTTGGCGGTCGTCGCGAGCTGCAGCTGCTGCAGCGAGAACTCGAGCACTTCACCGGCAAACGCAAACTGCTGGCGCGCAACGCGCTCGAAACCCTGCAGGGTCAGCTCATTGAACTTGGCGGCGGGTGCGAAAGCCTTCTTGCTGGCATCGACAAACGCGCTGAAATCGAAGGTCGGGCTGTTCATTTCTGGCATCCTTGGAGATCGGGGCAGTAACGAGATGGGACGTATGGTAAGTCAATTCGTGTTGCAGTGCAACAAGAATGGATAAATCACTCTGACCGATGAGCCGCATATTGATATTTACAAGTAAAAACAAGATGTTATGTGAATTCACCTTACACTTCAGGCGACGCCCCATGAGACCAGAATATTGCACCGCACCCTGGACTCGGTGAGCAGGGGACCGCATGCCGGACCCCTGGACTGAGGCTCAGGAAGCATTCCTGCGGCAGGCAGCCGCTGGTGGAACCGAGGCGATTCGCCGGATCAGTCAATCCGGCGACGATTATCTCGGCATCACGCAGGAGCTCTGGAAGTTCGTCGGCTTGCGCGCTGCCGGAATCGCGGGCGCGGCGGCGTCTGCGCCGGTGGAAGGTCTTGATCAGCTCCGCGATTCGCTGAAGGAGCGATTCGCACGCCTGTACATGCCCGCTTTCACTGCGCTTCAGGGTCAGCAGAAGGCCAGCGAACGACTGATGGAGACGACCCTGCGCTGGCAGCGCGCGACCGCACGCCTGGGCGAACTGCAGGCCGCGGTTGCCGCGGACGCGATCCTGCGGCTCACCACTGCGCTTTCCGGCCCGGATGCGACCGGGCCTCCGATTACGACGCTGCGCGAATTGCATGCGCTGTGGGTCGATTGCGGCGAGCGAGCCTACGCGGCGATTGCCCATGGCGACGACTACGCCGCCGCACAGGCCGAGCTCCTGATGGCGATGGTCGAAATGCGCTTCGAGCAGCGCCGCGCGATCGAAGAATGGGCGCGCGCCTTCAACCTGCCGACCCGCGCGGAAATCGACGCGATCCACCGGCGACTGCATGAACTCGGCCGCTCGATACGCGAGGCAGAGGGCAAATGACGCGCCTCGCCATCGACCCGGCGCAGGCTGCCGCCGAAGTCGCCGATTTTTCGAGCCGCTTCGCAGCGGGCGCCCGCGCGCTCGCCGCGCTCGATGCGCCCCAGGCGGGCTGCTCGCCCCGGGACGCCGTGCATCACGAGGACCGCGTCGTCCTGTATCGCTATCGCCCGCAGGCGCGAAGCGCTGGACTTCCACCGCTCCTGATCTGCTACGCGCTGGTGAACCGGCCTTACATGATGGACCTGCAGCCGGATCGCTCGCTGATCCGCGGCCTGCTGGCCCGCGGCCTCGATGTCTACCTGATCGACTGGGGCTATCCCGAGGCCGCCGATCGCTTCCTCGAACTCGACGACTACGTCAATCGTTACCTGGGCGGATGCATCGAGCACATCCGCCGCACGCAGGGCGTTCCCGCGGTCAACCTGCTGGGCGTCTGCCAGGGCGGCACCCTTGCGTTGTGCCACGCGGCCCTGCATCCGGACGCGGTGCGCAATCTCGTCACGATGGTGACGCCGGTGGATTTCCACACGCCGGAAAACCTGCTGTCGAAATGGATCCGCGGCGTCGATGTCGACCGCATGGTCGAAGTGCTCGGCAACATCCCGGGCGAACTGCTGAATGCCACATTCCTGTCATTGATGCCGCTCAGACTGACCACCCAGAAGTACGCCGGCATTGCCGACATCGCCGATGACCCCGAGGCACTCGCCAATTTCCTGCGCATGGAAAACTGGATCTTCGACAGCCCTGACCAGGCCGGCGCTGCGTTTGCGCAGTTCGTGCGCTGGTTCTTCCAGGAAAATCGCCTGGTGCTCGGGGGGCTCTCAATCGGCGGCCGCCGCGTGGACCTGCGCCACGTCGACTGCCCGGTGCTAAACATCCATGCGGCGCAGGATCACCTCGTTCCTCCCTCGGCGTCGCTGCCGCTTGGCGGCCTGGTCGGCAGCCGCGACTACACGGGCTTCGAGTTCGATGGCGGCCACATCGGCATCTATGTCAGCGCGAAGGCCCAGGAACTCCTGCCGCGGACCATCGCGGGATGGCTGGAAAAGCGCTGATGCGCGGGCGCGCGGGGCATCGGGTAGCATCGAATCCATGAGCACGCCGCGTGAACAGGTCCTGGCGCAGCTGCAGACCTCGGTCGGCAGGGAAGTGCACGTCAGCGACTGGCTCGACATCACGCAGGAGCGCGTGAATGCCTTTGCGGACGCCATCGACGACCACCAGTGGATCCACTGCGACCCGGTCCGCGCGGCGAAGGACTCGCCCTATGGAGGACCGATCGCCCATGGATACCTCACGCTTGCGCTCTACACGACGCTGCGCGGGCTGATGCTGGGCGATCGCTCGACGCTTCCCGGCGTGCGCAATGTCATCAACTACGGCATCAACAAGCTGCGTTTCCCGAGCGCCGTGCGGGTCGGCGCCAGGATGCGCGCACGAGTGACCCTCGAGGCGGTCGAAGAGGTGAGCGGCGGCTTGCAGGTGACCGAGCAGTACACGGCCGAGGTCGAGGGCAGCAGCAAGCCCGCCTGCGTCGCCGAGATGATCATGCGGCTCTATTTCTAGCGGGCTTCCAGATGCTGAATCCATCCCGACGACCAGTGGTAATCGCGATCGCGGCGCTCGTCATTGCCGGCGCCACCTACGCCTACATGAGCCGCCGCCCGGATGCCCCGGCCGCGCCTGGGGGCGGCGGTGCGGCGCCCGAGTCCGTCGCGGTCGTCACCGCGGCGGTCGTCGAGAAACCGATTGCGGTGAGGATCGAGGCGCTCGGGACCGCCCATGCAAATGAAGCGGTCGACATCACGTCAAAGGCCGGCAACAAGGTCATCGACGTGCGCTTCGATGAGGGCCAATGGGTGCATCGCGGCGCGGTGCTGGTCGAACTGGACGGGGCGCAGGATCGGGCCGACCTCGCTGCGGCCGAGGCCGCGCTGGCTGAAAGCAGGAGCGCTTACGAACGCGGGCGTGGCCTGTTCACGCAGCAAGCCGTGTCGCAATCACAGCTCGAGCAGATCGAGGCGACGTTGAAGGGCAACTCTGCGCGGGTTGCTTCAGCGGCGGCGCGAGTGGCCGATACGGTGATCCGCGCGCCTTTCGATGGACGAGTCGGACTGCGCCGGGTCAGTGTCGGCGCCCTGGTCAGCCCGGGCGCGATCATCACGACGCTCGACGACACGCGCACGATGAAAATCGACTTCGACGTGCCGGAGACGTTCCTCGCAATCCTGAAACCGGGACTCACCGTTGCCGCCAGGAGCGTTGCCTATCCTGACGAATCGTTCGACGGCGCCGTCGAATCCGTGGACTCGCGCGTCGACCCCGTTGCGCGTTCGATCAAGGTGCGTGCGCGCCTGCCGAACCCGAAAGGATTCCTGCGGCCGGGCATGTTCCTGACCGTCGAGGTCAGCCGCGATCCGATGCCGGGCCTCGTAGTGCCCGAAGAGGCCGTCGTGCCCGAGCGGGGCCATGTTTACGCGTTCGTCGTCGCGGACGGAAAAGTGCTGCGTCGCGAGATTGCGATCGGGCGGCGCAGTCCCGGTGAAGTCGAGATCACGGGCGGTCTGGCAGCGGGTGAACGTGTCGTCATCGAGGGCACGCAGATGATCCAGGACGGCAGCACCGTGCACGAACTGGATCGCGCCGCGGCTGCGCAATAGCGGACCTGCCCGATGAAGCTCTCGGAATTCTCGATCAGGCGGCCGGTATTTGCGACCGTCATCAGCCTGCTGCTGGTGATCCTTGGCCTTGTGTCGCTGACCCGCCTGGCCGTCCGCGAATATCCCCGAGGTGGACCCGGTGTTCGTGTCGATTACGACCAATTACCTGGGTGCAGGCGCCGCGATCATCGAGAACAAGATCACGCAGGTCATCGAGGACCGCATCGCCGGCCTCGAGGGTATCGAAACGATTCGCTCAAATTCGCGCGACGGTCATTCGACGATCAGCGTCGAATTCAGCCCGGATCGCGACGTGGATGCGGCTGCCAATGACGTTCGCGACCGCGTCGGCCGCGTCATCGATGACCTGCCCGAGGAAGCCGATCCACCGGAAATCCAGAAATCCGAAGCCATTGGCGAAGCGGTCGTCTACCTCAACCTGTCCAGCGATCGCATGTCGGGACTGGAACTGACCGATTACGCCGAGCGCGTGCTGCTCGACCAGTTGTCCGCGACGCCGGGCGTCGCACGCGTCAACATCAATGGAGAACGCCGCCAGGCCGTGCGCATCTGGATCGACCGCCAGGCGCTCGCCGCAAGGGCGCTGACGGTTGCCGACATCGAGGGCGCGCTGCGGCGCGAGAATGTCGAGTTGCCGGCCGGGCGCCTCGAATCCAGCGAGCGCGAGTTTTCGCTGCGCACCGACACCGGGCTTTCGAGGGTCGAGGATTTCCGCAAGTTGTCGATCGGGCGCGGCGCGGACGGTTCGCTGGTCCGGCTCGGCGACGTCGCGCGGGTCGAGCTCGGCGCGGAGAACGAGCGCAGTGTCTCCCGTTCGACCGGCCTGCCCGGCATCAGCCTCGGCATCGAGCAGAATTCAAAGGCGAATACGCTCGAGGTGGCGAAGGATATCTACAAGACGCTCGATCGCATCCGGCCGGGACTGCCGCCCGGCATGTCGCTGTCAATCAACATCGACCGCGCAGACTCCATCAATGCATCGCTGCGCGAGGTCGTGATCGCGCTCGGCATCTCGATGACCGTGGTCCTGCTCGTCATCTTCCTGTTCCTCGGGAACCTGCGCGCGACGCTGGTGCCGGCCGTGACCATCCCGATCTCGATCATCGCGACATTCATTGTCATGGATGCCCTGGGCTATTCGATCAACGTGCTGACGCTGCTCGGCCTTGTCCTGGCAATCGGCCTCGTCGTGGACGACGCGATCGTCGTGCTCGAGAACATCTTCCGCCGTGTCGAAGAGGGGCAGCCGTCGCTGCTCGCGGCGATTGATGGAAGCAGGGAGATCGGCTTTGCCGTGATCGCGACGACGCTCGTGCTGATCTCGGTGTTCGTACCGATTTCTTTCCTGCCGGGCGCCATCGGCCGGCTGTTCCGCGAGTTTGGCTTCACGCTGGCGGCTGCCGTGCTGTTCTCCGCGCTGGTGGCGCTGACGCTGACGCCGGTGATGGCGACGCGCCTGTTCCGGGAGGGCCACGTGCGCAGCGGCTTCGCATCGCGGGTGGACGGCTTCTTTCAGGCGCTGTCGCAGGCCTATCAGCGCCGTCTGCGCATCCTTCTCGGCCGGCCCTGGCTGATCATCGGCGGCACGCTGGCACTGGTGGGAGTTGCAGTCCTCGCCCTCAATGCGCTGCCGCGCGAATTCGCGCCACCCGGCGACCTCGGCTTTGTGCGGGTGGAGCTCGACGCTCCCGAGGGCTCGACGCTCGAGTACACGGAACGGCAGCTTCTGAGGGCGGAGCAGATCCTGTTCAGGGAGAAGGAGCGCTACGGCGACATCCGCCGCTTCATCATGCGCATCGGCTCGGGCGGCGGATCCGGCACTTCGGAGGTCAACGAGGTCCGCGGTTTCGTGCTGCTCACGGACTGGGGCGAACGGGAACGCAGCGCCGCCGAAGTTGCAAACTCGCTTTCGACCCAGTTCGAGGCGCTGCCCGGCGCGCGCTCGCGCGTCTATCCAGTGCAGGGACTGGGCACGCGCGGTTTCGGCAGGCCGCTGCAGGTCGTCATCGGAGGCCCCGACTACCAGACCCTGGCCGGCTGGAGCGACCATATCCTCGATCTCGCGCGCGCGAACCCGGGGCTCGTTGGCCTCGAAACGAATTTCCGCGAACGCAAGCCGCAGATCGACGTGGCGGTGGACCGCGACCGCGCCGCGGAGCTCGGCGTGTCGCTGGAGTCGGTCGGCCGCACGCTCGAGACTGTGCTCGGCTCGCGCGTAGTCACGACCTACGTGGATCGCGGCCGCGAGTATCGCGTGATCCTGCAGGGCGAGTCGCAGGACCGTGCCGTGCCCTCCGACCTCCAGAATCTCTACGTCCGTTCCGACCGCAGCGGCGAACTGGTGCCGCTCGCAAATCTCGTGAGGCTCACCGAGACCTCCGGCGCCATGCAGCTCAATCGCTTCGACCGGATGCGCTCCATCACGATCAATGCCGGACTCGCGCCGGGGTACACGCTGGGTGAAGCGGTGCCGTATTTCCAGGAACTGGTGCGCGCGGAGCTGCCGCCGGCGGCGCGCCTGTCATTCGATGGCGAGTCGCGGGAGTTCCTGCGCACACAGGGCCAGTTCGGCACCAGCTTCCTGTTTGCGATCGCGATCGTATTCCTGGTGCTCGCCGCGCTCTTCGAAAGCTTCAAGCAGCCGGCCGTCATCATGACGACCGTGCCGCTGGCGCTGATCGGCGCCATCGCGGGTCTCGCAGATCTTCCGCCTGGCGGGCAGCCCGATGTCCCTCAACATCTTCAGCCAGATCGCGATGATCATGCTGGTCGGGATTGCCGCCAAGAACGGCGTACTGATCGTCGAATTCGCCAACCAGCTGCGCGACCAGGGACTCGCGCGTGTCGAGGCCGTCGTCCGGGCCGCATCGATCCGGCTGCGCCCGGTGCTGATGACGAGCCTCTGCACGGCGTTCGGGTCGCTGCCCTTCCTGTTCGCGACCGGGGCGGGATCCGAACAGCGCAAGCCGATCGGCGTGGTCGTGTTCTTCGGGACGACGATCGCCGTATTCCTGACGCTCTTCGCCGTGCCGGCGGTCTACGCGCTGGTGGCTGGCGAACATCGTTCACCGCATTACCTTTCGAAGCTGATCGATCGGCTGCGGGCCGGCGTGGGACCGCCGGTGTCAAGCCACGACGGTCCTGTGCAAGTCGCTGAAAAATAAATAAATAGTGTCTTGTAATCAGGCGGCCGGTCACCCCGGCTGGTAGAATTCCGCGCTGAAGAAACCGCCCCGCAGTTCCTGCGGGCGCATCTCGAGAGTCCGGGGCAGCCCAGTCCAGCCGACGGCCTTCCGATCGAGGATGCCCGATCCCGGCACCGGCCGGGGGTCAGGCCGGCATTTTCCGGCGCTGGCCCGTGGGCGGAGGAGTCCTGAATGGCGACGGCGACGCCCTACCAGCAGCTCGAACAGGAGTTCCGCCGCCTGCACGCGTTTCGCGGCGTGCTGGCGCTCCTGCGCTGGGACGCGGCTGTCACGATGCCGCGCGCCAGCGCCGATGTCCGCGGCGACCAGCTCGCGGCCCTCGAGATCGAATGCCATACGCTCCTGGTCTCGCCGCGCATTTCGCGGCTGCTGGATCGCGCTGACGCGAACGCTCGCGCGCTGGCCGACTGGCAGAGCGCCAACCTGCGGGAGATGCGCCGGCTGCACGACCATGCGATCGCGACGCCGCCGACGCTGGTCGCCCGCATCGCGCGTTGCGTTGCGCTCGCCGAGGCGCGCTGGCGCGAGGCGCGCGAGCAGAACGACTTCGGCGTGCTGGCACCGCATCTCGACGAAGTCGTCAAGCTGACGCGCAACAAGGCGGAATTGCTGGCGCAGCGATTCGGGCTCGATCCCTGGGACGCGCTCGCCGACGAATTCACGCCGGGACTGCTGTCGCGCGACATCGACGCGATCTTCTCGCCGCTGTCGCAGCGGCTGCCGACGCTGGTGACCGAGGCGATGGAAGTCCAGGCCGGGCATCCGGTGCTGCGGATCGAGGGCCGCTTCTCCGCGAGCCGCCAGCGCGGCCTGTGCACCGACGTGATGAAGGCCCTCGGTTTTCCATTCGACCGCGGCCGCTTCGACGAGAGCGATCACCCGTTCACCGAGGGCGTGCCCGGCGACATCCGGGTCACGACCCAGTTCAACCTCAAGGATCCGTTCCAGGGCCTGCTCGGCGCGATGCATGAAACCGGCCAGGCGCTCTACGATCTCGGGCTGCCGGCAGAATGGGTCGACCAGCCGGTCGGCCAGGATCGCGGCATGGCGCTGGAGGAAAGCCAGTCACTGCTGCTCGAGATGATCATCGGCCGCAACCGCTCATTCGTGTCCTGGCTGAGGCCGATCCTCGAGAAGCATTACGGCGCGGCGGGACCGGAATGGACGGAGGAAAACCTCTATCGCCACCTGAATCATGTCGCGCGCGGGCCGAATCGTCAGGACGCCGACGAACTGACCTACCAGACGCACATCGGCCTCCGATACGAACTCGAGCGCCGCCTGCTTTCCGGCGAGCTCGCCGTCAAAGACCTGCGCGAGGCCTGGAACGCGCTGTCGGCGGACCGCCTCGGCCTCGTGCCCGCATCCGACATCGAGGGCTGCCTGCAGGACATCCATTGGGCGCTCGGATCCTTCGGGCACTTTCCGTCCTACGGCGTCGGTGCCGTGATCGCAGGCCAGCTCTGGGAAGCGATCCGCGAACAGCATCCGGGCATCGAGGCTGAGATCGCCGCCGGCCAGTTCGGCGGGCTCATGGCCTGGTTACGCGAGCGCGTGCATTCATTGGGCGCCAAGATGGGAGTACCGCAGCTCGTCGAGCACGCGACGGGGCGGCCGCTGTCGGCGGCGCCGTTCCTGCGCTATCTCGAGCGCAAGTACGTCTCGGAATTCTAGAATGGCGCCGTGATCCCGCTACCCAAGGAAACCTCGGCCAATTTCCGGCGGCTTGCCGCGCGGCTGCGCGGACTGGTCGGCAAGGCGATCGCCGACTTCGGCATGATCGGCGAGGGCGACCGCGTGATGGTCTGCCTGTCCGGCGGCAAGGATTCCTACACGCTGCTCGACATGCTGCTGTCGCTGCAGCGCGCGGCGCCGGTTCGCTTCGAACTCGCCGCCGTCAACCTCGATCAGAAACAGCCGGGATTCCCGGCGCGCGTGCTGCCCGAATACCTGGAGGGCCTCGGCGTTCCCTACCACGTGATCGAACAGGACACCTACAGCGTCGTGCGCCGCGTGATACCCGAAGGGAAGACGCAGTGCGGCCTTTGCAGCCGTCTCCGGCGCGGCGCCCTTTACCGGTTCGCGCGGGAGAACGGCTACACGCGCATCGCGCTCGGCCATCATCGCGACGACATCGTCGAGACGCTGTTCCTGAACCTGTTCCATGGCGGGCGGCTGAAGGCGATGGCGCCGAAGCTCCTGTCCGATGATGGCAGCAATGTGCTGATCCGGCCGCTGTGCTACGTGCCGGAGCGCGAAATCGAGCGCTACGCCCGCGCGCGCGGCTTCCCGATCATTCCCTGCACGCTGTGCGGCTCGCAGCCGAACCTGCAGCGCGTGGCCATCGGCCGCATGCTGGACGAATGGGAGCGCGACCATCCGGGTCGCGTGGATTCGATCTTCACGGCGCTCTGCAATGTCGAAACCGCGCACCTCGCAGATCCCGGCGCATTCGATTTCGCGGCGCTCGAGCGGAAGATCGCCGGGACCGGCTCCTGAAGTGGCGTCACGGCCGCCGCCGCTGCCCAACAGCTACTGGGTCGTCCCGGATCGGCTCCTTGCGGGCGAATATCCGACGGGGGGCAGCGACGATGCGACGCAGGAGCGCCTGCAGCTCCTGCTGGCGGCGGGTATTGACTGCTTCATCGACCTGACCGAGCCGGGCGAACGCGACACCTACGAATACCTGCTGCCCGGACCCTATTCGCCGCAAGCAGTGGTTTATGTCCGCAAGCCGATCCGTGATCACGGGCTGCCGGAATCGCCCGGACAGATGGAAGAAATCCTCGACGAGCTGGACTCGGCGCTTGCCGAGGGCCGCTCCGTGTACCTGCATTGCCGCGCCGGCATCGGCCGAACCAATCTCGCCATCGGCTGCTGGCTCGCGAGCGGCGGGCAGACCGGTGAAACCGCGATCGAGCGCCTGAACGAGCTCTGGCGTGAAAGCGCGCGCTCCGAGTTCTGGCCCAGCGTTCCGGAAACCGAGGCGCAGTGCGATTACGTGCGGCGCTGGCGATCGTCGCGCCGGCGAGGAGCCACTGCGCCGCAGCCTGCGGTGCCGGCGCCCGCACCGGCGATGGCCCGCTCGCCTGCGCCGCAACTGACGCCGGCGCCCGCGAGCGGCGATTCGCGCGATCGCTTCCGCGGCCTGCTGCTGGGCATCGCCATCGGCGACGCCATCGGCCAGCCCGCGCGCGGCCAGCGGGCAGGCGCGATTGCGGTGGGCGACACGCTCGCTGGCGGCGGCCCGCTCGATTTGCCGGCCGGTGCCTGGTCGGACAAGGCGGCAATGGCGCTGTGCCTCGCCGAGAGTTTCGCCGAGCAGAAGCGCATGGATGCGCCCGACCAGCTGCAGCGCTACCAGCATTGGCAGAGGGAAGGGCGCTGGACCAGCACCGGCCAATGCGTCGGGATCAGCCCGGCGACGGCGCGGGCGCTCGCGACGGCACAATGGACCGGCAATCCCTATTCCGGATCCCATGATCCCGCGCGCGCGGACGCCGAGCCGCTGGCGAGGATCGGCCCGGCCGTCGCGTTTGCCGTGGCTACCCCGAAAGTAGCGGTCGAATTCGCGGTCAGTTGTGCGCGCGTCACGCACCAGGCGCCGCTGACGCTCGACGCGGTACGCTATTTCGCGGCACTGCTCGCCGGTGCGCTTGCAGGCGCCACCAAAGAATCCCTGCTCGCGCCGTACTTCGCACCGGTCGCGGGATTCTGGGACTCAGTGGTGTTGAAGCCGCGAATGAACGACGTCGCCCTCGGATCGTGGCGGCGCAACAAGCCGCGCGCCATCGTCAACGCCGCCCATGCGGCAGCCGGCGCCCTCGAAGCCGCATTGTGGGCATTCGAGCGCGGCGGCAGTCCGGGCGAATGCCTGGCGATCGCGGCAAGCCTCGGCGGCGACGCAGACATCACGGCTGCCATCGTCGGTGAGCTCGCCGGCGCGCATTACGGCGCGAAGTCATTGCCGAAATCCTGGCGCGCGGCAGTCGCGCGCGGCGACGAAATCGAGGGCCTGGCCGATGCGCTCTTCGAGGCGGGCCGTCGCAAGTGAAGAAGCTGCGCATCCTCGTGCTGGTCCACGAGACGCTGGTACCGCCCGAGACGCTCGAGGGATGCACCGCGCAGCAGGCCGACGAATTCCGCACCGAGTACGACGTCGTCACGAGGCTCCGCCAGTGCGGGCACGAAGTGCGGCCGCTCGGCATCGGTGACAGCCTCGGCGAATTGCGCGCGACGATCCAAGAGTGGAAGCCCGAGGTCTGCTTCAACCTGCTGGAGGAATTCGGCGGCATCGTGACCTACGACCAGCATGTGGTCGCCTACCTCGAGCTGCTGCGCCAGCCCTACACCGGCTGCAATCCGCGCGGCCTGATGCTGTCGCGGAACAAGGTGCTGACCAAGCAGATATTGAGTTACCACCGCATCCCGACGCCGCAGTTCCAACTGTTCCAGCGCGGACGCAGGATCCGCATCCCGGCGCGGCTGCGCTATCCGCTATTCGTCAAGTCGGCGACCGAGGACGCATCGCTCGGCATCTCGCAGGCTTCGCTAGTGGAGGACCCGGCCCGGCTGCGCGAGCGCATCGAGTTCATCCACGAGCACACGAAATCGGACGCCCTGGTCGAGGAATTCATCGAGGGCCGGGAGCTGTATGTCGCGATGTTCGGCAACGAACGGCTCCGGACGCTCGCGCCCTGGGAATTCATCTTCGGCGAGCTCAAGGATGGCCGTGCGGCCATCGCGACGCGCAAGGCCAAGTGGGACCGGGCCTACCAGGAACGCCACAGGATCACGAGCTGCAAGGCGCCGGACCTTCCGGAAGGACTTGCGGAAAGGCTCGATCGGCAGGCGCGGCGGATGTTCCGTGCGCTGCACATGTCGGGCTATGCGCGCATGGATTTCAGGCTGCGCGCGGACGGCACGGCATTCGCGCTCGAGGCCAATGCCAACCCGAACCTCGCCGCGGAGGAAGACTTCGCCGATGCCGCCCTCGACGAGGGCATGGACTACGCGGCGCTGCTCGAGCGCATCATCGCGCTCGGCTGCGCTTACCGGGCCGAGTGGCGGCAGGACTAGCCTCGGAGTCGTCGGTCATGGCGGGTGGGGCGGCTATCTGTAACCCTTCGCCTGCAGGGAGAACAGGTGTGCGTAATGACCATTCACGCGCATCAGATCTTCATGGCTGCCGCGCTCGATGATGCGGCCGTCCTGCAGGACGACGATCTGGTCGGCCATGCGTACCGTGGAAAAGCGATGCGAGATCAGGATCGCGATGCGGCCTTTCGTCAGTGCGCGGAAGTGCTCGAATATGGTTGCCTCGGCACCGGCGTCCATGGCAGCAGTCGGTTCATCGAGCACCAGAATGTCCGCGCGCGAGCGCATGAAGGCGCGTGACAGTGCGATCTTCTGCCATTGACCGCCTGACAATTCGCGACCGTCGTTGAACCACTTGCCCAGCGGAGTCCTGTAGCCCTCCGGAAGCGTGTCGACGATCGGCGCCGCCAGGCCTTTTTCACCGGCTTCACGCCAGCGCTCTTCATCCTCGAAGTGCTGAACGTCGCCAGCGCCGATGTTCTCGCCGAGAATGAGTTGATAGCGTGCGAAGTCCTGGAAAATGACGCCGATGCGATCGCGCAGCGCGGCTTCGGCCCATTCGCGCAGATCCTGGCCATCCAGGGTGATGTGCCCGGCGGTCGGCGAGTACAGCCGCGTCAGCAACTTGATCAGGGTCGTCTTTCCGGAGCCATTTTCGCCGACCAGGGCGAGCGACTCGCCCGGCCTGATGTGCAGATTCACGTCGACAAGCGTCGGCTTCTCGGCGCCCGGGTAACTGAAGCTGACATTCTCGAAGCGGATACCGTCGTCTGGCCTGGGACCGCGGATGGCCGCGCCCGCGCGGTCGTCCACCGGCGTCTCGAGATATTCGTAAAGCGTGGACAGATAGAGGTTGTCTTCGTACATGCCGCCGACCGCCGACAGAATCGCAGATACGGCCGACTGCCCCTGCCGGAACAGCATCAGGTACATCGTCATCTGGCCGAGCGTGATGCGTATCGCGATCGCGGAGAGGGCGATCCATGCGTAGGCTCCGTACAGTGTTGCAGTCGCGATGAGGCCGAGGAGAAAACCCCAGGTGTCGCGACGGATCGTGAGATCGCGATCCTCCTTGTAGAGCTTGCGGAAGATGTTTCGGTATCGCTCGAGGAACAGCGGACCCAGCCCGAACAGCTTCACCTCCTTCGCGTGGTCCTCGCGCGCAAGCACGGTTTCCAGGTACAGCTGCATGCGCGTCTCGGGAGAGCGCCACAGGAACAGGCGGAACGCTTGACCTGAGAATTTCGCCTCTGCAAGGAATGACGGCAATCCCGCGAGCAGCAGCAGCAGCACCGCCCATGGCGAGAAGCTGAACAGCAATGTGCCGAAGCTCACCAGCGATACGGCGTTCTGCCCCAGGCCGAAAGTGCGCATGACCAGGGACAGAGGCCGACTCGATGCTTCGCGGCGTGCACGCGTCAGCTTGTCGTAGAAATCGGAGTTTTCGAAATGCGCCAGTTCAAGCGTGAGCGCCTTTTCGAGGATCATGACATTCACGCGCTGGCTGAGCTGGGCGCGTAACAGCGACTGGCACAGGGAAATGCCGCGCTGGGCACCGGCAATCGTCGCGACAAGCAGGGCCTCCGCGGCGACGAACGCGAGTGCATGCCTGGTGAAGGCGGCGCGCGCCACCTCGTCCGCCTGAATCGCCGCAACGACCGCGTCAACGATCAGCGCCCCGACGTACGCAACCGCAGCGGGAAGCGCGCCTGCGACGAGCGTCAGCAGTGCGAAGGCAACGGTCAGCGGCCGGCTGGTGGTCCAGACCAGTTCGAGCGCACGGCGGCTGTAGGCAAAGACGCCGAGAAATCCGCGCGTGAGCTCGGGCTTTGACAGCGCGGGTCTGCGCGGTGCATTCAAGGATGGATGTCAGGGATGCGGGGGCGGATCAGGCCGAACACACTGGAGAAGCCGTGCAGGAATGTCGCGCCTTGCAGTGGCGCGATCTCGCCGGCGCAGAACATGCCGGCGACCGGGATGTCCACGATGCGCCGCAGCGCGGCCGAATCGTGTCCGGGCACGCCGAACAGGTTGCGGCCACGCGCCGCGCAGGCGAAGAGGAGCGCAGCCATTGGCGCCGCACGACCCTCGATCGCCGCGCCGAGCCGCATTGTCAGCTCGCGCGACGCCGCATCGCCGTCGCGCAGGTGAAACTGCACGACCGCATTGCGGGCGAGCCGCGCGCCGATCCACAGCGCGCCGCTGTCCGGGTCGAGTCCGAGGACATTGCGGATCAGGAACTCGCCCGTGCCGACAGTCTGGCGCGGGCCGGGCAGGGCGAGGCCGATGCACAGCGAATCCCCGAAGCGCTCGCGATCGCCTTCTTCGAGGCCCGCGTACAGGGCGGCCAGCAATTCCCTCGGCCTGCGCCCATCGAGTTCGTGCAGCAGGTTGCCTTCGCACGCGGTCACGAACAGCGGCTCGCCGATCGGGCGGCATCCCTGCGCGAGGACCGGGTCGATCACGACATTGCCGGTCAGTGCGAGCAGCACTCCCCCCGAGCGATGCACTTCACGATTGGCGTACAGGCGCGCGGCTCCAGGCTCGGTAGCGCCGCTCGCGAGGGCGCCGACGACGGTCGCGCCCGGAAATGCCCGGTCGATGCCCCTTGCGCAGGCTTCCGCATCGATGGTCGCGGGATCGGTCAGCAGCAGGAAGCTCGCGCCGGATTCCGGGCTGAGGTCAAGCAGACGCCACCAGATTTCCCGCGTGGCGTTCAGCGGTGGCAATGTGGCCTGTTCGAGGTGCAGCGCCGTCAGGCCGACGTCGCCGAGGCGCCCCGCGAGAAGCGCGATGCCCGGTTCCATTTCCTCCTCGCTGCCGCCGCCGATCAGGCCACCGGCATTGCAGCCAAACAGCAGTCCGTCGCCGAGCCAGGGGTCAAGCGCTCCCGGCAGCCCGTCCAATGCCGTGCCGTAGGCGGCAGAAACGAAAGCGACGACGAGATCCGGCCGGGGCATCGCCGCATCCTCGGTCAGTTGTTCGACCGCGCGCGGCGGCGGCCGTTTCGAGGTCCCGGCCGAGGCCGATGGCGGAGGCCCACTTCATCGCAGCCCCGGCTCAGGCGCCGGCGCCGAATTCTTCATGCGGAATGAAGATCGATTCCTGCTCGCCGGCGCGAATCCACTGCTGCAGAAACTGGTCATCGAGCATCGTTTCGAGGTATCGCATCGCAAGCGAACTGAGCGGCAGCCCGTAGGTCCTGACCCGAAGCACGACCGGCGCATACATGGCATCCGCAATGCTGAATTCGCCGAACAGCCATGGCCCGCGCTCGCCGTGATCGCGGCGGCAACCGGACCAGATGGCGTCGATGCGCCGCAGGTCCTGCTCGAGCGGCGCCGTCATCGGAATTCGCCGCCCCGTGGCACGCGCATTCATCGGGCACTGCTCGCGCAAGGCACCGAATCCGGCGTGGATCTCGTTCGCAAGCGAGCGGGCCCGGGCGCGCAATCCGGAATCTCCGGGCCAGCCGCGCCCACCGGCCAGCTCCGAGGCGTATTCCGCAATCGCAAGCGATTCCCAGACGTGAAGGTCGTCATGCAGCAGCACCGGCACACGGCGCGTCGGCGAAATCTTGGGAATTTCACTTTCGAATTCCGGCGTACCGAAGTGATACTGCCTTTCCGTGAATTCGAGGCCGAGGTGCTTCAACAGGAGCCACGGCCGAAGTGACCACGAACTGTAGTTCTTTGTCCCGATGACCAGTACAAGCCCGCTCATGCGGGCGAGCCTGCGCGCCCGGCCGGGGCCGGTCAATCCTCTTGCGGCTTGCGGCTCTGGATCCAGGTCGAGAGCTTTCGCAGATCCTTCTTCTTCTTGAATTGCTTCTTGGCCAGCAGTCCGCTGTCGTAGGGGTCGTAGCCTTTCTTCAGTCCCGACGGGTTCTTCTTCACAACGGGCGACGAGTTCTGCGAATAGTCCTCGCTGATTGCGAGCGTGGGGTCGTGCAGCAGGCGCAACATCACGTCGCTGCTCACGGTCGCCGCGGTCGGCACCCAGATGGCATTGCCGAGGTCGTCGAACTCGATCTTGCCGCGGCCGAGGCGCTGCTCTTCCGCGTAATGCGTCATTTCGCGCATGTCGGCCGAGATTCTCTTGAACTTGTCGTCGACCATGACGCCCAGGTTCCTGCAGGTAAGGTTTCCCAAGCAAAACGCTATAGGACGGAGAACGCCCAAACCGAGAGCCGCTTCACATAATCAGACCCGGTGCCGCCGGTCGCCGACTGCCGGGGACTGGATGTATATACAGTCTCCCGATACGATGGCCCGGTGAATCCGGCCCTGCACCTGCAGCAATTGAATGAAGCGCAGCGCCAGGCGGCATGCTTCGGCGGGCGCGGCGACGGCGGACGCTTCTCGGCGCCGGCGCTCCTTGTGATTGCGGGCGCGGGAACCGGAAAGACGAACACGCTGGCGCATCGCGTCGCCCAGCTCGTGATCGAGGGCGTCGATCCGCTGCGCATCCTGCTGCTGACATTCACGCGCCGCGCCGCCCTCGAGATGACGCGACGGGCGGAGCGCATCGTCGGCGAGGCGCTGCGCCGCGGGCTGCCGGCCGGGCGGGCGCCGGCCATGCGCCTGCCCTGGTCGGGAACCTTCCACTCCATCGCGAACCGGCTGCTGCGCGAACACGCGCTGTCGCTCGGCATCGCGCCGGATTTCAGCGTGCTGGACCGCGGCGATGCGGCGGATCTCATCGACCTGCTACGTCACGAGCGCGGCCTGTCGGCGCAGAAACGGCGCTTCCCGAGGAAGGACACCTGCCTTGCGATCTATTCGCACCGCGTCAATGGCGGACGCGAACTCGAAGACGTGCTGCACGAGGGCTACCCCTGGTGCGAAGACTGGGCCGACGAGCTGCGCGGTCTCTTCCGCGCCTACGTCGAGCGCAAGCAGGCGAACGCCGCGCTCGACTACGACGACCTGCTGCTCTACTGGCATGCGCTGATGCAGGAACCCGCACTCGCGGCAGCAGTTGCTGGCCGCTTCGATCAGGTGCTCGTGGACGAATACCAGGACGTCAACCGGCTGCAGGCCGACATCGTGCTGGCCCTGAAGCCGGGCGGCGCCGGCATCACCGTGGTCGGCGACGACGCCCAGGCGATTTATTCGTTCCGCTCCGCCTCGGTCGACAACATCCTCGAATTCCCGGATCGCTGCTCGCCGCGGGCTGCCGTGATCGCGCTCGAGCAGAATTACCGCTCTTGTCAGCCGCTGCTGGATGCGGCGAACGCGGTCATCGCGGGCGCCGGACGGCAATACCGCAAGACCCTGGTCGCGGCGCGCGGCAGCGGGGCGCGACCGAAGCTCGTCACGGTGCAGGACGATCGCCAGCAGGCCGACTACGTCGTGCAGGGCGTGCTGCAGCGACGCGAAGCGGGGACGCTGCTGCGACGCCAGGCCGTGTTGTTCCGCAGTTCCGATCACAGCGACTGGCTCGAGATCGAGCTGATGCGCGCCAACATTCCCTACGTCAAGTACGGGGGACTGCGATTCCTGGAAGCCGCGCACGTCAAGGACCTGCTCGCGGTGCTGCGCTGGGCCGACAATCCCAGGAACGGACTCGCTGCGTTTCGCGTGCTGCAGTTGCCGGCGGGCATGGGGCCGGCAAACGCCGCGCGCGCCTGGCAGCGGATCGTCGCTGCGGATTTCCGTCTGTCCGACCTGATGGATTTCGATGCGCCAGCCGCCGCGGCGGAAACCTGGCCGGCATTTGCCTCGATGATGGCCGGGCTCGCAGGACCAGCCCGTGCCTGGGCAGGACAGATCGGGTCTGTGCGCAGCTGGTACGAACCCGAGCTTCCGCGCCTGTACGAATCGGCGGGCGTGCGCGCCGCCGATCTCGAGATGCTCGAGCAGCTGTCGCCGCAATATCCGAGCCGCGAGCGGTTCCTGACGGAACTGACTCTCGACCCACCGAGCGCGAGCGGCGAACTTGCCGGACCGCCGATGCTGGACGAGGATTACCTGGTGCTCTCCACCGTGCATTCGGCGAAAGGCCAGGAATGGGACGCGGTCTACGTGCTGAATGTCACCGACGGAAATTTCCCGTCGGAGTTTGCAACTTCAACCGCGCATGGCCTCGATGAGGAGCGGCGGCTGCTGTACGTCGCGATGACCCGCGCCCGGGACGAGCTGCACCTGGTCGAGCCGCTGCGCTATTACGTGACGCAGCAGCCGAAGCAGCGGCGACCGTCATGTCTACGGCGCGCGCAGCCGGTTCCTCGATGCCGCGGTGCAGGACACCCTCGATTGCATCGGTTGGCCATCGGAGCCGGAACTCCCGGTCGCGCCGCAGTCCGCCCCGGCCAACTTGCGCGTCGATGTCGCCGCGCGCTTGAAGGCACTCTGGTAGGGGTCAGTCGGGCGCGAGCGCTCAGGCTTCGTGACCGATCAGGCTGCGCAGGCCCTGCAAGGTCGCCGCGGCATGCGGGCCGACGATGAGGTGCAGGCTGTTCGGCGCGGGCCGCGCGACGCCTCGCGGTGCGAGCGATTCGAGTTCGGGGAGATCGATCGCACCCGCGTCACGCAGCGTGACGAGAATGCGCGTCGATCTGGCGTCGAACGCGGCGACATTGCCGCGGCCGCCGAGTGCGACCAGCAGCCGGGACAGCAGTTCGGCATCGACCGAACCGCCTGTGGCCTGCGGTTGCGGAATTGGAGCGACAGGCCTCACGGGCGCGGGCCCGGCGCTGCGCAGGGCGTCGCGCATCTCGCCCGCTACCTGATCCGCAATCGGACCGAGCACGACTTGCAGCGAGTTCGCCGACGGGCGCACGAGCCCGCGGGCGCCGAGCGACTGCAATGCCGCTTCATTGACCATCGCCTGGTCCGACACGACGAGGCGCAGGCGGGTCGTGCAGGCATCCACGGAAACGAGATTCCGTGCACCGCCGAGCGCGGTGACCATCGCACGGGCCCGATCCGATTCCGGCACAGCCGCGGCCGCTTCCGGCGCGTCGGCCTCGCGGCCGGGCGTCGGGAGCGCGAACCGCCGGATGACGAACCGGAACGTTCCGTAATAGAGGGCGAAGTAGGCAAGCCCCACCGGCAGCAACAGCCACGGCCGCGTGGCCTGCCCGAAATTGATCACGTAGTCGAACAGACCGGCGGAGAAGCTGAAGCCAAGCCGCACCTGCAGCAGATCCATGAGCACCATTGCGAGCCCGGTCAGGACTGCATGCAGCGCGTAGAGCAACGGCGCCAGGAACATGAACGTGAATTCGATTGGCTCGGTGACACCCGTCAGGAATGACGTGAGCGCCATCGACGCCAACAGTCCACCGACCGCCCGGCGGCGCTCGGGCTTCGCTTCGTGGTACATCGCAAGGCAGGCCGCAGGCAGGCCGAACATCATCACCGGAAAAAATCCGGACATGAAAGCGCCCGCCGTCGGGTCGCCGGCGAAGAATCGCTTGAGGTCGCCGGTGACGCCGCCGTAATCGCCGAGCAGGAACCAGGCGATGTTGTTGATGATGTGATGCAGCCCCGTGACGATCAAGGCGCGGTTCAACACGCCATAGGCAAACAGTCCCAGCTCACCGGAGCCGAGCACGCTGCGGCTGAGTGCGTCCATGCCGCGCTCGAGCACGGGGAATCCGTAGCCGAATGCGACCGCGACCAGGAGGCCGGCAAAACCGCTCGCGATCGGCACGAAGCGACGCCCGCCGAAGAACGCCAGGTAGCTCGGGAGCCGGATGTCCGAGTAACGGTTGTAAAGCATCCCGGCGATGAGTCCGGAAACAATGCCGGCGGGAACGCCCAGCTTCCCGAGCTCGTGCGACTTGTATGCGGCGGCTGCGAGATCCCGGGCCTGTCCCGCGAGCCCGGCCAGGGCCTCCGGCGGCACGGCGATCAGCACTTCCGCGCCCTTGGTCGCCACCAGGTACCCGACGACGCTCGCGAGCCCGGCTGCTCCGTGGTTCTCGCGTGCGAGGCCGACGGCCACGCCGATCGCAAAGATGATGCCCAGGTTTGCGAACACGGCTTCGCCCGCCGTCGCAAGCATCGGAATGCCGAGCAGGTCGGGCTGGCCGAGGCGGAACAGCAGGCCCGCGATCGGCAGGACCGCGATAGGCAGCATCAGCGCGCGGCCGAGTTGCTGGAGTCCGGAGAAGAAGTTCTTCATTGCCGGCCGCCCGCGGTCTCGCGCGCGAGCGCGCGCACCGCTGCCGCGGACGAAAGCGCCAGCGCGCGGTCGGCCAGCTCGCGGCATCGTGGCATCGTGCAGGCGCGTATCAGGGCCTTGGTGTGCGGGATAGCGCCCGGCACGACCGACAGCTCCTGCACGCCGAGGCCCAGCAATACGGGCACTGCAACCGGGTCGGAGGCGAGGCCGCCGCAGACGGCGACCGGACGCCCCCTTGCAACGGCGGCCGCTACCGTTGTGGCGATGAGCCGCAGCACCGCCGGATGCAAGCCATCGAGCTGCGCGGCGAGCTCCGGATGCGTGCGATCCATCGCCAGCGTGTATTGCGTCAGGTCATTGGTGCCGATCGATACGAAATCCGCGACCTCGCAGATCCGGTCTGCGATCACGGCCGCAGACGGCGTCTCGATCATCACCCCGAGCGCAGGGCGATCGGCAATCCCGAGTTCACGCGTCAGCTCATCGAGCAGCGCGCGCACACGAAGGATTTCCGCGGGCTCATGCACCATCGGCAACATCAATCGGCATTGGGCCAGCGGCTGGACCGAGAGCACGGCCGCGAGTTGCATGCGCAACAGCTCCGGCTGCCAGAGGCTGACGCGAATGCCACGCAAGCCCAGGGCAGGGTTGTCTTCGCGCGGCAGGGCGAGGTAGGGGATGCGCTTATCGTCGCCGACGTCGAGGGTCCGGATCACGACCGGCCTGCCCCCGAACGCGTCGACGACCCGCTGGTACTGGGCGGCCTGGAACGCCACATCCGGCGCAGTCTGGCGTTCGAGGAAGAGGAACTCCGTGCGCAGCAGCCCGCAGCCTTCGGCCCCGAGCGCGACCGCGTCCGCCGCCTCGGCCGTGGACCCGATATTCGCAAACACTTCGATGCGCACGCCGTCGGCGGTCCTGCAGTCGGTCCGTGCAGCCTCGTGCTCCACGGCGTCACGCTCCCGGCGCTCTTGAAGTTCCTGCTCGGCAGCGGCGATTTCGGCATGCGGCGGATCGACGCGCAGCACGCCGCGTTCGGCATCGAGCAGCAAGGGCGTGCCTGCTTCGATCCCGAGTACGCCCGCACCCACGCTGACCAGCATCGGCTTGCCCATCGCCGCTGCGAGGATTGCGACGTGGGATGTCGGTCCGCCGCGGGCCGTGCAGATCCCGGCGAGCCGCTTCGGATCGAGCGAAACCAGTTGCGAAGGCAGTAGTTCATCCGCCAGTACGATGGCGCGCTCCGGCAATTGCAGTATTGAACTCTGGGCTTCGCCCGCGAGCACGGCCAGGACCTGCAACTCCAGGTCGAGCAGGTCGTCGGCCCGTTCCGCGAGTAGCGCATCGCCGAGATCGCGCAAAGCGCCGGCGCTGGCGCGGATTGCGTTCCGCCAGGCAAATCCAGCGCTCTTGCCGCGGTCGATCAATGCGGCCGCCGCAGCCGCCAGGACCGGGTCATCGAGGAACTCGAGATGCGCCGCGATGATTTCCGCACGCGGCCCGGTCGCACCCTCCGACTGCGCAGCGAGCGACGCACGCACCGCTCCGCAAGCGCGGGCAAGTTCCGCGGTCTCGCGCGCGACGCCGGCACCGATCGCGACGATCACACGCTCGCGCCGCGCGATCATCGCGGCCGTGCCGATTGCCACCCCACGGGCAGCCACAACACCCGGTAGTTTTGCGCCCGCCGGTGGCCGGGCCGGGGTTTCCGCTTTCAATGCGGCCCGTCCGGGCGCAGCGGCCGTGGCATCCGTGCCCGGGCCGGCGTGGCCGATGAGCAATTCAAGGGCATCGAGGGCCGCGTTGGCGCCGGCGCCCATGGCCTCGAGCGCGATTTCGTCGTCCCTGGACACGCCAAGCGACATCAGGGAAACCGCGCTCCTGGCGCTGGCGCGCCGGCCGTGTGCCAGTACGAGTACCTCGGCGTCAAATTCCCGGACTTTGCGCGCGATCAGCGCCGCGGGACGCGCGTGAATCCCGTGCAGGAGCGCGACCCGGAGTCGCCGCGTGACGCCGGCCAGGTCCGACCGCGGCTCCGCGGTCGCTGCGGCGGAAATCGAATGCAACTCCATCAGGAACTCGCCCCGACCGACGAGCTGCCCGAGTTGACGGCGGACGATCGTGAACCCGGCGCCATTCGTGACCACCAGCGGCGTGATGAGGCTCGGGGCGCCGCGTGCGACTGCGTCCAGGTCGAATCGCAGCAACAGGTCGCCGGCGCGAACGCGGTTGCCCGCCGCCACGTGGACCTCGAATCCCTGGCCGTTCAGGCCAACTGTGTCGATGCCGACGTGGAGCAGCAACTCGGCGCCGTTGTCGGCGCGCAGCGTCAGCGCATGCTTCGTCGGCGCGACTGAGAGCAGTAGGCCGTCGCACGGCGCGCACAGCGCACCGCCGGTAGGATCGATTGCCAGGCCGTCTCCGAGCATTGCGCCCGCAAAAACCGGATCGGGCACCTCGGCCAGCGGCAGGGTCCAGCCGGGCAGGGGAGCGATCAGCAGCAACTTCGACATCTGCGGCATCACTCGACCAGCTCAATCGAGTCGATCGCCCACATCGGATCGATGTCGCGACCCGTGAACGAAAGACAGAGGTCGTGACGCCCGGCGCGTGGCGCGATCGCGGCGGCGGGCAATCGCGTGACGTTGTTGTTGCCGATGGCCGGGCCCAGCGGTAAGACCGCGATCGGCTCGCCTTCGCAACCGTCGACGCGAATCTCAAGTTCGCCGTCCGGGCCGCGTGGCGCGTGCAGGTGGATCGCATCGCGATCCTTGCCGATCTGGAAGTTGAACGGGAACTGCCCAACCGTTGCGACAATCGACCTGATGCGAGTCAGCTCCGCGCCCTCGAAAATCCAGCACGGCTGCATGATGTCGACCAGGAAAACCGCGCGTTCGCCGGCAACGGGCGCGTCATCCTCGAGATTCAGCACGAGCTTGTCGCTGCAGGTCTTCAATTCCTGGCTTCGGCGCACCAGCGGCTGTGCTGCCGGCGGTGCACGGTACGCCGTATCGGCGTACCCGAACCCGAGCGCCCGGTACCAGCCGAACGCGGATTCGAGCCGGCTGCGAAAGCCGGAGAAATCCATCCGTCCGGGCTGCGACCAGCCGACTTCCGCGATTGCAGCGGCGCGCGGTACCGCCATCCACTGCACGCGCTCCTCGGTGCGCATGTGCTCGGTCCACAGGTTCGCCTGCACGCCCAGGATGTGGTGGCGCCGCTCGGGGGCGATCGTGCCCGGCATCGGATCGAAGCGATACACGTCCTCGAGGCTGATCACGCGGCCGCGGCCGGGAGGCTCGGAAGCGCCCGCGCCCTGGCGATTGTCGAGATAGAGCGTGGGCCAGGGGCTCAGCACTGCATCGTGCCCGGCCGCCGCAGCCGCGAGCGCCCCGTCGATGCCGCGCCAGGACATGACGGTGGCCTCCGGCGCGAGTCCGCCTTCGAGGATTTCGTCCCAGCCGACCAGCCGCCGGCCGTGCGCCGAAAGAAACCGGCCCACGCGCTGGATGAAATAGCTCTGCAAAGCGTGCGGGTCGGCGACGCCGCGCTCGCGCATCAGCTGTTGTACCCGCGGCGATGACTGCCACTGCTCCTTGACGGCCTCGTCGCCGCCCACGTGTATGTATTCGCCCGGAAACAGCTCGAGGACCTCGCCGAGCACGTCTTCCATGAACGCGAAGGTCGAATCTTCAACGTTGTACAGGTTCGGATAGATGCCCCAGTCCGCCGGCACGGCGGACGGCGCGCGACCGTCGACACTCAGTTGGGGATACGCGACCAGTGCGGCTGTCGCATGCCCCGGCATTTCGATCTCGGGGACGATCGTCACATTGCGCTCGGACGCGTAACTCACGATGCGACGCACGGTCTCCTGCGAATAGTAGCCACCGTAGCGTCGCGGCTTGCCGGTGGCCGGGTCGATGTCCGCTGCCGGTCCGGCGCCGGCCGGCACCCGCCATGCGCCGACCTGCGTCAGTCGCGGGTACTTGCGGATCTCGAGGCGCCAGCCCTGATCGTCGGTCAGGTGCCAGTGCAGGACATTGAGCTTGTGCAGCGCCATCCAGTCTATGAACTGCTCGATGAATTCCGGCGACTGGTAGTGCCGCGCGGAGTCGAGCATCACGCCGCGCCAGCGAAAGCGGGGTGCGTCAACAATCCGCATCGCCGGAAGCGACACATGCGTCGCATCGCCGGAGGCGGTCGCGATCAATTGCCAAAGCGTGACAGCCCCATAAAAGAGGCCCCGGTGGTCGCGTGCGGACACGGTGACGGCCCCCGGCAGGATCGAGAGCGTATAGGCCTCCGCCGAGCCCGCGCGGTCTGCGTCGATCAGAAACGTGATTCCACCCTGCGACTTGCCCGAAACCGTCTGCACCGCAACCGGCAGTGCCATTCCGCGCGTTCGCCGGACAAGGTCCGCAAAGTAGCGCGCGACGCGCTCGCCATCCGCGCTGTCGCCGATCGATATCCTCGTTTCCACCGTCACGCTGAATGCGCCGCCCAGGGGCTCGACATTTTCGGGCGCCGGAATGACGGCCGGCGGCGCGAAGTAGGGTGCCAACGCCTGCGGCTGCGAAAGGCATCCCGCGAGGAACAGGCTCGTGCCCGACAGTACGCAGAGCCAGCGCAGCAGGTTCAAGGGAGCCATCGTCACAGCGTGTACCATAAAACAAGGGCGGAGGAGTTGCCTCCTCCGCCCTGGTTGCTTACCGATCCACGCCGGATCAGAACTTGACGCGCACGTTCAGGTAGTACTGAGCGCCATTCTTGTAGAAGGCGCGCGGCTGGTCCTTGTTGCTCGCGTAGTACTTGAGCGTCTCATTGGTGAGGTTCTGCCCGTCCAGGGTCACCGAAATATTGTCATTGATCGTATAGCCGAACGAAGCGGCGAGCGATGCGATCGCATCCTGCGAGAACGCTGTATTGCGATCAAGACCGCTGAAGAACGCCGACCGGTACGTATAGGTTGCCCGCGCGTTGAAGCGCTCGTTCTCGTAGTAAGCGCTCAGGTTGTACGTGTCCTTCGATGTGCCGACCAGCCGGTCGTCGCCATTCGTCACCAGCGACGTCTGCTTGCCATCCGCGTACGTGTAGTTGGCGGCAACGCCGACGTTGTCGGTGATCGCCTGCTGGTAGGTCAGCTCGACGCCCTGGACGCGTCCCTTCGCATTGACCGGTACCGTCAGCAGGTAAGGCACGTCCTGGCCCTGTGGGAACTGGCTGCTGAAGGTGAAGTACGTGTTGGTCTGGCTTCCGAAGCCGACGTAGTTGTCGAGGTCCATGTAGAACAGGCCCGCCGCCAACAGCGAGTTCTTGGCGAAATACCATTCGAGCCCGGCGTCGAAATTCGTCGAGCGGATGGGCTTCAGGTCCGGATTGCCGCCCGCGCCGGTCCCGGTTCCGCCGGGAGTCGCCGGGGGCGACAGGTCCGTGAACCCGGCCAGGGCCGAGTAGTCCGGGCGCGTCATGGTCTTCGATACCGCGAAACGCGCGACCAGGTCATCGGACAAATCCCACTTCAGGTTCGCGCTCGGCAGCAGGTCGGTGTACTTGTGATTGACGGGAATGCCGACGAATGGACCGAACAGGGAGGTCGTGATCGCGTTCGGATCCGTTCCGTCATTCTGCGTGTACGTGACGATATCCTCCTTGGTCTCAACGTAACGCAAGCCGATGTTGGCGCTCCAGTTGGAACCCCTGAAATCCGCCTGCACGTACCCCGCCGTATTTTTCTCCTCGACCTCGAACCAGAACTGGTAGTAGGCGCGTGCCAGCGGGTCCCGTTGGGTATTGCCCGGACCGTTGTACGCAGCCAGCTGCGCGGGCGTCCAGTACCAGACGTCGACCGGGAACGAACCCCCGAAGGTGTTGAAATCCGACGGGTAGTTGGTGAAGGTCGTCGGATAGTTCGCCGGATCGACGCCACCACCGCCCGTCGTGCCGCCACTGAATGTCGGTCCCTGCGCAATCGCGTTCAACGAGTCGCGCGAGTGCTTGTTGGTTCGCGCGCCGAATCGGAGCGTAGTCCACGCGCCGCGATCGACGTCGAACTGGGCATCGACCTTGGCCCACTCTTCCTTGTCCTTGACGTCCACCAGCTGCGCGCCAAAGATCCAGCCGAAGTCGACCGGCGCTCCACCCGGAAACGGCGTTGAATTGTCGGTCGCGCCGAAGCCGAAGTCCGGTGCGGTGCTCGTCCCATGCAGTGCGTAGCTCGCGCCATTGCCTGCGCCGGGCAGCGTCTCGGAGACATCCTGCGTCCGTGTCTTGCCATGGCCCGTCGACGTGCCGATCTGCCCGGCCAGGCTCCAGGAATCGTTCACCCGGTAGATGGCTTCAAGGCTGCCGTAGTTTGAGCTGGCGCTTTCGTCCGGGCGCGAGATCTGGTCATAGACACCATAGAAGGTGCCGGGAACCGGCGCGAAACTCGCCTGGGTCAGCGTCCCGTTGGTGACCACATAGCCCGGATCGGGCGACTGGCCCGCGCCACTGGCGATGAAATGCGTGTTCCACATCAGGTAGTTGCGGTTGTAATTCGCCGCGTCGAGCTTGGAGGTGAAGAACTGGGCATCGAGGCTCAGGTCGTCGGTCGGCCGGAACTGGATATCGACCAGGCCACCCGTGCGTTCGCGCTGCTGCTCAAACAACGCGGCGCCAATCAGGGCGGGATACTTGACTCCCGCCAGGTCGGGATGAGCCGTCGCAATAGCGCTGCCCGCTGCGATCGTTTCGTATCCCAGCAATTCGACGCCGTCGCGGCGCAGGTGCCGCTTCTCGTTGAACACCTGCAACAGCACGCCGACGTTGTCGGCGCCATTTTTCCAGTTGAACAGGCCACTCACCTGCGGATCGCTCTTCGCCGGCAAGTCGGCGTAGACGGTGCCAAGCGATGCGCTGAAGCTCAGCGGCTCTTTGAAATCGAGGGGCCTGCGCGTGATGATATCGACCGATCCGGCGACACCACCCTCCACGAGCGATGCCTGCGAGCTCTTGCGCACGACGACCTGGCTGACGAGTTCCGATGGCAGGAGCGTGTAGCTGACGCTGCGGCCCACCTGCTGCACCTGGTTCAGCACGAACCAGTCGCCCGCTGCGACGTTGTGGCCGTTCAGCAGCGTCTGCGTGAGGCTGGGATTGGTGCCGCGCATGCTGACACGGTCGTTTTCGTCGAATCCGCCCTCATTGGCACTGGCGGAACTGATGGTCACGCCGGGGACGCGTGCGAGCGAATCGGCAACGTTCTTGTCCGGCATCTTTCCGATGTCTTCGGCCGTGATGACTTCCACGACCGAGTCCGCCGCACGCTTGGAGTCGAGCGACTTCTGGATCGAAAAGCGTATGCCCGAGACCACGACCTCTTCGAGCTGCGATTGGGCCTGCGCTTCGGGTCCGAAGAGCGCGATGGCGACTGCCGTTCCGATCAAAGTCGAACGTGTTCTGTTCATGTGCTCAGATCCCCCTGCTGTGAATTCGCTGCCACCTGGCCCAACCGGCGTAGCCCAATGACAGAACCAATTAGATGCCAATATAATACCACTTCTGGTAGGATGGCAAGCACGGCGAATCCGGACCGATAGGCCTGCGGCAGGCTGCCTGCGTGCTGCACTTGAGCCACACTTGAGGACGATAGAGGACTCGTGGTATGGCATTGGTATCATCACAGCCGTCAGTCCGGCATAGGGAAAAGGGTTTGACGCGGTTATCGCAGGCAATCGGGCCGCTCGCGGCATCGAGCAATCTGCCGCTGTACCAGCGACTGCAGCGGGCGCTGCGCGAGGCCATTGACCGGCGCATCCTGGATGCCGACGACGCGCTGCCGCCGGAACGCGATCTTGCCGGTGAATTCGGCGTCTCGCGTATCACCGTGCGCAAGGCCATCGACGGACTCGTAAACGAAGGCCTGCTCGTGCGCCGCCAGGGTTCGGGCACCTTCGTACGCGGGCGGGTCGAGAAGAATTTCTCGATGCTGACCTCCTTTTCGGAGGACATGCGCGCCCGCGGGCGCAGCCCGCGCAGCGACTGGCTCAAGCGATCGACCGGGACCGTGACGCCGGAGGAGGCGCTCAGCCTGCGCTCGAGCCCGGGCACGCCAGTATTCCGGTTCCATCGGTTGCGATTCGCGGACGACGCACCGATGTCGCTCGAGTACGCAACGATCGTCGCGGCCTATCTGCCGTCGCTCGATGCCGTCGAGACTTCGCTCTATCAGGCATTGGAGCGCACCGGCAACCGGCCTGTGCGCGCCCTTCAGCGCCTGCGCGCGGTACTGCTCACGCCGGAACAGGCCGATTTGCTGTGCGCAAAGCCGGGCGATGCCGGCTTGCTGGTCGAGCGGCTTGGCTTTCTCCAGGACGGACGCGCAGTCGAGTTCTCGCAGTCCTACTATCGTGGCGACACCTACGACTTCGTCGCCGAGCTCAGCGCGCAGCCGTGAATCTCGACACCCGCATGTTCCGGGAGTCAGCAGAAGCTCCCGCGGCGGTCCGCTCCCAATTGCACGCGAATCGCAGCCTCGTCGAAAGCCTGGGAGGCGCGGTGCGGGCCTTTGCACCGCGCGCCGTCATCACCTGTGCGCGTGGCAGCTCCGATCACGCGGCAACATTCGCGAAATACCTGATCGAAACCCGCACCGGCCTGCTTGCATCGTCTGCGGCGCCATCGATCAGCTCGCTCTATGCGACCAAGGCGGATCTCGAAGGCGTCCTGTTCATCGCGATCTCGCAATCGGGCGCCAGTCCCGACCTGCTCTCTGCAGCAACCGCGGCCAGGGATGCGGGCGCGCTCGTGCTCGCGCTCGTCAACGACGCGGGCTCTCCGCTGGCGCGCGCCGCCAGTCAAACCATCCCGCTGCACGCCGGCGTCGAAACCAGTGTCGCGGCGACGAAGTCGTACATCGCCTCACTCACTGCGTTGTTGCATCTCGTGGCCGCCTGGACCGGGGACCGGGACCTCGAAACGGCGCTGGAACAGGTGCCGGAGCAACTCTCAGAGTCATGGCAGCTCGACTGGAGTGCCGCAGTCCCGCACTTCCAATCGGCCACCAGCCTGTATGTCGTCGGCCGTGGGCTCGGGCTCGGCATCGCCCAGGAGGCCGCACTGAAGTTCAAGGAGACCTGCGGCCTGCACGCCGAGGCCTTCAGCGCCGCGGAACTGCGCCACGGTCCGATGGCGCTCGTGCACAAGGGATTTCCGGTGCTCGCCTTCGCGCAGCATGACGAGACGGAGGAAGGGATCTCGGCGCTGGCAGGCAAGCTGATGCGAGTCGGCGCGGACGTCGTGCTGGCCGGGACTGCGCTTCCGGGAGTCCTCGAGCTTCCGACACTGCGCGCGCATCCGGCGATCGAACCGCTGCTGATGATCCAGAGCTTCTATCGGCTCGCCAACGCACTCGCAGTCACGCGCGGCCGTGATCCGGATCGTCCGCCACACCTCTCCAAGATCACGGAGACGGTCTGATGCCGGTCGCTCTCGTCAACGGTCGCGTGCTCGGTGATGCCGGCATCCTCGAGGGCCGCGCCGTATTGCTCGACGGGAGCCGGATCGCCGACGTCGTCGCAAACGACGACCCGCGCTGCAAGCGCGCCGTCCGCCACGACCTCGGCGGCCAGCTGCTGCTCCCGGGCTTTCTCGACACACAGGTCAACGGCGGCGGCGGAGTCCTGTTCAACTCCGAACCGACAGTCGAGGCCATCCGTGAGATCGGCCATGCCCACCGGCGCTTCGGCACGACGGGTTTCCTGCCGACCCTCATCAGCGATGACTTGCATGTCGTCGCCCGCGCGCTTGCAGCCGTGCGCGCCGCGATCGACACCGGGGTTCCCGGCGTGCTCGGCATCCATATCGAGGGCCCGTATCTCAACGTCGTGCGCAAGGGTGTCCACAATTCGGCGAAACTGCGCGGGCTCGATGAGGGCGCGATCGGCCTCCTGACCTCGCTTCGAGGCGGCAAGACCCTGGTGACCCTGGCGCCCGAGATGACGACCCCCGACCTCATTGCGAAACTCAGTGCAGCGGGTGTCGTCGTTTCCGCGGGCCACACCAACGCGACCTATCACGAGATTCGAACCGCCCTGCAGCACGGACTGACGGGCTTCACGCACCTTTTCAACGCGATGTCCCAGATCACGGGACGCGAGCCGGGAGTCGTCGGCGCGGCACTGGATGACCAGGACAGCTGGTGCGGCATCATCGTGGATGGGCGCCACGTGGACCCGACGGTGCTCCGCATCGCCTTGCGCTGCAAGCGGCACGATCGCTTCATGCTGGTCACGGATGCGATGCCAAGCGTCGGCGTGGCCGAGAAGTCGTTTACGCTCCAGGGCCGCACGATCTCGGTCGCGGATGGCGTGCTCGTCGACGAAGACGGCACGCTGGCCGGTTCCGACACCGACATGGCAACGACGGTGCGCAATGCGGTCGAGTTGCTTGGCCTCGAATTGCCGGAGGCTGCACGGATGGCCAGCCAGTATCCGGCGGAATTCCTGGGCTTGGGCGGTGAGCTCGGGCGGATAGCGCCCGGCTACAGGGCCAACCTGGTGCTCGTCGATGACCGGGTCGATGTCAAGGAGACCTGGATCGACGGACAGACGCTGACGGCGCCGTCTCCACGAGTCAGCGCTGAAGCTTCGCGATCAGCAGATTCCTGATCCTCGTAGCGGCTTCCGGCGACGTCCCTGCGAGCACGCCGCGCTTGTGTTCCGGGATGTGCGCGTGATCGTCGTCGCCCGCATCGAAAACGTAGTGATGGAACAAGTGCGCCCAGGCCTTCCTGAGCTCCGGCGGCATCGGCCGCACGTTCAGCAGGCTGTGCAGCAGGCAGTCCATTGCCGATGCCGTCCGCTCAACCGCGCCGAGCGCACCGTTCCACCAGTAGTTGACGAGGACATTGAGTTTCTGGTCGAGCGACTCGACGTGGTGCCACCACAAGGTGGGTATGAAGAGTGCATCGCCGGGCCCGAGTTCCGCGACGCAGGCCGCCGACAGCGCATCCCTGAATCTCGGAAACCTCCCGAAATCCGGTCTCGCGAACTGCACCATGCTCATCGCGGCGCCGGTCGGCGCAAAGTCGAGCGGCCCGATATAGAGGTTGGCAACCTGTTCCGGAGGGAACAGGGTGAACCTGCGCCTGCCAGCCACCACACAGGCGACATTGTTCGATTCATCGAAGTGGGCGGGGACCGTGACGTGGTTGCCGAGCCAGATCCGCGGCGCGACTGCCTCGTCGAGGATCGGCAGGCTGTTCTCCGCCGCAAAACCCGGCAGGCAATCCGCAATCGGCGCGCTCTGCACGGCGACGGACGGGGGACTTTCGAACAGCGCGTAGCGTGACAACTGTTCGACGATGGCCGATATGGGCAATCGGTTGCGGGCGAAGTTGAATCCGTCCATCGCGTCGTTGTAGGAGATCTGTCCGCCTGCCTGCGGCGGCATCAGGATGGCGTCGACCGGGCTGCCATTGTCGAAGGCGATCAGGTAACGACTGACTTCCTCAGGCGACGTCAGCGCTGCCTGCACCGCCGGCCAGTCCTTGACCAGGCCGCGCAGCACGGCTGGCTGGTATCGGGGGACTATTTCCTCGCGGAATTTCCTCTCGTCGACATCGTGCCACTCGGGAATGCCTTGCGGCGTCTGGTCCGACATCGCTCAGAGCGGCTTGCGGAATCGCAGCGTAAAGCGGTCGCTCTCACCGATGGCCGCGTAGCGTTCGCGATTCACGTCGCCCTCGCGGTAGGTCGGCGGCAGCGTCCAGACGCCCTGCGGATAATCCTTGGTGTCCTTCGGATTCGCATTGACGCCGCTCTTGCCGATCAGCTCGAATCCCGCGGCCTTGACGAGCGCGATCGCGTAGTCCTCGCGAACGTAGCCGGATTTCGCACGAGGGTCCTGCGGCAGGCTGTCCGGGGCATGGTGTTCGACCATGCCCAGGATGCCGCCGGGCTTCAGCGCCTTGAACATCGCGGCCAGCATCGGCTCGGCAGCGTCGCGCGACATCCAGTTGTGCAGGTTGCGGAAGGTCAGGACGATGTCGACGCTGCCGTCGGGAACGGGCTGCATCGCGGCCGGATACTGAAGCGCCGTGACGGTCGCCTTGCCATAGACGTCGGGGCGGGACGCGAGCTTGTCGGCGAGCGCCTTGATGTTGTCCTGCGTGTACTTGCTGTCGGACTTCGGGTCCAGGCCGGCCGCGATGTAATGCCCGCGGTCGCGCAACACCGGCGCGAGCACCTCGGTGTACCAGCCACCACCACCCGGCCAGATCTCGAGCACCGTCATGTCCTCGCGCAGGCCGAAGAAGCTGAGCGTCTCCTTCGGATGGCGATAGATATCCCGCGCGCGATTGACGGCAGAGCGGTGATCGCCGGCGAGCGCCCTGTCGATCGCGGCGAGCGTCGCCGCGTCGGTCACGGGCGCGGCTGAACCGGGCTTCGTGCCGGTAGCGGCGCAACCCCCGAGCAGGGTGGCGGCAACGAGGAATGCAGGGATAATCGCGCGTGACATGGACATGGGATGGCTCCGTTCAGTTTCTGAGTTCGGCGGTCGCGACCAGTTCGACCATCGCTTCGGGAAAGAAAAGCCGCGGCACTTCCACCGCGGTCACCGCCGGCGGCGCTGCGTTCGCCTGCCGGTAGCAGCGATCGCGCACGTGCGCCGCGCGCCCGAGCGCCACGATATCGGTCGTGTAGGCGACTTCGTTGACGACATCGAGCAGCGTCAGGCCGGCGGCGGCGAGGGCGGCCTGCAGGCGCTCGTAGATGCGCTGGACCTGTGCCTCCATGTTGCCCGGGCCGACGACTTCCATCGCGTCATTGATCGCAGTCATGCCCGACAGGTAGAGCGTTCCATTCGAGCGGACCGCGGCGCTGATGTTGAAGCGCTCCTCGATCTCGCGACTGATACGGATGACCTGGTCCCAGCGCGCCATGGACCCTATTGTGCGCCGTCCGGCTCCAGGTAGGTGTAACCGGCGAGTTCCGACTCGTAGAAGCGCTTGAGCGCCTGGCCTTCCGCGACTGACATGCGGCCATCGCGCATCGCGCGCTCGCAATCGCGCGCGAAGCGCGGATAGAGCTCGTCGGTGTCGTACTGCATGTAGCCGAGCACCGTGCTCGCGGTGTCGCCCTTGACGATCTCCTCGATCCACCAGCCGTGCTCGTCGTCGAGGCGGATATGAACGACGTGCGTATCGCCAAACAGGTTGTGCAGGTCGCCGAGCGTTTCCTGGTAGGCGCCGACCAGGAAGGCGGCGAGGAAGTAATCCTCGCCGGTTCGCAATTCGTGCACTTCGAGCGAGCGCTTGATGTCCTTGAGCGACACGAAGCGGTCGATCTTGCCGTCGGAATCGCAGGTGATGTCCGCGAGTACCGCCGTGCGCCCTGGCCGTTCCTCCAGGCGATGCAGCGGCATGATCGGGAACAGCTGCTCGATCGCCCAGCTGTCCGGCAGCGACTGGAAGATGGACATGTTGCAGAAGTAAGTGTCGGACAATACGGCCTCGAGCCCGTCCAGCTCCTCGGGGACACGGCCGAGCTTGCGCGTGACGTCGCGCACCTTGGCGCAGGTCGCCCAGTAGAGGCGCTCGGCGAGGCTGCGCATTTCGATGTTGAGGTAGCCGAGGCTGAACATCTGCTGCGCCTGCTCGCGCGCCTGCTGCGCGTCGTGCCAGCACTCGACGAGGCGGCGTTCATTGACCGTCGCGTGCGCGTCGAACAGGTCCGCGACCGGCTGCGGCAGGCTGCCATCGTCGGTCGTCGCGCGATCGGGTGCGCTGAACAGGTCCAGGCGGCCCGCTCCCAGCACGTTGAAGACCAGCACGCTGTGATGTGCGGCGATCGCGCGCCCCGACTCGCTGATGATCACGGGATGCGGCAGGCCGCGGGCGTTGCAGACGCTCGCGACGCGGTAGACCACGTCGCTCGCGTATTCGCGGAGCGAGTAGTTGGTGGACGATTCGAAATTGGTGCGCGAGCCGTCGTAATCGATGCCGAGCCCGCCGCCGACGTCGATGTACTCGAGCCCCGCACCGAGACGCGCGAGTTCCGCATAAACCTGGGCGAGTTCGTTGACCGCATCCTTGACGCGCCGGATGTCGTGCAGCTGCGAGCCCGGGTGGCAATGCACGAGCTTCAGGCAATCCAGCATGCCGTGCGATCGCAGCACTTCGACCAGCTCGAGGATCTCGGTCGTGAAAAGGCCGAACTTCGAGCGGTCGCCCGCGGATTCGCGCCAGCGGCCGGCGCCCTCGGCGGCGAGCTTGACCCGCACGCCGATCTTCGGGCGCACCTGGTACTTCTCGGCATGGCGCAGGATGTAGCCGAGCTCGGAGAAATTCTCGACGACCGGGATGATCGAGCGGCCGAGCTTCGATGCGAGGATCACCGCCTCGATGTAGCTGTCGTCCTTGAAGCCGTTGCAGATGATCAGGCGGTTCGGGGCGTCCTCGGTCATCGCCATCACGGCCAGCAGTTCGGGCTTCGACCCGCATTCGAGCCCGAAGCCGAGGTCCGCGCTGCCGCGATAGACCTCCTCGACGACGAGGCGCTGCTGGTTCACCTTGATCGGAAACACCGCGGCGTAACGGTTCTTGTAGTCGTTCTCGGTGATCGCGGCGGCGAAGGCGTCATGCAGCGAGCGCAGGCGGTCGCGCAGGATGTCGGAGAAGCGCAGCACCATCGGCGCCGTCAGGTCGCGCGCGCCCAGCTGCTGCACCACTTCATAGAGGTCGATCTGGCGGGTTTCGTCGCGGCCCGGCCGGCACACGACATGCCCGGCATCATTGATGCCGAAATACCCGCCGCCCCAGGAGCGCACGGCGTAGAGGTCGTTGGAGTCTTCGATGCTCCAGGGCCGGGGCGTTACCGCGCCGCGCGTCGTGCTGTCCAAGAATTCGTCCCCGTACGGAATCCCGGGCGCGGACGATATCAGATCGCAGGCCCCTGTAAACGGGCGCTCAGCCCCCGCGCGCGACTGGCCGCTGCGGATCGCGGATCCATTCGCTCCAGGAACCGGCGTAGAGCCGACCGCCGCCGAGGCCGGCGACCTCGAGAGACAGCAGTGCCTGGCAGGCCGTCACGCCCGAGCCGCACATGCAGATGGGAGAGGATCCGGCGGTCACTCCGGTGCGCGAGCGCCACAATTCCGCGAGTTCGGCCTTCGGGCGGAACCGGCTCTGCCCGTCGAGGTTCTGGGTGAACGGCAGGTTGACCGCACCCGGGACGTGCCCCGCGATGGTGTCGAGGGGCTCCACCTTGCCGGCGAAGCGTTCGGCGCCGCGGACGTCCACAAGGCGCTCGCCGCGCGCGAGCGCTGCCTGCACGCCGCCGACATCGCAGAGCATTTCCGGGCGCGGCTGCGGGACGAACGCCGCCTGCTGGCGCGTCACTGCGGCATCCGAGACCGGATGTCCTCCAGCAAGCCAGGCGGCAAATCCGCCATCCAGCACCGCGACCGCGTCATGACCGAGGTAGCGCAGCATCCACCAGAGCCGCGCCGCATAGGCGCTGTTACCGGCATCGTAGGCGATGACCTGGGTGGCGCCGCTCACCCCCCAGCGAGAAAAGGTGGCCGCGATCGCCTCGACCGGCGGCAGGGGGTGACGACCGGTTTTCGGCGTGACCGGCGCGGAAAGGTCGCGTTCGAGGTCCGCATGGATGGCGCCCGGTATGTGGCCGGCCTCCCAGGCGCGGACACCCGCGTCGCGGTCGCTGAGTTCCGCCCGGCAGTCCGCGACCAGCCAGTCCGGGTCGGCCAGACGGTCCGCGAGTTCGCCGGCGGACACGAGCGTCGTATGCGGCATAGCGCTGCAACCTTATCGATGTTTGCCGCATCTTACCCGCCATGGACGAGTCGCCAAGTCCGAGGACCTTCCGGCTGTCGGGCCCCGCCCCGGATGCCGGCGCCCACTGCGCGCTGCCCCAGGTCAGCGAGCCCGAGCGCGCATTCTGGCGCCGGGCCGTGGACCTCGAGCGCAGGCGCCTCGTGACGCGGCGTTACCCGGTACCAGTCCCCGTTCGTTGAAATGTGAAACTGCATTGAGCCGGCCTGCCTCGAGCTGAGGCCTGCCGGCTCTTTTTTTATGGGCGCCTGACCGGCAATCGGCCAGCGATGGCGAGCAGGGTGATCGTGATAAAGGATCCCGCCATCGCCAGCGCCATGTCCTTCTGCCCGTCCCAGATATCGCCCTGGGTGCCGAGGTAGGCCATTCCGAGATCGCCGCCGAAAACGATCGCCGCGCCCCATTCGATGACCTCGTAGATGGTTCCATGCGAGGTCATGAACAGGAAGGGAAACAGGTAGGCCCATGAGCGGGAATAACGCCCGTAGTGCGCAAAGATCTCGACCGCGGCCGGCGCCATCAGCAGGCCGTAGAGGAAGTGCACGAGCCGGTCGAAGTGATTCCGCTCGAAACCCATCAGTTCGTTGAGAGTCCCGCCGGTCAGCGACCGGAACCACTCGTCATAGGGCACCAGCGCATAGGTGTAATGCGCTCCGACCGCGTGCAGGCAGAAAAACACGAACAGACAGGTATAGGTGAAATTGCTGAATCGCAGCCAGCGCGCGGTCAGCACGAACAATGGAATGGAGATGAAGACCAGCATGTTCTCGAGCAGCCAGTCCTTGCGGTAGACGGGCGCGATCGCGAGGGCGATCCACAGGAGGGTAAACAACGCCAGCAGCGTCAGCGGGTAGCGCCACAGCGAGATTGTTTTACGGTACATTCTGCGACCTTATGACCAAGCACACAGTCCACACCCACTTCCCCGGCCGGCTGATATTCATCGGCTTCGGCAGCATTGGCCAGGGCGTCCTGCCGCTGATCATGCGCCATGTCGGGGGCCTGACGGCAGACCGGATCACGATCGTCACGGCCGATGACGCCGGTCGGCAGGAGGCGGAGGAGTTCGGTATCCGGTTCGTGAACCACCCGCTGACGCGCGAGAATTTCCGGCACGTGCTCGACCCGCTGATCGGCCGCGGGGACTTCGTGCTGAATCTTTCGGTCGATGTCTCGAGCATCGCACTGATCAAGCTGTGCCACGAGAAGGGCGCGCTGTACCTCGACACCTGCATCGAGCCCTGGCCCGGCGGTTACACCGACCCGAACATCCCGGTCAGCCGCCGCACGAACTATGCGCTGCGCGAGGAAGTCCTCGAGGTCCGCAAGACCCACGCGAACGGGCCGACGGCCGTCCTGACGCACGGCGCGAATCCCGGTCTCGTCTCGCACTTCGTCAAGCAGGCGCTGATCGACATCGCGACCGATACCGGCCACAAGGCGCCCGAGCCACAGACGCGCGACGAATGGGCCAAGCTCGCGATGGATCTCGGCATCAAGGTCATCCATATCGCGGAACGCGATACCCAGGTGTCGAGCCGGCCCAAGATGCCGGGTGAATTCGTCAATACCTGGTCGGTGGACGGATTTGTCAGCGAGGGCAGCCAGCCCGCCGAGCTCGGCTGGGGTACTCACGAGCGGCACTTCCCGCGCGACGGCCGCCAGCACGATTTCGGGCGCAAGAGCGCGATCTTCCTGGCCCAGCCGGGCTGCGCGACGCGGGTGCGAACCTGGACGCCGCGCGCACAGCATTTCCACGGCTTCCTGATCACGCACGGCGAGTCGATCTCGATCTCCGATTTCCTGACCGTGCGGCACAACGACCGCGTGACCTACCGGCCCACCGTCCACTACGCCTATCACCCTTCCGACAACGCCGTGCTGTCGGTCCACGAGTTCTGCGGGCGCAACTATCACCTGCAGGAAGAGAAGCGGATCATGATGGGCGACATCACGACCGGCATCGACGAGCTCGGCGTGCTGCTCGCCGGCCATGCGAAAAACGCCTACTGGTACGGTTCGCAGCTTTCCATCGACGAAGCGCGTGCTCTCGCGCCATTCAACAGCGCGACTTCGCTGCAGGTCACGGTCGCTGCGCTCTCCGGCATGATCTGGGCCATCGAGAATCCGGCCAAGGGCATCGTCGAGCCGGACGAGCTGGATTTCCGGCGCAATCTCGAGATCTGCATGCCCTACCTCGGGCCCGTGGTCGGCAAGTACACGGACTGGACGCCGCTCTTTGATCGCGGGCGCCTGTTCCCGGAGGATCTCGACGAAGGCGATCCCTGGCAGTTCAAGAATATCCGGGTATAGCCGGAAGGTACTCGATCGCCTCGATCTTCACGCTGGACGCCCCGGTCGGCAGGTCGATTTCGAATTCGTCGCCGGCGCGCTTGCCGAGGAGCGCGCGGCCGAGCGGCGAATCCATGCTGATGTAGCCCGCGGCCTGGTCGAACTCGTCGGGCCCGACGATGCGGTGCCGGCGTCGTGCGCCGGATTCGTCCTGGATGGTCACCCAGGCGCCGAAGAAGATCCGCGTCCGGTCGCCGGGCGGCTGCGAGACGATGACCATGCCGTCGAGCCGCCCGCGCAGGAAGCGCACGCGCCGGTCGATTTCGCGCAGCCGGCGCTTCCCATAAATGTATTCGGCGTTTTCGGACCGGTCGCCCTGGGCCGCCGCTTCGGCGACCGCGGCCGTCACGGCCGGACGCTCGACGCGCCACAGCTGGTCGAGCTCGGCCCGCAGCCGGCTCGCACCCTCGGGCGTCACGTACTTGGATCCGTGTTTTTCCAACGTATTGAATATTAAAGGATTTCTAAAACGCTTTTCCAGCCTTCATCGGCCGGCAGGCGAATTCCGCCGCGCATGCCGGACGAACCCCGCTCGCAGGGACTGTGGCGCGGTTCACGTTAAGCCGCGGGCGGCAGAGCTACGCTTATTTCCAGTATTGATCTCACCGTCAGTATCCCCTAGCGGACTTCCTTCCCTTCACCGAAAGTCCGCTTTTTGAGCCCCGGGCCAAAACCCGGGGCTTTTTTTCGCCCGCTAGAATTGCGGCGTGAAATCCCCTCCGGCATTCAAGGACCATTTCTCCGGCCAGGCCGCGGCCTACGAGAAATACCGGCCGCGCTATCCTTCGGCGCTCTTCGCCTGGCTCGCCGCGAATGCGCCGGCCCGCGATCTTGCCGTGGATGTCGCAACGGGCAACGGGCAGGCGGCAATCGCGCTCTCGGAGTTCTTCAACGAAGTGCTCGCGACCGATGCGAGCGCGGCGCAGCTCAAGGCGGCGCAGGCGAAGCCCCGGGTCCGCTACCACTGCGAGCCCGCAGAGCGGCTGTCGCTGCCCGATGCCTCGGCGGACCTGATCGTTGCTGCGCAGGCCGCGCACTGGTTCGACTGGCGCGCATTCCAGGCGGAAGCCCGCCGCGTGCTGCGCCCCGGCGGTCTGCTCGCATTCTGGTGCTACGGAAATTCCGGGTCGGAGCCGGTCATCGACCGCTTGCTCGAGGATTTTTCGCGCGACGTCGTCGGCCCTTACTGGCCGCGCGAGCGCCGGCATGTCGAAGAGGCCTATCGCGATCTGCCATTGCCATTCCCCGAGGTCGCCGTGCCGCAATTCGACATGCGGGTCGAATGGGATATCGAGTCGGCACTCGGCTACCTCGGCACCTGGTCGGCGGTGCAGCGCTACCGGCAGCGCAACAGCCGCGATCCGCTGGCGCTCCTGACGCCGATCCTGACCGAGGCCTGGGGGACCGGGACCCGGCCGCTCTGCTGGCCGCTCGTCATCAAGGCCTGCCGCCGCTGAAGCCGGCCGAAAACTGCCTTCGTCCCGGCAGGCAAACGCTTCATCGCGCCGCGGAACCCGGGCCTGTTGAGGCTGCCTTATACTGCGCGCCCTGCCGATCCTGGAGATCCCCAATGTCCCGTCGCAACGCGTTCCTGGCCCTGGCACTGGTGTCTCTCGCCGCATCCGCGGCCGACACCGCGACCACGACGACACTGGCCTCCGGCATCGACATGACCGCCATGGACAGGGCCGTGCGCCCGCAGGACGACCTGTTCCGTTTCGTGAACGGGACCTGGCTCGCGAACACGCCGTTCCCGGCGGAGTATGCCAGCGCCGGCATCGGCATCATGCTGTTCGAAAAGGCGCAGGACGACTTGCACGCGATCCTGCTCGAGGCGGCGGCGGCAGGAGACGCGGCAACACCCGAGATGCGCCGTCTCGGCGACATGTACACGAGCTTCATGGATGAAAAGCGCGTCGAGGAACGCGGCATCGCGCCGCTCGCGCCGTTGTTCGCGGAAATCAATGCGATCGACGGGCCGAAGGCGCTCGCAAGCTTTTTCGGCACGGCCCAGGGCCTCGGCATCAGCGTGCCGATCGGCATCTACGTCTCGCCGGACGGGCGCAACTCGACGCACAACATCGCCTACCTGTCGCAGGCCGGCCTCGGCATGCCGAACCGCGACTACTACCTGCGCGAGGACGACACCTACGCGAATTTCCGCAGCAAGTACGCGGACTATCTCGCCAGGCTCTACACGCTGGCCGGACAGCAGAATGGCGCGGAACGAGCGGCGAAGGTGCTTGCACTCGAGACCGAGATCGCCCGCGTCCAGTGGACGCCGGTCGAGAACCGCGACCCGATCAAGACCTACAACCGCCACGGGATCGAATCGGCAACCGCGCTCGCGCCGAAATTCGACTGGAACGCATTCTTCAAGGGAACCGGCCTGCCGGCCGGTGACTTCGTCATCCGCCAGCCGAGCTATGCCGCGGCGCTCGCCGATCGAATGAGCAGCGCCGACCTCGCAGTGTGGAAGGATTACCTGACGGTGCGGACGATCGGCGCCTATGCGCGCGTGCTGCCGGCGGCCTTCGTCGAGGCGTCGTTCGACTTCAATTCACGCACGCTGCGCGGCACGGAAAGCCTGCGTCCGCGCTGGAAGCGCGCCGTCGTCGAAACCGACAATGCGATGGGCGAGGCGATCGGCGCCGCCTACGTCGCGCGGCACTTCCCGCCGGAGGCGAAGCAGCGCATGGACCAGCTGATCCGCAACCTGCTCGCTTCATTCGACACCGGCATCGACTCGCTCGCCTGGATGAGCGATGCGACCAAGTCTGAGGCGCATGCCAAGCTCCGCAAGATCAACGTGAAAATCGCGTACCCGGACAAGTGGCGCGATTACACGGGCCTCGAGATCAGCCGCGAAGACCTGCTCGGCAACGTGATGCGCGCCAGCCAGTTCGAGTGGAACTGGCAGGCTGCACGCGCGGGCCAGCCCAAGGATCCGACCGAGTGGCTGATGACGCCCCAGACGGTGAACGCCTACTACCTGCCGACCAACAACGAGATTGTCTTCCCGGCTGCATTCCTGCAGCCGCCGCTGTTCAACATGGAGGCGGACGATGCGGTCAATTACGGCGCGATCGGCGCGGTCATCGGTCACGAGATCAGCCACGGCTTCGACGATCGCGGCCGCCAGTACGATGGCGACGGCAACCTGAGGGACTGGTGGACGGCCGACGACAATGCCAAGTTCAAGGTACGCGCCGGCGGGCTGGTGGCCCAGTATTCCTCCTTCCAGGCGCTGCCGGACCTCAAGGTCAACGGTGAGCTGACGCTCGGCGAGAACATCGGCGACCTGTCGGGCGCCGCGGTCGCCTTTGCCGCATACAAGAAGTCGCTCGCCGGGGCCGAGGCGCCGGTCATCGACGGCTTCACGGGACCGCAGCGTTTCTTCCTGGGTTACGGGCAGGCCTGGCGCACCAAGTGGCGCGAGGGCCGGATGCGCGAAGTCGTGCTGACCGACCCGCATGCACCCAGCGAATTCCGCGCCAATGGCGTCGTCTCGAACATGGCCGAGTTCTACGAGGCCTTTGGCCTGCGCGAGGGCGACAAGCTCTGGCGGCCCGCCGCAGAGCGCGTCAAGATCTGGTGATCCCAGATCTCGCTGGCCGAGGCCGGCGATTTACGCTGATAATGCGCGGCCATGAGTCGTAGGTATCCGCATTTCCGGCTGATCATCGTGCCCGCCCTGCTGTTGGGGCTCGCCGCCTGCACGCCGTTCGAATCCTTGCTGCACAGGCCGCCGAAGACGGCCGCAAAGCCCCCCGCCGCCGCGCCGCAGCCGGAACTGCCGCTTGCGACCGCGACGCACCGGTTCACGATCGCGCCCGACCAGGATGTCGTCGGCCACCTGCAGGTGACCGTCGCGCGCCATGAGGACACGCTGACGGACATCGCTCGGCGCTTCAATGTCGGCTACGAGGAAATCATCCGGGCCAATCCCGGCGTGGATCAATGGCTGCCGGGCGAGGGGACGCCGATCGTGCTGCCGACCGAGTTCATCCTGCCCGACGCGCCGCGCGAGGGGCTGGTGCTCAATCTCGCCGCGATGCGGCTCTACTATTACCCGAAGCACGAGAAGGACGGGCCGGTCGAAGTGATCACCCATCCGATCGGCATCGGCCGGGTCGGCTGGGTCACGCCCGAGGGAAGCACGAAGGTCATCGCGCGGATCAAGGATCCCATCTGGACGCCGCCGGTATCGGTGCGCCAGGAGCACGCCAAGGACGGCGACATCCTGCCGGAGAAAGTGCCGGCCGGCCCGGACAATCCGCTGGGCCGCCATATGTTCCGGCTGGGCTGGCCGAGCTACCTGATCCACGGCACGAACAAGCCGCCCGGTGTCGGCATGCGCTCGAGTCACGGCTGCATCCGGCTCTATCCCGAGGACATCGAGGCGCTCTACGACTCGATGCCGATCGGCACGAAGGTCACCGTCGTCAACCAGCCATACCTGCTCGGCTGGCGCGGCCAGCAGCTGCTGACCCAGGCCTACGAGCCGCACGAAGACGACAAGCGCGACTGGTCGGACGTGGCGAAGTCGTTGCGCAAGAACCTGGTCAAGCCGCGCGCGACGCTCTGGAAGCGGGTCGCGGCGCAGGCCGACTCGATCGACTGGGAAGCGATCCGGCGGGCGGCAGCCAAGCCGCGCGGCATCGCGCAGCCAGTCGGGCCGGGATCGATGCCGGATCTCGAGACGCTGCTTGCGCAGGCGCCGCGCGTGCGCAATGCCCTGCCGCAGGGTGCGAGCTGGGATGGCGTCGAGGACCAGTACGCCGGCGAGCCTGAATTCAAGAAGCCGGTGGTGACCGGCGCCGCCGACACGACGACCGCCAGCCGCTGATCAGGCCTTGTCCCCGCGCGCCGCGAGCGCGCAGGTCATCGAGCCCGCGACCACCGCGAGCGCGCCGACAATGCTCGCGGCATTCAGGCTTTCCGGTTGGAGCAGGTTCCAGCCCAGCCAGTCGACCAGCCACATCGATGCGATGGTGAAAAGCGGCGCGGTCGCTATGACGGCGCTCACCCGGGACACGTCCCAGTGGTGCAGCGCCTCACCGAAAGCACCATAAGCGACCAGCGTGTTGGCGCTGCAGAAGACGAGCATCCAGAGCTGCAGGCCGTCGAGGTCGAGTACGGCCGCCGGCCTTGCTGCCGGCAACAGCACGATCGTCGCGCCCGCATAGAGCAACCACAACACCTGGCGCGATGTGAAGCTCGTCAGCAGGTACTTCTGCGCAAGCCCGTAGATCGCCCAGGAAATCGCCGCCGCGACCATCAGCGCGACCCCCAGCCCGAGCCCCTCCGTCGGATGGGCCAGTTCCGGCAGGCGGCGGTTGAAGAACAGCAGCATGCCGGCGACCAGCACGAGAAAACCGAGCCACTGGCGCGGAACGAAGCGATCACCGACGACGAACACGCCGCCCAGCAGCAGGAGCAGCGGCGCGAGCTGGATGACGACTTGCGCGACCGACGGCGTCGTGTGATCGAGCGCGACCAGGTACAGCACGTAGTTGCCGAGCAGCGTCGCGAGCGCGACGGCGAGCGCCATCCAGGCGTTCCGCCCGGCGCCGCGCAGCCGCGGCAACTGGCCCTGCCAGGCAAGGAACGCGCCGAGGCCCAGCATCGACGCGGCAAAGCGCCACCAGGTGATCGTGTAGACGTCCATGCCGGTCAGCACGACCTTGAGCGCGATCGGCAGCATGCCCCACAGCACGGCAGTGGTCAGGGACATCGTGAAGCCGAGCTGCCAGCGCCCGGTGTCTCTGTGCATTTGCATCTGTGATCGTCGATGAGCGGGGTCCGGCAGCATAAACCAGCCGGGTCCGTGCGGTGACCCTGTGATAATCTTCCGAAAACCCGGGGGAGTAACCGGTGGCGGAACGACAGACCGGCATACAGGTTCACGAAGACGCCGGTTCCGAACAGGCCATCGCGGAGACGCCGACAGCAATCGCGGCCTTTGTGGGCCGCTGCCTGCGCGGCCCCGTCAATCGTCCCGTCCAGATCGCGAGCTTCGCCGATTTCCAGCGCATCTTCGGCGGCCTCTGGCAACCCAGCACGCTTTCCTACGCCGTCGAGCAGTATTTCGAGAACGGCGGCCGCACCGCGTACGTAGTCCGGATCGCCAATGGCGCGCGCTGCTGCACGCTCACGCTGCCGGCGGGCACAGGATCGCTGGTGCTGCAGGCGCTGTCGCCGGGAACGCGCGAGTTCCTGCGCGCCGCCGTCGACTACGATGGCATCGGCGACAACGAGGAGGACCGCTTCAACCTGGTGCTGCAGCGCATCCGGACACCGGGATCCGAGCACATCGAAGACCAGGAAATCTACCGCCGCGTGACGGTGCTGCCGGACGCCGCGCGCCATGTCACGACGATGCTCGCCGATTCGCAGATTGCGCGGGTCGTGGGCACGGTGCCGTCGCTGCGGCCGGACCAGACGCCGCGCAACGATCCGCGCGGAATCGCCGGTTACGTCCGGTCGAGCCCGGACGGCGATGACGGCGGCGCGTTGACCGATTACGACCTGATCGGCTCGGCCGTGCGCGGTACGGGCCTGTTTGCGCTCGACGCCATCGAGACATTCAACTTCCTGTGCATTCCGCCGCTCGCGCGCGACGCCGATCTGGGCGCGAGCACGCTCTTGGTCGCCAACCGCTACTGCCGCGAGCGGCGCGCGATGCTGTTCGTCGATCCGCCGATCTCATGGGACTCGGCCGGCAAGGCCCTCGCGGAAATGCGTAACTGGCCGCTGCCGAGTGACACGGCCTGCATGTTCTTCCCGCGGCTGCTGGCCTTCGACAAGCTGCGCGGCCGCTTCGAGAGCTTCGCGCCCTCCGGCGCGGTGGCCGGGACCCTGTCGCGCGCGGCGGAGACCGCGCCGATCTGGTCCGCGGCGAGCGGCGAGGACAGCTCGTTGCGCCCGGGCCTGCGGTCTGGCCTGCTCGGTGGACGATAATTACCGCGCTGCGTCTCGCGGCCACCGGCGTCAACACGGTGCAGACGGTGCGCCGGCCAGGCGAGGCGCCGATCGTCTGCACGATGGCGGGACCGGGCGCCGCCGCGGCGGACTGGCGCCTGCTGCCGGCGCGCAGGCTCGCGTTCATGATCATCAGCAGCATCGAGCGCGGCACGCGCTGGATGCTGTTCGAGCCCAATGAGCCAGCGACCTGGCGGCGGGCCGCTGCGCAGGTGCGCTCATTCCTGGCCTCGCTCGAGGAACGCGGCGCATTCGCGCATCGCGTGGCGGGCGATCGCTGGTACGTGCTGTGCGACGAGCGCGTCAACCGCGAGCAGCATCGCGAGCGTGGCATCGTCAACCTGCTCTTTGGATTCGCGGCCGCGCGGCCCGGCGAATTCCACGCCTACATGGTCAGCCATCGCGCCGGCGGCAGCCGTGCGCAGGCCGTGAGTCCCAATCTGACCGGCCTGCCGGGAACGGGCATTACCCAGATGCTCGAGGAAATCGAACTGCCCGCCGAAAGCGCCGGCTGATTCAGGCGCTGCCGTAACCGCCGCCGCCCGGCGTCTCGATCACGAGCACGTCACCGGCATTGACCTCGACGCTCGCGCAGCCCGGCAATTCACGCGACGCGCCAGCGGCGGACTCCAGTCGGTTGATGCCCGTCGCGCCGTCACCGCCACCCGCGAGCCCGAAGGGCGCAATGCGCCGGTGATTCGACAGGATGGCCGCGGTCATCGGCCTCAAGAATTCGATCCGGCGCACGAGACCGTCGCCGCCCCGCTGCCGGCCTGCGCCGCCCGATCCGCGGCGATAGCGGAACTCGCGCAGCAGCACCGGATAACGCGCTTCCAGGACTTCGGGGTCTGTGAGCCGTGAATTGGTCATGTGCGTCTGCGCGCCGGAGGCGCCGTCGAAATCGGGCCCGGCGCCCGAGCCTCCCGCGATCGTCTCGTAATACTGGCGCTCGGCGTCACCGAAGGTCAGGTTGTTCATGGTTCCCTGCGAAGCGGCGAGCGCGCCGAGCGCGCCGTACAGCGTGTCCACGATGCACTGCGATGTCTCGACATTGCCCGCGACAACCGCGGCCGGCGGCACGGGATTCAGCATCGATCCCGGCGGGACGCGGATCTCGAGCGGCCGCAGGCAGCCCTCGTTCAGCGGGATGTCGGCGTCGATCAGCGTGCGGAACACATAGAGCACCGCTGCCGTGCAGACGGCGAGCGGCGCATTGAAGTTGCCGGCGCTCTGGGCCGATGTGCCGGCGAAGTCGATCACCGCCGCGCGCGCCTCCCGGTCGATCCTGACCGCGACTTCGATCGCGCTGCCATCGTCGAGTTCATAGCGGCGATGGCCGTCGGAGAGGCGCCCGATGACCTCGCGCACGAAGGAGTCGGCGTTGTCCTGGACATGGCCCATGTAGGCCTCGACCTGCTCGCGGCCGAAGAGCTCGATGAGCCGCGCGAGTTCGGTCATGCCGCGCGAGTTGGCGGCGAGCTGCGCCTTCAGGTCTGCGACATTCTGGTCCGGGTTTCGCGCCGGCCATTTTCCGGAGGCCAGCACGGCGCGCAGCTCGCGCTCCCGCAGGCGCCCGCCGTCGACCAGCAGGAAGTTGTCGATCAGCACGCCTTCCTCATCGATCACGCGGCTGGCCGGCGGCATCGAACCCGGCGTGATGCCGCCGATGTCCGCATGGTGGGCGCGCGATGCGACGAAGAACGCAGGCCCGTTCCTGCCCGCGACGAAGACGGGACTGACGACGGTGATATCCGGCAGGTGTGTGCCGCCCGCATAGGGCGCATTCAGCATCCAGGCGCGCCCGGGCTTGAGCTCGCCGGCATTACGCTCGATGACCGCCCGCACGCTCGCGCCCATCGAGCCGAGATGCACGGGCATGTGCGGGGCATTCGCGATCAGCGCGCCATTCGCATCGAACAGCGCGCAGGAAAAGTCCAGCCGCTCGCGGATGTTGACGGACACCGCGGTTGCCTGCAGCACGGCGCCCATCTGCTCCGCGACCTGCATATAGCGGTGATTGTAGATTTCGAGCAGCGCCGGATCGGGGTGCCGGACCGCGGCGCGCTGCTGGCTCGCGGCGACGTCGCGCGTGAGTTTCAGCTCGCCGCCTTCGAGCAGCTGGAGCTTCCATCCCGGCTCGACGACCGTCGTTGAATTCGGTTCGACGATCAATGCCGGCCCGGCGATCGCGGCGCCGGCGGCAAGACCCGCCCGATCGATGGCCGCCACGTCACGCCAACCGTCGAACCAGGCGCGAACGCGGCCGTCCTGCGCCGGCGACCGGGTCGCCGTAGCGCGCGGCATGTCACCGGCCGCTTGCTCGCCCGGAGCCACGACTTCGGCGCGCAGCGTCGCGACGATCACGCCGTCCAGGTCCGGCATGAATCCAAAACGCTGGCGGAATGCCGCGCTGAAGCGGCCCAGCATCAGCGGAAAATCGTCAAGCGGAGTCCCGATCGCTGTCTCGGTGCCCGCGGCGCGCAGCTCGACGACCTGTGACAGGCGGAGCGTCGAGGCCATGGCGCCCTGCGCGATCAGTGAATCGCGGAGTGCGAGGCACATCGCATCCAGTTCCGCAGCGAGCGCCTCACGCGAAACCGCTGTCATCGGCTGTTCGATGCTCTGCCTCCGCTGCAGGCTGCGGTCCGCGAGGCCGATGCCCCAGGCCGACAGCACACCGGCCAGCGGGTGAATCAGGATCTCGCCGATGCCGAGCGCTTCGGCGACGCGACAGGCGTGCTGCGGAGCTGCTCCCCCGTAACAGAACAATGCGAACTGGGCTGGATCGTGGCCCTGGCGCACGGAAACGTGGCGGATCGCGCGCGCCATCGTCTCGATCGCAACGTCCAGGAATCCTGACGCGAGGGTTTCTGCGCTGGCAGTTGCTCCGGTTTCGGTCGATACATGCACGGCGAGTTCGTCGAAGCGCTGCTTGACGGTCGCCGCGTCGAGCGCCTCGTCGCGACCCGGGCCGAACACGGACGGAAAGAACTCAGGGCGGATCCGGCCGAGCAGCACCTGAAGGTCCGTGACCGTCAGCGGGCCGCCCTGGCGATAGCAGGCGGGGCCCGGTATCGCGCCGGCGGAATGCGGACCGACACGCAGGCGCCCGCCCTCGAAATGCAGCACCGAGCCGCCGCCGGCCGCCACCGTGTGGATGTTCATCATCGGCGTCTGCAGGCGCACACCCGCAATCGTCGTTTCGTAGCGTTGCGGACAGCCGTTGTCGTAGAGCGCGACGTCGGTGGAGGTTCCGCCCATGTCGAATGCGATCAGCCGCGAGCGTCCGAGGGCGCGGCCCGCGCGCGCGGTGCCGACCAGGCCGCCGGCGGGGCCGGAAAGCACCGCATTCGACGCGCGAAAGGCCTCCGGTGCGACCAGTCCGCCATTGCTCTGCATGAACTGCAATGTCGTGTTGCGGAAGCGCTCGCCGAGCCCTTCGCGGACGCGGCTCGCGTAGCGGGCGAGCAATGGCGTCAGGTAGGCATCGACGACGGTCGTGTCGCCGCGGCTGACGAGGCGGATCATCGGCGAGGATTCGTGCGATACGACGACGTCGTCGAATCCCGCCTTTCTTGCGATCGTGGCTGCGCGCCGCTCGTGCTCCGGATAGCGATAGCCATGCATCAGCACGATTGCGACGCTGCCGATCCCGACGCCGCGGAGCCGCACGAGGTCGGCGGCGAGGCGCCCTTCGTCGAGCGGCCGCAGGACCTCGCCCTCGGCACTCAGCCGTTCGTCCGCCTCGACGACCTCGCGATAGAGCGGCTTCGGAAGGTCGATCCGCAAGCGGAAGAGTTCCGGGCGATTCTGGTAGCCGATTGCGAGCGCATCGCGAAACCCGGCGGTGATGACGAGCGCGGTCGGCACACCGCGCCGCTCGAGGAGCGCATTGGTCGCGACCGTCGTGCCGATGCGGATCACGTCGATCGCGGGTTTCGCACCGCCATGCTTTCCCAGCAGTGCCAGCACGCCCGCGACGCCGGGATCGCGATCGGCGAGGGGATCCTCGGACAACCGTTTCTCGACGATCAGCCGGCCGTCGGGCGCGCGCGCGATGATGTCGGTGAATGTGCCGCCGCGGTCGATCCAGAACTGCCAGCCGCGCCCTCGACTCATGAAATGGATGCTTTCAGCGGATCCAGTGCTCCGGCGGCGAATCGCTCGCAGGCGTGACGATAGCCGATATCGATTGCGCGTTCGAAGGACTTCCAGTCGAGCAGGTCCAGCGATTCCAGCGGCGGCATCAGCAGGAGATCGCTCTGCCCGCGGCGGTCCTGCGTCGCGGTGGTGCTGTTGACCATGCCCGAACGCCACAGGATCTGCAGGATATTGGGACGCTTGCGTCGTCCCTGCTGGCGACGGAACAGGTTCCAGAATGGCGGCGCCTCGGTCGCATCGATGTCCGACGTGAATGTCGGGTCGGTGCCGACATCGACGCCGATCACGGGCCCGCGGTTCTTGGCGCGCATGACGTCCACCGGCAGGTTGTTCATCGTGCCGCCGTCGACGAACACCTCGCCGCCGTGGAACACCGGTGGCAGCACGCCGGGTATCGCGACCGAGGCGCGCAGCCAGCGCCACAAGGGCCCCTGCTGGTGCACGGCGACGCGGCCGCTCGTCAGGTTCGAAGAGACACAGAAGAACGGCAGCGGCAGGTCCTCGATGTCGATGTCTCCCAGCTCGCGGCGCAGGAGCTGGCCGACCTTGCGTCCCGAGACCAGCGACACGAGCGGCCAGGTGAAGTCCGAGAGCGGATTCGTTTCGACGAAGCCGCGGCGGAAGCAGTCGAACAATTCCTTGTCGGTCCAGTCGGACGCGACACCGGCGGCGAGGATGCCGCCCATGCTCGATCCGCCGACGAGGTCAATCGGAACGCCATGCTCGCGCAGCGCGCGCACGACGCCCAGGTGTGCGAAACCACGGGCGCCGCCGCCCGACAGCACGAGCCCGACGGCGCGGTGAGTCATCAGGCGCACGATTCGCGGCAGGTCGGCGGGACTGCGAAGGTGATGACAGGGTACGCCGGGCAATGACTGACACCAGCGCGCCGCCGCGCCATTGACAATGCTGCCCTCGTGCATCAAAAGGAGCTCGGCTCGTTGCACGGCGTTGACGTGCCGGTCGAGAACCTGCCATGGCCCGGCCTCATCCGCTGCGCGCGTGGCAAGGAGCAGCACATCCGCCTGGCGCACGCACAACTGCGTCCAGGAAGTGTCGCCAGGCTCGGCCGCATAGACGACGAAGTCATTGCGCGATTCGACTTCATGGAACCACTGACTGCTGTGGCGGCCCGCGCGGGCGCTGCCGACCAGGTCCACGCGGCCGAGTCGCGAGAGTGCCTGGACCAGGCCCGCCGTCAGTGCAGCGACGTCAATTCCGGGACCGTAAGGGATGACCGTGATCGTGCGCGGTGCTGCCGGGGCGGAGCTTCGCGTCGGTGCGTTCTCGAGCAGGCGTTCGACCGAGAGCCGGGCGAGCCGCAGGATCGCCTCGGGATGGGAAAGAAGTACGCGTTCGAAGGTGCCGGACGACAGCCGCGCCAGGTCCGAGTCGCGCAGCGCCCTGACGGTTGCAGCGCGTGGCCGCGCGACGATCAGACCCATCTCGCCGACCGTCTCACCGGCCGCGATGCGGCCGACGAGCTCGCCGCCGGGCCCGAATGCGCCAAGGCAACCGCTGACCACGAAGTAGACGGAATCGGCAGGAGCGCCGGCCTCGAACAGGAGCCCGCCGCCGGGCATCGAAATCCATTCGAGTTCGGCCACCGCAGCGTCGATGACGGTCGTCGGCAGGCCCGAGAACAAGGGCAGCGAGGCCAGCATCGCCCAGGGATTGGCCGTCGGATCGATCTGGGTCCGTTCGTCCTGCGCTTCCACGGCAGGCGGACGATAACACGGCGCGGCTACAATCGAAGGTGATGGCTGACACAGATCGAAGGCTGCTGGAGCGCATCTGGAAGGAGGTCGCGAGGATCCCGAAAGGGCAGGTCGCGAGCTATGGCGGCATCGCGCGCCGCGCCGGCCTGCCGCGCCGCGCGCGCCTCGTCGGACACGCGCTGAAAGTCGCGCCCGACGGCCTGCAGTTGCCATGGCATCGCGTCGTCAATGCGCGCGGTGCGATCAGCTTTCCGCCCGGATCGCGGCCCTACCGCCTGCAGCGCAAGAGACTGGAAGAAGAGGGCGTGCGATTCCGCAATGGCCGCGTGGACCTGGCGGCCCATGAAATGACCGATGACCTCGACGCGCTACTGTGGCGGCCGCGCCGGGACTGATACCATCGGCGCGACTGGACTCTGGAGCGGACCATGTCGAGCCGTCATGTGGTGTTTTCTCACGGGCTGGAGAGCAGCCCCTGGGGAACCAAGATTTCCGCGATGGCCGAGGTCGCGAAAAGCGAAGGCTGGAATGTCGATTCGGTCGACTATCGCGGTGTCACCGATGCGCGCGACCGGGTCACGCGGCTCCTGAGTTTCTGCCGCGACATTCGCGGCGACCTGGTGCTGGTCGGCTCGAGTCTCGGCGGTTACGTCGCGACCAGCGCTTCGGCGCTCCTGCATGCGCGCGGCCTGTTCCTGATGGCGCCGGCCTTCTACATGCCGGGTACCGAGGAGCTCACCGCGAAACCCGCACCCTGTCCGAAGACGATCGTCCACGGTTGGAAGGACGATGTAGTCCCGGTCGAGAACAGCATCAAATTCGCTCGGGAACACAGCGCGACGCTGCACATCCTCGACTCGGATCATCGGTTGCACAGCGAGTTGTCGCTGGTCAACTACTTGTTCGAGTATTTTCTCGTCGCGCTCGATCTTCCGAAGCGGCGGTGAAATCGGGCGCCGCTCGCGGGCCGGTCGGGTCGGCTCGTTCGCTCAGCCAATCTTTATTCGCTCACTCGCCGCCCGCCCGGCCCTTGAACGGTGCCAGAATCAGTGCCTGCGTCGGATGGCGCGCGCGGCGAGGCGGTCCACGAGTCCTGGAGCAAGAAGCCTGAGCCAGCGCATGGCGCGGGCCTGGAATGTCGTGAGCACGAGGCGGCGGCGGGCGAGCGTCGCGCGCAGGATGATGCTGGCGCATTCCTCGGCGGTCATGATCTTCGCTTCCTTCATCGGGCTTACGCCGAGCGGCTTGCCGTCCGGGCCGATCGCGCGGCGGTGGATCTCGGAGCGGACAAAAGCGGGCGCGACGACGGTCACGCTGACACCGCTGCCGGCGAGCTCGATGCGCAGCGAATCGAAAAAACCGATCATGGCGTGCTTGGATGCGGAGTAGCCGGTGCGCGTCGGCACGCCGACGAGACCCGCGAGACTCGAAATCGCAACGATCCGGCCGTGCGATGCGACCAGTGCCGGCAGGGCCTGCCAGGTCAGCCAGGCAGCACCGAGATAGTTGACGCGCATCAGGCGCTCGAGCAAATCGGGATCCTCGAGCTCGTCGAGCCTCGACCACATCGTCGATCCGGCGTTGTGCAGCAGCACGTCGATCTTTTCAAAGCGCGCGAGCGCCGCGTCGATGAGCGCCGCGCAATCGGCGCGCCGTGAGACGTCGGTCGGCACGCACAGGACCTCGGCGCCGCGCGCGCTGCATTCCTCTGCGAGCGCCGCAAGTCGCTCGGCATTCCTGGCCGCGAGCACGAGGCGCGCCCCGGCGGGCGCGAGCTCGAGCGCCATCGCGCGGCCGATGCCTTCGGAGGCCCCGGTCAGCACAACCACCTTGCCCTCGAATGAGTCCATAGCGTGCAGGATCGCGCTAAACTCCATGACTTGTCGACCCTGGAGGACCGCGATGCGCGCAATCTGGACGGCGGGGATTTTCGCGGCGCTCGCAATGGCCGGCTGCGGCAGCAGCGAGCCCGAGCCGGAAAAACCGCCGATGAAGGTCGAGGACACGGCTTTCGGTGATCTGATCGGCACGCAGGACAAGGCGCGCGACCGGACGAATGCGGCTATGGAGCAGCACAAGGCCGCCCTCGAAGCCGAGATCAACAAGAGCGAAGGCCAGAAGCCGGAAGAACAACCGGAAGAATGAAGCGCCTGCTCGGTCTCGATCGCACCATCCTGTGGGCGCTGCGCGGCGTCATGCGCATCTTCGTGCGCGCGACCGTCGTGCCCGAGGACGCACTTGTCCGCCTGCGCGGCCGAGCCCGGCCGCTGCTCTATGTGCTGGAGGAACGCAGCATTTCCGACCTGCTGGCGCTCGAGCTCGCCTGCATGGACGGGGGATTGCGGCGGCCCAGCAAGCGCCTGCAGGTTCGCGACCTCAAGCTGTCGCGCTCGCTGGTTGCGATGGAACGGCGCGCCGGCGTGCTGCGCCGCCGTGCTGACCGCCGCACGCCGCCGGATCTTGCGCAAGCGGTCGCGGCGGCAGGCGCAGATCCTGCGCTCGAACTCGACATCGTGCCGGTCTCGGTCTACTGGGGCCGGGCACCGCAGCGCGAAAGATCATGGCTGCGGCTGATCCTGTCGGAGAACTGGGCCCTTGTCGGGCCGTTCAGGCGCCTGCTTTCGATCGTGTTCAACGGCAGGAACACGCTGATTCGCTTCGGCGAGCCGCACGCGCTCAAGAATTATTCCGCGTCCGGCGCCGACGGCGCGCGCGGCGCGCGCCGCTTGCTGAAGGAACTGCGGGCCGAGTTCCGGCACATGCGCGCGGACACGCTGGGACCCGACCTGTCCACGCGCCGCGCGATCGTCGCGCAGGTGCTGCGGACGCGGGCCGTGCGCCAGGCCGTGCGCCAGGAGATCCGCGACTCGAAGACTTCGCGCCGCGCCGGCCTCAGGGCCGCGCGCCGCCATGCGCTCGAAATCGCCGCGGATTATTCGCATGCGTTCGTGCGCGTTGCCGATCGCGTGCTGAACCGTATGCTGACCCGTGTCTATGACGGCGTCGAAGTCAAGAACGCGGAGTATCTCGACAGGCTGCCGCCCGCCTGCGAGATCGTCTACGTTCCCTGTCATCGCAGCCACATCGACTACCTGCTGCTTTCTTACGTGATCTACCGCCGCGGATACGCCGTGCCGTATGTCGCCGCGGGCATCAACCTGAACCTGCCGTTCATAGGGCGCTTCCTGCGCAAGGGCGGCGCATTCTTCATCCGCCGCAGTTTCCGCGGCACGGGGCTGTACCCGATCGTGTTCATGAAGTACGTGGACGTGATGATGAATCGCGGCCACGCGATGGAATTCTTCATCGAAGGCGGGCGCAGCCGCACCGGCAGGCTGCTGCAGCCGCGCACGGGCATGCTCAGCATGACGGTGCGCAGTTTCCTGCGCGATGCGCGCCGCCCGGTCGCCTACGTGCCTGCTTACTTCGGCTACGAGCGGCTGCTGGAAGGCGAGTCCTACATCGACGAACTGTCGGGCCGCCCGAAGCCGAAGGAATCCTGGCGCGGGCTCCTGCGCGTGCTGCCGCAATTGCGCCAGCAACTCGGCCGCGTCTTCATCAGCTTCGGCGAGCCGCTGCTGCTCGACGGCATGCTGGACGGGTTGAAGCCCGACTGGCGCGACGACGTAAAGGACGAAAGCGCGCGGCCGGCCTGGTTCGGCGATGCGGTCGATGCCGTTGCCATCGAGATCATGCGCAGGATCAATTCCGCGGCAGCCGTCACCCCGATCAACCTCCTCTCGGTGGCGCTGCTAGCGGCGCCCCGCCAGGCGATGATCGAGAGCGACCTCGAGAAGCAGCTGCAGCTCTACATCGAGCTGTTGCGCTCGTTTCCCTACTCGCCGGATGTCTCGGTCGCGGCCGAGGACGGGGCGTCGATCATCAAGCGCGTCGAGCAGATGGGCATGCTGGAACGGCGCGCGCATCCGCTCGGCGACGTGCTCAGGATGGTCGAGCAGAATGCCGTGCTCGCGACCTATTACCGCAACAATGTCCTGCACCTGTTTGCGCTGCCGTCGCTGGTCGCCTGCGCCTTCCTGAACAATTCCACGATGCGCCACGAAGATGTGCACCGGCTCGTCTGGCGGGTCTATCCCTACATCCGGGCCGAACTCTTCCTGCGCTGGCGCGAGGACGAGCTGGCGGGCGCCGTGGACGGCGTGCTCGCAGCGCTCGCGGGGCACGGCCTGCTCGAACGCTGCGCCGACGGCGTGTCCTGGCGCCGGCCGACCACCGGCAGCGCCGAGGCGGTGCGCCTGTCGGTGCTCGCCCAGGCGACCATCCAGACCATCGAGCGCTATTACCTGGCGATCGCGCTCCTGCTACGTGCCGGGCGCTCGGTGCTGACGCTCGATGCGCTGGAAAAACGCTGTGTCACGATGGCCCAGCGCATGTCCATGCTGTACGGGCTCGCCGCCCCCGAATTCTTCGATCGGGCGATGTTCCGGGACTTCATCGAACTGCTGCGTCAGCGCGGCGTGATCCGGCTCGACCCGGAAGGGCAGCTGACCTACGACGACCTGCTGTTTGCGGTCGCGGAAGATGCCCGCATCGTGCTATCGGAACAGATCCGCAACAGCATCCTGCAAGTGACTCATAGCTGAGGCCCTGCGGCCTTTTGCACTGCAAAGCAGCGGCGGTCCCGGCGCCCGGCCGTTCTGCCGCGCTATGGGCACTGCGTCCACTGATATATCCTTGGGCCTGACGAGATAAACAAGGTGGGCCGGTGGCACCGGTGGTGCCCGAGGTCCCGCTAAATACTCGATCGATCCTGTCCTGGGGAAAACAATGACCACGACTTCCTTCCGCTCCATGCCGCGCGCGCTGCGCACGGCGGTGCAGGCCACCCTGGTCGCGGCAGCCTGCGCACCGGGCGCTGCATCGGCCATCGACTTCAGCGCCGGTGGCTGGACTGGCAGCCTCAACACGACGATTTCCTGGGGACAGCTGTATCGGGATGAAGCGCGCGACGCGCGCCTGATCGGTACGGCCGACGGCGGCACGGGCCGCTCGCCGAACATCGATGACGGCGACCTCAATTACCGGAGGGGCAGGGTCTCGAACGCGTTGAAGGTCGTGTCCGAGCTGTCGCTCGACCATGACAACTACGGATTCTTCTTTCGCGCCGCCGGCATGCATGACTTCGAAGTGCAGGACAACGAAACGCGACGCACCCCGATATCGGCCAGCGGCCTGAGCCTGGCCGGGTCGTATGTGCGCGTGCTCGACGCCTTCGGCTATGGGCGCTGGGACCTCGGTGGCCACGAACTCGAGTTGCGCGCGGGCCGGCAGGTGGTGAACTGGGGCGAGAGCACGTTCATACAGAGCGGCATCAACAACGCCATCAATCATTTCGACGTCTCGGCACTGCGCGTGCCGGGTTCCGAACTGCGCGAGGCCTACCTGCCCCAGGAAATGCTGAAAGCGTCGCTCGCCTTGTCCGAGAACGTGACGGCCGAGGCTATCGTGCTGTTCGACTGGGACCGGACCGAGCCCGAACCGGTCGGCTCCTACTTCGCGGCCAACGACTTCGTGCCGCGCGGCGGCCACCAGGTGTTCCTCGGCTTCGGCGCCTTCTCGGACCAGGGCGTGGATTTCACGCCGCTCGGCGGGACGCTCATTCCGGATTTCCAGGCCGTGCGACGCGGACCGACTGTGACTCCCAGTGACGATGGCCAGTACGGCGCGGCGCTGAAGTGGTTCCTGCCGGACTTCAGCCAAGGCACCGAGTTCGGCTTCTTCTTCGTCAATTACCACAGCAAGTTGCCGCTGATCAGCGGCCGCACGGGTACGCAGGCCGGCATCGGCAATTCGATCGGTACGCTGACCCTCGCCCGTGCCACGGCGCTCGGCCTCGCTTCTGGACTGCCATTCGACACGGCGGTCGCGCTCGGCGCCAACGCCGGTCGCAATGCGGCGCTCGCCAGCGGCGGCGACATGTCGCTTGCGACCGCGACGCAGTACGCGACCATCGCCGGCAACACGGTACTGACGGGTGGCAACCTGACCACCCAGGCCACGAATCTGGCGACCCACGAATACGCAAAGACCGCGAGTTACTTCACCGAGTATCCGGAAGACATCCAGCTGTTCGGCGTGTCATTCAACACGCAGCTCGGCCAGACGGGCATCGCGCTGCAGGGCGAGGTCTCCTATCGCCACGACACGCCGCTGCAATTTGACGACGTCGAAGTGCTGTTCGCTGCGCTGACCCCATTCGAGGCCGCCGCGCTTGGCCTGCAGGGCATCCCGGTGCCGGCAGCCTGCACGCCGGCGCTGCCGACGCTCGCGCGTTGCGGACAGCTCGGGTCGTATGGCATCAACCAGGTCGTCCAGGGCTGGGGACTCTTCGACGTCTACCAGGGGCAGGTGACCGCGACCAAGGCCTTCCCGCCGATGCTGGGTGCCGCGCAGGTCGTCGCCGTGCTGGAAGCGGGCGTGACCCACGTGGATGGCATGCCGAGCAAGACGAGCGGCGGCCCGATCGGCCGCGGGCTGCGGTTCAACGGCCCGGGCACCTCGGTGTCCGGCAACGCGGAGCTCGCAAGCCGGCACTTCAACGAAGTCGAGCCGCTGAACCGCTTCGCCGATCCGACCTCCTGGGGTTACCGGCTGGCGCTGCGCTTCGATTACCTGGGCCTGATCGGCTCGTGGAACTTCACGCCGCGCATCGTCTGGTCGCAGGACGTCGATGGAACCACGCCAGGCCCCGGCGGCAATTTCGTCGAGGGCCGCTACGGCGCGACGATCGGCATCGGGGCGAGCTACCAGTCGAGGCTCGAATTCGACGCGAGCTACACGCAGTTCGGCGGCGCGGGCCGATACAACGAGCTGACCGATCGCGATTTCATTTCATTGACCGCCAAGTACTCGTTCTGAACCGGCCGGAGTCCAGTCATGATGAATATGAAGAACATCCTGCGCCTCGGCCTCCTGGCCGCCACCTGTGCAGCGACCATCGCGACGGCCGGCGTCACGGCACAGCAGGCCGCGCGCCTCGGCGCCGACCTGACGCCGATGGGCGGCGAAAAGGCGGGCAATGCCGCCGGCACCATACCGGCCTGGAGCGGGGGATTCACGTCGCCGGCAGCCGCGGGCTTTCCCAATTTCAAGACCGGCGGCCACCATCCGGATCCGTTCGCAAGCGACAAGCCGCTGTACAAGGTCGATGCGACCAACATGTCGAAGTATGCGGCCAACCTGACGGCCGGCCACAAGGCGCTGCTGACGGCCTACAAGAGCAGCTACTACATCAATGTCTACCCGTCGCACCGCAGCGCGGCGTTTCCGCAGCGCATCTATGACGCGACCAAGGCGAATGCGACCTCCGGCAAGCTGACCGGCAACGGCAACGGCGTCACCGGCGCGATCGGCGGCGTGCCGTTCCCGATTCCGGGTTCCGGCGTCGAAGTGATCTGGAACCACATCCTGCGTTACCGCGCCGATATCGCCGAACGCATCATCGGCCAGGCCGCGGTGAGCCGTACCGGCGACTACAACCTGGTCAAGTTCCACGACGAGACAATGGTCGGCTACAGCCTGCCCGGCGCGACCGAGGCAGGCCTCGACAACGTCACGCTGTACTTCATCCAGGAGACCATTTCGCCGGCGCGCCTCGCGGGCGAGATCCTGCTGGTCCACGAGACGCTCGACCAGACCAAGGAACAACGCCGCGCCTGGCTCTACAACCCGGGCCAGCGCCGCGTGCGCCGCGCGCCAAACGTCGCCTTCGACAATCCGGGCACGGGTTCGGACGGCCTGCGTACGGCGGACCAGTTCGACATCTACAACGGCAGCCCCGAGCGTTACGACTGGAAGCTGGTCGGCAAGCAGGAAATGATCGTCCCGTATAACGCCTACATGCTGCACAGCGACAAGCTGAAGAACAGCGACATCATCCGGCCGCTGCACATCAACCAGGCGAACGCGCGCTACGAACTGCACCGCGTCTGGGTCGTGGACGCGACGCTGAAGCCGGGCCAGCGCCACATCTACAAGCGTCGCACGTTCTACGTGGATGAGGATTCGTGGCAGATCCTGGTGGTGGACTGCTACGACGACCGCGACCAGATGTGGCGCGTCCAGGAAGGGCATTCGATCAACTACTACGACATCCCGACCTTCTGGACGACGCTCGAGACGACCTATGACCTGCAGTCCGGGCGCTACCTGGCCCTCGGCCTCGACAATGAGGAGCCGGTGACCGTGAACTTCAACGCGAAGCGGACCGCCGCCGATTTCACGCCGGCCGCGATCGCAAGGCGCGGCACGCGCTGACGTGAGAGCCGTCCTCGCGCTGCTGGCGCTTGCGGCAGTGCAGACGCCGACACTGTGCCTGTCGCAGGCGCAGGTTCCTGCAGCGGAAGATCCCGCGGCGCAGCCGTCGGTCATCGCGCCGCTCGCGGTGAAATCCCTGATGCTCGACCTGGCGCGCGCCGGGCCCCGCGTGTTTGCGGTCGGCGAGCGCGGCCACGTGCTGTACTCGACCGACGAAGGCCGCAACTGGACGCAGGTCCAGGTGCCGGGCAGCGCCAACCTGAATGCGGTTTACTTCTCGGATGCGACCCACGGCTGGGCGGTCGGTCACGCCGAAATGATCCTGCGCACGACCGACGGAGGCAACAGCTGGGAGCGCGTGCACTTCGCACCGGAGAACCTGCAGCCGCTGCTGGACGTCTGGTTCGCCGGCCCGGATCACGGTCTTGCCGTTGGCGCCTATGGCGTCATCTATGCGAGCACGGATGGCGGCGCCGTCTGGGGCCAGGTGCCATTCGAGCCGGTGCCGCTTGCCGATGCGGCAGCGACGCCGACGGATCCCGAGGACATGGAAGCCGAAGTCGACCTCGGCTTCGAGTTCCACCTCAATGCCATTGCGCACGGCCCGGACAAGAGGCTTTATCTCGGCGCGGAAGCCGGGCGGCTGTTCCGTTCGGATGACGATGGCGCGAGCTGGCGCGAATTGCCGTCGCCCTACGACGGTTCCTTCTATGGAATCCTGCCACTCGACGGTGACGCGTTGCTCGCATTCGGCCTGCGCGGCAACCTGTTCCGTTCCGATGACGGCGGCATGCAATGGACAGCGATCCCGACCGGTACGCTGGCAATGCTGACTTCGGGCGCGCGCATCGATGCACGCACCATCGTGATCTCGGGCATGGCGGGCGTACTGCTCGTGAGCCGGGACGGCGGCCACAGCTTCACGCTGTCCCAGCAGGACGATCGCAAGGCGATCTCCGCGGTGCTGCCGTCCGGTGACGGCGAACTGATCGTGGCGGGCGAGGGCGGCGTGCGCAGGCTGCCGATTCCGGCCGCGGGTGCGGCGCCATGAAGGAATCCGGCGACGCCAGGATCGCCGCATGGCTCGAACCCCATGTGTTCGGGCACCGGACCCTGATACTCGGCATATTCGCGATCGTGACCGTCGTGCTCGGCTGGATCGCGGTCACTGGACTGCGGCTCGACACCAACTTCATCAAGCAGCTGCCGCTCAGGCACGAGTACATCCAGACCTACCTCGATCACAAGGCCGAATTCGGCGGCGCGAACCGCCTGCTGATCGCGGTGGTCGCCCGCGACGGCAACATGTTCACGCCGCAGTTCTTCGAGGCGCTCAAGATCGCGACCGACGAGGTGTTCTTCATCGACGGCGTGGATCGTTCGCGCGTGCAGTCGCTGTGGACGCCCAATACGCGCTACACCGAGGTGGTCGAGGGCGGCATCGAGGCCGGCGACGTGATCCCGTCGGATTTCAAGCCCGACGCCGAGGGCCTGAAGCGGGTCAAGGAGAACATCCTGAAGGCCGGCATCGTCGGCCGGCTGGTCGCCAACGATTTCTCGGGCGCCCTGGTCAGTGCGCAACTGCTCGATGCCGACCCGGAGACCGGCGCGCCGGTCGACTACATCGCGATCTCCCACGAACTCGAGCAGAACGTGCGCGACCGCATCGAAGGCGGGAAGGTCGACGTGTCCGTCACGGTGCCGGTCTCCGTTCACATGATCGGATTCGCCAAGGTGGTCGGCGACGTTGCCGACGGCGCGCTGTCCGTCATCACGTTTGCGATCGTCACCGTGACGCTGACCTTGCTGTTCGTCTGGATTTACATCCAGTCGCTGCGCATCGCGCTCGTGCCGGTCATCTCGTCGCTGGTCGCGATGGTCTGGATGCTCGGGATCCTGGTGATCCTCGGCTATGGCGTCGATCCGCTCGGCATCCTGGTGCCGTTCATCATCTTTGCGATCGGCACCAGCCACGGCGTGCAGAAGATCAGCGCGGTCAGCGACTCGGCGATGTCCGGCTGCGACTGCAATGACGCCGCGCGCCGCACTTTCCGGCTGCTGTTCCTGCCGGCGATCGTCGCGCTGCTCGCGAACCTGGTCGGCTTCATCACGATCCTGCTGATCCCGGTCCAGGTGATCCGCGAGATGGCGGTGACCGCGAGCCTCGGCATCGGCGTGATCATCCTGACCGACCTGATCCTGCTGCCGGTGCTCGTCTCCTACGTGCCGATCACCGACAAGTTCCGCGAGCGGGTCGCGCGGCGCCAGCGCTCGCTGCAATCCGTCTGGAACGGCCTCGCGAAGATCACGCATCGCGGACCGGCTGCGGTGATCATCGGCATCGCGATTGCTGCTCGGCGTGCTCGGGTTCATCAAGGGCATGGAAACCCCGATCGGCGACACGCAGGCCGGCGTCCCGGAACTGCGGCCGGATTCGCGCTACAACCAGGACAGCAACCTGATCAGCCAGCGCTTCTCGATCGGCACCGACATCATCAACGTGATCGTCGAGACCAGGGCGGACGGCTGCATCGACTTCCGCATCATCGATGCGATCGACCGCTTCGCTTGGCACATGGCGAATGTGGACGGGCGTGCGCGACGTCATGAGCCTGGCAGGCGTCTCAAAGGTGGTGAGCGCAGGCTGGAGCGAGGGAAGCCTCAAATGGCGCAGCCTGCCGCGCGACGAGCGCCAGCTCGTGCAGGCGCAGAACTACATCGAGACGAGCACCGGGCTGCTGAACCGCGACTGCAGCGTGATGCCGGTGATGCTGTTTCTCTCGGATCACCGCGCCGAGACGATCGAGCGCGTCGTCGCGGCCGTTAAGGAATACCGGACCAGGGAACCGACTGCGGGCGTGACCTACCGCCTCGCGACCGGCAATGTCGGCGTGATGGCCGCACAGAACGAGGAGGTCATGGCCAAGGAGTTCGTGATCCTCGGCTGGGTGTTCGCGGCGGTCACGATCATGTGCCTGGTCAACTTCCGCTCGATCATCGGCACGGTCATGGTGATCCTGCCGCTGTTGCTGGTGTCGATCCTCGTCTATGCGGTCATGGCGTTTGTCGGCATCGGGCTCAAGGTCAACACGCTGCCGATGGTCGCGCTCGGCGCCGGCATCGGCGTGGACTACGGCATCTATCTCTTCAGCCGCATGCAGGAATTCCTGAATCGCGGCGAGGACGTCCACCAGGCCTATCTGGGCGCCTTGCGCGTCACCGGCGCCGCGATCTTCTTCACCGGCGTCACGCTCGCGATCGGCGTCGCGACCTGGGTTTTCTCTCCGCTCAAGTTCCAGGCGGACGTCGGCATGATGCTGACCTTCATGTTCCTGGTGAACATGCTGGGCGCCATGCTCCTGCTGCCGGCGCTCGGCGCCTGGCTGCTGCGGAGGAAGCAGACTCGCCAGCGCAAGCTGATCGATTCTCTGCTTCGAAGCGATTGATGAGACTTAGAACAGGGCTTTGGGTTCTCGTCGGTACTCTAGTGCTGACGGGTGCCGCGCTATCCATGATTGCAACGCGACACGGTGACGGTACACGCATGGCTCGATCCAGTTTGTCGATCAGCTCGATCGGCCGTTAGCTGGCCTGAAAGTGGAGCAATTCTGGCAGAACTACTCCCTTGAGAGTGACATGCATCGTGCCTTCGAGACGACGGACGAGCGCGGAATCGCGACGTTTCCTGCAGCGGCGCTTGCGGACTTCGAAACTGCGCCAGATTGTTGGACCGCTAATATCATTTCTGTTCGGCGGCGGCATTCACGCTAGTTACGATCCAAGTTCATCTCTTTGGCCCGTTTGCAGCCTTGAGGACAAGAGCGCAATTCTCAATAGTCATGCGCGACAGTGATCTTCCAAGGCGGTCGGTGCTGAGGCACAAGGACGCGGCTTGCAACGCGTCGATCATGTGCCAACCTGGAGTCGCATGTCCGAGACGGCCGACCGTCGGCCGCCGCACGTCCCTGACAGCTTTCAATCGAAGCGGCCTCGACCGCAGCCGCTTGACGTCCTTGCGCTGACGCTTGCCGTCGAGTCGCCGCGCCCGGGCCGCGCGGCTCGGCCGCGTCTTCTTGCGTGGCTTTCGGCACGTGCCGCGCCGCGATGATCAGGTCCTCGAGCCGCGTCAATCGCATCGCGCCGGTTCGCTTCCTGGCTCCGGTGGCGATGCGCCTCGAGCACGATCTCGTCATTCTGCGTCAGGCGCCGCCCCGCGAGCGCGCGCAGGCGGCGCTTGCCATCCTCGTCCAGCAATCGAAGTCGCGGCGACGAAAAATCGCAGTTCGCAGGCGCTCGAGACCTTGTTGACGTTCTGGCCGCCAGGGCCGGGGCTGCGCGTGTACGAAAGCGTGTACTCGCCCTCGGGAATCTCGGGGCGGGCAGCCTCGCCGCTCATCGTCAGTCCTGGCCGTCGTCGGTGGGCGTGATCGGTCTTGTCGCGGCGCGGTGCGAGCGTGGAGGCCGACTTGCCGCCCTCGAGGATGCGGATCTCGCGCTGCGCTGGCGGGATCGTGATGCCGTGTTCGCGGAACAGGGCCCAGATCCGCCGGTTGACGTCGGAGCGCACGTTGTTGACGCCTTCCGCCGGGTCGCCGATCCAGAAGCGCAGCTCGGTCTCCATGCCGTAGTCGGCGAACTCGAGGAGGCGCGACACGGCAGGCGGATCGCGCAGGATGCGCGGGTGCTCGGCTGCCGTGAGCAGGAGCTTCAGCGCCAGTTCGACGTCGTCCTGGTAGCCGATGCGCACCGGCAGGCGCAGCCGGACCCGCGGGTGCCCGTAGCTCCAGTTGATCAGCGGATTGGTGATCACGGTCTGGTTCGGCACCAGCGTCGCGATGCCGTCGCGATCGCGGATCACGATGTGGCGGCCGCGGAGTTCCTCGACCCAGCCGAAATTGGTCGAGCTGGTGCCGGGCGCGCCGGTGAAACTGATGACATCGCCCGGCTTGATCGAGCGGTCGATCAGGAGCACGAAGCCGCTGACGAAATTTGCCGCGATCGCCTGCAGGCCGAATCCGAGGCCGAGGCCGATGGCGCCGGAGAATACGGTCAGCGCCGTCAGGTCAACACCGGAGGCCTGCAGCCCGAGCAGCACGCCCAAGGCGATCAGGAAGGCATAGGCGAACTTGCCGATGCCGATGCGTGTCGACGGCGCCAGCTCCTGGATCGTGCTGATGCGCCGGTCGATCCAGCGCGCGATCCACACGCTGATGACGACGAACATTGTCACCGTGGCAAACGCCTTCAGCGCCGACCAGATCGTGATGCGCGTCGTGCCCTTCGACAGCCCGATGGAGTCGAGCAGGGAGACGATCGCGTCCCACCAGCCGAGCATCTGCGTCGCAATCAGCGCCCAGACGATCAGCGTGATGCGCAGTTCCCAGGCCTTCATGCGCGTGCCGCGCCCGAGCGACAGCCGCAGCAGGAAGGCGAGCAGGCGGATCAGTCCCAGCAGCGCCAGCAGGATCCAGGCGGTTTCCAGCCATTCGCCCAGCCTGCCATTGGCGGCAAACCACAACCTTGCTGCGCCGACGATCACGAGGCCGGCAAGGTAGGGCGAGACGACGACGATCGCGTCGGTAGCGAGCCCGCGGGCGCTGCCGCCATTCTCGGGCCGATTGACGTACCAGCGCCTGCCGCGGACGACGCCCGCGGCGACGACCGCCACCGTCACTGCGAGAACCACCAACTGCGCCTTGCCCGCGGCGGCATACAGTCTGGCGAGCAGGTCGATCAATTCCTGAATCACGCGTTGAGGTCCGGGATGAGTTCGCTCTCGAGTCGCATGATCTGGTCCTTCAGCATCAGCTTGCGCTTCTTGAGGCGCCGCAGCTGAAGCTCATCGACATACAGGTCCATCGACAGGCGGCAGATGACGTCGTCGAGGTCGCGGTGCTCGATGCGTAGCTCACGCAGGCGCTGCATACGCTCGAATAATTGCGTGTTGACCTTGTCGTCGTCCGTCATGCCGGCTCGGCGTCGGTCTCGAATGCGGGAAACGGTGGCCCGGACCACACCGGTCGGACCGACCCCGGAAGCTTAGCCAAACGTCCTGGCGGATTCCACGGAATCGCCGGGTCGTGGAAATCTGACCCGACCGAGCCCTCGAGACCGCAGCGGACTGCGAGCGAAATGGCCTGGTCGGCATTCCTGATTCCGCCGCCTCCGGTAATGACCTCGATGCCCCGGCCGCCGGCACTGACGAACTCGGCGCACAGCTCGCGCCGCGCGCCCGCCGACAGCGGATAGCGCATCGGGTGCGCAATGACGGCAGTGCCGCCGGCCGCCACGACCCAGCCGGTCGCCTCGGCGAGCGATGGCCATTTCGCCGCGAAATAGCCGGGGCGGCCACGGGCCAGCCAGCGATCGAATGCAGTCGCGGCGTCCGCCGCGGTGCCGAGCGCCACCAGCGCGCGGGCGAAGTGCATGCGCGTGGGCAGCCGGCCGGCAGCACGCACGAGTTCCAATGCGGCCTTTCCCGGGGCGCCGGCCGTGGTCAGGCGAGCGGCCATCTGCTCGGCGCGCTCCAGCCTCTGTTCCTGTAGCAGGCGCAGGCCGCGTACCAGCGATGCCGCCAACGGATCGAAGGCGAGGCCCAGCAGGTGCAATGAGCGTCCTCGCCAGTCGACCGACAGTTCGACGCCGGTGACCAGCGTGACGCCGAGGCGGCTTGCGGCCGCGCCTGCTTCGTCGAGACCGGCGACCGTGTCGTGATCGGTCAGGGCCATCAGCCGGACGCCGCAGGCGGCGGCATGGGCGACGAGCGCGGCCGGCTCGAGCACGCCGTCGGAGGCCGAAGAGTGCAGGTGCAGGTCCACGGACGAACGCGGATTCATACGGGCCTCGGCCCGAGCCCGACCGTGTCCACCGAGTCCCCGGTCAGCACGACGAATCCACGGCGGCGGTTGAAGCCGTCTTCCGTGTAGTCGAAAACATAGGTGCGACGCCAGGCGACCGGCAGTTCCGAATGACGGACCAGCGCCAGCCGGTGGATCGACACCGTGCCGTCGAGCATCTGGACCTGGGCGCCCGCGCAGGTATCCATGGCCACGCGATTCGCGAGCTCGCGAGCGGCCAAGGCTCGAATGCCAGAACAGGCCCAGTGCTGCGAGCAGTGCGGTGCAAGCACGAGCTCCCAGCTCATCGCAGCATCGCCAGCCAGTCGGTGCCCGGGTCGGCAATAACCACGAAATTCGGATTCAGGACATCGTCGCCCTTGTTATAGGACAGGGGCTCGCCGTCGAGGCGCAGCACCTGGGCGCCGGCCTGCTCGGCCACGCACTGGCCGGCGGCCGTGTCCCACTCGCTGGTCGGCCCCAGCCTCGGGTACACGTCGGCCAGGCCCTCGGCGACCAGGCACATTTTCAGCGAGCTGCCGACCTCGACAAACTCGATGCGGCCCGACCCGTTCGAGGAAGCTGTCCAGCGAACTGCCTCGATGCGAACGGCTGCCGACCACGCGCACCGGGCCCGGGCCGCGCGGCACGACACGGATCGGCCGGCCCGCCGCGTCGGCATCGGAACGGAAGGCGCCGATCCCTTCGCCGGCGTAGTAATCGCGTCCGAGGACCGGCGCATGCACCACTCCGAGCACCGGGCGGTGCTGGTGGACGAGCGCGATATTGACCGTGAATTCCCCGTTCCTTTGCACGAATTCCTTCGTGCCGTCGAGCGGGTCCACGACCCAGAGCCAGTCCCAGGCCGCGCGCCTGGAGTAGGGCGCCTGGGCGGATTCCTCCGACAGCACCGGTATCTCGGGTGCGAGACGCCGAAGTCCGGCCAATATCACCTTTTCAGACTGCAGGTCGGCCTCCGTCAGCGGCGAGCGGTCGTCCTTTTCCGTGACCGTGAACGACGATGCGTATACGCCAAGGATGGCGTGGCCCGCTTCGCGGGCAAGCGCGGTCACGTCGAGCAGGAGCCGGTGCAAGTCGGGGATCATTGAGTCTCCGGAAAGGCGCGCGTTATATCATAGCCCCCGTGAAGAGCACCGCCGCGCCGCCAGACTGGTCGTCCATCGATACCGTGCTGCTCGACATGGACGGCACACTGCTCGATCTCGGATTCGACATCCACTTCTGGCAGGAGCGGCTGCCGCGTCACATTGCAGAGAGCCGGCGCCTGCCGATCGACGAGGTGCGCCGGGCGATGAAGCCGATATTCGAGGCGACGCACGGCACGCTCGACTGGTACTGCATCGATTACTGGAGCCGGGCGCTGTCGTTCGACATCGCGGCGCTCAAGCGTGCGGCACGGCACCAGATCGCCTGGCTGCCGAAGGCACGGGAATTCGTCGCGGGGCTCCGCGCGGCCGGGCGGCGCGTTGTGCTCGTGACCAACGCCCATCCGGAGACCTTGGCGATCAAGGATGCGCATCTCGGCGTGCGGCGCGAATTCCACGCGGTGTATTCCTCGCACGAATTGGGCGAAGCCAAGGAAAGCGCCGCTTTCTGGCCGAGGCTCGCCGCGCAGGAGCCTTTCGACGCGCGCCGCACGCTGTACGTGGATGACAGCCTTCCAGTCCTGCGCGCCGCTCGCGCTCATGGCATTGCCTGGCTCTATGCCGTGCGCCGTCCCGACAGCCGCGCGCCCTCCCGGGTGGTCACCGACTTTCCAGGTGTCGATTCGGTGCACGAACTGGCTGCGGGGCTTGCGCCCCGGATGCCCGAGGCTCAGCCCGCAGGCGTCGGCTGAGGCCCGCTGCCGGGCCCGCCGCCATGACGGCGACGACGGCGCCGGCGCTTCTTTGCAGGCGTCGCGTCATTTGCCGCCGCTGCAGCCGGAGCGGCCGGCGAAACGGCCGCCTTGACCGGTGGCGGAGCCGGCGACCTGCCGCCGCGATAATCGTTTCGGCCCTGTGAATGGCTGTGGCGTTGGCGCTCCCGCGGTGGCGGGCCGTCCTCCGGGTCGTCAACCTGGCGCGGCGCGTAGTAACCGGACCTCAATTTGGGCAATTCCGCCGGGTCGAAGCTGCCGACCGGGATGCGCTGGCCGATGAAGGCCTCGATCTCCGGCAAGGACTCGACGTACTGCTCGCAGCCGAAGCTGACCGCGTCGCCCGCGGCACCGGCGCGCGCCGTGCGGCCGATCCGGTGCACGTAGTCCTGGGCGTCCTGCGGCAGGTCGTAATTGAACACGTGGCTGACATCCGGGATGTGCAGGCCACGCGCGGCGACATCGGTCGCGACCAGCACCGCGAGCTTGCCCTCGTGGAACTCGCGCAGCATGCGCATGCGCTTGCGTTGCGGCACGTCGCCGGACATCGCCGCGGCGACGATGCCATTGGCGCGCAGCACGAGTTCGAGCCGCTCGGCGAGCCGCTTGGTATTGACGAAGACCATCGTGCGAATGGCGTCGGTCTTGCGCAGGAAGTGGACCAGCAGGGAGGCTTTCTCTTCCATCGCCGGGTAATAGATGATCTGCCGCACGCGATCGGCAGTGACACGCTCGGGCTCGATGCGGATCAGCTCCGGGTCATTCATGTGCTCATAGGCGAGTTCGAGCACGCGATGCGACAGGGTCGCGGAAAACAGCATGTTCAGGCGGAATTCCGGCGCCGGAAGACGGCGCAGCAGATAGCGGATGTCCTTGATGAAGCCGAGGTCGAACATGCGGTCGGCCTCGTCGAGGACCAGCACCTGGGCATGGTGCAGGTCGAAAACATGCTGCTTGAAGTAGTCGATGATGCGCCCGGGAGTGCCGATCAGGACATCGACGCCCGCCTGCAGCTCGCGGCGCTGCTTGTCGTAATCGACGCCGCCATAGGCAAGGCCTAAAGTCAGGCCGGTAAATTGCCCGAGGAGCTCGGCATCCTTGTGAATCTGGATCGCGAGTTCGCGCGTCGGCGCCAGCACCAGGGCGCGCGGCGAGGTGCCGGGTCGGTCCGCCGATGCGGGGTAGCGCAGCAGGTGGGTGAAGAGCGCGACAAGGAATGCCGCGGTCTTGCCGGTTCCCGTCTGCGCCTGGCCCGCCACATCGAGGCCGGCGAGTGCGCGCGGCAGCGCCTCCGCCTGGATCGGAGTGCACTTTTCGAAGCCCGCATCGGCGATGCCGCGGGCCACGGATTCGGGTAATTGCAGGCCGGTGAACGAGATATCCGAATATTGCTGTTCTGTCACTTTGTCACTACTGTGGCATTCATCTCTTGAAAAATGTCCTCCGACGCGCTACAAAAGCACCTGAACACCGCGGTTCCCCGCTGACATCCGCGTCCACCGGCACTCCGGAAGCGTCCCGAACAGGACCCCGGGCATGTGCAAACACCCTGACAGGCAGCCAGAGTTCCAGCGCCAGAACCCTTATTGTGCCGTATCGGGCATTCGCCCGTCACCGATCAACCCCAGACCAGGAGAAATACCCGCGTGAGCGGCAATATCGTCCACACCTCAGATGCCACCTTCGAGTCCGATGTCCTGAAATCGGATGTTCCGGTCCTGCTCGATTTCTGGGCCGAATGGTGCGGCCCGTGCAAGGCCATCGCCCCGATCCTCGACGACATCGCCAAGGACTACCAGGGGCGCGTCAAGATCGCCAAGCTCAACATCGATGACAACCGCCAGACGCCCGTCAAGTACGGCGTGCGCGGCATTCCGACGCTGATCCTGTTCAAGAACGGCGCCCCCGAGGCGCAGCAGGTCGGCCTGGTCGGGAAGTCGAAGTTGTCGGCATTGCTGGACCAGCACCTGTGAGGGGCTACCTAGGCAACCAGGCGCGCAATCGCCAGAAGGGCCATCGCAATCGCGGCGGTGGCGGCGGCGGCCCGCGTCATGGCAATGAGGGACTTCCGATCGACGATCATGTCGACGGTTCGGAAGGCGACACAATTTCACCCGAGGAGCTGGCCGCATCGCGCAGCTCCATGAACCTGACCGAGCTGAAGAACAAGCCGGTCCACGAACTCGTGACGATGGCCGAGTCCATGGGACTCGAGAACATGGCTCGCCAGCGCAAGCAGGACGTCATCTTCTCGATCCTGAAGACCCATGCGCGCAGCGGCGAGGACATCTACGGCGACGGCGTGCTCGAGATCCTGCAGGACGGCTTCGGCTTCCTGCGCTCGGCAGACAGCTCGTATCTCGCGGGACCGGACGACATTTACGTCAGCCCCAGTCAGATCCGCCGCTTCAACCTGCGTACCGGCGACACGATTTCCGGCCTGATCCGTCCGCCCAAGGACGGCGAGCGCTATTTCGCGCTGCTGAAAGTCGGCGAGATCAACTTTGATACGCCCGAGAGCGCGCGCCACAAGCTGCTGTTCGAAAACCTGACGCCGCTGCACCCGACCAAGCGGCTCAAGCTCGAGCGCGGCAACGGTTCGACCGAGGACCTGACCGCGCGCGTGATCGACCTGATGGCGCCGCTCGGCAAGGGCCAGCGCGGCCTGATCATCTCGCCGCCAAAAGCCGGCAAGACGATGCTGCTGCAGAACATCGCCACCTCGATTACCTGGAATCATCCCGACCTCTACCTGATCGTGCTCCTGATCGACGAGCGGCCCGAGGAAGTGACCGAGATGACCCGCACCGTGAAGGGCGAGGTCGTCGCGTCCACCTTCGACGAGCCGGCCAGCCGCCACGTCCAGGTCGCCGAGATGGTCATCGAGAAGGCAAAGCGCCTCGTCGAGCACAAGCGCGACGTCGTGATCCTGCTCGATTCCATCACGCGCCTTGCGCGCGCCTACAACACCGTCGTGCCGAGTTCCGGCAAGGTGCTGACCGGCGGCGTGGACGCGAATGCCCTGCAGCGGCCGAAGCGCTTCTTCGGCGCGGCGCGCAATGTCGAGGAGGGCGGATCGCTGACCATCATCGCGACGGCGCTGATCGACACCGGCTCGCGCATGGACGACGTGATCTATGAGGAGTTCAAGGGCACGGGCAACAGCGAAATCCACCTCGACCGGAGGATTTCGGAGAAGCGCGTGTTCCCGGCCTTCAACATCAATCGTTCGGGCACGCGCCGCGAGGAACTGATCACGGCACAGGACGAACTGGCCAAGATGTGGATCCTGCGGAAGCTCTTGCATCCGATGGACGAGCTCGCCGCGGTCGAGTTCCTGATCGACAAGATGAAGGACACAAAGACCAACGCGGAGTTCTTTGATTCGATGAAGCGCGGATGAGCGAGGCGCTGCGCCACCTGCGCCGGGGCGACCCGGTGATGGCGCAGCTCATCCGCCAGGCCGGCCCGTACTCGGTGAGCCCCGAGCGGGGTGTCGGCCCTTACGAAGCGCTGATCCAGGCGGTCGCGCATCAACAGCTGACCGGCAAGGCTGCCAAAACGATCCTCGGGCGTTTCTACGCGCTCTACGGCGCGGATTGCTGCCCTGAGCCCGCACGACTGGTCGATACCGCGGACGAGGCATTGCGCGGCTGCGGCTTCTCGCGCGCCAAGTCGGCCGCACTAAAGGACATCGCCGCAAAGACGCTCGACGGCACGATCCCGCCGCGGAGCGCGCTCGCGCGCATGAAGAACGAGGCCATCATCGAGCGGCTCATCGAGGCCCGGGGCGTCGGGCGCTGGACCGTCGAGATGTTCCTGATGTTCACGCTCGGCCGGCCGGATGTGCTGCCCGTCGATGACTACGGGATCCAGCTCGGCTACAAGATCGCCTACGGCAAGCGGACCCTGCCGAAACCGAAGGCGCTCGCGAAATTCGGCGAGCGCTGGGCGCCCTACCGGACGACGGCGTCGTGGTACCTTTGGCGGGCGGTGGACCTTGAACGTGAAGGGCGCAACGCGGCACGAAAATGAACCGGCGACTTTTGCGAGGCGGCATCGCAATCGCAGCGGCTGTCATGCTACAGGCCGCGCTCGCGGGCAAGAACGAGCCTTCAGTGTGGACGCCACCGCGCATCGTCCAACGCCCCGATAATTTTGATGATTGTCATGTGGACGCCGCCGGGCGCCTGCCGATGGACAATGAGCGAAACCTTGACCTGACGATTTCGGCGGATGGAACGCTCAAAGAATTCTCATTGCCTGAAGGATCGCTCGATTGGATGAAGGAGCTGGCGGACTGCGCGACCAAGTTGCTCAAGTTCTCACCCGCTAACGGAAATGAAGGCCCGGTGGAAGCGGTTGCATCCTTGATGATGAAGTTTCGTGCGAGCGGCCCAGATCAAACGGCTGGTCTCGCCATCGAAAGAGTGGGTCCGCTGATCACTCCACCCCGGATATGGATCAAAGGCGCAGCTGTCAGCGAGTGTCTTGGGACTGCCGAGCCGATTCGCGGGTCGGTCAGCCGCTTTGTCATCACTTTCACCGTTCTGCCTGACGGCTCCGTGGAAAACCTGGTTTCACCTCCTGGCGGAGAACGCTGGCACGAGCAAGTTGCGCAATGCATTCTGCGTCGAGCCAAATTCTCCCCCGGAACTCGGGATGAAGTGCCGGTGGTAGCCGAGGCGAAGATGCCGATTGTCCTGAGGACTGAAGGAAGCGATCCAGGAGAGTTAATCGCGCCGGTCTTGCGCACCACCGACGAAGAACTGGAAGCAGCCTATCGCGCCTGTTATCCCCCTGACTCACTGACCATGACGTCCGCTCTCTACAGCTTCAACATCGGGACCGGCGGCAAAGTCAGCAATCCGCGACTCGTCAAGGGCACAGGCGATCCGCGACTCGACGAAGCGGGCAACTGCATCCTGAAGAGGCTCGAATTCAAGCCGATGATGCTGAACGATCGTGCAGTCAGATCCGTGGTGACTTGGGAGCTGCCGCTCCGTCCGCACCGCTAACGCTTTCCCTTCTCCACCGGCGGCACTGTCTGCAGGTACGCCCAGATCGCCTTCAATTCGGCATCGCTCATCTGCCCGTAGGCCTTCCAGGGCATATATCCGGAAAGCTCCCTGCCGTCCTTGCGCTTGCCTTCGCGCAGGGCGCGGATGAAATCAGCTTCCGTCCAGTCTTTCAGCCCAGTCTCATGCGGCGTGAGATTCGCGACGATCGGCATGTTCGGGTCGCCCTGGATCTTGCCGCCCGACAGATTTGCCCCGTGGCAACCGCGGCAGACCTGAACGATATGCTCGCCGTTTTCCACAGTGGGCGCGGATTCCGGCGGCTCGACCGCATGCGCTTTCTGGTGGTCAACATTGAATGCCACGAGGGCCGACGAATCGAAGGCCATGACGAAGCTGAATACGGGCCCGAACTTGACGCGCCCCTGGTCCCGATCGACGGGCGGCATGCTCCTGATATACGCGACGATATCCGAGAGTTCGTGATCGGACAGGTTGGCAAACTCGATGGATGGCATCGATGAGCTGCGCCCGCCGCGACGTAGTCCATGCCGGACCGCATGGTCCCAGTCGGAGGCGGTGTATTCGAGCGTGACGCTGCCCTTGCCGGTCGTGAGATTGGGCGCAACCCAGCGCCCCAGAATCGGGGCATCGATGATGACGCCGCCGCCGAAATCCTTGTCGTGGCAGCCGCTGCATCCGACGCGGCTCTGGACCAGGTGCCGGCCGCTCGTGACAGCGCGCTCGAGGGCAACTGCCTGCAGGTCCACTCCTGCGAGCGGGTCATCCGCCGCTGCGCCCGCGGCGATACGTTCCGCCCGCAGCGCCGCGAGATCCACCTCACCGAGCGGAAAGGGGATCGGGAACGCAGCGTCGTGAGCCTCCCACTGCTTGTTGTAGCGGTTCCCGGCCTTCCAGGATGCAAATCCCCAGGCGCCGGCTGCGAGCACGACGATGGCAATCAGGGACAATCCGATGACCTTGAGCACTTTCTTCATGTTCTTTGCCCGGCGGGAATATCCCGCGACCCAGAGATTACAATATCAATGTGAGCTGCCCCGCTCAAATCGCGGCGCGAGTCCTGGCGGCGACCGCCGCACTGGTCGTGGTCACGCCTGCGCAGGCCGAGCAGCATGCCTCACAACCGCCGCATCCGATCGGCAATGTCAGCAATGCGACCGACCAGTGCTATGCGATGCACAGCCGCGGCGGCGTGGTGGCGGGCGAAGTCGAAGTCACGATCATGGTGGACGCGCACGGGCGCGTGACGGGAGCCGTAAGCCCGGCGGGCACGGAGGAACGCCTGGCCGCCGCGGCGCAATGCGTGGCGGTGTCCCTGCATTACGAACCCGCGACCCTCGATGGCGAGCCCGTGTCCGGCAAGGTGTCGCTGGCGGTCGGTTTTCCGAATCCGCCGGAACTTCGCGAGGATCCGCGCAAGGCAATCGAGTTCTGCCAGCCGGCAATCGACCGGCTGCCGACGCTCGTCGGGGCCTACGAAGGCAACCTGGACCTGCTGGTGCGCGTCGGGAAGGACGGACATGTCGTCGAAACGGTGCTACCCGATGGCATCCTCCCGTGGATGGACCAGGCGGCCCACTGTGTCTCCGAGCGGCTCGAATTCTTTCCGGCACGCCTGCGCCTGGTCGCGGTCGAGTCCTGGGCGGTCGTGCCGGTGGATTTCAACCTGACGACGGATCCGCACGAGCGTTCGCGGCTGGAACCGCCGACCGTGCGCTCGGGCGAGGACCAGATTCTCGATGCCTATCGCAAGTGTTATCCGCCCGGCCGCGAGGACCAGCAGCGGATCAACTATCGCATCACGATTGATGACGGCGGCCGGGTGCGTAAGGCGGAAGTCGCGCGGTCGAGCGGCGACGAAGCACTCGATCAGGCGGGAATCTGCATCCTGCGCCGGCTCACCTTCGTTCCGGCGCGCCGCAACGGGCAGAGTGTCGAGGCCACGGTGAGCTGGCCGATCCTGGTGCGGCCGCCGACCTAGGATTCGTCTTCCGGAAATTCCGCGTCGAGGATACGCACCAGCTCCTCGTCCACGCGATCGCGGAACATCGCGAGCAGGAAGCCGAGCGTGGCCTCGACGACGATCTCGCGTTTCGCGATCGTGACCGTGCCCGTGACATTCGGGTGCTCGATCGCCAGGATTTCGCCCTGCCAGCTGCACTCGGCGTCGAATTTCTGCGCGAGCGCCTTGGCCATTCGGTTGACGCGCTCGCGCGCGGCCTTGGCCGTCAGGTCATGCGAGCGTGTCAGGTAGATGCGGCTCATCGGCGGATTATATCGGCGCTCATGTGCGGCCGATTGCCCGCCAGCCGATGTCGCGGCGGCATTGTTTTCCGCGCCAGCTCACGCAATCCGCCAATGCGTAGGCCGAGCGTTGCGCTGCGGCGACATCCACGCCCAGGCCCACGGCGCAGAGCACGCGTCCGCCAGCCGTCAGCACCTTTCCATCCTCGAACCGCGTGCCGGCGTGGAAGACCTTGCCGTCCAGCCGGGCTGCCGCATCGAGCCCCGAGATCGCATCGCCCTGGCGCGCGTTGTCCGGATAGCCGTCGGCGGCCAGCACGACACCGACGGCCGCGCGCGCGTCCCAATCCGCCTTTGTTTCGTTCAGTCGACCCGCCAGCGCCGCTTCGCAGAGATCCACGAGGTCGCTTTGGAGCCGTACCAGGATCGGCTGAGTTTCCGGATCGCCGAAGCGGCAATTGAACTCGAGGACATTCGGCGTGCCGTCCGCGGCGATCATCAGTCCCGCGTACAGGAAACCGGTGTAGGGCGTGCCTTCTGCCGCGAGTCCGCGCACGGTCGGCCAGATCACGTCTTGCATGATGCGTTCGTGCAGTGCGGGCGTGACCACCGGCGCCGGCGAATAGGCGCCCATGCCGCCGGTATTCGGGCCGCGATCGCCATCGAGCAGCCGCTTATGATCCTGCGACGTTGCAAGTGGCAATATGTGCTTGCCATCCGCCATCACGATGAAGCTCGCTTCCTCGCCTTCCAGGAATTCCTCGACGACGACGGTTCTGCCGGCTTCGCCGAATGCGCCCGCGAGCATCTGCTCCACGGTCGAGATCGCTTCCTCGGCAGTGGTCGCGATGACGACACCCTTGCCGGCCGCGAGACCATCGGCCTTGACGACGATCGGCGGACGTTGCGCGCGAATCACGGCCGGATCGAAGTCCTCTTTCGTGAACACGGAATAGCGCGCGCTCGGTATGCCATGACGGGCGAGGAATTCCTTCGTGTGGCGCTTGCTGCCTTCGAGTTGCGCGGCCGCCATCGTCGGGCCGAAACAGGGAAGTCCTGCCGCCCCGAATGCGTCCACGATGCCGGCCACCAGCGGGCCCTCGGGGCCGACCACGGTCAGGGCGATTTTTTCGGACCGCGCGAGCGCGACGAGACCTGCGATATCGGTTGCGGCAACTGCAACGTTTCGGCAACGGGGTTCCATCGCCGTGCCCGCATTGCCCGGGGCGACCAGCACTTCACTGACGCGCGGCGACTGTGCGAGTTTCCAGGCCAGCGCGTGCTCGCGGCCGCCGCCACCGATGACCAGCAGCTTCATGCTCAATGCCGGAAGTGCCGCATGCCCGTAAAGACCATCGCGATGTCGCGCTCGTCCGCCGCCGCGATAACCTCGGCATCGCGCTGCGAACCGCCGGGCTGGATTACCGCGCGCACCCCGAGTTCCGCCGCGGCATCGAGGCCGTCGCGGAACGGAAAGAAGGCGTCGGAGGCCATCACGCTGCCGGCGACCTTGAGGCCGGCGTCCGCCGCCTTGATCGCGGCGATGCGCGTCGAGATGACGCGGCTCGTCTGGCCAGCGCCGACACCGATCGTCATGCCCTCGCGCGCAAACACGATGGCATTCGATTTCACGAATTTGCAGACGCGCCAGGCGAACAGCAGGTCGGCGAGTTCAGCGGCGGCGGGGGCGCGGCGCGTGACGGTTTTCAGCGCACCGGCTTCGATCATTCCGTCATCGCGATCCTGCAACAGCAGGCCGCCGGTCACGGAGCGCAGTTCCGGCGCGGATTCGGATGCGCGCGCCAGGTCGCCGGTTTCGAGCGCGCGGATATTGGGCTTTGTCGCGAGCGTCACGCGTGCCGCTGGGCCGATGGCTGGCGCGAGGATCACTTCGACGAACTGCCGCTCCAGTATTGCCGCGGCCGTTGCTGCATCGAGCGCCCGGTTGAAGGCGATGATGCCGCCGAATGCGGAGGTCGGATCGGATTCGTAGGCTTGCGCATAGGCTTCGAGGATGCCGGCGCCAAGCGCAACGCCGCAGGGATTCGCGTGCTTCACGATCACGCAGGCGGGGCTGTCGAACTGCCGCACGCATTCGAGCGCCGTGTCCGCGTCCGCGATGTTGTTGAAGGAAAGTTCCTTGCCCTGCAGCTGGACCGCCGTCGTGATGCTGGCGCCTGCGGCCTGCGGGTCTCTGTAGAAGGCGGCCGATTGGTGCGGGTTCTCGCCGTAGCGCAGGTCCTGCTTCTTGCGAAAACCGAGCGCCAGCGTTTCCGGGTAAGACGATTCTGCCTGCTGTTGGCGCAGCCAGGTCGAAACCATCGCATCGTATTGCCCGGTGTGCGCGAAGGCCTTGGTGGCGAGGCGGCGGCGGGTCGCCTCGGAAACCTCGCCTGCGCGCAACTCGTCGAGGACGGCGCGGTAGTCGGCGGGATCGACGAGCACGGTCACGCGCTCGTGATTCTTGGACGCGGCCCGGAGCATCGCCGGACCGCCGATGTCGATGTTCTCGATCGCCTCGGCGTAGCTGCAATCCGCGCGCGCGATGGTGGCGGCAAATGGGTACAGGTTGACGACCAGGAGGTCGATCGCGCGGATGCCATGTTCGCGCATGACCGAGTCGTCGATTCCGCTGCGACCGAGCAGGGCGCCATGCACCTTCGGGTGCAGCGTCTTGACGCGCCCGTCCATGATCTCCGGAAATCCGGTTTCGGCGGCGACTTCGGTGACCGGCAGCCCGGCGGATGCGAGCTGGCCGGCCGTGCCGCCGGTCGAGATCAGCTCAAAGCCGAGTTCATGGAGTTCGCGCGCGAGTTCGACGATGCCCGTCTTGTCGGAGGCGCTCAGGAGCGCCCGCCGGGCTTGCCGGCGCATCGCCACGGTCAGGCGGACAGCCCGTATTCGCGCAATTTCTTGCGCAGGGTGCCGCGATTGATGCCGAGGATGGTCGCCGCGCGGCTCTGGTTGCCGGAGGCGTAGTCCATGACCGCCTGGAACAGCGGCAATTCGACCTCGCGCATCACGAGATCGTACAGACGGCCCGGCCGGTGGCCATTGAGGCTGTCGAAATAGCTGCTGAGGGCCTGTTCGGTGTGGTTGCGCAGCGGAATTTCGCGCGCATGCCCGTTGAGCGGCCGGGATACGGATGAACGGCGCGGCGCATGCGCCCGGGTCTTCGCAATCATTGCCAACTGGTCCCCGCCTGTCTCTGTACTTATCGTTCAGGCCGCGCGGGCCGTCTGCCCGATGAGGCCTGTGAGGAATGCGCCCGCGAGCGATAGCTGCTCACTTGCGCTTCCGGTCGTCAACAACTCGGGTGGCAGATGTCCGACTTCTGGATGCAGCCGGCAATACCAACCGAGATGCTTGCGCGCCACGCGGACTCCATGCTGCTCGCCGTAAAACGAGTAAAGGGCCTCGAGGTGCGAAATCATGATAACACGGACTTCCGCGAGCGAAGGCGGGGCGACGGACGTTCCGGACAAGGCTGCGAGAACTTCCCTGAAAATCCACGGCCGCCCCTGGGCCGCGCGTCCGATCATCACGCCATCGGCGCCGGTTTGTGCCAGCGCCTTCAATGCCTTGGCGGGACAATCGATGTCGCCATTCACGAATACGGGAATGCCGACGGACTGCTTGACGGCGGCGACGGTTTCGTATTCCGCATCACCGCTGAAGAAATCCGCGCGCGTCCGACCGTGAACGGCGAGTGCGGCGATACCGAGGTCCTCGGCCAGGCGCGCGATCGCAACGGCGTTGCGGTTGTCGCGATCCCAGCCCGTACGCATCTTGAGCGTGACGGGAACCCCTGCCGCCGCAATGACCTGCCTGAGGATCGCGCGCACCAGCGGTTCGTCGCGCATCAGCGCGGAGCCCGCGGCGTGATTGCAGACCTTCTTGGCAGGGCATCCGAGGTTGATGTCGATGATCTGTGCGCCCAGTTCGACGTTCCGGATCGCCGCGTCGGCCATCATCGCGGGCTCGCCGCCGGCAATCTGCACGATCCGCGGCTCCGGCTCGTCGCGATGCACGAGCCGATGACGCGACTTGGACGTATTCCAGAGCCGCACGTCGGAAGTCACCATTTCGGTCGCCGCGATTGCGGCGCCCATGCGCCGGCACAGCCGGCGGAAGGGTTGATCCGTCACGCCCGCCATCGGCGCGAGCGCGAGCGGCGCCGCCAATTGATACTGCCCGATCTTCATGGCTTGCCTGGGGTGGCCTCGTTGGCACAACGCACGCCGCCGGTCACCGGCAGGCAGACATCCATCTCGAATCCGACCGCATCCTTGCCGGGATCCACGATCCGGATCTCGGCATCCGCGCGCTGGCCCGGCTCGATCAACGTGGCGGCATTCACGCCAGGCAGGTAGTCGACCGGCTCGATGTCGCGCACGCCGACCGTCGTGCCGTAACGGTCCTGCAATGCAAGCCGCAGCAGCGGAAACGGTTGTGCGTAGCTTGCGCGATTGACGATGCTGGCGCGCAACATCAGGCGGCCGGGCTGAAGTGCGTCGCTCGCGGCGCCCCACTGGCGAAGCTCGTAGGCCGACAGGTCGGTCGGCGACGACACCGACATGCCGAAGAGCGAATAAACCCCGGCGAGCAGCGGGCCGATCGCCGGCTTGCGCAGCAGTTCGTCGCGCCTTGCGTCCACCACCTGGGCTGCGAGCGTCAGCATCAGGACTCCGACGCCGACCGCCCAGGGCCAGCGGCGCGAGGTTCCTTCCATTTCCGGTTCGTCGAAAACCGGGGCGTTGATCGCGGCGGCCTCATCCGCGAGGCCCTTGCGCAACTCCTCCGGTATCAGGATGCGAGGCGTCTCGAAGGGATTCGGCTGGAATTCGCGCGGCTCCGGCAGCGGCTGCGCCCTTGCGGCCGCCGATGTCGGCGCAGGCGACGGCAGGAATTCCGGCACCACGAATTCTTCATCCGATTCATCGAGCACCAGGATCGGGAATTCGTCGGTCGGCTCGAGTTCCTTGTGCGGCCGTGCCTCGGCGTGCGGCAGCAGCTTCGCGTCGTCGTCCTCGCTGACCGACAGCGAAGCCGCGATCACGCCCGGGTCGATCGTGAGAGTCGAGGGCTGGTCGCCCAGTCGCGCCGTGGCGGCCATGTCCTGCAATTCCGTCGCCGACATCTGGACGAACAGGCGATCGAGGTCTTCGGCGCTGCCGTCGAACTCGAAGGACTGCTCGTTGGCGGAATCCGATCCGGCTGCCTCGACTTCCGTCGACTCCGGCGTGGGGACCGGTTCTGCGGCCGTGGACAATTCAATGCTCTCGTTGCCCGGCGTCTCCTCGACCGTGATCGTGTCTTCGTGGGACGGCGGCTCCTGGCCTTCGGGCGTGGCGCGGAACGGCTCCTCGCTCAGGTTTTCGAGCGCATTGAAGCTGGTCGAGCAGACGCCGCAGCGGACATTGCCCTGCGCGATTCGCAGCGCCTCAGCGGTGACGCGAAAGACAGTCGCACAATCAGGACATTGCGTGTACACGCCTACCCCGCGCGCCGGTGGCCGGCGAGGGTGATCCATCCATCACGCCGGGCCGCCGTTTTGATATCAAACCACGCAGCATAAGCATCCGCCACTTCGGTTGCCTGCCCTTCGAGCAGGCCCGCCAGCAACAGCGTGCCCACCGGGCACAGGCGCGCGAGCTCCGGCGCCAGCATCTGCAGCGGAGCCGCGAGGATATTGGCGACCACGAGGTCGAAGGGTCCGCGTGGCGCGCTTTCAGGGCCATGAATCCGGAGCCGCGCCGAGAGCCGGTTGCGCAAGGCGTTGTCGCGGGTCGCGACCAGGGCCTGCGGATCGATGTCGAAGGCCGAGGCCGATCGGGCCCCGAGCTTCAGTGCGGCGAGCCCGAGGATGCCGGAGCCGCAGCCATAGTCGAGGACGCTCTGGCCGGCCGGCGGATGGCCGTCCAGCCATTCCAGGCACATGGCCGTAGTTGCGTGGGTGCCGGTGCCGAAGGCCAGGCCGGGGTCGAGTTCCACCACGATCGCATCGGGATTGCCGGGGGCCTGGCCGCCGGGGCAGACCCACAACCGCCGTCCAAATTGCATTGGCCGGAAGTCCTTGAGCCATTCGCGTTCCCAGACCCGGTCTTCGACCCGCTCGTGGCGGATCGCGCCTGCCGGCAGCGCGAGCACCGCCATCAGGGTCGCGGCAACGATTCCCGGATCCGCATGCCCGGGAAAGAGCGCCAGCAGCCGCGTGTGTGGCCACAGCGGGGTTTCGCCGGGCGCGGGCTCGAGCAGCGGATCATCGGCCGCATCGGCAAGCGACACCGACATGGCCCCGAGCGCGATACAGGCGCCCTCGGCGGGACCCGGATCCGCGGTCCCGAGTTCGATCACGAGCTGGTGGAATGGCATCGGCTGGCGGCGGCCGCCGTCGTCACTTGAGGCCGAGCCGGCGTTCCAGGTAATGGATGTCGAGGCCGCCCTGCCTGAAGGCGGAATGGCCGAAGATTTCCTGGTGCAGCGGCGCGTTCGTCTTGATGCCCTCGACGACCATCTCGGACAGCGCATTCTTCATCCGCGCGATCGCCGTCTCGCGGTTCTCGCCGTAGGAAATGAGCTTGGCAATCAGCGAGTCGTAGTAGGGCGGCACCGAATAGCCGGAATAGAGATGGCTGTCCACGCGCACACCGGGCCCGCCCGGCGCATGCCACAAGCGCACCGGTCCGGGCGACGGCGCAAAGGTCTTCGGGTCCTCGGCATTGATCCGGCATTCCATCGCATGCCCGCGCAGCACGATGTCCTCCTGCTTGAATGGCAGTGGCTCGCCGGCCGCGATGCGCAGCTGCAGCTTCACGATGTCGACGCCCGTGACGAGCTCGGTGACCGGGTGCTCGACCTGCACGCGCGTGTTCATCTCGATGAAATAGAAATTGCCGTCCTCGAACAGGAATTCCAGCGTACCTGCGCTGCGGTACCCGACTGCCGCGCAGGCGGTGACGAGCCGCTCGCTCATCTCGTCGCGTTGCGCCTGGGTGATGCCCGGCGCCGGGGCTTCCTCGATGATCTTCTGGCGGCGACGCTGCAGCGAACAGTCGCGCTCGCCGAGCGACACGACATTGCCGTAGTTGTCGCCGATGATCTGGAACTCGATGTGGCGCGGCTTCTCGAGGTATTTTTCCATGTAGACGGTGTCGTTGCCGAACGCCGCCTGGGCCTCGGTCTTCGCCACGTTGATCGCGTTGACCAGCGTCGCATCGCTGTGCACGACGCGCATGCCGCGGCCACCGCCGCCGCCCGAGGCCTTGATGATCACGGGATAGCCGATGCTGTGCGCCATCCGGAAGCATTCGTCGTTATCCGCCGGCAGCGCGCCGTCGGAGCCCGGCACGCAGGGCACGTTGTGCTCCTTCATGACGCGGATCGCGGAGACCTTGTCGCCGAGCTGGCGAATGGTCTCGCTGCGCGGGCCGATGAACACGAATCCGCTGTTCTCGACACGCTCGGCGAAATCGGCGTTCTCGGACAGGAAGCCGTAGCCAGGATGGATGGCGACCGCGTCCGTGACCTCGGCGGCGCTGATGATCGCCGGCATATTGAGGTAGCTGTCCCGCGAGGGCGCCGGGCCGATGCAGACGGTCTCGTCGGCCAGCAGCACGTGCTTCAGGTTCTGGTCGGCCGTCGAATGGACCGCGACCGTCTTGATGCCGAGCTCGCGGCAGGCGCGCAGGATGCGGAGCGCAATCTCGCCCCGGTTGGCAATGACGATCTTGTCGAGCATTACTCGATCGCGAACAACGGCTGGCCGAACTCGACCGGCTCGCCGTTCTTGGCGAGCACCGCGACGACCTTGCCGGCACGCTCGCTCTCGATCTGGTTCATCATCTTCATCGCCTCGATGATGCACAGCACCTGGCCCGCCCGGACTTCCTGGCCGATTTCGACGAAAGCCTTGGCGCCGGGCGCCGGCGACGCATAGAAGGTGCCGACCATCGGCGCCGTCACCAGGTTTTCATCGCGCCGCTCGGCGGGTGCTGTGGCGGCGGGCGCGGCCGCCTGGGCGGGCGCCGCCTGGGCCTGCATCACGACCTGCGGGCCCTGCGTCACGCTGTGGGTGCCCGGGGTGTAACGGGCGATGCGCACCGATTCCTCGCCCTCCGATATCTCGAGTTCGGCGAGCCCCGATTCCTCGAGCAGTTCGATCAGTTTTTTTATCTTTCGTATGTCCATTCATTTCCCCTGCGGACGGTCGAGGCGGTCGAGTGCGGCCGTGAGGGCAAGTTCATATCCCTGCGCCCCGAGGCCCGTGACGCTGCCCACCGCGATGTCTGAAAAATAGGAATGCCTGCGGAAGGGTTCGCGCGCATGGACGTTGGACAGGTGCACTTCGATGAAGGGCACGGCCACGGCCAGCAGCGCATCGCGCAGTGCAATGCTCGTGTGGGTGAAGGCGCCGGGATTCAGGATCACGAAGTCGGCGGGTTGCCCGGCGAGCGCCTGGACGCGATCGACCAGCTCGTGCTCCGCATTGCTCTGGAAGCTTTCGAGCGTCGCCCCCCGGGCTGCGGCCTGGGCCTTCAGCCGCTCTTCAATCGCCGCGAGCGTGTCCCGGCCGTAATGGTCCGGTTCCCGCTGGCCGAGCAGATTGAGGTTGGGCCCATTGATGAGCAATATCCGACGCATCGGCCGCGCAATCCCCCGGTCATGCCAGCCTCGGTGGACGCTCATTGAACCGGACAAAGTTCACTTTGTCCACATCGTGCCGGGATAATGCGTCGAACAGCGTCGATTTGACGCCAAACAGGTCAATCTGGATGGGCTTCGGACTCGAATGGGCCGAGTTCGGCCAGCTTTGCGCGGATCTGGACCCTGGCCGCCGCCATGTCCAGGGCGCCGGAATCGACCTCGTGGACCAGCTGCAGGATGACGTCTGCCTGCGGCCGGTGCAACTCACCGACGTGAATTGTGGCAATGCGGCCCGTGCGGTCCGTGAAGGCAGTGAAGGGCAGGCCGAGCGTCTCGACGCCGAAGGCCCGGGCCGCGTCCAGGCCTTCCTGCTCGCCGATCAGCACCGTGTAGTCGATCGGCATCTTCTGCAGGTACTTCAGCACGTCTTCGCGGAAATCCACCGCGATGCCGATGACTTCGACGCCCTGCGCGCGTTGATCGCGCGCGAGTTCGTTCAGCATCGGGATCTCGCGCCGGCAAGGCGCGCACCAGGTCGCCCAGAAGTTGATGACCAGCGCCTTGCCGTCCCATTCCGCAAGGGCGCGCGGCTTGCCGTCTCGATCGGCGAGCGTGATGTCGGGCCGGCGCTCCGGGATCACGGCGGGACGGGCGGTCGGTGCCGGCGGCGGGAGCGGCTCGGGAGCGAGCAGGTCGCGACTCAGCCGATAGGCGCCGAAGCCTGCGATGGCGGTCACGACCAGGAGGCCGGCCCATTGCAAGCCGCGCGGCCGTTTCAGCATTCGCGGGCGAACCGGGCCAGGTGCTCGCGGAATTCAGCGGCGGCCTTGAATCCCACCAGCCGGAATCCGCGGCACTCGTGGCCATCCTTGGCGAAGAAGGCCGTCGTCGGCGGGCCGTAAACGCCGAATCGGTGCAGCAGCGCCTGGTCCTCGGCATTGTTGGCCGTGACATCGGCTTTCAGGAGCACGAATCCGGCGAGATCCTTCTGCACGCCGGCATCGGAGAATGTGTATTTCTCCATCTCCTTGCAGGAGACGCACCAGTCGGCATAGAAATCGAGCATCGCGGGCTGGCCGGCGGCAAGCGCCGCAGCGAGTTCACGGTCCAGGTCCTCGATGGAGGCGACCTTGCGGAAGGGAAGCGCCGTGGTGGCGGTTGTCTGCGAGCTGCCGGTCACGCCCGGCAGTGAAACGCCGCGCAGCGGCTGCAAGGGATCGTTCCCGCCCGCCGCCGCCCCGATCATCATGATGATGCCCCAGGCGATTGCCGCGATTCCGGCGCCGCGCGCGAGCGGACGCGGTCCGCTCTTCGGGTCCGGCCGCCCGAACCCGCCGAAGTAATAGCCTGCCACGATCACAAGCAGCGCCCATAGCGCCAGCGTCTGGGGACCCGGGAGGATCCGCTCGAGCATCCAGACCGCGACGCCCAGCATCATCACGCCGAACAGGGCCTTGACCGTCGTCATCCAGGGCCCGGCATGCGGCAGGAAGCGCCCGCCTGCCACGCCGACCAGCAAGAGCGGCGCGCCCATGCCGATCGACATCGCAAAGAGCGCGAGCGCTCCGCGCACGACGTCGCCCGATTGGCTGATGACGGTCAGCGCTGCGACCAGTGGAGGTGCCACGCAGGCCGTCACGACGAGCGCCGACAGCGCGCCCATGATCGCGGTCCCGACCAGGCTGCCGGCTTTCTGCCGGCCGGACACGGCCGACAGCCGCGTTTCGAGCGCGGACGGGATGCGCAGCTCAAACAAGCCGAACATCGCAAGCGCGAGCACGACGAACAGGATCGCGAAACTGATGATGATCCAGGGCTGCTGGAAGAAGGCCTGGGCCTGCTTGCCGGCCGCAGCGAAGGCTGCGCCCGCGATCGTATAAGTCGCCGCCATGCCGAGCACGTAGATGACGGAGAGTAACAATGATCTGCGTGTCGTCGCGTTCTCGCCCTGGCCGGCGATGATGCGGGCGAGGATCGGAATCATCGGCAGCACACAGGGCGTGAACGCGAGGCCGAGTCCGCCCAGGAAGAAGAGGCCCATGACGATCAGCAAATTTCCGGTCGCGAGCTTGGCAGCAAGATCGTCCTGCTCGGAGACCATCGGCGGGGCGTCCGCGCGCGACGGCGTGCCTGCCGGGGGCATCTCGATCGTGACGGTCTTGGTGACCGGCGGATAGCAGAGCCCTGCGTCAGCGCAACCCTGATAACCGACCGTGATCTCGAGTGTCGAGGGAGTCGCGGGGCGGGTGACCGGGACGGTCGCGCTCAGCGCGTGGTAGTAAACCTCGACCTCGCCGAAGAACTCATCGGTCTTCTTCTTGCCCGCTGGCATCGCGATGTCGCCGAGCGAGAATCCCGGCGTCGCGGTCTTGACCGAAACGCGGTGCCGATAGAGGTAATATCCCGGCGCGATCTGCCAGTCGAGGGCGAGCTGCGCCCCGCCATCGGCGGCCGCGGTCAAGACGAAAGCCTCATCGACCGGCAGGAACTGATCGTCGTTGATTGCCGGACCGAGCAGGCCCTGTGCGGTCGCAGCAGCGGTGAAAGCCAGCAAACAGGCGGCCAGGACAGTCCTCGGACTCTTCATTCGCAGGGATCCTTCCGGCAGATTTTTGATCAGTCGCGGCGAGAGGTTAGCGGCCCGCCGCGCGCTTGTCGCGACCGCCTGCCCGGTTTCGCAAATCCGCCGCGAATTTTCGCGAGTGACTAACACTAAAAAACATTATATTTCAATAACTTAGGAATAAGGCAGGGGATCGGTCAGACAGCGCTTGAATTTGGGTCGCTAATCCCTATGATTAGCACCCGACTAGGGAGAGTGCTAACACCAAAAGTGGGCCCTCCCAAGCGCCAACAAGCGATTTTCCAAGGAGTGTTGAACCATGAAGATCCGTCCGCTTCATGATCGAGTGATCGTCAAGCGCGAAGATGAAGAGCGCAAATCACCCGGTGGCATCGTGATCCCCGACACCGCTGCCGAGAAGCCGATCCGCGGCAAGATCGTCGCAGTCGGCAAGGGCAAGATTCTGGAGAACGGGAACGTCCGTCCGCTCGACCTCAAGGTCGGCGACAAGATCCTGTTCGGCAAATACGGCGGAACCGAAGTCAAGGTCGACGGCGACGAGCTCCTCGTGATGCGCGAGGAAGACGTCATGGCCGTGATCGAAAAGTAAGAGGACTAGTACACATGGCAGCCAAGGAAGTCAGATTTTCAGACGACGCGCGCACCCGTTTGGTCCGCGGCGTCAACCTGCTCGCGAACGCCGTCAAGGCGACGCTGGGCCCGAAGGGCCGCAACGCGGTGCTCGAGAAGAGCTTCGGCGCTCCGACCATCACCAAGGACGGCGTTTCGGTCGCGAAGGAAATCGAGCTCAAGGACAAGTTCGAGAACATGGGCGCGCAGATGGTCAAGGAAGTCGCTTCGTCGACCTCCGATGAGGCCGGTGACGGCACGACCACGGCGACCCTGCTCGCACAGGCGATCATCCGCGAGGGCATGAAAGCCGTCGCCTCGGGCATCAACCCGATGGACGTCAAGCGCGGCGTCGACCTGGCCGTGACGGCCGCGGTCGAGGAGCTGAAGAAGCTCTCCAAGCCCTGCAAGGACTCGAAGGCGATCGCCCAGGTCGGAACGATCTCGGCGAACAGCGACGAGGCCATCGGCAAGAAGATCGCCGAGGCGATGGAAAAAGTCGGCAAGGAAGGCGTGATCACGGTCGAAGAGGGCTCGGGCCTCGAGAACGAACTCGAAGTCGTCGAGGGCATGCAGTTCGACCGCGGCTACCTGTCGCCGTATTTCATCAACAACGGCCAGACGCAGACCTGCGAACTCGAGAGCCCGTACATCCTGCTGTACGACAAGAAGGTCTCGAATATCCGCGAGATGCTGCCGCTGCTCGAGGGCATCGCCAAGGCCGGCAAGCCGCTCCTGGTGATCGCCGAGGACGTCGAGGGCGAAGCGCTTGCGACACTCGTGGTCAACACGATCCGCGGCATCGTCAAGGTCTGCGCCGTCAAGGCGCCGGGCTTCGGCGACCGCCGCAAGGCCATGCTCGCCGACATCGGCGTGCTGACCGGTGGCACCGTGATATCCGACGAGGTCGGCCTGTCGCTCGAAAAGGCGACGCTGAATGACCTCGGACGGGCCAAGAAGGTCGTCGCCGAGAAGGAAAACACGACGATCATCGACGGCGCCGGTAAGCCGACCGAAATCAAGGGCCGGATCGAGCAGATCCGCCGCCAGGTCGAGGAAGCCACGTCCGACTACGACAAGGAAAAGCTGCAGGAGCGCGTCGCAAAGCTCTCCGGCGGCGTTGCCGTGATCAAGGTCGGCGCTGCCACCGAGATCGAGATGAAGGAAAAGAAGGCCCGCCTCGAAGACGCCCTGCACGCAACCCGTGCGGCCGTCGAAGAGGGCGTGGTTCCCGGTGGCGGCGTTGCGCTGGTCCGCGTGCAGAAGACGCTGGACAAGCTCACGGGCGCCAATGAGGACCAGAATGTCGGCATTCGCATCCTGTCGCGCTCCATCGAGGAGCCGCTTCGCCAGATCGTGCAGAACGCCGGTGAGGATGGCTCGGTCGTGCTGGCCAAGGTCCGCGAGGGCAAGGGCAGCTTCGGCTACAACGCCGCGACCGGCGAGTACGGCGACATGATCGAGATGGGCATCCTGGACCCGACCAAGGTCACGCGCCTGGCGCTGCAGAATGCGGCATCCGTCGCTGGCCTCCTGCTGACGACCGAGGTGATGGTGGCCGAGGCTCCGAAGGAGGAGCACGACCATCCGTCGCCGGGTGGCGGCGGCATGGGCGGCATGGGCGGCATGGACATGTAAAGCCGCTTCCGGCTTTCGTTCGGACGAGACCCCGCCACGAGGCGGGGTTTCTTTTTCTCATTGTCTGGCGGACCGTTTTCTACGGAGCGGACCACGACCCCATTCCGTCCGGCGTCGGACGTCAGTCGCAACCGCTGGAGACAGTCGTGCCGCCCACGGCGACATATGAGCAGCCGCCGCTGGAATTGCCGCGTGCCGTTGCGCTGTACCAGAAGTTGTCGCCTTCACCGGTAGCTGCGCCAGCACCTTCCGCCCCGCCGGCACTTGCGTCGGTTGCCCCAGCGGCGCCGGCCATCTGCGCGTTGATCACCGCAAGCAGATTTCCGATCGGGACCGGACTGCCTTCGGCGCCGAAATTTGCGGTACGCCCGTCGAGCCACCAGCGTCCCTCTTGCACCGTACCAAGAGTTGCTTGCAGGCCGATCGCCTCAACCAGCGGGATTTCGCGACCGTTGATGAAGACACCCGTGTCTCCGGCAGATGCGTCCGCCGCAACGGCACCCAGATCGTGCCCAGGCAGGATGAATCCCGCCGTCTCGCGTCCGTAGGCTCCCCATGCGCCGCTGAACGGGTCGTACCAGAATCTGCCTGCCGGTGGCGCGGAGCCGTAAGTCGCTTCGAATCCAGCCAATTGGTCGGCGCTCAACTCACGGTCGTTGATGAATACGCCGCTATGCACGGGGACTGGCGCCGCCGCGGGTATGGCCACCGGAGCCGGCGGCGCGGCGACGACCGCGCTCTGGATCGAGTCGGTTGCCGGCTCCTGCGGTGGGGCATTCACCTCGCTGTCCGAGCAGGCTGCCAGGGCTGCAATTGCCGTTACCACGCCCACTTGCGCTACCAATCGTTTCATGCCGGATCCTCCGATCAGATCGTGGATTCTGCGCATCGACAGAGGGAAATTTTCCGGAACACTATACACCTGCGTCCGCGCCATTCCCGCCCCCTACGTGATTGCGCTCAAGACCGCGCCTGCGCGAACAAAGCCCCACCCAATCGCGTAGCATCCGTCCATCACCGATCGCGACTCCGGAGTCGAATCATGAAACCGATTTTCTGGATTGGCCTGTCATTGCTGCTGTCGAGCCCCCTTGCTGTCGCGGACCCGCCCCGGGGAGATGCACAGAAAGCCGTGCTCGTGACCGGCGCGAGCACCGGCATCGGCCGCAAGATCACCGAGCGGCTCGCCGCCGACGGGTACTTTGTCTATGCCGGCGCGCGCAAGGACAAGGATCTCGAGGACCTGAACGCGATCAAGAACGTGCAGGCGATCCGCCTGGACGTCACCAGGGCGGAGGAGATCGCTGCCGCGGTCGAGACCATTTCGAAGGCCGGCCGCGGCCTCTATGGCCTGGTCAACAATGCCGGCGTCGCGATCACCGGTTCCTTCATGGACACGAAGGAGGAGGACTTCGATTTCGTCATGGACGTCAACGCCTACGGGCCCTACCGCGTGACGAAGGCGTTTGCTCCACTGATCATCGCGGAAAAGGGCCGGATCACGACCATCGGCTCGATCTCCGGAATCCTCTCGGCGCGGGACCTCGGCGTCTACAGCATGAGCAAACACGCGGTCGAGGCATTCGTGGATTCGCTCGCGCTGCAGATGGAGCCGCAGGGCGTGCTGGTCAGCGTCGTCGAGCCTGGCAATTACAACTCGGAAATCGGCGCCACCGCCGCAAAACGAACCGGCGTCGTGTCGCGCATCAGCGACCGCTCGCAATACAAGCCGCCGGATGAAGTCGCGGCCGCGGTGAAGCTCGCACTGTTCGAGCCTACGCCGAAGCGCCGCTACATGGTGGTTCCGGACCAGCACGAGGCCGAGATCACGATCAAGAAGGCGATCCAGGAACTGGTCCAGCTCAATGAGGGACAGCCCTACACCTACAACCGGGAGGGCCTGGTCAAGATGCTGGACGAAGCGCTGGCAACGGCGCGGCCCGCGGTACCGGCCGCGACACCGTAGCAGACCGCCTCTGGTGCTCTTCGGCCTATTCCACCGTCAGGAACAGCGCCGGATCCACCATCGTGCCGTTCAGCGTCACGCCAAAGTGCAGGTGCGGGCCCGTGACCCGCCCCGTCGCACCCACGTCGCCGATCAAGTCTCCGGTATGGAGCTCCTGCCCGGGTGTCACGCGGATGCGGCTCAGGTGGCAGTACATCGTCACGAGCCCGGCGCCGTGATCGACGATCACGGTGTTGCCGTTGAAGAAATAATTCCCGACGTCGAGGACGGTGCCGGCGGCGGCGGCCAGAACGGGGGCGCCCTGCGAGGCCGCGATGTCCATGCCGGTGTGAGGATTGCGCGACTCGTCATTGAAGAAACGGCGCAGGCCGTAGGAGCTCGAGCGCGGGCCTGCCGTCGGCTGCAGCAGCCGCAGCGTTTCGGGCGGGCTCGCCGAGAATGTCGAGAGCGCGGCGCGGATCTTCACGCGCTCGGTCTCGACGCGATCGAGGTCGCGCTTCGATAGATTCACCTGTTCCGGCGGCACCGTGAGTTTCTGCACGGCGTATTCCTTGGCGGCGATGTCGAAACCGACGTAAGTCATCGAGCCGCCATCCTTCACCGCCACCTGTCCATGCCCTGGAGTCGCGGCCAGCGGAATGCCGACGATGGCAAGCCAGTGGCCGGTATCCCTCAACACCATCGCACGGGCGCCGTCGAATGTGACGATCGGTGCGACGCCTGCCGGGCCATCGATCGGCAGCAGCACGACGCCGCCGGGCACGGCCGAGGGGCGCGGCAGGATGCTCGCGAGGGCGGCATTGGCGACGTTGATGCCCTGCGCGCGCGCGGGCGAGCCCGTTGCAGTCGTGCCTGGCGCCGCATCGACGGGGGCGATCGGCACGACCGACAGTGCCGTTGCCAGGAATGCAATCAGTACGGAATTCTTCAGCAGGCTGCTACCGCATCTCGGTTTCGACGATCACGCCGGCCCGGGTGAGCTGCTCCACGTCGCGCTGCAGTTCCTGCCGGTCGAGTCCGGGCTGGCGCGCGATCGCGTCTTCGAGCGAGAACAGTCGTTGCTTCAGCATCCACTCGACGGTCGGGCAGGCGGCGCCCAATGCGATCTCGCCGCCGTCGAAAACGACCGCGAAGCCGCGGTCGCGACGCAGGACCTGCGCCCGTCGCGCGACGGAGTACCAGGTCGTCTTTGCCTGCCCAGGCAATTCGTATCCGGCGGGCACGCGGCGCCAGGTCACGCTGGTGATTGAGCACGTCGACGGCGAATGCCGGGGACGTCATCACGGCCTTGACCCGGTCGGCCAGCGTCGCAAGCCGCCCGCGAAGGTCCGATACCTTGCGCGCATCGGGCAGATACGCGCGGAACTCGCTTTCCTGCGTCACCGCGCCCTCGAGCAGCTTGAAGAGCGCGAGGCCCGTCGCCGGCGAGACGCCGAAGCTGACATGGAGCGAGGCCTGCGAACCGGTCAGGGCATCGTGATACTGGCCGCGTGGCAGGTAAAGGATGTCGCCCGGCTTCATCTGCGCCTCGAACAGGAGCTTGCCGCGGGATTCGGTCAGCCATTTCTCGATCTCGTCGCCGGGCGGCAACGGCGCCACCGGCGCATCCGCGCGCGATTCGTAGATGCGCCAGGTCTTTTCGCCCTCGGCCTGCACGGCGAACACGTCATGAAGGTCGTAGTGCGTCTGGAAGGCCTGCACGCCCTTGAATGAACAGTAGACATTCGCAGACACGCGGGCGGCGAACTCGCGCTCGAGCAGGCCGGCGACCGCGCCGACTTCCGGGCAGACGCGATGCAGTTGATTGGCGATCAGGCTCGCGCCGAGCCCCAGGAGCGCCTTGACCTTGGCGGGATTGACGGGAGCGCTCGTCCCCGCGCGCAGGTCGTTCGTGTCACAGTAATTCTCGCGCAGCGCCGCGCGGCTCTTGAAGAAGACCTTCAGCGTGTCCTCGTTCCAGTACGGCGTGAGCGCCAGCACTTCATTGAAGCGTTGCCAGGAGAGCAGGCTCGCGCCGCCGCCCTGGCGCTGAACGTGGAGCGGACGATTGCCGTAGTACTGCGCGCGGAAGCTGGCCGCGTCGAAGGGCGCGATGAAATCTGCAAATTCCATGACGAATAGACGTTAGCATTGGCAATCCGCTCCTGTCGAGGAACCGCGGGTGCCGCGAAATGCTTGATATACAAGGGAACCGGCTGCCCGTGCGCGCGGCCCTTCGCCCCGACGGCCTTTATCTCGCGCTCCGCGACATCCGCCCGGCGGAACTCCAGGACGCCTTCATGCAGGAAACCGTCACGCGGGTTCCCGCGACCGAGACGATCGTCCACATCGCCCGGGAGGACCTCGGCAAGGCGGCAGCCGATACCGCGCCGGCAGGGCTCGTCTTTCACGTCGCGCGCTGTGGCTCGACGCTGATCTCGCAGCTACTGAAGAAACATGAGCCGCTCGTCGTCTATGCGGAGCCGCTGCCCGTCAACGAGATCCTGGTACCGCCCCACCCATGGCCGCGCAAGGACCTCGTCGCGGCTCTGCGTTCGCTCGGCGACGCCCTGGCCCGACATGCGCAAGGGCCGTACGTCCTGAAGCTCAGCAGCTGGAACACATTTTTCTGCGACATCCTGGCCGAGGCTTTTCCGGCGACGCCCTGGGTCCTCAGCATTCGCGATCCGGTCGAAGTCGGCGTATCGATCCTGAAGGATCTGCCCGCATGGCTGCGCGATTCGCTGGGCGGCAACGGCCCGTTTTCACGGCTCGTGGATCCCGAAGACGCGTCGCAATCACCGGAGGAGTCTGTCGCGCGCCTCTATGGCGCATTCTGCGAGGCGGCGGCCCGTCTCGATCCAGGGCGCGGCAGGCTCGTGCCCTACGAGGCACTGCCCGCGGCGGTATGGGAAATCGTGGCGCCGCACTTCTCGCTGACGATCGACGCCGGACAACGATCGCGGATGGCGGAGGCGGCGCGTACCCATGCGAAATCGCCGCTCGGAAAGGCCGCGCCATTCGTTCGCGACGACCGGCCGAAGCAGGCGGCCGCGTCGGCAGTGCTCCGGCAGGCGATGGAATCATTCGCCCGGCCGGCTCTGGACAAACTCAAGCGCGTTCACGCGTCATCTCGCGGAGAGTCTCAATGCAACCCATCGCGCTAGTACTCGCAATCGGCGGGACCGTCGGCTATCACGTCGTCACCAAGCTGGTGCCCGCTGGCGCCAACCCGATCGCAATGCTGCTCACGGCCTACGTGGTCGGCACGCTGCTTTGTGCCGCCATCCTGATCCTGATGCCGGCGGAGGCCGGCTTCCGAGGTCACTTCGCCCAGGTCAACTGGACGGCGCCCGCACTCGCGATGTCCATCGTGCTGATCGACTTCGCGTTCATCCTGCTGTACCGCAGCGGCTTTCCGATTTCCATTGGCGCCCTCGTCACGCAGGTGGCTGCCGCGATCGCGCTGCTCGGCCTCGGCTACCTGTTTTTCAAGGACCGGTTGTCGCTGACCAACATCGTCGGCGTCGTGCTGTGTCTCGCGGGTCTCTGGCTCGTGAATCGCGATTGAGCGGGGTCGGCCCGATGTTGAGGGATCGTGCTGCCACGCTGATTGCCCATTGGCGTGACGCCGGCGGGGCGGCAGAGCTTCCCGCCGCCGACCTCGAACGGGTCTTCGCAGCGAGCGAATTCGCCGCCGCGGCGGCGACGCGCGATCCCGCGATCCTGGGCCAGCTCGCGGAGAGCGGCGAGCTCCGGCGCGCGCGCAGCGCCGGCGAAATCCGGGCCACGGCGATGGCATTGCTCGAAGGCGGTGACGACGAAACCCTGTTCATGGATGGACTGCGACGCCTGCGCCGGCGCGAAATGCTGCGCATCGCCTGGCGCGATCTCACGGGCGCGGCGGGCCTCGCCGAAGTGCTCACGGAACTTTCGGATCTTGCCGACGCCGCGATCACGGCGTCCGTCGCATTTGCCTCGCGTTCATTCCTGCCTCGCTACGGGCAGCCGCGCTCGGCGTCGGGCGACCTGCAGGAACTGGTCGTCCTCGCGATGGGCAAGCTCGGCGGCCGTGAACTCAATTTCTCGTCGGACATCGACCTCGTACTGCTGTACCCGGAAGCGGGCGAGACGGACGGGCGACGGCCAATCGCCAATGAGGATTACTTCACGCGCCTCGGCCAGGCGCTGGTGCGCCTGCTGAACTCGCGCACGGCGGAGGGCTTTGTCTTTCGCGTGGACCTGCGACTGCGCCCGTTCGGGGATTCCGGGCCGCTGGTCGTGAATTTCGGCGCCTTCGAGGAGTACCTGCAGAAACACGGCCGCGACTGGGAGCGCTATGCCTACGTCAAGGCACGCGCGGTCACCGGCGTCGCCGCGTATCGCGAACTCTACGACGAGGCCGTCCGTCCGTTCGTCTATCGCCGCTACCTGGATTTCGGCGTGTTCGAAAGCCTGCGCAGCATGAAGGAGATGATCGCGCGCGAGGTTTCGCGGCGCGACCTGCAGCAGGACATCAAGCTGGGGCCGGGCGGCATCCGCGAAATCGAGTTCATCGTGCAGGCACAGCAGCTGATACGCGGGGGCTCCGAGCCGGGCCTGCAATCGCCTTCGCTGCTCGCAGTGCTGCCGCGGTTGCAGGGCTCGAAGCTGCTGGCGGGAGCCGCGGTCGCCGAGTTGCAGGACGCCTACGAATTCCTGCGCCGCACCGAGAACCGCCTGCAGATGGTCGCCGACCAGCAGACACATGCGCTGCCGGACGACGAACTTGGCCGCGAGCGAATGGCAGCGTCCATGGCTGCCGGCGGCTGGAGTGATTTCATCGGGCAGATCGACGCAAAGCGCCGTACCGTCACCGCGCGTTTCAATGAGGTCGTGTTCGGTCCGGGTGGGCGAGCGGCGGAGTTGCCGGCCGCAAGCCTCGAATCGCTGTGGGCGGCGGAACCCGATCCTGAATCCATCGCGCGCGAACTGGCGCGACTCGGCATCCGTGAAGCCACCGGCGCAGCCGGCATGCTGCTCGAGTTGCGGCAGTCGGCCTATTTCCGGCGCCTGGACGAATTCGGCCGGCGTCGCATCGCGCTCCTTCTGCCGCGGCTGCTCGCCGGCATCGCCGCTGCCGCCGGAGGCGACCGCAGCGCCGATGAACTGCAACTGCTCGCGCGCCTGCTCCGGATCATCGAGGCGATCGGCGGCCGTACCGCCTATCTCGCGCTCCTCAATGAGAATGCCAGCGCCCTGTCGCGACTGGTCGGCATCTGCCGGCTGGGCGATTACCTGGCCCGCCAGGTTGCGGCGCATCCGCTCCTGCTCGACGAACTGCTGGACTCGCGCGTATTCGACATGCTCCCGGACCGGCTGCAGTTCCGGCAGGAACTCGCGATCCGGCTCGAGCATGCAGGCCTCGACGAGGAACGGCAGGTGGACGCCCTGCGGCAGTTCCGCCGCGCAGCGACATTTCGCATCGCCATGCAGGACCTGACCGGGCGACTGCCCCTGATGCAGGTCAGCGACCGGCTGACGGACGTCGCGGAACTGATCATCGAGCAGGCGCTGGCGCTCGCCTGGCAGCAGACCGCTGCAATTCACGGCGAGCCGTGCTGCGTGGACGCAGAGGGCGCGCGCGCGGCGCGGGTGGCAATCGTCGGCTACGGCAAGCTGGGCGGCATGGAGCTCGGCTATGCCTCGGATCTCGACCTCGTGTTCCTGCACGATTCGTCGGGCGAGCAGCAGCAGACAGCCGGCGCGAAGCCGGTGGACAACGAGGTTTTTTTCCTGCGCCTCGCGCAGCGGCTCGTGCACCTTCTGACCGTCCACACGGCCGCCGGCCGGCTGTACGAAGTGGACGTCCGTCTGCGGCCGAGCGGGAAGGGCGGTCTCGCGTTCACCCAGATTCACGCATTCGACGTGTACCAGCGAGGGGAGGCCTGGACCTGGGAGCACCAGGCGCTGCTGCACTCGCGCTGGGTCGCGGGGGACAATCGCCTCGGCGCTGAATTCGCCCGCATCCGACGCGAAGTACTGATGCATTCGGTCCGCCGCGAAACACTGCGCGCGGACATCGTCGCCATGCGCGAGCGGATGCGCGCGGAGCATTCCCGTTCGCGCGATGGATCCTTCGACCTCAAGCAGGATCGCGGCGGTATCGCCGACATCGAGTTCCTGGCGCAATACTGGGTGCTGCGCTCGACGGACAGGCATCCGCCGCTGTGCGAGTTCGCCGACACGATCCGTCACCTCGAATCGGTGGGTTCCGCCGCACTCGTCGACCACCGCCTGATCGATTACCTGGTGGATGCCTACCGTCGCTACCGGGAGGCGGCGCACCACCTGTCGCTGGAACAGCGGCCTCCGATCGTCGAGCCGGGGGCATTCGCCGAAACGCGCGCCAGGGTCGCCGCGATCTGGGAGCAGGTGATGGTGTCGGGCGTCGACCCCGTGCCGGTATAATCCCGGGCGGGCTGACAGGGGATCCCCGGTGACCGGCACACAGACAGGCGAGCGCGAACCGATGCTGCCGAATGCGCAGAGCCGTTACGAGGTGACGGCCGCGGACCTGCCGCTGTCCTGCCCGATGCCGTCGATGTCCCTCTGGAACAGCCATCCGCGCGTCTACCTGCCGATCGAGGCCACCGGCTGGGCCAAGTGCCCGTATTGCAGCGCCGAGTTCGTGCTCGCGCGCTGACACCTGATGTTCCAGCGGCTCGAAGTCGACCGCGGCGCGATTCTCTATGATCCCGAACGAGTCGACGATCCCGGCTGGGAGTTGTTCGACCGCGCGCGCTGGCAGGCGCAGGGCGCGCTGACGGCGCACACCGGCGGGCGCGGCTCCATCCACTTCATCGAGGACCGCGGCCGGCACTGGGCGCTCAGGCGCTACCTGCGTGGCGGCATCATCGCGAACCTGGTGCGCGAGCGCTTCCCGTTCCTCGGCGAGGAGCGCACGCGTTCGTTCCGGGAATTACGCCTGCTCGCGGCGCTCCTGCAGAAGGGCCTGCCGGTGCCGGCGCCGGTCGCCGCAGGGTACCGCCGCGGCGCCTTCACCTATGTCGCGGAACTGATTACCGAGCGCCTCGTCGGTGCGGCCTCCCTGATCGAGACGCTGCGCGCAGGGCGCATGAGCGACGCGCGCTGGATGGCAATCGGCCGCTGCCTGCGGCGCTTCCACGACGCCGGTGTGCAGCACGCCGACCTGACTGCCAACAACATCATGCTGGGAGGCAATGGCGAGGTCTGGGTGCTCGACTTCGATCGCGGCCGCCTGCGCGAGCCCGGTGCCTGGCGCGAGCGCGCGCTCGACCGGCTGGCGCGCAGTCTCGGGAAGATCACGGCAGGCCGCCTCGAATGGCGGCGCGGCTTCGAATTGCTGCGCTCTGCGCATGACGCCTGAATGCTGCGATTCATCTACAACCTGCTGATCTACCTCGCGGCGCCGGTGGCGTTCCTGATGCAGCTCTGGCGCGGGTTGCGCGATCCCAGCTACCGGGCGCATCTCGGCGAACGCTTCGGCTTCGGGCCCGCGCTGCCCGGCAACACAATCTGGATCCACGCGGTGTCGGTTGGCGAGGTCCAGGCGGCCGAATCGCTGGTCAGGAAGTTGCTGATGCGCCATCCGCGTTACCCCGTGCTGCTGACGACGGTGACGCCGACCGGTGCCGCGCGCGCGAAGCAGTTGTTCGGGGAGTCGGTGCAGCTGCGCTACATCCCCTTCGATCTCCCGGGTTCGGTGCGGCGCTTCTTCGATCGCGTGCGCCCGCGCCTCGCAATGATCCTCGAGACCGAGCTGTGGCCCAATCTCTATGCGGAATGCGGCCGGCGCGACGTGCCGCTGGTGCTTGCGAGCGCGCGGATATCGCCACTCTCGGTCGGGCGCTATCGGCGGCTCGTGCCGCTCTTCCGGCAGGCGCTGTCGCACGGCATCCTGATCGCCGCGCAAAGCGAGACCGACGCCGCGCGCTTCCGCTCGATCGGCGCCAATCCCGAGCGCACCCACGTGACGGGCAATATCAAGTTCGACTTCCAGCCGCCGCCCGGGATCGAGGAGCAGGGCGCCCGCTGGCGGGAGACGTATGCGACTGGCCGGCCGGTCTGGGTGGCGGGCAGCACGCACGATGGCGAGGAAGAAATGATCCTCGATGCGCACCGGGCCGTGTGCCGGCGATTTCCGGACGCGCTCCTGTTGCTGGTGCCGCGTCACCCCCAGCGCTTTGACTCGGTACGCGATCTGCTGACCCGGCGCGGCGAGGCCTACACGAATCGTTCGGGCGGCGCCGCGATCCCGCGCGCCACGTCGGTGATGCTGGGCGACTCGATGGGCGAATTGATGATGTTCTACGCGGCCGCGGACGTTGCGTTCGTTGCCGGCAGCCTGGTGCCGATCGGCGGCCACAACCTGCTGGAGCCGGCGTCGCTCGGCCGGCCGGTGCTGACCGGTCCCCACAACTTCAACAGCGAGGCGGCAGCTAGACTGCTGCTCGAGGCGGGCGCCGCGCGCATCGTCGCGGGCACGGCCGAGCTCGGCGATTCCGTTGCGGAGCTGCTTGGTAACAGCGCGCTCTGCACATCGATGGGCGCCGCCGGCCGCGGCGTGCTGGACGCCAATCGCGGCGCGCTCGACCGCTTGTTGCGGCTCGTGGACCCGCTGCTATCATGACCCGCAACTTGAACACACCCGCCAGGATCCGCAGGAATCGTGCCGCCGACACGGGCCTTCGCCTCGCCGAGCCCTACAGCGAGGCGGCGCTGCGGTCGCTGGCCGCGCGATTCGGGTCCCCATTGCTGTTCATCGACTGCAACATCATCCGGCGCCAATACCGGGCGCTGGCCGCTGCCTTGCCGGGCGTCGACCTGCATTACGCGCTGAAGCCGCAGCCCGATGCGACAGTCGTCAAGGTGCTGGCAGAGGAGGGCGCCTGGTTCGATCTCGCGACCAATGGCGAGGTAGATCGCGTCCGCGCCGCCGGCATCGAGCCCTCGCGCTGCATCCACACGCACCCGATCAAGCGCGATATCGACATCCGCCACGCGCTCGAATACGGCGTCACGACCTTCGTCGTGGACAACCCGGACGAACTTGCCAAGTTCCGGCCCTACCGCGACCGGGCGCGGCTGCTGCTGCGCCTGGCGCACCGCAGCGCAGACGCGATGGTGGACCTGTCCCGCAAGTTCGGCTGCGACCCGGAAGCCGCGATCGCACTCGTCGAGGCCGCGGCACGCGCACGCACCAAGGTCATCGGCATCTCGTTCCACGTCGGCTCGCAGGTCGCCAGCGCCGATGCGCATGCCCGCGCCATCGAGATCAGCGCGGGCCTGATCGCGCAGGCCGCCGCCCGGGGCCTGCCGCCGCTGACCGTGCTCGACATCGGCGGCGGTTTCCCGATCGACTACCTGCATCCGGCGCCGGCGATCGACGAGTTCTGCCGGCCGATTCGCGCGGCGCTTGCAAAGCTGCCGGCCGGGATACGCGTGATCTCGGAACCGGGTCGTTACATCTGCGGGCCCGCCGGCTTCTGCCTGACCACGGTGATGGGCCGCGCAAAGCGCGAGGGGCGCTGGTGGTATTACCTCGACGACGGCATGTACGGATCCTTCAGCGGCCAGCTGTACGACCATTCGCGCTACCCGGTCGAGCCGGTCGCGCCGCATGCCGGTCCACGCATGCCCTGCGTGCTCGCGGGGCCGACCTGCGACAGCATCGACGTGATTGCCGAGGACCTCCCGATGCCGGAACTCGCGGCCGGCGACCTGCTGCTCGGACACCAGATGGGCGCCTATACGAGCGCGACCGCGACCGATTTCAATTTCTTCCCGCGCGCCCACCTGCTGACCGTCAATGTCGAGCCGGCCGGCGATTGACCCTGCCTGCGGCTGCGGGAGCCGCCGTCGTTTTCTCCGGGGCCTGATCGTCTGCCTGCCGGCCGCGGCCGCGACTGCTCGAGCGGCGTGGGCGGCCGATGAGACTTCCGCGGCCCGCGAACTGCACCTGGTCAACACGCACACCGGCGAAGTGCTGGACGCGCGCTATTTCGCCGATGGCGCCTACGACCAGGAGCAACTGGGCGAGCTCGACTGGCTGCTGCGCGATTACCGCACGAGCGCGGTCCTGCCGATGGACACGCGGCTCTTCGACTTGCTGCATGACCTGGCGCAGGCGGCCGGCCGCGAGCCGCGCTACGAAATCATTTCCGGCTACCGATCCCCGGCGACGAATGCGATGCTCGTGGCGACGAGCGACGGTGTCTCATCGCACAGCCTGCACATGGAAGGACGTGCCATCGACGTTCGCCTTGTTGGCCTGCCCGCACTTGCCCTGCGGGACCTGGCGCTCGCGCGGCAGGCGGGCGGCGTCGGCTATTATCCGGTGTCCGACTTCGTGCACCTGGACACCGGCCGTGTCCGAAGCTGGTCCGGTTGACCATGACGACAGCGATCCATCGACGCGTCGACGCGTTGCGCGCGGGCAATGACCCGACCTTCATCGCGCGGCTCGCTTCGGGCTGGGCGGTCATGGGCGAACGCCAGGTCCTGCCGGGTTATTGCCTGCTCCTGCCCGATCCGGTCGTGCCGACGCTGAATGCGCTCGCCGTGCCGGATCGCACGCAGTTTCTCGCCGACATGGCGGCGCTCGGCGACGCGGTGCTCCGGGTCACGCGGGCGCTCAGGATCAACTACGCGATCCTCGGCAACCAGGAGCAGGCGCTGCATGCGCACGTAATCCCACGATTTCACGATGAACCGGCGCGGTATGCGACGACGCATCCCTGGGCCTACGACTGGAACGCCGCCGCCGCATTCGACCTGGAACAGCATCGCGAATTGCGCGACCGCATCCACATTGCGCTCGGAGCAAAGGAGTAAGGCTTGGCGGTCTCGGACGAATTCCGCGATTACGTGCTGGAGCAGCTCGCCCCCGCGGGCAAGGTCGTGCCGCGGCGGATGTTCGGCGGCGTCGGGCTCTATCTCGACGGCCTGTTCTTTGCGCTGATCGACGACGATTCCCTGTACTTCAAGACCAACGACGCCAACCGGCCGCGCTACGAGAAGGCCGGCAGCCGGCCGTTCTGCCCGTTTTCGGACCGGCCGAATCACGTGATGGCCTACTGGGAAGTGCCGGCCGAGGTGCTGGAGGATGCGGAGGAGCTGCGGCAATGGACCCGCGAGGCGCTCGCGGCCGCGCTTGCCGCGCGCGGGAAGCGCAGCGCGCGCCGCCGCCGCCCGGCAGGCCGGCGCTAGACGTGCAGGCGATGGAGAATCTCGCGAGCCTGCAGCGGGAATGGGAGCCGCTGTTTGAGCGCTTCCTGTCGGACCAGCCCGGCAGCGATCCCGGTCACGGCCTCGTGCATGTACGCCGCGTGGTCGCGACGGCCTCGCAGCTCTGCGCGGCAGAGGGCGCACGCGGCGCGATCGTCCTGCCGGCGGCCTGGCTGCACGACTGCGTGCATGTCGCGAAGGATTCGCCGCAGCGCGCGAACGCCTCGCGCATCGCCGCGGCCCGCGCAGTGGAATTCCTCGAAACCGCGGGTTATCCGTCCGGCTGCCTGCCCGACATCCGTCATGCCATCGAGGCGCACAGCTTTTCGGCGGGCATCGCGCCACGCACCGTCGAGGCGAAGGTCGTGCAGGATGCGGACCGGATCGACGCACTGGGCGCGATCGGCATCGCGCGTTGCATCGCGGTCGGCGCAACGCTCGGGCGGCCGATCTACCAGGCCGCCGATCCCTTCTGCACGGCGCGCGAACCCGACGATGCAGGCTCGTCGATCGATCATTTCTATACAAAGCTCCTGAAGCTCGCCGAAACGATGCAGACGGTGGCGGGAAGGCGTGAGGCTGAGCGCCGCAGCGCATTCATGCGCGGCTATCTCGAACAGCTGCGCTCGGAAATCGGATGAACCAGCGCCCTTACCGGGTCATTTCCCGCGCGACGGCCGCATGGGCTGGCGTCGTGCTGCTGGCCGCGGCGGCCCTCGTCGTCTGGTACCTGATCCAGCGGATGCGCCTCTCCTCGGTCGAATTCGACGCGCTGTTCGCCCTGTCGGAGGCCGATGCGGCGCGCGACATCGTGCGTCGCGTGCACCGCTACGCCTGGATCTACGGCGGCAGCCTGCTCGCGATCGCCGCGTGGCTCGCGTGGATCGCCAGGCGCGCGATCCAGTCGCAGTGCATGCCGCCGCCGGGATCCTGGATCATCGAAGGCCAGCGGACCCATGTGGGCGAGGTGGCGTTGCGGCGCGGCAGGTTCCTGCTGGCATTCGCAGGCGCGCTCGCGTTGCTCGCCGCGGGACTGTTCGTGGCGCTCTGGCGGTTGGCCGCGACCGTGGAAGTCCCGGGCCCGTGACACGGAGCGTGCCCAGGTTGGGCCCCGCGCGATGACGCAAGGTCTCGAGGCATTGCGGCGCCTGCGCGAGGGCAACGGGCGTTTCGTCGCCGGCGCCTCCAGCAACGATGCGCGCATCAGCGCTGCGCGCCGCGCGGAGCTTGCCGTGGCGCAGCGGCCCTTCGCCATCGTGCTTGGTTGCTCGGATTCACGTGTGCCGGTCGAAATCGTCTTCGACCAGGGCCCGGGCGACCTGTTCGTGATTCGCGTCGCCGGCAACATCGTCGCTCCGTCGCTGGTCGGGAGCGTCGAATTTGCCGCGGCGCAATTCGGCACCGCCCTCGTGGTCGTCCTGGGTCATTCGCAGTGTGGTGCGATCATCGCGACGCTCGATCAGTTGCGCCGACCGACCGCCAATCAATCGCCCAACTTGAAATCGATCGTCGATCGAATCCGGCCCGGCGTCGAGGGCTTGCTGGCCGGGGGGGACGGCAATGGCGAAGCGGATATCGTTTCACGCGCCGTGCGCGCGAACATCCACGCGTCCGTGCAGCAGTTGCGCCACGGCTCGGCGATCATCGAGGGCCTGATCTCGGCGCAGGGACTGCTGGTCGTCGGCGCCGAATACTCGCTGGATACCGGGATCGTGGATTTCTTCGGCGAAATCTGACGCTACGTCTGCCGGAACGATTCGAAAAAAGTGGCCGGATCGACATTGCCGCCGGTGATCACGACCGCCGTCGTGCGGCCGTGAGTCGGCACCTGGCCTGCAAGCACCGCGGCGAGCGCGACGGCCCCGCCCGGCTCGACGACGAGTTTCAGGTGACGGTAGGCCCAGGCCATGGCGGCCTGCACCTGCGCATCGGTGACTGCGACGCCGCCCGCGAGCAGCTCGCGCATCAGGGCGAAGGTCAGCACACCGGGTGACGGCGACATCAGCGCATCGCAGATCGAGCGCGCGCCCTTGGCGTTGGTCATCCGGTGCCCAGCTTCCAGGGAGCGACGCGTGTCGTCGAAGCCCGACGGCTCGACGCAGATCACATCGGTCGTCGGCGACAGCTCCCGGATTGCCAACGCCGAGCCGCTGATGAGACCGCCGCCGCTGCAGGCCATCAGCACCTGGTCCGGCGTGGTGTCGAGTTCGCGGGCCTGCTGCATCAACTCGAGGCCCACCGTACCCTGGCCCGAAATGACATGCGGATCGTCGAAGGCCGGCACCAGCGTTGCACCCAGTTCCGTGGCCAGCTTCGACGCGATGGCCTCGCGGCTCTCGGTTTCCCGGTCGTACAGCACGATATCGGCGCCGAGCGCGCGCGTGCCCTCGAGCTTCGCGCGCGGCGCATCGGAGGGCATCACGATCGTGGCGCGCATGCCGAGCAAGCCCGCTGCACAGGCAACCCCTTGCGCATGATTGCCGGAGGAGAACGCGACGACACCGGCGGCGCGCTCATCGGGACCGAGCTGGACGAGCCGGTTGTAGGCGCCGCGGATCTTGAATGAGCCCGTGCGTTGCAGCGACTCGACTTTCAGCAGCACACGGCCACCGGTCAGTTCGTCGAGCGGCGTACCGTCGAGCAACGGCGTGCGCCGCACGATGCCCGCGAGCCGGACTGCGGCGGCTTCCACGTCGTCGAAGGTCGGCAGTACGCCGGGATTCAGCTCATCATTCACCTGGGGTATGTTACCGCGTGTGGCGGCGCGTTGGCGCGCAGGGGAGGGGGATGACATCCACGCTTCGGAAGTCGCACCTGGTCGTCGGCGCCCTCACGGTGCTCGCCTTCCTGGTCACCGGGATGATCATGCGCATGCATGAACCGCCAGTCGGCGCCATGGAATGGGCCGAACGCCTGCTGTTCCGCTCGCGGCACATCTACATCCTTTGCGCCGGGCTCGTGAACCTGGCGATCGGCATCCACTACACGCTGCCGGCGAAGGGCATCCGGTACGGCGCTGCGGTGACTGGCTCACTCTTCGTGCTCGCGAGCGCCATCCTGCTGTTCTTCGCATTCTTCGCGGAGCCGATGGCCGGACGCACGCCGGGCCCGCTCAGCGGGCTCGGACTCATCGCGCTCTTCGGCGGTGTCATGCTGTACACCCTCGTCAGTTTCAGGAAGCCTGCAGGAGGCACCCAATGACCACCGATCCTATCTGGCTACCCGTCGTGGGCCTGGTCTTAGTGACGGCGCTCATCTGGATCAAGCTTTACGCCGACCGGCTCGGCGAAATGCGGGCAAGGCGCATCAGCCCGCAGGCGCTCGCGACGGTGCGCGCCGCGGGCGGCCAGCTCGAAAGAACCCAGGCCGCAGACAACTTCCGGAATCTCTTTGAGGTACCGGTGCTCTTCTACGTGCTCTGCATCGCACTGGCGGTCACCGGCGGTTCGACACCGGGCTTCGTCACTGCGGCCTGGGCCTATGTCGGCCTGCGTGCGCTCCACAGCCTGATCCACGTGACCTACAACCGCGTGGTCCACCGGTTCCTCGTCTATGTGTCGAGCACCGTGCTGCTGTTCGGCATGTGGGTCGCATTCGCGCTGAGAGTCATGCAGTGAGCGATTTCGAGGGACGTTGCCTCTGCGGCGCGGTGAAGTTCGCAATCACGCCGCCGACGCTCTTCTTCGCGCACTGCCACTGCCACTTCTGCCGCGAGGCACACGGCGCGGCATTCGTCACCTGGGTCGGGGCCGCGGAAGAACGGTTCCGCCTTTCGGTGGGCTCACGCGAACCGCGCTGGTATCAGTCCTCGCAGCAGAGCCGCCGGGGTTTCTGCGATGCCTGCGGCACGACCCTGTTCTTCGCCTCCACACTGTGCCCGGGCGAAATGCATGTCACGCGCACGTCGATCCAGGGACCGATCGACCGCGAACCGCAGTGTCATGTGTTCTTCGACCAGCATGCCGACTGGACCGAGGTCGGCGATGAGTTTCCGCGCTACACGAGCGACGAGGCTGGACTGCTCAAGTACAAATCGGTCTGCAAGCAGGAGAGCTAGGCGTCCTAACCGAAGTACAGCGTGGCGACAAGGTGAAATGCCGCTATGGACGCCGAAGCAGCGATGTCAGGCCGCGCAATAAGTCGATCGGGGTCGGCGGGCATCCGCGGATGACCAGATCGACTGGAATAACCTTGCTGACGGCGCCCAGGCAAGCGTAGCTGCCTTCAAATACGCCACAGCCCGCGCCGCAGTCGCCGACGGCAACGACCCACTTCGGCGCCGGTGTCGCGGCGTACGTCCGCTCCAACGCTTGCCGCATGTTGTGGGTCACCGGCCCGGTCACCAGCAGCAGGTCGGCATGACGCGGCGAGGCCACGAAGCGCACGCCGAATCGTTCGATGTCGTAGAACGCATTGTTGAGCGCATGGATTTCGAGCTCGCAGCCGTTGCAAGAACCGGCATCCACCTGGCGGATCGCCAGGCTGCGACCCAGGCGTCGCGCTACCGCGCCTCGAAGCGCCTCGCCGGCGCTCTCAAGGAGTTCCGGCCGGTCCGCTGCATACGGCTCCGTGACGGGCACGCTGAAGAGGTTCTTGATCAGGCGTCTGCGCATGTTCGCCTACGAATCGTGCCCGGAGTACGAGCAGTTGAATGACTTGTTGCAGAGCGGAAAGTCCGCAACAATGTTGCCGTAGACCGCGGCCTCGAGCAGGGGCCAGTTCTGCCATGACGGATCGCGGATGGCATCGGCGGATCGTGCCGTTCGGTCCGGATGCGAGCGCGATCAGAACGGGTCCGCGGAAGCCCTCGATCAGGCCGATCGCGAGCGCCTGGCCATAGGGAATGCCGATCGCCTCATACCGGCTGGCGGCAGCGTGCGCAATATCTGTCCAGCGACTCGAGGCTTCCTGCACTTCGTCGAAGCGCAGCGCAACGCGCGCATCGACGTCGCCGTCCTCGTGCACGACCTTGGTGGGTTCGAGCTCGTCATATGGCGTACAGGCGCCATCTGTAGCGCAGGTCGAAAGCCTGGCCGGTCGCGCGACCGGCCATGCCGATCGCCGAGGCATCTCGCGAGCGCGGGTTCGACCGGCCCGTACCGGCGAAGCGGTCGCGCACGCGACCGTGATTGTCGTAAATGCCGAGCAACTTGTGGGCTGCCGCCGCAATCGTGTCGATACGGTTCGCGAGCGGTCCTTCACCGGATTCCGCGAGATCGCAGGCCATGCCGCCGGGCACGATCGTGTCCATCAGGTAACGCCGGCCGAGCGCCGCTTCGATCGCGCGGGTCAGTTCCTCCTTGAGCCGCGAGAATTGCGCCAGGCCGAAGGCGAATCCCGCGTCGTTGCCGAGCGCCCCGAGATCGCCCAGGTGATTCTGCATCCGCTCGAGCTCGAGACACAGCGCGCGCAACCAGAGTGCGCGCGGCGGCGGAGTGATGCCGGCGAGGCCTCGAGCGCCTGGCAATAGGCCCAGGAAAACGCAACTGCGGAATCGCCGGACACGCGCGCCGCGAGCCTGTGGCCCTCGAGCAGGCCATCTGCTCGAAGCGCCATTCGATGCCCTTGTGCGCGTAGCCGAGTCGCTGCTCGAGGCGCAGGACGTTCTCGCCGACGGCCGAGAAGCGGAAATGACCGGGCTCGATGATGCCGGCGTGCACCGGGCCGACCGGAATCTCGTGGACGCCTTCGCCCTCGACGCGGATGAACGCATATCCCTCGTCAGCATGGCGCAGCCAGGGACGCCGGTCGGCGTCGTCGGAGCGGATGCCGCAGAGATCATAAGCGGCACGCTGCATGCGGCCCGCGGACGGGAATATCTGCTGCAGGCTCGGATAGGACAATGCGAGGTCCGCGATGGCGAGTTCCAGCACCAGCGCGCGACCGTCGATCAGCACGGCGGCGCGCACCATCGCACTGTTCGTGCTCGAGGGCCGCGTCGCCCACAGCGCCAACAGGCTTCCGCCGGCATCGGCCAGTTCGCGCGCGGTCCGGATCCAGCCCATCGCGTCCACGGCGAAACGCGCCGCCGAGGGACTGCCCGGGATCGAAATGGCCTGTCTCATGGCGTTCGTCCGCATCTCAGTGGCCACCGATCATCAGAGCCGCTTCGCGGTACCAGTCGGCGAGGAACGGCGGGACGTAAATGCCGAGCAGCAGCACGATCGCGAATTGCACGAAGACCGCCACGAGGGCCGGACGATCCGGCAGCCGCGCCGCACTCGTTTCGCCGAACACCATCGGCTGCACGCGGCCGAAGATCGCGGCGAACGCGACGCCGAACGAGAGCAACAGGAATGGCACGGCCCAGGCACGCTCGCGCATCGCCGTCGTCACGATGAGGAACTCACTCGCGAAGATGCCGAATGGCGGCAGGCCGAGGAGCGCGAGCGAACCCACCATGAGCCCCCAGCCGATCGCCGGCGACACCGCATAGAGCCCGCGGATGTCCTCCATTATCTGCGTGCCGGCGCGTTGCGTGGCATGGCCGACCGTGAAGAAGATCGCGGACTTGGTCAGCGAATGCACGGTCATGTGCAGCAGCGCCGCGAAATTCGCGACCACGCCACCCATGCCGAAGGCGAACGTGATGATGCCCATGTGCTCGATCGACGAATAGGCGAACAGGCGCTTGATGTCGCGCTGCCGCCACAGGAAGAACGCCGCGAGCACGACCGACAGCAGGCCAAAGCCCATCAGCATGTTCGACGGCAGCGACGACTGCAGCGAGCCTTCGACCAGCACCTTGCAGCGAACGACGGCATAGAGCGCGACATTCAGCAGCAGGCCGGAAAGCACGGCGGAGATCGGCGTCGGGCCCTCGGCGTGCGCGTCCGGCAGCCAGTTGTGCAGCGGCGCGAGTCCGACCTTGGTGCCGTAGCCGACCAGCAGGAACACGAAGGCGAGCGAGAGCACGGCGGGTTCGAGCTGGCCCTTGACCGCATCGAGGTGGGTCCACAGCAGTGCGGTCACGCCTTCGCCGCCCAGCACCTTCTCGGCCGCGAAATACAGCAGGATCGTGCCGAATAGCGCCTGCGCGATGCCGACGCCGCACAGGATGAAATATTTCCAGCCGGCTTCGAGGCTCGCCGGCGTGCGATAGAGCGTCACGAGCAGCACCGTCGAGAGCGTCGCCGCCTCCATCGCGACCCACAGCAGGCCGAGGTTGTTGGTCGTGAGCGCCACCAGCATCGTGAACATGAACAGCTGGTACATGCCGTGGTAGAGCCGCAGGCGACCGGCGCTGAGGCGGCCGTGTTCCTGCTCGACGCGCATGTAGGGGCGCGAACAGCGCGGTCGTGAGCCCGACGAACGCCGTCAACGTCACCAGGAAGACATTGAACGAATCGATGAAGAACTGCTCGCGGCCGACCAGCAGGTTGCCATCCGCGAACACGCGCGCGGTCAGGGCAGTGGCGGCGACGAAGGTCACGAGCTGAAGGCGACATTGATCTCGGCGGCGCGCGCCTGCCGCCGACGAGCCCGAGCACCATCGCGCCGAGCAGCGGTGTACCGAGCAGCAGCAGGAACTCCACGCTACTCGGCTCCTTCAGCGATTCGAGGTGATGCAGGTCGAGGCTGTCGAACTGCTCGCGGATCTGGAAGAAGAACACGCCCAGCACCAGCATCGCGACCAGGACGTCGAGCGCGACGCCGAGCTCGACCACCATCGGCATGCCGTAGGTGGCGCTCATGGCGCCGAAGAACAGGCCGTTCTCCATCGACAGGAAGCCGACCACCTGCGACATCGCCTTGCGCCGCGTGATCATCGTCAGGAACGCGAGCAGGATCACCGCGATCGCGATGCCGATCGTGCTGCGCGTCGCGGTGCTGGCGAGCGCCGAGATCGGCTGCGCCAGGCCGAAGGCGAATACCACGACCAGCAGTCCCAGCAGCATGGTGGCCGGGCTGGTTGATCACGGCTCCGTGTCCCAGTAAACGCCGAGCCGGCGGATCAGCCGGTGCAGCAGCCAGGGCAGGAAGATGACCTTGAGGCCGAGCGTCAGCGCCGCGGAGAAGATACAGATGTGTGTCGTGCCGGTCCGCCAGGCGAGCAGCAACGTCGCCGCGCACAGCAGCGCGCCCTGGGTCGCGAGCAGATTGACCAGCGTCACCACGCGCCGCTGCGACAGCATCGCGAACGACAGCAGCAGCAGCAGCGCCGCGCAGGCGTTGAGCAAGTTGCAGTCGAACGGCATCGCCGGCCATCGCCCTCAGGTTCCCAGACAGCAGATGTACGAGCAGGCCGAGCACCGCGAACAGGAAAGCGGTCGCCAGGAACTCCGGCGCGCGGAATACGCGCAGCTTGGCCGAGACGGTCTCGATCAGCGCCAAGCGCCGCGCCCGCGCACCAGCTTGAGCGCCAGCAGCGGCACGGCGGCGAGCAGCCCGACCGGTCCCGCGCCGCTCGACGCCAGGCCCCAGGGCACGAACAGCGCGAAGCCGATGCAGGCGTAGTTGAACAGCTTGAGCGCCGCGGCCCATTCCATCAGCGCCAGATGCCGCGCCGAATACTCCAGCAGCATCGCCTCGTGGATCATCGTCAGCTCGAGGTGGGTCGCCGGGTTGTCGACCGGGATGCGCGCGTTCTCGGCCAGCAGCACCAGCGTGAAGGCGACGGCCGTGAACGCCGGGCTCGGGTAGCAGCGCCAGGTTCGCACGCGCTCAGGCGCTCGGCGATCGCCGCCAGCGAGGTGGTCTGCGAGATCAGCGCCGCGACGAAGATCACCATCAGCAGCGCCGGCTCGGCGAGGAAGCCGACCATCATCTCGCGGCGCGCGCCGAGTGAGCCGAAGGCGGTGCCGACGTCCATCGCCGCCAGCGCCAGGAACACGCGCGCCGTCGCCAGCAGGCCGACGAGCGCGATGCTGTCGGCCGCGATCGAGAGCGGCAGCCGCGTGCCCATCGACGGGATGATCGCCGCCGCCAGCACCATGGTGCCGAATACGACGTAGGGCGCGATCCGGAACAGCGACGAGGCGTTCTCCGCCAGCACGGCGTCCTTGTGGAACAGCTTGCGGATGGCGCGATAGGGCTGCAGCAGGCTCGGCGCGCGGCGATTCTGCAGCCAGGCCCGGCACTGGTTGACCCAGCCGAGGAACAGCGGCGCGGCGAGCATCGCCGCCGATGATCTCCATGACCTGCGCCAGTATGCCGAGCGTGCTCATAGCACCAGCGCCAGCAGCACGCAGCAGCGTGACGAAGCTGTAGAGCAGGTAAGTCGAGATGCGGCCGTGCTGCAGCACCGCGACCAGGTCCGCGATGCGGCTGACGAGCGGCCCGAGCGGCTCGTAGGCAGCGCGCCAGATGCGGTCGGCGACCGTCGACGCGATAGCGCGGCGCGGGGTCGAACGGCGCGGGCAGCTCGCGCTGCATCACGAAGAACGCCTCGAAGATGTGGCGGATCGGCTGGCCGAAGCCCTCGGCCGTATCCTGCATGCGCGAATCGAGTCGCACGAAGCCGCAATCCCAGGCCGGCGCGCGCCGCACGCGCCGGTGATAGCCGGCGGTTGACCGCCCAGAGCGTCGCGCCGATCACGACGGATGGAAGCCGCGAGGAACGCCAACGGGCCGTAGGATGCCTGCGCCGATCGGCGTCGGCGCGCAGCAGCCACCAGTGCGCGGCGCGCTCGGCGAGCGTCACGCCCAGCAGCTCGCGGCACGCGGCGTCGAGCACGGCCGATGACCTGCACCGGCAACACGCCGAGCAGGACGCAGGCGACGGCCAGCCAGCAGAGGCCGATGCGCTCGAGCCGGCTGGCATCGTGCGCCTCGGCGAGCCTCGCTTCGCGCGGCTGGCCGAGAAAGACCACGCCGAAGAACTTGACCATCACGTAGCCGGCGAGCGCCGCGCACAGCGCGATGATCGCGGCGCCGACCGGCAGCAGCATGTTGACGAACGGCCGCGGCACCGTGTCGGCGAACAGGAAGGCCTGCAGCAGCAGCCATTCCGAGACGAAGCCGTTCAGCGGCGGCAGGCCGGCGATCGCCAGCACGCCGACCAGCGTCAGCCAGGCCACCCAGGGCATGCGGTGGATCAGGCCGCCGAGCCGGCCGAGATTGCGCTCGCCGGTCGCGTGCAGCACCGCGCCGGTGCCGAGGAACAGCAGGCTCTTCATCACGGCGTGATTCAGGCAGTGATAGAGCGTGGCGATCAGCGCCAGCGCCGCGAGCGCGCCCATGCCGAGGCCGTGGAACACGATCGTGAGGCCGAAGCCCGTGAAGATGACGCCGAGATTCTCGATCGACGACCAGGCCAGCAGGCGCTTCATGTCGGTCTGCACGGCCGCGAAGATCACGCCGTAGAAGGCCGAGAACAGGCCAAGCGCGAGTGCGACCAGGCCCCACCACCACAGCGGATCGCCGAGCAGGTCGAAGGTCACGCGCAGCAGGCCATAGACGGCGGTCTTCAGCATGACGCCGCTCATCAGCGCGGACACCGGCGAGGGCGCGGCCGGATGCGCTTCGGGCAGCCAGACATGCAGCGGCACCAGGCCCGCCTTGGCGCCGAAACCGAAGAGCGCGAGCAGGAAGGCCGCGGTCGCCATGGCGGGCGTGAGCGCGGTAGCACGCATCGCATCGAAAGTGAACTGCCAGCTGCCGCCCTGCAGCACGCCGAAGCACAGCAGGATGGCGACCGCGCCGACATGCGCGATCAGCAGGTAGAGGAAGCCGGCGCGCCGGATCTCCGGCAGGCGATGCTGGGTCGTGACCAGGAAATACGAGGCGACCGCCATCGTTTCCCAGGCCACCATGAAGGCGTAGGCGTCGTCGGCCAGCAGCACCAGGCCCATGCTGGCGAGGAACAAGTGGTACTGCAGGCACAGCAGGCCGGGCGGCGTGCCTTCGCCCTTGCGGAAGTAGCCGGCGGCGAAGAGCGAGATGCCGGTCGACGCGATGCCGAGCAGCAACAGGAATACGCAGGACAAGGCGTCGCGGCGCAGGTGAAAGGGCAGGTCCGGCAGGCCGTACGGCAGCACCAGCTGCTCCGGCGGCAGCGCGAACCCGGCGATGGCGGCCGCCGCAAGCAGAACGCCGACCAGGGCGCCCAGCGGAAAAAGCAGGCGTCCGACGTACTCGATGCTGTGAGCGCGCAAGAGTCCCGCGATGCCGATCGCGACCCAGGCCGCGAGCAGCAGGAGACAGAAAACCAAGTTCATTGCTGGGACATTCTAAGCGGTCCCGGGGCCATCGCGCAGCGCCCGGATCAGGCGCGGCAGTTCGGCGATGGGTTCCGAGCACTGCGGTCCCTGGCAGATATAAGCGACCGTGGAGTCGCGCGCACGCTTGGCGGCGAGCGCCTCCGGGAGATCCACGACATCAGCAGGAATCGTGACGACCATGCGCCGCGGCGCATAGAGCATCGCGATTGCCGAGGACCACGCGGCGACCGCCTCGGCGTTCCCGCGGATTACGACGATTTCACCTGGAATCAGGTGCTCGTCCAGCGCATTGAGGAGCGCCACATGGGCTTGCGGCACTCGCTTCATTGAGAGGAGGCCGCCGCGCAATGTGGCTTCCGCGGCGTCGAGATACTGCGTCTCGGAGAGCAGCCAGCCGAGCCTGGCTAAGGCCTGGGCCGCGATGCCATTGCCCGAGGGCGTCGCTTCATCGGCAAATCCCTTTGGGCGCTGCAGTGGCGGATCGAGGCCCTCCGCCGTGAACCAGAAACCGCCGCGCTCGCGGTCCTGGAAGCGTTCGAGGAGGCAATCGGCCAGGTCGCGGGCGAAAGCGAGGTCAGCGCTGCGCCAGCGCGCCTGCAGCAGTTCGAGCAGGCCGTCCAGGAGGTATGCGTAGTCGTCGAGATAGGCGGGAAAGCGCGCGGCGCCATCCTTCCATACGGCAAGCAACTGGCCATCGCGCCAGCAGTTGCGCCGCAGGAAATCAACCGCGCGCGTCGCCGCGTCGATGTGGGCGGACTCGCCGAGCAGCCGCCCCGAGATCGCGAGGCCGCGGATCATCAGGCCGTTCCAGCCGGTGAGCACCTTGTCGTCGCGACCCGGGCGCACGCGCTTCTCGCGCACGGCCAGGAGCCGCTTGCGGCCGGAGTCGAGCAGGGCCGCGGCCGCGGAGGCATCGAGCCCCAGTTCTTCCGCGATCTCTGCGATCGCGACGTAGCAATGCAGATGCCAGGCGCCCTCGAAGTTGGGCTCGCGATCGAGGCCAAAACGGCGGGAGAGCACGCGATATTCGTCGGGCGGAAGAATCGCCTCAACCTCGGCGCGGTCCCATACGTAGAACCGCCCCTCGTGGCCCTCGGAATCGGCGTCGAGCGCCGAGTAGAAAGCGCCTTCCAGCGACTGCATCTCGCGCGTGACCCAGCCGACGGTCTCGAGCGCGATGCGACGGAAGAAATCGTCGCCGGTCGCGACGGCCGCCTGCGCCGAGAGCGCGAGCAGCGGCCCGTTGTCGTAAAGCATCTTTTCGAAGTGCGGAATCATCCAGTATGGATCGACGGAATAGCGGCAGAAGCCGCCGCCCAACTGGTCGTATAGCCCGCCTTCCGACATACGCTTCAATGTCAGCGTCGCCATGTAGAGCGCCTTCAGGTCCGGCTCGGGGCCCGAAGACGTCGCCTGCCAGTCCCGAAGCAGGCGCTCGATGCTCGCCGGATGCGGAAACCTGGGCGCGCTGCCGAAGCCGCCGTGGTCCTCGTCGAATCCCGCCTCCAGTTCGCGGCGGCAGGCGTCGAGCGGCGCACGGTCGATTGCCGCTCCCGGCCCGGCGCCCGGCGGCACGAGGTCCGCGAACACGCCGCGCAGCGCCGCATTCTGCGAGCGTACGTTGTCTCGGCTGTCGCGATAGAAAGCCGCCACCCGTTCGAGCAGTTCGGTGAAGGCCGGCATGCCATGGCGGGGCTGGTTCGGGAAATAGGTGCCGCCGAAGAAGGGCGTCAGGTCGTCGGGCGCGAGGAACATCGTCAGCGGCCAGCCGCCGCCGCGCTGTGTCAGCACCTGGTGGGCGATCTGGTAGACCTTGTCGAGATCGGGCCTTTCCTCGCGATCGAGCTTGATGTTCACGAACAGCCGGTTCATCAGGTCGGCAGTCACCGGGTCCTCGAAGGACTCGTGGGCCATCACATGGCACCAGTGACAGGCGGAATAGCCGATCGACAGCAGGATCGGACGATCCAGCTCCCTTGCCTTCGCAAGCGCGGCCTCGCCCCAGGGATACCAGTCCACCGGATTGGCCGCGTGCTGCAGCAGGTACGGGCTGGTTTCGCCTGCGAGCCGGTTTTTCGGCAGAGCGCGGGGCTCGGCATGCATGTCGGTGGGGCCGTGGTCGGGTAGAATTCCAGCCACTATAGCCACGGCGCCGCGATCCCGCGAATGTCGAGCAATCCAGAAACCGCCGCGATCGCAAGCCGCGACTTGCCGCCGCTCGTGTTGAAGCCGCAGGAAGAGCGCCGCCTTCAGGCCGGGCACCTGTGGATCTTTTCGAACGAGGTGAACGTCGCCGCGACGCCGCTGACCGGCTTCACGCCGGGCGAGCATGTGCAGGTCCGCTCGAGCCACGACCGGTTCCTCGGCTATGCCTACGTCAATCCGCGCACGCTGATCAGCGCACGCCTGCTGGGGCGCGATGCCGACTACCCGCCGGGCAAGTCGCTGCTGGTGCATCGCTTCAAGGTCGCGCTTGCGTTGCGCGAACGGCTCTATGCGGCGCCCTTCTACCGGCTCGCGTTTGGCGAGGCCGACCTGCTGCCGGGGCTAGTCGTCGATCGTTATGGCAGCGTGCTGGTCGCGCAGATCGGCACGGCCGGCATGGAGGCGATGAAAGGCGAAATTCAGGACGCCCTGGTCAAGGTCCTCGATCCGGAGGCGGTGCTGTGGAAGAACGACTCGTCCATCCGCGAACTGGAAGGGCTCGAGCGCTACACCGAGACCGCGTTCGGCACCGTGCCTGACACAGTGGAAGTTCCGGAGGGCGGCGTGGTGTTCCGCGTGCCGCTCGCGTCTGGCCAGAAGACCGGCTGGTATTTCGACCAGGCCGCCAATCGCGCGATGTTCGCGCGCCATGCAAAAGGCCAGCGCGTGCTGGACGTTTTCAGCTACGCGGGAAGTTTCGGCTTGCAGGCGGCGAAGGCCGGCGCCACCGAGGTCACTTGTGTCGATTCTTCTGCTCCGGCGCTCGAAGCGGCGGCGGCGACCGCCGCGGCCAACGGCCTCGAGGTGGAACTGCTGAAGGGCGACGCCTTCGACATGCTGGAATCCCTGCACGCGGACCGGCGCCGATTCGACCTGGTCGTCATCGATCCGCCGGCCTTCATCAAGCGCAAGAAAGACCACCCGAAGGGTCTCGCCGCTTACCGGCGGCTGAACCAGCTCGCGATGCAGATGCTGGACCGCGACGGATTCCTGCTGTCCTGCTCCTGTTCTTTCCACCTCGGGCCCGGCGAGCTGACCGATTCCGTGCAGCGCGCCGCGCGCCATCTCGGCCGCTTCGCCCAGCTCGTTGGCGTCGGCGCACAGGCACCGGATCACCCGGTGCACCCGGCCATCGACGAGACCCGCTACCTGCGCGCCTTCCTGTTCCGCGTGGTTGATTCATGCTGAGCTACCCGCAGATCGACCCGATCGCGCTCGCGCTCGGACCGGTCAAGATCCACTGGTACGGGCTCATGTATGTGGTCGGCTTCATCGCCGGCTGGTGGCTGGCGCGCCGACGCGCTGCGGCACCCGGTTCGACCTGGAAGCAGGTGGACGTGGACGACCTGATTTTCTTTGCCGCGATCGGCGTCATCGCTGGCGGGCGCCTCGGCTACGTCCTGTTCTATGGTCTGAATGCATTCCTGAACGATCCATTGATGGTATTCCGGGTCTGGGATGGCGGCATGTCCTTCCACGGCGGACTCACGGGCGTCATGATCGCCGTCGCCTGGTTTGCGCACCGGCGCGGCCGGAAAATCGCGGATGTCTTCGATTTCACGGCGCCGCTGCCCGCGGTCGGCTTGTTCGCGGGGCGCATCGGCAATTTCATCAATGGCGAGCTATGGGGCAAGCCGACCGACGTCCCCTGGGGTTTCCTGGTCGGCGGCGAGGGCCGGCATCCGACGCAGCTCTACGAAGCGACGCTCGAAGGCATCGTCCTGTTCACCGTGATCTGGTGGTACACATCGAAGCCGCGCCCGCGACTCGCGCCGGCGGGACTCTTCCTGGCGCTCTATGCGCTGTTCCGGATCCTGGTCGAGTTCCTGCGCCTGCCCGATATCGGCATCGGCTACCTCGCCTTTGGCTGGGTCACCATGGGCCAGGTCCTGTCGCTGCCAATGTTGGCTGCCGGGCTCGCGATGTTCATCTGGGCCTTGCGCAACAAGCAGCACTCCGGTAATTACGCCTGACATGCGCCCCTACCTGGATTTGATGCGTCACGTCCGCGACCGCGGTGCCCGCAAGTCGGATCGCACCGGCACGGGCGTGCTTGCGGTGTTTGGCCACCAGCTGCGCTTCGACCTGACGGCGGGCTTTCCGCTGGTCACGACCAAGCGAGTGCACCTGAAATCCGTGATCGTCGAGCTCCTGTGGTTCCTGCGCGGCGAGACCAATGTGAAATGGCTCAACGAGCGGGGGATCACGATCTGGGACGAATGGGCCGACGAGCATGGCGAGCTGGGACCGGTCTATGGAAAGCAGTGGCGCGCCTGGCAGACGGCGGACGGCCGTTCGATCGACCAGATCGCGCGGGTCCTCGACCAGCTTCGCAATGACCCGGAGTCGCGGCGGATCATCGTCAGCGCCTGGAATGTCGGCGAACTGCCCAGGATGGCGCTCGCGCCCTGCCATGCGCTGTTCCAGTTCTTCGTCGCGGACAAGAAACTGTCCTGCCAGGTCTACCAGCGTAGCGCCGATATCTTCCTCGGCCTGCCGTTCAACATCGCCTCCTACGCGCTCCTCACCCACATCCTCGCGCAGCAGTCGGATCTCGGCGTCGGCGAACTGATCTGGACCGGCGGCGACTGCCACTTGTACCTGAATCACCTGGAGCAGGCGGACCAGCAGTTGGCGCGCGAGCCGCATCCCTTGCCCACGCTCGCGCTGAAGCGCCGACCGGCTGACGTCGGCGCCTATGAGTTCGAGGACTTCCAGCTCATCGGCTACGAGTACGATCCGGCCATCCGAGCGCCCATTGCAGTTTGAGGCCGAGTGAAATTCCCGCCGACCGCCGTCGTCGCGATGGCCGACAACGGCGTGATCGGGCTTGGCAATGGCCTGCCCTGGCGGTTGCCGGACGACCTCAAGCGTTTCAAGTCGATCACTATCGGCCACACGGTGCTGATGGGCCGGCGCACCCACGAGACGATCGCGCGTCCCCTGCCCGAGCGGCGCAATCTCGTGCTGACACGCGATCGGAACTGGAGCGCGCCCGGTTGCGAGGTCGTCCATTCACCGGATGAAGCGCTCGAGGCCGTCGGCGATACCGGGCAGCTGTTCGTGATCGGCGGCGCGCAGGTCTTTCTCGCCTGCTGGCCGTTCGTGAATCGAATCGAACTCACCGAGGTGCACGACAATCTCGAGGGCGACACTCGCCTGCGGGGTTTTCGTCGCGACGAATGGACCGAGACATTCCGCGAGGAACATGCCGCGGATGCGCGGCATGCTCAGAGCTTCAGTTTCGTCACCCTCGAGCGGCGTTGAGAATGTCCTGCACGAGCTCAACCGCCCGCCAGCAATCCTCATACGAGTTGTAGAGCGGCGCCGGCGCCAGCCGGATGACGTCCGGCTCCCGCCAGTCGCAAATCAATCCGCGCGCCAGCATCGCATCGAAAAGCGCCCGGCCGTTGCCGCGCGTGTCGCGCAGGCGGATTGAAAGCTGGGCGCCGCGAGCGGCAGGATCGCGCGGCGTCAGGATCTCGATGCGCTCGCCGAGATGTCCAATCCAACAGGCGTTCGAGCCAGACGGTCAGCTCGCGCGAGCGCGCACACAGGGCGGGAAATCCCGCGCCGGCAAACAATTCGAGCGAAGACTTCAGCGGCACCATGCCGAGCAGCGGTGTGTTGCTGACCTGCCAGCCGGCGGCGCCCGCATAGGGTCGGAATTCCGTGCCGAACTCGAATCGGTTCGCGAGATCGTTGCCCCACCAGCCGGCGAGCCGCGGCAAGTCTGCGTCGAAATGCTTCTCGTGCACGAAGGCGCCGGCCGTCGCGCCCGGGCCGCCATTCAGGTACTTGTAGGAACACCAGACCGCGAAGTCCGCGCCCCAGTCATGCAGCGATAGCGGCACATTGCCCATCGCATGCGCGAGATCGAAGCCGACGCGCGCGCCGACGGCGTGTCCCGCTTTCGCGAGCGCGCCGAGATCGAGCAGCTGCCCGGTCAGGTACTGGATGCCTGGCATCAAGACGAGTGCGAGTCGCCCTCCGATGCGCGCGATTTCCGCGAGCAGGTCTTCGTGGCGTAGCAATTGCTCGCCCGCGCGTGGCGCAATCTGGACCATCGACGTCGCGGGATCGAGGCCGTGCCACTGGATCTGCGAGACGACCGCATAACGATCCGAGGGAAACGCGCCTTGCTCGATCAGGATCACGTGCCGCTCGCGCGTCGGGCGATAGAAGCTCGCCATCAGCAGGTGCAGGTTGAGCGTCAACGAGTTCATCGCGACGACTTCGGGGACGCTCGCCCCTGCGAGCATTGCGAGGGTCGGCGCGAGCCGCCTCGTGCAGGTTCAGCCAGTCCGCCCTCGGCATCGTGATAGCCGAGCACACCGAGGTTCTGCCACTCGGCCATGAACTTCGCGACCTCGGCGCCTGCGGCACGCGGCTGCAGTCCCAGCGAGTTGCCGCAGAGATAGACCGCCGGACCGCCGCGGGGCGAAACCGGGAAATGAAACTCATTGCGCCAGCGGGCGAGCGGGTCGGCCGCGTCGCGGGCGCGTGCCGCATCGAGCGTAAGTTCGTTGCTCACTCGAAATGCACCGGATAGAGCAGGGGCCGGCTCGGCGCCGCGTCAGCGAGGAAGGCGGGGATCTGCAGATCGAGCAGGTACCAGCCGTCGCGGATCGTGGGGGCGATCCAGGCAAGTTCCGTGATGCTCGCCTGCGGCCGGGTCGCATCGCGCGAATGCCGCCCACCGGGCGGCAGGCCGAAAAAAATCCGGTGCGCCGTCAGGCGGCCTTTGTCGTCCGCGCGATCTGCCGAGGGCAGGTCCAATACCAGATGCTCGATACCATGCTCCACCAGCCAGGTCGCCGCCTGCTGCGACAGGTAGGGAGCCGGTGCGCTTCCGCGATACGCGTGCGTGAGCCGCCCAGCATTGCTCGGCAGCGTACGCAGCACGAGCGCCCGTGGCGCCGGGCCCGGATGCGCGGCGAAAGCCCGCTCAAGGGACTCGGCGGTCAGCAACAGGTCGTCGAACGCGGGCGGCGGATCGCTGTCCTCGCCGGTCAGCGCGGCGCCCACCGGATGCAGGGACACGAGCAATGCGAGCACGATCTCCCCGCGGACGCGGTCGGTGACGGCCACCCGATCGTCCGTGACATGACCGACGCATTCCGTGTGGGTTCCATTGCAATGCGGAACGAGCGTCAATTGCTCGCAGTTGCAGCTGCCGCCGGCCCGCGTGTCGCCGACGAAGCCTGCCTCTCGCCAGGGATTCGCGGCAGCCGCCGGCGCATTGTAAAAAGAGGGTTGCGGGCCGTTGAAATCGAGCGGTATGGCGATCGAGAGCGGCTGGGCGAAGTCGGCATTCAGCCGCCGGCCCTCCAGCTCGAATCGCATGATCGTCATCGTGCCATTATAGTCACGCCCGGGAACCCGGCCCCTGCGCGCCGGTCTGATACCTCGGGTTGGATGCGAGGAGTGGATTGCATGTTGTGGCGCGTCGGAATTCTGGTCCTGGCCTTGCTGGCAGCCCTGCCGGCGACCGCCGACGAACCGGAGCCGGAGGAAGTCGCCGCAACCTGGAAGCGCCACGAGGTGGACCTCGTCTACATGGGTTTCACGACCCGGTACACCTGCAGCGGCCTCAAGAGCAAGGTCATGCTGTTGCTGAAACACGTCGGCGTCCGGCCCGACGTCAAGGTCCAGGAGCGCGGCTGCGAATTCGGCTACCAGAAGGTCGCCGATTTCCCGCATGTGAAGATGATTTTCTACACCGCGGAGATTCCCGAAGCCGGCAGCCGTGACGCCGGCGAGCCGGTGCTCGGCGTCTGGAAGACCGTCTCGATCAAGCGCAACCTGCCGCGCGGACTCGACTGGGGCGATTGCGAACTGGTGGAGCAGTTCCGCGACCGCGTCCTGTCCAAGATCGCAACGCGCAATCCCCAGGGCGACATCAACTGCATCCCGCACCAGCTGATCGGCAATCGCATCGACCTGAAGCTCCAGGTGCTGACCGGCATCCAGATGGCGGACACCGCCCAGGCGCGCAGCCCCTGATCAGGCCTGCGGTCGCAGGCTGCCGCGGCAGGGCAGCATTCGCGGTTCTTCCTCGCGATCGAGCCTGAGCGCGCAGAGCGCGCCACCCCAGACACAGCCCGAGTCCAGGCAGCGCAGATTGGGTTCCGCGATGTAGCCGAGCGCCGACCAGTGGCCGAACAGGATCCGGTCGGCCCGGGTCTTTCGCGCCGGATGGCGGAACCAGGGCATGGCCTCGCGCGGCGCCTCGGCGGGCGGCCCCTTCAGCGCCAGCAGCAGCCGGCCGTCGGCATCCACGTAGCGCAGGCGCGTCAGGCAATTCACCGCGAAGCGCAGTCGGTCGAGGCCCGCGAGACCGGGTGACCAGCGATCGGGGCGATCGCCGTACATGCCGGACAGCAATTCCGCCGGGCGCTCGCGCAGGGCGCCCTCGACCTCGCGCGCGCAGGAGACAGCCTCGGCGAGTGTCCACTCGGGCGGCAGCCCGGCGTGGATCAGCGTCCAGTCGATGCCCGGTTCACGATGCAGCAACGGCCGCGCCGCGAGCCAGGCAAGGAGCTCGCCGGCGTCGGGCGCCTCGAGCACGGCCTGCAATTCCGGCTCGCGGCGGCGCACGGACTTCGGGGCCCAGGCCATCGCGAGCAGGTGCAGGTCGTGATTGCCGAGAACAACGGTCGCCGCGGACCCGAGCTTGTGCACGGTCCGCAGGCACTCGAGCGATGCGGGACCCCGATTGACGAGATCGCCGGTCAGCCACAGGCGATCGCGCGCGGGATCGAAGCGCAATTGATCCAGCAGGGCCAGGAACTCGGCGTGGCAGCCCTGCAGGTCCCCGATGGCGTACAGGGCCATCGCTGCTAGTGAATGGTTCCGGGTATCGCGAGCGTGAACGGGGGAATCGGCGCATCGAAGCGCACGCCGTCGTCGGCCAGCATCTGGTAGCTGCCCTGCATCGCGCCGACCGGGGTTTCGAGTACCGCGCCGCTCGTGTAGCGGAATCCCTGGCCCGGCTTCAGGTGCGGCTGCTCGCCGACCACGCCCTCGCCGCGGACTTCCTGGACCTTGCCGTTCGCGTCGGTGATCACCCAATGCCGCGTCAGGAGGCGCGCCGGCACTTCGCCGCGGTTGCGGATCGTGATCGTGTAGGCGAACACGAAGCGCCGCTCGTCGGGGTCCGACTGGTCCTCGAGGTAGCGGGTATCCACGTCCACCGTGATCACGTGTTGAACTTCGTCGTTCATGCGCCGCCACCCTTGCGCAAGCGTACGGCGAGCACGTCGCAGGGCGCGGCGTGCAGCACGGTGTCCTCGGTGAAATTGACCAGGATCGACGGCCCGCGCCGCTCGCGGCTGCCAAGCACGATCAGGTCCGCCTTCTGTTCCTGCGCCGCGCGCACGATCTCGGCCTTGATGTTGCCCGCTGCGACCTCGCGCCGGGCGGATTCGATGCCGAGCTTCTTCGCGAGTTCCGCGAGACGCTGCTTCGCGCGCTGCACCAGTTCTTCCTCGATCTGCACCGTCGGCAGCAGGGTCTCTCCCATGGGTTCGACCGGCACGTACTCGACGACGTGCAGGATCGACAGCTCGGCATTGCAGAGGGCTGCGATGTCGCGTGCGCGCGCGCCGATCTTCTCGGCGTACTCATCGAGCGCCACGACCAGGAGCACCTTGCGGTAAATGTTCATCCGGGGAGCATTATAGGCTGTCGGCGGCGACCGCCGGCTGTGCGGCGAGTTTGGCGAATTCCGCCGGCGACAGGGTCTCGGGTCGCCGCCCGGGCTCGATGCCGGCGGCCTCGAATTCGGCGGGCCCGGCGAGGCCGCGCAGGGAATTGCGCAGCGTCTTGCGCCGCATCGAGAAGGCGGCGCCGACGAACCGGGCGAAGCGCGCGCGATCCGGCAGCGGAAATGGCGCATCCGCATGCGGCGTCAGACGGACCACCGCCGAATCGACGCCGGGTGGCGGATTGAATGCGCCGCGCCCGACCCGGAACAGCGACTCGACCTTGCAGACGGCGGCCAGCATGACGGTCAGCCGGCCATATTCCTTGCCGCCCGGCTTCGCGGCCATCCGCTCGACGACTTCCTTCTGCAGCATGAAGTGCATGTCGGCGATCACCGCGCGCGATTCGAGCAGGTGGAACAGGAGTGGCGTCGAGATGTTGTAGGGCAGGTTGCCGCAGACGCGGATCGGCGGCCCGCCACCGTGCAGCTTCAGCAGGTCCACTTCCAGCACGTCGGCCTCGTGCACGATCAGTTCGCCGGCGCCGGAACAGTGATGGCGCAACAGCGGGATCACGTCGCGGTCGATCTCGATGACCTCGAGCCGCTTGCATCGCTCGAGCAAAGGACGCGAGAGCGCGCCGCGCCCGGGCCCGATCTCGACGATGCGTTCGCCGGGCTTCGGGTCGATCGCAGCGACGATGCGCGCGATGACGCCCGGGTCGTGCAGGAAGTGCTGGCCAAAACGCTTGCGGGGGCGATTCATCCCAGTTCTTGCGCGAGCTCGATTGCGGCGAACAGGCTGCCGGGATCGGCGCGCCCGGTCGCGGCCAGGTCGAGCGCCGTGCCATGGTCCACGGAGGTGCGCACAAACGGCAGCCCGAGCGTGACATTGACCGTGTTGCCGAAGCCCGCATGCTTGATGACGGGCAATCCCTGGTCGTGGTACATCGCGAGCACGGCGTCGGCCTCGGCGAGCATGCCCGCGGTGAATGCGGTGTCGGCTGAGACCGGGCCGCGTACCTTCAGGCCGCGTTTTGCTGCAGCCTCGACGGCTGGCGCGATCACGTCGATTTCCTCGCGACCCAGGTGGCCGCCTTCGCCGGCGTGAGGATTCAGTCCGCAGACCAGGATCCGCGGCTCGGGCAGGCGGAAGCAGTTCCTGAGCCCGTCGTCGAGCACGTCGAGCGTCGCGTCGAGGAGCTCGCGGCGGATGTGACCCGGTACCTCTGCAAGCGGCAGGTGCATGGTTGCGAGCGCGACGCGCAATCGGCCCGAGACCAGCAGCATCACGGGCAAAGGCACGCCAGAGCGCGCCGCGAGGTACTCGGTGTGGCCCGTGAAGGCGATGCCGGCGTCGTTGATGGTGGATTTCTGGACCGGGCCGGTCACCATCGCCGTGAAATGGCCTGCGATGCAGCCGTCGATCGCGAGATCGAGCATTTCGAGCACGTAGCGCGCATTGGCGACGTCGAGCCGGCCCGCTTCGACCTGGGTGGCGAGCGTGACGGCGGCCATCGGCAGGGTTCCGGCGCGGTGCGGCGATGACACCGCGTCCGGCCGCCATTCGCTGGGTTCGATCTCGAGCTTGAGTTCGCGGGCGCGCGCAGCGAGGAGGGCCGGGTCGCCCGCGAAGACGAGCTCGCAAGGCCAGTCACGCAGCGCCGCGGCGATCGCCAGGTCCGGACCGATGCCGGCCGGCTCGCCGGTCGTCACGATCAGGCGCGGCTGCCGGTTCAGGGGTTGCGGACCTCGACGTAGGCCTCGTCGCGGAGTCGTCGCAGCCACAGCTCGGTCTCCTCGTCGACCTTGCTCTCGCGAAGCGCCGTGAGGACCCGCTGCCTGCGCACGTCGTCGCTCTGGTCGAATGTTCGCTTGCCCAGCATCTGGACGATATGCCAGCCGAACTGGGTGCGGAAGGGCTCGCTGATCTGGTTCGGCTCGAGCGCGGCGAGCGCGGTCTCGAAATCGGGTTCGAAGGTACCCGGCGAAGTCCAGCCGAGGTCGCCGCCGTGGCTCGCTGACGCCGGGTCTTCCGATGTCACGCTCGCGAGCGCGCCGAAGTCTTCACCTGCCAAAATACGATCGCGCAGGGCGGCAAGCCGTTGACGGGTCGTGGCGTCATCCTGGACTTCGTTGGGTCGCAGCAGGATGTGGCGCGAGTGGATCTGCTCGACCAGCATCGGGCCGGTGCTGGCACCGCGCGTGTCGTCGAGGCGCACGATGTGAAAGCCAGTCGGCGTGCGCACCGGGTCCGCGACATCGCCCGGCTTCATGGCGGCGACAAGGTCGCCGATGAACTGCGGCAGCTGGTTGAGACGCCGCCAGCCGAGCTTGCCGCGCTCGAGGGCGGACTGCGACTGCGAGTAAGTCAACGCGAGCTGGCCGAAGTCCTCGCCTGCCTTGGCGCGATCGTGGATCGCTGCGGCGAGTTTCTCGACGCGCGCCATCTGGTCGGCGGTCGCGGACTCCGGCAGCGACAGCAGGATGTGGGACACATCGAACTCCGCATTCTCGTCCACCTGGGTCGACTGGCGCGCCAGGGCCTGGTCGAGCTCGCGCGGCGACACATAGATGCGCGGATAGACGTCGCGCTGGCGCAGCAGCGAGATCGAGATCTCGCGGCGCATGTCGTCGCGGTAGGACGCGTAGTCCACGCCCTGTGACGCAAGTGCGTCCGGCATCTGCTCGAATGCCAGGCCATTGCGCTTCGCGACGTCGCGCAGCGCCTCGTTCAGCATCTCGTCCGAAACGCGCACGCCGAGCCGATTCGCGCGCTGCAACTGGATTTCCTGCAACACCAGGCGCTCGAGCACCTGCTGGTGGACCACGTCGGCCGGCGGCAGCTGCGCTTTCTGGTCGCGCAGGCGGCCCATGATCAGGTTGAGCTGGTCATCGACCTGGCTCTGGAGCACGACCCCGTCGCCGACGATCGCGACCACCCGGTCGAGCGACGCGCCGCTCGTGGACAGGTCGCGCGTCTGCGCGAGTACGGGTCCCGACAGCGTCAGGGCGGCAAGCAGGCTGATCAAAACTCGGCTCATGGTGTGCCCGGGTCAGGGATGGGGGTCGGCAGGGACGGAGGAGTATCCACGAATGCCCCGCCTCAGGAAAGTGTCGTCGCTGGTTCCGACCGACGAAAGGCCCTTGAGTTCCAGTTGCAGCAGCACGGAAGTGTCGCTTTCGCCGGTGCGGTTGGACACGTAGCGCCGCCCGAGCAGGCGCAGCCGCCAGCAGCAACCGCCGTATTCGAAGCCGGCGAACCGGTCGATCGACGTCCGGTCCTTCAGCGAATAGACCTGGCGCGCGAACAACTGCCAGTTGGGCGACAGCCGCCAGGCGGCGGACGTTTCCCACTGCTCCAGCAAGCCCTCGCGGTAGCGGTAGCCGACATTGATGACCGCGTCGTTGCGGGGCTTGTACTGGATGCTTGCCTGCCCGAGCACGGTGTTCGACGCGTCGTAGTCCCATTCCATCGCGAGCCGCGCGCTCCAGTGCCGGTAGGCCGTCATCTCGATCTCGCCGACCAGGTTCGACGCATCGCGCATCTCGACGGGTTCGCCCGGCAGCACGACGCGCGGCCGCTCGAAGTAGTAGCGCTGGCCGATCGTCGCCGAGATGAACTGCTGGCCGCTGTCGGCGTGGATCAGCCGCGAAGTCACGCCGAAGGCGAGTTCGTTCGCGTCGCCCAGCCGGTCGGCGCCGACGTAGCGGTTGGTGCGGAAGAGCTGCACGAGATTGAGGTCGGGGAGCGCCGTGTCGAATACCGGCAGGTCGCTCTGGTCGCGGAACGGGATCCAGGTGTAGCGCAGCCGCGGTTCGAAGGTCTGCACCAGCCTGCGCCGGGAATGCACGTCGCGCTCGAACTCGAGCCCGGCATCCAGCGACAGGATCGGCGCGCGCCGGTCCGGCGCGTCGTCGGCGCCCGGTGCCATGCCGGACAGGCGATAGGTCGTCACGCGGTAGGCGGCGCTGGGTTCGAAGTGATAGCCCGGGCCGCGCAGTGGCCAGGAAACGCGCGGCATCAGGTCCATGCGCAGGCCCGTCGTGCCCGCGTCGCGGTCGAACCAGGTCGCTTCCGCATCGAGACCCGCAGTCAATCCGCCGTCGCTCATCGGCCAGGCGCCGGTGAACGTGAGTTCCGGGAGGCGTGAATAGGGACGCGTGAGCGGGTCCACCAACTGATCGATGGTCTGGAAATCCTGCACTCGGCCGTCGAAGCGCCAGCCGCGGCCGAGCCAGGCGAGGCTCAGGTAACGGTCGAGGAATGTCACGCTCGTGCCGTCGGGGCCGAGCCCGAAATCCTCGAAATACTGGCTGTCGCTCGCATGCTCGAAGCTCGCCGACAGGCGCAGCCGGTCCGTGAAATCGGTCTGGTGCCACAGTGAGCTCAGGCTTCGATCGCTCCCCGCCAGGTCGTCGCCCGGCAGGTAGCGTGAACCGAGCCTGCCGTGGCTGCGCTCCGTCAGGTAACGGAACTGCGCTTCGAGCCCGAGGCCGCGGCGCGACAGCAGCTGCGGTGTCAGCGTCAGGTCGTAATTGGGTGCGAGGTTCAGGTAATAGGGCGCGCCGAACTCGAAGCCACTCTTGTTCGAGGTGCCGAATGACGGAAAAAGGAAGCCGGACTTGCGCGCGTCGCCGACCGGGAATGAAATCACCGGCGCATACAGGATCGGCACGCCCTTCAGTTCGATGCGCACGTTCCTGCCTTTGCCCTGCTGCTTGCGCTGGTCGATGTCGATCGAGGAGGCGCGCAGGAACCAGTCATCGTTGCCCGCCGGGCAGGTCGTGAAGCTGACCTCGCGCATCTTCAGCGCGCCATCGGTCGCCATGCCGAGTTCCCTGGCCGTGCCGCGCGCCGGCCGCGCGGGCAGCTCGAATTCGGTGTCCGTGAACTCGCCGCCACCGTCGGCGCCCCAGAATCCCTTCTTGCCCTTCAGTCGCAGGTCAGGAGACCGGAATTCCACGTCGCCCTCGACCGAGAAACGGCGGGTCGCGGCCACGTAGGAGGCGGTCTTGGCTGTCAGCCGGCGATTGCCCTGGCGCACGACGACGCCATCACCGAGCGTCGCATCGCCCGACCGCGTGACCTCGGCGCTGCCGCTCGTGGCCTCGATCGGCTGGTCATTCGGGTCCGCCGTCGCGGCTGCATCGGCATTCGTCGCCGCTGCCTGCTCCGGATCCCCGGAATCGGCCCACAAGCAGTCCGCGGCCGCAGCCTGCGACAGGCAGGCGGCGGCAGCGAGCCATGCGATGAAGGAGCGAAGTTGCACGCGAGTCGGGAATGGCCGTGAATTCGATGTGGCCGCCAAGTCTATAATGCGGCCCCCCCGGCCGTCGCCTGCGCATGACAACGACCTCGAACGCCGACCAGAGACTTCAAGGCCTCGAGCGCTGGCTGGCGAGCCTGCCGGGCGCGCCCGTCCGGCGCGTCACGCCCGCGTCGGTCGATGCCAGCTTCCGCCGCTATTTCCGCGTTCATCGCGACACCGGCACGCAAATCGCGATGGATGCGCCACCGGATCGGGAAGGCCTCGAAACCTACTTGCAGGTGGCGGGACTGCTGGCAGAAACAGGCCTCCATGTCCCGCAAGTGCTGGCGGTCGACGCAAAGCAGGGTTACGTGCTGATCGGCGACCTCGGCAATCTCCAGTACCTGGAAGCGCTCAACAAGGGCGCCGATCCCGAGCCGCTCTATGCCGATGCGATCGACGCATTGCTGCAGCTGCAGGCAACTGGCACGCGCGAAGCGGGCGACCTGCCGCTCTACGACGAGGCGATGTTGCGGCGGGAAATGGAGCTGTTTCCCGAGTGGTTCATCGGCCGCCATCTCGGGCTACAGGCGGACGCCGACGACCGGCGCGTCATCGAGTCCGCGTTCGACTGGCTCTGCGGCCAGGCGCTCGCGCAACCGGTCGTGCTGGTGCATCGCGACTACCACTCGCGCAACCTGATGGTCTGCCCGGAGCGCAATCCCGGTATCCTCGATTTCCAGGACGCCGTGCGCGGACCCATAGCCTATGACCTCGTGTCGCTGCTGAAAGACTGCTACGTAGTCTGGCCGCATGCGCAATTGTTGCGCTGGCTCGATCGTTATCGCGCAGGCGCGGCGCGGCTCGGACTCGATGCCGGCAGGAGCCGCGAGGAATTCCTGCGCTGGTTCGATCAGGTCGGACTGCAGCGCCACATCAAGGTGCTCGGCATATTCGCGAGGCTCTGGTATCGCGACGCCAAGCCGGGATTCCTCGCCGACCTGCCGCGCGTGCTCGACTACACGCTGGCCGTCACCGGCGCCACACCTGCGCTCGCGGCATTCGACGATTACCTGCGCATGAAGGTCGTGCCGGCTTTCGCGGCTGCCACGCGCCGCGCGGGACTGCCGGCATGAAAGCGATGATCCTGGCCGCGGGCCGCGGCGAGCGCATGCGTCCGCTCAGCGATCGCAGGCCGAAACCGCTGCTCGAAGCCGGCGGTTATCCGCTGATCGAATATCACCTCGCTGCGCTCCTGAAAGCGGGGATCCGGGAGGTCGTCATCAACCTGTCCTGGCTCGGCGACAGCATCCGCGATGCCCTGGGTGCCGGGGGGCGCCACGGCCTGTCGATCGTTTACAGCGCCGAAGGCCCGGTGCCGCTCGGCACGGGCGGCGGTATTCACCACGCCTTGCCGCTCCTGGGTGATGAGCCATTCCTGCTGGTCAACGGCGACATCTGGATCGACCTGCGGTTCGATGAACTGCGACGGCCCGCGGGTTCGCTCGGTCACCTCGTGCTGGTCCCGAATCCGCCCCATCATCCGAATGGCGACTACGGTCTCAGCGCGAATGGCCATGTGCAGCCCGCGCCGACACCGCTGACCTATACCGGCCTTTCGATCCTCGATCCGCGATTGTTCGAGGGCTGCACAGCTGGCGCGTTTCCGCTGAAGCCGCTGCTCGATCGCGCGCTCGCCGCGGGTCAATTGACTGCTCAGCAGCACGAGGGCGCCTGGAGCGACGTCGGTACGCCGGAGCGCCTCGCCGCCCTAGATGCGGCCCTGCGACTCGGCCAGTTCCACCACCCGGTGCTTGAATCCCCGGTCGGATAGAATGGCCTCCAGGCCCTTCGCCGGACCCTATCAAGTGACTGATTTTAAAGGAATTCCTGTCCAATTCGAGCCTAAACCCGTGAAGAGCGGCGAGAAGTACCGCACGCCGCAGGGATTCACGGCAATCCGCGACGGCATCAAGCAGGCGTGGAGCCCAGCAGCACCCGCGCAGGGTCCGAAGCCGCGCTGGCTGCGCGCCCCGATGCCGGCAGGGGCGAAGTTCGACGCCGTGCGCGGAATCGTGCGCGAGCATCGCCTCAGCACCGTCTGCGAAGAAGCGCATTGCCCCAACATCGGCGAGTGCTGGAATGCGGGCACGGCAACCCTGATGCTGATGGGCTCGGTCTGCACGCGCGCCTGCCGCTTCTGTGCGGTGGACACGGGAAATCCCAGGGGCTGGCTGGATGCGGACGAACCCGCGAATGCCGCGCGCACGGTTGCGCTCATGGGGCTTTCGTACGTGGTCCTGACCTCGGTCAATCGCGACGACCTGCCCGATGGCGGAGCGGGGCATTTCGCCGCCTGCGTGCGCGCCATCCGCGCCGAAAGCCCGCGCACCGCGGTCGAGGCGCTGACGCCGGACTTCCAGGGCGTGCAGGCGGACGTCGAGACCGTGGTCGATTCCGGCATCGTCGTCTTTGCGCAGAATGTCGAGACCGTCCTGCGGCTCACGCATCCGGTGCGCGATCCGCGTGCCGGCTACCAGCAGACGCTCGGCGTGCTCGAATACGCCAAGCGCTACCGCCCGTCGGTGCTGACCAAGACCAGCCTGATGCTCGGCCTCGGCGAGACCGAGGACGAATTGTTCGCGACGATGGACGACCTGCGCGCCGTCGGTTGCGACCTGCTGACGCTCGGGCAGTACCTGCGCCCGACAGCCAATCACCTGCCGGTCGCGCGTTTCGTCGCACCGGAGGAATTCGCACGCTTCCGCGAGGCAGCGCTCGCGCGGGGATTCCTCGAATGCGTTGCAGGCCCGATGGTGCGCTCGAGCTATCGCGCCGAACGCGCCCTCGAGGGCAGCAACTGCGGGCTCGGCGCAGGCGCGGGCGTAGCGACGCCCGCTTAACGCATGCACCCGTATCCGCATCACTACAAGATCCGCGTGGGCTCAACGCCCGCTGGCGAAGTGCGCCTCGGCGGTGAAGGCCTGCCGGACCTGCAATCCCAGCCGCCGCCGGAATTCGACGGGCCCGGCGGTTACTGGTCGCCGGAGACGCTGCTCGTGGCCTCGGTCGCCGACTGCTTCTCGCTGTCCTTCCGTTCGATCGCGAAAGCCTCGCGGCTGGACTGGAATGAACTGACCGCGGAGGTCCACGGCCTGCTCGAGCGCAAAGAAGGCATTACCCGCTTCACGCGCTTCGAGACGCATGCGGAACTCGTCGTGCCGGCCGGCACCGATCCCGCGCGCGCCCGCTCGCTGCTGGAGAAGGCCGAGAAAATCTGCCTGATTTCCAATTCGCTGACTGCCGAGCGCCACCTGACCTGCGAGGTCATCGAGGAAGAGCCGTGACGGCGGTCTTCCGCTGGCTCGGCCGCACCGACTACGCGCCCACCTGGCGCGCGATGCAGGCCTTCACGGATGAGCGCGACGCGGCCACGCCCGACGAGGTCTGGTTCCTCGAGCACGATCCGGTATTCACGCAGGGCCTCAACGGCAAGCGCGAACATGTGCTTGCGCCCGGCGACATCCCGGTGGTCGGCATCGATCGCGGCGGCCAGGTGACCTATCACGGCCCGGGCCAGCTCGTCGTCTATCCGCTGATCGACCTGCGACGGCGCCGCATCGGCGTGCGGGAGCTCGTCGTTGCACTCGAGACCGCGGTGATCTCGCTCGCCGCCACGCACGGGATTTCGGCCGTTGGCCGGCGCGACGCGCCCGGCGTCTACGTGGATGGCCGCAAGCTCGCGAGCCTCGGCCTGCGCATCCGCCGCGGCTGCAGCTATCACGGCCTCGCGCTCAATGTGGACATGGACCTCGAGCCCTTCAGCCGCATCAATCCCTGCGGCATGGCGGGACTCGAAATGACTCAGCTGTCACAGCTCGGTATCGGGGGCGACGTCCACGACATCGCGCAGGACCTTGCGCCGCTCCTGAATGACACCCTTGGAATCGAATGGAACGGGCACTGGCCCGGTCAGAGCGAGACCAGCACGACCCCGCTGTCGGTCAGTTCCTGGTAGATGCGATCGAGCTGTGCGCGGCTCTCGGCGCGGATCGTGTAGGTCAGCGCCAGGAACCGCCCCTTGCTGCTCAACCTTTCGGTGATGCTCTCTGCGGCGAGCGGACCCGCATGACGCTGGATGATCGCGAGCGTCAGCGACCGGAAGGACTCCGAGTCGCGGCCCATCACCTTGATCGGGAATTCACAGGGAAACTGGAAGAGATCGTCCGCGTCCGTCATGCGGGCAATTCGGTCGAGAATTCCGTCCTGGTCGCCAGAAAACCGGCGTAAAGGCGCTGGAATACGGGCCCGGGGCTGCCGCCGCCGACCGGCTTGCCGTCGAGCGTCGTCACCGCCCGGATGCCGCCGCCGGCGGAGGCGATGATGATCTCCTCTGCGCTCCGCAATTCCGCATCGGCGACCGGGCGGCGCTCGGAAACGATGCCGTCTCGCTCTGCCAGGTCGAACAGCACGCCGCGCGTCGTGCCGGGAAGGATTGCGTGGGTCTGCGGCGGCGTCAGCAGCCGGCCAGCCTTCACGACATGCACGCTGCTGGTGCTGCCCTCGGTCAGCCAGCCGTCGCGCAGCAGGATCGCCTCGGCCGTCTGTGCGTCCGCCGCCTGCCAGCGCAGCAGCACGTTCGCGAGCAGCGAGGTCGCCTTGATGTCGCAGCGCGCCCAGCGCAGGTCGGCCGCGGTGATTGCGGCCGTGCCGCGCTCGATCGTTTTGGCGGGCACGACGGGCAGCGCAGCGACGAACGCGAGGACCGTCGGGCGCGTGCCGGGTTGCGGCACGTGGTTGCGCTCGGGTTCGACGCCGCGGGTGACCTGCACGTACAGCAACAGGTCGCCGCCGCCGTTGCCGTGGACCAGAGCGCCGAATACCGAGAGCCAGCCCGCCCGATCCATGACCGGCGGCATGCGGATGCCGGCGAGGCTGCGCTCGAGGCGCCCGAGATGCTCGTCCATGCGGTAGGCCCGGCTGCCATACACGGGCAGTACTTCGTAGACCGCATCGCCGAACAGGAAGCCGCGGTCAAGCGGCGAGATCCGCGCCTCGGAGAGCGGCAGCAGCTTTCCATCGAGCCAGATGAGTGGCAGGGGCATGGTCAGTTGAACCAGGAGACGATCGTATCCCAGAGCCGGCGAAAAAAGCCGCCGAGTGGCACGTCGGCGACCGGATGCAGCTCGGCCTCGGCGACGACCTTGCCGTCCAGCACCGCGCGCACCACGCCGACGCGATCCGCCATCGAGAGTGGCGCGAATACCTTCGGCGCGAGTTCCAGCTTGAGTTCGACGCGGTCGGCCTGGCCGCGCGGCAGCGTGACGGTGAGATCCCCGGCGACGCCGACCGCGGCGTGTCCGCCAGCGGCCTTGTACACACGCATGCGGGCCATCTCCCGGCCTGCCGCCTGCAGATTCCGGCTCTCGTAGAAGCTGAACCCGTAGTTCAGGAGCGCCAGGCTCGCGTCCTCGCGCGCCTTCATGCTCTCGGTGCCCATGACGACCCCGATCAGTCGCATGCCGTCGCGCTTCGCCGACGAGATCAGGCAATAGCCGGCCGTGTCGGTCATGCCGGTCTTGACGCCGTCTACGCTCGGGTCGCGTTCCAGCAGGCCGTTGCGATTCGCCTGCTTAATGCCGTTCCAGGTGAACTCGCGCTGCGAGTACCAGCGGTAGTAATCCGGAAATTCCTGGATCAGAGCGCGCGTCAGCTTGGCCATGTCGGCGGCCGTGACGCGGTGATTCGCGCCCGGCAGCCCCGTCGCATTCTCGAAATGCGAATGCTTCATGTCGAGCCGCAGGGCGTACTGGTTCATCAGCGCCGCAAAGGTCGGCTCGGTGCCGGCGACGGCTTCCGCGAGCGCGATGCTCGCGTCGTTGCCGCTCTGGATGATCATGCCCTGGATCAACACTTCTGCCGGGACCTGCGACCCGACATTGACAAATGTCCGCGATCCCTCGGACCGCCAGGCGTGCTCGCTGATGGCGACCGGCGTGTCGAGCTTCAGCTTGCCGCTCCGGAGCGCATGAAACACGGCATAAGCCGTCATCAGCTTGGTGAGGCTCGCGGGCTCGACCGACTTGTCCGCGTCGTGGGCAGCGATGACCTGGCCGCTCGCCTGGTCGATCAGTACCCAGGTCGTGGCCTGGATCGCGGGAGGCGGCGGCACCGGCGGCGCATCGGCAGAAGCGAGGGCGGGGATCACCAGCAGCAGTGCAGCGAAGGGAAATTTCAAGACAGACCTCGATGTGTGGGTGCCGCGGCGCAACGCGGGCTGCCAATTCTAGCGATGGCGGACGTGCGCGTCAGTTCATTCGAGCACGAGGCGCGGCGAATCGACGCCGGCCTGGCGCAACCGTTCGATCAGCGCGTCGAATTCGCCGATGCTCGTCACGGGTCCCACGCGCACGCGCCAGAGGTGCCGGTCATTTTCCCCGGTCTCGCTCACCGTGACTTCGCCCACCCGGGCGTCCCGCAGCCGTTCGGCAAGGCGCTTCGCATTGTCTTCGTCCGCGAATGCGCCTGCCTGCGCGAAAAAGCGGGTCGCGACCGGCAGCGCGGCGGGCGCGAGCGCGGGCGGCGCGCTTCCGCCCGCGAGGCTTCGCACCTCGACCATCGCCGTGCCGGCACGGACCATGTCGAGCTGCTCGGCCGCGGCGCGCGACAGGTCGATGATCCGGTTGTTGCTGAATGGCCCGCGGTCGTTCAGGCGCACGACGACGCTACGGCCATTCTGCAGGTTGGTCACCTGCACCCAGGTCGGCAGCGGCAGTGTCGGGTGCGCGCCGGTCATCGCGTTCATGTCGTAAGTCTCGCCGGTCGACGTGCGTCCGCCGTGGAATGTCGGTCCGTACCAGGACGCCACGCCGCGCTCGACGTAACCCGCGGCGCTCGCGAGCACGACGTAGCGCTTTCCGGCCACCTCATAGAAGGGCGGATTGCCGTGGCGCGCCCGGGGCTCCTCGCGCGGCTGGCTAGCGGTCCCGGGGCCGGCGCCGCTTGGCGGTTGCCGGGGCTCGGGGCGTTCGGGCTCGTGCGCGCAGGCCGCGGCGAACAGCAGGATCAGGGGCAGTGCCCAGCGCAGGTTCACGGCGCGGACGGCAGCAGCGCTTCAATCCGGCTGCCGAGGTCGTGCACGGCGAGTGCGTACATCACGCTTCGGTTGTAGCGCGTGATGACACCGCAATTGAAGAAGCCGGCGCGATACTCCGGCCCTCCGTCGCCGGCGACGCTGATGAAGAATGCCGGGGCCTTGCCGTCGAGGCTGGTCGCGAAGCTGAGCCCGCGGTCGCGCAGCGCCTTGACGGTCGTATCGGGCGCAAGGCCGCCGGAACTGATCAGCGCATCCGCGCCCGGGAACCACAGGTCCGCCGGAGCGGCGACCGGCTCGCCGGCGCGCCAGCCGTGCTTCGCGAGGTAATTCGCGACGCTTGCGATGACGTCGTCCCAGTTGCCCCACAGGTCGCTGCGGTCGTCGCCGTCGCCGTCGATCGCGTAGGCGCGGTAACTGCGCGGCATGAACTGCGAGCGGCCCATCGCGCCCGCATAGGAGCCGAGCGCAGTCGTGGTGTCGATCTGGTTTTCGCGCGCCAGCAGCAGGAACTGCTCCAATTCATCGCGGAAGAACTTGCTGCGCGGCGGGTAATCGAAGGCGAGCGTCGCCAGCGCATCGATGACCCGGAAGCGCCCTGTGATGCGTCCGAAATAGGTCTCGACGCCCAGGATTCCGACGATCGCTTGCTGCGAGACGCCGGTCTTCCGCTCGACCTCGGCGAGCCGTTCGCGGTGCTCGGTCCAGAAGACGACGCCGGCGGCGATGCGCTCGGGGGTCAGGAAATGGTCGCGGTACTCATGCCAGCTCATGACCTGCTCGGCAGGCTTGCTCATCAGCTCGATGATCTTCGGCTGGCTCTCGGCCGACGCAATGATGCTGGCGAGCCAGGCCTCGTCGAATCCGTGCTTGTGCTGCATTTCCTGCATGAACTGGCGCACGTCCTCGCGATTGGCGTCGAGCGCAGTGGCCTGCAGGGTTGCGAGCTGCAGCGCGAGGGCAAAGGCCAGCGTGCGCAGCGTCCTGGTCGCGTCTGTCGTCATGAACCCACGAGCTTGCGGCTGGAATACAGCGACATCAGCATACCGAAGCCTGCCATCAGGGTCACGAGCGACGTGCCGCCATAGCTGACGAGCGGCAGCGGAACGCCGACGACCGGCAGCAGCCCCGTCACCATGCCGGCGTTGACGAATACGTAGACGAAGAAGGTCAACGCGATGCTGCCGGAGAGCAGGCGCGCGTAGGCGTCGCGGCATTGCGTGGACATGTACAGCGCCTGGCCGATGATGAACATGTAACCCACGAGCAATGCGAGCAGCCCGAGCAGGCCGAGTTCCTCGCCGATCACCGCGAAGATGAAGTCGGTCGAGCGTTCCGGAAGGAATTCGAGCTGGGCCTGGCTGCCGTTGGTCCAGCCCTTGCCGAACCAGCCGCCGGATCCGATCGCAATCTGCGACTGGATGATGTGATAGCCGGCGCCCAGCGCGTCGCTTTGCGGGTCGAGCAGCGTCAGCACGCGCTGGCGCTGGTAGTCGTGCAGCATGCTCCAGACGAGCGGCACGGCGGCGCCCGCGATCACGGCGCAACCGGCGATGTAGGTCCAGGGCAGGCCGCCCAGCACGACGACCAGGATGCCCGCTGCGGCGACGAGAAGCGCCGTGCCGAGGTCGGGCTGCTCGGCGATCAGGAGCACCGGCACGATGATCATCAGGAGCACGGCGACGACGTTCCACAGCGAGGGCGGCAGCGGACGCTGGTGCAGGTACCACGCGCACATCATCGGCACGGCGAGCTTCATGATTTCCGACGGCTGGAAGCGGAGGATGCCGATGTCCAGCCAGCGCTGCGCGCCCTTGCCGACATCGCCGGCGATCGCGACGATCACGAGCAACATGAGCCCCAGCACGTAGGCGATCGGCGCGACCATCCGGATGAAATGGTCGGGCACCTGCGCGATCGCGATCATCACGGCGACGCCGATACCGAAGCGCGCGAGCTGGCTGAACCACAGGCCGATGTTGTCCCCGGCCGCGCTGTAGAGCACGAACAGCCCGAAAAAGCTGACCAGGGCGATTGCCGACAGCAGCATGCCGTCCAGGTGCAGCGCCCGCAGCAGGCGTGCGGTCGCGGTCATCGTGCGGCGAGTCCTCGATGCCGAGAGCTCTTCGTACATCAGCCCGTCCCCTTCGTCAGGTAGGCGTCGAAGACCGCGCGGGCGATCGGTGCCGCCGCGGAACTGCCGTGGCCGCCGTTCTCGACCAGCACGGCGATCACGAGCTTCGGCGCATCGGCCGGCGCGAAAGCGACGAACAGCGCATGGTCGCGCAACCGCTCGGCGATCGTCTTCTCATTGTATTTCTCGGTCTGGCCGACGGTGTAGACCTGCGCGGTGCCGGTCTTGCCGGCGATGGAGTAGGCGGCCCCGCGCGAAGCCCGCACGGCCGTGCCGCGCGCGCCGCTCGTCACGGCGACCATCGCATCGACGATGACTTCCCAGTTAGCCTGGTCCTTGAGCTCGATGGCCGGGAGCGGCTGCGGCGTGCGCTCGTTGACCGCACCGGTCGCCGGATCCACCAGCGCGCGCACGAGGCGCGGCCGGAAATGCTTGCCGCGCGTCGCGAGGAGCGCAGTCGCCGTCGCGAGCTGCAGCGGCGTCGCGGCCCAATAACCCTGGCCGATGCCGAGGATCACGGTCTCGCCCGGGAACCAGACCTGTTGCGAGTGGCCGCCGAACGCCGATTTCTTCCATTGCGGCGACGGCATGATGCCGCCGCGCTCGCCGCCGATGTCGATGCCGGTCGGCTCGCCGAACCCGATCCGGGTCATGATGTCGTGGATGCGATCGATGCCGAGCGTGTTCGCGAGGCGGTAGAAATAGACGTCGCAGGACTCCATGACCGCATCGTGCATGTCGACCCTGCCATGGCCTTCGTGCTTCCAGTCGCGGAACTTGTGGCGCGAACCCGGCAGGGAAAACTGACCGGTGCAAACACGGCGTCCTGCGGCTTGATGACGTCGTACTCGAGACCCGCGAGCGCCATGATCGGCTTGATCGTCGAACCCGGCGGGTAGGTGCCACTCAGCACGCGATTGAACAGCGGCTGGTCCGGATCCTGGGTCAGCGCAAGGTAGTCCTTGCGCGAGATGCCGCGCGCGAAGCCGTTCGGATCGAAGGAAGGCAGGCTTGCGAGCACCAGCACGTCGCCATTCGACGGATCGATCGCGACCACCGCGCCGCGCCGGCCCGCCATCGCTTCCTCGGCGACCCTTTGCAGCTCGATGTCGACCGAGAGCCGGAGATCGCGACCGGCCAGCGGCTGGCGGCTTCGCAGCTTCGCTGCCTTGCCGTCCTGCACGTCGACGCGGCGGCCCTCGGCATTGACCAGCACCTCGCGGAAGCCGCTGTTCCCCAGCAGGTCGTCCTCGTAGGCGCGCTCGATGCCGGTCTTGCCGATGACGCCGGTGCCGAAGTAGCGGTCCTTGTCCAGCCGGGAGAGGTCGTCCTCGCTGATCGTGCCGACATAGCCGAGCGCGTGCGCGCCGAGCGCGCCGTACGGGTAATGACGCGCCATGCGAGTTTCGAGCGAGACGCCCGGCAGCTCGTGGCGATGCACGGCGTAGCGCGCGACGCCTTCGTCGTCGAGCTGCACGCGGATAGGCACCGCCTCGAAGGAGCGGCGCGACATCACGAGCTGGCGCACGCGTCCGAGGTCGTCCGGTTCCAGCAGCCCGAAACTCACGAGGTCCGAGAGTGTCGCGTCGAGGTCGCCGGCCTGCTCGCGCACGATTTCGAGCTGGTAGGCGGGCGTGTTTTCCGCGATTACGCGGCCCTCGCGGTCGTAGATGATTCCGCGGTTCGGCGGCAGCGGCTCGATGCGAGCGCGATTGCCCTGGGAGAGTTCTGCGTAGTAATCGTGGCGCAGCACCTGCAGCCAGAACGCCCGCCCGGCCAGCAGCAGCATCACTGCGCCGACGATGATCGCAGCGATGAACGTCCTCTGCAGGAAGATGCGCTGCTCGAGGTACTCGTCCTTGACTCGGACCCGGCGCATCAGGCAACCACGCTAACGGCGCGCGGCGATGCGCGCGTAGAGGCTGCTGATCAGCGGCCAGCAGGCGGCACCGGCCGGCACCGCCATCCAGCGCCGCCAGTCGGTGATCGGGTGGCCGGAGACACCGTCGATCCAGAACAGCAGGAACTCGTTCAGCCACAGGAGCGCCAGGATCACCGCGGTCTGCTGCAGCATCGGAAAGGCACGGATCTGCAGGCGCAGCTTCGACGCGACATAGGTGATCACGACGAGCGCGAGCGCATGCTGCCCGAGCAGCACGCCGCGGAAGGCATCGAGCGCGAGGCCCGCACCCCAGGCATGGAAGAGGCCCGTCATGCGCGGCGACAGCAGGCAGAACCACAGTACGGTCAGCGCGACAAAGTCGGGCCGCAGGATCTCGAGCCATTCCGGCAGCGGCAGGACGGTCGCCGCCAGCGCCGCGAGCGTGATCGCGATAATGCGCGGCCAGCCGAATGGCATCCGGCGCATCATGCTCAATCGTTCCCGGTCGCGGGCGCGGCGGCCGGCGGCGCTGCCGGCGTCTGTGCCGCGGCAGCCGGCGCCGCCTCGGGCTCAGGCTCGACGACCGTGTTGTCGAACCACACCAGCAGGATTTCAGGGTCGCGGTCGAGGGCGGCAAGCGGATCTGCAGCGACCGAGAGCAACGGCTGGCTCGGATCGTGCCCGACGGCCGTGATCTTACCGACCGGATAGCCGGGCGGATACACGCCGCCGAGTCCCGAGCTGACCAGCAGGTCGCCGGCGACCACGTCGGAGTTCTGCGGCAGGTAGGGCAGCGAAAGCTGGCCGGAGCGGCCGGTGCCGAGCGCAATCGTGCGCGCGCCGGTGCGGTTTACCTGCACCGGGATCGCGTGTTCGGGATCCGTGATCAGGATGACCTCGGCGGACAGCGGCCCGACCCTGGTGACCTGGCCAAAGATGCCATTGGCGTCGAGCGCCGCCTGGCCGCGGAACACGCCGGACTGGCTCCCCTTGTTGACCAGCACGCGCTGGCGGAACGGGTCGAGGTCGACGCGCACGATCTCGGCGACCAGCGTGTGCTGCACTACGCGCGAAGTGCTTTCACGCGCGGCCCGCAGCCGATGGTTCTCCTGTTCCAGCGACTCGTAGCGCATCTGCTTGAGGCGCAGCACGAGATTGTCGGCACGGAGTTTGACGTTGTCGGCTTCGAGGCGCGCGCGCGAGGCGAGCGCTTCGCGGGCTGAGTCCCAGACGCCGAGCGGCGCCTGAACGGCCCACTGGATCGGATAGACGACAGACGAGAACCAGTCTCGGATCACGGCCAGCTGATTCTGGCGATGGTCTGCGACCATCAGGCCGATTGACAGGAGCACGAGCACGATCAGGCGCAACCCAAGGGCGGGTCCGCCCAGCAGCAATGGCCGTGCATCCGGCTCGTGTGGGGTCAACGGGCGCTCCGCGGGCGCTGCCCGCCCTCAACCCAGCCCGAAAAGGCCCGGGTGCTCGTCTGAAAGTTCCAGGATCCGCCCGCCGCCGCGCGCGACGCAGGTCATCGGGTCTTCGGCGATGATGACCGGCAGCCCGGTCTCTTCCATCAAAAGCTTGTCGATGTCCCTCAGCAGCGCGCCGCCGCCGGTCAGCACGATGCCGGTGTCGGCGACATCGGCGCCGAGTTCCGGTGGCGTCTGCTCAAGGGCTTTCTTGACGGCCTGGACGATGCCCTGCAGCGGTTCCTGCATCGCCTCCAGGATCTCGTTCGAATTGAGCGTGAAACTCCGCGGCACGCCTTCCGACAGGTTGCGGCCCTTGACCGAGATTTCGCGGACCTGCTGGCCCGGATAGGCAGAGCCGATTTCGATCTTGATCCGCTCGGCAGTCGCCTCGCCGATCAGGATGCCGTAATTGCGGCGCACGTAATTGGTGATCGCCTCGTCGAAGCGGTCGCCGCCGATGCGCACGGATTCGGCGTAAACGATGCCGTTCAGCGAGATCACGGCGACTTCGGACGTGCCGCCGCCGATGTCGAGCACCATCGAGCCGCGCGCCTCGTTGACCGGCAGGCCCGCGCCCACGGCGGCGGCCATCGGTTCCGGGATCACATCCACGCGGCGCGCGCCGGCGCCTTCCGCGGATTCCTGGATCGCACGGCGCTCGACCTGGGTCGAGCCGAAGGGCACGCAGATCAGGACGCGCGGCGAGGGACGCAGCCAGCGGTTGCCGTGCACCTTGCCGATGAAGTACTGCAGCATCTTCTCGGTATAGGTGAAGTCGGCGATCACGCCGTCCTTCATCGGGCGCACGGCGGTGATGTGCCCGGGCGTGCGGCCGATCATGCCCTTGGCCTCGGCGCCGACCGCGACGATGGTCTTGCCGCCGCGTCCCGGCTCGTCCTGGACCGCGACCACCGAGGGTTCATTCAGCACGATGCCCCGGCCACGCACATAGATCAGCGTGTTGGCGGTTCCGAGGTCGATCGAAACGTCGCTTGAGAAGTAACCCCGGAGGCTCTTGAACATGGTTTTGTGAGCGGGAATGGCTTTAAAACAAGGGCCGGGAGTGTAGCCGTGGGCGCGACTTTCCACAAGCGGACATGTATGATTTCCGTCAGGTTTTTGGCATTTTTCCCGCCCCCGGAGCTACCGTGACTCTGACCAGACGCGACGTGGAAGGCATCGCAGAGCTTGCGCGCCTCGAGATCAGCGAGACGGAGCTGCCGGTCTACGTCGGCAGCTTGTCCTCCATCCTCGGGTTCATCGACCAACTCTCTGCGGCGCCCACGGATGGCGTGGAACCGATGGCGCATCCACTCGAGAACCAGGTCCAGCCGCTGCGTGAGGACCGCGTCACGGAATCGGACCACCGGGACCGCTACCAGGGCAACGCGCCCGCAGTGGAGGCGGGCCTGTACCTGGTGCCGAAAGTGATCGAATGAGCCCGCACCTGATGACCGCGGCCGAGCTCGGCCGGGGGCTGCGCGCCGGCAACTTCACGAGCGTCGAGGTCACGAGGCACTTCCTCGAGCGGATCAACCACGCCGGCAAGCAGCTGAACGCCTTCATCACGGTCACGCCGGAGCGCGCGATCGCGGATGCCGCGCAGGCGGATGCCAGGATTGCGCGCGGCGAGGGCGGGCCGCTCACCGGCGTGCCGCTTGCGCACAAGGACATCTTCTGCACGGAAGGGGTACTGACTTCCTGCGGCTCGCGGATGCTCTCCAACTTCGTCGCGCCCTATGACGCCACCGTCGTCGAACGACTCGCGGCCGCCGGCATGGTGATGCTCGGCAAGACCAACATGGACGAGTTCGCGATGGGCTCGTCGAACGAGACGAGCTGGTACGGACCCGTGCGCAATCCCTGGGATGGAACGAAAGTGCCGGGCGGATCCTCGGGCGGCTCGGCTGCGGCGGTTGCAGCGAGGCTCGCGCCGGTCGCGACCGGCACCGACACCGGCGGCTCCATCCGCCAGCCCGGTGCGCTGACCGGCCTCACCGGTTTCAAGCCGACCTACGGGCGCGTCTCGCGTTACGGCATGGTCGCCTTCGCGTCGAGCCTGGACCAGGCCGGCGTGCTCGCGCAGTCGGCCGAGGACGCCGCGCTCGTCCTGGGCGCGATGGCCGGCCACGACGCGCGCGATTCGACCTGTGTCAACACGCCGGTGCCGGATTACGCGGCCGGCCTCGGCCGCTCGATGAAGGGCCTGCGGATCGGCGTCATCGGCGAGTTCTTCGGCGAGGGCCTCGAGGAGGGCACGGGCAAGGCCGTGCGGACCGCGTTGGAGGGCTTTCGCGCAATGGGCGCGACGATCGTCGAACTGAGCCTGCCGAACCTGCCGCTCTCGGTGCCGACCTATTACGTCGTCGCGCCGGCGGAATGCTCGTCCAATCTCTCGCGCTTCGACGGCGTTCGCTTCGGCCACCGCTGCGCCGATCCGCGCGACCTGCGGGACTTGTACAAACGCTCGCGCGGCGAGGGCTTCGGGGCCGAGGTCAAGCGCCGGATCATGACCGGCACCTACGTGCTGTCCGCCGGCTATTACGATGCGTATTACCTGAAGGCGCAAAAGGTGCGCAGCCTGATCAACGCGGACTTCAAGCGCGCGTTCGGCGAGGTCGACGTGCTGATGGGGCCGACCACGCCGACGCCGGCATTCGCAATCGGCGCGAAGACGAACGACCCGATCACGATGTACCTCAACGACATCTACACGATCGGCGCGAACCTCGCGGGCCTGCCTGCGGTCTCCGTGCCCTGCGGTCTGGTGGACGGACTGCCGGTCGGCCTGCAGATCATCGGCCCGCATTTCGCGGAAGAGCGCCTGCTCGCGGCGGCGCATGCCTGGCAGCAGGTGTCGGACTGGCACCGCCGCGTGCCGCCGCTATTCGCCTGAGGCCGCCATGAGCATCGAATGGGAAACCGTCATCGGCCTCGAGATCCACGCGCAGCTCGCGACGCGCTCGAAGATCTTCTCGGGCTCCTCGACGGCCTACGGCGCTACACCGAACGTGCAGGCGAACCTGGTGGACCTCGGCTATCCCGGCGTGCTGCCGGTGCTGAACCGCGAGGCCGCGCGGATGGCGGTGCGTTTCGGGCTAGCGATCGGCGCCACGATTGCGCGCCGCTCGATCTTCGCGCGCAAGAATTATTTCTATCCCGACCTGCCGAAGGGCTACCAGATCAGCCAGTACGAGCGCCCGATCGTCGAGGACGGCAACGTCGCAATCGTGCTCGACGACGGCGCGCAGAAAGTCATCGGCATCACGCGCGCGCATCTCGAGGAGGATGCGGGCAAGTCGCTGCACGAGGGCCTCGGCAGGCACAGCGGCATCGACCTCAACCGCGCGGGCACGCCGCTGCTCGAGATCGTCTCGGAGCCCGACATGCGATCGGCGCGCGAGGCGATCGCCTACATGAAGAAGGTCCACACGCTGGTCCGCTACCTCGAGATCTGCGACGGCAACATGCAGGAGGGCTCGTTCCGCTGCGACGCCAACGTCTCGGTGCGGCACAAGGGCCGGCACGAGTACGGCACGCGCTGCGAGATCAAGAACCTGAACTCCTTCCGTTTCGTCGAGCGCGCGATCAACTACGAGGTCGCGCGCCAGATCGAGCTGCTCGAGGGCGGGGGCAGCGTGGTGCAGGAGACGCGGCTCTTCGACTCGGACCGCAACGAGACGCGGCCGATGCGCTCGAAGGAAGAAGCCAACGACTACCGCTATTTCCCGGACCCGGACCTGTTGCCGCTGGCGCTCGACGAGGCATTCATCGAGGAGGTGCGGGGCGGGCTGCCGGAGCTTCCGGACCAGAAAGCGGAACGGTTCGCGCGCGAGCACGGGCTCTCGCCCTATGACGCGGGCGTGCTGACGGCGAGCCGCGAGCTCGCTGCCTATTACGAGGAAGTGCTCGGCATGCTCGGCGGCGAGGCGAAGCTCGCGGCCAACTGGGTGATGGGCGACCTCTCCGCGTTCCTGAATCGCGACAACCTGGAGATTGCCCGGTCGCCGGTCGGCGCGAAGCAGCTCGCGGGTCTGCTCGCGCGCATCGTGGACGGCACGATCTCCGGCAAAATCGCCAAGGAAGTGTTCGAGGCAATGTGGAGCGGCCAGTCCGATGCCGATGCGATCATCGACGCGCAGGGCCTGCGGCAGATCACGGATACGGGCGCGATCGAGCACGTGATCGCCGAGGTGATGGCGGCGAATCCTGTGCAGCTCGCCGGCTACCGCTCGGGCAAGGACAAGTTGTTCGGATTCTTCGTCGGCCAGGTCATGAAGGCGACCGGCGGCAAGGCGAATCCCGCGCAGGTGAATGAACTGCTGCGCAAGATGCTCGCGGGTTGAGAGGCACCGATGGCCGACGGCGACCTGCTGCACCGATTCCTGTTCGAAGACCTGCCGGTCCGCGGCCACCTCGTGCGGCTCGACGCGAGCTGGCGAGCGGCGATCGAGCATCACCGTTATCCGCGCGTGATCAGCGACGCATTGGGCCAGGCGATGGCCGCGAGCGTGCTGATGGCGGGCTCGCTGAAATTCGAGGGCCGGCTGTCGCTGCAGGTCGAGGCCTCGGGTCCCGTGCGCCTGTTGCTCGCACAGTGCAGCCATCGCCATGCGATCCGCGGCGTTGCGCGCTATCGCGAGTTGCCGCCGGGGGAACTCGATGCCGTGGCGCTTTTCGGCGAGGGACAACTCGCCGTGACCATCGAGCAGGACGAGCACGGCGATCACTACCAGGGCGTCGTGCCGCTCGACCAGAATTCGCTCCCGGCCTGCCTCGAGCGCTATTTCGCCCAGTCGGAGCAGATCCCGTCGCAGTTGCTCCTCGCGGCGACGCCCGAGCGCGCGGCGGGCCTCCTGCTGCAGCGCATCGGCGTGGGCGCCGCGGGCGGGGAGGCCGGCTCGTCCGCCGATGCTGACGACGCCTGGCGGCGGATTTCGCTGCTGGCGGCGACGTTGTCCCCGCAGGAACTGCTCGCCCTGCCTTGCCGGGATATCCTGCGGCGCCTGTTCAGCGAGGACGACATCCGCCTGTTTGAGGGCACGCCGGTCTTCTTCCAGTGCAGTTGCTCGCGCGAACGCGTGTCCGGGATCCTGCAGGCGCTCGGCGCCGATGAAGTCAATTCATTGCTCCGCGAACGCGGCGACGTGGAGGTCCGTTGCGAATTCTGCAATCGCGACTGGCGATTCGACGCGGTGGACGTCGCCGGCATCTTTTCGCCCGGCCCCAGCCAGCAGGCGCCCCGCGGGCTGCATTGAAAGGCGACCCGGCGTAGTATTTCACCCTTGCCCGAAACCTGGCCGACGGAGTTCAAATCATGGCGACGAAGTGGCTGATCAAGGGTCCCGAAATTGTCACCTGCACCTGCGATTTCGGCTGTCCCTGCCAGTTCAACAGCCTGCCGACCAGGGGCCATTGCCATGCGGCCGCGGCGATCCGCATCGACGAGGGGCATTTCGACGGCGTCAAGCTCTCCGGCCTCAAGATCGCCGTGCTGCTGGCCTGGCCGCAGGCGATCCACCTCGGCCACGGCCAGGCGCTGCCGATCGTGGATGAACGCGCCGACGAGAAGCAGCGGAATGCGCTCCTGCAGATCATGTCGGGCCAGGCCTCGACGCCCGGCAAGACGTTCTTCGACGTCTTTGCGTCGACCTATGAAAAAGTCCACGACCCGCTGTTCAAGCCGATCCATTTCGAGGCCGACATCGATGCGCGCACCGGGCGCTTCGAAGTCCCGGGCGTCGTCAGCGCCAGCGCCACACCGATCCGCAACGCCGTGACGAATGAACCCCACCGCGCGCGCATCAACCTGCCGAATGGATTCGAATACCGGACCGCGGAAATCGCGAGCGGCAACCTGAAGACCAGCGGCCCGATCAAGATCGACTTTGAAGGACGGCACTGCCACCTGGCCATGCTGAACATCGGGCCGGACGGCCCGGTCGCCTGAGAATTCATGACAGGGGATTTTTCCTCGCCGCCCGGGTTCATCCTGCGGCGTGACCGCCAGGTCGGTCTCGTCGCGCTCTGCTTTTTCATTGCGCTCGCCTGGTGGTACCTGCTGAGCGGTGCCGGCATGCCCGAGGACATGTCCTCCATGGCCGGCATGGACATGCCGATGGACATGGCCATGACGCAGGCCTGGACGCCGGGCTATGCCGCGCTCGTCTTTATCATGTGGTGGGTCATGATGATCGCGATGATGCTGCCGAGCGCGACGCCGATGATCCTGCTTTTCGGCATGATGAACCGGCGACAGGCGAGCCGCGGCTCGGCGTCGGTCTCGAGTGCGCTGTTCGCGCTTGGTTATCTCACGGTCTGGGGCGCATTCAGCCTGCTCGCCACGACGCTGCAGTGGCAGTTCGAGCGCCTCGCACTGATGTCGCCGGCGATGGCCACGACGAGCGCGGTGCTGGGCGGCCTGATCCTGGTCGGCGCCGGCGTCTACCAGCTGACGCCATTCCGCGATGCCTGCCTGAAGAGTTGCCGCGGCCCCATCGATTTTTTCGCCAGGTTCTGGAGTCCCGGTGCAGCGGGCGCCTGGAAGATGGGACTGCGGCACGGCCTTTTCTGCCTGGGCTGCTGCTGGATGCTGATGACGCTCCTCTTCTACGGCGGCGTGATGAACCTGTACTGGATCATCGGGCTTGCGCTTTACGTGCTGGTCGAGAGATTCATCGCCTGGTCGCCGCTCGTCAGCCGCCTTGCGAGCGCGGTGCTGATCGTCTGGGGCGCCATCGTGCTGGCAGGCGCCATGGGATTGCGCACGACAATGTGACGCCTTTCTTTGCGGTGCACAAAGGCGCCCGTATACTCCGGTAGATGCGCCCCCCGGTCGAGGTTTCCTTCGAGTTTTTTCCACCCAGTAATGCGGAGATGGAGCACACGCTGTGGGCGTCCATCGAGCGCCTCGCGCCGCTCGGCCCGCGATTTGTCTCGGTCACCTACGGCGCTGAGGGTTCGACGCGCGACCGGACGCACAACGTTGTCCTGCGCGTGTCGCGCGAGACGAAGCTGACGGGAGCGCCGCACCTGACCTGCATCGGCGCGAGCCGCAACGAGATCCAGGACATCGCGAGGCGCTACTGGAACGAGGGCGTTCGCCACATCGTCGCGCTACGCGGCGATGCGCCGGCCGGCAGCGGGCGCTACCAGCCGCATCCGGGCGGTTACGCCTACGCCTCCGACCTGGTGCGTGGCCTGAAGGAGGTCGCCGACTTCGAGATCTCGGTCGCTGCCTATCCGGAAACGCATCCCGAGGCGCTGAGCCCCGAACAGGATCTCGAGAACCTGAAGCGCAAGCTGGATGCCGGCGCGACGCGCGCGATCACCCAGTTTTTCTTCGACACTGACCTGTACCTCGCTTTCCGCGACCGCTGCACGGCGGCCGGCATCGGCGCCGTCATCGTTCCCGGCATCCTGCCGATCACGCGTTTTCCGCAGATGCTGCGCTTCGCCGAGCGTTGCGGCGCCAGCGTGCCGGACTGGCTGGTCGAGCGCTTCGACGGCCTCGACGACGACGCCGGCACGCGCAACATGATCGCGGCGGCGGTCGCGATCGAGCAGGTGGCGCGCCTGCGCCGCGAGGGCGTCAATGAATTCCACTTTTACACGCTGAACCGCGCGGAACTCGCCTATGCGATCTGCCACGCGCTCGGACTGAGGCCGCAATGAGCGCGCTCAGGAAGGCCCTCGGCGAACGCATCCTGATCCTGGACGGCGCGATGGGCACGATGATCCAGCGCGCGAGGCTCTCGGACGCAGACTACCGCGGCAAGCGCTTCGCGGACTGGCCGCGCGACCTGAAGGGCGCCAATGACCTGTTGTCGCTGACAAGGCCCGGACTGATCGAGGCGATCCATCGCGAGTACCTGCAGGCCGGCGCCGACATCATCGAGACCAACACCTTCAATGCGAGCGGCCCGTCACTCGCGGACTACGGGCTGCAGGACTTCGTCGCGGAGATCAACCTCGAGTCCGCGCGGATCGCCCGCAAGGTCGCCGACGAGATCGAGGCCAGCAGCGGGCGCAAGCGATTCGTTGCGGGCGCGCTCGGACCCACGAGCCGCACGGCGTCGCTATCGCCCGACGTCAACGACCCGGGTTACCGCAATGTCAGCTTCGAGGAGCTGCGCGACACCTACACGATCGCCGCCCGCGCGCTGATCGAGGGCGGCGCGGACCTCCTGATCGTCGAGACAATCTTCGACACGCTGAATGCGAAGGCAGCGCTCTTCGGGATCAGCGGGCTCTTCGAGGAGCTCGGCAGGGAAGTTCCCGTGATCATTTCCGGGACGATCACCGACGCCTCCGGGCGCACGCTGTCCGGGCAGACCACCGAGGCCTTCTGGAATTCCGTGCGCCACGCGAGGCCCCTCGCGATCGGCCTCAACTGCGCGCTGGGCGCGAAGCAGCTGCGGCCGCACATCGAGGAGCTGTCGCGCCTCGCCGACTGCTATGTCAGCGCCTACCCGAATGCGGGCCTGCCGAACGCCTTCGGCGAGTACGACGAGCAGGCCTGCGAGACGGCGGAGCACCTGCGCGAATGGGCCGAAAGCGGCCTCGTCAACATCGTCGGGGGCTGCTGCGGCACGACGCCGGAGCACATCGCGCACATCGCGAAAGCGGTCGCCGGCCTGCCGCCGCGCGTCCCGCCCGTGATCGCGCCGCGTTGCCGGCTGTCGGGCCTCGAGGCGCTCAATATCGGACCCGACATGCGCTTCGTCAACGTCGGCGAGCGCACCAACGTCACGGGATCGGCGAAGTTCCGCAAGCTGATCGAGGCCGGCGACTACACGTCGGCGCTCGCGATCGCGCGCGACCAGGTGGCCGCCGGCGCGCAGCTCATCGACGTCAACATGGACGAGGGCATGCTCGACTCGCAGGCCGTCATGGTGCGGTTCCTGAACCTGGTCGCCTCCGAGCCCGACATCGCGCGCGTGCCGATCATGATCGACTCGTCGAAGTGGTCGGTGATCGAGGCGGGCCTCAAGTGCCTGCAGGGCAGGGGCGTCGTCAACTCGATCTCGATGAAGGAAGGCGAGGGCCCGTTCCTCGAGCAGGCGCGCAAGCTGCGCCGCTACGGCGCCGCGGTCGTCGTGATGGCCTTCGACGAGCAGGGCCAGGCCGACACGATCGAGCGCAAGCTCGCGATCTGCGGGCGCGCATTCGGGCTGCTGACGCAAAAGGCCGGCTTCCTGCCGGAGGACATCATCTTCGACCCGAACATCTTCGCGGTCGGCACCGGCATCGAGGAGCATTCCGGCTACGGCGTCGCGTTCATCGAGGCCGTGCGGCAGATCAAGCAGCAATTCCCCGGCGTCGCTGACGAGCGGCGGCGTCAGCAACGTCTCGTTCTCGTTCCGCGGCAACGACGCGTTGCGCGAGGCGATGCACGCGGTGTTCCTGTACCACGCCATGCAGGCCGGGCTCGACATGGGCATCGTCAATGCGGGCCAGCTCGGCATCTACGAGGAGATCGCGCCGGAACTGCGCGAGCGCTGCGAGGACGTGATCCTGAACCGGCGCCCGGATGCGACCGAGCGGCTGCTCGAGATCGCGCAGCGCTACCGCGGCGACGGCGCCGCGCGCCGAGCCGAGGACCTGGCCTGGCGCGAGCTGGCCGGTGAACAAGCGGCTCGAGCATGCGCTGATCAAGGGCATCGACGAATTCATCATCGAGGACGTCGAGGAGGCGCGCCTGGAAGCGGCGCGCCCGCTCGACGTCATCGAGGGCCCGCTGATGGACGGCATGAACGTGGTCGGCGACCTGTTCGGCGCCGGCAAGATGTTCCTGCCACAGGTCGTCAAGTCGGCGCGCGTGATGAAGCGTGCGGTCGCCCACCTCGTGCCCTTCATCGAGCTCGAGAAGGGCGGCGCCCGGACGAGCAACGGCAAGATCATCATGGCGACCGTCAAGGGCGACGTGCACGACATCGGCAAGAACATCGTGGGCGTCGTGCTCCAGTGCAACAACTTCGAGGTCGTCGATCTCGGCGTCATGGTGCCGGCGCAGCGCATCCTCGAGACCGCGCGCGAGCAGTCGGCCGACATGATCGGGCTTTCCGGGCTGATCACGCCGTCGCTCGACGAGATGGTGCACGTCGCGCACGAGATGCAGCGCCAGGGATTCACGATCCCGCTCCTGATCGGCGGCGCGACGACCTCGCCTGCGCACACCTCGGTCAGGATCGACCCCGAGTACGGCCACGGCGTCGTCTACGTCAAGGACGCATCGCGTTCCGTCGGCGTCTGCCAGACGCTGGTCACGCCCGAGGCCCGCGAGGCTTTCTTCGCGCGCGTGAAGGCCGAGCACGCCACGCGGCGCGAGCAGCACGCGGGCCGCAAGCGCCGCCCGGAAGGGCCTCGCGCTCGCCGACGCGCGCGCGCGCAAGCTCGTCGCTCGACTGGTCCGCGTATCGCCCGCCGGTGCCGCGCTTCCTCGGCACGCGTACGCTCGGTCCGCTGCCGCTCAAGGACCTGGTCCCGTTCATCGACTGGATGCCGTTTCTTCAATGCCTGGGAATTCTCGGGCAAGTTCCCGGACATACTGAAGGACCCGGAGCGCGGCGCTGCCGCGAGCGCGCTCTGGAAGGACGCGCGCGCGATGCTCGACACGCTGGTGCGCGAGCGCTGGCTGGTGGCGCGCGCGGTGCTCGGATTCTTCCCGGCCGCATCGGTCGGCGACGACATCGAGATCTATGCCGGCGCGGGTCGCGCGCAGGCGCACGCGATGCTGCATCACCTGCGCCAGCAGAAGGTCAAGCCCGCGGGCCAGCCGCAGTATTGCCTGTCGGACTTCGTCGCGCCGCGCGAATCGGGTGTCGAGGATTACGTCGGCGGATTCGCGGTGACGGCCGGCATCGGCATCGAAGCACGCATGTCGCGCGCTTCGAGGCGGCGCATGACGATTACTCCGCGATCCTGCTGAAGTCGCTCGCCGACCGGCTCGCCGAGGCGGCGGCTGAGTCGCTGCACCTGCGCGTGCGCCGCGAATTCTGGGGCTACGCGCCCGAGGAGAGCCTGACGAACGAACAGCTGGTGCGCGAGGAATACCGTGGCATCCGCCCGGCGCCGGGTTATCCCGCCTGCCCGGATCACACCGAGAAGGCCACGCTCTGGCGACTGCTGGATGCCGAGGCCGCGACCGGCATCCGGCTCACCGAGTCCTTCGCGATGTACCCGGCGGCTGCCGTCAGCGGCTGGTACTTCTCGCATCCGGACTCGCGCTACTTCGCGGTCGGCACGATCGGCGCCGACCAGCTGGAGGACTACGCGCGGCGCAAGGGCATCCCGTTGCCCGAGGCGCGGCGCTGGCTCTCGCCGAACCTCGGCCGCGATTCGGAAGCCGACGCAGCCTGACTGCCGAATCTCCGCCCGCGCGCTTCAGTGCGCCGCCGGCGCGCCCTCGAGGCCATCGAGCAGCCGGACCCCGCCAAGCATCGACATCTGCCGCATGATCCAGGCCTGGCGCTGCTGCACATAGGGCGACGGGCGATCGACGCGGAAGCGCTTCGGGTTCGGCAGGACCGCGGCGAGCAGGGCGGCCTCGCTGCGGTTGAGCCTTGCGGCCGGCTTGCCGAAGAAATGGCGGCTCGCGGCCTCGACGCCCCAGACACCGCGGCCGAATTCGGCGCTGTTGAGATAGACCTCGAGGATGCGCTGCTTCGGCCACAGCCATTCGATCCACAGCGTGTACCAGGCCTCCAGTCCCTTGCGGACCCAGCTCTGGCCCGGCCACAGGAAAAGATTCTTCGCGACCTGCTGGCTGATCGTGCTCGCGCCGCGCAGCCGCCGGCCGTGCTTCGCGTCGGTCAGGGCCTTGTCGATCGCCTCGAGGTCGAAGCCCTGGTGCCCCAGGAACTTCTGGTCCTCGGACGCGATGACGGCGACCGCCGCCTGCTTCGAGATCCCGGACCAGGGAACCCAGTCATGGTCGGGGTACTTGCCGGAGTGCTGCTTGTCGCTCGCCGCGAGCCAGTCGCCGATCATGAAGGACGTCAGCGGAACCGGCAGCCAGCGAAAGACGGCGACCAGCAGGACACTCAGAACGGCGAGCGACAACAGTCCGATCGCGAGCATCCGCGCGATGCGCGCCGGCCAGGATCGCCGCGTCACGAAGGATCGCCTTCAGCCGGCCTTGACGCGTTTCGCGGCCGTGACGACGACCGCCTCGACCGGCACGTCGTCGTGCCCCTGCTTGCGCCCGGTCTTGACCGCCGCGATCTTGTCGACGACGTCCATGCCGTCCACGACGCGGCCGAAAACCGCATAGCCGAAATTGCCCGGCTTGTGGTCCAGGAAGGCGTTGTCCACGAGGTTGACGAAGAACTGCGCGGTGGCGCTGTTGACGTCGTTGGTGCGCGCCATCGCGAGCGAACCGCGGCGGTTACGCAGCCCATTGGCGGCCTCGTTCGCGATCGGCTTGCGCACCGGCTTCTGCGACATGTCGGCCTTGAAGCCGCCGCCCTGGATCATGAACCCCGGAATCACGCGGTGAAAGACGGTGCCGTCGAAATGGCCGTCGTCCACGTAACGCAGGAAATTCTCGCTGGAGACCGGCGCCGACCCGGCATCCACTTCGACCGTGAAGTTCCCGAGCGAAGTTTCGAAACGGATCATGTTGTGCTCCCCTGTGCCAGCCGCAATTCTAATGCCGATCAGCCCGCATTGCCGCGCGTCGCGCGCGGCAGGCCCGCGAGGTCGTTCCGCGTCGCGACGCCCTTCAGGCCCGCGGCGATCATCATGGCCCGCACGGTGGCATCCTGGGTCGCGCCGTGCTCGACGGCCAGCAGGCCGCCTGCGACGAGGTGCGCGGGCGCGCCCGCGCAGATGGATGCGAGCGCGTCGAGTCCTTTCGGTCCCGCGACGAGCGCCGCGCGCGGCTCGTGGACGAGCGCCGCCAACGACGGATCGCCCTCGGCTACATAGGGCGGATTCGCGACGATTGCGTGGAACCTGAGCGCGTCCACGGGCTCGTACCAGGATCCCGGCAGGAAGCGCACATTGCCGATGCGCAGGCGATGCGCATTGCTCGCAGCGACGGCGAGCGCCGCCGCGCTGTCATCCACGGCCGTCACCGACGCATCCGGCCGCTCGCTCGCGATCGAGAGCGCGATCGCGCCGCTGCCGGTGCCGAGATCGAGCACCGCCGGCCTCGCAACGGTCCGCAGCTCGTCGAGCGCCATTTCCACCAGCAATTCGGTTTCCGGCCGCGGCACCAGCACGTCGGGCGTGACCTCGAGTTCGAGGGTCCAGAATCCGCGCCGCCCGGTCAGGTAGGCGACCGGCTCGCCCTCGGAGCGCCGCACCGCCAGAGCCGCGAGCGCCGCCGTCTGCGCCTCATCCAGTTCCCGTTCCGGTGCGGCCGCGAGCGCCGTGCGGCTGCAGCCGAGCACATGCGCGAGCAGCAGCTCCGCATCGAGATCAGCCGAGGGTGAAGCCGCGAGCCTGCGTCGCAGCTCGAACCAGGCATCGCCCGCGCGCGTCATTCGAGGACAGCCAGCTCCTCGGCCCGGTGTTCGCGCAAGAGCGCGTCCATCACTTCGTCGAGGTCGCCATTGATGATGTCGTCGAGCCGGTAGAGCGTCAGTTCGATGCGGTGGTCGGTCAGGCGTCCCTGCGGAAAGTTGTAGGTGCGGATGCGCTCCGAGCGGTCGCCGCTGCCGACCTGCAGCTTGCGCGTGCGCGCCTTCTCGGCGCTCGCGCGCTCGCGCTCCGCCGCCAGCAGGCGCGCGCGCAGCAGCGACATCGCGCGGGCGCGGTTCTTGTGCTGCGAGCGCTCGTCCTGGCACTCGACGACGATGCCGGTCGGCAGGTGCGTGATGCGCACGGCCGAGTCGGTCTTGTTGACATGCTGGCCGCCGGCGCCCGAGGAGCGGTAGGTGTCCACGCGCAATTCCGCCGGATTGATCTCGATGGTCTCGACCTCGTCGACCTCGGGAAGGACCGCCACGGTGCAGGTCGACGTGTGGATCCGCCCCTGCGACTCGGTCGCAGGCACGCGCTGCACGCGGTGCGTGCCCGACTCGAATTTCAGTCGCGCATAGACGCCGCGGCCGGCGATCCGGCTGATCACCTCGCGATAGCCGCCGTGCTCGCCGCGGCTCTCGGACAAGAGCTCCACGGTCCAGCCGCGCCGCTCCGCATAGCGCGAGTACATCCGGAACAGGTCGCCGGCGAAGATGGCCGCCTCGTCGCCGCCCGCGGCCGCGCGAATCTCGAGGAAGACATCGTGGTCGTCGAGCGGATCCGGCGGCACGAGCATTTGCTGCAGGTCGGCCTCGTCGCGCGCGGTGGCATGCGGTCAGTTCGACGGCCTCCTGGCGCGCCATCTCGCGGACCGCGGGGTCCTTGTCAGCCGCCATCGCTTCGGCAGCCGCGAGCTGCCGCTCGCGCTCGCGATAGCGGCCGAAGGCCTGGACGAGCGGTTCGATGCGCGAGAACTCGACCGACAGGTCGCGGAATTTCTCGGGCTTAGCGATGACCGTGGGGTCGGACAGCATCCGCTCGATCTCGGCGCGGCGATCGGCGGTGCGTTCCAGCCGGCGGCGGATCGTGTCCTTCACTGCTCGCCGCGCCCGGACTGCAACAGGCGGGCAGCCGCCGCGGCGAGCTCGGCGTCGCCGCTCTCGGCCGCCTCGCGGAGCGCCGTGGATGGCCCGTGCAGCAGGCGGTTCGTCAGCGTCGCGGCCAGGAATTCCAGCACCTCGTCTGCCGGCTTTCCGGCGGCCAGCATGCGGCGCGCCTGCTCGAGCGTCTGTTCGCGCACGGCCTCGGCCTGGCCGCGCAGGTCGCGGATCAGCGGCACGGCATCGCGTGCCTTCAGTCCGGACATGAATCGCTCGACCTCGTCGGCGATCATGTGGACCGCGGCATCCGCCTCTTCCTGGCGCGCACGGACATTCTCGTCGATGACCTCGCGCAGGTCGTCGATCGTGTACAGGTAGACGTCCTCGAGTTCGGCGACGCGCGGGTCGATGTCGCGCGGCACGGCGAGGTCGAGCATGAAGACAGGGCGGCGGCGGCGCTCCGCGATCGCCTTGCGGGTCGCCTCGAGGCCGATGACATGACCTGGACTCGCCGTGGAACTGATGACGATATCCGCCTGCGCGAGGTGGGCGTCCAGCGCGTCGAGCGAGATCGCCGACGCCTTGAACCCGGCGGCGAGGCGCTCGGCACGGTCGAGACTGCGATTCGCGATGATCATGCGCCCCATCTTCTGCGTATGCAGGTGACGCGCGGCGAGCTCGATCATTTCGCCGGCGCCGACCAGGAGCGCCGTGTGGCGCTCGAAGCCCGTGAAGATCCTGCGCGCCAGCTGGATGCCTGCCGATGCGACCGACACGGCACTCGCGCCGATCGCCGTCTCCGTGCGGACGCGCTTGGCGACCGAGAAGGTCGTCTGGAACAGCCTGTTCAGCAGCGATCCCGCGGTCCCTGCCTGCTGGGCCGCACGATAGGCGTCCTTCAGCTGGCCGAGGATCTGGGGCTCCCCGAGGATCAGCGAGTCGAGGCCCGATGCGACGGAGAAGACATGGCGAACGGCCTCCGCACCCTCGAGCTGGTACAGGCATTCAGTCAACTGCGGATTGCCGCCGGACCAGGACGCCAGCCAGTCTGGCAGCGATTCGCTGCCCGCATCGGCGACGCAATAGAGCTCGGTCCGGTTGCAGGTCGAGACGATCAGGCCTTCCTGGATGCCGGCGAGCGCGGAGAGCGCGCCAAGCGCCTGCGGCAGGCGATCGGAATCGAACACGATGCGCTCGCGCACATCGATGGGCGCCGTCCGATGATTCAATCCGATGACGAGGAGCGACATGGTGGGCCGCATTCAGGAACCTGGAGGATTGTCCGGTAACGATCCCGGCAGCACAAGCGCTGGGCTATAGTGATGCGATGTCACATTGGCTGCGCTGCCTCGTGCTGCTGCTGTCAGCCGGTGCCGCGGTTCCGGTCGTGGCGGCCACACGCTGTCCTGCCGGCGATGCCTATGATCTGGCGGCGAGCGCCGAGCGGGCGCTGGCCCGCGCCGACTGGCCGCTGGCCGCGCGAAAATACGGCTGCGCGACGCAGCGTTCGGACGATGTAGCGGTCGCCGAGCGTGCTACCCGCATCGCCTACGACAATCATCAGCTCGAAGCTGCGGTCGCCGGCGCCAGGCGCTGGCTCGAGCTTGCGCCGGACAGCGAAGTCGCGCGCCGCTACCTTGCGACCGGGCTCCTGCGGCTCTACGACGACGCCGGCGCGGCCGCCCAGTTCACGACGCTGCTGAACACCTCGTACAAGGACCGTGCGCGCGGTTATGTGACGCTGCTCGGGATCCTCGCGGAGGAACGCAATGAAACCGGTGCCGCGCGCGTGATGGAGCGTCTCGCCGCCGCGGACGCCGATGTCCCCGAAGCCCAGTACGCGCTCTCCGTCCTGTGGCAGCGCGCCGAGAACGGCAAGCGCGCGCTCGCCGCTGCTGAGCGCGCCAACGCGCTGCGCCCGGACTGGCGAATGTCGGAGCTGGCCGAGGTTCGGGCGCTCTCGACGGCCGGCCGCCGCGAGGAAGCGCTCGCGAAGTCGGCGGCGCTCGCCGCCGGTGACGATCCGTTCTCGAGGATCAGCCATGCCTGGCTTTTGGTCGCCAACGAGCGGCGCGCCGAGGCGACCGCGATCTTTGAGGCCTTGAGCCGCGACGGGGCGGCGGCGAGCGACGCAGCGGAGGGCCTCGGCGCCATCGCGCTCGACGAACGCCGCTTCGACGATGCGGCCCGGATCTTCAACGAGCTTGCGCGCGAACCGCAGAATTCGGCCACCGTGCTGTGGTATCTCGGACGCATCGCCGAGGAGAAGGGCGACCTGGCACTTGCGGCGAAGCACTACCAGCGCCTCAATTCAGGCGCGCGCGCCGTGGCTGCGCAGGCACGCGCTTTCCGGCTCCTGCGCAAGCAGGCCCTGCCGGAACGCGCGGAATTGCAGCTTGACGAATTCCTCGCGGCGGAGCCGGCGGAAACGCGCAATCTCGTCGCGAGCGTCGGTTCGGCGCTCGTCGATGAGGGTCAGGGCGACCGGGCCGTGGCGCTCCTGGATCGCGCACTTGCGCTGATGCCGGACGACGACCTGCGGCTCGCGCGCGGATTCCTGTTCGAGCGGCTCGGACGCCTCGACGAGGCGGTCGCCGACATGCGCGCCGTCGCCAGCAACCGCCCGAACGACCCGGTGACGCAGAACGGTCTCGGCTACACGCTGGTAGACCGCTCAATCGCGATCGAGGAAGGACGGCGCCTGATCCTGCGCGCGCTCGAGGACAAGCCTGACAGCTTCGCAATCCAGGATTCGATGGGATGGGCGCTCGTACGCCAGGGCAAGCTGGACGAGGGCCGCGGCTGGCTCGAGCGTGCCTGGGATAATTCGCGGGACCCCGAGGTCGCCGCGCACCTCGGCGAGACGCTGTGGATGCAGGGCCGCCCCGACGATGCGCGCCGCATCTGGGACAAGGCGATTGCCGACAATCCCGACAGCGCGCCGCTCAAGCGCGCCATCGAGCGCCACCCCCGGTGATCCGCCGCGCCGCAGCCTGGGCAGTCTTCGCGCTCGCCGGCGGCTGCGCAGCGCTGCCGCCCGCCCTCGATGCGGGCAGCTGGCCACTTCGGCGTGCAGAACTGCAGGCACTCCAGTCCTGGACACTCGACGGGCGCGTTGCCGTCGCAACCGCGAACGAGGGATTCTCGGGAGGGCTCGCCTGGCGCCAGCAGGGCCCAGGAGCGGACATCGACCTGCGAGGACCGCTGGGCGGCGTAGCGCTCGCGATCCGGCTCGATGGCACGCAGCTGACGGTCACGGACGCGAACGGCACTTCCATCTCGGGCGATGCGGCGCGTGACTACGTGGCGTCCGAAATCGGGTCGCCGCTCCCGGTCGCCGAAATGCGTTACTGGCTCGTCGGCGTGCCGGCGCCTGACCAGCCGCACCAGGAAAGCATCGGGGCCGGCGGGCGACTGGCGACGCTCGAGCAGGCGGGCTGGCGGCTGCGCTATGCGCGTTACGACCTGGTCGGCCGTCTCGCGCTGCCGGCGCGAATCGAGATCGAATCGGATACCGCGCGACTGCGACTCGTCGTCTCGAAATGGTCGCTGCCGCCATGAGGCCGGCGGCCTGGCCGGCGCCGGCCAAGCTCAACCTGTTCCTGCATGTCCTCGGCCGCCGCGCCGATGGCTATCACGAGCTGCAGACGTGCTATCACCTGATCGACTTCGCCGACGAACTGACCCTTGAAGTACGCGAGGATCGCGAAATCCACCGGCCCGAAGGACCGCCTTCGGTGACCGCGGAATCGGACCTGACGGTCCGGGCCGCGCGGCGGCTGCAGGCGGCATCCGGCGCCAGGAAGGGTGTCGATATCCGGATCCGGAAGCGCATTCCGGTCCAGGGCGGCCTGGGCGGGGGCAGTTCCGATGCCGCGACGACCCTGGTCGCCCTGAACGAGCTCTGGGGCCTCGGTTGGCCGGTCGAGAGGCTTGCCGCCCTGGGCCAGGAGCTGGGCGCCGACTTGCCCCTTTTTATTCATGGTCATAGCGCCTGGGGAGAGGGAATCGGGGAGCGGCTGACCCCGCTCGACCTGCCGCCCCGGCATTACGCGGTCATATTCCCGGGTGTCGGTGTCAGCACCGCCGACGTGTTTCAGGCTTCTGAATTGACAAGGAATTCTCCGAGCCTGACAATCCGCGCCTTCCTGCAGGCAGGCGGACGCAACGATTGCGCGCCAGTGGCGACCGGGCGCTACCCTGAAGTCGCCAGGGCGCTCGGCTGGCTCGCGCAGCGCGGCGATGCGCGCCTGACCGGAACCGGCAGTTGCGTGTTCGCCGGTTTCGACGAGCGGGCGCAGGCACAAGCCGCGCTCGCCGGCTTGCCAGGCGAGTGGTCGGGATTCGTGGCACGAGGCCTCGACCGGTCACCGCTGCAGGAACGCGTGGCGGCGGAACGGGCCCGGCATGGGCAGGGTTGACGAATGGGGTGTCGCCAAGTGGTAAGGCAACGGATTTTGATTCCGTCATACGAAGGTTCGAATCCTTCCACCCCAGCCAGTTGATGCGCGGCGCGCGAAGCACGTCGCCATGAGGGAGTCTCGCGTGGATCAGTCCACGATGGCCGTGTTCACCGGCAATGCGAATCCGATGCTCGCGCAGGACATCGCGCGCCATCTGATGCAGCCGCTGGGTCGCGCCTTCGTCGGCCGCTTCAGCGACGGTGAGATCCAGGTCGAGATCATGGAGAACGTCCGCGGCAAGGACGTCTACCTGGTGCAATCGACCTGCCCACCGGCCAATGAGCACCTGATGGAGCTCCTGGTCATGGCGGACGCCTGCCGGCGCGCCTCGGCGGGACGGATCACCGCGGTGATTCCGTACCTGGGCTATGCGCGCCAGGACCGGAGGCAACGCGCGATGCGCGTGCCGATCACGGCGAAGCTGGTGGCCGACATGATCGGCCGCGCGGGTGTGCATCGGGTATTGACGGTGGATCTGCATGCCGACCAGATCCAGGGCTTCTTCGACGTGCCCGTGGACAATGTTTATGCGTCGCCCGTGCTGCTGGGCGAAGTGTGGAAGCAGAAGTACGAGAACATGATCGTGGTGTCGCCGGATGTCGGCGGCGTGGTCCGCGCGAGGGCGCTGGCAAGGCGCCTGGACAATGCGGACCTCGCGATCATCGACAAGCGGCGGGCGCGTGCCAACGAGTCGCAGGTGATGAACATCATCGGCGACGTGCGCGGCAAGTCCTGCGTGATGGTGGACGACCTGGTGGATACCGCAGGCACGCTGTGCCTGGCGGCACAGGCGCTGAAGGACGAAGGTGCAACGCGCGTGACGGCCTACATCACGCACCCGGTGCTGTCCGGGGCGGCGGTCGAGCGGATCGCAGGTTCGGCGCTCGACGAGCTGGTCGTGACCGACACGATTCCGCTTCGCGAGGACGCGAAGGCCTGCAAGCGCATCCGCGTGATGACGGTTGCGGGCCTGCTGGCAGAGACGATGCGACGGATCCGGGACGAAGAATCCGTCAGCTCGCTGTACGTGGATTAGGAGGGGCCGACCCCTCCGAAGGCAGTCGCCGGAAGGTCCGGCGGCGCCTGTAACGGGATGCCGGTGCCTGGTCGCGGGCCGGCAACCCCTGAATCGGGAGTGATATAGACATGAAGACTTCTTTCGAACTCGTCGCCGAGTTCCGGGAAGACCAGGGCAAGGGTGCGAGCCGCCGCCTGCGTCATCTCGGCAAAGTCCCGGCGATTCTCTATGGCGGACGGCGCGATGCGCGCACGCTCCTTCTGGACCACACGAAGCTGGCGCAGCTGATGGATGACGAGCGTTTCTACTCGACGATCCTGAGCCTGCGCGTCGGTGACCAGACGCAGGCGGCCGTGCTGAAGGACGTCCAGCGTCATCCCTACAAGAACCTGATCATGCACATCGACTTCCAGCGCGTGCTGGAGGACGAGAAGATAAAGATGATCGTGCCGCTGCACTTCAAGGGCGGTGCCGAGGCCAAGGGCGTCAAGGAACAGGGCGGCGTGCTCTCGCATGTGCGCAATGACATCGAGGTCACCTGCCTGCCGAAGGACCTCCCGGAATTCATCGAAGTGGATGTCTCCGGCCTCGAGCTCAACAAGGTGCTGCAGCTGTCCGACCTCAAGCTCCCCGCGGGCGTCGAGATCGTGGAACTGCTTGCCGGCCGCGACAAGCCGGTGGCGTCGATCCACATGCCGCGCGTCGAGGAAGAGGAAGTACCGGTCGTCGACGAAGCCGCTGCTGCGGCTGCGGCCGCCGGCACGGCGGCTGCACCGGGCGCGCCTGGCGCGCCGGGCGCCGCACCGGGTGCAGCTCCTGGAGCCGCGCCGGGTGCCGCACCGGCGGGTGCCGCTCCCGCGGCCGACGCCAAGGGCGCCGGCGGCAAGGGCGGCAAGGATGGCAAGGACGCCAAGAAGGGCGACGGCAAGAAGTAACACTCGGGGGCTGAGGGTGAGTCAATGGCGGGTTTGCCGTTGCAGCTGGTCGTCGGGCTCGGCAATCCGGGCTCGGAACATGCGGCCACGCGACACAACGCGGGATTCTGGTTCATCGATGAACTGGCGAGCCGGCATGACGGCTGGCTGAAGCCCGAGCATCGCTACAACGGCGACGCGGGACGCGTCACGATCGCGGACGTCGCGTTGTGGCTGTTGAAGCCGATGGGCTACATGAATCGCAGCGGCCTGTCGATCCGCTCGTTCTGCGATTACCTGCAGGTGCCGAGCGAACGCGTGCTGGTCGTGCACGACGACCTGGACTTGCCGCCGGGCATCGCACGCCTGAAGCAGGGCGGCGGGGCGGGCGGCCACAATGGACTCAAGGACGTGATCAGTCATGTGGGTGAGGATTTCTGGCGGCTTCGCATCGGCATCGGGCATCCGGGGAGCCGCGACGACGTGATCGACTACGTGCTCGAACCGCCGTCCATCGTCGATGAGCGGCTCATCCGCGAGGCCATCGAACTGTCGGTCTCGGAATTTCCGCGGCTCGTGACCGACGGCGCGGAAGCGATGATGAACCGCCTGCACGCCAAGCCACCGACACAGGACGCGCCCGGCTAGCCCGGCGCAGCAGGCAATTCATGGGTATCCGCTGTGGCATCGTCGGGCTGCCGAACGTCGGCAAGTCGACGCTATTCAATGCGCTGACCCGCGCGAAGATCGCCGCGGAGAACTATCCGTTCTGCACGATCGACCCGAATATCGGCATCGTGCCGGTTCCGGACCCGCGACTCGACGCGCTGGCCGCGATCGCGAAGCCTGAGAAAATCCTGCCGACCACGGTCGAGTTCGTGGACATCGCGGGCCTGGTCGCGGGGGCTTCGCAGGGCGAAGGGCTCGGCAACAAGTTCCTGGCGCACATCCGCGAGGTCGATGCGATCGCACACGTCGTGCGCTGTTTCGATGACGACGACATCGTGCACGTCTCCGGCCGCGTGGACCCGGCGTCCGACGTCGCAATCATCAACACCGAACTCGCGCTCGCGGACCTCGAAACCGTGGACCGGGCGCAGTCGCGGGCCGACAAGCTCGCCAAGGCCATGGACAAGGATGCGATGCGCTGGCGCGATTCGCTGAAGCGCATCCGGGATCGCCTCGACCAGGGCGAACCGGTCCGCGCGCAGAATCTCGACCAGTTCGAGCGCGAACGGGTCCGCGAACTGCAGTTGCTGACGGCCAAGCCCGTCATGTACGTCGCGAACGTGGACGAATCCGGATTCAAGGACAATCCGAAGCTCGATGCACTGCGCAAGCTCGCCGAGGCCGAGGGCTCGGAAGTCGTGCCGGTCTGCGCGGCGATCGAGGCGGAGATTTCGGAGCTGGACGCCGCGGATCGGGATGCATTTCTGGCAGATCTCGGGCTCGCCGAGCCCGGGCTCAACCGGATCATCCGCGCGGCCTACAAGCTGCTCGGCTTGCTGACCTTCCTCACCGCGGGCCCGAAGGAAGTGCGGGCCTGGACCGTGCGCCAGGGCGCGACGGCGCCGCAGGCGGCGGGCGCGATCCACACGGATTTCGAGCGCGGATTCATCCGTGCCGAAACGATTGCCTACGACGACTACATCGCGGGCAAGGGCGAGGCGGGCGCGCGTGAGGCCGGCAAGCTGCGGCTCGAGGGCAAGGAGTACGTGGTTCGCGAAGGCGACGTCATGCACTTCCGATTCAACGTCTAGGCGGCGCCGGGCATTGCGACGAAGCGCCCGTCCCCTGCGGCGGACACGTCCCAGCGGACACATGCCCTGCGGTATTCATGTCGATACATAGGCGCGCCGATGGCGTGCCGGAAGCCAGGAGATGGATAGAGATGCGTAAGTCGATGCTTCGGTGGATGGCAGGTGCGGCGGCAGCCGCGGCCCTTCTGATGTCAGTGGCGGTGGCGCCGGCCCGCGCCGAAGCGCCAGCAGCCGCGCCTGCAGCGACGCCCGCGGCGGCGCAGACCGAGGACCAGCGCCTGATTGCGTTCTTCGACGAGGTCTTCCAGAGGAACGTCAAGGACAGCCCGATCTTCCAGTCCCAGCTCGGCATCAAGGGCCCGGACTACGGCAAGTGGGGCGACCTGTCCGATGCGGAGGCGATCCGCCAGAACGAACTGACCAAGCAGGACCTCGCGCGGCTGAAGGGCGAGTTCAAGTACGACGCTTTGTCCGAACAGGCAAAGATCAGCTACCGGATATTCGACTACCTGCAGGAACGCACGCTGCGCAATTTCCCGTGGCGCTTCCACGGCTACGCTTTCTCGACGCAGAACAACCCGGTCACGGGATTCGCCACCTTCCTGCAGAACGTCCATCGTGTCGACGACGTGTCGGACGCCGAGGCCTACATCTCCCGCCTCAATGGCATCGAGCTGGCCGCGCAGCAGGGCATCGAATCGATGGACATCGCGGCCGATCGCGGCATCGTGCCGACTTCGTTCGCGTTCGACCCGGTGTTGCAGGACGGCCGCAACGTGCTGAAGGGTGCGCCATTCGACGGCAGCACCGAGGACTCGGCGATCCTTGCCGATTTCCGCGCCAAGGTCGGCAAGCTCGAGATTGCGGACACCGAGAAGCAGCGGCTGATGGACGCCGGCATCGCGGCGCTGAAGGGCCCGTTCAGCAGGGGCGTCAACGCCTACCTGGCCCGCATCGAGAGCCTGCGCAGCAAGTCGCCGGGCCCGAATGGCGTCTGGAAGCTGCCGGATGGCGATGACTTCTACAAGGTGCAGATCGATTTCTGGACCAGCGACCCCAAGCTCACCGCCGACGAGATCCACAACATCGGGCTCTCGGAAGTGAAGCGCATCCGTGGCGAGATGCAGACGATCATGAAAGAGATCGGCTTCAAGGGCGACCTGCCGGCTTTCTTCAAGCACCTGCGCACGGACCCGGCGAACTTCTATCCGAACACGGACGAGGGGCGCCAGGCCTATCTCGACCAGTCGAAGGCCTACATCGACGCCGTCTATGCGGACGTCGGCAAGTACTTCAACATCCTTCCGAAGGCGCCGCTCGAAGTGCGGCGCGTCGAGCCCTGGCGCGAGGAGACCGCGCCGATCGCGTTCTACAACCAGCCGGCGCCCGACGGCAGCCGTCCCGGTTACTACTACGTCAATCTCCGTGACATGGCGACGCGCCAGAAGCACGAGATGCAGACGGTCGCCTATCACGAAGGCGCGCCGGGTCATCACTTCCAGATCGCGATCCAGCAGGAACTGACCGGCGTACCGATGTTCCAGAAGTTCGCGTTCTTCGGCGCCTACATCGAGGGCTGGGGACTTTATGCCGAGCGCCTGGGCAAGGAACAGGGCCGGTTCACCGATCCGATGCAGGATTTCGGCCGGCTGCAGAACGAGATGCTGCGCGCCGCGCGGCTCGTCGTGGACACTGGCGCGCATGCCAAGCACTGGACCCGCGAGCAGATGATCGACTACATGCTCGCCAACAATCCGATGACGCCCGAGGAAGCGACCAAGGAAGTCGAGCGTTACATCGACAACCCGGCCCAGGCGCTCTCGTACAAGATCGGCATGCTGAAGATCCTGGAGCTACGCGAGCATGCCAGGGCCGAACTCGGCGACAAGTTCGACATCCGCGACTTCCACGACGTGGTGCTGAAGAACGGCGCGATACCGCTGTCGATCCTCGAGGAACTGGTGGACGACTACATCGCAAAAAAGAAAGCGGCCTGACAGGAGCCTTGACAGCTACCGGCACGCTCCCGACAATCCCGCCTCCCCGGGGTACCTTCCCACCGCGTGGCTAGGTAGCTCAGCTGGTTAGAGCACGGGATTCATAACCCCGGGGTCGAGAGTTCGATTCTCTCCCTAGCCACCATTTCGAGCTCGTCGAGGGCTCGTTCCAGGATGCCGAGGCCCTCGTCCACGACGGCGTCCTCGGCCGTGATCGGCACGAGGATGCGGATCACGTTGCCGTAAAGCCCGCAGGACAGCAGGATCAGCCCGAGCTCGCGGGCGCGCTTCGTCAGCGCCTTCGTCAGGTCGACCGCCGGCTTTGACGGGTCGCCGCCCTCGCACAATTCGAATGCCACCATCGCGCCCAGGCCACGCACCTCGGCGATGGACGGATGGCGCGCGGCGAGCTTCTTGAGCCGCGCCGTCAACCGCGCGCCCAGCTTGATCGCGCGCGCGAAGATCTGCTCCTGCTCAAACACGTCGAGCACCGCGAGCGCCGCGGCGCAGGCGACCGCATTGCCGGCATAGGTGCCGCCGAGCCCGCCGGGGCCGCAGGCATCCATCACCTCGGCGCGGCCGACGACCGCGGAGAGCGGGAAGCCGCCAGCGAGCGACTTGGCGAGCGTCGAGATGTCCGCTGCGATTCCATAGTGCTCCATCGCGAACATGCGCCCGGTGCGGCCGGCGCCGCACTGGATCTCGTCGGCGATCAGCACGATGCCATGCCGGTCGCAGAGCTCGCGCAGGCGCTGGACGAATTCCTTCGGCGCAACGTAGAAGCCGCCTTCGCCCTGCACCGGCTCGAACATGATCGCCGCGACGCGCGTGGGCTCGATGTCGCACTTGAAGATCATCGCGATGGCGTCCAGCGAATCGTCCACCGACACGCCGTGCAGCGCATTCGGGAAGGGCGCGTGATAGATCTCGCCGGGCAGCGGCCCGAAGCCGGCCTTGTACGGCTCGACCTTGCCGGTCAGCGCCAGCGACAACATCGTGCGGCCGTGAAAACTGCCGGCGAACGAGATCACGCCCGAGCGCCCGGTGTGAACGCGCGCAATCTTGACCGCGTTCTCGACCGCTTCGGCGCCGGTCGTCATCAGGAGCGTCTTGTGCGGTCCGGCGCCGGGCGCGAGCTTGTTCAGCCGCTCGCAGAGCGCGACATAGGGCTCGTAGCCGGTCACCTGGAAGCAGGTGTGCGTGACCTTCTCGAGCTGCGCGCGCACGGCTTCGATCACGCGCGGATGGCGATGGCCCGTGTTCAGCACGGCGATGCCGCCGGCAAAGTCCACGTAGCGGTTGCCGTCCGCGTCCCACAGGAGCGCATTCTCCGCGCGCTCGATGAAGACCGGCTGCGCCATCGCGACGCCACGCGCAACCGCCGCATTGCGGCGGGCGACCAGGGATTCGTTGTTTTTCACGCTGACCTCCAGGCTTTCCCGCATTTTATCGTACCATCGGCTGATGCCGTGGCCGATCGCGCGGCCGCCCTGGAGGGCCCATGACGACACCCGCAATCGTGGATTTCCGCCGCAACATGAAGGCCCAGGAGGCGTCGCCGGCGCCGGAACGCGTCCTGAAGGGCGAGCCCAAGACCTACGTCCGCAACTACTACGAGGACCCCACGAAGCAGTTTTTCGCCGGGACCTGGGCCAGCAATGTGGGCAAGTGGCAGGTCGAGTACACCGAGCACGAGTTCTGCCATCTGCTCGAGGGGCGCGTCGTGCTGACCTCAGCGGAAGGGAAGCGCTGGCAGTTCAATGCCGGCGATGCCTGGGTCATTCCGGCCGGGTTCAACGGTACCTGGGAGACGGTCGAACCGGCGCGCAAGCGCTATGCGATCTTCGAGGTCGCTAAGCCCGCGTGACCACGATATGATGCGCCGACGCAACGGAAGGAAGTCCCCTCGGCTTCCATACATCAGGAGTTGCTCATGCGAGTCATGACAGCATTGGCTGCAGTTCTGCTGCTGGCGACTGGGGCGGCCCAGGCGCAGGTGAGTGGCACGGTCACGGCGACAAGTGATTACGATTTCCGTGGCATTACCCAGACAGCCCTGGATCCCGCCTTGCAGGGCAGCATCGACTATGCCCACAGCAGCGGCTTCTACATCGGCGCCTGGGCCAGCAATGTCGATTTCGGCAATTGCTGCGGCGAAGACATCGAAGTTGATTACTACCTTGGCTTTGCGGGCGGCGCCGAAGACGGCATCGGCTGGGACGTTGGCCTGATCGACTACACGTACCCGGGCACGAACTTCAACATCGACTTCATGGAAGTCTACGCCAGCATGTCGTACAAGATGTTCAAGGGGAAATTCTGGTACGCGGATGACTTCGCCAATTCCAACGAGAGCGCCTACTACATCGAGGGCAACATCACGGCCCCGCTTCCGAAGGACTTCAGCCTGCTGGTTCACGCCGGATACAGCGACGGCGATTACTGGAGTTCGGACTCCTATCTCGACTATTCGATCGGTGTGAGCCGTGCGTTCGGCAATTTCAACATGGCGCTGAAGTTCATCGACGGAAGCGATCTCGAGGTGACGGACGGAACGCCGGATGACGTATTCACCAGCGAGTCGAAGGTCGTATTGAGCGTCTCGACCACGTTCCCGTGGGGCAAAGAGTAAGCTCGGGGCTTTCTCGAAAGATGTTCGAACAGCCTGGCCGCCGCAAGGCGGCCAGGCTTTTTCATGCCAGGCCGTCGATGACGGCGGCTATCGTTTCGAAGATCCGGTCCACCTGCGCGCGCTCGATGATCAGCGGCGGTGACAGCGCGATCGTGTCGCCGGTCGTGCGCATCAACAATCCCTTCTCGAAGGCCGCGACCAGCGCCTCATAGCCGCGCGCGCCCGCTGCACCAGCGCGCGGCTCGAGTTCGATGCCGGCGACGAGGCCGTAGCAGCGCAGATCCACGACATGCCGGCGCCCCTTCAGCGAATGAACGGCATTTTCCCAGTACGGCGACATCTCGCGCGCCCCGGCGAATAGGCCGTCGCGATAGAGCTTTTGCGTCGCGAGGCCTGCCGCACAGGCGACCGGGTGCGCCGAATAGGTGTAGCCGTGGAAGAGTTCGATCGCCTGTTCCGGGCCGGTCATGAAGGCGTCGTAGATTTCGCGGCGCACCAACACCGCGCCCATCGGTATTGCGCCATTGGTGAGTCCCTTCGCGCAGGTCATCATGTCCGGAACGACGCCGAATTCCTGGGCCGCGAATGCCGATCCGGTGCGCCCGAAGCCGGTGATGACCTCGTCGAAGATCAGGAGTATGCCGTGCTTCGTGCAGATCTCGCGCAGCCGCTCGAGATAGCCACGCGGCGGCAGAAGCACGCCGGTCGAACCCGCGATCGGCTCGACGATGACGGCCGCGATCGTCGAGGCGTCGTGTAATGCAACGAGGCGCTCCAGATCGTCCGCGAATTCGGCGCCGTGCACCGGCAGGCCGCGTGAATACGCATTGCGCGCGTAGTCGTGCGTGTGGCGGATGTGATCGACGCCCGGCAGCAGCGCGCCGAAGTACTTGCGGTTGTTGACCATGCCGCCGACCGAGATGCCGCCGAATCCGACGCCGTGGTAACCGCGCTCACGCCCGATCAGTCGGGTGCGCGCCGCGTCGCCGCGCACGCGGTGCCAGGCGATCGCGATCTTGAGCGCCGTGTCCACCGACTCCGAACCCGAATTCGTGAAGAACACGTGATCGATGCCCTTGGGTGCAATCTCGACCAGCGCGTTCGCGAGCTCGAAAGCCAATGGGTGACCCATCTGGAATGGCGGCGCGTAGTCCATCTCCGCGATTTGCCTGGCGACCGCCTCGGTGATCTCGCGCCGCCCGTGACCGGCATTGACGCACCAGAGTCCCGCGCAGCCGTCGAGGATCTGCCGGCCGTCCGGCGTCCAGTAATGCATGCCCTCGGCGCGCGCGAGCATGCGCGGCGCCGACTTGAACTGCCGGTTGGCCGTGAATGGCATCCAGAAGGCTTCGAGCGAGGCGCGCTTTGGCAACGGGGAAGTCATGTTCGTCAGCTCCGGGGCCCGGGGTGATAAGGATAATTGACACTCATCGCATGCAAGGGCGATATTACGCAAGTTCTGTTTAATATCATAGACATGCAAGGCGCAAGCGATGGCCAATGACGTCAGCGCCCGGCTGAAGGCGGTGCGCCTGATGCACGGGCTCTCGCAACGCGAGCTCGCCAAGCGTGCCGGCGTGACGAACGGCATGATCTCGCTGATCGAGCAGGGCCGGGTCAGCCCCTCGGTCGCATCGCTGAAGAAGGTGCTCGACGGCCTCCCGATGCAGCTCGCCGAATTCTTCACGATGGACCCGTCCGCGACGCCGCAGATCTTCTATGCCGCCCGCGAGCTCGTCGAGCTGGGCGAGGGCGACGTCTCGCTGCGGCTCATCGCGGCCCACCGCCCGGGGCGGCGCATGGCCGTGCTGCACGAGGTGTACGCGCCGGGCGCGGACACCGGCTCCGAGATGCTGAGCCACGCCGGCGAGGAGGGCGGCGTCGTCGTCAGCGGGCGCATCGAGATTACGGTCGGCGGCCAGACCCAGGTGCTGGGCCCCGGCGATGCGTACTACTTCTCGAGTGCGCTGCCGCACAGATTCCGCAATCGCGGGCGCGAGCGCTGTGAGATCATCAGCGCCGCGACGCCACCGACGCTTTGATACGGAGTGGTCATTCCTTGAAACGCGAAGCAAAGACGACGAACTGGCGCGATCGCGCCTCGACGATGCAGTTCCGGACGGAGGCGTTCATCGACGGCAAGTACCGGCCGGCGGCGTCCGGCGAGACCTTCGTCTGCATCAATCCGGCGACCGGCAAGTCCATCGCGCAGGTCGCGGCCTGCGGCCAGCGCGACGTGGAAGTCGCGGTCACGAGTGCGCGCCGCGCTTTCGACGAGGGCCACTGGTCGCGCATGGCGCCTGCGTCGCGCAAGAAAGTGCTGCTGCGATTCTCGGAGCTGATCCGCAAGCATCGCGAGGAACTGGCGCTGACCGAGACGCTCGACATGGGCAAACCGATCTCGGACTCACTCAAGATCGACATCCCGGGCGCCGCGCGCTGCATCGCCTGGTACGCGGAGGCGGTGGACAAGGTCTACGACGAGATCGCGCCGACGCCGCACGACGCGCTGGGACTCATCACGCGCGAACCGATCGGTGTCGTGGGCGCGATCGTGCCCTGGAATTTTCCGCTGCTGATGGCCTGCTGGAAGCTCGGCCCGGCGCTCGCGACCGGCAACTCGGTAATTCTGAAGCCCTCCGAGAAGTCGCCCCTGACGGCGCTGCGCATCGCCGAGATCGCGGTCGAGGCCGGCCTGCCGGAGGGCGTTTTCAACGTCGTGCCGGGATTCGGCCACACGGCGGGCGAGGCGCTGGCGCTGCACATGGACGTGGACTGCATCGCCTTCACCGGCTCGACGCGCATCGGCCGGCGCATGCTCGAGTACGCCGGGCGCTCCAACATGAAGCGCGTCTGGCTCGAATGCGGCGGCAAGTCGCCCAATATCGTGATGGCGGACGTCGCCGACGTCGAACGGGCCGCGAAGGCGGCGGCCATCGGCATCTTCTTCAACCAGGGCGAGATGTGCTCGGCGGCCTCGCGTCTGCTGGTGCACGAGTCGGTCAGGGACCAGATGCTCGACAGGATCATCGAGATCGGCAAGGCGATGGCGCCGGGCGATCCGCTCGATCCCGCGACCAAGCTCGGCGCGATCGTGGACCAGGCGCAGATGAACACGGTGCTAGGCTACATCGAGTCCGGCCGCAAGGGCGGCGCGAACCTGCGCTCGGGCGGCCAGCGCGTGCGCGAGGAATCCGGCGGCTTCTACATCGAGCCGACGGTGTTCGACGGCGTCACGATGGACATGCGGATCGCGCGCGAGGAGGTATTCGGGCCGGTGCTGTCGGCGCTCACCTTCAAGAACATGGCCGATGCCGTCAAGATGGCGAATGACGTCATGTACGGCCTCGCCGCCGCGGTCTGGACGCGCGACATCACGACCGCGCACCGGGTCGCCAAGTGCACTGCGCTCGGGCACGGTGTACGTGAACTGCTACGACGGGGACGACATCACCGTGCCATTCGGCGGCTTCAAGCAGTCCGGCAACGGTCGCGACAAGTCGCTGCACTCGATGCACAAGTACACCGAACTCAAGACGACCTGGATCGACCTGTCATGAAGGTCACGGTCGCAGCGACGCAGATGGCCTGCGGCTGGGACCGCATGGCCAACATTGCGAATGCCGAGCGGCTGATCCGCGACGCGGCAGGCAAGGGCGCGAACGTGATCCTGATCCAGGAGCTGTTCGAAACACCGTATTTCTGCAAGGACCATCTCGCGAAGCACTTCGAGCTCGCGACGCCGATCGCGGAGAACCCGGCGATCGCGCGTCTCTCGAAGGTCGCGGCTGAACTGAAGGTCGTGCTGCCGGTGTCGGTGTTCGAGCGCGCACAAAACGCCTACTTCAACACGCTCGCCATGCTGGACGCCGACGGCAGCCTGCTCGGGATCTACCGCAAGTCGCACATCCCGGAGAGCCCCGGTTACCACGAGAAATTCTACTTCTCGCCCGGCGACACCGGTTTCAAGGTCTGGCCGACCCGCTTCGGGACGCTCGGCGTCGCGGTCTGCTGGGACCAGTGGTTCCCGGAGGCCGCGCGCGCGATGGCGTTGCTGGGCGCAGAGATCCTGCTGTACCCGACGGCGATCGGCTCCGAGCCGCAGGACGCCACGCTCGATTCGCGCTGGCACTGGCAGCGCACGATGCAGGGTCATGCGGCGGCGAACGTGATGCCGCTCGTGGCCTCGAACCGCATCGGCAAGGAGCGCGGCGAGAAGGTCGAGATGACCTTCTACGGCCATTCATTCATCGCCGACCACACGGGCGAAGTCGTCGCCCAGGCCGACGATCACAGCGAGCAGGTGCTGACGGCGACCTTCGATCTCGAGGAGATCCGCCGCTATCGCCACGCCTGGGGTGTGTTCCGCGACCGGCGGCCCGATCTGTACGGCCCGCTCCTGACGATGGACGGTGCCGCCGATTGACGCTCCGCTCGCGGGCGAGGTCGCCTGCGTGGACCTCGAGACGACGGGCGGCAATGCCTTGCGCGACCGGGTCATGGAGGCGGGCATCGTCCTGATGTCCGGCGGCCGCGTCGTCGAGGAATACTCGACGCTCATCAACCCCGGCGTGCGCATCCCGTACGCCATCCAGCAGTTCACCGGCATCACCGAGGCAATGGTGGCCGATGCACCGCCGTTCGCGGAAGTCAGCGATGAAATCCTGAAGCGTCTTGAAGGGCGGCTGTTCGTCGCCCACAACGCGCGCTTCGACTACGGGTTCCTGCGCGGCGAATTCCGGCGGCTCGGCCGGCGCTTCCGCGCGCCGGTGCTCTGCACCGTGAGGCTCTCCCGCGCGCTGACGCCGGGCGAACGTGGCCACAACCTCGACGCGGTCATGGCGCGCTACGGCATCGAATGCACGGCGCGCCACCGCGCGCTCGGCGATGCGCAGGTGCTCGCGGAACTGCTGCGCATCGCAGGCGAGCGCCGGCCGGCGGTCGAGCTCGATGCGATCGTCGCCCAGCTGATGCAGGCGCCGAAGCTGCCGCCGCAGCTCGACGCGGGCCTCGTGGACGAACTGCCCGAGGGTCCCGGCGTCTATCTATTCCACGGGGAAGGCGACGCACTGCTCTACGTCGGCAAGGCGAAGAACATCCAGTCGCGGGTGCTCGCGCATTTCGCCGCGGACCAGCGCTCACGCCGGGCGATGGAACTCTCGCGCCTGGTGCGGCGCATCGAATGGATCTCGACGGCCGGCGAGTTCGGCGCTCTCGTCACCGAGGCGCGCATGATCAAGGAACGGCGGCCGCTGCTGAACCGGCGGCTCCGCGAGAGTCCGACCCTATGGACCATCCGCCTCGGCAATGATGTGCACAATCCACGCGCGAGCATCGAGGAACTGGATCCGCACGCGGATTCCGGCGAAACCCATGGCATGTTCCGCAGCCGCGGCGACGCCGATCGCGCGCTCACCGGCATCGTCCGCGACCAGGAACTCTGTGCGAAACAAATGGGTCTGGAAGCGGGAGAGGGCTCCTGCGTCGCCTTTCAACTCGGCCGTTGCCGCGGCGCCTGCATCGGCAAGGAGCCAGCGCTCGTGCACGCGATCCGCGTTCGCCTCGCTTTCTCGCGCCTGAAACGCCGCGACTGGCCGTTCGAGGGCCCGATCGGCATCCGCGAGCGCGACTGGAGCGGCGCCGAGGAGGTCCAGGTCTTCGATCGCTGGTGCTACCTGGGTACGGCACAGGGCGGCGTTGAATCCGAAAGGTTCCAACGCCGCCCGGAAAAATTCGACCCGGATATTTACCGGATCCTTCTGGGCTATCTAGAGCGGCCCCTGCGCGGGGCCGAGCTCGTTCACTTCGGCATTTCGCTCTCGAAGTTCACGGCCCAGCCGTGAAACGACCGGATCATCATCCCGATCGACGATTCGGTGACGCCGCCGGACAACGGGATCATCATCGTGCCCACAACGACGCCTTCCTGCTGCACGGCCGTCAACCAGCGTCGTTCTGAATTGTAGGCATTGGCGCGCCGGCCGCCTTCGCTGGAACAGGTCGTGCAGGCCGTGAGCAGCATCAATGAACCATTGATCTGATCGGCGGTGCCTTTCGGGATCGCCGCGGTCCAGACGATTCCGTCCTTCTTCACCCGCAGCGAGACAATGCCGGAGTCTGCAGTTCCCTCCGAGGGATCGAAGCCGCTGTTGCGCAGGATCCTGCGCAGCTCGTCGAGCGACAGTGCGAATACCACGTGGCTCGAATCGTCGGCAGCGACGACCTGGTCCGCAAACCCGGAGAATCGCCGGTCCAGGTCGGCACAAGCTGCGGCTGAATCGTCGAAATCGACCTTCACCGACATGCAGCGCGCCATCGCGTCGAACACCTTCGCCGAGTAATTGATGTTGTTGCCGCTGACGCCGTCGGTGTTGACGTCCGCCTGGAGGATCGGGTCGCCCTCGTCGTCGATGTAGACGTTGCCGCTGATCCACCCGAGCATGGCTTCATTCATTTCGGTGACGATCGCCGGGGCAAGGGCCGTCTTGATGTCGAAACCCACGCTGAGCCGCAGGTCGGCGCAGCGGCCATCCTTGCAGGCCATGAATTGCACATGCCAGCGCGTGGGGCCGCCCATGACGACCAGTTCGGGCACTTCGCCCTTGTCCGACGGCTGAGTCTCCACGGTCACCGCCTGGAATCCTGCCTCGATCAGGAGCTTTCGCATTTCCTCATGCGTCACGCCGCCCTCGTAAACGAGCGCTTGAGCAGCGGCGCTGAAGAAGAGCGCCATTGCCAGGAGCGCCGCAGACGCGCCGGCTGATCCCGAAAGCGGCTTCATGAATACTCCCCCGTGCAGGCGCTGTTATTGTACTGACCATGCCTGAATCGGTGAACAAGGGATCACTTTTCGTGACCGCGGCGCCCGGAACCGCGGACCTGCTTGCGGCCGAACTGCAGGCGCTCGGGGTCGATGACGCGCGCGAGGCCTTCGGCGGCGTCGAGGGCACGGCGACGCTCCGTGAGGCCTATGGCGTCTGCCTCTGGTCGCGCGTCGGACTGCGCGTGCTGTGGCAGGTCGCGGAAACGCCGGCCTCGAGCGCGGACGATTTGTATGAGGGCATCCGTGGCGTGGACTGGTCGGCGCACATGGGCGAGTCGGACACGCTCGCAGTCGATTTCTCCGGCAGCGTGACCGGCATCGACAACTCCCAGTTCGGCGCGCTCCGGGTCAAGGACGCGATCGTGGACCAGTTTCGCGAGAAGACAGGCGAGCGCCCGTCGGTGGATCGCGTGGCGCCGGCATTGCGCGTGAACGTGCATGTCGCGCGTGGCAGCGCATTTGTCGCGGTCGATCTTTCTGGCGACAGCCTGCACCGGCGCGGCTATCGCGGCGGCCAGGGCGCAGCGCCTCTCAAGGAAAATCTGGCGGCGGCGATCCTGCTGCGTGCCGGCTGGCCGGCGCTCGCGGAGGCGGGCGGATTCTTCGTCGATCCGCTGTGCGGCTCCGGCACGCTGCCGATCGAGGCCGCGCTGATCGCCGCCGGGATCGCGCCCGGGCTCACGCGGGCGAGATTCGGCTTCGAACGCTGGCGGCAGCACGATGCCGCGCTGTGGGCGGACCTCCGCGCCGAGGCGCTGGCGCGCCGCACGACGCATCGCCTGGCCGCGGGACGAATCCGCGGCTACGACCGCGATCCGATGGTGCTGCGCGATGCGGAAGCCAATGCCGCACACGCGGGCCTGGGCGGGCACCTGCATTTCCATCGCTGTGAACTCGCAGCACTCCCCGCGGCGCCGGCGCCCTCCGGCCTGATCGCAGTCAATCCGCCCTACGGCGAGCGACTCGGTGAGGCCGATGCATTGCGCGAACTGTATGCGCTGCTCGGCGAGCGGCTGCGCACGGGATATCTCGGCTGGGAGGCCGCCGTCTTCACTGGCAACCCGGCGCTCGGACTCGAACTCGGGATCAATGCGCGGCGCACGCACAAGATGATGAACGGCCCGATCGAATGCCGCCTGCTGCGCATCCGCATCGAGTCGGCGGAGTTCGACCGGCCGCGCGAGCCGGGCCGGCCGCCCCCGATCGATGCCGAGGCCGCGCGTGCGCGACCCGGCGCTGCGATGTTCGGCAACCGGCTGCGCAAGAACCTGAAGTTGTTGTCGCGTTGGGCACGCAGGGAAGCAGTCTCCTGTTATCGCCTCTACGACGCCGACATGCCCGAGTACGCATTCGCGATCGACCTGTACCAGGCAGATCCGCAGGGAACGGCCGGGCGCTGGCTGTACGTGCAGGAATATGCGCCACCCGCGACGGTCGATCGCGCAAAGGCGAAGGCGCGGCGCGAAGAAGCGCTCTCGATGATTCCCGAGGTGACCGGATTGCCGATGGAGGCCATCTACTGGCGAACGCGGCGGGCGCAAAAGGGAAGCCAGCAGTACGAAGCGCTGGACGACAGCCGCGAACGCGTGGTCGTCGAGGAGGCAGGGCTCAAGTTCCTCGTGAACTTTACCGATTACCTGGATACCGGGCTATTCCTCGATCATCGCCTCACGCGCTCGCGCATCCGCGATGCAGCGAAGGGAAAGCGGTTCCTGAACCTCTTCTGCTACACGGGCACGGCCTCGGTTCATGCGGCGGCAGGCCTGGCGCGGACGACGACCTCCATCGACATGTCGCGCACCTATCTCGACTGGGCAAAAAGCAACCTCGAGATCAACGGCTATCGCGGCGAGGCGCACCGGTTCGTGCAGGTCGACTGCCTGCAGTGGCTCGCCGAGGACGACGGAGGGCGCTACGACCTGATCTTTCTCGACCCGCCGACCTTCTCGAACTCCAAGCGCATGCAGCGCGAGTTCGACGTGCAGCGCGACCATGTCGCGCTGATCCGCTCGGCGCTCGTGCGGCTCGCACCGGGCGGGCTGCTCTTGTTCTCGACCAATTTCCGGAAGTTCAAGCTGGAAACGGACGGGCTCGCGGACCTGGCTGTCACGGACATCACGGCGCGCACGATTCCGCAGGATTTCGCGCGGGACGGGCGCGTGCATCACTGCTACGAGATCCGCCCGATGTCCTGATCAGGCGCGCTCGCGCTGCGCGCTGGTGCGCAGGTACATCGCAGCGCCGAGCAGTCCGGGCGCTGCATGCGTGATGACTCCGATCGTCACCGTCTCGAGGTAGGTCGCCATGCGTCCCTTGGCAAGAAAGCGCTCGCGAAACGCGCTGCTGCGAAGGAACGGGACGAAACGCGGCACGATGCCGCCCGCGATCATGACCGTGCGCGCGCCATGGATCAGCGCCGCGTCTCCGGCGACGCTGCCGAGCACGGCGCAGAACCGGGCGAGGGCGCGGCGCGCGATGAGATCATGGCCGCCGAGCGCGGCATCGACGATCGCCCCCGGATCGCGGAATGTCGCGCGCTGATCGAGCGCCGGCGAAATGTTGCCGCCCGATGCCAGCGCGGCGTCGATATGCGACAAGCCGCGCACCGCTGAGCAGCCGCTCGTTCGAGACGCGGTCGAAACGCTGCATCGAGCCAGCTGCGCAATCTGCTTTTCCTCGTCGCCGAGCGGCGCAAAGCTGACGTGGCCGCCCTCGGTTTCAACGACATTCCAGCCGCGCTCGCATCGCCGGTCAGCGAGCTGCGACGCCGAGGCCGGTGCCCGGTCCGAGCACCGTGACGGGACCGCTGAACGGCGCGTCATGCGCACCGTGCAAGGTCTCGACATCGGCCGGCGTCGAGCGCCGGCACCGCCCAGGCGACGGCACCGAAGTCGTTCAGCACGTCGAGCGCATGCGAGGCCCAGGCTCTTCTGCGGATTCGCGCACGGCTGAACGACCAGGCCCGATTGGTCAGCCGGATCTCGTCGCCATCGCCCGGCGAAGCGACCGCAATCGCCGCGCGCTCGGGCTTCGCGCGCCGACGGTCGTCGAGGAAGTGTTCTGCCGCATGCTGCAGGCTCGCAAATCCGGCGCAGGGCAGCGATCGTCTGGTGCAGACAGCGGCGGCGCGTCCCGCGCGGTCGTCGGTCAGGGCGAAACGCGCATTGGTGCCGCCGATATCGGCGACCATCGCGAGATCGTGCGGCTCGATCGCGCGGTCATTGCGCGCGCGCGGCGACGAAGCGGATCGCCTGTCCGCCGCCGGCGCGAGTGTCGATCTCCCACGACGTCGCCGTGGCGCAGCGTCCTGGTCTCGATCGCGATCGAGTGGGGGTTGCGTCTCCCAGTCCGCGTCGTCTGCCGTCGCGATAGACCCGCGCCGCATAGCTCGCGGCCGGGATCGAGGAAATCGAGCGTGACCCTCAGCCTGCCGCGCCTGTCTCGTCGGTGACGCTGCCGAGGTACCAGTCGTCGCTGCGGCGGTCCTTGCGCGCGATCGTGGCGTAGTCGCCGACTTCGCCGTTCAACACGCGCGTGTCCGCCCAGTCCACGGGCACGTCGCGGATGAACTGGAATGGCCCCGGCAGTCTTCGCGTAGTTCTCCGGCAGGTCGGCCGCCATCTGGATCGGACTGTAGATGACGACATATAGTTGCCAGCTGCTTGGCGAGCGTCGACTGGATCGGCTGGCCGCCGCGGCCGGTCAGGCTCAGCACGCCGGGCGTGAAGTCCATCGGGCCAGCCAGCATGCGCGTGAACACGAGATTGGCCTCGTGTTCGGGCGGGTTTGGCGGATCGCCCCAGGCGTTGTATTCCATGCCGCGTGCGCCCTCGCGCGCACCCAGTTCGGATAGGTGCGCCGGAGGCCGGTGTCCTTTATCGGCTCGTGCGCGTCCACCGTGATGTGACGCTTCGCGGCCTCGGTCACGACCTTGAGGTGATGCCGCGACATGACCTGGCCGTCGTGCCATTCGTAACGGATCGACGCCGTCGCGCCGCGCGGCCTTGACGCCGCCCGCGTCCGCGACGTAGCCGGTCTTGACCGCGTCGACGCCGAGTCGCGCGTACAGATCCAGCGCCGCTTCCAGCTGATCCTCGTAGTGCGCGATGAAACGCGGACGTTTCGTGATGGCCGATCGAGGCGCACGCCGCGCTCGCGGGCGTAGGCGGCGACCGCGGCGAGGTCGAAGTCCGGATACGGTTCGGTGAAGCTGAATGCGCTGCCGTCGGCGAACCAGTCGCCGTCCCAGCCCTTGTTCCAGCCCTCGACCAGCACGCCCCGGAAGCCGTTCTCCGCCGCGAAGTCGATGTAGCGCTTGGCATTGGCGGTCGTCGCGCCATGTCGCGGGCCCGAGGCCCAGGTCTCGGTGCCGAGGTGCATGCTCCACCAGATGCCGACGTACTTGAACGGGTTGACCCAGGAGACGTCGCCGAGCGCGTTCGGCTCGTTGAGGTTCAGGATCAAGTCGGACATGTAGAGCCCGGCGGCGTTGTCGGCGATCTGCAAGCGTGCGCCAGGGCGTCGTGAAGGGCGCCGTGCGCTGCACGCGCGCGCCGTCCGCCGACGGGGAGAGCGTCGCCTTGAGCCGCTGGCCCGCGACCCGGCGCAGCCACATCGAGGCGTAGTCGACCAGCGCCGCCTCGTGAATCGCGATGTGCAGCCGTCCGCCGACCGCATCGTCACCGGCGTGTGGGCCTGTCCCGAGTTCGGCGAGCGGCGTCCGGTCAGTAGAGATATTCGTAGCGGTTCCACTCGCCGCCGGGTATCCACCAGGCCGTCGCGGGTTCGACCACGGCGAACTCCGTCAGCTCGTCGGCGATGTTCACCTGCCTGAGCTGCGGCTGGTCGCGGGAATTCGTAGCGGAAGCCGACGCCGTCGTCGTAGACGCGGAATACGACCTCGAGATGCGCGCGCCAGCGGCGTCGTTTCCCTGAGATGCACCCGCAACTCATTGAATACGGTTGCGCACGATAGCGTCGTTCGCCCCAGGGCTGCTCCCAGGTCTCGTCGACGCTGCGCGTGCTGCTGGCTCGCCAGCGCGAAATTGCGCTCGAGCTTTGGCGCATCGGTCAGCAGGAAGCCGAGCCGGGATTCCTCGATCATGCGCTTGCCTCGCCGGTCGATCGCGTAGCCGGGTCGGCCTTCGCCGTTCAGCGTGATGTCACCGTCAGCGTGCCGCCCGGCGACGACACGCTCGCGACCGGATCGGCGCCGGCGGCGGCGCCACAGGCCCCGGCCAGAGTAAAGAAAAACCACAGATGGCGGCGGTGCATGCGCGGCCGTTATCCCGTATGGCCGCATGTATACGTATGCAGTGTATTGCGGCCACAACGGGCGCTCCCTAACATCATCCCGAGGTTGAGATCCGCGTTCTTCCAGGGGGAAAAAATGGGCAGTTCTCAGCATCGGACGAGTGCCGTCCTTACAGGTCATGAAGCCGCCACCTCAGACTCAGCCGTCGCGGCATCCTGTCCATCGCGATCACCGCGGCCCTGGCTGCATCGGCGAGCGCCGGGGCTCAGGACCAGACTGGCAATACTACTCAGCTCGGGGAAGTTGTTGTTTCCGGCATTCGGGTCGGCATCGAGCAGGCGATCGCGGTCAAGCGCGAATCAGGCAGCATCGTCGAGGCCGTTTCCGCCGAGGACATCGGCAAGCTGCCGGATACCAGCATCGCCGAATCGATTTCGCGGCTGCCCGGGCTTACCTCGCAACGCGCGGAGGGTCGTGCTTCCGCGATCAGCCTGCGCGGCACCGATCCCGGTTTCACCACTACGCTGATGAATGGCCGCGAGCAAGTCAGCACCGGCGACAACCGCAGCATCGAATACGACCAGTATCCCTCCGAGCTCATGAGCGCGGTGGTCGTCTTCAAGACGCCGGATTCGCAGCTGATCGGCCAGGGTCTCGCCGGCACCATCGACCTGCGTACAGTCCGGCCGCTGCAATACGGCCGCCGCGCAGTGGCATTGAATTTCCGTGGTGAGCAGAATTCGAACGACAATCTCGACGCCGACTCGGACGAAAACGGCTACCGGGCGAGCTTCTCCTTCATCGACCAGTTCGCGGACGGCAGGGTCGGCTTTGCCTTCGGCTACGCGCACCTCGATTCCCCGATGGCGACCAAGGGCTTCGGCACCTATGAGCCGTGGAACGCCTCAGGTGGCGGCGGCGCGCGGAACCTGCCCGGCGGCGTGGGCACCTGCTCGCAAAATCCGGGCGTGGCGCCCGGCGACTTCGTGACCAACGGCATGAAGGTCCGCGCGGACATGGGTTCGACCGTCCGCGACGGGTTCATGGCGACGCTGCAGTTCGAGCCTAGCGACACCTACACCGGCATCATCGACGTGTACTACTCGACGATGGACCAGACGGACAATGCGCGCAGCCTGGAGGTCAACCTGGGCGGCTATCCGGCGCCATGCTGCGATGGCCCGTTCCCCCGGACGGTACGGTCGATCTGGTTTCTCGGCGCACGACGATCGAGAACGACACGGTCGTCGCCGGCACCCTGAATGTCGTGACCGCCGCTGGCGCGGAACTTCCTGTTCACGACCAAGGACGAAGAGGTATGTCGCGGGAGGCTCGCGCAACGAGTTCCAGCTGAACGACGAATGGTCGATGGTCGCGGACCTCAGCTATTCGAGGGCCACGCGCGACCAGCTCCAGCCCGAAATCAACGCGCAGTTGGACCCGACCTGGTCTTCGACACCGGCACGTTCGCGCTGCGTCGCAATCATCCCGATGCCGTCCCTCTCGTTCCTGCTGGACTACGCCGACCCGACACAGGTGGTGGTTGGACCGACGATCTATGGATCGGGTTACACCAAGAAGCCCCACGTTGCGGATGAGTCGACTTCCTTCTGCGCGTGGATGCGACTCGTACGGCGGAATTCGGCTGGTTCACGAGCACGTCCTTCGGCGTCAATTACAGCGACCGTACCAAGGACAAGCAGTCGCCCGAGTCAGGCCTCAGCACCATCGACGGATTGGCCCACGTGATCGATCCCCAGTACCTGCTGAGCCCTACGAACCTGAGTTATGCGGACGCCGGCGAGGCGCTTGCCGTGGACGTATATGGGGTTCTGGCCACGTACTTCGCCCCGATCGTTTACGGTGACCCGGAGTCGCTCCGTACCTCGCGGGCAAGTACTGGGGCGTCGACCGAAAAGGTCCTGACGGCGTCATTGTGGCCGCGGCGATCGATCATGACATCTCCGACACCGTCACCCTGAAGGGCAATGTCGGCTTGCAGGTCATCAACGCGAGCCAGTTGCTGGTGGTGCATCTTGCATTTGCGCGACGCCAACGGCAACGTCCTGACGCGGTCTGACGGCAAGCAGTACACCGACGTCCTCCCGCAGGTCAACTTCGCTTTCATCCTGCCGAACGGCAAGGTTCCACATCGGCGTAGCGGAAAGAACGGCAACTGGCCCGCGCCCGCATGGACGAGCTCAAGGCCACCGAAGAAAGCGGCTACAGCGCGGCGACCGGCATCCCGGGCGGCAGCGGCGGCAACGCGCGGCTCGACCCGTGGAGCGCCTGGGGCGTCGACATTTTGTCGTACGAGAAGTACCTTGCGGACAGCAAGGGCTACTTCTCGGTCGCTGCGTTCTACAAGGACCTGGACACCTAGTCTTACCCGGCGGACCCGGATTCAAACCACGATTTCTCGGAGCTGCTGGCCGTGACGCCTCCGGGCTTTTTCGCGCCGGGCGTGGTTGCCGAGACGACAGGCAACTTCTCGCTGTCGCCGGTATCTGGTTTGGACCGGCAAGATTGCTGTTCATCGAGTTATCGGCTTCCTTGCCGTTCGAGATGTTCTCGGATGCGCTGGACGGCTTCGGTGCGATCGTGGCTGTTCTTCGTCTACACCAAGAGCGACATTGAGATCGTGGGTTCGATCAGTTCGGTGTCGAACGACCACATTCCGCTGCCGGGCCTGTCGGAGAACGTGTGGAACGCGACGCTGTACTACGAGAAACACGGCTTCGGCGCCCGCATCGCGACCCGCTACCGCTCCAAGGTGTTCAAGCAGTTGGCGGCGCTGGTCAGAACTCTCTGCGCGAGAACGATCGTGGGTTACGTTTCGTGGACGCTGACATGATCACGGACGCGCAGCTCAGTTACCTGTTCGAAGACGGCACGCTGAAAGGTTTGCAGATCCTGGCCCAGGTCAATAACCTGACGAACTCGCCTTACATTGCATACTCCCAGAACAAGTCGCGCCTGCTCGACTACCAGGAGTACGGCACGCAGTACCTGCTCGGCGTCAACTACAAGTTCTGACCCTCGTACGACCGATGCGACAAATGCCCCTGCCAGTGTTCTGGCAAGGGGCTTTCTCTTTTCGGGCTGCCAGAGTCCGCGTGCGGTCAGCGGCCGAGCAGGAATTTCAGCGGTGCGTCGACGCGCGCGCGCCAGTCCCGTTCCGAATGCTCGTCGCCCTGGTACTTCCGCGTCATCCAGTTCACGCCCTCGGGTAGCCGGACCTGCGCATCAGCTCGTCCACGCGACTCTGGTAAGGCTCGTAGCCGGCGTCGAGCGTCGACGTGCCGAAGTCGAAGTAAAATCGATGCCCCGCCGCAGGGGGAGGTGCCGCTCGAGGTAATCGACCACGATGCCGTCGCCGATCGGAAAGTGCGTCGAGACGCAGCCCGCGCCACCGAACACCTCCGGGATACTCGCTGATCGCGTAAGCTGACATTAGCCCTCCCGTCGCTCGAGCCCATCACCAAGGTGTTCGCCCGGTCGGCAGCGTGCGATAGCTCGAGTCGATGAACGGCTTGAGTTCCTCGACGAGGAAACGCAGGTAGCCGATCGCCCAGCAGCCCGATCGGTCCTTCACGTCCGTCATCACCGAGTCGTTGCCTCGGTGACCGCCTTCTGTGGCATCTACTCCGCAAACCGCTTCGGCGTGGTCCAGACGCCGACCACGATCGCTTCGCGAACCGCTCCCTGGCGGATCAGTCGCGCCATCGCCGTCGTCCACGCCCCAGTTGACGCCGGAGATGGATCGCCACGGCGACGCATCGAACAGGTTCTGCGCCGTCGTGCATGTAGAGGACCGGGTAGCGGCGCGCCGGCTGCCGCGTCGTAGCCCGGCGGCAGCCAGACCTCGATGTTGCGGGCGTCAACGTGGCCCGACGCAAACTGCTTGTGGAGCACGATCCGGCCCGCGGCACCGTCGCCCGCTGGCGTGAGTTCCAGGATCGTCGCGCTGCTGCCCGCGACCTCGAGGCCCTGGTCGAGCTGCTGCTGCCGACCCGGACAGCACGTCGGTCGCCGGCGTGTCGCCGCCGATGACCTCTTCGAAGCGGGCGGAGTCGATCCGCTGCGTGTCCGGCGACTTGTTGATCACGACCATGAGCTTCTGCCGGTCGGACTGGCGGAAATAGACGTAGGTGCCACCCTCGGGCGCAAATTGTGTCAGGCGGCCGCGATGAATCGCGTCCGCGGTTTTGCGCCATTGCAGCAGCCTGCGCGTGTATTCGCGCGCTTCGCGCTGCACTTTCGTCAGGCCCGTGCCCGTGAAGCCGCTCACCGGATCTCCGGCCCAGCCGCCGGGAAAGTCGCTGCGGATCACGCCGTGAGCCTCGGTTCCCGCGTTCGACATCAGGATCTCGTCGCCGTAGAAGAGCTGCGGGATGCCGCGCGTGGTCAGGAAGAAGGTCATTGCCATCCGGTCCAGCTCGGGCCGCCTCCCCGAGCTGCGTCAAGACGCGGCTCATGTCGTGATTGTCGGGGAACACGACGAGGTTGTACGGATCCGCATAGAGGGAGTCGATCTGCGAGCGCGCGATAGATCCTGATCAGGCCCGTCGTCCGGCTTTCCTTTTCGGCGATGGCGCGGATGGCGGCGTCCTGCAGCGGGAAGTCCATCAGGCTCGGCAGTTGCGAGAGATAGCCGTCGGCCCGGGGATTCCCTCGCTGCCAGTAGGACACGATGGCCGGGTCCGTGCTCCATTCCTCGCCGACGATATTGAATGCCGGATACTCCGCGATCACGCGCCGCGTCCACTCGATCAGGAAATCCTTGTCGGAGTAAGGCCAGGTGTCGACGCGCAGGCCCGAGAGCCCTGCGTACTCGATCCACCATAGGCTGTTCTGGATCAGGTACGTCGCCAGCAGCGGGTTTCTCTGGTTGAGGTCCGGCATCGTCGGCACGAACCAGCCGCTGCTCATGGCATCCCGGTCCGCGCCGGTGCCGTGCGGATCCTGCAGGGCTTCGCGGTTGTGGCTGGTGGCCACGAATTGACCGCCGTGGTTGATCCAGTCGCGGGCCGGCAGGTCGCGCATCCACCAATGTTCCGAGCCGCAGTGATTCAGGACCACGTCCATGATCAGCCCGATGCCCTTCGCGCGCGCCTCGCGCGAAAGCGAACGATAGAGCGCGTTGTCACCGAAGCGCGCATCGACCTGGTAGTAGTCGGTGATTGCATAGCCGTGGTAGGACCCCTGCGGCTGGTCGCTCTGCAGCACGGGGTTCAGCCAGAGCTGGGTGAATCCCATGCCGGCAAGGTAATCCAGGTGATCGAGCAGGCCCTTGAGGTCTCCGCCGTGCCGGCCGACCGGGTCGCGGCGATTCGGGCCCTGCCGGTAGCCGTCAACCGCGTCGTTCCCGGGGTCGCCGTTCGCGAAGCGGTCAGGCGTGATCAGGTCAATCACGTCAGCAGGGGCCGAAGCCGGCCCTGGCGGCGGAATCAGGCTCGCGTGCGAGGAGTTCGTAATCGTGGCTCAGCTCCGGCACGCCGCCGCGCCGGAAGTCGATGCGAAACCGGCCGGGACGCGTGTCGTCCGCGAGCGTCAGGTCGATAAACAGGTAGTTCGGGTTGTCGGTCCGGGTGACGCCGTCGATCGAGACACCGGCATAGTCGAGTGCCGGTTCCAGTTCAGCGACACGCTCACCATGCACCATCAGCTGCAGATGGCTGTCCTTCATGCCCACCCACCAGAATGCAGGCTCCAGGTGCTCGATGCCGTTCGCCGCGCCCGTGCTTGCGACGAGCAGCGACAACGCGGCTGACAGCAGCCATTTCGCCATGGGAAAGGCGCGCCCCGGCATGCGCGACAGTGAATCATCCGGGACACGGCCCTTCAAGCCCCTGACTACGTATGCATCAGGAATCGCGACTTGTCCGGTCCGGCTTCATTCGCTAGACTGCCATTGCCGAGGTGCCTGGTGAACATCCGCATTCCGCTGGTCATCGTTTCGCTGGTCATCAGCGTCCTGATTGGCTTCACCCTCGCAAAGGGCGGACTCGTCGCCGCCGGCCCGCGCAAGGGCGGCATCACGATCGGCCTGTCGCTCGACACGCTGAAGGAAGCGCGCTGGCAGGCGGATCGCGACATGTTCGTCAAGCGTGCCGGCGAACTCGGCGCCGCGTGCTCGTGCTCGCCGCCAACAGCGACGACACGCTGCAGATCCGCGATGTCGAGAAGCTGATCACGAACCGGGTCGATGTGCTGGTCATCGTCCCGCACGACGGCACGGCCATGGCCAAGGCCGTCGCCCTCGCGCACGACGCCGGCATTCCGGTCCTCGCCTACGACCGCCTCATCACGCGACTGCGATCTCGATCTGTACGTCAGCTTCGACAACGTGCACGTCGGCGAGCTGCAGGCGCGCTTCCTGATCGAGCACCTGCCGACGCCGGGCAGGGGCAGCATCGTCCGCATCTACGGCGCCAAGACCGACAACAACGCCGCGCTGTTCAAGCAGGGCCAGGACCTCGTGCTCGCAGCCGCTGATCGCGAGCGGCGAGATCGAGGTCCTGCACGAGGACTGGGCCGAGGACTGGAAGCCCGAGAACGCGAAGCGCATCGTCAATGCGGCGATCACCGCGCTCGGCGCGAACTTCGACGCGATGCTCGCCAGCAACGACGGCACCGCCGGCGGCGCGATCCAGGCGCTGATCGAGGAGGGCCTCGCCGGCAAGGTGCTCGTCACCGGCCAGGACGCCGACCTCGTCGCGCTGCAGCGCATCGTCGCCGGCACCCAGACCATGACCGATCTACAAGCCGCTGCACACGCTGGCGCAAGGCGCGCGAACTCGCGAAGCGCCTGGCCGAACGCCGCGTCGTCGTCGGCGCGCCAGACGGTCAACAACGGCCAGATCGAGGTGCCGCGGTGCTCTTCGACGTGGTCGCCGTCACGAAGGACAACATGGTCGACACCGTGGTACGCGACGGGCTCGCCACCTACGACGAGGTCTACCGCGGCATTCCCGAATCCGCACGGCCAGCCGCAGCCGTGAGCGGCGACGTCATCCTGGCGGCCCGCAGCATCGCCAAGCGCTTCGGCGGCGTCATCGCGCTCGATGGAGTGAGCTTCGATCTGCGCGCGGGCGAGGTTCACGCGCTGTGCGGCGAAAACGGCGCCGGCAAGTCGCACGCTGATCAAGCTGCTGTCCGGCGTGCACGTCCACGGCAGCTACGAAGGCGAGGTGCGGATCGGCGAGGAGGTGGCGAGTTTCCGCTCGACGCGCGACGCCGAGCGCGCCGGCATCGCCGTCATCCACCAGGAGCTGGCGCTGTTCCCCGAGATGTCCGTCGCCGAGAACATGTTCCTCGGCCGCCTGCCGCGCCGCCATGGGCTGATCGACTGGGACCAGGTGTATTCGCGCGCCGCCACGGTTGCTCGCGGAGTGCGGCATGCGCCTCGATCCCGGCGACGCGCGTTGCGGACCTCGGCGTCGGCCAGCAGCAGCTCGTCGAGATCGCGCGCGCGCTGCGCGCAAGCCGCGCATCCTGGTCCTCGACGAGCCGACCGCCGCGCTCGCCCAGCACGAGATCGATGCGCTGCTGGGGCTGCTCCGCGACTTGCGCCAGCGCGGCATGGCCTGCATCTACATCTCGCACAAGCTGGACGAGGTCTTCGCCATCGCCGACCGCATCACCGTGCTGCGCGACGGCGCCGCGCAGGGGACGCTCGACGCCCACGCGCACGTCGCGTCGACGAGGTGATCCGGCTGATGGTCGGCCGGCGGATCGAGGATCTGTTCCCGCGCCGGCAGCCCACGCCGGGCGAGACGCTTGCTGGCCGTCCGCGGCCTCGGCGTCGCGGCGACGAAGGAGTCGCCGCCGCTGCTGCGCGACATCGCCTTCGAGGTGCGCGCGGGCGAGGTGCTCGGCATCGGCGGCCTGATGGGTGCCGGCCGCACGGAACTGCTGCTGCACCTGATCGGCCTCTGGGGCACGCGCACCAGCGGCGCCGTGGAACTCGACGGCGCTGCCTTCGACGCGCATGGGCCGCGCCATGCGCTGCGCGACGGGCTCGTGCTGGTCTCCGAGACCGCAAGCGCTTCGGCCTCGTGCTCCCGCAAGGGCGTCGCCTTCAACCTCTCGCTGTCCTCGCTGGCGAGACTGCGCCGCGGACCCTTCGTCGACAGTCGACGGCGAGATCGCACAGACGCAGGCCGCTGTCGCGGACCTGCGCATCAAGGCGCCGTCGCTCGAGCCGCCGGTCGCCACGCTGTCCGGCGGCAATCAGCAGAAGGTGGTGCTCGGCAAGGTGCTGATGACCCCGCCGAAGGTGCTGCTGCTCGACGAACCGACGCGCGGCATCGACGTCGGCGCGAAGCTCGAGGTCTACGAGCTCATCAACCGCCTGACCGACGACGGCAAGGCCATCGTGCTGGTCTCCAGCGAACTGCCGGAACTCATCGGCATGAGCGATCGCATCCTGATGCTTCGCGAGGGCCGCATCGGCGGCGAGTTCACGCGTGCCGAGGCGACCCAGGAGCGACTGCTCGCCGCCGCGATGGGCCGGCATCGGCGAGGCGGCCTGAATTGAAGAAGTTCGCGACCCGCGAGTTGTCCATGGTGATCGCGCTGGTCGCGATCTGGGCGTTCTTCGCCTGGCAGGAACCGGTGTTCCTCTCGCCACGTAATCTGTCGCTGCTGTCGGTCGAGCTCGCCGTGACCGCGACCCTCGCGCTGGGCATGCTGATCGTGCTGCTGCCGGGCCAGATCGACCTGTCGCGGGCAGCGGCGTGGGCCTTGCGGGGCGGTCGCGGCCGTGCTCGTCTCCTGGCACGACGTGCCGCGCCGGTCGCGCTCCTGATCGCTGCTGCAGGGGCGGTCGTGGTCTGGGCCGGTATGGGCGCGCTGATCGCGATGAGCGCATCCCGGCCTTCATCATCACGCTGGGCGGACTGCTCGTGTTCCGCGGCCTGCACTGGCTCGTGATCCACAACCAGACCGTGCCGGTCGTGGACGGCGGCAACCAGAATCTCTACTCGCTGCTGACGACCTACTACCTGCCCGCTGCGGCGGGCTACGTGCTTGCAACGCGTGGTCGTGATCGCGCTCGTCGTCTCGATGCTTCGCGCGCGTGCGCGCCGCAAAGCGCATGGCTTCGCGATCGACGACGCCGAGCTGACATTCCTCAAGTTGTTCGTGCTGGCGCAGCTCGTGTTCCTCGTCCTGATCGTGACCAACAGCTATCGCGGCGTGCCGCTGCGCTCGTGATCCTGGCGGTCGTCGCGACGCTCGTGCATCAGCTCACGACCAACACGCCGTTCGGCCGGTACCTGTACGCGATCGGCGGCAACGAGGAAGCCGCGACGGTCTCCGGCGTGCCGGTGCGCGCGACGGTCATCGGCGCCTTTGCGATCATGGGCGGCATCGTCGCGCTCACCGGGTTCATGCAGACCGCCTATTCCGGAGCGTCCACCTCCACCGTCGGATCGCTGATGGAACTCGACGCCGTCGCCGCCTGCGTCATCGGCGGCACCAGCCTGCGCGGCGGACGCGGCACGGTCCTTGGCGTGCTGTTCGGCGCGCTGATCATGGCCAGCCTGCTCAACGGCATGACGCTGATGGCCGTCTCGCCCGAAGCCAAGTACATCGCGCGCGGCCTCGTGCTCGCGCTCGCGGTCTGGCTGGACCTGCGCATGGCGAAGGGCAAGTAGATGATTCAGGGCGCCTGGCGTCCGGCAGCCTTGCCGAAGAACGCGCCGAACGCCGGAATCTCGACGCGCGCCCGGCGACAGCCGGCAGCATCCGAAGCCTTGACCGCTCAGTTCGTCGGGATGCAGGCCTGCGAGCCCCACGGAACGGGCACCCGCCGAAAAATTGAAGCAGGCGAGGATTGACTTGCCGTCGTGCTCGCGAATGAAGCAAAGCACGTCGGCGGGTGAATCGATGAAGCGGATGCCGCCGTGGCGCAGCATGGGATGCTGTCTCCGCCAGCGCAGGAATGTCCGGTAGGCACTGAGAACCGAGTCGGGGTCCGCCTGTTGCCGGCTGACGGCGCTTGCGCGGTGCTGCGCGGGAATCGGCAGCCAGGGCCTCGCGCTCGGTGAAGCCGCAGGCGTTTTCCTGAGCATCCCACGGCAGCGGCGTGCGACAGCCATCGCGCCCCTTGAACGCAGGCCAAAATGCGATTCCGTAAGGATCCTGCAAGGCCTCTCTCGGCAGTCGGCTTCCTGCAGGCCGAGCTCCTCACCCTGATAGGTGCACGACCGTGCCCTTCAACGACAACAGGAAGGCGTTGAGCAACTTCGCCCGGGCTGCCGATGCATCGCCGCCCCACCAGCGCGTCGCGACACGCGCCACGTCGTGATTGCCGACCGCCCAGCAGGGCCAGCAATCCGCCGCCCCGGCCTCGAGCATTTCGATCACGTTGCGGATGTGCGAAGTCGAAAAGGTGTCGACCAGCAATTCGAAGTTGTAGGCCATGTGCAGGCGCTTGTTGCCGCTCGTGTACTGGACCGTCGTCGCGAGCGGATCCTCGCTGACGACACCTCCCCGAGCGTGATCGCAGAGGGGTAGCGGTCGACCAGGCGACGCAGCGCCTCGAGGAACTCCAGATTTTCCGGCTGCGTATTGTCGTAAACGTGATACCTGGTAGGCATACGGATTATCGGCCGTGATAGCCGCGTCCCTTGCGCTGCTGACGCAGGCTTCGCCGGATTGTCCCGCAGCAACCGGTCGTGGAAACAGAAGTTGATCGCGTCGAGTCTCAGCCCGTGTACGCCCCGCTTGAGCCAGAACTCCACTTCCTCGAGCATCTGCGCGACGACTGCCGGATTGTGGTAATTCAGATCCGGCTGGCTGACCAGGAAATTGTGCAGGTAATACTGGCCGCGCCGCGGTTCCCACTGCCAGGCCGAGCCGCCGAAGATCGCCAACCAGTTGTTGGGCGGGGAGCCATCCGGCTTGGGGTCGGCCCAGACGTACCAGTCGGCCTTGTCATTGGTCCTGTCCTGCCGGCTGGAATGGAACCACGGATGCTGGTCGGATGTGTGGCTCAATACCTGATCGATGATGATCCGGATTCCGTGCCGGCGTGCCTGGCTGACGAGCTGATCGAAGTCGTCGATCGTGCCGAAGATCGGATCGACCTGCCGGTAGTCGCTGACGTCGTAGCCAAAGTCCTTCATCGGCGACGCGTAGAATGGCGTCATCCAGACCGCGTCGACGCCGAGACCTGCGAGATAGTTCAGCTGCGCGATGACTCCAGCGCAGGTCGCCGGTTCCGTCGCCGCTGCTGTCGTGCGAAGCTGCGCAGGTAGACCTGGTAGATTACGGCGCCGCGCCACCAGTCCTCGTCCGAATCCGTCGACGCGAGCGCGGATGGTTCGCCCCGGTCGATCTTCAGTATTGTCGAAATTCAGCACTCCTGACCCTGGTCCGCCTCGCGCGTCGGCCGCGGCGCGGCGGTCCGCGGCCAGGCACAATTGTCGGTCGAACCGCGGCTGCGCGCGGCGACTGAATACGATTGCATCGCGTTGTGCCGTTTGCACGAACCGGCGTGAGACTCGCGATGCAGGGAGGAACATCCGTCGAAAAACCGGCACTGAGTTTCTGGCAGATCTGGAACATGTGTTTCGGATTCCTCGGGATCCAGTTCGGCTTCGCGCTGCAAAACGCCAACGTCAGCCGCATCTTTCAGTCGCTCGGCGCCTCGGTCGACTACCTGCCCGTCCTGTGGCTCGCTGCGCCGGTCACCGGGCTCCTGGTGCAGCCGGTCATCGGCTACATGAGCGACCGCACCTGGGGCCGGCTCGGCAGGCGCAGGCCCTATTTCCTCTATGGCGCCATCCTCTCGACGCTGGCGCTGCTTGCGATGCCCAACAGCCCCTGGCTGTGGGTGGCGGCCGGCACGTTGTGGATCCTCGACGCATCGATCAACATCACCATGGAACCGTTCCGCGCACTGGTTGGCGACATGCTGCCGGACCGGCAGCGATCCTTCGGTTTCGCCTTGCAGAGCCTGTTCATCGGCGTCGGGGCGGTCGATCGCCTCGGCACTGCCGTGGATCCTCACCAATTGGGGCGGCGTCAGCAACGTGGCGGTGAATGGGGGCTCTGCCGGACTCCGTCAAATGGGCGTTCTATTTCGGTGCCGCCGCATTCATCGCGGCGGTGACGTGGACTGTAGCATCTACGAAAGAGTATTCGCCGGCGGAGCTGGCCAAATTCAGCAGCTCGCAACCGGCGGATGCCGCTCCAGCGCCGGTCGTCGACGCGCAGCGCCCGGCAGTATCGCGCGTCGGGGACACTCTGGCTGTGCTTACGGGCAGTTTCTTCAGCATTGCCGTCGCCCTGTTCGGCTGGGACCGGCAGCTGCACGTGCTCGGCATCGGCGGTGCGGCTTTCGGCGCCCTGCAACTTGTCGCCGCCTGGCTCCTGTCCTCGGGCCGGACGGCGGACGCTCTCTTCAGCATCATGAATGACCTTTTCGACATGCCCCGCGCGATGCGCCAGCTCGCGGTGGTCCAGTTCCTGTCGTGGTTCGGGTTGTTCGCGATGTGGATCTACACGACATCTGCCGTAACCAGTCATCACTATGGCACGACCGACGCGACGTCGGCCGCCTTCAACGAGGGCGCCAACTGGGTCGGCGTGCTGTTTGCCGCCTACAACGGCTTTGCGGCGCTGGCGGCGATGCTGATTCCATTCGTTGCCAGGAGGATCGGACGCCGGCGCGCGCACCTCGCTGAATCTGTCTCTCGGCGGGGCCGGGCTCGATCGCATTCCTAGTAATCAATGATCCGCAGTGGTTGCTGCTCGCGATGATCGGGATCGGGTTCGCCTGGGCATCGATCCTCTCGCTGCCTTACGCGATGCTGTCGGGCGCCGTTCCGCCGGCAAAGATGGGCATCTACATGGGCATATTCAATTTCTTCATTGTCATACCGCAAATCCTGGCTGCCAGCGTTCTCGGGGTGCTGGTGCGCGTGCTGTTCGGAGGCCAGAGCATCTACGCGCTCGCGACCGGCGGCGTGCTGATGGTGCTCGCGGGACTGGCGACGCTGCGCGTGGATGACCACGAGGATCCAGGCCGATGAGCAAGGGCCGGGGCGGGCAATGGATCCTGACCGCGGGCTGCCTGGCGCTCGCCGCGTGCGCGAGCATGCCGCCAGCGCGGTATTACGGCACGACCGAGCCATTTGCGTCGGAGGCCGTCTATTTCGTGCTGACCGACCGGTTCGTCGATGGAGACAGCTCCAACGATCATCGCGACCAGGGCGGCGCGAATCGCACATTCGACCGGCCGCTGCTCGGGGCGAACGGCGTGATGGACAACATCGGCTATCTCGGCGGCGACTTCCGCGGCCTGCTCGACAACGCCGAGTACATCCGCGAGATGGGCTTCACCGCAGTCTGGATCACGCCGATCGTCGACAACCCGGATGAAGCCTTCACTGGCGGCTTCAGGATCGGCGAAGGCTTTTTCGCGGACCATGGCAAGACCGGCTACCACGGCTACTGGGGCGTCAACTTCTATCGGGTGGACGAACATCTCGAGTCGCCGGGCCTGAGTTTCGCGGATTTCACGCGCCGCATGCGGTCGGAACACGGCCTCAGAATCGTGCTCGACATCGTCTGCAATCATGGCTCGCCTTCCTACACGATGCCCGTGGACCAGCCGGGCTTCGGCGAAATCTACGACGCGAACGGCAAGCTGATGGCGGACCATCAGAACCTGCCGCCCGCGAGGCTCGATCCGGCGAATCCGCTGCACCGCTGGTTTCACCGCGAGCCCGATCTCGCCGAGCTTTCCAACCTCGACGACACCAACCCGGAGGTCATGAACTATCTGGTTGGCGCGTACCTGCAATGGATCGACCAGGGCGCGAGCGCGTTCCGTATCGACACGATGGGCCAGATGCCGCATGCTTTCTGGCGCGAGTTCTCCGCGCGCATCCGGGCCGAAGCACCCTGGCTTTCTTCATGTTCGGCGAGCACTTCGACTACGACGCCGGCAAGATCGCCGCAAATACCTGGCCGGAGAACGGGGGCTTCAGCGTGCTGGACTTCCCGGGGCGCGCGCGCATCGTCGAGGTGTTCGAGAACCCGGACAGCGACTACGCGCGACTGCTCGACTACCTGCACCTTGAGTCGACGGCGTCTACCGCAATCCTTATGAGTTGATGACTTTCTACGACAACCACGACATGGCGCGCATGAAAGCGAGCGAAGACGGCTTCATCGACGCACACAACTGGCTGTTCACTTCGCGCGGCATCCCGGTTGTCTACTACGGCTCCGAGGTGGCGTTCATGGCGGGCGACAGGGAGCACGAGGGCAACCGCAATTACTTCGGCCCGCAGGGGATCACGGCTGCCCGCGACAGTCGTATTCGCCGTGCGCTCGCGCAGGTCGCGCCAGCATCCGCCGCGAGTCACCTGCGCTGCAGCGCGGCCTGCAGCTCAACCTCGATATTGGCGGCGACCGGGCGGCCTTCTTCAGCGTGTACGAGGAGAACGGCCTGAATCAGACGGCGCTGGTCCTGCTGAACAAAGGCAATGAGGAGGCGCACATGGTGATCGACCGCTGGATGAGCACCGGGCGGTGGCGCGATGCGTCGTCCGGGGAGCAGATTGAGGTGAAGCGCGGCGGCGTGCCGCTCGAGCTGGTCGTCCCGGCGCACGGTGTTCGCGTGCTGCTGCGCGCCGCGCGCAATGACAATCCGGAGCTGATCGCGGAACTGAAACGCGGGATGAATGCGGAATCGGCAGCGCTGACCCGTCATCTGGCTGCCGCAGGAGGCAGCGAACCACTAGCGCGGCGCGATCAGCGTCGGGTCCACGGCCTCGCCCTCGATCAGCTTGATGACATTGCCGACCAGCAGTTCGCCCGCCAGGCGCGTGTCCTGGCGCACCGTGGTGAGCGGCGGATTGACATGCGCGGCCGAGGCGATGTCGTCGAAGCCCACGACCGCCACATCGCGCGGCACCGCGAGGCCGCGGTCCTGCAGCGCATGGATTACGCCCTTCGCGATCAGGTCGCTCGCCGAAAACACCGCGTCGAACTTCGCCCCGAGTCCAGCAATTGCGTGCCCGCTCGATAGCCGTCGGCTTCGACACTCTGCGCATCGGCCTGCAGCCTCGGGTCCGGCTCGGCACCGGCCTCCCTCAGGGCTTCGGCATAGCCGCTGTAGCGCAGCTGGAACTCCGGGTAATTGCTCCGAAGCGCTGCCGCCGCATAGCGCAATGCTTCGTCGCCCAGAGGCCCAGCAGGTGCTGAGTTGCGCAGCCGCGCGCCGAGGGCGTTGTCGCAGCAGAGGTAATGACCTGGCTGGTTCTCGACGACCGGTCCCCAGATGACGAAATGCGTATCGGTCTCGGCGAGCTGGCGCAATCGGCCAGCGTAGTTCAGGTAGTCGCCGTAGCCGAGCAGGATCAGGCCATCCGCGCGGTTGCAAACCTCGTAATCCGTGTGCCAGTCGTCGCTGAGCTGCTGGAACGCAACCAGCAGGTCGAAACTCCGCCGCGCCGCCGCGCCGCGTGACGTGGCCGAGCATGGAGAGGAAGAACGGGTTGATTTGCGCCTCGTCCGATGGTTCCTCGAACAGCAGCAAGCGCGAGCGTCCGGCTGCGCCTCGTGCGCAAGCCCGCGGCGCTGCGGTCGGTGCGATAGTGAAGTTCGCGCGCGAATTCCTGGATGCGTTCGCGGGTCTCCGGCCCGCACCAGCGGGCTGTCGCGCAGCGCGCGCGACACGGTTGCCTGCGATACCTGCGCAAGCTCGGCGATATCGAGCGAGGTTGGCTTGGTTGACTTCACTGATCCGATCCTAGCGCGGCAGCACGTCGAACGCACCCCTCGCATCCGGACAGGGCGCTCGATTTGCAGCGCAGCGAGTCATTCAGTGTCTTCGGGGTCTTCCGATTCGCCCTCACCGCAATCGTCGGAATCCGTGCTCAGACGGCTCATCGCCACTTCGTTCTTGCGATAGAAATTGACGTTTGCCATCGAGACACCCGGCGGCAGCTTACCGCCCGGCTGGCTGAGCGCCCAGGACGCCATACCGGTCTGAAATATCGACATCGAGAACACGATGTACTCGCGGGTCGTCATGCCAGCACCCTGCAGCGCTGCCTTGACGCCCGAGTGGGAATTGAACAGGGCCACCATCTGGTCGAGAGTCTTCGGATTGTCGTCGTCACTCTCGTCGCAGTCGCCGGACAACTGTTTCCTGAGCGCACCGAGCGCCTGCGCCGCTTTCGCATAGCGCGCGAGGCCTGCGTCTGTCAGGACGTAGCTGTTAATCTCCTGGGTGTCGCCATCCACCTGCGCGTGCGCGGCGACAGGGAGCATCAATGCGAATGCAGCGATTGCCAGAAGGGTCTGAGTGAATTGCCGGATGTTGGCCATGGCGGTCACCTCGATGGATTCGCGATCCTAGCATCGGTCCGCTGGAGAGAGGAAAAGTGCCGGCTGGCGGCGCGGCCGGCCAGGAGCGAAGTTGAATGGCGTTGGTCCCGAGGCCAGACAAGGACTTACAAATAGTCGCGTGATTGAAAGGTAGAAATGACGTAAAACAAACAGTCATTGATTACGTTCAATTAAGAGTTAGAACTCACTCGGAGTGTCGCTATGACACCGCATCAAATTCTTATCGTTGCGATTCGACTCGTGGCGATCGTTTGGTTCTTCCACGCCGTGGGCCACACTGCAAGCATATTGATGTTCGTTCCTTCTGCAGGAGTCGACGAATCTAATATCCCGTGGGCGTGGGGCCTTGCTGCCGTCGAATTGATTGCCTGCGTTTTTCTTTGGCTCGCTCCGGCAACAATTGCGCGGCGGTTATTGCCTAGTGGACAGGAGCCGATAACCGCTCCCACTCCTGCACTCCTGGATTGGCAGACAATGGCGGTCATCGCTATTGGAATCTGGGTGCTCGCGGAGGTCATACCCGATGTCGCCTATTGGGGGACTCTATTCGGACTCACCTACTCAGATGGCCGATTCTTTGACCACTTGGATGTGTGGAGTAAGGCCGGCATGGTGGCTCTTGCGGCGAAAATTGTTGTGGGCTTCTGGCTGCTATTCGGCGCCAAGGGTTTTGCGGCGTTCCTGTTTCGTGTGCGAACTGCGGGAATACGCCCGTGAGTTCTAACTATGCGATGCAGCGTTCGGCGCTTGTCGTCACGCCGCTTGCAGGGACTGCCAGCGGTATCCACAGGTTTCGGTTGGCAAGCGGCGCGCCGACTGCGCGCCGCCGCTGATCGCGAGCGTTAGGCAACAGAATAGGTATTCCGCAGTGGTAGCGATCCGATTAGCAAACTCGGCCGACGCAGCATCTCTTGCTGCAATTGCCGAGCGGACGTTTCGCCAAACATTTGCAGAGGCCAACTCTGCAGAAAACATCGAATTGCACTGCGCGAAGAATTTTAACACTGCGATCCAGCATCGGGAGATATCCGACTCTCGATTGATTACTCTCGTCGCCGAGGTCTCGGGCGAGCTCATTGCATTCGCGCAACTCCGGTTGGCGCACTCTACGAACGGCGTTGTCGGTGCTTCCCCTGCCGAGTTGCATCGGATTTACGTCACAAGTGAATGGCATGGCCGAGGAGTCGCACACGAGCTGATGCGTGCGGCACTCGCCGCCGCCACTCAGGCCGGCAGTGATTGCCTCTGGCTTGGAGTATGGGAGCAGAATCTCAAGGCAATTGCCTTCTACAGGAAATGTGGGTTCAGTGTTGTCGGTGACCATCCATTCATGCTTGGCCAAGATCGTCAACGCGACCTTGTCATGCTCACAAAGATTGCTGGCCTCTCTTCTGTTGTCTAGCAATGCGTTGGAGCGGTCCGTGAACCGATTGGCTGTGGGCGCCTAGGAAATTATCGCGCCCGCGGCGCATAGTTGGACTCTCCCGAGGTCCACTCAACGCGAGTGTCAGTCGGGATCTGCGGGAGGCAGTTCGACCATGGAAATACCGGGATCCTTGCAAACCATCGCCCAGATCGGCGTCACATTCGCGGGCTTCAGCGGCCTGATCGTGGCGTTTCGAAAAGATGCGGGTCCATTGACCAGTATTCACAAGTATCGGCTGCAGGTTTTGCTCTCGCTCTCTTTTGGAGCGATGTTTCTCTCGCTTCTGCCGGAGTTGCTGGTTTCTTTCTGCGCTGCAACCGAATGCGTATGGAAATCGTCAAGCGTCGTCCTGGCGCTCTATTCCGTCGTGTTCCTGATTTGGTGGATCAAGGCGTCGCTTCAACAGATGAAGGCGGACCCGGGAATCTTCAATTGGTTTGCAATTTCCAGAATGGCCGCTGGGCACATCGTTGTCGTCCTGGTGCAGCTTGCATTTGTCTTTTCCATGTTCGGCATTGAGGGACCCGCGGCATACTTGGTGGGGCTCATCTGGTACCTATTGCATTCGGCGCAGCAGTTCACGCGAATGCTTTATGTTCGACCGAAAAGTGATTTGGCCAGATGATGAAGAAGAAGCCACCTGGCAAACTGGTAGACGGTACACATTGCACGGTTGTCGGAGGGACTCACGCGGGCAAGTCGGGGATCGTGAGGGACATCAAGACCGGAAAGACAGGGCATGTGTCCATTACGGTAGTACAGAAGAGTGGCGAGAGATTCAAGACGCTTGCCAAGAATGTCGTAGTAAAAAGCTAGCCAGCCTGCCGGCATGCCGTATCGCATTGCTGCTGATCTGGTGTTGCTGTCGCACTTTCTGTTCGCGGCATTTGCCGTCTTCGGCGGATTCCTCGCCTTCAAGAATCCTGCGTGGGCTTGGGTGCACATTCCCGTCGTGCTCTGGTCGTCGATTGTCAATCTCATGAGCTGGACCTGCCCGCTGACGCCAATAGAAAAGGCCCTGCGAATCCGCGCGGGCCAGACTGGTTATTCCGGCGGTTTCATACAGCACTACATCGGGCGGGCAGTCTATCCGCGCGGAATGCCGCGGCAGCTCGAGCTGGTCGCCGGCGTCTCAATCCTGGCGGGCAATGCCCTCGTGTACGCTGGCGTCCTCATCATGGAGGTCACATGAGAAGAGTCACGGGAATCGGGGGGATCTTCTTCAAGGCGAAGGATCCCGTTGGATTGCGCGCCTGGTACCAGAAGCACCTGGGCATCGACGTCCAGGTCTGGGGCGGCGCCGCATTTCGCTGGACGGATTCCGAGGAAAACCCGATCGGGGGCACGACGATCTGGAACATCTCCGACGCCAACAGCGAGAACTACGCACCAGGTACGGCCTCGTTCATGGTGAATTACCGGGTCGCGAATCTTCAGGCTCTCGTTGCTGCGCTTCGCAAGGAGGGCTGCAACGTGCTCGAGAAGACCGACGACTCGGAATACGGCAAGTTCGGCTGGGTCATCGATCCGGAGGGCAACAAGATCGAGCTCTGGGAACCGCCGCCGGGGCAGTGATCCAGGCCATTTTGAGACCTCGTTCTCGATGTGAGCCAGGGCCGGGACTTGATCCGGGCACCGTGTTTTACTGCTGTTCTGGCATCAGTGAAGCGACGATCAATGCCCGACGACACCTCTGACGCCAGCCTTCTGGCCGGCGAAACCCAGCGTCTCTTCCGGAGCGGTGGGCGCATCGTCGTCGATCGCTGGCTCAAGATCGTTGCGCTCGCCGCCGGTTATTGCTTCACCGGCGGACTCGGGCTCCTGCTCGCGATCCCTCCCGGTTATGCGACCGTGGTGTGGCCGCCCTCGGGCATCGCCTTGGCGGGAATCCTCTGGTGGGGGCCGCGCGTGTGGCCGGGCATCTGGGCCGGTTCGTTCCTGGTCAATGTCTGGGTCGCGTACGCGACGACAAATGCGCAACCGAACTTCACGAGCCTGACTGTCGCTGCCAGCATCGCCATCGGTTCCACGCTGCAGGCGCTGCTCGGCGCCTTCCTGATTCAACGCTGGGTGGGGGCGGGCAGGCTCTTCGCCTCCGCGCCCGCGATCCTGAGTTTCACGGGCATCGTGGCGCTGTGCTGCTTTCTCGCGCCGACCTGGGGTGTCACGAGCCTCGCGCTGACGGGTGTCCTTCATTTCGGGGAGTATCTCGAGTCGTGGCGGACCTGGTGGCTCGGCGATCTGATGGGCGTACTCGTCATCACGCCGGTGCTGCTGACCTGGCGCCAGTTGCTGCGTCTCGATCGCCAGCCCCGCCAGCTGGTCGAGGCGATCGGATCATTGCTGTTGCTCGTGGCATTGACGGCGCTCGCCTTCGTCGGACCGTCGCCGGAAGGTGGAGGCGCTTATCCGCTGTCTTTCCTGCCGCTGCCTTGCCTCGTCTGGATCGCCTGCCGCTACAGGCCGGGCGGCGTCGCGCTCGCAACATGCGTTTTCTCCGCGATCGCGATCATCGCGACCTGTAACGGCGCGGGTCCCTTTGCCCGTGCCGACACGAATGAATCCTTGCTGCTGCTGCAGGCTTTCACGGGCCTCACGACGATCATGACGCTCGCGCTTGCGGCCGCAGTCACCGGGCAGAAGCAGTCGGAGACCTCGCTGCGCAGGCTCAGCTCGGAACTGGAGCAGATGGCGCTCACTGACGAATTGACGGGCCTGCGCAACCGGCGCGGTTTCCTCCTGCTCGCGGAGCAGGGCTGGCGGATGGCGCGCCGCACGCATGCAAAGTGCCTGCTGGTCTTCTTCGATCTGGACGGCCTGAAGCACGTGAACGACACGCAGGGTCATCCCGCCGGCGACAGTCTCATCATCGATGCGGCCAAGGTGCTGACCAGCGTCTTTCGCGAGAGCGACATCATCGGCCGCGTGGGCGGCGACGAATTCGCGGTCCTGTCGCTGCTCGAGAAGAGCGACTCCGCCGCCGCTGTCGGGAAGCGACTTCAAAAACAGCTCGATGAATTCAACCAGCAAGCCGGCCGCGTGTTCCATCTTTCGATAAGCTTCGGCATCGAGGAGCTGTCCGGCGCAGCCGACGTCTCGCTCGAAGACCTGCTGTCGCGCGCCGATCGCGCGATGTATGGCCAGAAGCGCGAAAACATGCGCACCCGCGGAAGCCGCCTGGTCCGGTCCTAGGGCAGAAGGTCCCTCAGCCGGAACCACAACATCGCCATCATGAGCGTCGGCCGGCGCAGCAGCATGCCGCCCGGGAAGTCGTGGTGGCGGATGCGCTCATACACGTCGAAACGTTCGGCCTGGCCTGCGATCGCCTCGGCGACGATCTTTCCGGCGATCCCGGTCAGCACCATGCCGTGGCCCGAGAAACCCTGCAGGAAATACAGGTTGGGGTCGAGGCGCCCGAAATTCGGCGCACGGTTCATCGTGATGTCGAGGAATCCGCCCCAGGCGTATTCGACTTCGGTGTCCGAGAGCTGCGGAAAAACACGCAACATGCGCTGGCGCGTCGCGCGCGCCGTGCCGATCGGGTCGATCCCGGAATAGCTCACACGGCCGCCGAACAGCAGCCGGTGATCGGGCGACAGCCTGAAATAGTCGATGATCCAGTTGATATCCGCGACCGCGATGTTGTTGCGGATGAGCTCCGCCGCGCGCTCCGCACCGAGCGGATGGGTTGCGACGATATAGGTGGCGATGCCGAGGACGCGGCGCGCCAGCACCGGGGAAATGTCGCCCAGACCGACATTGCCGCAGAGCGCGACATGCTTCGCGCGCACGCTGCCGGTTGTGGTCCGTAGCGTCACGGTCTTGCCGCGCTCGATCGCGATAACGCGGCTGCCCTCATAAAGTTGCGCGCCCGCCGCCTGCGCGGCGGCGCCGAGCCCGAGCACGTACTTGAGTGGATGCAGGTGGCCGGCATGGGTGTCGTAAAGGCCGGCGCAATAGCGATTCGTCGCGAGCAGCGACTCGATCTCGGCGCGCTCCATCATGCGCGTAGAGCGATAGCCGTAATCGTCCTCGAATTCACGCTGCCAGGCGGTGAGTTCCTCGCGCTGGCGTGGCTTGACCGCGGCATGCAGGTGGCCCCAGGCGAGGTCGCAGTCGATCCGGTGCCGCGCCACGCGTTCGCGGACGAGATCGACACCTTCAATCGTGAAATCCCAGAGCCGGCGCGCGTCGTCGCGGCCGAGCTGCGAAACGAGTGCCTGCTGGCCGCTGGCGTAACCTGGAATCAGCTGGCCGCCCGAACGGCCCGAGGCACCGAAGCCGACGCATTCAGCTTCGAGCAAGACGACCCTGAAACCCCTTTCCGCGAGATGCAGTGCCGCCGAGCAGCCGGCGATGCCGGCCCCGACCACGCAGACGTCGGCCTGGATATCGCCGGTGAGCGGTGGCGCGGACGCCTGCCGTGTGGCCGACGCCTCGTACCAGCTTGGCGCTGCGCCATGCGGGAGTCTCACACGGGCTCCAGGTACCAGGCGAAATCGAGCGGCGACAGTCTTGCCATGAAATCCTGCATTTCGCCGCGGCGCGTGACCTCGTAGAGCTGCACGAAGCGGTCGCCGAGGAACTCGCGCAACACGCTGCTCGCGCCAAAGCACGCGAGCGCCGTCGGCCAGTCGGTCGGCAGTCGCGGTGCGGACGAGCGCTGGGAGTAGGCGTTCCCGGTCAGTGCCTCCGGAGCTGTGAGCTTCTTTTCGATGCCGTGCAGCATGCCGGCGAGCACCACGGCGGAAAGCAGGTAGGGATTCGCGTCCGCACCCGCGACGCGATGCTCGAGTCGGCGATCTTCCGGGCCGGACACGGGCACGCGCACGGCGACGCCGCGGTTGTTGTAGCCCCAGGTCGCGTGCGTCGGCACATAGGCTTCGGGGCGCAGGCGCCGGTAGGAATTCGCATTGGGCGCGAAAATCGCCATGCCATCGGCCATGGTCGTGATGAGACCCGCCGCGGCCTGTTTCAGCAGGTCATTACCCAGTTCATCCGCGCAGGCAAAGATGTTCTCGCCGGCCTCGTCCCGCACGCTGACGTGCATGTGCATGCCGCTGCCCGCCATGTCTTCGTAGGGCTTGGCCATGAAAGTGGCCTCGAGGCCGTGGCGCAATGCGACGCCCTTGACGATTCGCTTGAAGCGGATCGCCTGGTCGCAGGCGAGGCGCGCATCGTCCACATGGCGCAGGTTGACCTCCCACTGGCTCGGTCCGTATTCGGCGAGAGCGGTGCCGGTCGGGACATCCTGGACGGCGCAGGTCGCCGCGATCTCGGAGAGGATGTCGGAGACGGAGTTGAGGTCCGCCATCGAATTGATCTGCGTGCGGTGTTCGCGCCGCCCGGTCAGCCGCGACGGCGGCGGTTGCGCGTGGCCCGCGGCCGTGCGCTCGGGATCCACGAAATAGAACTCGAGTTCGATCGCGACGACCGGCCGCCAACCGCGTCTTGCGTAGCGCTCGAGAACGATATCGAGCACATTGCGCGGATCGCCGAAAAACGGCTGCCGATCGTGGTCGAGCATCTGCACCTGGAGTTGCGCGACGCCCGGTCCCATCCAGGGTGAGGTGAAGAGCGTCCCAGGTACCGGCAGGCAGGGCCGGTCAGCGTCGCCCTCATCGAAACCGAGACCGGTCGCCTGGATCGTGCCGCCCATGACATCGAGCGCGAACATCGATCCCGGCAGGTACATGCCCTTGTCGTAGATGCTGGAGAGGTCCGAAACGTCCACGCGTTTGCCGCGCAGGATCCCGCAGAGGTCCGGCAGCAGGAGGTCCACGACCTTCACCGCCGGGCGCGCGGCGAGGAAAGTCTGGGCATTCGAAAAGTCATCCCGGAGCAGGGCCATGGATCACCAAACGTTTAAAATCTTGAGGCGCGGGCCTGGCAGGACCGCCCCTCAGGATACCCAGCGGTCATAAGACCGGGCAAGGATTATGCATTGCAAAAATGTGGCCCAAGTGGCCAAAACCGGCCTTACATAGGCCTTTTTTCGCTTGCCTGTGCCCGGGCGGCACCCCCCCTTCTTATGAGACAATAGGCCTGTTGAATAGGCCCCCATACCGGGGGCCGTTCAAAATAATTAACAGATGCCTATGCGTAAGCCCGTCATCGGTATTCCGGCCGATCGCCGCCTTTTGGGCCACCACTGGTTCCATTGCGTCGGCGAAAAGTACATCACCGCGGTCGCCCAGGCGGCAGACGCGGTGCCTGTGCTCGTCCCGGCATTGGGCGAGCAGCACTTGCAGGACTGGCTGGAGTCCTTCGATGGCATCCTGTTCACAGGCAGCCCCTCCAATGTGGAGCCGCACCGCTACCAGGGCGAGCCGGCAGCGCCCGGAACGCTGCACGATCCGGCGCGCGACGCGACGACGCTCCCCATGATCACGCGCGCGGTCGAAGCGGGCCTGCCGGTGTTCGGCATCTGCCGCGGCTTCCAGGAAATGAATGTCGCCTTCGGCGGCTCGCTGGTGCAGAAGATCCAGGAGCAGCCGGGCAAGCTCGACCATCGCGAGGACGGCACGCAGCCGCTCGACGTCCAGTACGGGCCCGCGCACGAGGTCGAGCTGACCGAGGGCGGAATCCTGTACGGACTCGCGGGCAATCGTCGCATCAGGGTCAATTCGCTGCATTCGCAGGGCGTCGAAAAGCTCGGCCCCAGCCTCGTCACCGAGGCAAAGGCGGATGACGGCGTGGTGGAGGCATTCCGCGTCGCGAGCGCTCCGGCCTTTGCGCTGGCCGTGCAATGGCACCCAGAATGGAAGGTCATGGACAACCCGTTTTCCCGCGCATTGTTCGCGGCATTCGGCCAGGCCGGGCGTGCGCGCGCGGCGAGGCGAGCCACATGAGCGACATCCAGCAGTTCCTGCGCGATCACTCGATCACCGAGGTCGAGGCCATCATTCCGGACATGGCGGGCGTCGCGCGCGGCAAGATCATGCCGGCCGAGAAGTACGCGGAAGACGAGGGCATGCGCCTGCCCGAATCGATCTTCCTGCAGACCGTCACGGGCGAATACCCGGATGACGACAGCGCCATTCACCCGTCGGAAATCGATATCGACCTGGTCGGCGACCCGAAGACCATCCGCGTCGTGCCCTGGGCCGCGGAGCCGACCGCGCAGGTGATCCACGACTGTTTCTACGACGACGGCCGTCCCGTGCCGATGTCGCCGCGCTATGTGCTGCGCCGCGTGCTCGATCTCTACGCCGCGCGCGGCTGGCGCCCCGTGGTAGCGCCGGAACTGGAATTCTTCCTGGTCGAGCCGAACGTGGACCCGGACTACCCGCTGAAGCCCCCGGTCGGCCGCTCGGGGCGCCCGGAAATCGGCCGCCAGGCCTACAGCATCGCGGCGGTCAATGAATTCGACCCGCTGTTCGACGACATCTATGCGTTCTGCGAGGCGCAGAACCTCGACATCGACACGCTGATTCATGAGGCCGGCGCCGCGCAGATGGAAATCAACCTCATCCACGGCGATGCGCTCGATCTCGCGGACCAGGCTTTCCTGTTCAAGCGCACGGCGCGCGAGGCCGCGCTCCGCCACAAGATGTATGCGACTTTCATGGCGAAGCCGCTCGCGACCGAGCCCGGCAGCGCCATGCACATCCACCAGAGCGTCGTGGACAGCAAGACCGGCTCCAATGTCTTCAGCGACGGCGAAGGAAAGTCGTCGCCGCTGTTCGAATCGCATATTGCCGGGTTGCAGAAATACCTGCCGGCCGCGATGTCGCTGCTCGCGCCCAACGTCAACAGCTACCGCCGCATCACCCGCTACAACTCGGCGCCGATCAATGTGCAGTGGGGCCTCGACAACCGCACGGCAGGCTTGCGCGTTCCGCACTCAGGCGCCGAGGACCGGCGCATCGAGAACCGCCTGGGCGGCGCCGACGCCAATCCCTACCTTGCGATGGCGGCCTCGCTCGCCTGCGGCTATCTCGGCATGATCGAAGGCCTCAAACCGACCGAGCCGATAACGGGCTCGGCCTATGAGCTGCCGTTCTCGCTGCCAATGACACTCGCGGACGCGCTCGCGATGCTGCGCGGCTGCAAGCCGCTGGTCGAGGTGTTCGGCGAGCGCTTCGTCGCCGCCTACGGCGCGGTCAAGGAAAACGAATACGAAACCTTCTCGCGCGTTATAAGCTCGTGGGAACGGGAGCACCTGCTGCTGAACGTCTGACCTGCGAGATCCCATGAGCGCGAAACCACGCATAACGGAACGAGTGACCCACGACTGGCAGGAGCTCGATGCCCGTCATTACATGCACCCGTTCACGGACTTCCGGGCGCTCGCGGCCGAAGGCTCGCGGATCATCACGCGCGCCGAGGGCGTTTACCTGTACGACTCCGAGGGCCGCCAGATCCTGGACGGCATGTCGGGACTCTGGTGCGTCAACATCGGCTACGGCCGCAATGAACTGGCCGACGCCGCGGCGCGCCAGATGCGCGAGCTGCCGTTCTACAACAGCTTCTTCAAGAGCGCCCATCCGCCGGCGATCGAACTTTCGAGGCTGCTCGCCGAGCTGACGCCGCCGCAATTCAACCGCGTGTTCTTCACGAACTCCGGTTCCGAGGCGAACGACACGATCGTCCGCATGACCCGCCGCTACTGGGACCTGATGGGCCAGCCGAAGCGCAGCGTGATCATCAGCCGGCTGAATGCCTATCACGGCAGCACGATGGCGGGCGCGAGCCTCGGCGGCATGGCGGCCATGCACGCCCAGGGCGGCCTGCCGATCCCGGACATCGTCCACATCGAACAGCCCTACTGGTATGAAAATGGCATCGACGTGACCCCGGCCGAATACGGGCTCCGGGCCGCGCGGCGGCTGCGCGAGAAGATCGAGGAGCTGGGCCCGGAGCGGGTCGCGGCCTTCATCGGCGAGCCGATCCAGGGCGCGGGCGGCGTGATCGTCCCGCCCGAGACCTACTGGCCGGAAATCCAGAAGATCTGCCGCGAGTACGACATCCTCTTGATCGCCGACGAAGTGATCTGCGGCTTCGGCCGCACCGGCCGCTGGTTCGGCTGCGAACACTTCGGCTTCGAGCCGGACTTCATGACCATCGCCAAGGCCATTACATCCGGCTACCAGCCGCTCGGCGGCGCGATGGTTTCCGACCGGGTCGCCGACGTCCTGATCGAGAAGGGCGGCGAATTCAATCATGGCTTCACCTGGTCGGGACACCCGGTCGCCTGCGCGGTCGCCATCGAGAACCTCGGGATCATGCGCCGCGAACGCATGGTCGAACGCGTCCGCGACGACATCGGGCCCTACCTTCAGAAGCGCTGGCGCGAGCTGGCGGACCATCCGCTGGTGGGTGAAGTCCGCGGGGTGGGCCTGATCGGGGCGCTCGAACTCGTGGCACACAAGGCCAGCAAGACCTTGTTCCGTAACAGGGGAGCGACCGGGCTGATCTGCCGGGACCACTGCTTTGCCAATGGACTGGTCATGCGGGCGGTCCGGGACACCATGATCATCGCCCCGCCCCTGGTCATCGAAAAGGGCCAGGTAGACGAATTGATCGAGAAGGCCAGGCTTTGCCTCGACCTGACCGCTGCCGACATCGGCGTCGGCTGAAAACGGTCGCGGCAGCGCGGCCCGCTCGACCACTGTTATATTAGGCGTACAAGCACCGGACCCTTGGGCCCGGGCGAAAACGAGTGGGGTCCGGGCGACACCCGGGAGAGAGGCAATCATGCGCAGTGAATTCCGTTTCGGGCTGCTCGCCGCGGCCGTCGTGATGCTGGCCGCCTGCGGTGGCAAGAAGGAAGAAGCCGCCGAAGCGCCGAAGCCAGAAGAAAAGGTCCTGTTCGTCTACAACTGGTCCGACTACATCGGTGAGACCACGATTGCGGACTTCGAGGCCAAGACCGGCATCAAGGTCACCTACGACGTCTTCGATTCCAACGAGGTCCTCGAGACCAAGCTGCTGGCCGGGCGCACCGGTTACGACGTGGTCGTCCCGTCCGCGAATTTCCTGGAACGGCAGATCAAGGCCGGCGTCTTCCTGAAGCTCGACAAGTCGAAGCTGCCGAACCTCGCGAACATGGATCCGGAAATCATGGAGCGCGTCGCGGCGCATGACCCGGGCAATCAGTACGCCATCAATTACCTCTGGGGCACGACCGGCATCGGCTACAACCCGGACCTGGTCAAGAAGGCGCTCGGCACCGACACCATCGACAGCTGGGCCGCCATTTTCGACCCGGCCAATGCGAAGAAGCTCGCGAAGTGCGGCATCTCGATGCTCGATGCGCCGAGCGAAGTCATGGATTCCGCGCTGATCTACCTGGGCCTCGACCCGAACAGCGAGAAGGCGGAAGACCTGGCTGCAGCCGAGGCGCTGCTGATGAAGGTCCGCCCGTACATCCGCTACTTCCACTCGTCGCAATACATCAATGACCTGGCGACTGGCGAGATCTGCGTGTCGCTCGGCTGGAGCGGCGACGCGCTGCAGGCGAAGAGCCGCGGCGCCGAAGCCGAGAAGCCGGTCAGGGTCGCTTATACGATCCCGAAGGAAGGCGCGATCATGTGGTTCGACATGCTGGCGATCCCGGCTGACGCGCCGCACCCGAATAACGCCCACGAGTTCCTGAACTTCGTCATGGATCCGGCCGTCGCCGCGGGCATCAGCAACTACGTTGCCTATGCCAATGGCAATGCGGCATCGCTGCCGCTCGTCAGCGACGAGATCAAGAACGACGCGTCGGTCTATCCGACCGAAGAGGTCAAGAAGAAGCTGCACGCGCACCTGGCGGAATCGCAGGAATTCAGCCGCGACCTGAATCGCGCCTGGACCCGGGTCCGCACCGGCCAGTAGCCAGCACTGGATGGCCCTGGCGATCCTGGTCGCCGGGGCCTCGTCGAGGGGGACGATGCCGAAGGCCACCATGCGCCGGGAATTCCATTGCGGGCTGCTTGCCGCAGCCGTCGTGATGCTGGCTGCCTGCGGTGGCAAGACAGAACAAGCCGCAGAAGCGCCGAAGCCCGATGACAAGTTCCTTTTCGTCTATAACTGGTCGGACTACATCGGCGAGACCACGATCGCGGACTTCGAGAAGAAGACCGGCATCAAGGTCACCTACGACGTCTTCGATTCCAACGAGGTGCTGGAAACCAAGCTCCTGTCCGGCCACACCGGTTACGACGTCGTCGTGCCGACGGGCGACTTCATGGAACGCCAGATCAAGGTCGGCGTGTTCCAGAAGCTCGACAAGTCGAAGCTGCCGAACCTCGTCAACATGGACCCGGAGATCATGCAGCGCGTCACCACGCATGATCCGGGCAACGAACACTCGATCAACTACATGTGGGGCACGACCGGCATCGGCTACAACCCGGTCATGGTCAAGAAGGCCCTCGGCACCGCCACAATCGACAGCTGGAGCGCGATACTCGATCCGGCCAGCGCGTCGAAACTCGCGAAATGCGGCATCACGATGCTTGATTCCCCGAGCGACGTCGTCGACTCGATCCTGATCTACCTGGGACGCGACCCGAATGGCGAGAGCAGGGAAGACCTGGCCGCCGCGGAGGCGGTGCTGATGAAGGTGCGTCCTTACATCCGCTACTTTCATTCATCGCAATACATCAACGACCTCGCGACCGGCGAGATCTGCGTGTCGCTGGGCTGGAGCGGCGACATGATCCAGGCGCGCGACCGCGGGGCCGAGGCCGAGACACCGGTCCCTGTCGCCTATTCGATCCCGAAGGAAGGGGCGATCATGTGGTTCGACATGCTGGCGATTCCGGCCGACGCGCCGCACCCGAACAACGCGCTTGTCTTCCTGAACTACCTGATGGAACCCGAGGTGATCGCGGGCGTCACCAATTACGTTTCTTACGCGAACGGCAACAGGGCTTCGTTGCCGTTCGTGGACGAGGATGTCCGCAACAATTCGTCGATCTATCCGACCGATGAGGTCAAGAAGAAGCTGCACCCGCATGCGTCAGAATCGCAGGAATACAGTCGCGACCTGAATCGCGCCTGGACCCGGGTCCGCACCGGGCAATAGCAAAGGGCGTATTCGCAAAGGGGAATCTGCCGATGGCTAATCCGCGCCCGGAGCAACGCAACGAGCCCTGGAAGGTCCCGGGCGCAATTCCCTACGTTCGAATAGACAAGGTCACGAAGAAATTCGGCGACTTTGTCGCGGTCGACGACGTCACGCTCAACATCTACAAGGGCGAGATCTTCTGCCTGCTCGGGGGCTCGGGCTGCGGCAAGTCCACGCTGTTGCGGATGATGGCGGGTTTCGAGACCCCGACGGCGGGCTCGATCTCGATCGACGGCGTGGACATGACTTCGCTGCCGCCCTATGAGCGGCCGGTCAACATGATGTTCCAGTCCTATGCGCTCTTCCCGCACATGTCGGTCAAGAAGAACGTCGCATTCGGCCTGCACCAGGACAAGCTGGCGAAGAGCGAAATCGACGCGCGCGTCGCCGAGATTCTGAAACTCGTGCGCATGGAAACATTCGCCGGCCGCATGCCGCACCAGCTTTCGGGCGGCCAGCGCCAGCGCGTCGCGCTTGCGCGCTCGCTGGTCAAGCGCCCGAAACTCCTGCTGCTCGATGAGCCGCTGGCCGCGCTCGACAAGAAGCTGCGCGAACACACGCAGTTTGAGCTAATCAACATCCAGGAGACGCTCGGCGTCACCTTTGTCGTCGTCACGCACGACCAGGAAGAGGCGATGACGCTGGCGTCGCGAATCGGCGTGATGAATCACGGCGAGATTGTCCAGGTCGGCACGCCGGCGGAGATCTACGAATACCCCGGCTCGCGGTTCGTGGCCGACTTCATCGGCTCGGTCAACATGTTCGAGGGGCGCCTGATCGAGGACGAGCCCGATTACGTGCGGGTTGAGTCGCCGGACCTGGGCGGCGTATTCCACGTCGGCCATGGTGTCAGCGCGGCGCCGAACGCGACCGTGTGGGTCGCGCTGCGGCCGGAGAAGATCCACATATCGAGCGATCGGCCGGGCGGCGAGGGCGACAACCGCGTCGCGGGCGTGGTTTCCGAGATCGCTTATCTCGGCGACCAGTCCATTTACCTGGTGCGTCTGGCTGGCGGGCGCATGGTGCGCGTGACGCAGCCGAATATCGTCCGGCAGACCGGCATCGGTCCCGTCACCTGGGAACAGCCGGTCTGGCTCTCCTGGGATTCATCGAGCCCGGTGGTGGTCACGCAGTGAGCCGCAACGGCAGAACCCGCGAGAGTTCGCCATTTGTCCTGACGGGACTGATGGCGTGGATTCGCATGCTGGGACCGTATCGCTGGGCGAGTTCGCGCCTGCGGGGCTGGGGGGTCACCGGGCGCACGGCCGTCGCCGGCGTGCCCTACCTGTGGCTGCTGTTGTTCTTCCTCGTGCCATTCCTGATCGTGCTGAAGATCTCGGTGTCCGACATCCGTCTCGGCATGCCGCCCTACGAGCCGCTCGTGACCTGGACCGGCCACCAGATCATGCAGCTCAAGGTCAACCTGGCGAACTACGCGTTCCTGTGGGAGGACGCGCTCTATCGCAATGCCTATGCGAACTCGATCCTGACCGCAGGCGTCTCGACGATCCTGTGCCTGCTGATCGGTTACCCCATGGCCTATGGCATCGCGCGCTCGAAGCCCTCCTGGCGCAATCTGCTGCTGCTGCTCGTGATGCTGCCGTTCTGGACCTCGTTCCTGCTAAGGGTGTACGCCTGGATCGGCCTGCTCCGGACGGACGGCGTCATCAACAAGGTGTTGATGTGGTTTGGCATGGACGAACCGCTCGTGATGCTGCAGACGGATTTCGCGGTTTATCTCGGCATCGTCTATTCCTACCTGCCATTCATGGTGCTGCCGCTCTACACGGCTATCGAGAAGCTGGACCTGACGCTGCTCGAGTCCGCCGCGGATCTCGGCTGCCGCCCGATCAAGGCATTTTTCAAGATCACGGTTCCGCTGACCAAGGGCGGCATCATCGCGGGATGCATGCTGGTGTTCATCCCGGCGGTCGGCGAGTTCGTGATCCCGGCGCTGCTTGGCGGCCCGGACTCGCTGATGATCGGGCGCGTGCTGTGGGAGGAGTTCTTCAACAACCGCTCCTGGCCGATCGCAAGCGCGGTCGCGATCGCGATGCTGTTACTGCTGGTTTTCCCGATCTGGGTCCTGCAGCGCGTGCAGGGTCGCGAGATGGGGGCGCATAAATGAACCAGCGGCGCTCATTCTTCGTGCTGACGATGATGATCGTCGGCTTCCTGTTCCTTTACATCCCGATCCTGTCGCTGATTTTCTATTCGTTCAACGCATCGAAGCTGGTCACGGTCTGGGGCGGCTTCTCGACGAAATGGTATGTCGCGCTGATGGATAACGAGGCGGTCAAGAACGCGGCGTGGCTTTCATTCCGCATCGCGACGATGAATGCGACCGGCGCGACGATCCTCGGCACGCTGGCGGGCCTGGCACTCGCGCGCTTCGGGCGCTTCAAGAGCCGTTCATTGCTCGCGGGCCTGACGACGGCGCCGCTCGTGATGCCCGAAGTGATCACCGGGCTGTCGATGCTGCTGCTGTTCGTGGCCATGGAGCAGATATTCCACTGGCCGGAAGGGCGGGGCATTACGACCATCACGATTGCGCACATCACGTTCTCGATGGCCTACGTGACGGTCGTCGTGCAGTCGCGGCTCGCGACGCTGGACGAGTCACTCGAGGAGGCGGCGATGGACCTCGGCGCGAAGCCGGCCAAGGTTTTCTTCCTCATTACGCTGCCGATCATCATGCCCGCGATCCTCGCGGGCTGGCTCCTGGCGTTCACGCTGTCCTGGGATGACCTCGTGATCACGAGTTTCGTCAACGGCCCGGGATCCAGCACGCTGCCGGTGCTGATTTTCTCGAAGGTGCGCCTCGGCGTCAGCCCGGACATCAATGCGCTCGCGACGATCCTGGTATTGATCGTCGCCATCGGCATCGTCACGGCGGGAATCCTGATGCAGCGCCAGCAGCGGCGGCGCGAACTGGACGTTCAGCAGGCGATCGCCGGCAATCAGTGACGCAGCCGCCGGGCCAGGCGACGTAAGTATCTGATGCCGGTCGCAATTTGACAGAGTTGCGAGGCCTGAGAGCCGTGGCTCACATAGAATCCCCTGCTTGAATAGCTGCTACCGCCGAGTTGGAGCGGAGAGGTTCAGTCTCCCTGGAAGGATTCAATCCATGAACCCGATCAAACCAGTGCGCACACTTGTCATCGTGGCCAGCCTGCTCGGAGCAGCGATGCCCGCGCGGGCACATGAGCATTCCCAGCGCACCGAAGTCCTGATATTCGCGAGTGCTGAAGCACGGGGATTCGATGGTGGCGACCCAGCCATCGAATCCGACGATTTTCTGGCCACTGCAGATTTCCTCGCGAATTGGACGAATGGCCGCTGGCATGCCCTGGCGGAATTCCTGGTGACGAACGAAGAACAGGAGCTCGAACGCTTGCAGTTTGGGTGGGAGCCTGTACCCGACACTTTCTTATGGGTCGGTCGCTTCCACCAGCCTGGCAGTTCCTGGAACACAAGGCAGCATCACGGCCAGTACCTCCAGCCGAGCGTGACCCGGCCCTCCATCGAGAACTGGGAAGACGACGGCGGCGTGCTGCCGCAGCATGTCGAGGGCCTGCTGTTCGAGACACGCAAGCCGTTCGGCACGAAGCGCGGCATCGACTTTTCCGCGGGGGTCGGGATTTCAACGCAACTGACTGACAGCGCCCTGGAACCAGTTGACGTCTTCGACCCGCGTAGCAGGGATCGCGTCCTGTCCTACAGCATGCAGATGACCCTGCTTCCGGAGTTCACCGCGGATGACGCGCTGGGCATACTGGCCTCGCACAGCGAGATTCCGTTCGAATCCGCACCGCGACCGGACGGATCCGATCACGTGGATCTCCAGATTGTCGGGGTCTACGCGGACATCGCGCGCGGACCCTGGCAGATCACTTCGGCAATATACGCGGTGCAGTCAGAATTTGCCGGCGCGACGAATGCGCCGGAGGACCGGTTTGTCGCCGGCTACTTCCAGCTTCAGCGTCACTTCGATTCACGACTGACGGCACTCGTGCGGCTGGAAGCGACCGGCGGCACGGGCGACTCCGCCTACCTGGCACTGTTCCCGGGATTCATAGAGCGTCGAAGCGTCTTCGACCTGCGCTGGGATTTCGCATCGCGCCAGGCGCTGTCATTCGAATTCGCCGATGCCCATGCACCGAATGACGACTATCGCGAGATCAGGCTCCAATGGAGCACTGCGCTGCCGTGAAGCTGACCCGCCGCAACCTGATCGCCGGCACGCTGGCAACTCTGTTGCCGTTGCCGTCCCGCGCCCAGATTCGGGACCACGCAGTGCTGGTGACGGCGGAGCCACTTTCCTCCCAATCGCTCACTGCGCTCGATGTGCGCAAGTTGTTCCTCGGCTTCACCGTTGCCCAGGGCGGCTGGGTCCTTCAACCGGTGCGCAATCGCAGCGACGAACTGCTCGACCAGGTCTTTCTGCAGCACCTCGTCTCGATGTCCGGCGACGCCTACGAGCGGCGCCTGCTGGCACTTTCCCTGCGACAGGGACGCGCCAGACCCAGGGAAGTCCACTCGCGCGAAGAGCTGTTGCGCGTCCTGAAGTCGGTGCGCCACAGCATCTCGTATGCGTGGAACGAGGATGTCGACGGCCTCAGTGACATCCAGATCGTGCGGACGATATGGCGCGCCTGATCGACACGCTGGCCGGGCGATTCGGAGTCATCGTGTTGATGATTCACGTGCTGCTGTTGCCGGCGCTCTATTTCGGTGTCGACCGCATCGTGACGCGCAGCCACGAGGAGATGTTCATCACCGAAATCCGGACCTATGCGCGAGTGCTGGCGGACGAATTCGAACTGGGCACTGCCATGGATTCGGAAGCCAGGATGCGGGCGCTGCTCGAAAACGTGCTGCTGAGCGGCGAGGGTGTGTTTGCCGAACTGGTTTCCGGCAATCAGGTGGTACGCAGCGAGATCGACCCGCAGAGCCGTGCCGACCATTTCCCTGGCGAGGATTTCGCCTTCGGCGTGGGAGGCGACAACATCTATTTCCTGTCAATACCGATCGTCCATGACAATCGCGAGCTCGCTTTGCGCATCGGTTTCGATGAACTGCCAGTGATCGCCCAGATCGATCGCGCGCGTGCGCGAATCCTGACTTCGCTGGGCGTGTATTTTGTCGCATCGCTCTGGTTTGCCATGTACCTTGGCAGCCGGCTGGCGCGCCCGCTGGTCGAATTGAAGCAGGCGTCCAGGCGGGTGGCCTCTGGCGACGTTTCCACGAGCCTCAGCACAAACAGCAACATCTCGGAGTTGCGCGAGCTTGCAAGCGACCTCGAGACGATGCGGGCCGAACTGGTGGACGTTGGCAGTCGGCTGCGTCAGGAAATGCGCGAGCGCGAGACCACCGAGATGGAACGGGCGCAACTTGAGGAGAAGCTTCGTCAGCGCCAGCGCCTCGAGACCGTCGGCACGTTGGCGGGTGGCATCGCGCACGAGTTCAACAACATACTGCTCCCAATCCAACTGTATACGGAGCTTGCGATCGATGAACTGGAGGAGACGAGTGCGACGCGCGCCGATTTGACCCGGGTCCTGGAGGGAGCCCGGCGGGCGAGGCGCATCATCAGCGACATCCTTGCGTTCAGCAGACACCCAGAGGGCGATTTGTTCGCGCCGGTTGATCTGGCGGCGATCGCGGCAGATGTCATACATCTCTATCAGCGACTGGCGCCAGCCGGCGTCGAAGTGCAGGAAGCTGCGGATCCGGGCTGCCCGAGGGCCATCGGCGAACCGACGATGTTGCACCAGGTAATTGCGAATCTCTGCTCGAATGCCTGCCATGCGATGGCGGGCAGGACGGGCCGGATACTGGTCGGAGTGCGGCCAGCGCGCGACGCGGCGATCCTGGAGGCGGGGTTGCAGCCGGGCGCCTATGTCGAGGTCTTCGTGAGCGACCAGGGCCATGGCATGGATGAAGCGACGAAAGCCCGGGTCTTCGAGCCTTTCTTCACGACGCGACCGGTCGGCGAGGGCACCGGGCTCGGTCTTTCAGTTGTCCACGGCATGGTCGACAGCATGGGCGGCATGGTGGTTGTGGAGAGCAGCGCAGGCATCGGCACAACATTTCGTGTATTTTTACGGCAGGCGCCGGACGTGGAAGCACAGGCGGCCACGCCAGCGCAGGCGTCAAGGAGTTTGATGTGACGCGAGTCCTGATCATCGATGACGAGCCCGATGTCCGTGATTCCGTCGGCAAGCTGCTGGCGCGTGCCGGCTACGAAGTCAATGTGGTCGGGACGGCAGCGGCCGGGCTCGAGACTTACCAGAAAACCGGCGCCGACCTCGTGATCACGGACGTGATCATGCCGGAGCAGAATGGCGTGGACCTGATTCGCGCGCTGCGCGTCGTCGGCGGCGGCGTGCCGATCATCGCGATCTCGGGCGGCGGCAATTTCGGCGCCTCGAACTACGCGCCAGGCTCGATCACCACGACGGCATTTCTCGCCGCGGCGCAGAAGGTCGGCGCCGATGCCGTGCTGACCAAGCCTTTCGAAAGCAAGGAGTTGCTGGACCTCGTCAAAGACCTGCTGACCGGGACTGGATCCAGCCGGCCTTGACGTAGCGAGCGGCGCCCGGATCGGGCGCCAACCTGACGACATAGGCGCCCTTGGCCAGGAAGCGTTGTCCCGTGCCGAGCGTCGTGACCGGGAAAATCGTCGTCATCCCGGTGCCGTCCAGCATGTGTTCCAGCGTCTCGACCAGGTAATCGCGCGAATAATTGTCGGCCATGTCCGCCATCGCCTCGCCGGCCGCGTGGCAGGCGAACAAGGCTTCGACGGCCGGAATCCTCGCGAGACCCAGCAGCTTCTGCGAGCTGAGCCAGGCTTCCTCGCGCGGGAATGGCGAAAGGCTCGCCGCGCCGAGGCTGTAGGGATAAACATGCAGCACTCGCTGCTCGAACATCGGCAATGCGTGGACCGTTTGCCAGTCGGTGAAGCTTGCAGCCGTGTAAATGCGCTTCGGCAGGGTGGTGGCGCTCGAGGCGATCGAGGTCAGCGTCTGAAACTGCGCTGGGTGGAGCCACGCGACCAGCACGTCGGGCCGCTCGCGATAGATCACGTCCTTCCAGTCCTTGTATGAGAGTACCGCAGCTGGGTCGAAGGACCGCATCGTCAGGTTGCCGCGTCGCTCTTCCGGCCAGGCCGCGATGAACGCACGTTGCGCGGCCTGGCCGCGCGCGTCATCGGTATATAGCAGCAGGATCCTGCCCTCGGCATCGTCGTAGCCCTCCGCGATGCTGCTCGCCGTGACGCGGGCGTCGAGCCGCACGCCGGCCGAGTAATAGACGTTGTAGTGATTGGCGCCGGATTCGACCGGCAGTTCGGTCACCGGCAGGATGCAGGGCAGTGCGTGATTTTCGCAGAACTCGTGCACGACTGGCCAGTCCGCACCGGTTGCACCGGAGATCACCGCGAAGGGCGGCTTTTCGCGATAGCGCGCCTCGAGCTGGCCACGCCATCCGGCCGGAGGGCCTGCGAGCGTCCAGATCGACAGGTTCCACTTGCGAAACGCCCGCACATGCTTTTCGCCGTACTGGTGGCGGCGCGACGCCGCGGCGCGACGCTGCTCCTGGCGTGTGCCGCCATTCTTGATCGCGGCAAAGCGCTGCAGCACCGCGGCGACTGCTTCACGCTCGCGCGCCGGGGCGCTGGCGGAGACGATGGTCGCCAGTTCCAGTTCCGTGTCGCTGACACCGGGATCAGGCGTAGCCCCGAGCGTGTGCAGGTACGCAATCAGCGCGCGCGCGTCCTCGGCTTCGAGCTGATAGCGGGGCATCAGCGCCCCGAGAGCCTGATCGTCGGCACCGATCCCGGCGATGATCGCGCGTGCAATCGCTACATCAGTGTAGGCAGGCCGGGTCCGTGACAGGTTTCCGCTGCGCGGTGCGCCGGCCTCGAAGAGTGCGGGACCGGTGATCGCCATTGCCCGTCGCCCGCCTTCCGACACGCCGAGCCCGCTGCGCTTGTGGCAGCCGACGCAGGCGACCGTTGCGCCGGTCACCCGCACATCACCCTGGACAGTGGCGATGACGGGTTCGCCACTGTGACCAATGCCCTCAAGGTAGAGTCGCTGGCCTGCCGAGATGAGGTCAGGAGTCGCTGCCTCGGCGCTCATTGCAGTGCAGACCAGCATCAGCGCCGCGAGCGATGCGATGCCGATGGATGAATGTTCCATCGTCACTCGCCGGTCAGGAAGCGTTCTTCTTCCAGATCTCCGCGAGCTGGCTCGCAGAGGCGAGCCCCTCGACCCGGGTCCAGCGGGCGGCACCCGGCGACTTGAACAGCGTGATCGCGGCGTGGTTGTTCTTGCTGCCGCGCCACGCCGAGAAAGCCTGGAGTACTTCGAGCACGTCCGCGCGTTCGCCGGTCAGGAACGTCCAGTCCGCCCCGAAGCGCTTCGCGTAGGCGCTGAGCGTCGTGGCCGTGTCGTAGTCCGGGTCAATCGAAATGGACACGAAAATCGGTTTCGCGGGCTCCTTGACCAGTTCGCGCTGCAACTGGAGCATCGTTGCCGTCATGACCGGGCAGATTGTCGTACAGGACGTGAAGATGAAATTGACGGCGATCGGCCGGTCGCCAGAAGTCAGCGCACGCAGCGAAACGCCCTGACCCTGCTCGTCGGTCAGTCGGATATCCGGAATGGTGTATTCGGCCTCCGAGACCTGGTAGGCCGGAGCCGCCATCATGGCCCGATGGGCGGCATGCGGGTCGGATTGCGAAGCGAGGGTCTCCTGGCCGAGCGCCGGCCCGCAAAGGAGCACGGACGCGGTGGCGACGGCCGCGGCAGTCATTCGCTGATTACTCATTAGTAACACTGTCGGCCTCGCCAGGGTGGGGATCAATGCAGGCTAGTCCCCCCAGGGAGCTACCCTGTAGACCCACCTGTTCGGACACCCTGGCAATCGTTTCACTATGGCTCATGGTGAAGCGCTTGGCATTCGCTGCGTCCCTGTCTGCCCTTTACCTCCTGGCGTCGCCGGTGCGAGCAGATATCTATACCTTCACCGACGAGCGGGGCGTCGCGCACTTCACGAACGTACCTGCCGATGCACGATATCAGGTGCTCCTGAAGAGCGCACCCGAGGTGTCCGAAGCCGGGGCGAAGATCAGTCCCGCGATGCTCGCGCGCTCCGCGCAATACGACTCGATCATCGAGAAGGCGGCGACGCAGGCTTCCGTACAGCCCGAACTGCTGCGCGCGGTGATCGCCGTGGAATCCGGTTTCGATCCCAACGCCGTTTCACATAAGGGAGCGCGCGGCCTGATGCAGCTGATGCCGAAGACCGCCAGGGCCTATGGAGCGAAAAACGTCAGCGATCCGGCGCAGAACGTGCACGCCGGAGCGCGCTACCTGCGCACGCTGATGGATCGCTACGAGGACGACCTCGAGTTGACACTCGCCGCATATAACGCGGGCGAAACCGCGGTCGAACGCTACGGCCGCAGGATCCCGCCATTTGACGAAACGCGCCGCTACGTACCCAAAGTCCTGAAGGTCTACCGGGGACTTATGTCACTTGCCGTCAAGCTCTGACTACAGGGTTTTACCCAGATCGCATACATAAATGTTTCGGGCGATGTACCGCATCGACGCCGTCTGCATATCTGGCCACTTCCCGTACATTTGCAAGCGTGAGGAAGAAACGCCCGGAAATTTCTTTATGCGGGCGTCGCCAGGCTAGGGGATGACTGCGTTGTCAGACGACGCAAGGTCGAGCAAGCGCAAACATTTTGACGCTTGCGCGCAAGAGGAAACGAAGATGACCCTGCACACTGCATCCTTCTCGAGTCGCATCCGGTCCGTCGCATTGTTCGCGAGCGTGTTTCTCGCGACATTGCCATTCGCGAATGCCGCGCATGCCGCGGACGGCACGGTCAACGTCACGGTCAGGTCATCCGGCGCCTCGGGTGGACCGATCGATGTCGGTTACCGGTGGCTGCTCGAGGAGGATTCGACCTGGCTCGCCGATCCGTATGCGGCAGATGCGGCGACGACGCAGGACACGCTGGCGCTCAACTTCCACAAGAGTCACATGACGGTCGTCGGTCAGGGCCACTCTGATTCCAACCCGGCCGCGATTCCGGTTCCCGATACTTCCAAGCGTTATTTCCTGTCGATCCTGCCTGACCAGAGTGATTCGGGCGCGGATCCGCTCGCTGGCGCGTCGCGCGACTGTGCGGCCGCTGGCCAGTGCTGGACGCAGAGCGGCCGGCAGGTAACGCCGGCCCTGTTCGGCGCCGGCACATCCGCCGACCTGACGATCACGCGTTGCCAGCCAGCCGGTGCCAACCGCGCAGATCTTCGCGCGTGCGTTTGAGGACAGCGCGCCGATCAATGGCGTCTGGGATGACGGCGAGGCGATGCTCGGCGGCTGGACCGTGTTCATCTACGACATGGGCGGCCAGATGATGACCGACACGTTCGGCAATCCGATCGGCACCGTCTATGACGGCGATGGCAATCGCGTGCGGCTCGGCGACGGCACGCTGCACACGATGACCGAGGCCGAGGTCGGCGACCCGGCGCGCAACCCGTACGGTCTCGCGGTCGGCGAAGTGCTGGTCAAGGGCCTCGCGCCCGGCAAGTACGGCATGCAGATCGTGCCGCCGGCCGGACAGGAATGGCAGCAGACTGCAACGATTGAAGGCACAAAAGGCCTCGACGTGTGGGTCAAGGCCAACGAGCCGCGCTATTTCGCGGAATTCGGCCCGGCCGGGCATCACGCGGAATTCGGGTTCATCACCACCAATCCGGACCTCAACAGCTTCCCGGTCGCCGGCGATGCCGAATACGCCTTTGGCGGCAGCAATACCGTCAGCGGCCGCATCGTCAACCTGCGCATGGCGCGCCCGCCGGAAGTCAATTTCTCCAATGGCCATCCGCTGCTGGGCTGCTGGGTCGGCCTGAACAACCAGGCTGGCACCCAGGGCCTGACGGCCGTTCCCTGTGACGGGGACAGCAATTTCTCGATCAGCGGCCTCCAGAACGGCAGCTACCAGCTGGTCGTCTGGGACAAGTACCTCGACCAGATCATCGACACGCGCAGCATCACGGTCACCGGGCAATCTCGCCCTTGGCGACGTCGCCGTGTTCCGCTGGTTCGGCTCGCATCGAACATTACGTGTTCATGGACGACAACGACAACGGCATCCGGGACCCGGGCGAGAGGGGCATACCGGACCAGGCCATCAACCTGCGCTATCGCGATGGCAGCATCTACAACTCCTCGACGACGGATACCGACGGCTACCTGCCATTCGACGAGATCTTCCCGTTCTTCAGCTGGATGGTGGCGGAGGTCGATTTCGCCCGCTTCAAGGCAACCGGCGTGACGGTGACGGTCGATGCCGGCGGCCCGGTCGTCGACAACGTCTGGGGCCGGGGCGCTTATGACGACGGCGATGCGAAACTGAATCCGCAGAATCAGTCTGCCGAAGAATGCACACCCGGTTCAGAAAACGCCGCAGGCATCTGCCAGGCGCGAACAGAAAAGGCGAACACCGATCCGGCCGACTTCTACGGCCCGCCGCTCCTCGAGGGCTACAACTCCTTCATCGGCACGACCGAGGTCTTCGAGTGGGGCAAGAAGGCCTGGAATCCGGGCGAGAATGGCGGCATCACCGGCGTCGTCTACTACCAGACGACCCTTGCGGAGAACGATCCGCGCTTTGCCGCGCCCGAGACCTGGGAGCCGGGCATCCCGCGCGTCCAGGTGGCGCTCTACCACGCCGACGCGCGCGGCCGTCTCTATCACAAGAATCCTGACGGCATCGCGCGGTGCGCTGGCCGACTCTGGATCGCCGATCGATCTCGCCGACGTCGACAACTATCCGCTCGAAAACTTCCCGGGACCGGAAGACGTCGATCGTCATCCGCTGGACGATGCGTTTCAATCTGGGCGACGCCATCGAAGTCGCCCACTCCGACAGCTTTGATGACTTGCTGCCCGAGGGCTGCCGGCCGCACCAGAACGCGGACGGGAGTCCGTGGACGCCGCCGGACGAATTCTACCTGGAAGGCAAGTGCTATGACGCACTGAGAAACTTCAGCCAGGTCCGCCCGGCCGTGTTCGACGGCGGTTATGCATTCGGCCTGCCGTTTACCTCAACGTACATTGCGCCAGGCTATTACGTCGTCGAAGCCAGCCCGCCGCGCGGCGTGATCGGTCGCGACAGCGGCGGCGCGCTCGAGTACGGCGATGTCTACGAGGTCCAGCAGGAAGAAGACAAGAACGTCGATTTCGGCGACGCGATGGCGGTGTCCCCGCAGGCGTTGCCACCGTATTGCGTCGGCGGCGTAGCGACCGACGGATCGCTGCTCGACCAGGGCGTCGCCCCGCACGAGGCAGGTCAGTATCTCGCATTGTTCTCGACCTCCGAGGGTCCGATCGAAATGGACCCGCAGTTCCAGGGCACGCGCCCGGGCTGCGATTTCCGCCTGGTGCAGGTCACCGACGGCAAGAATGCCGCGGCGGACTTCTTCATGTTCACGAAGCCCGCGATCACGGGCCACATCCAGGGATTCGTGCTGAACGACGCGGGCAACGAATTCGACCAGTCCTCGCCGAACTTCGGCGAGAAACCGGCGCCGTCGTGGATTCCGGTGTCCGTGCGTGATTACGAGGGCAACGAGGTTTATCACACCTATACCGACAAGTGGGGCACGTACAACGCGATCGTCCCGTCGGCGTACCGGATCAACACGCCGATGCCCTCGGGCGTTTCCCCGAACATGCTGCAGGTCTGCCTCAATGCGCCGACCACGCAGGACGCGGCGGGCAACTGGATTCCCGAGCCGCGCCAGAACCGCCAGTACACGCAGTTCTGTTACACGCTCGACTTCAAGCCGGGCCAGACGACCTATCTGGACACGCCCGTGCTGCCGATCGCGGCCTTCGCCTCGATGAACAACTGGCAGCTCGATTGCGAATACCCGAGCGGCACGCCGGTCATCAAGTACGTCAACCGCACCGGCACATCGCCGATGGTCGGGCCGTACGTGACGGGGGCCGGACAGCATCTCAGCATCTTCTCGATGGGTAACGTCGAGGTGCCGGATCCGCTCGCCGCGCGCGTCGACAGCACCATTCCTGATGGTGCGAATTTCAACACCGTCAGCCGCGACTTCGGCTTTGGCGGCTCCCAGGGCCAGGTCTGGATCGGCGCCACTGAAATCACCGGCGCCGACATCGTGTCCTGGAACAACGACGCGATCGAGATCAATGTGCCTGCGGCCGCCCGCACGGGCCAGCTGCGCATCCGTCGCAGCAACGGTATCGAAACCGTGCACGGCCTCACCGTCACGGTCGATGCTTCGGTGGCCGTGCACCAGGTGCAACTCGGTGAGTCAATCCAGGCCGCAATCGACGCAGCCAATGCCGGCGACATCGTCATGGTTGAGCCGGGCACTTACCTCGAGATGCTGGTCATGACAAAGCCCATCCAGCTTCAGGGCATGGGTGCTGCGTCCACCATCGTCGACCCGGTGCAGTCACCGACCGAGAAGATCGCGCTGTGGCGCGACAAGCTGAACTATCTCGCGAACTGCACGCACGAGATCGGGCTCCTGCCCGGTCAGCCCAACAATACTGCGAGCAGCGGCCCCTGCGGCTTCACGCCGGGATCGGGCCTGTTCACCAATGAGGAAGGCTCCGGCGTGCTCGTCGCACCCGCCCAGGGCGTGTTCGGGGGCGTGGCCGCGCGCATCGACGGCCTGACGATCACTGGTGCGGACCAGTCCGCCGGCGTGATGGTCAACGCCTACGCGACCGGCCTCGAGATCAGCAACAACATCATCACCAACAACCAGGGCGCCTTCGCCGCGGGCATCCGCGTCGGCCAGCCGCTGCTGCTGGCGGTGGACGCCAACGGTCTCGAAGTCCCGGTTGACGCGCAGAACGACGGCCTGCGCATCCACCACAACCATGTCGCCCAGAACGGCGGCCTGTTCGAGGCGGGCGCGGGCATCGGCCTGTACACCGGCACTGACGGTTACCTCGTGAACCGCAACTTTGTATGCGGCAACTTCGCGGGCGGCAACGGCGCGGGCATCGCGCACTACGGCTTCAGCCCGGGCGGCCGCATCGTCGACAACCAGATCCTGTTCAACCAGGCCTTCGACCAGACGGCGGGCGCGAACACCGGCAATGGCGGCGGCATCATCGTGCAGGGCTATACGACGGCCGGCGACACACCGGGAACCGGTAACGTGAACATCGAGCGCAACCTGATCCAGGGCAACAACGCAGGCTCTGGCGAAGGCGGCGGCATTGCGACGCAGCTCCTGGCGGCCAGCAACAGCGGCAGCAAGCTGGTCACGATCGTCAACAACATCATCGTGAACAACGTCGCGGGCCTGGCCGGCGGCGGTATCTCGATGGACAACGCGGGCCGTGTATCGATCGTCAACAACACGATCGTCAACAACGAGAGCACGGCAAGCGTGGCGGCGGCATACAACAGCAACCCGGCCATCGGCTGCGTTGCCGTGAGCCCGAACCGGTCCTGCCCGCAGCCTGCGGGCGTGATCTCACACGGCGGCAACATCGGCTCCGGCGGCTTCCGCAACAACATCGTGCTGGGCAACCGCGCCTTGCACGTCGAAGTGGCGAATACCACCGACCCGAGCCTGCCGAGCTTCGGCGTCGTCGCGAGCGTGGCGGATCCGGGCTTTGCCGACATCAGCGGAGCCGGACTCTACAGCGGCACCGACGGCGGTCAGCCGAACGGCGCCCGCGACAGCCTGCTCAGCAACAACAACTTCCTGCTGGGCGCGGGGACGCCGGCCTATTGCACGGGCGCGGCACCTGCGCGCAACAACAGCTGCGTCGACCCGGCGGTCGCAGAACCGACGCACTTCATCCGCACGTACCAGAACCTCGCGCCGAGCTTCGGCAGTGACGGCAACTTCGTGATGGATGCCGGATCGCTGACCAGCTTCCTGGCCGCTCCGGATCTCGCGGCGGCCGCGGACGAGGGTGGCAACTTCCTCGACCTCCACTACGGTCCGCTGTCGCGCGTAATCTGCGACACCAGCAAGGGCTCGTGTGCAGGGATAGGGACAACTACGCCCGGCACAAACGAAGTGCTGAACGACTACCACCTGCTGTCAACGGCGTCTGGTGCACGCGACCTCAGCGGCGCCGGTGCACCGGCGAACGACATCGACAACCAGTCGCGTGGCGGCAGCACCGTCACGGTCACGCCGGTCACCGTGCTGAACGCAGGATTTGAGGCACCGGTGGTTGCCGGCGATGCCGTCACGAATCCGACGTCGTGGGCCAACCTCGGCCTGGACATCCAGACGGGTACTTCAAGGCTCTTTGCTGATACCGGCAGTCAGTCGGCCTGGATTGGCGGGCTCGGAGCACTCTCAGTCGGCGCCACACTGACGCAGACGTTTGGGACACTGGATGCAAATACGACCTATAACCTGAGCGTGCGCGTCGGTCGCCGCGGTGGGGCGGGCGCTCCGGCGTATCCCGGATACTTCATCGGCGTCTATACGGCCAACAACGCGAGCTGCAATAGCGGCATCACGCTGCGGGCGTCGGCGAACGATGCAAGCTCAAACATCGGTGTTGGCTGGACAACCGTACCGCTCAGCTATACGACAGGCAGTTCGGCGCCGTCCGGCGTGCTGTGTGTCCGCCTGTCAAGTGTTTTGGGTGCCCTGGCGGCTCGTGTCTACTTTGACAACGTCACGCTGAGCAAGACAGCGACCGTCGCCAACCCGGCCGACCGCGGCGCCGACGAGTACCTTGCGGCGTCGGTGAACGGCGGGGAGTACGTGCCGGGCGCGACCGCAAACAATGGCCTGGCCAATCTGCCGCCGGAAATGCCGGCAATCGCCAACCGAAACGCACTGGGCGGGGCGCTGTTCAGTGTCCAGGCGCTGGCGACGGATCCGAATGGCGATCCGCTGCAGTTCCGCCTGACGGCAAGCCCTGGCGGCATGTCGATCAATGCGGGCACTGGCATCATCAACTGGACGCCTGCCTGGTCCTCGTCGCCTGCAGTCGGGCCGCCCTCGGGCTGCACCGGCAGCGGCAATACGCGGACCTGCAGCGTGACCGTCCAGGCTTCGGACAACGCCTTCTCGGGTGGCTGCCCGGCTGCGAACTGCGCGGCGCGCAGCTTCTCGATCACGCTCCGTCGCTATGACGGCAGCGGGCCGGTCGCCGGCAACGACTCGACCAACGTGGTCCAGACGATGGGCACGTTTACGGTCGCGGCGCCCGGCGTGCTGGCCAACGACGCGAGCTCGAATGGCGCGTTCGCAACGCTGAAAGCGCAGCTTGTCGATGCGAACCCGGCGGCCACGAATGGCCAGTTGGCGCTGGCAGCCGATGGGTCCTTCACGTTCGTCCCGAATGCGGACTGGGTGGGTAACACAACCTTCACCTACCGTGCCTTCGACGGCGTGAATTACAGCGCGCCGGCAACGGTCACGCTGAGTCGCCAGATATCGGCGCCCACGGCCCGCTACATCAACGGCACCTGGACCTTCTCGGGCTTCGGGTCTGTGAACGGGCGTCGGATCCATATCGTCCGTGACCAGAACCGTGCGGGCAGCGAGCAGATCACAACCGATGGGACGCGGCCGACCGTGACGGGTGGAGAATGGAACTTCACGCGGACAGGCGGTCCCGACTTCCAGGTCGGCGACACCGTGACGATCCTGTCGGAGAACAACGGAGGTGCGTCGAACTTCTCGCTGCTGAACGTCCTGGTGCAGGCCGGCGCGGCGAACGACATCCTGAGCACCGCGCACGTGCAGTGCCCGATCGACGCGAACCGCGATGGCCTGATCTCGGTCGCCGAGGAGAACGCCGGCAAGGCCATGAACCCGCCGATCATCTGCAAGCACCTCGGTGCCGGCGATGGCTGGATCGTGATGGGCGACGACGAGCGGACCGAGATCTACACCTTCGGCTTCAACGACGTCAGCAAGGTGCCGGCCAACCAGGCCATCGGGAAGGGCATCCTGAATGCCCACTTCCCGGCGCCGACGCTCGACTTCGACGAGGGTGACGAGATCTACCTGACCCTGACCAACGTCGGCATGTTGCTGCGGCCCGACCTGTTCGACCCGCACAGCGTGCACTTCCACGGCTTCCCGAATGCCGCGGCGGTGTTCGACGGCGTGCCGGAGGCCAGCATCACCATCAACATGGGCTTCAGCTACACGTACTACTACAAGACGATGGACCCGGGTACCTACATGTACCACTGCCACGTCGAGGCGGCCGAACACATGCAGATGGGCATGCTCGGCAACCTGTACGTGCGGCCGAAGCAGAACCGGACTGGTGCTGGTGCAGGCGTGCCGGTGGCCCGCCTGGCCGGAGGTGCCTCGACGGCGCCGCTGGGTTACACCTACAACGATGGTGACGGCTCGACTGCCTACGACGTCGAGTTCCCGATCCAGATCGGGTCGATGGACCGCAACTTCCATGAACAGCACATCGGCGTGCAGCCGCTGCCGTTCGCGGAGATGCATGACGACTTCCCGATGCTGAATGGCCGTGGCTATCCGGACACGATGGATGCGGGCAACCTGCCGGCCGCCCCGAGCAAGTCGGATCCGGAGTTGGGCATCGTGAGTGGATCCGAGAGCTCACAGCAGATGAACACGAGGATCGTCATACCCGCAGGCAAGAAAGCCCTGCTGCGGATCAGCAACCTGAACGTGACGCGCTTCTACACGCTTTCCACGACCGGGTTGTCGATGAAGGTGATCGGTACGGGCGCGCACATCCTGCGCGGACCGGCGGGTGGTGCGGCTTCGAATCTCTACTACACCACCAACTCGGTGACCCTGGGCGGTGGCGAGTCGGCCGACGTCCTGATCGACACGGCTGGCGTGCCGGCGGGGCGCTACCTGCTGTACTCGACCAACCTCGAGGCGCTCAGCAACGGGGCCGAGGACTTCGGCGGAATGATGACGGAAATCGTCGTCCAGTGATGGCCGGGAGGCTTGCAGAAATGAAGATGCACACCAGGTTCTTGGCCACGTTCGCGGCGGCGCCGATGCTGCTGTCACTCGGAATGTCGGCGGCTCATGCCGACATTGCCGGGGTCTCCGGACCGGCATTCGAGTTGTGGGCTCGCTCCGGCACGATCGTGCTGGGGGACGGCAACAGCCTGACGGCCTGGGGTTATAGCGCGAACGCCGCGGGTGGGATCAGCTATCCCGGCCCGACGCTGATCGTGAACCAGGGCGACGCAGTCGTTATCACATTGCACAACGGGCTGCTGGTGCCCGTGTCGATGATATTCCCCGGACAGGCAAACGTGTCTGCTGCGGATTGCGGCGGCTCGTCTGCGGGCTTGATGACACTGGAGGCCACGGCTGCGGCGGCGCTGAATGGAGCGGGTGGCTGCGTGACCTATTCGTTCACGCCATCAAGTCCTGGCACCTACCTGTACCAGAGCGGTACGCGGCCCGAGCTCGAGGTCGAGATGGGCCTGGTCGGCGCGCTGATCGTGCGGCCTACGGACTACGCAGCGGGCAGCTTTGACTTGCATCCGAACCGGATCGCGTACGGCAATGTCGGGCTTCCGGGCTACCAGCCGACGCATTTTGATCGGGAATATCTCTTCTTCCTGACGGACATCGACCGCTCGGCCCATGAAGCCGTCGACACGCGCCAGCAAGCGATTGCGGCGGGAACGGCGGCGACTTTCGACGACGCGGCGCTCGACGCCGTGCCTGGCGCGGTGATCGATCCGGCGGGCTACAAGGCGACGCTGTGGTTCCTGAATGGCCGCAACGGGCCGGACACGATGCTGCAGCGCAACGTCAACTGGTTGCCGTCGCAGCCGTACAACGCGCTGCCGCGCGCGCATCCGGGTGAGCGCGTATTGATGCGCATCATCGGCGGCGGCCGCGACCTGCACCCTTTCCACCACCACGGCAACAACACCTGGCTGGTCGCGCGCGATGGACGCTTGCTCGAGAGCAGCGCCGGCGCGTCTGCCAACTATCCTGACTTCGACTGCGTGCCGGAACTCGATCCCAATTACGCGACGCACGTTTCTGCGGGCGCCTGCCCGACGCCGGCTAATGCGGCCGCTTCGAAGAGCGGCGTGCCGCTCCAGGCAACCGTGCCGAATGATGCAATCTCCAACTTCACGATCCAGATCGTTCCGGGCAATACCTACGACGCGCTCTTCACCTGGACCGGAAAATTGCTGAACTGGGACATCTACGGCAACCAATCGGGGCACATCCCGGATCTGATCGCACCAGTCGTGGTTGACAATGCCAGCTTCGAGGCACCGGTGATTGGCGACGCCGTTTCGAGCACGACTGATCCTACGGACTGGACGGATGGCGGCCAGGGCGGCAACAACGTCTTCACCTTCAATCCGCCTGCGGCCGGTGTATTCCAGCCGACGCAGGGCGCCAACGTCGCCGCGGCCCGCCAGAACGGGCAACTGCGACAGAACCTCAACCCGACCGGCTTCGCATTGCAGGCGGGCAGGACCTATCGCGTGCGCGTGGATGTCGGCAGAGGGCCCGATGTCAATACCGGAGGCGCCAGTTGCGCGGGGACGGGCAACACGGTCGGCAACTGCTTCGCCGGTTACACCGTACAGTTACGTACCTGCGACAACGCGGACTGCAGCAACAGCACCATCGTTACGGATGGCAGCATCGCAGTGACCGGCACCGCCGCGCGCACAGCCGGCGTCCCGGCCGTCAATGGTTACGTGACGATCGAGATTCCGTACACGGCCACCGGAACCGAAACGGGCCTTCAGATTCGCCTCCAGGCCAATGACGGCGGTGGCGGTGACAACGATCATCGTACTTATTTTGACGATGTCCGGCTGGTCGTCGATCCCGACCCAACCGTCGTGTGCAACGAGTCCACACGCCTGCCGGGCGAGGATCCGGTGAGCCACTGCCACGTGTTCAACGACGCCATGGGATTGCGCACGTTCCCGGTGACATTGCCGGAACAGCAGTCGCTGACCTTCGGCGGATTCTGGAGCGGCGGTCCGTACCTCGGTACGGCAGAGCTGATCCCGCCGCTGCAGGGCGGCCTGAATCCGGGTGCCGGCTACTCCTTCATGTGGCACTCGCACACCGAGCGCGAGCTGACCAATGACGACATCTTCCCGGGCGGCATGATGACCATGTTCATCGTCGAGCAGGCACCGGCCGGCGGCGATCCGGACAATATCTGTGACGACGGTTCATTCGGCATTACGTGCCCGGCACCGTAATCCGTGACGAGGACAATGGCCATGAAAAACAGGCATCGCATCATCATCAGCGCAGTCGCCGTCGGTCTCGCGGCGGCGCTCGGGACATCAACAGCCCAGGCGGCCGAGGTGTACCTGCGCGCGGAGAGCTTCACCAAGGCTCTGCCCGACGGCGTGAATGTCACGATGTGGGGTTACAGCTCCTGCAACGCCGATTTCTCGGCTTGCGGCGCGCCTTCCTCGCCGGGTCCGGAAATCTCGGTGCCAGCGGGCGAGTCAACGTTGACGATCAACCTGCTGAACGGCCTCGCCAGTGAGGCAACCTCGGTGATGATCCCTGGGCAGACCAAGGCCCTGACGCCGCAGACGTTTGACGACGGCCTAGGCCGCTCGCGCATCCGTGCCTTCGATGTGGAAGCCGCAGTCGGCGGTCCCGCGGTGGCCTATACGTGGAGCAATCTGCGCCCCGGCACCTACTTGTACCAGAGCGCATCGCACGTCCAGCTGCAGGTGCAGATGGGCCTCTACGGCGCGATGGTGCACGATGCCGCGGCGGGGGAGGCCTACGCAGGCGTTCCGTATGCGCAGTCGAGGACCGTCGTTTTCAGCGAGATCGACCCCGCGCTGCACGATCCGGTGCCAAAGGCCGCGAACCTGACCGTGGACGGCTACCGGCCGTCGTACTTCCTGCTGAACGGCGAGCCCTTCGAGGCTGGCGCTGATCCGCTGGCGACGGTCGCGCCGTCAGACCGCTTGTTGCTGCGCCTGGTGAATGCCGGTTTGCAGAACCGCGCCCCGCAATTGCTGGGCGGCTACTACGAGATCATCGCCGAAGATGGATTCCGCGCCCCGGTCCCGCGCCTGCAGTACAACACGCTGCTGCCGGCCGGCAAGGCGCTCGATGTGCTGTTCACCGGCGGCGCCGGCAGCTATCCGCTCTACGACCGGCGCCTCGGCCTCGTGAATGGACTCAGCACGAATGGCGGCCAGCAGGGCCGCATCGTGGTGAGCCCGTAAGCGAGGATCCATTGGCCAGGCAGCTGCTCGTCATCGCGCTCATCGCCCTCGCGGGCTGCGCGGCCACGGGCGGCCCGCGCGCCAGCGAGCCAGCGCCGATCAAGATCGAGGCCGTGCGCATGACTGCGGCGGGGCATTTCATCGACCTCCGTTATCGCGTGCTGGACCCGGCGCGTGCCAATGAGTTGCTCGGGCCCGGCGTCAAGCCGCTGCTGATCGACCAGGCGACCGGCTTCAAGATGGGCGTGCCGATGACCGCCAAGCTCGGGCCGCTGCGCCAGACGCAGGCCCCGCAGCGGCTGGACCACCTCTATTTCGTGATGTTCACCAACACTGCGGGCCTGCATCCGGGGAGCAAGGTCACCGCGCAGCTGGGCGACATCACCGTCACCGACCTTACCGTGGAATAGCCTAGCGCCGGAGCCACGATGACATTGCTGGATGCATGTAGCTGGCCTGCCGCGAAAGCGCCAATAGCGGCGGCCCTGCAGTCGTCCACACCGACTCGCGGGATTCGCAGTCCGTGGCCGCAGATCATTCTATTGGCGACCGGATTGCTTGCGTGCAAGGCCGGCGCCGCCAACGCGTCCAATGAACTTCAGGCCGTGCTCGATGCCGCCGGACCGGCGGATGAGATCGCGGTCATCGTCAGCTATCAGGGCGGCTACCGGCCGCGCAGCTTCCGCAAGCTCGCCGCCGAGCTGGGTGGCGAGGACCCCGAGCGGGTGCGGCTGAATCGTCTCCAGCGGCGCCGCGACATCATCCGGCAGATGCGCAGTTCGGCGGCGGCGCAGGGCGCCCCGATCGTCGCGATGGCGCAGCAGGGGGGCGGGCGTGAATTGCGTGACCTGTGGCTGTCCAATGCCATCGCGCTGCGCGGCAACCGCGAACTGATCTGGCAGCTGCTTGCGAGTCCTGCCGTCGCGCAGGTACGCCTCGACCAGGTGGTCGCGGCGCCATTCCCGATGGCGGCGCTACTCGCGCCGCCGGAATGGAACATCGCCGCATTGCGGGCGCCGGAGCTCTGGGCCCAGGGATTCGTCGGCGAGGGCGCGGTCGTCGCCAGCCTCGACAGCGGTGTGGACGTCGCGCATCCGGAACTGGCGGCCAGTTACCGCGGCGGCACGAACAGCTGGTACGACCCCTACGGGCAGCACGCGACGCCCTACGACCGCCTCGGTCACGGCACGCAGGCGATGGGCCTGATCGTCGGCGGCGAAGCGAGCGGCAGCGCGATCGGCGTTGCGCCGGGCGCGCGCTGGATCGCAGCGAAAATCTTCAACGATGCGGGTGTTGCGATTGAGAGCGCGATCCACCTGGCGTTCCAGTGGGCTCTGGATCCGGACGGCAACGCGAACACCGACGATGCGCCGGACGTCGTCACCAACTCCTGGGACATCTCGGCGGAAAACAGCTGCAACAGCGCGTTCCAGGCCGATATCGATGCGCTCAGGGCGGCCGATATCGCCGTGGTGTTCGCCGCGGGGAACTTCGGTCCTGCGCCATCGAGCAGCGTGAGCCCGGCGAACAACCCGCGCGTGGTCAGCGTCGGCTCGGTGGATATCGCCAATGCAGTGTCGGTTTTCAGCAGCCGCGGCCCGTCGGCCTGCGACGGCGCGCTGTTCCCGAAAGTCGTCGCGCCCGGCGACGGCGTGCAGACGACCGACCTGTCGTTCGGCGGCATGCCGCTTTACGTGCAGGTGACAGGCACCTCGTTCTCTGCGCCGGAAGTCGCGGGCGTGATCGCGTTGCTGCGCGCCGCCGTGCCGACCGCGACCGCCGCCGAAGTCGAGGCAGCGCTGGCAGCGACGGCCCGTGACCTCGGAATCGCGGGGCCGGACAACGATTTCGGCTATGGGCTGGTGGATGCGGTCGCCGCCTACGCGTCCGTGTCCCACCCGATTGACGATGACGCCGACGGTTACTCGATCGGCCACGACTGCAATGACCACGACGCCTCGGTGCATCCGGGCGCGCACGAAGTGCGGCGCGACGGAGTGGATCAGGACTGCAATGGCTACGACCTGACCATCAAGGTGCAGTACGCCGTGTATTCGCACGACGGCTCAAAGCTCGCCCTGCGCGTGACTAGCGCCCTGCGGGAGGACGCCGCGCTCGAGCTCGTGGGCGTCGGTCCGCTGACCTGGCGTGCCGTGCGCAAGGACTGGATATTCGACGCCGGGACCGGTGACGACGTGTTCTCGACCCTCACCATCCGCGGTGTAGAGGGCGAGGTGATGGCTTCGCCGCGCAAGCCGACACCCAGGCGTTCAGCAACTGGTCCTGCCGATGGAAACTGATGCATGATCAACGAATTACAGCTGCTGCAGGGTGATGAGATGGCGAGAGTACGCGCCCGGCCGGCCGGTGCCGGCATGATCCGCACCGCGAAACGGGGCTCAGCCGGGACCATCGATGCCGAGGTGCATCAGATCGTTACCCGCGCCAAGCGGGAATGGGAAGGCACGGTCGATGCGCTCGCGGAAGTAGTCTGCCTGCTGGACGACACGAGCCGCATCGTGCGTGCCAACCGCGCCGTGGAGCGCTGGAGCCTGTGCAAGGTCGGCGATGCCATCGGCCGCACGCCACACGAGCTGCTGCATCCTGGCTGCAAAGTCGCGCGTTGCACGCTAGCGGCTGGTATCCGCCGCGCCTGGAAGGCGCTCCATGATCGCAAGCCCCCGGAGTTCGCGCACCAGGCCGCGGGCCTTGCAACGGTCTGGCGCCTTTCATTGCGGCCGCTCGGGCCCGAAGCGGGCGCTGCACGCAGCTCGAAAGGGCCGCTCGCGGTGCTGGTCGTCTCGAATGCCTCCGAGCTGCACCGGGCGCGTAACGCGCTCGAGAAGTTCAATGCGACCCTGGAGTCGCGCGTCCGGACCCGGACCCGCGAGCTCGCAGACGCCAACCGCGACCTGCGCAACGAAGTGGCGCGGCGCGAAGCCGCCGAGCGCGCGCAACGCATGTCGCTGAATGAGCTGGCGCACATGTCGGAGGAACTCATCACGGCGCAGGAGCACGAGCGCCGGCGCATTGCCGTCGAGTTGCACGATTCCGTCGGCCAGTCGCTGGCGGCGGTGAAATACTCGCTGGAGCGCGCGATGGCGATGCTGCAGCAGCCGGGGTCGGATGAAGCGCATGCCGTGATCGGGCTCGCACTCGACGGCGTGCAGCAGGCGGCCGGGAGCATCCGCACGATCGCGACGAACCTGCGCCCCACCGTGCTCGACGACATGGGCGCGGCTTCGGCTATCGCGTGGTTCTGCCGGCGGTTTGCGGAGATTTATCCTTCGATCCGTGTCGCCACCGTGCTCGCGGCCGGCGACTCGGCAATTCCGGATCGTCTCGGGACAACGGTTTTCCGCTGCGCGCAGGAGCTGCTCAACAACGTCGCGAAGCATTCGCAGGCGACGCAGGTCGTCGTCGAGCTGCGGCGCGAAGGATTGCAATTGACGCTCGAGATCCGGGACGACGGTGTCGGCCTGCGCGACCGTCCGATCGGCTCGCCGCGCTCCGGCGGCCACGGCATCCGCAACCTGCGTGAACGCGCGGAGATGACTGGCGGCCAGTTCCTGATAGGGCCCGCGTCGCCCTCCGGCACTGCGGCAAGGATTCGCTGGTTCCTGATGAATGATGAAGCCGCCGGAAAGGAGGCCACATGACATGGAGGAATGCTATTCGTGTGCACGACCGTGGTTTCACGCTGCTGGAGCTGCTGGTCGTGATGGTGATCATCGGGCTGCTCGCGGGCTTCGTGGCCCCGCGCTATTTCGCGCAGATCGGCAAGTCCCAGACCAAGGCTGCGCGCGCGCAGATCACGTCGCTCGAGCAGGCGCTCGACCAGTATCGCCTCGACGTGGGCCGATATCCGAACACCGAAGAGGGGCTCGCCGCCCTGAATGCCGCTCCCGCCTCGGTCGATGGCTGGGCCGGCCCGTACTTGAAGAAGCAATTGCCGCCCGATCCCTGGGGACGGCCCTACGTTTACGTCCAGCCGGGCAAGAACGCGGAACTCGACCTCTCGTCGCTCGGCCGTGACGGCCGGCCCGGCGGCACGGGCGAGGATGCCGACATCGTGAACTGGTGAATCGATGATCTTCCGGGTCAAGGCAACCGATTCGATGCGCGGCGTACTGGTGTGCGACATCGAGGCTTTGGACGAGGCCGACGCGCGGCGCCAGCTTGCGGAGCAGGGGCGCGCAGTCATCACGATCACCGCACTCGCGACCATTGGCGCGAGCTTCGGCTGGTCGCACCCTGCGCGCGTGCCGCTAGTGGCGTTCAGCCAGGAACTGGTGGCGCTGCTGGAGGCCGGGTTGTCGCTGGTCGAGTCGATCGAGACCTTGGCCGAGAAGGAGAGCGACACCAGCATCCGGCGCGGACTCGAGCAGATGCGCTCGCGTCTCTTTGAGGGCCGCACGCTGTCCGCTGCGCTCGAGGAATTGCCGCAGAGTTTCCCGCCACTCTACATAGCGACCGTGCGCGCGAGCGAACGCACCGGCGACATCCGTGAGGCACTGGTGCGATTCGTCGCCTACCAGCAGCAGATCGACATCCTCAAGAAAAAGCTGGTCAGCGCGTCGATCTACCCGCTCGTGCTGTGCAGCGCGGGTGCACTGGTGACGCTTTTCCTGCTCGGCTACGTCGTTCCGCGCTTCAGCGGCATCTACGAAGACCTCGGCAGCAACCTGCCGTACGCGTCGACGCTGCTGATGAAATGGGGCCAGGCCCTGGAGCATCACGGCATGCGCGTGCTGTTCATCCTGGTGCTCGGAATCGCCGGCCTCATTTACTTGCTGACACGCCCGTCGGCCCGCAGGTTCGTCAGCGAGCGCATCGCCCGGATCCCGGCGCTGGGGCGCCAGCTCCATACCTACCAGCTCGCGCGCCTTTATCGCACGGTCGGCATGCTGCTGCGCGGCGGTACCCCGGCCCCGGCAGCCATGCGGATGTCGGAGGGCCTGCTCGGGCCCGCGCTGCGACCGGCGCTGGCAGACGCCTTGAAGTCCGTGCGCGAGGGACAGTCGATCGCCAAGGCGCTGGAGCAGCACGGCCTGACGACGCCCGTTGCGGCGCGGATGCTGCGGGTCGGCGAGCGTAGCGGCAGCATGGGCGAGATGATGGAACGCATCGCGGCCTTCTACGACGACGAGCTGGCGCGTGCGGTTGACATCCTGACGCGTCTGATCGAGCCGATATTGATGGCGGTGATCGGGCTCATCATCGGCCTGATCGTCGTGCTGATGTACTTCCCAATCTTTGAGCTCGCGGGGACCTTGCAATGAGCGCTGTCCAGAAAGTCCCGCCGCTCGAGGACGTGACGCTCGCCGCCGCGATCGCGACGACACGCCGGGAAGGCATTTCTTCGCTGGATGCGCTTGAGCAGGCCTCCGGCATGGGCGCCCAGCAGCTCGCTGCGGCACTCGCGTCGACCTTCAATTACCGCCTGATCGATGCAAACGAGCTCGGCGCCATGGCGCCCGCATTCGACCTGTTGCCGCCGGCCGAATCGTCGCGGCGCAATTGCGTGCTGGTGCACGAGGGCGATCGCCTGCTGGCCATTTTCTCCGACCCGTTCGACACCGCACTGCGCCCCTGGCTCGAGTCCCGCGTTCCGGCGATGATCGAATGGGCAATTGCGTCGCGCGCCGAAATTGCCGCTTATCTGTCGCGGCACGAGCGCTCGATTCGAGCGATGGACGCCGCGCTCGAGGGTGCCGCGGCCGTCGCCGCCGACGGCCACCAGGTGGAGGCCCTGTCGCTCAGCACGATCAGCCGCGACGGCAGCCCGGTCGTCAAGCTGGTGCACTCGACGATCTACGATGCGTTGCGCGCGGGTGCGAGCGACATCCACATCGAGAGCTCAAACTCGGGCCTGCTGATCCGCTACCGCATCGACGGCGTGCTGATTCAGATCGCGACCGTATCCGGCGTCGAAGTCGCGGAACAGGTGATCTCGCGCATCAAGGTGATGTCGGAACTCGACATCGCGGAACGGCGTATCCCGCAGGACGGACGCTTCAAGGTCGCGATCGATGGCCGGGCAATCGACTTTCGCGTCTCGATCATTCCGAGCGTGTTCGGCGAGGACGCCGTGGTCCGCATCCTCGACAAGCAGGCCATCACGGACCAGATGAAAGGCCTGCGCCTCGACGGCCTCGGATTCGACCCGCGCACGGTCGCGGGACTGCGGCGCCTGAGTCTGCGCCCGCACGGCATGCTGCTGGTGACCGGCCCGACCGGCAGCGGCAAGACCACAACGCTTTACGCCGCGATCTCCGAGACGAACAACGGCTCGGAAAAGATCGTGACCATCGAGGACCCGGTCGAGTACCAGTTGCCGGGTGTGCTGCAGATCCCGGTCAACGAGAAGAAGGGATTGACCTTCGCGCGCGGATTGCGCTCGATCCTGCGCCACGACCCGGACAAGATCATGGTCGGCGAAATCCGCGATCCGGACACGGCACAGATCGCGATCCAGTCGGCGCTGACGGGCCACTTGGTCTTTACGACCGTGCACGCCAACAACGTGTTCGACGTGCTGAGCCGCTTCGTACACATGGGCGTCGACCCCTACAGTTTTGTTTCCGCGCTCAATGGCATCCTGGCTCAGAGGCTGATCCGCATCGTCTGTCGCCAGTGCGCCGAGGCCGTGATGCCATCCCGGCAGCTGATCGAGGAATCCGGGATTTCGATGGTCAACGGGACCAACTACCATTTCCGCACCGGCGCCGGCTGCCGGCATTGCAGAGGCAGCGGCTATCGGGGTCGCAAGGCAATCGGCGAGCTGCTGGTGCTGAACGACGAGATTCGCGAGGCAATCGTCGGGCGTGTGCCGGTACGGCAGCTGAAGGAGCTGGCGGAGAAAGCCGGTGTCCGACTGATCCGCCGCGCGGCGATCGACCTGGTGCGCAGCGGCGATACCACCATCGAGGAGGCCAACCGTGTCACTTCTATGGCGTGACGAAGTCGGCATCTTCCTCGGGCCGCGGCGCATCGTGCTGAATCGCATGCGTCGTGGCCTGCGCCCCGTCTGTGTCGCCGAGCACGCCTCGACCGTCGCGGCCGGCGGATACAATGGCTGGGCGCCGGCGCTGTCGGTGCTCGCGGCGGAACTGGCAGACGCACGCTGGCGGCAGGCGAATACCCGCATAGTCATTGCCAATCACTGGGTGCGGTATGCCGTCGTGCCCTGGAGCAAGGATCTCTCGGACGAAGCCGAGAGGCTGGCGCATGGCCGTCTGCTGCTGCAGGAAATCTATGGCGACGCGGTGGATGGTTGGACCGTGGCGCTCGGCGAGACCACATTCGGGCGGTCGCAGCTCGCCTGTGCGATGCCGTCTGAGCTGCAGGCGGAGCTGCAGCTGATACTGGATTCAGCGGGACTGCGGATGCTGTCGCTGCAGCCGCATCTCGTCGTTTCCTTCAATCGCTGGCGACGGCGCATGACACCTGCCGGCGGCTGGCTCGTGCAGATCGACGAAGGCACGCTGGCGGCGGTGCGCCTCGATGGCGACAGCTGGGAAGAAGTGCACTGCGTGCGCATCGGCACCGACTGGTCTGCAGAGCTCAAGCGGCTGCAGACGTTTGGCCGGCTCGCCAGCGGCCGTTCAGAGGCTTCCCGCGTACTCGTGGAGGCGCCATTCTGGCTGCGTCAGATTGCGGCGGATACGAGCGAGTCGCTCGAATGGCTGGACCCCGCCGACGAGGTGACCGGGACACTCGATCGGCTGGCCCAGATTGCGGGGATGCACGCATGAGCATCCCGTCAATGAAACTGGATTTCGCGTCGACCGCCAGGCGTCCCGGCAGGGGGCCGATCGCCCTGCTGGCGCTCGGCGTAATCTCGCTCGCCGTCACGCTCGCTGCATACCAGCAGTTCCGCGGCCGGGCCGACGGGCTGGAGTTGCGCCTCGCGGCGCTCACCGAAGTTGCGGGCTCGGCCGGCAACCTGTCGACAGAAGACTCAGGCCGCGCATTCGCCGATGCCGATGCGGCGATCGCGGAACTCGCGACGCCCTGGGGCCGCTTGCTCGCCGACCTCGAGGCCGCCGCCACCGACAGCCAGGACTCTGTCGCGCTGCTCGCGATCGAGCCCGACCGCAAGAATGGCAAGATCATGATCGTTGCCGAGTCCCGCACGCTGCCCGCGGCCGTCGCTTTCACCAAGCGGCTGCAGCAGAGCGGCGCGCTGCTCTACCCGATGCTGGACAGCCACGAAATCCAGGACGACGACCGTTTTCGCCCGGTGCGGTTCCAGGTCACGGCCGCCTGGAGGCTGACGACATGAGCGGCACCACGACCAGGAGGCAGGCGGTAGTCCGGTCCGGTTCATGGATCGCAGCCATTCGCCGCGCGGCGGTCAACCTGCAAGCTGGCGGCCGCGGGCCGGGCGGCTCGCCGGTTGCGCGCAGTCTCAGCCGCCTGCAGGCTGTGCGCCTCGATCGCCTGCCGAAGGTCGGGCGGATCAGCGGCATTGGCTTGCTGCTGCTGACTGCCAGCGGTGTGCTCTGGTTCAGTACGCTGCAGCCATTGACGCGCAGCATTTCCGCCCTCGAGGCCGAGGCCGCGCGGCTCGAATCGGCGGCGCGTTCGGGCACGCCCGCGATTCGCACGCCGTCGGCGCAGCTCGATGCGTTCGTGAAGCAGCTGCCGACCCGCGCCGATCTGCCGGCGGTGCTGACCGTCGTCGTCAATCAGGCGTCCGACGCGGGTCTCGAGCTGCAGAGCGGGCGCTACGAATTTACACCGGCCAAGTCTGGCAGGATCGCCCGTTATTCGCTGGCATTCCCGGTGCGCGGCAGCTACCCGCAGCTGCGTAAGTTCATCGACGGCACGCTGGGCGCCTTGCCCGCGGTCGCGCTCGAGGGCATGAGGTTCGAGCGCGCGTCGGTCGCGGATGAAATGCTCGAAGCAGATCTCCGGTTCGAGATCGTCGTAAGGAGCGGCACATGAAACTACTGGCTGCACCCCATGCCAACAACAGTCGCAGGAAGCGCGTCCTCGTCGGCCTCGCGATCCTGACCGTGGGCCTCGTTTTGTTCGGACCGGAGGATTCGTCCGTCACCGCCTCGATAATTAAGTCCGATGCATTGGGATCGACGACGGACGCATCGGACCCGGCCTTGTCGCGACACGCACTCGATTTTCCGCAGCGCAGCGCAAGCGGCGAAATCCTGCAGATCTTCGCCGGGCATTCCTGGTACGTGGCGCCGCCGCCCGCACCGGTTGTGCAGCTGATTCCACCGAAGCCGGTCGCGCCGCCGTTGCCATATTCCTATCTCGGCAGCTTTGTCGAGGCTGGCGGCAAGCCTGTTTATTATCTCGTGAGGGGCGACCGCGCCTACGACGTGCGGGTCGGCGACACCTTGGACGGCCTGTACAAGCTCGATGCCGCGGAGAAAGGACGCCTGCTCTTCACTTACATGCCACTCGATGAACGCCAGTCACTCGGCGTCGGGAATTGAACCGTGCTGCAACCTCTCCGACTGATCCTGACGATCATCATTAGCGCTGCCGTGCTGGCCGCCGGCTGCGCGACGGACCGCCTGCACAAGGAAGGCCTGCGGGCGATCGAAGCCGGCCAGTACGAAGAGGGTTTGAAAAAGCTTGAGGACGCCGTGGCCGCCAGTCCTTCCAACATGACCTATCGCCTCGACCTGCAGGGTCGGCGCGAGCAGGCAATCCAGGTCTTGTTGGGCGAAGCCGACCGCGCTCGCGCTGCCAGCCAACTCGATGCTGCCAAGTCGACCTATGACCGCGTACTGGCCATCGACGCCGGCAATGCCCGAGCCCAGGCCGGTCTCAAGGCGCTCGAGGCTGACAAGCGGCATGCCGAGGCTGCCACTGCGGCGAAGCGCGATATGGACCAGGGCAATCTCGACCAGGCCGAGGCCCGGCTCCGGGAAGTACTGGCTGAGAACCCGGGTTCGGCGGCAGCCAACAGTCTGCGCGCGCAGATCGATGCGGCACGCGGGCCTCGCAGCGTCACGCCGCACCTGAAGACTGCCGAGAATCGCGCGGTCACGCTGCAGTTCCGCGACGCGGCAACGAAGATGGTCTTTGAAGTGCTCGCGCGCCAGACCGGGATCAATTTCATCTTCGACAAGGATGTCAAGAGCGACGGCAAGACGACGATTTTCGTGCAGAACGTGCCGGTCGAGCAGGCGATCGGGCTGATCCTCAGCCAGAACGCCCTCGGCCAGCAGGTGCTGTCCCAGAACATGGTTCTGATCTACCCGAACACACCTGCGAAGCAGAAGGAGTACCAAAGCCAGGTCGTCCGCACCTTCTACCTTTCCAACTCGGAGCCGAAGCGGACCATGGAAATGCTGAAGACCATGCTCGACGCGAAAACGCTCTTCGTCGACGAACGTGCCAGCGCCGTGATCATGCGCGACACGCCGGAAGCCGTGCGCATGGCTGAACGACTGATCGCATCGGTCGACGTGCCGGAGTCAGAGGTGATGCTCGAGGTCGAGGTACTGGAACTGACGCGCACGCGGCTGCAACAGCTCGGCATCAATTATCCCAACCAGGTGACGATGAAGCCGACGCCGCTCGCCGGGGATCCACTGGTGCTTGCCGACCTCAAGGACCAGGATGAAACCACCATCCAGATAAGTCCGATTTCGGTTACGGTCGATCTGCGCAAGGAAGTCGGCACGGCGAACCTGCTGGCAAGCCCGCGGATCCGGGCACGCAATCACGAAAAGGCGAAGATCCTGATCGGCCAGCGCGTTCCGGTGATCACGAGCAGCACCATCGTGCTGAACGGCGGCAACGGCACCAACACCAATGTGCAGTATGTGGATGTCGGCCTGACGCTTGAAGTACAGCCGGACATCTATCTGGACGGCGATGTCGCGATCAAGGTGAATCTCGAAGTCAGCAACATCATCCGTGCGATCGAAAGTGAAGGCGGCACACTCGCCTACCAGATCGGCACGCGAAACGCGACGACCCTGCTGCGCCTGAAGGACGGTGAGACGCAGGTGCTCGCAGGTCTGATCCAGGACACGGATCGTCGTTCATCGAACCATGTACCCGGGCTGGGCGACATACCGATCGTGGGCCGCCTGTTCGGTACCCAGAGCGACGATTCGGAGAAGTCCGAAATCGTGCTGTCGATCACCCCGAGGATCGTCCGGGCACAGTCGCGCCCGTCGAGCGACAACATCGAATTCTTCTATGGCACCGACGCGAATCAACGCGCCGTCCCGCTGGGCGCCGGTGGAACCGTCGCCGTCGCGGCTGCAAGTGCCGTCCCTTCAACCGTCGAGCCGCAGTCGGGTACTTACGATGGCACCTCAGAAGATGCCACGGAAGAAGCGGCCGAACCGCAGGCGCCGGAACCGGCAGCACGCCCGGTTCTGCGGCTCGACGGTCCCGGCCAGGTCGCCGTGGGCCAGGACTTCACCGTGACCGTGGCCATCGACCGCGCGCAGTCGATCGCCGCCATCAATTCGATGCTGCGCTTCGACTCAAGCGTGCTGCAGTTCGTGGGCGGTGCTGCCGGCGCGCTGGTCCCCGATGACCAGCAGGCGGCTGGCGAGCCGCGCGCCGACACCGGCCCGGGCCGCGTCCGGTTCGAGATCGCCGGAACATCGGTCAGCGGCAACGGGGAGCTGTTCACCGCGCGATTCAAGGCGCTGCAGCCACGTCCACAGACGATGATCACGGTGCAGCAGTTCACTGCCAGCGATTCGGACGGCGAATTGATGGGCGTAATGGCGCCGCGCCCGCTTGTGATCGTGGTGACCCCATAGGGGCGACGATGAGGACGCGCGGCTTCACGCTGATCGAGCTTGTAATCACCGTGGCGATCGTCGGACTGCTGGCGACCGCGGCATTTCCGCTCGCCGAGATGGCGGCGCGCCGGACCAAAGAGCAGGAACTGCGACTGGCGCTCAGGGAGATCCGCGACGCCCTGGATGCCTACAAGACGGCATTCGACCAGGGCCGTATCGAGCAGGAGGTCGGGCAGAGCGGCTATCCGCCGGATCTCGACGTGCTGGCTGCCGGCGTCGAGGACGCCAAAGACCCGGACGCGGGCATGATCTATTTCCTGCGCCGCGTGCCGCGCGATCCCTTCTTCCCGGACGCAACGGCCACGGCCTCGAATTCCTGGGGATTGCGCAGCTACGAAAGCCCGCCCGATGCACCACAGTCCGGCGACGACGTGTTCGACGTCTATTCCCTGTCGTCCGGCACGGGCCTCAATGGAGTGAGATACCGTGACTGGTAGGGGACTTGCCAATGCTCGACGCGCGGGATTCACGCTGATCGAGCTGCTGGTGGTCATTTCGATCATCGCGATGCTGCTGACCATCGCGGTGCCGCGCTACTTCCGCAGCCTCGACCAGTCGAAGGAGACCGTGCTCAAGCAGGACCTCACGGTCCTGCGCGACGCCATCGACAAGCACAAGGCGGATATCGGCCAGTATCCGGATTCGCTTGCCGCGCTCGTCGAGCATGGCTACATCCGCTCGATTCCCGAAGACCCGTTCACGAAGTCTTCCGATACCTGGGTGCTGACCCAGAGCGACGATCCGGAATCCGCGGGTGTGCGCGACGTGCATAGCGGCGCTGAAGGCGCCGGCATTTCCGGCGTGCCATTCGAGAATTTCTGAGAATCCCATGCGCACTCGTGTCCGGATGTCCCAATTGCCACGCCAGTCAGCGGGATTCACTTACGCCGGGATCCTCTTTGCAATCGTGATCCTGGGCCTGGCGCTTGGCATGGCCGGCACGATGTGGTCGACGTCCGACCGCCGCGACCGCGAAGCGCGGCTGCTCTGGACCGGGGACCAGTATCGGCGCGCCATCCGCAGCTACTACCTGAAGGGACCCCCAGGCATGCACCAGTTCCCGCAGTCTCTGGACGACCTGATCGCGGACCAACGCGGGCCAGTGATGCTGCGCCACCTGCGCCGTTTGTACGTGGATCCGATGTCAGGCGATGCTGCATGGCAGCTCGAGCGCCAGGGGGACGGAGCGATCGTCGGCGTGCGCAGCGTGTCGATGCAGCGGCCGATCAAGCAGACCGGATTCGATCCGGAAGACGCCGCTTTCGAGACCGCAAGTTGCTATTGCGATTGGGTTTTCGAGTACGTTCCGCCGACGCCGCAGCAGCTTCAGGAGCAGCAGGTCGCAACGCAAGGAATGTGATCCAGGTCACGTTCCGGTGGAGGCAAAACGTGGTTAAGGTAAATGCCGGGGTCTGATAATCAGATGCTTACTGTACTCTGCGCGTACGACAGCCTCTAAAATACAATAACTTAGGAAGGCAGCAAACGCAGGGAAGGGGAGGCGCGCGTTTCTAATCCAGTCCTAGCCGGAACCGAGAACAGCGGGCCAGCGCCAGAGTCGCGGCGGCTCAAGATTGTGCTCGTCGACGACCATCTGATCCTGCGCCAGGGTCTGCGGGCGTTGCTCGAGTTGGAGCTCGACCTCGAGGTCATCGGTGAAGCCGGTGACACCGCAGGCGCAATCGAACTGATCCGCCGCACGCGCCCCGACCTCGTGATCTCCGACATCGGCCTGCCTGGAAAATCCGGTCTCGAAATCATCGCCGAACTGCGCGCCTGCTGCCCGGAACTCAAGGTGCTGGTCTTGTCCGCGCACGGCAGCGAGGAATACATCCGCGTCGCGCTGAATGCGCGCGCGAATGGCTACGTGCTGAAGGACTCGAGCCGCGAAGAATTGTTGCTCGCGATCAGGAAAGTCGCGAGGGGCGAGCAGTACCTGTGCCAGACGATCACGGCGCGTTTCGTTTCCGGCTACCTGCAGGACACCAAGTCGCAGAAGCGCGCCGGCGGGGCACGGATGGTGACCGATCGCGAGCGCCAGGTGCTGTCACGCATCGCACTTGGCCTGCCGAACAAGCTGATCGCAAAGGAGCTCGGGCTTGCGGTCAAGACGGTCGAGAAGCATCGCTCAAACCTGATGCGCAAGCTGTCGTTGCACAATGCGGCGGCGATCACGATGTATGCGCTGAAGTCAGGGATCGTCAGCGCCGATGATGTCGCGCCCCCGGGCTAGCACGGCGCGATGTGCAGGCACTGCGCTGATCGCGGGCATGCTGTTCTGCGTTTCCACCCATGCAGATCCCTGTGATGACGATCTGGCGATCACGAGACTCGTGCCTGATATCACGCCGTATACCCTTTCGAGCGGCATCGACGAGCCCGGGCAATTCATAGTCCGCAATGCCGCGGACTGGGCCGCCCTCTGGCAGCGCATCCAGAGCCACAGGCGCCCAACGCCGACGCTGCCTGAAGTCGACTTCGAGCGCGAAATGATGATCGTCGTGGCGGCTGGCCAGCACCGTACCGGCGGCTACTCGATCCGCATCGACCGGGCCTGGCGCGAAGGCGCGAAGACGATCATAGTCGTGCACGAGGAGGCACCCGGCCCCGGCTGCGTCGTGGCAAGCGCCATCACGAGCGCCGTCGATATCGCAAGGCTGCCGGTCGCGCCGGAACCGGTCGAGTTCCGCGTCGAGTCCGTGATCGGGGATTGCGGCTAGAAGACTTTCTTCGAGCGCCAGAGCAGCCACAGGATCGCAGCGAGCGCAACCAGCCAGCTGCCGATGATGATTTTCGTGAGCACGAACCGCTCCAGATAAACTCTACGTCAGTCGCCGCATCCGGCGCGGCCCCGCTGAAATTCAAGCCTTGACGCCAGTCTCTTCCCCTGCCATGCGCCCGGCAATGGGGCGTTCGGCGGCCGCTCGGACTACAGTGTTACCCTACCTCGATGCAGCTGCCAGACAGCAAATTGCCAGGTGTCGGCACGACGATTTTCACGGTGATGTCGCGCCTCGCCAATGAAGCGGGCGCAATCAACCTTGGCCAGGGGTTCCCGGACTTTCAGCCGCCCCCAAGGCTTTGCGAGTTGGTTGCGCAGCACCTTTCAGCGGGTCACAACCAGTACGCGCCGATGCCGGGCCTGCCGGCGCTCTGCGAAGAGATCGCACTCCGGCTGAAGCGGCGCTACGGGCTCAGGATCGATGCTGCCGCCGAGGTCACGATCACGGCCGGCGGCACGGAGGCGCTCTTCGCCGCGATCCACGCAGTCGTTCGCCCGGGGGACGAGGTCGTGATGATCGACCCGGCCTATGACTCCTATGGACCTGCGGCGGAGCTTGCGGGGGCGCGGCTCCTGCGCGTGCCGCTGCGCCTGCCGGATTTCGGCATCGATTACGAGCGGCTCGCGGCCGCGATCGGGCCGCGCACGCGGCTCCTGATCGTCAACACGCCGCACAACCCGACCGGCGCGGTGCTTTCCGCCAACGACTGGGAGCGCATCGCCGAGCTGATCGAGCCGACCGGAGCGCTCGTGCTGTCCGACGAGGTCTACGAATGCCTCGTCTTCGACGGGCGGCAGCATGCGAGCGTGCTGTCAAACGCGCGCCTGCGCGAACGCAGCTTTGCGGTATTTTCGTTCGGCAAGGTCTACAACGCGACCGGCTGGAAAGTCGGCTACTGCGTCGCGGCGCCGGCGCTGACTGTGGAATTCCGCAAGCTGCACCAGTTCCTGACCTTTTCGGTATCGACGCCGGTCCAGTACGCGATCGCGGACTTCATGCGCGAGGAGCCGGGTTTTCACGACGGGCTCGCGGCGTTCTATCAGGCGCGCCGCGACCGCTTCGCCGCGCTGATGTCGAAATCGCGATTCGGGCTGACGACGACCGCCGGCACCTATTTCCAGCTCGCGGAGTACGGCGGCATCTCGGACCTGCCGGACATCGAGTTCTGCAAGGAGCTGACGACGAAACACGGCGTCGCCGCGATTCCGCTGTCGCCGTTCTGCGCGGAGCCGCTGCCGGCCCGGCTCGTACGATTCTGTTTCGCCAAGGACGATGCGACGCTGGAAAATGCCGCAGAACGGCTCTCGATGATCTAGATCTCGGATAAACTAGCCAACATGAAACCCATCCTCGAAGTGGCGAAGTCGCTGGGCATCGAGCCTTCCGATCTCGAGCCCTACGGGTCACTACAAGGCGAAGCTCGCCCTGCACGCTTTCAAGGACCGGCCGCCGCGCGGCAAGCTGGTGCTCGTCTCGGCGATCACGCCGACGCCGGCCGGCGAGGGCAAGACCACGACCACCATCGGCCTCGTGCAGGGCCTGGCGAAGATCGGCGTCCGAGCGCGGCGGCGCTGCGCGAGCCGAGCCTCGGCCCGGTCTTCGGCATGAAGGGCGGCGGCGCCGGCGGCGGCGCCTCCGAGAGTCGTGCCGTGACGGACATCAACATGCACTTCAACGGCGACTTCCACGCCGTCTCGAGCGCGCACAACCTGCTCGCCGCGCTCGTCGACAACCGCCTGCACCACGGCACCGCCAGCGGCCTCGACCCGCGGCGCGTGACCTGGAAGCGCGTCGTGGACATGAACGACCGCGCGCTCCGCGACATCGTCATCGGCCTCGGCGGCCGCACCGAGGGCATCCCGCGCGAGACCGGCTTCGACATCACCGCCGCGAGCGAGGTGATGGCCGTCCTGTGCCTCGCCGACGGCATCGCCGACCTGAAGGCGCGCCTCGGGCGCATCGTGGTCGGCTACCGCGCCAGGACGGCACGCCGGTCACCGCGCACGACCTGGGCGCGGTCGGCGCCATGGCGGCGCTGCTGCCGCGACGCGATCAAGCCGAACCTGGTGCAGACCACGGAGGGCGTGCCGGCGTTCGTGCACGGCGGGCCGTTCGCGAACATCGCGCACGGCACGAACACCATCACCGCGACGAAGGCGGCGCTTGCCTACGCCGACATCGTGGTCACCGAGGCCGGGCTTCGCGTTCGAGCTCGGCGCCGAGAAGTTCTTCGACATCAACTGCCGCTACGGCGGCTTCGCGCCGGCCTGCACGGTGCTGGTGGCGACGATCCGCGCGCTCAAGATGCACGGCGGCAAGCCGCTCGCGGAAACGAGCGAGCCCGACGTGCGCCGCCATGATGCGCGGGCTCTCGAACATGGAGAAGCACCTCGAGAACATCCGCAAGTTCGAGCCAGCCGCTGCGTGGTCGCGATCAATCATTTCCCGACCGACACGGCGGAGGAGGTCGGAGACGCTCAAGAAGCACTGCAAGTCGCTCGACGTCGAGGCGGTCCTCGCAAGCGCCTTCAGCGAAGGCGGCAAGGGCTGCACCGAAGCTCGCGACGGTGGTGCGCGACCTGGTCGCGGCAACGCGAGCCGCACTTCACGCCGCTCTACGACTGGGACGACACCATCGAGCACAAGATCGCGCACCGTCGCGCGGGAGATGTACGGCGCGCAGGCGGTGGACTACACGGCGCGCGCGAAGCGCGACCGCGACCAGCTCGAGAGAGCCGGCGTTCGGCAAGCTGCCGGTGTGCATCGCGAAGACGCAGCAGTCGCTGTCGGACAACCCGGCGCTGCTCGGCCGGCCGAAAGACTTCCTGGTGACGGTGCGCGAGATTCAGCTCGCGGCGGGCGCCGGCTTCGTGATTCCGATCACCGGCGAAATCATGCGCATGCCGGGCCTGCCGAAGGAGCCGATGGCGAACAAGTTCGACCTGAGCGACGAGGGCGAGATCCTCTTCAGCCGCTGAGCGAGGCCGGATCGATCCCGTTCTGGGCGCAGGCGGCGGTCACCGTATTCTTCAGCAGGCAGGCGATCGTCATCGGGCCGACGCCGCCGGGCACCGGCGTGATGGCGCCCGCGACCCGCACCGCCGAATCGAAGTCCACGTCGCCCACCAGTCTTTCGCGCGGGCCCTCGGCCGACGGAACGCTGACCCGGTTGATGCCGACATCGATCACCGTGGCGCCGGGCCTGATCCACTCGCCCTTGATCATGCGCGGCTTGCCGATCGCGGCGACCAGAATATCGGCGCGCCGGCATTCATCCGCCAGGTCGCGCGTGCGCGAATGGGCGATGGTCACGGTGCAATGCTCGCGCAGCAGGAGCTGCACCATCGGCTTGCCGACCAGGTTCGAGCGGCCGACGACCAGCGCGCGCAGGCCCAGCCAGCTCGCCGACGTATTCCCTGAGCAGCAGCAGGCAGCCGAGCGGCGTGCAGGGAATCATCCCGGAGCCGCGCGCGGCCAGGAGGCCGGTGTTGATGAGGCTGAATCCGTCCACGTCCTTTTCGGGCGCGAGCGCGTCGATGACTGCGAGCTCCTCGATCTGCCGCGGCAGCGGGAGCTGGACCAGGATGCCGTGCACGTCGCGGTCGGCATTGAGACGCGCCACATGGGCGAGCAGTTCGGCCTGCGACGCGGAGGCCGGAAGCCGCGTCTCGAAGGAACGCATGCCCGCATCCCGCGTCTGCTTGCCCTTGTTGCGGACATAGACGTCGCTCGCAGGATCGTCGCCGACGAGCACGACGGCGAGGCCCGGCACCAGGCCATGGCGCGCGGAAAGTACGGCGACCTGCCGCGCAACGTCGGCCCGCACACGCGCGGCCGTCGCGCGTCCGTCGATCAGGCGTGCCTGCTGCGAGCTGCCGGGAGCCATGCCGGGCCTGGATTCGGGCATCGATACGGCCTCATGCCATACTGGTGGCCGCGAGGGTACCTGAAACCCCCGCTCATGTGCGACACCGCGAGCCAACATGAATGCCAAGCACGACGGCGAGGCCGTCCGTCGAATACAGATTGATGCGATGCGCGGCGGCCAGGTCCATTCGCACCAGGACGTCGTGGTCGTCGAAGAGCCGCTGGAAATCCGGCTCGCGCGCCTGTCCGAGCCCGGGCAGGGGCGCGCTATTTCGATCACGATGCGCACGCCCGGCCATGACGTCGAGCTTGCGGTCGGCTTCCTGCACGGCGAAGGTCTGATCCGTTCGAAGGCCGACATCGCATCGGCCCGAATCTGCGGCCCGACCCGGAATATCGTCCGTATCGAGCTCGCGGCCGACGTTCCGCTCGATCTCTCGCGCCTCGAGCGGAATTTCTACACGAGTTCCAGCTGCGGGATCTGCGGCAAGGCGTCGCTCGAGGCGGTGGACGCGATGCTGCCGATCCGCAAGGTCGCAAGCTCGATCAAGGTGTCGGCCGGACTCCTGGGCTCCCTGGTCGCGCGGGCGCGCAGCGCGCAAAATGTCTTCCAGGAAACCGGTGGCCTGCACGGCTCGAGCCTGTTCGACGAGCGTGGCAAGCTGCTCGCGACGTACGAAGACGTCGGCCGGCACAACGCACTCGACAAGCTCATCGGCTCGCGGCTGCTCGAGGGCGAATTGCCGTTGTCGGCGTGCCTGCTGCTGTTGAGCGGACGCGCCAGCTTCGAATTGCTGCAGAAAGCGGCTGCCGCCGGCCTGCCGGTGGTCGCCTCGGTCGGCGCGCCCTCGAGCCTCGCAATCGACCTTGCGGAGCGCACCGGCATCCTGCTGATCGGCTTCCTGCGGGACGAATCATTCAATGTGTACACCCACCGGGAAAGGCTGCAATGAAGGCGGCCGCGGCGGAGAAACCGATCACCCAGGCGCAGAAGGACGAGGTCCTCGCAATCGTCGCACGCCACAAGGGCCGGCCGGGCCCGCTGATCGAGATCCTGCATGAGGTGCAGCGCGCGCAGGGCTACGTGCACGCAGGCGCCGTGCCGCTGATCGCCGAGGCGCTCAACTTGTCGCGCGCCGAGGTGCACGGCGTCGTGACCTTCTACCATTACTTCAACAGCGCGCCGCAGGGCCGGCGCGTGCTGCGCCTGTGCCGCGCCGAGGCCTGCCAGTCCATGAACGGCCGGGCCCTCGAACAGCACGCGATGCAGCGGCTCGGCATCGGCTTCGGCGAGACCACGGCGGATGGCAGTGTGACGCTCGAAGCCGTTTACTGCCTTGGGCTCTGCGCCTGCTCGCCGGCGGCGATGATCGACGAGGAAGTGTACGGACGCGTGACGCCGGAGCGCCTGGACGAATTGCTTTCAGTCGCTGGGGCGAACAAGTGACCGTCACGGTCTGGGTCTCGCGGGATGCGGGGGCGCTCGCGCTCGGCGCCGAGGCCACGGCGCAGAAATTGCTCGCGGCGGCCGGCACGCAGATCAAGCTCCGCCGCAACGGATCGCGCGGATTGTTCTGGCTCGAACCGCTGGTCGAGGTGGAATGCGCCGCGGGCCGGATCGCCTATGGGCCCGTGACCGCAAAGGACGTGCCGGGGCTGGTGGAGAAGGGGATGCTGCGCGGTGACGCGCATGCGCTCCGGATCGGGCCGATCGAACAGCATCCCTGGTTCAAGTCACAGCAGCGCCTGACCTTTGCGCGGGTCGGGCAGATCGATCCGCTCGAACTGAACGACTACCTTGCGCTGGGCGGCTTCCGCGGCCTGCGCCGCGCGCTCGAGATCGGCGGCCCGGCGACCGTCACCGAAGTCCTCGACTCAGGCCTTCGGGGCCGCGGTGGCGCGGCCTTCCCGACCGGCATCAAGTGGCAGACCGTGCTGAAGCAGCCGCCGGGCCAGCGCTACATCGCCTGCAATGCGGATGAGGGCGACTCGGGGACTTTCTCGGATCGCATGCTGATGGAGGGCGATCCATTCTCGGTCATCGAGGGCATGATCATCGCGGGCATTGCGGTTGGCGCGACGCGCGGCTACATCTACCTGCGCGTCGAATATCCGCACGCTTTCCGCACGATGACCGCCGCACTCGCGACGGCGCGCAAGGCCGGGTTCCTCGGCGACAACGTCTGCGGCAGCAAGCAGGCATTCGACATCGAGCTGCGCCTCGGCGCCGGCGCCTACATCTGCGGCGAAGAGACTTCGATGCTGGAAAGCCTCGAGGGCCGGCGCGGCGAAATCCGGGTGCGCCCGCCCTTGCCGGCGGAGAAGGGCCTGTTCGGGGCGCCCACGGTGGTCAATAACGTCGTGACGCTTGCCACGGTACCGGTCGTGCTCGCAGCAGGTGCCGCCGCGTACCGCGATTTCGGCCAGGCCAAATCGCGCGGCACCTTGCCATTGCAACTCGCAGGCAACGTGCTGCGCGGCGGGCTGATCGAACGGGCCTTCGGCCTGACGGTGCGCGAGCTCCTGTACGACTACGGCGGCGGCTCGGCGAGCGGCCGGCCGATCCGCGCGGTCCAGATCGGCGGACCGCTGGGCGCCTACCTGCCGGAATCGCAGTTCGACACGCCGCTCGAATACGAAGCTCTCTCGGCGATCGGCGCCATGCTCGGCCACGGCGGCGTGGTCGCCTTCGACGACACGGTCGACATGCTCGCGATGGCCCGTTACGCGATGGAATTCTGCGCAATTGAGTCCTGCGGCAAGTGCACGCCCTGCCGGATCGGCTCCGTGCGCGGCGCCGAGGCACTCGGGAATATTTCCCGTGGAATCAATCCGGAGGGCAATCTTGCGCTGGTCGAGGAGCTGTGCGATACGATGCTGCAGGCATCGTTGTGCGGCCTCGGGGGCATGGCGCCCTTTCCGGTGCTGAGCGCAATGAAGCATTTCAAGGAGGACTTCAGGCCTCGGGCTCCTGGACGCTGACATGTACGCCATTGACCATAAGGACCTGGGCACGCCCGCCGCCGCTTCCGGCGAGTCGGTGACGCTCGATATTGACGGCAGCACCGTGACGGTCCCGGCGGGCACCTCGGTCATGCGTGCCGCCGCACTCGCGGGCGGCCAGATCCCGAAGCTTTGCGCCACCGATTCGCTGAAGGCCTTCGGCTCCTGCCGCCTGTGCCTGGTCGAGATCGAGGGCCGCAAGGGATTCCCCGCTTCCTGCACGACGCAGGTCGCGGAGGGCATGAAGGTGCGCACCCAGTCGCCGCGGATCGAGAAGCTGCGGCGCGGCGTGCTTGAGCTGTATGTTTCCGACCATCCGCTCGATTGCGCCGAGTGCCCGGCCAACGGCCATTGCGAGCTGCAGGATGCGGCCGAGGAACTCGGTGTCACGGGCTCGCGCTATGCGGATGGCGGCGCGACGCAGCGCGGCGTCAGCCAGGATGCCAGCAATCCCTATTTCGTGTTCAATCCGGACCTCTGCATCGTGTGCTCGCGCTGCGTACGCGCCTGCGATGAAACACAGGGGACACTGGCGCTGACGATCGAGGGCCGCGGTTTCGGTTCGCGCGTTTCGGCGAGCCAGCATCAGCCATTCCTCGAGTCCGAATGCGTTTCCTGCGGCGCCTGCGTCGAGGCCTGCCCGACCGCCGCCCTGACAGAGAAATTGCCGCTGGCGCTGGCGCTGGGCGCACCGACCAAGGCGGTCAGCACGACCTGCGGCTATTGCGGCGTAGGCTGCTCGCTGAAGGCCGAGGTCAAGGACGAAACGGTCGTCCGGATGGTGCCGAATCGCGCCGGCACGGCGAACAAGGGTCATGCCTGCGTGAAAGGGCGCTTCGCCTTCGGCTATGCGTCGCATGCGGACCGTGTCCGCAAGCCGATGATCCGCAAGCGCATCACCGATCCCTGGCGCGAGGTCAGCTGGAAGGAGGCGATCGACTATACCGCCGCCGAGTTCAAGCGCATCCAGCAGAAATACGGCCCCGACTCGGTCGGCGGCATCACATCCTCACGCTGCACCAACGAGGAAACCTTCCTCGTTCAGAAACTCGTGCGCGCGGCGCTTGGCACCAACAATGTCGACACTTGCGCAAGGGTCTGCCACTCGGCGACCGGCTATGGACTCAAGCACACGCTCGGCGAGTCCGCTGGAACACAGGCCTTCACCTCGGTCACGAAGGCGGACGTGGTCATGGTGATCGGCGCGAATCCGACCGACGGCCATCCGGTCTTCGCCTCGCAGCTGAAGCGCCGCCTGCGCCAGGGCGCGAAGCTGATCGTCCTGGATCCGCGCGCGATCGATCTCGTGCGTACGCCCCACATTGAAGCGGCAGTGCACTTGCAACTGCTGCCCGGCACGAATGTGGCCGTCATCAATGCGCTCGCCCATGTGATCGTCACCGACGGCCTCGCGAACGACGCCTATGCCGAGGAGCGCTGCGAAGTCGAGACCTACCGGAAGTGGAAGGCCTTCGTCGCGCAGCCGAAGAATTCCCCGGAGGCGATGGAAGAGATCAGTGGCGTCCCGGCGGCGCTCGTCCGGAAGGCGGCGCGGATCTATGCTGCGGGCCCGAACAGCGCGATCTATTACGGCCTCGGCGTCACCGAGCACAGCCAGGGCACGACCATGGTCATGGGCATTGCGAACCTCGCGATGGCCGCTGGCATGCTCGGCCGCGAGGGTGTCGGCGTCAGCCCGTTGCGCGGGCAGAACAACGTCCAGGGCTCCTGCGACATGGGCTCGTTCCCGCATGAATTCAGCGGTTATCGCCATGTATCGGACACCGCGACCCGCAACCTGTTCGAAGGCGCCTGGAATACGAAGCTCGCGAGCGAGCCGGGCCTGCGCATCCCGAACATGTTCGAAGCCGCGCTCGACGGCAGTTTCCGCGCGCTCTACATCCAGGGCGAGGACTTCGTCCAATCCGATCCCAATACAAATCACGTCGTCGCCGCGCTCTCGGCGATGGAATGCGTGGTCGTCCAGGACCTGTTCCTGATCGAGACGGCGCGCTATGCGCATGTGTTCCTGCCGGGCTCCTCCTTCCTAGAAAAGGACGGCACGTTCACGAATGCGGAGCGGCGCATCGCGCGCGTGCGAAAGGTCATGGAGCCGCTCGCAGGCCTCGCGGACTGGGAAGTCACGATGCAGCTCGCCCAGGCGCTGGGCTACCCGATGCACTACGACCATCCGTCCGAAATCATGGACGAAATCGCGCGCCTCACGCCGACCTTCCGCGGCGTCACCTACGAGAAACTCGAGCGCCTCGGCAGCATCCAGTGGCCCTGCAACGATGCGGCACCCGAAGGCACGCCGACGATGCACGTCGGATCCTTCGTGCGCGGCAAGGGCAAGTTCTACCTGACCGAATACATCCCTACGTCCGAGCGCAGCACGAGCCGATTCCCCTTGCTGCTGACGACCGGGCGCATCCTGTACCAGTACAACGTCGGCACGCAGACGCGCCGCACGTCAAACCTGGCCTGGCAGGCGGAGGACCGGCTCGATATTCATCCGGATGACGCCGAAGACCGCGGTATCAAGAGTGGCGACTGGGTCGGCATCACGAGCCGGACCGGCGACATGGTCCTGCGTGCGGTCGTCTCCCGACGGATGACGCCCGGTGTCGTCTACACGACCTTCCATTTCCCGGAATCCGGGGTCAATCTCGTGACGACCGAGAACTCGGACTGGGCGACCAATTGTCCGGAATACAAGGTGACGGCCGTCGAAGTCGTCCGGGTCGGCCAGCCCGAGGCCTGGCAGGAGCGCATCCGCGCCGAACGCGGTACGCAGCGCAGCCCGGCGCTGCCGACCGCCTGAGGCGCAAGACCCTGCAATGAACACCGAGCGCCTCGTCACCATGGCGAATGACATCGCCGCTTTCTTCGCCGTCGAACCGGACGTGGAGTCTGCAGCCGAGCAGGTCGCGAGCCACCTCAAGAAATTCTGGGACCCGCGGATGCGCATCGAGATCAAGCGTTTCCTGGAGCAGGGCGGGTCTGGCCTTAGCGCGGTCGCGAGGCGCGGCGTCGAGCGACTTTGAGCTGTCGCCAGTCTGCGACGAGCCACAAGGTGCCGCGTTCCGCGGCTTCTGTTCTGCTGTGACAGTGACCGTGCGCGCACTGCTGCCGGCCTGTTTCGCCTTGATCCTTGCCGGCTGCGGCGGCGGGGGCGGGGCCATGAACCCGCCGCCTCCACCACCGCCGCCGCCAGGTTCTGGACTCGACCTGCGTCCGAGCAATACCACCTGTCTCGCGCCCGCGCGCGGAACCGGCCTTTCGACCCTTTCGACGCCGCGCGCCTTCCCGAACCTGACATTTTCCGCTCCTGTCGCGATGCTGCAGGCGCCGGGCGACGCGACGCGCTGGTTCGTGCTGGAACAGGCGGGCCTGGTCCGCGCCTTCGCCAACAATGCCGCCGTGAATGCGACCCAGGCCTTCCTCGACATCCGCGGACGCGTCTTCAACAGCGGCGAGGCGGGACTGCTGGGCATGGCCTTACACCCGAACTTCGCGACGAATGGCCGCGCCTATGTCAATTACAGCGCATCGGTCGGCGGGTCGATCCGTTCGGTCACGTCGGAGTTCACGAGTCCCGACGGCGGCCTGACGCTCAATCCCAATTCCGAGCGCGTGCTGCTGACGGTCATCAAGCCCTTCAGCAACCACAATGGCGGCAACCTCGCATTCGGTCCTGACGGATTCCTGTATCTCGGCCTCGGCGACGGCGGCGGCGGCGGCGATCCGCAGGAGAACGGGCAGAACCCGCAGCGGCTGCTCGGCAAGATGCTGCGCATCGACGTGGACCAGCAGCCGGGCGGCGCGCCCTACGGGATCCCGGGCGGCGCCACGGGCAATCCATTCGCCGGTAATCCGCGCTGCAACGTGGACGGCACGGGCACGCAGAACTGCCCGGAGATCTACGCGCTCGGCCTGCGCAACCCCTGGCGCTGGAGTTTCGATCGCCAGACCGGCGTCCTGTGGCTCGCCGACGTCGGGCAGGACCGCTTCGAGGAAGTCGACATCATCAACCGCGGCGGTAATTACGGCTGGGACTCGCGCGAGGGCGCGCATTGCTTCGAACCGATGAACGGCTGCGCGACGGCCGGCCTGACCGATCCGATCGCCGAGTATGGGCGCACGATGGGCTTCTCGGTCACCGGCGGCTACGTCTATCGCGGTACGCAGACGACGGAACAGTTCGGGCGTTATCTCTTCGCGGATTTCGGCAGTGGCATGATCGCCTCGCTGACACCGGGCGCCGGCGGCAGCTTCACGCTGACACCGCTCGTGCAGCCGGGCGCGACGCCGCCCGGTGCGCCGGGGCAGCTGTCGCCATCGGCATTCGGCGAGGCGACAGACGGCGAGCTGTTCCTGCTCGATTATTCGCGCGGCCAGATCCGCCAGCTCGTGTTCACGGGTGGCGGCGGAGGCGACAATGTGCCGCAGCAGTTGTCCGCGACGGGATGCATCAACACGTCAGCTGCCGGCGCGCCGCCGCTGCTGACGCTGATTCCCTATGCGCCGAATGCCGCATTCTGGTCCGACGGCGCGGTCAAGGATCGCTGGATAGGGCTGCCGAACGGCCAGAACATCGCCGTGCAGGGCGATGGCGACTGGGACCCGCCGAATGGCACGATCCTGGTGAAGCACTTCCGCATCGGCAACCAGCTGGTCGAGACGCGGCTCTTCATGCGCCACCCGGACGGCGTCTGGGCCGGCTATACCTTCGAGTGGAATGCCGGGCAGACCGAGGCCACGCGCGTGACCGGCGGCAAGACCGTCATGGTCGCCGGCCAGAACTGGATCTTCCCGAGCGAAGCGCAGTGCATGCAGTGTCATACGCAGGCCGCCGGCTACAGCCTCGGCCTCGAGACGGCGCAGTTGAATGGGTCGCTGACCTACGCGCAGACCGGGCGCAATGCCAACCAGATCACGACGCTGAATGCAGTGAATACGCTGTCACCGCCGGTCGGGGCGAATCCGCCGGCCTATGCGAACCCGAGCGACACCAATCGCACGCTGACGGAGCGGGCGCGGGCCTACATTCACACGAACTGCGCCAATTGCCATCGCCCACAGGGGCCGACGCCCGTGACGCTCGACCTGCGCCACGACACGCCGCTCAACCAGACCGGCACCTGCGACGTCGTGCCGACCGCGGGCGACCTCGGCATCGCCAATGCGCGCATCATTGCTCCGGGCGACGACACAAGATCCGTGCTGCTCGCATCGCGAATGCGCTGCGATTCGTGTATGTGGCCAGAAGCTGCGCGTGGGCATTGCGCTGCGCGGAGACGGCCGCCTGAAAGGCGTCGCGGCGGCGCGCGAGCCGGCCGATCGCGATGTTCCCGGCGCCGGTCTTGAGCACAACCGACGGCGGATCATCTCCGCCGGCCGTGACGTCGTCGAGCGCACCTAGCGGGACCTGCCAGGGATCCGCATCGGCGGAAACGATCGTGATGTGCGTTGAATAAACCTGCAGTTCTATGGGACCGCTGGGCTGCGGCGCGAGCAGGGCTCCTTCGAAGACTTCGGGCGTCGAAGGCGCGTGTGTGAGGAGGCCGGCGATACGCGCCTGGTTGCGGGCCTGGCGCAACGCACGGGCAAAACTCTCGAATCGTCGTCCGAGTTCAGTCAGGACCAGGCGGCCCGCGGGCCAGAGATCCAGTTCGACCCGGTAGTCGACGGCATGCAGCGCATCGGCATCAACGAACGCAATTCGCGCCGTTCCGACGCCGAGGCCCTCGTCATCGATGACCGCTTCGGATTGGCCCGCTTGAATACGACGGCCCGCTGCGTCCTCGAGTGCCCAGGACGTACCCGCCCGGCGCGTATCGTCGGTCACGTCAGCCGCCGCGCATGCCGCCTCCGGGCAGAACTTGGTCGAGCCGTCCGCCTGGCGCGCAGCTGCCGCATTTCTTTTTCTGGGCGATGGTCGTACCGCATTCCGGGCAGAACTTGCCGCCCTGCGTTCTGGCGCCACACTTCGGGCAATTGACTGGCGGCGACCTGCGCCAGATCGCGCTGCCCGACGTAGTCCACCGGAGCGGACTTTCTCGATGACCTGGGACTTGGCAGCCTGCGCCTGCGCCGAGGAAATCTCCTCGTCGAGATCCGGGCGCGCAGCCCTCGCAGAGCCCCGCCTTCTTGTTCCAGCAGACCGGTTCGCAGACCCAGTTCCCGCAGCGGCTGCACTGCTTGAAGATCGGGCGGATCTCCTCGAAATGGCAGTACTCCTGATGCGGCAGAAGACTGCGATCTTTGCGAGGTCGGACGATAACTGCGTCAGATTCAAGGGCAACCTGAAAGTCACGTCGCCGGAACTGGCCTGGGCTCCGCTGGAATTGGGCATGACGAGCAGGCAGGAAGTCACAACTGCAATAAGGCACCGGGACATCATGGGTTGTCTCCTCTTCGATTGTTCATCGTTGGAAATGCCGGGTCACGGGCCGCCGCCTGGCGGGAGTTCGGGCGGAGGACTGATAGACTTTGGCGCAACCTTCGGAATGCCACTCCCGGTGAATCCAGTCGTCGTGTAAGTTCGCGTAATGGGGGGCGGGGGTGCGCCGCTCCCGGTGAATCCAGTTGCTGTGAAAGTTCGTGTAATCGGGGGCGGCGGCGCACCGCTTCCCGTAAACCCTGTCGCCGTGAAGGTGCGGGCAATCGGAAGTGGGAATGCGCCGGTGGCGGTGATCCCGGGCAGGTCGATGGTGCGCGGTGCTACCGTCGTTGAGGTGCCGGCGGCAGTGACACCGGGAAGGTCGATAGTACGCGGTTTGATTGTCTCCGAAGTTCCAACGGCAATGATTCTCGGCAAATCGATGGTGCGCGGTTCAACCGTCGACGAAGTGCCAACCGCCTTGAACTCGGGCAAGTCGATGGTGCGCCGCTTCACCGATTCGGAAGTGCCAACCGCAGCGACAGCCGGCAAATCAATCGTGCGGCTCAGATTGGCGTCTTTCAGCTCGACTCCCGCCTCTGGATTGCGTGCGGACGGCAAACTGGCTGCGATTGCAGCGCGAGTGACGCCGAATGAATACGGATAGTCCCTGCCGGCACCAGGCACCCAACTCAGGGACGAAACCCCGTTTCGGGTGGTCGCTGGGTAACTATCCAGTCCGGTCGCATGCATCGTGACGGCCACTTTGCCGCCGGCTGTCGGCGAAATGAGTCCGGCATGAACAGCGGCGACGCAAATGGATGAATCGTAGGTGTAGACATCGGTACCCCTCTGAAGCACACGCCTCATCGGCATCAGTCGCATTGCCTTTCATCGGCGCTGGCAGAGTCTGCACCTAATCTGGATTCATTCATGAAGCATCTCGCTATCACCAAGCGTATTGCCCTATGGTGCCTGCAAGAACGGCGGCCTGGTCACTCTTCGAGCGTTAGGTCCCAGGTTGTAGTGACTTCGATCACGAGCGGGGCCCCAGAGTCGGCTCGCGCAACACCAGCAGGAGACATGGCAAGCCACGACTGCGACTTGACTCTGCGAGAGCCATCCGGCAGTACTCTTTGGATCAGAGTACCGAAAAGATGCCGCCGGTCGCGTGGATTCGGAAGCGTATCTTCGATCATGAAAGTCCGCGCCGACCACTCAAGCTCAACCGGGACCGCGGGCGAAGCAGGCGGGTTGGGGCCGCAGTCACCAGTCGAGACTGTATTGCTGCCGCTTACGGTTTTCTCCATCGGGATGGTGAATCGAATGACGTAGTTCCCGTCGGGTGCGACCCTGGCGCGCACGACTGCTCCGCCATCGTACTTACCATTCCAATCCTGGTTCGAGGTCGCAGTGGAGCTGCAAGGTCCATGCGGTCCGATGTCACGCATCAGGATCTGAATTGTTTGATGTCCACTCATTTCCGTCTTTGCAATGGCTTCTCCATCAGCGCGTGACCGTCGCGGTCCGCGCGGCTGTCTCGTCGACCGTCGTCGTCGAGGGCCCGGTGCCGACGCTGATCGGATATGTATAGTTGCTGTGGAATTTCTCTTCCTGGGTAATTGTCCCCACCCAGCCGCCGCAACTGCCGTCGCCGATTTCCAGCCAGTCTGATGCGGCCTTCACGAAGTCGTCGCGGATCATCCGCGGCCGAGTGGGCGGGTCGCGCGGGCCGCCCGCTCGCCCTTCGAATGCCAGCCCTATGAGGCCATCGCTTTTGAGATGCTCGAGATAAAGCGCTTTGGCCTGCTCTCTGCTGATTCCCTGCCTCTTGATGAGATCCACCTGATGTGCCTGCATCTGGCAAAGCTGCTTTGTATTCTTGTTCACGAATGTCAACTGGGGTACCACTTGCCAACGGAGATTCGTCGTATGGCACTTATGGCAGGGTGGACCACTTGGTGGAATGTAGCCTCCGTCGTGGTCATGGTCGAATTCCAGACTGGGATTGACGCGCCCATGGCATCCCGTGCATCTGTCATGCGTGAACACCGGCATCAACTTCGCGAACAGGTCGATCGGATCTTCGCCACCGGTAGACTGTGCGGCCGCCACGAGCGGTGCGGCCGTAACCATCAGTCCGAGGCCGATGCGGCTGAAGACATGTTTGGCGCTCACGTCGACAATCCCCCTGACTCCCCACCGTTCCGCCAGCACCGGTCAGGAGTGCCACTTACAGTTACCACATTCTGGAGCGGCGGAGTAGGATCGGCCCAGAATCGGCCCTGAGGGGACAGGAGCGTGACATGAAACCGTACCTACTTGGCCTTGCCGTTCTCATGACCTCGATGGCGCAAGGCGCAGTGCCGGCGGATCCCTGGACCCTGGTGCCGGCCTTCCCGACCGGCTGCTACGGGAGCAAGGATGAATTCGACGAGGTCGTCGCGAAGAACATCGACATGCTGACCGCGGAAATCCAGCGGCAGGACGATGTCAACGAAAGCGTAGCGCACGTTTCGGTCACCAGGGACAGTTCAGGCAAAGTGGATCCCTGGGCAATGGCGGCCCAGATGACGCAAAACGCGATGAAGAATCCGCAGGCCGCAATGCAGACGACGCAGGCGGCTAATGAGTCAATTCAACCGGCACAGCAGGCCGACCGACAACAGGAAGAAAAGGACCGCGCGCAGAAGGCGAAGCTTGCTGAATTGATCGCGCGCTATGAGGCCGAATTCAAGGGAGCGACGAAATCGAATCTTGTCTCTTTGAGTGGTGATTGGTCGGAAGGACGCGACTCGCCCTTGGGACAAGGAATCCCACCCGACGGAGGCACCACTTTGTATACCTTGATACGAGGTACTTCGACGACTCACGCGCAACTTCTCGCTTATTCCAGGCAGGTCGACCAGGTGTACGACACCCAGGTCTGCCCCAAGTGGTGGAAAGCCGGCCCGTTCCAGTCCTGGCTCACCGGCTACCGGGCGTTCCTGGCCGCGGACGTGCCGAGGCAGGAACAAGTGGAAGCGACGCAAAATGCCACGCTCAAGATGCAGGGCGTCAATCTCGATAGTTACCATTCGACTGCCAGGATGAAGGCGGTCCGGAAGTACCTGCAAAGCGTTCGGGAGGTCTACCGCGGTAATCCGGAATTCGAAGCGCGTTGGGAGATTTCAGGCCAGCCGCCCAGCCAGTAAATTTTCGGACGCCTCAGTCGCGCGCGAGCGGCAGCACTGTCGATTCCTTGATCACGGTGACGACGATCGAGGAATTCACCGACTGCACATTCGGGATCTTCGACAGGTGGTCGAGGAAGAAGGCCTCGTATTCTTTCATGTCGTGGGTCACGATCCTCAGGTGAAAATCCCATTCACCGGTCAGCGTGCAGCAGTCGAGCACTTCCGGCCGGTCACGGATCGCTTTCTCGAACTGCGCGAGCGCGTCGCGCCCCTGGCTCGAAAGCCGCACGTGCACGTAGACCATCACGTCGAGTCCGAGCGCCTCTCGATCGAGCAGGGCGACCCGCTGCTTGATCACGCCGCTCTCCTGCAGCTGCTGGATGCGGCGCCAGCAGGTCGTCGTGGAGAGTCCCGAGCTTGGCCGCGAGATCGGCCGCGGAGAGGGCGCCGTCGCGCTGCAACTCGTCCAGGATGCGGCGGTCGCTGCGATCGAGCGAAATCTGCAATGATGCTTTCATATAAGTGTCATATTAGACCATAATTTTTCACTATTTTGCGATACAGCACAGAAATACAGCAGATTTAGCCTCGTTCTTGAGTAGGATACGCGGGCCATCCCGGCCGCCTCCGCCATGCGAGAGTCCATGGTCACGAAGTCACGTCTGCACGTGCCCAAGACTCCGGCCAGGCCCGGCGACGCGCCGGACTTCAGCTATCTCGAATTGTCAGCGGCCGGCGCCGTCAAGCGCCCCGAGACCAGCGCGCGCGTGCGCGACATCCAGCCGCTGTCGGACGAACTCGTGCGCGTGCTCGACGACAAGCACCAGGCGGTCGGGCCCTGGAATCCGTGCATCGATCCCGCCGACCTGCAGATCGGGCTGCGCCACATGCTGCTGACGCGCGTCTTCGACGATCGCATGCAGCGCATCCAGCGCTCGGGAAAGATCAGCTTCTACATGCGCTCGCTGGGCGAGGAGGCGGTCTCCGTTGCGATGGGCATGGCGCTGCACCCGGGCGACATGCTGTTCCCGTCCTACCGCAACCAGGGCCTTTACGTCGTGCGCGGGCGCCCGATCGTGGACCTGATGTGCCAGCTGCTTTCGAATACGAAGGACATGTGCAAGGGACGGCAGCTGCCGGTCATGTATCACTGGCGCGACGGCCGCATCTTCTCGATCTCGGGGAATCTCGCGACGCAGTTCCCGCAGGCGGTCGGCTGGGCGATGGCCGCGGCGATCAAGGGCGAGGACGACATCGCCGCCAGCTGGCTCGGCGAAGGCTCGAGCGCCGAGGCCGATTTCCATCACGCGCTCCTGTTCGCATCGGTCTACAAGGCGCCGGTAATCCTGAACGTCGTCAACAACCAGTGGGCGATCTCGACCTTCCAGGGCCACGCCGGCGGCGAGCGCCGCAGTTTCGCGGCGCGCGGGCCCGGTTACGGCATCGCCGGGCTGCGCGTGGACGGAAACGATTTCCTGGCAGTCCATGCGGTCACGCAATGGGCCGCCCTGCGCGCGCGCACCGGCCATGGCCCGACGCTGATCGAGCACGTGACCTATCGCGCCGCTGCGCATTCGACCAGCGACGATCCGGCCCGGTACCGCCCGAAAGAGGACTACCAGGGCTGGCCGCTCGGCGATCCGATCGACCGGCTGAAGGGCCACCTGATTGCGCTCGGCGAGTGGTCGGAGGAGCGGCATGCGGCGCTCACCGCGGAACTCGAGGCGCATGTTGCCGCGTCGTGGAAGGAGGCCGTGAGCTACGGCACGCTGACCGACCCGCCGCGCCTCGATCCACACCTGATGTTCGAGGACGTGTTCAAGGACATGCCGCCGCACCTGCGAAAGCAGGAAGCACAATTGCGCGCCGAGCTGGAGCGGGACTGAGTCATGGCGCAGAGAAACATGATTCATGCGCTCAACTCGGCGATGGACATCATGCTCGCCCGCGATCCCTCGGTCGTCGTCATGGGCGAGGACGTCGGCTATTTCGGCGGCGTTTTCCGTTGCACCGAGGGCCTGCAGCGCAAGTACGGCGTGCACCGGGTGCTGGACTCGCCGATCTCGGAGGGCGGGATCATCGCGACAGCGATCGGCATGGCCGTCAACGGCTTGCGCCCGGTCGCCGAGATCCAGTTCGCGGACTACATCTATCCCGGTTACGACCAGATCGTCAGCGAACTGGCGCGCATCCGCTACCGCAGCGCCGGCGAATTCTCGGCGCCAGTCACGGTGCGCACGCCCTCGGGCGGCGGCATCCGCGGCGGCCAGACCCATTCGCAGAGCCCCGAGGCCCTGTTCGCGCATGTCGCCGGGCTCAAGGTCGTGATGCCGTCGAATCCCTATGACGCAAAGGGGCTCTTGATTGCGTCCATCGAAGACGACGACCCGGTGATCTTCTTCGAGCCGAAACGCATCTACAACGGGCCCTTCGACGGCGAACCGGACAAGCCGGCCGTGCCGTGGAGCGCGCATCCGAAGGGCGAAGTGCCCGACGGCCACTACACGGTGCCGATCGGCAAGGCGGAAATCGTCCGCGGCGGCAGCGACCTGACCATCGTCACCTATGGCACGATGGTGCACGTGTCCGAGGCCACCGCCCGCAAGCTGGGGCTGGATGCGGAGATCATCGATGTGCGCACGATGGTGCCGCTCGATACCGACACGATCTGCAGCTCGGTCGCCCGCACGGGCCGCTGCGTGATCGTGCACGAGGCCACGCGATTCGCGGGCTTCGGCGCTGAATTGTCGGCGACCATCCAGGAAGAGTGCTTCTGGAACCTGCAGGCGCCGATCGTGCGCGTGGCGGGCTGGGACACGCCCTATCCACATGCCTTCGAATGGGAGTACTTTCCGGGTCAGGCGCGCGTCGCTAAGGCGCTGAAGACCGTCATGGAGGCCGCATGAGCCGCTACGTCTTCAAAATGCCGGATCTGGGCGAAGGCACGGTTTCCGCCGAGGTCGTCGAATGGAAGGTCAAGGTCGGCGACGCGGTCGCCGAGGACCAGATCATCGCCGAGGTCATGACCGACAAGGCCGCGGTAGAGATTCCCTCGCCGGTGACCGGCCGCGTGGTCGCGATCACCGGCGCGCCCGGCGACATGGTCGCCGTCGGTGCCGAACTGATCGCTTTCGACACGAGTGATGGCGCAGCGGCCAAGGCGCCAGCCACCGCCGCAGCAAGCGCGCCGGCACCTGCCGCAAAGCCGGCGCCTGCCGCGCTCGACGCGAACCCGCGTCGCTGATGACCACCCGCGTGATGGCGTCGCCTGCCACGCGGCGCAAGGCGCATGTGGCGGGCATCGACCTCGCAACGGTCAGCGGCTCCGGTCCCGGCGGGCGGATTTCCACGCAGGACATCGAGGCCGCGATCAACGGCGGGGGCGACACGGTCATCCGGCCGGCCCTGCGGTTGCAGCGCGAAGGCACGGAGGAGATCAAGGTCATCGGCGTGCGCCGCCTGATCGCGCAGCGCATGAGCGAGGCCAAGCGCAACATCCCGCACTTCGCCTATGTCGAGGAGGTGGACGTCACCGAACTCGAGGGGCTGCGGCAATACCTGAATTCGCGGCTGCGGGAAGGGCGCGCCGTCGCTCACCTACCTGCCGTTCCTCGTGACCGCGCTGACCCGCGTGCTCGTGCAGTTCCCGCAATGCAATGCCATTTACGACGCCGAGCGCAACGTGATCATCCGGCACCGCGCCGTGCACGTCGGCATCGCGACCCAGACGCCGGACGGCCTGAAGGTGCCGGTGCTGCGCAATGCCGAGGCCAGGTCGCTGCCGGAACTCGCCCAGGAAATCCGGCGACTGTCGGAAGGCGCGCGCACCAACAAATCCACGCGCGAGGAACTGACCGGCTCGACGATCACGGTCACGAGCCTCGGCCGGCTCGGCGGCATCGCCTCGACGCCTGTCATCAACGCGCCGGAAGTCGCGATTATCGGCGTCAACAAGGCCGTCGATCGGCCGGTCGTCGTCAATGGCGCGATCGCGATCCGCCGCATCATGAATCTCTCGTCCTCGTTCGATCACCGCTTCGTCGACGGCTTCGACGCGGCGGCCATGATCCAGGCGCTCAAGGAGCGCCTGGAGCACCCCGCAACCATCTTCATACAGGATTGACCAATCCATGAACGCACAGGTCATGCATTCCAGGACTGCGCCCGCGACGACGACCCGCCCGGCCTTCGGCACGGTGATGGCGAGCACAATGGCCGTCGCCAGTTTCAAGGACGGCAAGTGGTCCGCGCATGAATTGCGCAAGTATGGGCCGATCGAGATCAGCCCGGCGGCGCACGCGTTGCACTACGGCAGCACGCTGTTCGAGGGCTTCAAGGCCTATCGCTGGGCCGACGGCAGCATCAACATCTTCCGCATGGACCGCCACATCGAGCGCATGCGCCAGAGCGCGCGCGGGCTCGTGATGCCGGAGCCCGATGCCGCCCAGCTCGCGGCGATGATCACGGCGGTCGTCGATCGCGTGCGCAACGAAGTTCCGGAGGCGCCCGGCGCGCTGTACCTGCGCCCGATGCTGTTCGGCCTCGGCGCGAGCATCGGCGGCGCTTCGGCACCGGCGTCGGAAGTGATGCTGATCGTGCTGGCGAGCCCGGTGCTGGGACTACTTCACGGCGGGCCCGAAGGCGCTGCGAATCTATATCGAGGAGCAGGCGACGCGCTGCGCCTCGCACCTCGGCATGATCAAGGCCGGCGGCAACTATGCGGCGGCCATGGGCCCGACGATGGCGGCACGGCAGAAGCACCAGGTGGACCAGGTGCTGTTCTGCCCGGGCGGCGAGGTCCAGGAGACCGGCGCAGCCAATTTCCTGTTGATCAGGGACGGGAAAATCCTGACCCGCAGGCTCGACACGACGTTTCTGCACGGCGTCACCCGTGAATCACTACTGGCAATCGCGCCCGACATGGGATTCAAGGTCGAGGAGCGCGTGTTCACGGTGGACGAGATGCTCGACTGGGTGAAGGACGGCGAAGCCGCGCTCTCGGGAACGGCCGCGGTGCTCGCCGGCGTCGGCACGCTCATTCGCCAGGGCGGACGCGAATTCAAGGTCGGGACCGGCGAAGTCGGCCCGAACACGCGCCGCCTGCGCGCGGCGCTCGTCGCGATGCAGCAGGGCGAAGTACCGACGCCTGCCGGCTGGACTACGAGGGTCTGACGGCGCGCCGATGAAAGGGCGCACGCGCGTCAATCACCCGCCGGACGCACCCGTCCCGGCGGACAACCGGCCGCTGGTCGCGCCGATCCACCAGACCGTCAAGTTCGCCTTCGAGAGTCTCGATGAGACGATGCGCGCCTATCGCGGCGAGCGGGAGGGCTACTACTACACGCGCCAGTCGAATCCGACGACCCGCCAGCTCGAGAAACTGCTCGCCGAACTGCAGGGACGCGACGACTGCGTTGCAGTCGGCTCCGGCGTCGCCGCCGTCGCGGACTGCCTGCTGTCGCTGACCCGCGCCGGCCAGCACGTACTGTGTTTCGTCGAGACCTACACGCCGAGCCGGCAGCTGATCCAGGGCCTGCTCAGCCGCTTCGGCGTCGAGCACACGATGCTGTCCATCGAGGACGACGCCGGCATCGAACGAGTGCTTGCCGAGAAGCCGACCCGGCTGGTCTGGTTCGAGAGCCCGACCAACCCGGTCACGCGCATCGCGGACATCGGCCGCATCACGCGCGCGGCGCATGCGCACGGCGCGCTGACCGTGCTCGACAACACCTTCGCGGGCTTCCACAACCACGGCCAGTACGGCGTGGACGTCTTCGTGCACAGCCTGACGAAGTACGCCTCCGGCCACGGCGACGTGATGGGCGGCGCGATCATCGCGCGCGATGAGCTGATCCGCGGGATACGGCGCGATGCGGTCGTGCTGGGCGCCTTGCTCGACCCGCATGCCGCATTCCTCGTGATGCGCGGCATGAAGACCTACTACCTGCGCTATGACGCGCAGGCCGCGAGTGCGGCGCGCATCGCGGCCTTCCTCGACGATCACCCGGCGGTCGCGCGGGTCCATTACCCGGGGCTGCGCCAGCCACCCGCGCCACGCGCTCGCGCGCGAGCAGATGCACGATTTCGGCTCGATCGTCTCCTTCGACCTCGAGGGCGGCCTCGAGGCGGGGCGCGTGTTCTCGGATGCGCTGGAATTCTTCGCGATCGCGCCGAGCCTGGGTTCGGTCGAATCGCTGGTGATGCCCTCGCAACTGCTGCGGGCGCGCGGGCTCTCCGCCGAGCAGGTCGCGATCAGCGGGATCGGCGACGGCACGGTGCGCCTCTCGATCGGCATCGAGGACACCGACGACCTGATCGCGGATCTCGACGCCGCGCTCTCGAGGGTCTCGGAAGCCTAGTAGCTGCTCGCGACCCGCACGCGGTGCCGGTGATAGGGCAGCACCTCGACGACCGCGCCGGCCTGCAGCCGCTCCTGCAGCGCGCGCCACCAGCCGGCCTCGAGGATCTCGCCGTGCTTCTCGAGGAACACCTCCCGCGAGCCGTCCCTCGAAGCCGAGGAAATTCAGGAAAGTCTCCGGAAAGACGTCGTTGTCCGCCGACGTAGAACCAGCTCTCGGCGCGCATCTCGTCGTCGGGCGTCTCCGCCTGCGGCAGGTCGCGGAACCGGCAGTCCGTGATCCGGCATAACTCGTCGTAGTCGTAGAAGATCACGCGGTTGTGGCGCGTGACGCCGAAATTCTTCAGCAACAGGTCGCCCGCGAAGATGTTCGTGTAGGCGAGGTCGCGAATCGCCTGGCCGTACTCGATCACGGCGAGCTCCGCGTCCTCCGGCGCTTGCGCTGCGCAGGTAGAGATTGAGCGGGATCATGCGGCGCTCGATGTAGGCATGGCTCGACGATGACGTCGTCGCCCTCGACGTGGACGTTCAGCGCGCATTCGCCGGTCAGTTCGGCCAGCAGGTCCGGGTCGAAGCGGCGGCCGCGGCAGGCGGATCCGGCGGAATTCCTGGGCATCGACCAGGCGCCCGGCGCGATCGTGCTTGAAGACCATGTCGTACTTGGCCATGACCTCCTCGCGCCGGATGTTCTTGACGGGCGGGAAGTTGTCGCGGATCACCTTGAAGATGACGTCGAAGTTCTCGAGCGTGAAGCAGGCCATCACGAGGCCGCGCTCGCCCGGCGCGCGCACGAAGCGGTCGTCGGTCGCGCCGAGGTGCCGGTAGATCTCCCGGAAGCGCTCGGTCTTGCCCTGCTTGGCGCGGCCGAGGACCGTGAAGAGTTCCGATACCGGCTTGTGCGGCAGCATCGAGCTCAGGAACAGCACGGCCTCGCCGACGCGCTCGAGGTCCACGTGGAAATAGGAGCGCGTGAAGCTGAACAGGATCGCGACGTCGCTTTCGCGGAGCATGACGGCGTCCACGAGCACGCCGCGCCGCGTATTGCGGAAGGCGATCGCGAGCGGCAGCATCCAGCCCTCGCCCAGGATCCTGCCGACGACGTAGGCCCGGCTCATCTGGTAGAAGACGGGCCGGATCACCTCGACCTCGCAGAGCGGGCGCCGCTCGCCGATCTGCTGCAGGCGAAGCTTCAGGTCGGTCGCGACGTGGCGGACGCTGCCCTCGAAATCGCGCCAGGGCGTGCGGAAGCGGAAGTCCGACAGCAGCTCCTCGAACAGCAACTCGACCGAGCCGCGATTGCCGTAGCGGTTCGTGCCGACCTGCGAGCTGACGCCGCGCAGCGGATCGACGTCGAGCGCGAAGAACTCGATCGCCGGGTCGACCCCGACCGTGTCGAACAGCCGCCGCGTGATCGAATTGAAGAAGGTCTTCAGGAATTCCGGGTCGGTCAGCCCGGCGATCTGGCTGGCATAGCTCGCCTTGATCGCCGTCCATAGCGCGGTGTCCATCGCGCGCTCGCCGAGCCGCTGGCGCAGCTCCGAAGTGGTCTGGTTGACCATCCGCGAGTAAAGGTCGAGTCGCTCGACAACGTCGGACTGCACGCCGGCCCAGTCGCGATTCTCGAAACGCTCGGGGGCACGGCGCGTGATCAGGCGGAAATCCGCGTTGTAGCGCGCGAAGGCCGCGACGATCGCGGCGGCGCAATCCTGCGCGAGCGCGGCATCTCCGGCTGCGCGGGGACCTCAGCCACGGAGGGCCGAGGGGCGGCGCGACACGGCCCGGCGCATCAGCCCATGTTGCGGATCAGCGCATCGCCGAATTCGCTGCACTTGACCTCGGTGGCGCCTTCCATCAGTCGCGCGAAATCGTAGGTGACCACCTTGTCGCCGATGGACTTGTCCATCGCGTGGATGACGAGGTCCGCGGCCTCGGTCCAGCCCATGTAACGCAGCATCATCTCGCCGGACAGGATCACCGAGCTCGGATTGACCTTGTCGAGGTTCGCGTACTTGGGCGCCGTGCCGTGGGTTGCCTCGAATATCGCATGGCCCGTCAGGTAATTGATGTTGCCGCCGGGTGCGATTCCAATGCCGCCGACCTGCGCGGCCAGCGCATCCGAGAGGTAGTCGCCATTGAGGTTCATCGTCGCGATGACGTCGAACTCTTCCGGGCGCGTCAGAATCTGCTGCAGCGTGATGTCGGCGATTGCGTCCTTGATCAGTACGCGGCCTGAGGCCAGGGCCTTCTTCTGTTCGTCGTTGGCAGCCGCATCGCCCTTCGCGGCGCGGGTGCGCTCCCACTGGTCCCAGGTCTAGGTCTTTTCGGCGATACTCGCGTTCGGCGAGCGCGTAGGCCCAGTTGCGGAAGGCGCCCTCCGTGTATTTCATGATGTTGCCCTTGTGCACGATGGTCACGCTCTTGCGGCGATTGACGATCGCGTACTCGATTGCCGAGCGCATCAGGCGCTCGGTGCCCTCGCGGGAGACGGACTTGATGCCGATGCCGGTGGAATCCGGGAAGCGGATCTTGCCGTAGAGCTTCGGGAAATTCTCCTTGAGCAGCGCGAGGAACTTCGTGTTCTCGGTCGAGCCCGCCTCGAACTCGATGCCGGCATAGATGTCCTCCGTATTCTCGCGGAAGATCACCATGTCCACTTTCTCGGGTGAGCGCACCGGAGAGGGCACGCCGACGAACCAGCGCACCGGGCGCAGGCAGACGTACAGGTCGAGCATCTGGCGCAGCGCCACATTCAGCGAGCGGATGCCGCCGCCGATCGGCGTCGTCAGCGGCCCCTTGATCGAGACCAGGTATTCGCGGCAGGCCGCGACCGTCTCGTCCGGCAGCCAGGTGTTCATCAGCCGATTGGCCTTTTCGCCGGCGTAGACCTCCATCCAGGCGATCTTGCGGCGCCCGCCGTAGGCCTTCGCGACCGCCGCGTCGAGCACGCGCACGCTCGCCTTCCAGATGTCGGGACCGGTGCCGTCGCCCTCGATGAACGGGATGATCGGCCGGTCCGGGACCTGCAGCTTGCCGCCGGCAATGCGGATCTTTTCGCCGCCGGCAGGCGGCGCAATCGTGACTGCGTTCATGATTCTCGAATCCCGTCGATGATGCGTAAATGCTAGCACAACGCGTCGTTGACCCCCTGTTGGCGCGGGAGTAGTGTCTCAAGTCCGAGCGTGCATCCGGACCCATCATGCGCATGTTCAACAGCAGCCGATTTCAGCAGCTACGGGCCTCGCGCCTGGTGGTCGCGATTTTCGCGCTCGGGCTGCTCGGATTTTCGATCGCGCCATGCCACGCGATGCCGCAGCACCAGCATCCGGGGACATCGCATCACGGATCGATGCCGGCCGGCGACTGCGGCCATTGCCCGCATGCCCAGACGGGCCTCGACGATGGATGCGCGACTGTCGCGGCCCCTGCGTGCGCATCGGTCACGCCGGTCGCCTTCGAGCGCCCGGTCGCTGAACTGCTGCCAGCGGCCGCTCCGCCGCCGGCCTTCAACGACCTCGAGCCATTCGCCTGCGACGACGGGCCCGTGCGCGACATCCGCGCCCGCGACCTGCCCGCCTCGCACGCCTCTATCCAGCAACGTTACTGCAGCTACCTGAAATAGCCGCTCCTGCCAGGTTCGCCCGTTCACGGCGCCCACGCAGGAGGAGGCATGCTCACATCGTTCGACCCGAGGGCCGGTCTGAAGGCCCTGATGATTCTATGTTGCGCAGTCGCGTCCGCGACCGCCACGGCTGACGCTGACGATTCACCGCTTTCGCTCGGCCGGGCGCAGGAACTGGCCGTCGCGCGCGACACCGGTCACGGCGCGCTCGAGGGCGAAGCCATGGCGATGCGCGAGCGCGCGGTCGCTGCAGGCGAGCTTCCGGATCCGGAGGCAAGGATCGGAGCAGTCAACGTTCCCGTCGATTCGTTTGCCCTCGACCGCGAGGACATGACGATGATCGAGGTCGGGATCACGCAGCAATTCACGGCCGGACGGAGCCGGGAGTTGTCGCGCCTGCAGCTTGAGCATCACGCCCTGCACTACGACGCCGACGCGGAAGTGCGCCAGCGCGAAGTGCGGCTCGCCGTCGAGCGCGCCTGGCGCGAGCTGGACTACCTCGACAGCGCGGTGACCCTCCTGGGCGAATCCCGCGAATGGACCCGCGTGCTCATCGACGGGGCGACGGCGGCATACGCGTCCGGCGCGGGAAGCCAGGCGGAACTCCTGGATGCGCGCATTTCCGCGCTTGCCGTCGACGAGATGCTGATCGAAAGCCGGCGCGACCGCGATACCGCCGAAGCCGAACTGCAGCGCTGGATCGGCGTGTCCGCCGGATCCCGTGAAGCCGCGCCGGAACCTCCGCGGGGACTCGCATCGCTGGCGGCGCTCGAGGCCAGGCTCGTGTCGCATCCCATGCTGCGCGGCCTGCAACACGAAGCCGGCGCGGCGCAACTCGAGTCCGACCTCGCCAGGCAACGATACAAGCCCGCATTCGGCGTGGACGTCGGCTACGGATTCCGCCAGGGCCGCGACATGACCGGCAGCGGCAGGCCCGACCTGTTGAGCGCGATGCTGACCTTCAACGTGCCGCTGTTCACGCACGATCGGCAGGACCGGGAATTGGCCGCGGCTCGCTCGATGCTCCGCGGGGCGGAAGCGCGCCACGACGATGCGAAGAGAATGCTCGAATCCAGGCTGGCGGGTGTGCATTCATCGGCTGCCGCGCTGGCGCAATCGCTGGAACTCTACGAGACCGGCATGAAGCCACTAGTCAAGAGCGGCGTGGATACCGCGCTCGCCGCGTATCGCGCCGGCGACGGATCGCTCGCCGACGTCATCGCTGCAGAGAAGAGGCAGCTGGAAGCGGAGGAGCGCCGCTTGCGACTGCGCGCGGATCTCGGCGTTGCACTGGCTGAAATCGAGTCCCTCACGGGAGCAGGAACATGATCGTACGAAACGCCTTTCTGATCGCCATCCTCGTCTCCGCGATCGCCTTGAACGCCTGCGATCCGGGTCCGAAGTCGGCGCCCGCTCCGGTGGCGTCGAAGGAGCGCAAGCCGCTCTACTACCGCAACCCGATGGATCCCGGTGTCAGGTCCGACGTGCCGCGCAAGGACAGCATGGGCATGGACTACATCCCCGTGTACGCCGAGGCTGACGAAACCGGCGTCGTCGCATTGCCCGCGGCGATGGTGAACAATCTTGGCGTGCGCACGGCACCGGTCCGGCGCGGCGCACTTGCGTCGGAGGCCCGGGCGGTCGGAGTGGCCGCCTACGACGAGCGCAGACGGGTCGAGGTTCGCGTGCGCACGGAGGGCTATGTCGAGCGCCTTGCCGTGCGCGCAAGCGGCGAGCCCGTGCGTCGCGGCCAGCTGCTGTTCTCGGCCTATTCGCCGAAGCTGGCGTCAGCCCAGCGCGAGTTCCAGGCGGCGCTCGCGATGGGCGACGCGGGCCTCGTCGATGCGGCGGCAGCGCGTCTGCATGCGCTCGGCCTCGGTTCCGCTGCCATCAAGAACCTGCGGGAAGGGGGTGCGCCCGCCGAGAGGGTCAGCTACTTCGCGCCCGTCGACGGCGTGGTCCTGGATCTCGGGGTGCGCGATGGCGGTCTTGCCGAGCCAGGTGCAAGCGCCATGACGCTGGCGCCCCTCGACCCGATGTGGGTCGTCGCGGAGTTGCCCGAGGCGCTGGCGTCGTCGGTCACGGCCGGGACATCCGCCGCCGTCACATTCGGCGCCTTGCCGGGCCAGCAATTCGAAGCGCGCGTGCTGGAACTGCTGCCATCGGTCAATGCCGCGACGCGCACGGTGCAGGCGCGCCTTTCGCTCGCCAATCCCGGGCGCAAGTTTACGGCCGGCATGATCGCGGACGTGACGCTGGCGGCTGGCGAGGGCGCGGATGCGTTGATCGTGCCGCTCTCAGCATTGATCCGGACCGGAAAGTCGGAGCGCGTCATCGTCGCGCTCGGCGAAGGGCGGTTTACTGCGCGTGAAGTCGTCGCCGGCCGCCAGAGCGGCGATGACGTCGAGATCCTGAGCGGGCTTACGGGCAACGAGCAAGTCGTCGTTTCGGGCCAGTTCATGATCGACTCTGAATCGCAATTGCGCTCCGGCCTCGCGCGCTTCGACGCGGAGCAGGGGGCGTCGCAATGATCAGGGCGATCGTCCGGGCGTCGCTCGCAAATCGCGCCCTGGTATTGATGCTTGCGGGACTGCTGACGCTCGCAGGATTCTGGGCGCTCGCGCGCATGCCCGTGGATGCAATCCCGGACCTGACCGACGTGCAGGTGATCGTGCGCACGCCCTATCCTGGGCAATCGCCGCGCATCGTCGAGGACCAGGTGACCTACCCGCTGACGACGGCGCTCCTGTCGGTGCCGGGCGCGACGACCGTGCGCGGCTATTCGTTCTTCGGCGATTCGTTCGTCTATGTACTGTTCGAGGACGGTACGGATCTCTACTGGGCGCGGTCGCGCGTGCTCGAATACCTGTCGCAGGCGGTTTCCAGGCTGCCCGCCGGCCTCCGGCCAGCGCTCGGGCCGGATGCGACCGGGGTCGGCTGGATCTACCAGTACGCGCTGACCGATCGGAGCGGGCGGCACGACCTTTCACAGTTGCGCGGACTGCAGGACTGGTTCCTGAAACTCGAGCTTCAGTCGGTGCCGGGCGTAGCGGAGGTCGCGAGCGTCGGCGGCATGGTTCGCCAGTACCAGGTCGTGGTCGATCCCGTGCGCCTGCGCGGGTTCGGACTGACGCTGGCCGACGTGAAGTCGGCCATCGAGCGCGGCAACCAGGAGGCGGGTGGTGCCGTCATCGAGCTGGCCGAGGCCGAGTACATGATCCGGTCCAGCGGATACATCCGGAATCTCGACGACCTGCGCGCTATTCCGCTGCGCACAGCCGGCACGGTGCCGGTCACGCTCGACCAGGTCGCCGAGCTGCGGATCGGCCCGGAGATGCGTCGCGGCATCGCGGAGCTCGACGGCGAAGGCGAGGTCGCCGGCGGCATCGTCGTGATGCGCAGCGGCGAGAATGCGCGCGAGACGATCCGCCGTGTGCGCGAGCGGCTGGCGGAACTCCGCGGCAGCCTGCCGGAGGGCGTTGAAATCGTCGAGACCTACGACCGCTCGGCGCTGATCGATCGCGCAGTGCACAACCTGCGGGGCAAGCTTGCCGAGGAGCTCCTGGTCGTCGTGCTGGTCTGCGCGATCTTCCTGTTCCACTTCCGATCCAGCCTGATCGTCGTCATATCCCTGCCGATCGGCATCTTGGCCGCGTTCGTCGTCATGCAACTGCAGGGCATCAACGCCAACATCATGTCGCTCGGCGGCATCGCGATCGCCATCGGCGCCATGATCGACGCCGGCATCGTCATGATCGAGAACGTGCACCGCAAGCTCGAGGCTGCGGGAGCAGGCGCCGTCGACCGGCTGAAACTCGTGTCGGAAGCCTGCGGCGAGGTCGGGCCGGCGCTGTTCTTCTCATTGATGATCGTGGCCCTGTCATTCATGCCCGTGTTCGCGCTCGGCGCGCAGGAAGGCAGGCTGTTCGTGCCGCTGGCATTTACGAAGACCTACGCGATGCTGGCCGCGGCGGTCCTGTCGGTCACGCTGATTCCCGTGCTGATCCTGCTGCTGGTGCGCGGCCGCATCCATCCGGAGAACGCCAATCCGCTGAACCGGGCGGCAATGGCGGCATACCGGCCGATGCTGGAGGCGGCGCTGCGGCATCCGCGGATCGTGCTCGCGATGACCGTCGTCCTGATCGCAGCCACTGCCTGGCCGGCGAGCCGGCTGGGCCGTGAATTCATGCCCGACATGTTCGAAGGCGACCTGATGTACATGCCGACCGCCTTGCCGGGCATTTCGGCCGATACCGTGCGCGCCCTCCTGCAGCAGACCGATCGCATGATCCGCACCGTCCCCGAGGTCGAGCACGTGTTCGGCAAGGCGGGCCGCGCCGATACGGCAACCGATCCCGCGCCATTCGAGATGCTCGAGACGACGGTCCGGCTGAAGCCGCGCGATCAGTGGCGGCCGGGCATGACGGTCGAGGGACTGCGCGCGGAACTCGATCGTGCAGTGCAGGTGCCGGGCATCGCCAACGTCTGGGTCCCGCCGATCAAGACCCGCATCGACATGCAGGCGACCGGCATCAAGACGCCGGTCGGCATCAAGGTCACGGGTCCCGACCTCGCGGTCATCGAGCGGATCGGGGCGGAACTCGAGGCCGTGCTGCGCGGCGTGCCCGGCACGGCGTCCGTCTATGCGGAACGCGCTGCGACCGGCCGCTATCTCGACGTGGATATCCGGCGCGGCGACGCCGCCCGCTACGGACTCAACATCGCCGACATCCAGGAAACCATCAGCTACGCGGTCGGCGGCATGAATGTCGGCAACACGGTCGAGGGTCTCGAACGCTACCCGATCAACCTGCGCTACCCGCAGGACTGGCGCGACTCGCCGGAGCGACTGCGCACGCTGCCGCTGATCGCCGCCGACGGCGCGCAGCTGATGCTGGGCGATGTCGCGACGATCCGGATCACGGACGGCCCGGCGATGATACGCAGCGAGAACGCGCGGCCTTCCGGCTGGGTCTTCGTCGACATCCGCGATCGCGATCTCGGGTCATTCGTGGACGATGCGAAGGAAGCCGTGTCCGCGAAGGTTTCGCTGCCGTCCGGCTACCGGCTGCAGTGGTCGGGCCAGTATGAATACTGGAAGAGGGCGCTCCAGAAGCTGAAGGTGATCATTCCCGCGACCTTTGCGGTCATCGTGATGCTGCTGTACCTGAATTTCCGGCGCTTCGGCGACGTTGCGCTGATCCTCGGCAGCCTGCCGTTCGCGCTGATCGGCGGAGTCTGGCTGGTGTATCTGCTGGGCTTTCACGTCAGCATCGCAGTGATGGTCGGATTCATCGCGCTCGCGGGGGTCGCGGCCGAAACCGGGGTCGTGATGCTACTGTACCTGAACCAGGCTTGGGCCCGCCGCGTGGCCGACGCGGCGAGTGCGGGGCGCGCGCTCGCGGAAACGGACGTGCGCGCCAGTATCACGGAGGGCGCGTTGTTGCGCCTGCGCCCGAAGTTGATGACCGTGCTGACGATCATGATCGGCCTGCTGCCGATCATGTGGGGATCCGGCGCGGGTTCGGAAGTCATGCGTCGCATCGCCGCGCCGATGATCGGCGGCATGGTGACGGCGACTTTCCTGACGCTGCTCGTGATTCCGGCGCTGTTCCTGCTCTGGAAGCGGCGCGACATCGCGTAGAATCGCGCCATGCAGCAGGAGTCGTTGCCGCCGATCGACAATCGCACGCCATCCATGGACGGTTTCCGCATGCCGGCGGAATTCGAACGCCAGGCGGGGGCGTGGATGCTGTGGCCGGAGCGCGAGGACAACTGGCGGGCGGGCGCAGTGCCGGCGCAGCGCGCGTTTACCGCGGTCGCGACCGCGATCGCAGAAAGCACGCCGGTGACGATGTGCGCCTCGGAGCAGCAGTTCAAGCAGGCGCGCGATCAGCTTCCGGCGTCGGTGCGCGTCGTGGAGATGTCTTCCGACGATGCCTGGATGCGGGACGTCGGCCCGACCTTCGTCGTTGACCGGCGCGGGCGCCTGCGCGGCGTGGACTGGATCTTCAATGCCTGGGGCGGCCGCTCCGGCGGTCTCTACACGCCCTGGGATCTCGACGACCAGGTTGCGGCGAAAGTGCTCGAAATTGAGCGCTGCGATCGTTATCGCGCGCCCTTCGTGCTGGAAGGCGGCGCCATCCACGTGGACGGGCGCGGAACGCTCCTGACCACCGAGGAATGCCTGCTGAATCCGAATCGCAATCCCGATCTCAGGCGCGGGCAGATCGAGTCCCTGCTGCAGCGTTACCTCGGGATCGAGCACATCATCTGGCTCAATCGCGGCGTGTACAAGGATGAGACCGACGGGCACGTCGACAATCTCTGTTGCTTCGTGCGCCCGGGAGAGGTCGTTCTCACCTGGTGCGAAGATCAGGACGATCCGCAGTACGACATTTCGCACGAGGCCTACGAGGCACTGAGAACATCTCGAGATGTACGTCGTAAAACGCTGAAAATACATAAGATATTGCAACCTGGTCCGCTGTACATGACGGATGCCGAAGCGGCCGGCATCGAGCAGGTGCCGGGCAGCCGGCAGCGGCGCGGCGGTGACCGGCTCGCGGGCTCGTACGTGAATTTCTACATCGCCAACCGCCACATCGTGATGCCGCTGCTCGATCCGCGCACGGACCGGCGCGCGAAGACGCAGATTGCGCGTCTTTTTCCGGGCCGCAAGGTCATCGGTATTCCTGCGCGTGAGATCCTGCTGGGCGGCGGCAACATCCACTGCATCACGCAGCAGCAGCCACGCTCGCGGCGCCCGTAAGAAATCCTAGCGCCGGGCCAGCAGGAAGACGCCGGCAACCACGAGCAGCGCGCCGCCGATCCGCCAGGCATCGAGCGGGCGCACGGGAAAGCCCAGCCAGCCGTTGTGATCGATCGCGAGCGCCGCGATCATCTGCCCCGCGACGAGCAACGCGAGAAACGTCGCACCGCCGATCAGCGGGCCGAAAGCCGTCGAAGCGGTGATGAATGCGGCGCCGAGCACGCCCGCGCCCCAGGCCCACCAGGGCGCGCTGCCCGCCTGCGCGAGCATCGGTATCGATCCCCGGCCCAGCAGCACGATCAGGAACAGCACGAGCGTGCCGATCCCGAAGTTGATCAGCGCGGCCGCCATCGGCGAGCCGACATGCTGACTCATCGTGGCATTCAGGCCGATCTGGATGGCGAGCGTGGCGCCGACCAGGGCGGTCAAGATCATCGCGGCGTATTGCATGCGTTCAGTCCTTGCGCCAGTTCAGTTCGACGAAGGCCGCGCGGCCGCGGCCCGGAAAGTAGCGATCGCTCCCGAAGGCGAAATCGGCGCGGTCAGCATAAGCGGCATCGAGCAGGTTTGTCAGTCGGAGCGCAATGACCCAGGAATCCTGCGGCTGCCAGGCCAGGCGCAGGTTCACGAGATCGTGGCCGGCATAGCGTGCGGTATTCGCCGCATTGGTCCAGTAGGGGCCCACATGCTGCCACTCGAGTTCCGCCGAGAGATTCTCGGCTTCCCGCCGCAGGCGCAGCGCATGGATGTCGCGCGGCGCCGTGTCGATTTCGTTGCCGGTCGTGATCTGTTCGCCCTGCTCGACGGCTGCCGTGAACCGGTATTCGTGGCGCGCCAGCGTGCCAGCGGCCGCAATGGCCCAGTGCGCCGCGATGTTCCAGTCAAGGCCATACTCGAGGCCGCAGTGTTGCGTGCGGCCGCCACTGACGTTGAATCCGGCGGAATCGCGCAGGATCACGTCCTGCTTGTCCATCGTGAATGCGGCGAGGTCGAGCCCCACCCTGGCGAAGCGAAAGCGCAGGCCCAGTTCCAGTTGATCGGCGCGCTCCGAGCCGAGGTCTGCGACCGATTGCTGGCGCTGCAGCCGGTAGAGCTCGGTCACTTCGGGCGCACGGAAGCCGCGGGCCAGCGCGAGCCAGGCCGCGATGCTCTCGACGGGTCGCCAGACAATCCCGAGGCGCGGCGCGAAGTTCGTAAAATCGTCGGAGCGATCCGCGGGCCGTGAGTAGAGGCAGCCGCCAGGGCACGGGACGCCGTTCTCATCTGTGTTTCCGTCGATCATCCGGTTGTCGTAGTCGTAGCCGACGCGTTCGATGCGGGCGCCAGCCTCGATCGACCATGCGCCCGCCAGCGGCCGTCGCCACTCTGCGTAGGCGGCGAGCACGGACGAATCCACGTCATAGTGATATTGCCGGCCGGCGGGGCGGATCGCATTCTGGGCGGGCGTCCCACCGGTCGTCGGCCCATCCTGGAATTGCAGCAGCGAACTTGCCGCAAGTTCCGCATCCGCACCGAGCACCAGGTCCCCGCCGGCGAAATTCCCGCGCGTGAATGAGAACAGCAGGCCCGCGCTGTCCTGGCCGTTGTCCTCGACCGGCTGGCCCAGCAGGAAGTGCTGCAGGAAATCCATTCGCGAACTGCGGAGGTAGGCGCGCAGGTCGATTCCGGATTCGCCCCGGTAATTCGCCGTGACGCGCGCGCTCTCTGCATCGCGATACGCCTCGGGGTTCGGGTTCGAGCGCGCAAGCGCGGGATCGCGATAGGCATTCTGGCCGACGATGAATCCCGCCGTCTGCTGCTCGAGATTTGTCGCGGCGAGGCGCAGCGTCAGCTCGCCGGCAGGTAGCGTCCGGGTCCACACGGTATTCAGTTTCTGCTCGGTGAAACCGGAGGAATCGCGCCAACCGCCATCGTCGGTGGCATGGAGCGCGATGCCGAAGCCGCGGCCGTTGGCTTCTTCGAGGCCGTGAAGCGGATGCGCCGGTAGTGGTCGCTGCCGGCTTCGAGCGCGACGCCGAGCGGCGGCAGTTCCTGCGGCAGCGGCGGAATCACGTTGATGATGCCGTGTACGGCGCTCGAGCCGTACAGGGAGCTGCCTGGCCCGCGCAGGACCTCGACGGCAGTGGCCTGCTCGATGTTGACCTCGAAAAGCTCGTTGACGTTGCAGGAGCCGACCGGCCGGATCGGGATGCTGTCCTCGAGCACGAGCACGGCGCCGCAGGCGCCGGCGCCGGTCAGCACGGGCGAGCGCAGCGCTGTCAGCGATTCCTGGCCGCTGCCGCGCTGGATCATCGCGCCGGGCGCCCGGTTCAGGAGTTCCGACGAGTGCGCCGGTCCAATCAGACCGATCGCCGCCGGCCCGATGCGGGTTGCGCTGCCGGGGTAATCCATGATGGCGATGGGGCTCCGCGTCGCCGTGACGATCACCTCGTCGAGCGCTTGCGCCGGTGCCGCCTGCGGCAGCGCAAGCAGCAGGATTGCGGCCGCGACGGGGGCGGGCTTTGGCACGGCTGCGATTATCGGTGAGGATGCGCTAGATTGTCGCCATGCAGAAACTGATCGGGATCGTGCTTGCGGTCATCGGGGCCTTCGCCGTCTCCGGGATCGCTCTCAACCGCGGCGAGCCGATCAACGCCCTCTGGATCCTGACCGCCGCCGCCTGCCTCTACACAATCGGCTATCGCTTCTATGCGGCGTGGATCACCGCCCGCGTGCTGTCCATCGACGCCACGCGCGCGACACCCGCGGAACGGCTCGACAATGGGCGCGATTTCGTGCCGACGCCACGCTGGGTCGTCTTCGGCCATCACTTTGCCGCGATTGCCGGCCCGGGGCCGCTGATCGGACCCACGCTGGCCGCGCAGTTCGGGTACCTGCCGGGCACGCTGTGGATCCTGTTCGGCTCCGTGCTCGGCGGCTGCGTGCAGGACATGGTGATCCTGTTCCTGTCCACGCGCCGGAATGGCCGCTCGCTCGGCAAGATGGCGCGCGACGAACTCGGGCCCGTCGGCGGCTTTGCCGCGCTGTTCGGGACGCTCGCGATCATGATCATCCTGATCGCGGTGCTTGGCCTCGTCGTCGTCAACGCGATGAAGCACAGTCCCTGGGCGACCTCCACAGTGTTCGCGACCATCCCGATTGCGATGCTGGTCGGTTTCTACATGCGCGGCATCCGTCCCGGGCGCGTGCTCGAGGGCTCGGCGATCGGCATCGCGCTCCTGCTGCTCGCGGTCGGCGGTGGCGGCTGGGTCGATCATCACCCGGTGCTGCGGACCTGGTTCGACCACGAAGGTCCGGCGCTCGCCTGGTTCGTAATGGGCTACGGCTTCATCGCTGCGATCCTGCCGGTGTGGATGCTGCTCGCGCCGCGCGACTACCTTTCCACATTCCTGAAGCTTGGCACCGTCGTGCTGCTCGCGATCGCGATCTTCGTGATGCAGCCCGACCTCAAGATGCCGGCCCTGACGCGCTTCATCGACGGCACGGGCCCGATCTTCTCCGGGAAGCTGTTCCCGTTCGTGTTCATCACGATCGCCTGCGGCGCAATCTCCGGCTTTCACTCCCTCATTTCAAGCGGAACGACGCCGAAGCTCATCCGTACCGAGGCGGACGTGCGCCTCGTGGGCTACGGATCGATGATGCTCGAGTCCTTCGTCGCGATCATGGCGATGATCGCGGCCACGCTGCTCGACCCGGGCGTTTTCTTTGCGATCAACAGCCCCCTGGCGGCCCTTGGCGGCACGCCCGACGCGGCGGTCGCGACCTTGACCACCCTGGGCTTTCCGGTCACGACCGACCAGATGCAGTCGCTAGCGAACGAGGTGGGCGAGGCGACGCTCTTCGCGCGCACCGGCGGCGCGCCTTCGCTCGCGGTTGGCATGGCGAGCATCTTTTCGAGTGTGTTCGGCGCCCGGCTGCTCGCGGTCTGGTACCACTTCGCGATCATGTTCGAGGCGGTGTTCATCCTGACGACGCTCGATGCGGGCACGCGGGTCGGGCGCTTCATGGTGCAGGACGCGCTGGGCCAGTTCTGGGAGCCGCTTGGCCGCACGTCGTCCTATCCCTCCGTGATCCTGGCGAGCGCGCTGGTGGTGACGGCCTGGGGCTACTTCCTGTACGTCGGCGTCATCGATCCCTTCGGAGGCATCAACATCCTCTGGCCGCTCTTCGGCATCGCCAACCAGATGCTCGCCGGCATCGCACTTTCGATCGCGACTGCGATTTTCCTGAAGACCGGGCGCGCGCGATACAGCTGGGTCACCGGGGCGCCGCTCGCCTGGCTCGCCGTCGTGACCACGACCGCGGCCTGGCAGAAGCTGTTCAGCACCGATCCGAAGATCGGCTTCCTGTCGGGTGCAGCGGATCTTGCCGAGAAGTTCGCGGCGGGCACGCTCGCGGCGGACAAGGCGGCGGTCGCGGAAAAACTGATGATCAACCTGAAGATCGATGCGGCGCTGACCGCCTTCTTCCTGCTGGTGTTGTGGGTCGTGATCCTCGACATGCTGCGGATCGCCTGGCGGGCGTACCGCGGCGAGCCGCTGGGCCCGGCGGCCGAGGCGCCGTATCAGCGCACGCAATACGCGGGAGCGGCCGGTGCCTGACCGCAAGTTTATCCTGGCGGCACGCCACGCTCTCGCCAGCTGCGGGGCGCGAATGCGCGACATCGTCACGGGCGCATCGGGCCTCGGCGCCTACGAGCAATACCTCGCTCATCTGCGCGTGCAGCATCCCGGAGTGCAGCCCCTGTCGCGCGAGGCATTCTTCCGCAGCGATCAGACCGCGCGCTGGGACGGCATCCGCCGCTGCTGCTGAACGCCGCGCTTCCGGCCGCGTGCTACGATCCCGCGGTCCGCATGGACCCCCGATATGGCCCGCGCAATCACGCTCACATTCTGGTTCCTGATCGCCGCCCCTGCGCTCGCGCAGCAGGCGCCCGCTGACGCTCCGCCGTCGCGGCCGCGGATCGGGCTCGTGCTGTCGGGCGGCGGTGCGCGCGGGCTCGCCCATGTCGGCGTGCTGAAGGTGCTCGACGAGATGCACGTGCCCGTGGACGCGATCGCTGGCACGAGCATGGGCGCGGTGATCGGCGGCCTCTATGCGTCGGGCAAAAGCGCAAAGGAAATCGAGGCACTGGTCCGCACGGTCGACTGGAATTCGGCTTTTCGCGACCGCCCGCCGCGCAGCGACCTCAATTTCCGCCGCAAGCTGGACGATCGCGAATACCTGGTCCGCCTGCCGCTCGGCCTGAAGGCCGGCAAATTCCGCGTGCCGCGCGGGCTGATCCAGGGCCAGAAGCTCACGCAGATCCTGCGCCGCGAGACCATCTCGATCGCCGGGACCGACGATTTCGACCGGCTGCCGACCCGCTTTCGCGCGGTGGCGACCGACCTCGAGACCGGGGAGCGCCGCGTGCTCGCCGGCGGCGACCTGACCGAGGCCTTGCGCGCCAGCATGTCCGCGCCCGGCGTGTTCGCGCCGGTCGAGCTGAACGGCCGGCTGCTGGTGGACGGGGGCCTGGTCGAAAACCTGCCGGTAGACGTCGCGAAGGCCATGGGCGTGGACATCGTCATCGCGGTCGATGTCGGATTCCAGCCAGTCGGCCGCCGCGAACTCACATCGGCGCTCGCCGTCTCGAACCAGATGCTGACGATCATGATGCAGCGCGAGACCGACCGGCAGCGCGAACTGCTGGTCGAGGGCGACGTGCTGATCGAGCCGCCGCTCGGCACGATGGCCTCGCTCGATTTCACCGTCGTGGACCAGACGATCGCACACGGCAATGCCGCCGCGCGCGCCCAGGCGGCGCAACTGAGCGTGTTCAGCGTCAGCGAAGCGGAGTGGGCGCACTATGTCGCCGCAAGGGCTGGCGGGAGATCGGCGCTGCCCGAGATCCAGTTCGTGCGCGTGGACACGAAGTCCCGCCGCTACCAGGAACGCATCGAGGCGGAGCTGTCCCCGGTCGTCGGAAAGGCGCTGGATGCCGGCGACATGGAGCGGCGTCTCTCGCACCTGTACGGCGATGACAACTTCGAATCGCTGGACTACAAGATTGTCCGCGACAAGGGGGCGCAGGGAATCGAAGTCTCGGCGCGGCGCAAGAGCTGGGGCCCGAATTACGTGCGTTTTGGTCTCGAGCTGCAGGATGATTTCGAGGGCTCCAACAGCTTCAATGCCGGAATCCGTACGCAGGTTACCGAGGTCAACAAGTACGGCGCCGAGTGGCAGACCGACCTGCGGGTCGGCGCCAGTCCGCGGTTCTCGACCGAGTTCTACCAGCCGATCGGTTATGCCTGGGACTGGTTCATCGCGCCGCACTTCCTGGTCGAGCGGCGGAATTTCGATTTCATTTCCGGCGACGAGCGGCTCGCGACTTACCGCGTGCGCAACCAGGAAGTGGGGCTCGATGTCGGCCGCGAATTCGGCAGCTGGGGCGAATTGCGCGCCGGCCTGATCCGCGGCGAAGGCGACCAGAGTCTGCTGGTCGGCGATGCGGCGGATCCTGGCCTGCCACCGGCCAGCGACTTCCATCGCGGCGAGGTCTATGCGCGCCTCTCGCTGGACCGGCTGGACGACGTGTATTTCCCGCGACATGGCGAGTCGTTCGTCCTGCAGTGGAATGGCCCACGCAAAGGCCTGGGCGCCGACACGAATTCGGACCGGATCTCCTTCGACTGGATGCTGGCGCGCTCCTGGGGCAGGAACACCGTTGTACTGTGGACCACCGGCGGCGCCGTCGTCTCGGGTCCGCAGGACTCGGTGCAGGATTTCTATTCGCTCGGCGGGTTGTTCAACCTGTCGGGATTGCCGGCCGATTCGTTGAGCGGCCCGCATTTCGGCGTGGCTCGCGCCCTGTACTACCGACGCATCGGCAGCGGCGGGGAAGGGTTCCTGAATGTGCCGACCTACGCGGGCGTCTCACTCGAGATTGGCAATGTCTGGCAGCAGCGCAGCGATGTCGATCTCGGTTCCGCGCGGCTGAACGGCGCCGCCTACCTCGGATTCGACACCTTCCTCGGGCCGATCTACCTGGCCGCGGGCCTCGACGAGGACGGCAGCCGGAGCTTCTACCTGATGCTGGGCCGCCTGCGCTAGGGTTCTATTTTCTCGAGCACGATCGACGGTTCGTCGCCGCGGCGCGAGTAGAGATGCCGGCTCTCCATGTCGGTGAGCACGGCGTCGCGTTCCAGAGCGCTCGCAAACCAGTGCACTTTCCCCCAGTCAGGGCCGACCAGGTTCGCAAAGGGATCGCCGGGCTTCAGGCGGACCTGGATGCCGAAGGGCCGGGCCCCTGGCGGCGCAGCCTTGAGATTGTGTTCGTGGCAGATGGCCATGACGCCACCATAGCGAATCCACGACGGAATGTCCGCGCTCCTGCGCCTGCGTCAGCCGGCCGAACAGGTCCGATTTCAGGAGCGGCGCGGGCCCGGATCAGGGCAGCTGGAACCAGGCGGGCCAGGTGCCGCCCGCGCGCAGGCTCTCGGTCAACAGGACGAGCAGCCACAGGCCGAGGAAGGAAGCGGCATCGAGGAACGCCTTGCGATAGATGCGCACCGGCACGGTGACCCAGTCCGGCGACCGTTGTCGCAAGCGGTTGGGCAGGAATGCGGGAACCGAATCCGCGTACTCGCGCCAGGCATCGCCATGCGCGGCAAGGAGCGCCGAGTCCTCGCGGCGCGCGGCCAGCAATACGATCGCGCCGACCATGAGCGGCAGCGCGATCGCGAGCGTCAGCGACAGGGTCGTGAGTCCGATGCCGGCGCTGCCTACGACGGAGCCGAGGTACAAGGGGTGGCGGCAACGCGCGAAGGGACCGTCGCGCACGAGTTCCTCATTCTTGCGCCCGGCGATGAACAGCGTGGTCCAGAGCCGCCAAAGAACGGCGACCGCTACCAGCACGAATCCGCCGGATTGCGCAAGGAGCGAACCGGCACCCTGCAGGCTCCGACCGTCGCTCGTCGCGGAGAGCGCGAGCACCAGCAGGTACAGGAGCTGGGTCAGCCGGATCCTCGGCGTGCTGCCGGAAGTCGCCATGGCCTCATTGTAAGATAGCGCGGCCATGAACTTTGCCGCCGATTTCCTGGGCTATGTCGGCCTGACCGCCATGACCCTGCTGCCGATCATCAACCCGGTCAGCACGGCAGTGATGCTGCTTAGTATCGGTGCGCATCTCGACCCCGTGTCGCGCGAACGCCAGACCCGCAAGGCCTGCATCTATGCGGGCGGCATCCTGATCGCATTCCTGCTGATCGGCACGCTGATCATGCAGGTGTTCGGCATTTCGATACCGGGCCTGCGCATTTCGGGCGGCCTCGTGATCGCGTTCCTCGGTTTCCGGATGCTGTTCCCCGACACGGTCCCTGCCATGTCACCCGAGGCGCTCGCCGAGGCACGGGTCAAGGCCGACATCTCCTTCTCGCCGCTCGCGATGCCGTCGCTCGCCGGCCCGGGCTCGATCGCGACCGTGATCACGATGTCTTCGACGATCCGCCATGAGGAACAGGGCGCGCGCGTCGTCGTCGAACATGTCGGCGTCGTGATCGGCATCGCGGTCACGGTCCTCGTCTGCTACTTCGTACTGCGCGCCGCCGAACAGCTCAGCAGGAAGCTCGGCAGCGCAGGCATCGGTGCGATCGCGCGTATCATGGGTTTCCTGATGATCTGCATCGGCGTGCAGTTCGTTATCAATGGCGTCAAAGAACTGGTAGGGAGTTGAGCATGGCCGTACGCAGCATCACGATGCCCGCCGCCCTGCAGGCGCTGCCGGGACGCAGCACGCCGATGGCGGTGCCCGAGCGCCATTTCGTCAACGGCAACCGCTTGTCGCCGCCGTTTCCCGCGGGACTTCAGCTTGCGATGTTCGGCATGGGCTGTTTCTGGGGAGCCGAGCGCCTGTTCTGGGAACTGCCGGGCGTCCATTCGACGGCCTCAGGTTACGCCGGCGGCTTCACGCCGAACCCGAGCTACAAGGAAGTCTGTACGGGCATGACCGGGCACACCGAAGTCGTGCAGGTCGTCTTCGAAGCGGCGCGCATCGGCTATCCGCAATTGCTGAAGCTTTTCTGGGAGTCGCACGACCCGACCGAGGGAATGCGCCAGGGCGGCGACGTCGGCACGCAGTACCGCTCCGCCATTTACGCGACCGACGATGCGCAGTTACGCCAGGCGCGGGAGTCGAAGGCCAACTACCAGCGCGCGCTCGACCAGGCAGGACTTGGCAGGCCGATCACGACCGAAGTATTGCCGGCACCGGTCTTCTACTACGCCGAGGATTACCACCAGCAATATCTCGCCAAGAATCCGGACGGCTATTGCGGCCTCGACAGAACGGGTGTCGCCTGTCCGGCCGGGCTCGGCGTCTCCTGAATCGGCGCGGTATTTTCATTGATGTGGTTGACGAGCGGGGCGTCGACGCCCTGCTGCCGGGCGGTGTTGGCGCATTGCTCGGCGCCGCGCAGGAAGGGATTCGGCAGGCGCGCGCCGCCCTGGGCCTGGCGCGCGGCCAGCAACCCGCCGAGATATTGATAGACCGGTGTCGGGAACAGCGACTGCGTGACGATACCGGCAAATTCGCGCGGGTCGACGCCCGCGCCGTGCACGATCAACATCGCATCGCGCAGGCTCTCGACGACCGCGGACATCAGGAAATTGCCGGCTGACTTCACGACATTGGCTGCGGCCGGGTCCTCGCTGATGATCTGCAGCCTGCCCAGGACCTCGAGGACCGGGCGGACGCGTTCGATGGCGCTGCGCGGACCGCCCGCGGCGATCAGGAGCCGGCCGGCCGCCGCCGCGTCGGGCGGCCCGAACACTGGCGCCGAAACATAGGCCTGTCCTGCGGCTTCATGCGCCGCCGCCAGCCGTCGCGCGAGGATGTCGCTGATCGTGCTCATGCAGACATGGATCAGGCCGGGCATGCCGGTCGAGACCAGCCTGCCACTGTCGAACATCACGGACTCGACGGCCGTGTCGTCGGAGAGCACGGTGATGACCAGTTCCGACTGGCAGGCCTCAGCCGCCGTGTGCACGGCGACTGCGGATTCGCGCGGCAGGCTGTCGGCGCGACCGGGCGTGCGATTCCAGGCGAGGATTTCATGCCCGGCGCGCGCAATGCGCCGCGCAATGGGCTGGCCCATCGTACCGAGTCCGATCACGCCGACTTTCAAGCCGGTTTCTCCCTGACGTGAGCCTGGTGCGGCTCCGACTAGTGTGGCTCGGTGCCGGGCTGCGGGTCTGGCAGCGGATACGTGCGCGCCTCAGCCGGCGCCACTTCGGTTGCCGGCTTTGGCGTCTCGGCGGTCGCCTGTTCGGCGACCGACGTGATGCGCCGGATTTCGGTGACGAGCACGTCGGCGGGCGGCGGCGGCGCCTTGGTCTGCGCCATGATGTCCGTCGCGCTGTCCACGCCGTCGTAGAAATGCCGGTTGGCCTTCTTGCTGATGAAGATGCCATTGCCTTCCAGCGAGACGCCGGCGAACAGGCCCCTGGTCCGGGAGTAAGCGTAGACCTCGGAATCGAATGTCAGGCTGGTCGATGCCTTTGCCGTGCGACCGACCGGGCCCGCGGCGACCGAGGCATCGGCGCCGAGTGTCAGCTTGCCGTCCGTGATGCCCTCGATGCTCCGCCGGGTCGTCAGCACCAGCACGATGTCGGCGACCTGGCCCCCGGCCTGGAAGCCCCAGCTGCCGCCGCCGGTATTCACGAACACCGGATTGCTCCATTCACGATTCGCATTGCGCACCAGCAGCACACCGCTGCCAAAGCTCGCGCCGAAGATCAGGCCCACCTTCACATTGGCGGGCAGGATGACGATGCCTTCTGCGCGGGCGAGCAGCTGGTCCGGAATCTGCAGATCCGGCATCGACTGCAGCTCGCGCAGCACGACCAGCGCGTTCTCGATCGTCGATTCCTCGCGCGTGACGGCGGTCGCGGGCATTCCAGCCAGCGAGCCGGCGAGAATCGCGCCAGCAAGGATGAATCCGGAAAATTTCATGGCGGTGTTTCCTGTAATGGGCCTGTGCGGACAGACCGTGCCGATCGTGGCAGGTTCCCTCGCGCGTGGGCCGCGTGCCCAGTGTAGCCGTTGTGCGACGGCGGGGCCGCGCGAATCGACAGCAGCACGCCGTATCGTCCAAACTGGGAACCCAATGATGCGCCGAATCGCAAGCGTGGTCACCACGTTGTTGCTGCTGATGCCGGCCGCGGCGCGGGCCGAGTGGCACGAGCGCGAGGCCGCGATCATGGGCACGCGCATCGCGGTCGAACTCTGGCACGAGGATCCGGCACAGGCCGAGGCGGCGATCGACGCGGTGATGGAGGAGATGCACCGCATCGACGAGCTGATGTCGGTGTACAAGCCGGAAAGCCAGGTCTCGCAGATCAATCGCGACGCGGCGGCCGGGCCCGTCAAGGTGGATGCAGGAGCTCGCCGCGCTGATCGCGAAGGCGCTGGAGTTCTCGGAGCTCTCCGGCGGGGCCTTCGACATCACCTATGCGAGTGTCGGCTACCTCTACGACTACCGCGAGCACCGCCACCCCAGCGAGGGCCAGATCCAGGCGGCCCTGCCGGCCATCAGCTGGCGCCATGTCGTCGTGGATCTCGCGGCGTCCACCGTCCGGTTCACGCAGCCCGGGGTGCGTATCGATCTTGGCGGCATCGCCAAGGGCCATGCGGTCGATTCGGCCGCCCGGATCCTGCAGGCACGCGGGATCCGCAATGCGACGGTCTCGGCCGGCGGCGACAGCCGCATCCTGGGCGACCGGCGCGGTCGCCCCTGGATCATCGGCATCCGGCATCCCGACGACCCGAACCGCGTGATCGCAAGGATCCCGCTGGAGGATGCCGCGATCTCGACCTCAGGCGATTACGAGCGCTATTTCGACGAGGGCGGCGTCCGCTACCACCACATCATCGACCCGCATACCGGCAAGAGCCCGGTCGGCGTGCGCAGCGTCACGGTGATCGGCCCCAGCGCGACGCTGACCGAGGGCATGACCAAGAGCGTCTTTGTGATGGGGCCCGAGCGGGGCCTCGCGCTGATCGATTCGCAGCCGGACGTGGACGCCGTGATCGTGCGAAGCGACGGCCACGTGCTTTATTCGAAGGGATTGGCGCCGCCCGAGGAAGCCGGCGGCAAAGCGCCCTAGAACCAGCCTGAGAAGAAGAGACGGACGACGTTGGCGTCGAAGCTGTACAGGGGCTCGGTGCCGGCCGCAAGACCGGTCTGGCGAAGGTCGCGGAAGTCGTCGTAGTTGAACCGGATGAAGTCGTACTTCAGGTTGACCGTGGCCTTCTGGATGAACTGTGCCCAGGGCGCCTTGACCTCGTAGCCGACGCCGAATCCCAGCGTCTGGCTGTTCATCGTCGCAAGTTCCTTGTCGCGCGCCAGGAAATTCTGGAAATTCTGGAATGGGAACAGGTCGGAATAGAAGTCAGCCGCGTTCTGCATGTAGTAGCGGATATGGGCATCGAACATCAGCCGGTCGCCGATCGGCTGCGTGTACGAGACTTCGAGGGTGTTCGCAGTGATGCCCCAGGTATCGTTGTACCAGCGGTAATCGCCCTGCAGCGCGGCCCGGTAGGGCAGGTAGTAGCGTCCGCGCAGGCCGATGGCATTGCCGGTCCGCGTGCGCGGGTAACGCTCGAACTCATAGTCGTAGCCGCGCGGCGAATTGTCCGCAAAGCGCACCCGGCGATAGGGATTGTTCAGGAATCCCTCCTCGGCCGTGGTCTCCCAGGAGGCCGCGAGGATCAGCTTCTTGCTGACGATCTGCGAGACGTCGATACCGTAGATATGCCGATCGACCTTGCCGGCAAACACGTCGTCGCCGCGGCGCGTCACGTCGTCCTTGCCGCGGCTGAATGACAGCTGGACGGTCGTCAGGTCACCGAACATGTCCTGGCTGATCGAGAAGCTGGCCGTGTCGGCGTCGTAGTCGTTTTCCTTGCTGTTGCTGAAGCTGGCGGCATAGGTGACCTTGCCGCGCAGGTACTCGAATCCCAGGCCGAACTGGGTGCGTTCTTCCTTGTAGGGGCTGGCCGTCGTGATGACGTCGATCGAGGCCGACGACACCATGTCGACGTAGTAGCTGGCGTTGACCGCGTACTTCTCGGCGAACTTCTTGCGCACCAGCACCGACGGGCCGTCGATCTGGACGCCACCGCCATCGTAAAAGTGCCACATCACGTCGGCGCGATCGTCGGCCAGCACGCCGGCCAAGGAGGGCGCCGGGCACAGCAGCCATGCCGCGGCCAGGACGGCCGCGAACCCGCGCGCTGCCCGCGTCAGTTGCATCCGCAGCCGCCGCCGGTCGCACCCGCGGCACCGCGGGCGCCTTCGCGCGATTCGAAAACGTGGCGCATGTAGGACGAGTCGATCGGATCGCTGTCCCAGGCCATGATCGGGTCGGCGAGATTCTCGCGCTCGTAGGGCTTGACCCAGGGCTCGACGTGCGAGCAACCCGAGAACGCCAGCGCAGCGAGCAGGGCGAAGAGCGCGCGGGACAGCGTCACGAGGGCTCCCGCAGCATCGCGCGGATCTGGGCGATGTACTCGGCTTCGTCGCCCGGCTTGTAAGCGCGGTGCAGCCAGCGGATGTGGCCCTTGCGGTCGACCAGCACCGTGGTCGGCATGGCGCTGACGCCATAGCTGCCGCTCACCCGGTTGTCGGGGTCGAACAGGATCGGGAAGCTGACCGGGCGCGCGCTGAGGAAGCGCTCCGCGTCCGCCTTCTCGCTCTCGACATTGATGCCGACCATCGCGAAGCCCATCGGCTTGTACTTACGGTACATCTCGTCGAGCGCCGGGAATTCCTGGCGGCAGGGTCCGCACCAGCTCGCCCAGAAGTTGATCATCACGACCTGGCCGCGCAGGCCCGACAGCGCCAATTCACCGCCGGCGCGGTTGGCCAGCCTGAATTCCGGCGCGGAGGGCGCCGCATCGGTGGCGAGCGCGGGCCAGGACAGGGCGAGCAGCCCCGCCAGCAGCCCGGCAACATGCAGTCCTTGCTTCGTCTGCATCGGCGTTGACCTCAGAAGAACGCCGTCAGCGACAGCGTCGCTTCAAAATTGTGCGCGGTCTTGTTCTTCCCGAGCACGTCGATTTCCATCACGTGGTCACGGATGTCGAGGTGCGCCGCGAGCCAGTCCTTGATCAGGATCCGCGCGCCCGCGCCCCCCGTCAGCGTGAACCGGTCGCCGCCGGCAAACCGCGTGCCGCCGGCGCCGAGCGTCAGGTAGACGGCACTGTTCATCGCACGCTTGCCGCCCAGGAAAACCTCGCCCGGCAGCACATTCCAACCGAAGCCCAGGCTGTAGTAAGTGAACTGCCTCTCACTGTCGGTCAATAGGGGCGCCGAACCCGAAAGGCGCTCGAAACTGGACAGTCCGGCATCGCTGAAACCCACCAATCCCTCGGCAAAGAAGTCCTCATTGATGTGGTAGGCGAGGCGCGCCCCGTAGACGATGTTGACCTCGAAGTCCTCGACGGACAGGGAGCCGATGGAAAGGCCGACCTCCCAGTTCTCGGTGTCGATATGGGGCGGCTTGACGTCGCGCCGCTCGACCTGCGGCTCGATGACGACCTGGTCCGCGTTGCCGACGGGCGTGCTTCCGTCCGCGGTCTTGGCCTGTGAATCGCCGACGCGTTCGCCGCGCTCGGTTGTGCCCTCTGAAGCGGCGCCACTGGCAGGCTTGTCGCGCCAGGGCATCCATGCACAGCCGGTCATTCCCAGGACCGCCGTCAGAAGAAGAATGCGAATCCAATTTTCCATTCGTAGGCTTCCTCGTTATCGTCGCGGTCCGTGAAGACCACGTAGTTCTTGTATTCGGTTCGCAGTATGAACCGCCGCGCCAGATATGCGCGTACCCCTACACCCACGTAGGCCAGCTGGTCAGTGCGTTGCGGAGACTGGGCGACAGTGGACTTCGGCTCGGTGTGTATCAGCCCGGTGCCCATCGATGCAAAGGGCTGGATGCGCCACTCCGGAACGAACACGTGCGTCACGCCGATGGCGGCGATCTGGCCGTCGGAAAAACTGCCCAGCAGGTGCGACAGGGCGATCTCGCCGGACAGGTGCGCATTGAATGAGTAGGCGCCATACACAGTGATGATATTGGCGCCGCCGAAGTCTCCCAGCATCAGTCCGACCTCGCGGCGGTGCGCCTCGAAGTCCTCGCGCGCGGGATCGTCGATCTCGAGCTTTGCGCCGGCGGGCACCAGCGTCTCGGCGATCTGGCTGCGGTGGACCCAGCCCTGGTGGCCGGCCGCGTCGCGGATCTCGAACCAGTCGGTGCGCCGCTTTAGGATCTGGACCTTCTCGCCGCGCGGCACGACCTGCACGATCGGGAATCCGCGGCCGGGCCCGGTGCGCATTTCGAGGTAGGGGTCGACGACGATGACCTCGAGCGCGTCGTGGTCAGCGGCGCAGGCGGCGCCGGCGCACAACAACAGCGCGCAGGCGATGAGGATTCTCATCGCATCAGTTCGTCGGAGCCATGAAGGGGTCGTTGTAATACTGCCCACCGATGTCCAGCCACTCGGCGATCAGCCTGAGTTCCGCCGGGGTCAGGTCGCCCGCATGCGATCCGCCCGCATCGAAACGGCTGAAGAACGTCGCCGAAGCCCGGGCGCCCGCGGCGCTCATCGAGGGGCTCACAGGCACAGGCACGAGCGTCGGCAAACCGGTGATCGGATCCGGGGGACCCGGCACCAGGATGTCCTGCAGCGCGCCCATGTTAACTTCCTGCGCATTGTCCGTGAACAACAGTTCGCGGTAAGAGACGACATGGTCGGCCTCGTCGGTCGACGGGCCGCCCGTCAGGTCGAGCTGCCCGGCCGGCACGCGCACGGCCCCGGCCGCATCGGCCGGGCTGTGGCAGGAGATGCAGGTGCGGTCGGCGATCACCGCGCCGCCGGCGTCGAGGGTCAGCCGCGGCAGCGTCCACAAGGGCTGCAGGTGGATCGGATAATTGATCACGATGCGGCACAGCATGGTCCAGCCCGACGGGCAACTGCCGCTCGAGGCGCTCAGCGGTGCCGGAGTCTGCAGCTGGCCATAGAGGTAGCTGAACGATGCGTCGGCGGGCCGGCCGGCTGCCACCGGGTCGGTCCAGACGTCGTCATAAATCACGTTGACGGACGGCAGCTGCGCGGCGCAACCGGTCTGGCAACTGATACGGGCGCGCACTTCCGCCATCGTCTCGCCCATGTTCGCAAACAGGGCGGCATTCGTATTCGGGAAAGGCTGGCCAGTGGTCGGTGCGCCCGGATTCACAGAGGCGGTCAATCCACTGCGCCCATGCGAGACCACCGGCGGCGTCTGCGCTCCGGCGGGCACGTGGCAGCCATTGCAGGTCAGGACCTCGCCGGCCCGCAGCTGCATCCAGTTCAGGTGCCGGGGCGTGATGCGCCGGCCTTCGCGATCGACGACCCCGACGGCGAATGGCACGCCGGCGGGCAGCTTGATCTGCACCGAGCCGTCGGGTTCGATCGGCGCATAGGCCAGGATCTCGCGCATGCCGAGACCGCCGGCAGCGCCGAATGCCGTGTTGCGGAAGTCGCGCACTTCATCGTCGGGAATCGCGACGGCTTTTTCCACGCGCAGGAAACGGGCCGGACGCTCGTCCGCCGTCGTCTGCGCCGGGTCGCGCAGCGCTGCGATGCCGCCCGGTGCCCGGTCCACGCCGTCGACGTCGTAGACGCTCTTGATATTCAGGATGCCGACATTCTCTGCGGCCAGCACCGGGTCATAGTCGACGCCGGCAACCGCATCCAGGATCACGGTGGGCAGCGGCGCACGCGGCGCCATGAGCACGACGTCCGAGTAACGCACGCCCTCGGTTGGCTGCAGCACCGGGCGTTGTGTGCGGTCGCGCGGATCGTAGATCCAGACGCCGTACAGCGGCGGCGCCGTCACGGCCGCCGGATTGGCGAGGCGGCTGGCCGTGCAGGGCACGGTCAGTCCGCCCTCGAGCAACCTGCAAATCGTCCAGCTGACCAACAGGCGGTTACTGCCGTCCCACATCGGGAAGATCGAGCCGTAGCGCCCGCCTGGCGAGGGGCCCGGATCGGTGCGCACGTCATTGGTCGAAAGCCGGGTCTGCCCCGGTCCCGCGAGGCCCGCGCTGGCGAGCGTCGTCTGCTGGATCTCGACGAAGTTCGAGGCATCCACCGCCAGCGGATCGCCGCCGAGTTCGGTGCCGGCGAATGGGCGCACCAGCGCGACAATGCTGCCGTCGGCGCGCGGGCGCGGTGCCAGGAACTGCACGTCGTCGGTGCCGGGAACCGCCGGGGCGGAGACGGCGCCGCCGGTGCCGGTCGCGTGGCTGTTCGCGCCGTACAGCAGCTGGAGATCGCTGCCGTCGGGGTTGACCGTATATAGATGAATCGAGCTGCCGCCCGCGTTCTCCCAGCGGCTGAACACGATGCGGCCGTCGGCGAGCACCGACGGGTCCATGTCGTGGCTCTGGTTGAACGAGATCTGGTGGATGCCGCTGCCATCCGCATTCATCACGTGCAGCACGAAGGCGTGCTCGTTCTGGTCCTCGTCCTGGGCGGCGAACTGTGGCTTGCCTTCGTCGATCAGCACGGCCTTCGACTGGCGCTGGCGCGTGGACGAGAAAACGATGCGGCCGTCCGGCAGGTAGTGCGGCGCGACGTCGTTGCCTTCCTCGGCGATCAGGTCGGATGCGATCACGCGGCGAATCGTGTCGGTCGGTCGATCGTACTCGTAGATGTTCCAGGTCGGCTGCTCGCTGTCCATCGCGCCCGGGATCAGCGGCATGCGCATCGCGAAAACCAGCTTGGTGCCGTCGAACGAGACGTCCACGTCGCGGACATCCCACAATCCGCCGGTGATCGGGAGGGTCAGGTTGCGTTCCGCTGAATCAGGCGCGGCGCGATCGCGCAACCAGAGGTCCGAGCCCTCATGGGGTGTTTCGAGCTCGCGCACGTCCTCGGTGATGACCGGCAGCGGCCCCTTCACGTAGGCAATCGGGAAGTCGAGAACGACCGGATCCGGGTCCTGGCCGCCGCCGATGTTTATGTCACCGTCATGACCAGTCGCGCAACCGGCCACGGCCAGCACGAGGGCCGCCAGCAGCAGGTTTCGCGATTGCATTAACGTGACACGCATCTCAACTTACTCCATCCGCAAACGCCGATTCCCGCCGATTCATATAACAGAATGCCGGTGGCGGGAGGCACCGGCGGCCTGCAGACCGCGCTTTCTTCCCTTTGGAACAAGGCATTTGCGCATTCAGTGGCCAATCACGGGTGCAGAGTAACTCGACACGCGTCACGGGTGAATGTCGCCGTTCAGAGACATTATGCGCCCCGGTACCCGCGGATATATTCGACCGCGACCTGAACAACTGCGAGTGAGTGGAGCACGGAAATGCATTTGTGGCCACGCCACACCGGATCGATCGTGATGCGCGTCACCGCTGCGGTGGCGGCCATCGCCATATTCGCCGCCGTGGCGGAAGCGGGCCCGCGCGAGCAGGCGAAGCGGATGCACGACCGCATCGCGGGCGTGCCACCGTCCGACGCGGTGCTGAGCGCAATGGAAGCAGACATCGCCGCGGGCCGGACGCAGCAAGCCGCACTTCGCGCGATGGATGACCCGGCGTTCTACTCGGTCACGCTCAAGAATCTCGTGGCGCCCTGGACCAACCGCAACCAGACAGTCTTCACGCCGCTCAACGACTACACCGCGACCGTGATCGGCATGGTGCGGGACGACGTGCCGTTCAATGAGCTGCTCTCCGGCGACATCCTCTACGTGGGCAATGCCGGCCTCGGCCTGCCCGCGGTGTCGGCTGCAAGCAACACGCACTACGAACAGATGGAATCACGCGGCATCAACCTGCTGACCGGCCTGCAGCGCACGACGCAGTCGAGCGTCTATGGCATTCCCGCCGCGGCCACCGCCGGCATCATGACGAGCCGCGCCGCGGCAGAGGCCTTCTTCATCGCCGGCACCAATCGCGCGATGTTCCGGTTCACGATCCTGAACCACATGTGCAAGGACCTCGAGGAGATCCACGACACCACGCGCCCGCCGGACCGCATCCGTCAGGATGTCAGCCGCAGCCCGGGCGGCGACGCGCGCCTGTTCCTGAACAACTGCGTCGGCTGTCACTCGGGCATGGACCCGATGGCGCAGGCCTTCGCGTACTACACCTATGACAGCACGCAGGGCCGGCTCCTCTACACGGCGGGCACCGTGCAGCCGAAGTATTCGATCAATGCGGACACGTTCCGCATGGGCTACGTGACCCAGGGCGACGCCTGGGAGAACCGCTGGCGCAACGGCCCGAATGCGCTCCTGGGCTGGGACTCGGCGCTGCCGGGCTCCGGCAACGGCGCGAAGTCGCTCGGCCAGGAACTCGCGCAACAGCGACGCCTTCGCGTCCTGCCAGGTCGAGAAGGTCTTCCGCACGGTGTGCCTGCGCTCGCCAACCGACAGCGCCGACCGCAACGAGATCTCGTCGATGGTCACTTCATTCCGCGCGAGCGGCTATCGCCTGAAGCAGGTGTTCGCCGACGCCGCCACCTACTGCATGGGCCCCTGAGGACCATGAGCAAAGCAAACACAATGCCGCTGTTCCGCACCTTGCGCGTGCTGCCGTTCGCGCTCGCCTGGCTCGTCGCCGGCTGCGGCGGCGGTGCGTCGACCGAGCAGAATCCGGTCGTCACTCCGCCACCTCCGGCCGGGCTACACGGGCCCGCCGCCTGCGAGCCAGGACGTGCAGGCGTTCAAGCTGAATGTCTGGGACAACCTGCAGACCAGCAATCGCTGCGGCAGTTGCCACGGCGCCGGCGGCCAGGTCGCCGCGTTTCGCGCGCAATGACGACATCAACCTGGCGTACGAGGCTGCCAACGGCGTCGTGGACCTCGGGAATCCCGGCGCGTCGATGATGGTCACCAAGGTCGGCGGCGGCCACAACTGCTGGCTCGCGGCCGACTCGGCCTGCGCTGACCAGCTGACGGTCTGGATCCGCAACTGGGCCGGCGCGACGCAGGGCGGCACCCGCGGCGTGAACCTGCAGCCGCCCCCGCTGCACGACGTCGGCGCCAGCAAGTCGTTCCCGGCGAGTTCCGGCGCCTTCGCCGTGACGGTTTATCCGCTGCTCTCCCAGTACTGCTCGCGCTGCCATTCGTCGAATGCGACGACACCGCAGTCGCCGTTCTTCGCGGAGCCCGACGTCGATGTGGCCTACGCGGCGGTGCGTGCCAAGATCAATCTCGACACGCCGCGCGATTCACGCCTGGTCGTGCGCCTGCGGGACGAGTTCCACAACTGCTGGACGGACTGCGCGACGAGCGCCTCGATCATGCAGGCCGCGATCGAGGACTTCGCGAACCGCGTGCCGGCGACGCAGGTCGACCCAAACCTCGTGGTGTCCAAGGCGCTGACGCTGTACGAGGGCACGGTCGCGAGCGGCGGTAATCGCTACGACAACTCGGCGATCGCACTCTATGAATTCAAGACCGGCACCGGCACCGTCGCCTACGACACGTCCGGCGTCGAGCCCGCGGTGAACCTGACGCTGTCCGGCAGCGTGACCTGGGTCGGCGGCTGGGGCATCGACCTCCGCGGCGGCAAGGCGCAGGGCACGACCGCTGCCAGCCGCAAGCTGCACGACCTGATCCTGGCGACCGGCGAATACTCGATCGAGGCCTGGGTCGCGCCTGCCAACGTCGTGCAGGAAGACGCCTTCATCGTCGGCTACTCGGGTGGCACGGCGGCGCGCAACGTCACACTCGGCCAGACGATGTACAACTACGATTTCTACAACCGCGAGACGACGACGAACGCCAATGGCTCGCCGGCTCTCTCGACCCCGGCCGCTGCCGAGGTCCTGCAGGCGACGCTGCAGCACGTGGTCGCGACCTATGATCCGGTCAATGGGCGGCGCATCTACGTCAATGGCGTGCTGTCGACGCAGCCTGACCCGGTCACCCCAGGCCTCTTGACCGACTGGAACGACACCTTCGCACTGGTGGTCGGCAATGAAGTGTCGAACGACCGGCCGTGGCAGGGCGTCGTGCGCATGTTCGCGATCCACAATCGCGCGCTGACCCAGGCGCAGATCCAGCAGAACTTCGACGCCGGCGTCGGCGAGCGCTTCTACCTGCTGTTTTCGGTCGCGCACCTGACGAACGTGCCGCAGAGCTACGTGATGTTCGAGGGCAGCCAGTTCGACAGCTATTCGTACCTGTTCAACAAGCCGGCGTTCATCAGCCTCGACCCGTCCGTAACGCCCGACCAGGTGCCGGTCGGCCACGTGCGCATCGGCATCAATGGCGCCGAGGCGCGCGTCGGCCAGGCCTACATCCCGCTCGACCAGACGGTCCTCGCTTCGGGATACAACCAGGGCTCCACGCTCGGCTTCCCGCTCGCGAGCATCGGCACCGTCGTCGCGCTCGACAAGGGCCCGGCCGCGGACCAGTTCTTCCTGAGCTTCGAGAAGATCGGCTCGACTACGCGCCTGCGCACCGAACCCGCGCCGACGCCGCTGCCGCCGCCGCCCAACGGCCCGCCGGCGCCGAAGATCGGCCTGCGCACCTTCGAGGAGATCTCCGCCTCGATGTCGGTGATGACCGGTGTCCCGACGACCAATGCGGCGGTTACCGCGACCTACGACCGAGTGCGCGAGCAGCTGCCGACGGTCGAGAACATCGAGGGCTTCCTGTCGTCGCACCAGGTCGGCACGGCACAGCTCGCGATCGAGTACTGCAACGAACTCGTGGACGATGCGGCGATGCGCGCGGCGTATTTCCCGGGCTTCAATTTCAATGCCCCGGCCGCGACCGCCTTCGATACGCCCGCCGAGCGCGCGCAGATCACTGGCCCGCTGCTCGCCCGCGCGATCGGCACTGGCCTCGCCTCGCAGCCCTCGGCGGCCGAGGTCACGGGTGAAGTCGACGCGCTGATCGGAAGGCTCACCACCTGCGGCGCTGCTTGCGCCGCGGATCGCACACTGGTGGTCGTCAAGTCGGCCTGCTCTGCAGTGGTCGGCAGCGCCAGCACGCTGCTGCAATGAGGTACTTGCACCGATGAGCAGAAAATCCCGTCGCGCAGCGCTTCATCCGGACGCGCCGCTCCGCCAGCAGGATCATCCGCGGCCGGTGACACGCCGGCAGTTCATCTCGCAGGGCTTCATCAGCGGCGCGGCGACCGTCATCGCGCCCACGGTCTTCGGCCTGTTCGCCAACCCGCGCGAGGCGCAGGCAGCGCTGTCGCCCGACCTCGAGGCGCTGAAGCAGGCCTGCGGCATCGCGGTGCAGGGCGCGGGCAAGATCCCGTTCATCTGCATCGACCTCGCGGGCGGCGCGAATATGGTCGGCTCCAACGTCCTGGTCGGCGCCACGGGCGGCCAGCTCGATTTCCTGTCGGTGGCCGGCTACGGCCGCCTCGGCCTGCCGGGCGACATGGTGCCGAATGCGCCGAACCCGGCGAGTGCGACCAATGATTTCGTGGACCGCAGCCTGGGGCTCGCCTTCCACCTCGACAGCGCCTTCAAGCGCGGCATCATCGAGCGCGTCAGCCCGACCACGGCCGCCTCGATCAATGGCGCGGTGATTCCGGCGCGCTCCGAGAACGATACCGGCAACAACCCGCACAACCCGATGTACGGCATCTACAAGGCCGGCGCCGACGGTGAACTGCTGACCCTGATCGGATCGCAGAGCTCCGAGTCCGGCGGCAACTCGATGTCGCCGGCCGCCATGGTCGACCCTTCGGTGCGGCCGACCAAGGTGGACCGCACGAGCGACGTCACCGGCCTGGTGGACACCGGCAAGCTGGTCGGGCTCCTCGACCAGGCCGACGCGGTGCGCGTCATGGAATCGATCCAGCGCCTGTCGGACCGCAAGCTCGCGCGCGTGGACACCGAAATCACGCGCGATGCCGTGATCAAGGACCTGGTGCGCTGCAACTACGTCAAGGCCGCCGACCTGACCGATCGCTATGGCGACCCGTCGGCGCTCAACCCCGAACTCGATCCGGACATCGTCGGCCCCGCTGGCATCTTTACCCAGGCCGAATTCAACGGCGACGGCGAGTTCCGCAAGACCGCCGCCGTCATGAAACTCGTGATCAATGGCTATGCCGGTGCCGGCACGATCACGATGGGCGGATACGACTATCACGGGCAGGGGCGCGCGACCGGCGAGTTGCGATGCCGAATCATCGCGTTACTTGTTCCGACCTTTTCGCCGTCTGTCGAGACGGCAGGCCGCAACAAGCTCGATCGGGATCTGCGGCAGAAGGTTCGTTCGGCGCAGACCTCCGGCACCGAACAGGAGCATGTTCGCGTGATCGTCCGCGCGTCGGACGGCAAACGCCACGCTCTGGCGGACACGCTTCGGAGGAATGGTCACGCGCCTCAATCGGAGCAGCCTTCGATCGGTGCTCTGACAACTGAGATCCATGTCGGAGACCTTGAAGCACTGGCGGCCGACCCTGACGTGTTGAGCATTTCGAGCGATGCCCCGGTCTATGCCAATGCCGTCAAGTTCGATCTGACGCACTTCTCCGAACGGGAAGCTCTTTTGGCTACCCTCGGTCTGGACGAACAGCCGTTCGACGGCGACAAGGTCACGATCGCCGTCGTCGATTCCGGACTCGACGAGACCGCCGACCTGGGCGGCGGCCGCGCCGATCGGTTCTTCGATTTCGTTTCAACTGCCGGGACTCACATGCGCGCGACGACTACGGCCACGGCACACACGTGGCCGGCCTGATCGGCGGCAGCGGAAACCACTCAGATCGAGAGGTCGAAGCGAGGGGCTCGGACGGTAGACTTCACAAAGTTCATACGAAGCTGTATGGCGGCATCGCCCCCAAAGCCAAGTTCGTGAGTCTCCGAGTGCTTGACGCGGATGGCCGAGGCTTGACGAGCAACGTGCTGGACGCCATTCAATTCGCGATTGATCACAAAGACGAACTGGACATCGCCGTTCTCAACCTCTCGCTCGGACATCCCATACTCGAACCTGCGGCGACCGACCCCCTCGTGCAGGCCGTCGAGGCAGCAGTCCGTGCCGGCATCACGGTGGTGGCTTCGGCGGGTAATTACGGCATGAACCCGGAGACAGGTGCGTCCGGGTATGCAGGAATCACGTCGCCCGGCAACGCGCCATCGGCTATCACCGTCGGAGCGCTGGATTCGAAAGGTACGGTCACGCACCAGGACGACACGGTCGCGAGCTACAGTTCGAAAGGCCCGACGTGGTACGACGGCCTCGCCAAGCCGGACCTGCTGGCTCCCGGTCACCGGCTCGTGTCCATAGCTGCCACCCAATCGACGTTGTTCGGCACTCGCTCCAACGCCCGAGTCGTCGGCAAAGACGGACGCCAGGAATATCTGCGGCTCAGCGGCACCAGCATGTCGGCCGCGGTGACCAGCGGCGTCGTGGCGTTGATGATCGAGGCCCACGAGAAGCAACACAAGACACCGCTCTCACCGAATGCCATCAAGGCGATCCTCGAGTTCAGCGCCATTCCATTGAACGGCTACGATCGCCTCACGCAGGGGTCCGGCGTCCTCAACGCGGGCGGTGCGATTGCGCTCGCCGCGGCAATCGACCCGCCGCCCCAACGGGTTCTTGGTGGCTCGAGTCCGGCGTCGCTAGAGACGACTGAGATCGACGGTCGAGAGGTTGCCATGGGGACAGACGGTCGTCTGGGGCAACACCGTGGTGTGGGGGAACTCGATGGACTGGAATCTCCCCACCTGGAGTCAGACTGTCGTCTGGGGCAACACGGTTGTTTGGGGCAATACCGTTGTGTGGGGCAACGCCGTTGCAGGTTCAACCGTAGTGTGGGGCAACACCAACATCATCTGGGGGATCGAATCGAACGCGGTGTGGGGCGATCCGAGTGGCTGGGCGAACACCGTAGTGTGGGGCAACTCGGCCCTTGGGACCACCGACGGTGCCCCGCTCAAGTCGACGACGGTCGTCTGGGGGAATCTCGCGGAGTACTTGCTGAGTCCAGATTCGCCTCACGCCGAAC